>NZ_JBHTDI010000001.1:0-470000 GCF_042666415.1 Sphingomonas sp. GCM10030256
CACCAGGTGTCGCACGAGACGATCTATCGCAGCCTGTTCGTCCAGGCTCGCGGCGTCCTCAAGAAGGACCTGCAGGCGCATCTACGCTCGGGCCGGGCGATCCGCCGATCGCGTCACGCCACCGGCAAGGGCGATGCGCGCGGCAGCCGAGCTTGTCACACTTCTTGATGTGGGAAGAAGGAAGCGGGCGTGGAGCAGGTATTTGCCGCTTTGGGGCGGCGCTGTGGCAGTCGGCCTTGTCGTTGGCATTGGACCGAGCTTACTGCGGGGCGGCACACCCAGCGCGGGCAAAGCGAGAAACAGCGGCCCCGACGATGGCCGCGCCAGAGAAAGCCCGAAGGAACACAGCGGAAAGTCCTTAATCCGCGTCTACCCAAGAACGCCGATCACCCCTGCAAGCTCCCAAGTTTCTGAAAAGGTAAGCGAAAACCGCCTGGCCGAGCCCGCCCTAGTGGCTGGTTCCGATGATCCACTGTTCCAGCCGCCGCTTGAGCGAGCGGCGCTGCGGAACGAAAGCGATCTGCTCCAGCGGAGCGCTCTCTTCGTGCGCTTCATACATCCGCAGGTTGGCGGGCACCTTCGGCCGCAACGTCTCGCGTCCGCGCATCATGTCCTCGGCCATGGCCAAGGCACGGTGGACGTCCTCGCCCGTAAACGGCTTCATCAGACAGCCGAGCGCCAGGTCCGGCATGGCGAAGCTGGGCGCCTTGCCGCTCACGAACAGGCAAGGGATATCGTAGTCGTTCAGCCGGACAGCGACGGAGAAGCCGGTGCTTCCGCGGGCAAGGTGGAGGTCTACCAGCGCAAGGTCGGGACTGTCCCCTTCCGCAATCTCGAGCGCACCCGCGAGATCCTCGGCGACGCCCACCACCCGGTAGCGAGGATTATCCTCCACCAGATATTTGAGCATCGATGCTAGCTGGCTGTCGTCTTCGACAATCAGGATCTTCAGCATATCTGCTCCCCCGCGCTCATCCTGTTGATAAGTCTTGGCGGAGGAGAGTCAGAGTGCGAATCCCTTTGCTACCACATTAACGACGAGCAGTTTTCCAGCCGCGCCGGGCTGCAGGAACTCAGTTCGCCGAACCGTATGTTAGCCGCGGTAGAAGATGTGTGCGCCGATCTTTTCGACGCGGTTCAGCCGCCGACCCCAGGACGGAGCGACATAGTCAGCATGGTACCACAGCACGTCGTCTGGCAATTCATCGACCAGCTTGTGCGCGGCAATGCGGGTGATCGCCTTCGCCTTCGCCCAGTGCGGGCAGTTCGGATCGATGCTCGGGAACTGGCCCCGCCGGACGAACGAAAATTGCGCCGGCTGCTTTACGACGGCGCACAGGCTGGCGGGATAGCGGCCAGATTGAGCCCGGTTCATGACGACCTCCGCGACGGCGAGCTGGCCTTCGAGCGGTTCCCCGCGGCTTTCGAAATATACGGCGGTCGCGACGCAGCTCAACTCGTCATTGAGCGCCTCGCCCGCCTTGTTGGCCTCGACCAACGCCCATAGGGGCCAAGTGGAGGCAACTGCAGCGACTGGAGTCGAGACCGTCAGCGGGCGCGCCGCCGGCAGGGTCATGGCCGGCAAGGTCGCTGCGGGAAGAGCAACAGTCGCGGTCGGGCTGGCCAGGCGCGCAGCGCCCGTTGCGGCGCTCTGCAAGGACGTGGGAGTCGTGCCTTGAACGACGGGAGCGGAAATTCGAATCTGCGCCTGCGCAGCGGTCGAACCGCCGACGGCTAGCACGAAGGTAGCAGCGATCGCCGACGCAGGGCCGGCACCGAGGAAACGCGTCAATCTTTTCTCTATCGTTGGCGGCCGAGGGGGCGGGTCCGCGCTTCGTCATCGCACCTGTTGCGCGATGTCGCGGCCCGCCACCATCGTCCGTCTTGCCCCGGGCCGGAAACTCACCGGCCCGCTCGCTCTCAAAATCGTGTGGTCAGCAGGTACGGTGTGCAGGCCGAAACACAAGCCGCGTGCCGGTGAAACGTTCGCTTGGTGAGACGAGCGACGGAACAAATCCCCTTGTGGGACAGAAACTTAGATCAGGCTGCCTCGGCCTTGCGTGAGTGGCGCTTACGCTCATGCGGGTCGAGGAACCGCTTGCGGATGCGGATGACCTTGGGCGTCACTTCCACGAGTTCGTCGTCCTGGATGTAGGCGATCGCCTGCTCCAGCGTCATCCGCCGCGGCGGTGTCAGGCGGATACCCTCGTCCTTGCCCGATGCGCGGAAGTTGGTCAGCTGCTTGGACTTGAGCGGATTGACCTCAAGGTCCTGGGGCTTGGCATTCTCGCCAATGATCATGCCCTCGTAGAGCATGTCCCCGGGCGAGATGAACAGGACGCCACGCTCCTCCAGCATGTTGAGCGAGTAAGCGACGGCGGCGCCGGTCTCCATCGAAATAAGGACGCCGTTCTGCCGACCGGTGATCGGACCCTTATACGGTCCGTATTTCTCGAACAGCCGGTTCATGATGCCGGTACCACGGGTGTCGGACAGGAACTCGCCATGATAGCCGATCAGGCCCCGCGACGGAGCGGAGAAGGTGATCCGCGTCTTGCCGCCACCGGACGGGCGCATGTCCGTCAGCTCTGCCTTGCGCATCGCCATCTTCTCGACGACCGTTCCGGAGAATTCGTCGTCGACGTCGATCACGACGGTTTCATACGGCTCTTCGCGGCCGCTCGGCCCGTCGCGGAACAGGACGCGCGGTCGGCTGATGCCCAGCTCGAACCCTTCGCGGCGCAGCGTTTCGATCACCACGCCGAGCTGAAGCTCGCCGCGTCCGGCCACCTCGAACGCCTCGCCGCCCGGAGTTTCGGTGATGCGGATGGCCACGTTGCCTTCCGCTTCGCGTTCGAGCCGCTCGCGGATGACGCGGCTCTGGACCTTGTCACCGTCCTTGCCGGCAAACGGGCTGTCGTTGACCGCGAAGGTCATCGAGAGGGTCGGCGGATCGATCTCGCGTGCATGAAGCGGCTCGGCGATCTGCGGCGTACCGATCGTATTGGAGACAGTGGCCTTCATCAGCCCGGCGATCGCGACGATATCGCCCGCCTTGGCGCTTTCAACCGGCACCCGCTCGAGACCCTGAAAGGCGAACAGCTTGGTGACGCGGCCGTCCTCGACGACCTTGCCGTTGACGTCCATCGCCCTGATGGGATCGTTGATGTTGAGTGTGCCGCTCTCGATCCGGCCGGTCAGGATTCGGCCGAGGAAGTTGTCGCGATCGAGAAGTGTCGCAAGCATCTTGAACTCGCCCGCGGGATCGAGCTGCGGCGCCGGCACATGGTCGACGATCTTTTGGAACAGCGGGGTGAGGTCGCCTTCCCGCACGTCATCGGTCGGCCCGGCATAGCCGGCGCGGCCGGATGCGTAGAGCACCGGGAAGTCGAGCTGCTCGTCGTTGGCGTCGAGGTTGAGGAAAAGTTCGAATACTTCGTCGAGCACTTCCGCCGGACGGGCGTCCGGACGGTCGATCTTGTTGACCACGACGATCGGGCGCAGACCAAGGCTAAGCGCCTTGCCCGTGACGAACTTGGTCTGCGGCATCGGGCCTTCGGCGGAATCCACCAGCAGGATCACGCCATCGACCATGGACAGGATCCGCTCCACCTCCGCGCCGAAATCGGCGTGACCGGGCGTATCGACGATGTTGATGTGCATGCCGTTCCACTCGACCGACGTGCACTTGGCGAGGATGGTGATCCCGCGCTCTTTTTCGAGATCGTTCGAGTCCATCGCCCTTTCTTCGACGCGCTGATTCTCGCGGAAGGTACCGGATTGACGGAAGAGCTGGTCGACGAGCGTGGTCTTGCCATGGTCGACGTGGGCGATGATCGCCACGTTGCGGAGGTTCATTGCGATGTCCTTGGAAGCGTTGGCGCGCCCCTAACGCAAATGGTGCGTTGCAGCAACCGCCGCCGGGCGGCACAAGCCTCCCGGTGACCTCCCGCCCTCGCCTGCCCCGCACCGTTTGGGTGCTTGGCTTCGTCAGCCTGCTGATGGACCTGAGTTCCGAGGTCTACCACGCGCTGCTGCCGTTGTTCGTCACGGTAACGCTGGCCGCCCCGGTCGCAATGCTTGGCGCGATCGACGGGATCGCGGAGGCAACCGCAAGCTTCGCCAAGCTGGCGTCCGGACGGCTGAGCGATCGCAGCCGCCGCCGCAAGCCGTGGATATTGCTCGGCTATGGGCTCGCCGCTGCCACCAAGCCGCTGTTCGCATTGGCTGCCTCGCCCGCGACGGTGCTCGGGGCGAGGCTGGTGGACCGGACGGCGAAGGGGGTTCGCGGCGCTCCTCGTGACGCCATGATCGCCGACGAGACGCCCCCGGAGGTGCGCGGCGCGGCTTATGGGCTACGACAGTCGCTGGATACGGTGGGCGCGTTCCTCGCGCCGTTGCTCGCGGTGGCGCTGATGTGGGCGCTGGCGGACGACATTCGCGCCGTCTTCTGGATCGCGGCCGTCCCGGCGGCACTTTCCTTCCTGCTGGCGTGGCTGGCACTGCGGGAGCCGGAGCGGCATGCGGGTGCCAGCAAGGCGCAGCCCCTGCTCGGCGGCTTTGGGCGCGTCGATGCGGCGAGCCGGAGACTCGTTCTCCTCGGCTTCGTGTTCACGCTGGCTCGCTTTTCGGAGAGCTTCCTGATCCTGAAGGGCAGCGCGGCCGGGCTGTCGCTGACAACCGCTCCGCTGGTGCTGGTGCTGTTCAACCTCGCCTTTCTGCTGCTTTCCTATCCCGCCGGAGCGCTGAGTGACCGGCGTGATCCGCGGGCGATCCTGCTGGGCGGGATCGCGCTGCTGGTGCTCGGCAACCTCGTGCTGGCGGGAACGACCGGGTTGGTTGGGCTGGTCATCGGCGTGGCGCTGTGGGGCGGGCACATGGCGCTGACCCAAGGGCTGTTTGCCCGCATGATCGCCGATACGGCGCCTGAGCCGTTGCGAGCGACGACCTTTGGGCTGTTCCACTTCGCGACCGGGGTCGCGACCTTGCTGGCCAGCGTCGCGGCGGGGTTGTTGTGGGATGCCCAAGGGCCGGCCGCTACCTTTGTCGCCAGCGCAGCGGTGGCGGCCGTGGCGGCGGTTATGCTTCTCGTGGTGCCTGCTCGTCCGCGGGACGTGTAGGCTCACCGCTCTTCGGCCGGAAGGGAGGCATCCTCCCGGCAACCTGGCGAGTGCTGTCGAAGAACTGCTGCTTCACGGCGGCGCCGACGTGCAGGACCAGGAGAGCAAGGGTGGTGAAGACCAGCACCTCATGCACTCCGCCCGACAATTCGCCGGTTGCTTCGTCGATCCCGGGGACGACCGGCAGGGGAATGCCGCCGACCAGCGGCGTATACCAGTCCTCGGCGCGTCCGGACACGGCGACCAGCCCGGTCAGGGGAAGGGCGAACAAGAGGAAGTAGAAGGCACGGTGGTTCCAGACCGCGGCGTGGCGCTCCCACGCCGGCAGTTCCGGCGGGAACGGCGGCGGGGGATTGCGCAAACGAACGATCAGGCGAGCGATGGCGAGCAGCAGGATCGTCGCCCCGACCGTCTTGTGCCAGGTGAAGAATTCCATCCGCTCGGGCCCGCGCGGCAGGTCGGCGAAGGTGAAGCCGAGCCAGACCTGGATCACGATCAGCAAGGCGGTGATCCAGTGGATCGCCACCGCCGCATTGACGTAGCGCCGTACCGGCTTCTGTTCGCGGGCTTCGGGAACGCTGGCCATGACGCATCTCTCCCCTGTTCAGGAGGCTAGATGCTCCGCAGCCGTAACGGTTCCCGTCAGCGCCCGAACTTCTCGCCCTTTTCCGCTTTATCGAAAAGCAGCTGGGAGAACGTGAAGTCGGGCATCCGCTCCTGCTGGCGCTTCAGCCCCTCGACAATCTTGCCGAGCCCTTCTGTATCCGCCCAGTGCATCGGCCCGCCGCGATAGACGGGCCAGCCGTAACCGTAGACCCACACGACATCGATGTCGGACGGGCGCTGGGCCATACCCTCCTCCAGGATCTTCGCGCCCTCGTTGACCATCGTATAGAGCGTTCGCTCGATGATCTCCTGGTCCGAGATTTCGCGCGCCTGCACGCCTTCCCTGGCGCGGAACTCCTCGATGATCTCCTGCACCTTCGGGCTGGGCGAGGGCTTCCGCTTGTCATCATAGTCGTAGAAGCCGGCGCCCTTCTTCTGGCCCCAGCGATCAACCGCGCAGAGCGCGTCGCGGATGTTCTCGATGCGGCCGGGATCGCGGTGCCAGCCAATGTCGACGCCGGCGAGGTCGGCCATCTGGAACGGCCCCATCGGCATGCCGAAATCGACGTGCACCTTGTCGATCTGCGCCGGAGTGGCGCCTTCGAGCAGAAGCTTGGTCGCCTCGACCTGACGTGGAATCAGCATGCGGTTACCGATGAAGCCGTAGCAAACGCCGGCGACCACCGCGACCTTCCGGATCTTCTTGGCCAGCGCCATGGCGGTGACCAGCACGTCCGGCGCCGTCTTCGCGCCGCGCACCACTTCCAGCAGCTTCATGATGTTCGCGGGCGAGAAGAAATGCAGCCCGAGCACGTCCTGCGGCCGGGAGGTCGCCGTCGCGATCTCGTCGATGTTGAGGTAGCTGGTATTGGAGGCGAGGATCGCGCCCGGCTTGGCGATCTTGTCGAGGCGCGAGAAAATTTCCTTCTTGATCTCCATCTGCTCGAATACCGCCTCAATGATGAGGTCGCAGTCGGCGAGATCGTCGAAGTTCAGCGTCGGCTTGAGCAATCCCATCGCCTGCCCGACCTGCTCGGCGGTCAGCTTCCCCTTGGCCGCGCTCGCCTGATAGTTCTTAAGCATCACACCGGTGCCGCGATCGAGCGCCTCCTGCGCCATCTCGACGATAGTGACCGGGATGCCGGCCGACAGGAAATTCATCGAAATGCCGCCGCCCATGGTGCCGGCGCCGATTACGCCGACGCGCTTGATTTCGCGGGGTTTCACGTCCTCGGGAATGCCGTCGATCTTGGACGCCTTGCGCTCGGCGAAGAAGAAATATTGCTGCGCCCTGGCCTGCGTGCCGCTCATCAGCTCCATGAACAGCCTGCGCTCTTCCAGCACGCCTTCGGCGTAGGGCTTCTGCGTCGCGACCCGGACGGCTTCGAGGTTCTTCATGGGTGCTTCAAAGCCCCTGAAGGTGCGGGCATTGGCCTTGATGAAGTCGTCGAACACGGCGGGATCGGTGCCTTCGATCTTGTCCTGCCGCTCGGAGGATTTGGGGAGCGGGCGCACGTCGACGCACTCGGTTGCGTAGGCGACGGCGTGCTGCAGCAGATCACCTTCGATGATGCGGTCGACCAGCCCTACGTCATAAGCTTCCCTGGCCGAGATTGGCGTTCCGCTGGTGGTCATTTCCAGCGCCTTCTGCACGCCGGCGACGCGCGGCAGCCGCTGGGTTCCGCCGGCGCCGGGCAGGAGCCCAAGCTTCACTTCGGGCACGCCGAGCTTCGCCGACGGCACCGCCACGCGATAGTGACAGGCCAGCGCGACCTCGAGCCCGCCGCCGAGCGCCGTTCCGTGGATTGCCGCGACCACCGGCTTGGAGCAGTTCTCGATGATGTCGACAACCTGCGGCAGCATTGGCGGAGCGAACGCCTTGGGCGTGCCGAACTCGCTGATGTCGGCGCCGGCAAAGAAGGTCTGGCCTTCGCCGATGATCACCACTGCCTGGACGCCGTCGTCCGCTTCGGCCTGTTCGATTCCCTTCACCAGCCCTTCCCGCACGGCGTGGCCAAGCGAGTTCACCGGCGGGTTGTTCGAGCGGATGATGAGAACGTGGCCGTGCTGTTCGGTGCTGATCGGGCTGGTCACTGGGGTCTCCGGGTCGGTTCGGGTCAAGGTGTAGAAAGGCGCGAATGTTCACAATGTTCACGGTAACGAGCGCCATTTTCGGCCATTTATCACCGAGAGAGGCAGCTTCTGTCCACGTCGCCCTGCTCTAACCTGAAGAGCCCGGTGTAGGACAGATGGTTCGGCCGGCTAGATCGCAGTGCGGCCGTAATCCTGGCGGTTGAACGGATGGGACGAGGACAGTCCGCCGTCGACCACCAGGGCGTGGCCGTTCACGTAGCTGCTCTCATCCGACGCGAGGAACAGCGCGGCGCGGGCAATCTCCACGGGCAAGCCGCCGCGGCGAAGGGGGTTGAGGTGGCCAAGCTTGTCCGCGACGCCTTTCTCGCGCGCCTTGTTGTAGACGAACTCGGTCATGCCGGTTTCGATCAGCCCCGGGCAGATGGCATTCACCCGGACGTTGCTGCCTGCCAATTGCTGCGCGGCCGTCTTCACCAGGCTGATCACGCCCGCCTTCGAGGCGGAGTAGGCCGGCCCGCCGGCGCCGGAGCGCAGCCCGGCGACACTGGCGGTGCAGATGATCGATCCGCCGCCGCGTTCCCTGATCAGCGGCGCCGCATGCTTGATGGCGAGGAACGGACCGATCAGGTTGACGCGCAGGATCTCCTGCCAGTCGTCAGGCGTCTGCTCGAAGATGGAAGCGAGCCCGCCGGAAATGCCGGCATTCGCGAAGAAGCCATGGAGCGCGCCATGCTCCTCCCGCGCCATGCTGATGAGGCGGAGGACATCCTCTTCCTTGCCGGCGTCGGCGATGTGGTCGGCGCCGCGGAGGTCGGCGGCGAGCACGGTCGCGCCGTGGAGTGCGAACAGGCGGGCAGTCGCCTTGCCGATGCCCGATCCCGCGCCGGTGACGATGATGACCTTGCCGGCGAGGCGGCCGCGGTCGGAGTCTTCGGGTTCGATGCTCATGGCCGTGTCACAACCCCGCACCGAACGTCGATCCGCCATCGACCACCAGCGTCTGCCCGGTCACGAAGCTTGCAGCGTCGCTGGCGAGGAACACCGCGGCCCCGGCAAGCTCGCGCGGCTCGCCGATGCGCTTGAGCGCGGCGACTCTGGTCACCGCCTTCAGGATCTCGGGATTCTCCCATAGCGCACGGGCAAAATCGGTGCGGACCAGACCGGGAGCGATGGCGTTGACGCGCACCCCGCTCGGACCGAACTCGGCGGCGAGGTTGCGGACCAGCTGGAGGTCGGCCGCCTTGGAGATGTTGTAGGCGCCGATCACCGTTGAACTGGTCAGCCCGCCGACCGAGGAGACGATGATGATCGCGCCGTTGCCGCGTTCCACCATCTCCGGCGCGACCATCTGAACCAACCAGTGGTTGGCGAGAACATTGTTGTCGAGGATCTTGCGGAACTGATCGTCCGTGATCCCCGCCATCGGTCCGTAGTAGGGATTGGACGCCGCGTTGCAGACCAGGATGTCGATGCGGCCGAAGCGTGCGCGCGTTTCGTAGACCAGCTCCTGCAGCGCCTCCTTGTCGGAGATGGAAGCGACGATCGCGGCCGCCGTGCCCTCACCGTGCCGGGCGTTGATCTCGGCAGCAACCTCATCGCAGGCGTCCTGCTTGCGGCTGGAGATGATCACCTTGGCGCCCTGTTCGGCAAGGCCCTCGGCGATCGCCTTGCCGATGCCGCGAGAGGAGCCGGTGACGATGGCGACCTTGCCGCTCAGGTCGAACAACGAAGACATTCACTTCTCCTGTGGCCTTCCCCTCTCCGCTCGTCCCGAGCGTAGTCGAGGGGCGTGTTTTCAATCTGTCAGCCAACGCCCCTCGACTTCGCTCGGGACAGGCGGTTCTGCTTGCCAGTACTCACATCGTCAGCTGCGCATGCTTGGCGAACTCGATTTGGGCGATGCTGCGATTGTGCACTTCGTCAGGACCGTCGGCCAGCCGCAGCGTGCGGATGCCCGCCCAGCTGTGCGCCAGCAGGGTGTCCTGGCTGACGCCCGCACCGCCATGCGCCTGGATTGCGTCGTCGATCACCTGCAGCGCCATGCGCGGGGCTTTGACCTTGATCATCGCGATTTCGGCCTTGGCGGCCTTGTTGCCGGCCTTGTCCATCAGGTCGGCGGCCTTGAGGCAGAGCAGCCGGGCGCAGTCGATCTCGATCCGCGCCTCGGCGACTCGCTGCTCCCAAACGCTATGTTCGGCGAGGCGCTTGCCGAAGGCGGTGCGACTCTGGAGCCGCTCGCACATGAGCTTCAGCGCTTCTTCGGCCGCGCCAATAGTGCGCATGCAGTGATGGATGCGCCCGGGACCGAGGCGCCCTTGCGCGATCTCGAAGCCCCTGCCCTCGCCCAGCAAGAGATTGTCGGCCGGAATGCGGACGTTCTCCAGCGCGATCTCCATGTGGCCGTGGGGCGCGTCGTCATAGCCATAGACGGTGAGCGCGCGCTCGACCTTCACTCCGGCAGCGTCCATCGGCATCAGGATCATTGACTGCTGCTGGTGCTTGCGGGCCTGGGTGTCGGTCTTACCCATCAGGATCGCGACCTTGCAGCGCGGATCGCCGGCACCGCTCGACCACCACTTGCGGCCGTTGACGACATAGGAGTCGCCGTCGTGTTCGATGCGGCACTCGATGTTGGTCGCATCCGAGCTTGCAACGCCCGGTTCCGTCATCAGGAAGGCCGAGCGGATTTCCCCGCGCATCAGCGGTGCCAACCACTGGTCCTTTTGCTGGCGCGTGCCGTAGCGGTGCAGCACCTCCATGTTGCCGGTGTCGGGCGCGGAGCAGTTGAACACCTCCGCCGACCACAGGATCCGGCCCATCTCCTCGGCGCAGAGAGCATATTCGAGGTTGGTCAGTTGCTCGCCTTCGAAAGCGAAGCTCTCGTCGACATGCTGGAGCGCGCCGCCCGGCGGCATGAACAGGTTCCATAGCCCCGCTTCACGGGCCTTGGGCTTGAGATCCTCGATGACCGAGAGGGGCTGCCAGCGGTCGCCGGTAGCGATCTCGCGGACGTAATCTCCCTGCCGCGGGCGGACGTGCTCGTCGATGAACTCGCGTACCCGGTCGCGGAAATGGGCCTGACGGTCGGTGAGATCGAAGTCCACGCGGCTTCCCCTTTGCTGGCCGAGAAAATGCGCTAGGACGCGTAAGGCATGGAGACAAGTGCGATGGCCGACCTCGATCAATTCCGCGCCGAAACCCGCTCCTGGCTGGAGGCGAACTGCCCGGCGGAGATGCGGGAGCCGATGAAATCGGAGGACGATGCCTGCTGGGGCGGGCGGCATTGGACGTTCGCTTCGGACGCCCAGAAACGCTGGCTGGAGGTCATGGCGGAGCGCGGCTGGACGGTGCCCGACTGGCCGAAGGAGTACGGGGGCGGCGGGTTCTCGCCGGCCGAAGCCAAGGTGCTGCGTGAGGAGATGCGCAGCATCGGGGCGCGCCAGCCGCTGTACAGCTTCGGCATCTCGATGCTCGGGCCGGCGCTGCTGAAGTACGGGACGGAGGAGCAGAAGAAGCGCTTCCTGCCGGAGATCGCGCGCGGCGAAATCCGCTGGTGCCAGGGCTATTCGGAGCCCGGTGCCGGGTCCGACCTTGCGGGGCTGCAGACTCGCGCCGAGGACAGGGGCGACCATTGGCTGGTCAACGGACAGAAGGTCTGGACCTCCTACGCGGACAAGGCCGACTGGATCTTCTGCCTGGTGCGGACCTCCACCGAGTCGAAGCAGGGCGGGATCAGCTTCCTGCTATTCGACATGGAGAGCCCGGGCGTTACGACCAAGCCTATCCTGCTGACCAGCGGCTATTCGCCCTTTTGCGAGACCTTCTTCGACGACGTGAAGGTGCCCAAGGATCAGGTCGTCGGCGAGGTGAACAAGGGCTGGGACGTCGCCAAATATTTGCTCGGCCACGAGCGCGAAATGATCAGCGGCATGGGCCTTGGCGGCGGGGCGGCGCTGCTCGGCAAGCAGGTCGGCAGCATCGATGACCCACTGCTACGCGCGGAGGTCGCGGCGTTCGATGTCGATGCGCTGGCCTTTGCGGCGATGAGCGAGCGGTTCCTCGACCAGCTGAAAGCGGGCGAGGCGCACCCGGCGATGCCGAGCGTGATGAAATATGCCGGCACCGAACTCAACAAACGGCGGCATGAGCTGATCATGGCGGCCGGCGGATCGGACGCGCTCGAATGGGACTCGGAGCGGAGTCGCGAAGGCAAGGCGGCACGCGAGTGGCTGCGGACCAAGGCCAACTCGATCGAAGGCGGGACGAGCGAAATCCAGCTTGGCATCGTCGCCAAGCATATTCTCCGCCTGCCGGGAGCCTGACGTGACGCTCCTTACCGACGATCAGAAGCAACTCCACGACATGGCACGGTCGTTCCTGGCCGAGGAAGGGGCGATCAAGAAGCAGCTGCGCCACTGGCGCGACAGCGGCTGCAAGGACGGGTTCGGGCATGGGCTGTGGAAACAGTTCGGCGAGCTTGGCCTTACCGGCATCTGCATTCCGGAAGCGCAAGGCGGGCTTGGGCTCGGCGCGACCGAGGCGGCGCTGGTGCTGGAGGAGGTCGGGCGAAATCTGACGCCATCGCCACTCCTGACGACCGCCGTGGCGGCAGTTCGTGCCCTGGACGGCTCCGCCCAGGGCGAGCGCTGGTTTCCGGGGATCGTCGCGGGCGACACGGTAGCGGCGCTGGCGATCGACGAAGGCCAGCATCATGCGCCGGCTGCCATCGCGCTGGAGGCCAGGCGTTCCGGCAATGGCTTCGTGCTGAACGGCGCAAAGCAGTTCGTGGTGCACGGAGCCTCGGCCGACCTGATCATCGTCGCGGCGCGAACCGGCGGGTCGGCCGGCGAGCACGACGGAGTGACCCTGTTCGCGGTCGAGCGCGACACGTCTGGGCTGCAAATCGAAAACGTGACCCTGGCCGATGCGTCCAAGGCTGCGCGGCTGACCCTTGCCGATGTCGCGGTCGATGCGGACGCGGTGATCGGGGAGGTCGATGGTGGCTGGACCCCGCTGGCCCGTGCGCTCGATGCAGGGCGCGCGGGTGCAGCGGCCGAGCTGGTCGGCCTTGCCAGCGGCGCGTCGGACATCACCGTCGACTATCTCAAGCAGCGTAAACAGTTCGGCCGGCTGATCGGTGAGTTCCAGGCGCTCCAGCATCGCGCCGCTCACCTGTACGGCGAGATCGAGATCGCCCGGGCTGCGGCCTACAAGGCTGCGGAGCTGATCGACCGCAACGATCCGAGGGCAGAGCTGATGACCGCCGTAGCGAAGGCCAAGGCGGGGCGATCGGCGGCGCTGGCAGTGCAGGAAGGCGTGCAGATGCACGGCGGCATCGGCATGACCGACGAGCATGACATAGGCCTTTACATGAAGCGGGAAGCGGTACTCGGGCGGCTGTTCGGCGACTGGCGATATCACGCTGGGCGAGTGGCGGAATTGAGCGGCTAGTAGCTGCTCCCCAGCGGGGGAGCTGCCAGCGCAGCAAGTCAGAGGGGTGTGACCCACGGTCGCTCCGCGAGCTGCTCCCCACGGGGGAGCTGCTAGGGCCGATCCAGCAGGAAGTTGATCCGGGCGCTGGCGATTGGGCGTGAGCGGTCGGCCTGCCAGGCGAACGCCTCGACGTTGGCGATGCTTCGGCCGAGCCGCTCGATCACCGCGCCGGCGAAAGTCTCTCGGTCCTTGCCTCCGAGCATGTAGTCGACCGTGACGGTGATCGGCTTTGGAGTGACCTCTTCGCCGATCGCCCGCAGCAGCGTGCCGTAGGCGGCGAACTCCAGCAGCCCGGCGATGGCGCCGCCATGGAGATATCCGGGCCGGCCGACGACATCGTCGTGGAAAGGCATGACGAACAGCAGGGAGCCGTCGTCCCGCACCTCGCTGCGGAGTTTCAGAAGATGCGCGTAGGGCGGAAGTTCGGTCATCGCCCTGCCTTACTCGGCTGCACGGCTGAGCCAAGAGGCGGGCAGGTGCACGAGGTCCGCAGGCTCGTCCACGTCGGGCAGCGGGTCGGCGACGTGGAACTTCCAGGCGATCATCCGCATCCGCTGCAACGTAGTTTCCAGCACGGAGCGCGTACTCCAAACGATTCCTTCGAAGATCACGGGGTCGAACCGGCGCAGGGCGAGCAGGACGTAGCCGCCATCGGTCGCGGGAATGATCGCAGCGTCATGATCCGCAAGCAGACCGGCAGCTTCGGCGATCCGCCGCGCACCTAGCTCCAGGCAATCCGTACCGATCAGGACCGCATGTTCGCTCCGCGCGAGGGTCCGGCGGGCCGCCTTGGCCATGCGTTGCCCGAGATCGCCGCCGCCTTGAACCGAGCGTTCGACCGGGACCCTGATCTCGCTCCAGTCCGGCCCCGTCGGGTCGGGATCGCCGACCAGCTCGACCGGTCCGATCCCCGCCAGCACCGCCTGCCGAAGGGTCTCGTCCAGCATCCTTGCGGCCAGGTCTGCCGCGCCCTGTTCGCCCAGCGCGGGGATCAGCCGGGTCTTAACTCGCCCCGGCACAGGCGCCTTGGCGAACACCAGCACACGGGCTGGCCTCACCCCTTCCGCCATTTTCGCGCCCCATTGCATTGTCAGTCGCGCAGCCTCTCTCTAGGACACAATCCCGCCATGACAGACCGCGACCAACGCCTCCAGACGATCCTGAAGCTGATCGAAGAGTTCAACAAGAAGGGCATCCCGGTGACGGAGGAAACCCGCTTCGCCCAGGACCTGGAGTGGGACAGTCTGACCGTTATGGATTTCGTGGCTGCCGTGGAGGACGAGTTCGACGTGCTCATCACCATGAACCGGGCTGCGGAGATCGAGACGGTCGGCCAGCTGGTCGATGCGGTCGCCGAGCTTCAGGGCTGATTTGGCAAAGCTAACATCCGCTCATCCTGAGGAGGGACTGAGTAGCTCCGCAGGAGCGTAGCGAAGCCGGTCTCGAAGGGTGCTTCGAGACGCGGCTTCGACAAGCTCAGCGGCTCCTCAGCATGAGCGGTGAAGGAAAGCAGTTCTTCATGACTGACCTGTTCGACAAGTTCCAGCCGCTGATCGACCAGCGCGAGGCGCTGCTTTCGACCGGCCTGACCGACCCGTTCAACCTGACGATGGAGCGGGTGGAGAGTCCGACCGTCGCCATCTGCAACGGCAAGCGGACGATCCTGCTCGGCACTTACAATTACATGGGGATGACGTTCGACCCGGATGTGATCGCGGCGGGCAAGAAAGCGCTGGACGAATTCGGCTCCGGCACCACTGGCAGCCGGGTGCTCAACGGCACCTATCAAGGCCACCGCGAGTGCGAGGATGCGCTGCGCGAATTCTACGGCATGGACCATGCGATGGTCTTCTCGACCGGCTACCAGGCCAATCTGGGGGTCATCTCCACCATCGCCGGCAAGGAGGATTATGTGATCCTCGACATCGACAGCCATGCGTCGATCTACGATGGGTGCGCGCTCGGCAACGCGCAGATCGTTGCCTTCCGCCACAATGACATCGAAGCGCTCGAGAAACGGCTCAAGCGGCTTCCCGCCGACGCGGGCAAACTGGTCGTGCTCGAAGGCGTCTACTCGATGCTGGGCGATGTCGCTCCGCTCAAGGAGATGGTCGCGGTGTGCAAGGCGAATGGCGCGATGGTGCTGGTCGACGAGGCGCATTCGATGGGCTTCATCGGCGACAACGGCCGCGGGGTTGCCGAAGCGCAAGGCGTGATCAACGACGTCGACTTCATCATTGGCACTTTCTCCAAGTCGGTCGGCACCGTCGGCGGCTTCTGCGTGAGCAACAATCCGCGGTTCGAGATCCTGCGGCTGGTGTGCCGTCCCTACGTCTTCACCGCCTCCCTGCCGCCGAGCGTTGTCGCCACCGCCGCCACTTCCATCCGCAAGCTGATGGGCGCAGCGGACAAGCGCCAGCACCTGTGGGACAACAGCCGCCGGCTGCACAAGGGCCTGCGCGAGCTCGGCTTCACGCTGGGCACGCAGGAGCCGCAATCGGCGATCATCGCAGTGATCATGCCCGATCTGGAGAAGGGCGCCGCCATGTGGGAAGCGCTGCTGCACGAGGGCTTGTACGTGAACCTTGCCCGGCCGCCAGCCACGCCCGCGAACATGACGCTCCTGCGCTGCTCGCTGTGTGCGCTCCACACGGAGGAGCAGGTCGGCGAGATCCTCGGCATGTTTGAAGCGGCGGGGAAGAAGACCGGCGTAATCTAGTCCCGCCGCGTCACCAGCCGCCAGTTCTCCGGCAGGTAGTCGACCGACATATAGTAATAGAAGGCGCAGCGCTGGCCGTCGATGAAGGCGCCGCCCTTGAGGATGCCGTAGGCGGTGGTGCCCAGGAACACCGGCCCGCCGCTGTCGCCGCGGCGGCATTCCGGACCCTTTACCGTCACCCAACTGGCCGAGCACAAGCCGCCGCACAGCTCGGCCGGTGGCGCGAAGTCGATAAGCTCGACCTCCGAGCAATTGTAGCCGCTCGATTCGCCGCGCATGCAGACGATGTCGCCGGCGCGGGTCATCGGCCGGGTGCGCCAGCTGGTGACGGCGCGGGCCTGCGTCCGAGCCTTGTCGGCGAAGAACAGCGGATCGGCCCGGCCAACGCCGGTATGGACCTGCACGTCGCGGTACGCCGTGCCCCACCCTCCGGCGAACTTGAGGAGCCGCTCCTCTCCGTCCGGGCCGCGATAGGTCATGTTGTCGGGGCAATGCGCCGCCGTCGTGATCCCGGCCAGCGCTCCGTAAGTGACGACAAAGCCGGTGGTGCAGACATAGCCGACGCCGTTGAGCGGCCCGACGACCCGCGATCCGCCCAGCGCGCCGGTGTTGGCAAAGGTCGCCTGCAGCCGGCGCAAGGTCACCGGAACGCCGGTCAGCCGCGCCAACTCACCCTCGATTTCCGCCGCCGGGCGACGGGCGGCGGAGGCACGCTGCATGACGATCATCCGCCCGGTGCGCGGATCGTGGCCGACGCCACGCACCCCGGGCACCGCACTGGAAATGGCCGCCCGGTGCAGATCGATGGCGGCGAGCACCTGCTCCCGAGTGACCTGCGCCCCGGCTTGGAAGGTGACCGGCACCTGCATCCCGCCGGCGGAAACCGTGTAATCGGCCGGCTTGTCCGTCCCGGTCAGCAGAACCACGATCCGCCACACCGGACGCTGCTCGATATACATCCCGGCCAGGCGCGAGCGGTAGGTGGTGCGCAGCCGCTCGGTCGTCGCGACGCTGTCCGCCTGCGCCTTCAGGCGCGCGAGCGCATTGGCGGGCGGCAGGGCATAGGCCTTGGCATAAGCGTCGGCATCCTGCGCCAGCGCATCCCTGGATGTCTGCACGACGGGCTCCGCGGCGATGCCGGAGGTCGCCAAGCTGGCGGAAACAAAGGCGAACAAAAGGAACGGGCGACGCATTCCCGTGCGATTAGCACGCTCTGCCTGAACGAAAACTCTGCGCCATTGCGTCTGCCAGCCGACACGGGCTAGTCGAATGGTGGGAGTGGGCTTATCACGGCAGACATGACGGCGGTCTTCGACGACCAACGGTTCGATTGGCGGCGCGGCGGGGCGGCGGCCGGGGCGCTGCTTGCAACCCTGGTCCTGCTGGGGATGGTCCTGCTGGTCGCCCTGTCCAACCAGGCCCGCGATCGAGCCTTGGCCCGCGAGAGGCAGGCCTATGACGTGACCCTGCTGGTCCGCACCGTCGACAACACCATTTCCCGGGCCGAAGGGGCGATCGGCCGCTTCGTCCTCGACGAGGACACCGGGCCGACCGGAAGCGGCGCGGTCTACGCCGACCAGTGGCGCCTTGCCTCGTATCAGCTTGGACAATTGCGCGAGCTGGTGCGCAACAACCCCGAGCAGGCCGCGCGAGTCGATGAGCTCCGCACCCTGTTCAATGCTCGCGGCGCCCAGCTCGCTGCCGCCGCCCGGGCAGCTGCCGCCGGTAAGGGCGAAGGCGGCCTTGGCGTACTCTATGCCTCGACTCGCGAGACCGACAACCCGCTCGACCAGCTCCGCCGCAAGATCGACGAGATCGCCCGCTCCGAGCGAGGCGCCCTCCGGGCGAGCATGGAGCAGACCCAATTCTTCTCCGCGGAGGCGGACCGTCTGACCGATTATCTGTCGTGGCTCGGCGTCATCGTCGGAGCCGCGGCTATCGGACTCGGCTTCCTGTCAATCCAGGCGATCCGGCAGAATTCCGCATCGCGGCGGGAGGCCGAGACGCTGGAACGCGCGGTGGCTCTGCGTACGCAGGAACTGTCGGACGCGAATGCGGCCCTGAAGGCCGAGGCCGAGGAGCGCGCCGCGGCCGAGGCGCAGCTTCGCCAGGTTCAGAAAATGGAGGCGGTCGGGCAACTGACCGGCGGCATCGCCCACGACTTCAACAACATGCTGGCGGTGGTGGTCGGCGGGATCGACCTTGCCCGGCGCCGCCTCAACGGTCCGCGCCGTGAAGTGCAGATGCACCTCAACAATGCGATGGAAGGCGCCACTCGTGCTGCCGCCCTAACCCGCCGCCTGTTGTCCTTCGCTCGGTCGGAGCCGTTGCTGCCCGCGCGCGTCGACACGTCCGAGCTGGTCAGCGGCATGTCGGAACTGCTCGACCGGACCTTGGGCGAGCGGATCACGGTCGATGTAGGCCTTGCCGGCGATGCCTGGCCGGTGTTCGTCGATCCGCATCAGTTGGAGAATGCGATCGTCAACCTCGCGGTGAATGCGCGCGACGCGATGGACGGCGAAGGACGGATGAAGATCTTTACCGCCAATGTCACGCTGTCAGCGAACGAAGTAGGGGACATCCAGCCGGGCGAGTACCTGCGCATTTCCGTCAGCGACACCGGCTGCGGGATGAGCCCGGAAGTGGTCGACCGCGCCTTCGAGCCATTCTTCACGACGAAAGAAGTTGGAAAGGGTACGGGTCTAGGATTGTCGCAGATCTTCGGGTTCGCCCACCAGTCGGGGGGCGAGGTCGGGATCGAAAGCAAGGTGGGCGAAGGGACCACCGTGTCCATCTACCTCCCGCGTACGGAGGTCCAGGCCGCGGAGGTTCGGATGCACCCAGCCATGCACAATCGCGAACAGCATGATCCATCGGTGCCAGGCGCTCGTATCCTACTGGTCGAGGACGACCCGCGCGTTCGCTCCGCCACAGTAGGGGCGCTGGAGGACCTCGACTACGAGCCAGTCTCCTGCTCGTCTGGCGCCGAAGCGATCGAACTGTTCGAGGCCCAGGACTTCGACCTGGTGATCAGCGACGTGATCATGCCGGAAATGACCGGCCCGGAATTGGTGCGCGAGTTGAAGGCGCGCCGCCCGGATACCGCCATCCTGTTCGTTACCGGCTTCGTCGGCGAGGGGGAGAGCGACGACCTGATCTCCCATGAGCTGCTCCGCAAGCCATTCACTGTCAGCGCGCTGGCGACCGCGGTCGCCGCCGCCCTTGACCGGGAAACTAGCGGATCGCGCGTGAGCGCAGCAGCCGGGGCACGAGCATAACCGCGGCCAACAGCGGCCAGCGGCGCTGCCACGGTTTGATGCGAATGGCCGTGCCCGCATGGCGATTGATCTTCCAGGCGATGTAATCGACTCCGCCGGCGAAGGTAGCGCTCGCCTTGGCTAGGCGGATCACCGATAGGGCCTTGCCTTCGATCCGCCGGCGCCGCCAGCTGGCCTGGCAGCGGCGGCCCTCGGCACGGGCTGCCGCCAGGGCGGGGGCGGTGAAGCGATGGTAACGCTCCGGGTCGGCATCCACCACCGATCCGCTGCGGCTCTGCTTCTCGGCCCTGAGTTCGGCCGAATAGGTCAGCGCAAAGGCGGCGCGCCACAGGTCGAGTGGTGGCTGGTCATTGGGCAGCACAGCCAGCGCGGCGCTCAGCAAGGTTGGCGCGGCACGGGCGATCGCGGCAATGGCCCTCCCCTCCGCGGCGGCATCCGCAGCCCACACCAACCGTGAGGGCTGGGCGAAGCGCGCCCATACCGAGACGTTGCGGGTCTCCGGCCCGTTCAGGCGGTGGAAGTCGGCTTCGCTCAGCACCGCATATTTCGCGGTCAGTCCGTCGTGCTCGAACGGGAAGACGTTCGGTGGAAACAGGCGGTTGGCGGCGGCGAGCCAGCCGCGGCCGTAAGCCGCGCGATAGTCCGATACGATCAGGTAGAAATCGAGCATCAGCCCGTCGAACCGGTGTTCCCGAAGACAAGAACCGTAGAACAACACCGCCCGGCTGGAATCGCCATGCCGCGCTGCGATCGCCTCGGCCAGGGCGCGGACCTTTGGATCCACCGGCTGGCGGAGTTCGGCGGCGACCAGGTCGCGAAGCTGGCTCATCGGTTCAGACCGCGAGGCGGACAAAGGACAGCGGCGACGCGGGACTGAGCAAGATCGGCTTGCCGGTGCTCGCCCGGAACATCTCGCCGTCGAGGATGACGTTGGAGCTGTCGCTTTCGATGCTGATCTCGTCCGATTCCTCGACGTGGACACCGCGCACTTCGCTGCGGCCGAGGCGCCCGGCGATACCTGCCCAGATACCCCGCAGGAGAGAACCAGGCTTCTGTTCGATGATGACCAGCTTCAAGGGGCCGCGGCCCGACCCCCGCAGCCCGCTTCCGAGCAGCAACTTCTCGAGCGTGGTCACGGCAAGAAGCGAGAAGCGGCCGGACAGCTGGCCGCTGCGCCGTACCGAAACCTGCACCGGCTCGGTGTCCGGCGGAAGAAAGCTGGCGCGAACCCCGAAGATCTGCCGGACCAGCACCGCAAGGGCGGTGATCACATGGCTGAGGCCGTTCGGTAGTCCGAGCGGATAGATCCGGTCTCGGCAGTACAGCATCGTGTCGGCCAGCCCGGCGCCGCCCAGGAACATACCGATCACGGGTTTGCCGGTGCTGTCCCCGCAACGCAGCGCAATCAGCTCGCGCGCGACGATTGACGATGCGAGGTCGCTGCGGGCGATCTCCAGCAACCGGCCGAGGGCAGTGATCGGGTCACCTTGGGCGCCAAGATCGAGAGCAATCAGATTGGTCTTCCCATTGGGGAGAACCGCCACCGGCGGCGGCGCGTCGGCGAAATGGCCGCCGTTGTGCAACTCGGTAAGGGCCGCCTGCACCGTTCCGTCGCCGCCGTTGATGACCAGCATGCAGGGCTTGACCCGCGCGATGGTCTTCAGCGCCTCGCCGATCTGTCCAGCCTGCTCAACTTCGTAATGGAAGATGTCCGGATGTTCGGCACAAAACGCCCGGATCCGGGGCAGCTGGGAAAGGTTGCCGGTCGACTTCGGGTTCGAAAGCAGTGCGATGCGCGTCTGACCCATCAGCTCTCCACGGGCCCGATCCGGAGCCCCTTCAGATATTGCAGCGTGACCGGCACCATCCGAGGACCGGAGCCGACGTCGAAGCTGGTTCGCGCGAAGCTTGGCCGGGCGCCGACCAGGCTCAACCCCGGGTTGCGGGAGAAGCCCCCGCCATCGGCCCGGTCAAGGTCCCGGTTTCCGTTGAGGTCGTGTTGGACCGCAACCGAATAGCGCCCGGGCTTCGGAACCGCGACGCAGACGTCCATGGCCCCACGCGAGTTCACGGGGACACGCACCTTGCGCAGCGAGGACTTCTTCTTGAGGTAACCGCGGGCATCGTAGAGCGTCACGCGCACCGTGCCGCTCGCCTGCTTGAAGCCGCTGACCCGCACTTGCACGGCCGGCTTGCCGGACTGGCAGGTGGCGGCATCCTTGCCCACCACGACGGCGGCAGCGGCAGAACCGGGCATCCCCACGGGAAGCACCAGCGCGGCGGCTGCGGCGAGGAGAACAGGTGTTCGAAGTTTGAGCATGCTTTTGTTCATCGGTCCGCTATATGATCAGTGGCCGGGAACGACCTGGAACACCCCTGTCGGTTTCGCATGTCGGCCCAGTTTGCGGCCAAATCATGGTGTTAGAGCGACTTAATCCGTGCGCAGCCTTTCGCTGATCGATCGATACATTGCGCGCTCGGTGGCGGTCCCGCTGCTTGGCACCCTGCTGCTCGCCGCGATGCTGCTGGTCCTGGACAAGATGCTTCGGCTGTTTGACTTCGTGGTCAACGCCGGCGGCCCGGTCAGCGTCGTCTGGCGGATGCTCGCCAACCTGCTTCCGGAATATTTCGCGCTCGGCATCCCCATCGGGCTGATGCTCGGCATCCTGCTCGCCTTCCGCAAGCTGGCCTTGTCGTCCGAACTGGACGCTCTGCGCGGCATTGGCGCGGGATTTGGCCGGCTGCTGCGCGTGCCGTATGCCTTCGCCGTCGGGCTGCTGCTGGTGAACCTGTTCATCGTCGGCTGGCTGCAGCCGTGGACCCATTACGGCTACGAACGGCTCCGCTTCGACCTGCGCTCGGGCGCGCTTGGTGCCAGCCTCAAGGTCGGTGAGTTCAACCAGGTCGGCAAGCGCTTCACCCTCCGGATCGACCGCAGCGAAAATGAGGGGACGCAACTCCACGGACTGTTCGTGCAGGTGGACGACCGCGACCGCAGCATCGTCGCCACCGCCGACCACGGCCGCTTTTTGGCGACCGACGACCCCGACACCATCCTCCTGCGCCTGGAGCAGGGGCGCCTCGTCCAGCAGGACAGCGATTTCAATGCGGCCCGCACCCTGGCGTTCGAAAGCTATGACCTGCCAATCAACCTGCCGGCGGTGGACGCCTTTCGTGGACGGGGCTCCGAAAGCGACGAAACGGACGAGCTGACGCTGCCCGAGATCATCCGCGAAGCCTATGGCGGGACCGCGGCCAACTACGAGGAGATGCTCGGCGCGCGGGCCAACCTCCACTTCCGCCTGACCGAGGTAGCAATGATGCTGCTGCTTCCCTTGCTGGCCATCGCGCTCGCGGTCCCGCCCAAGCGAAGCTCATCCTCGCTCGGCATCTTCGTCGGCATCGTGTTGATCGTGGCCTATCACAAGGTGAACCAATATGCGGAGGACGCTGGGGCGGCGGGGCGGATGGTCCCGGAGATCGCCCTGTGGGTTCCGTTCCTGCTGTTCGCGGGCCTGATCGCCTGGATGTACCTGACCCTTGCCACCAAGGTGGGGGGGCAGCCGATCGGCGCGCTTGAGCGGGGCGCGGGCAAGATTGGCAAGGCAATCCGCTCGGCTCTTCCACAGTTTGGGCGCGAGGCGGCAGGCGGCGCATGATCAACCTCAACTTCTTTCCGTCGCGGCGGATGGCCTTCTACATGGCCAAGCTGTTCGTCACTCGTAGCTTCGCCGTCCTGCTTGCCCTGGTGCTGGTGTTGATGACGCTCGATCTGCTTGGCGAGAGCGGCAAGATCCTTCGGGTGCCGGGTAACGGCGAGGCCGAGCTGTGGCGGTACGTCTCGCTCCGGGTGCCGATGCTGATCGCCCAGTTCCTGCCATTTGCCGCGCTGCTGGGCACGCTGATCACCTTCACGACCATGAACCAGAACAGCGAGGTCGTGGCGATGAAGGCTGCCGGTCTGTCGGCACACCAGATCCTGGCGCCCCTGGTGGTCGCCAGCCTCGGCATCGCGGCGGTCAGCTTCGTCTTCAACGAGCGGGTAGTGACCAAGGCGACCCGCGCGGTGACCGCCTGGGACGACAACGACTACAAACCCCTGCCCCCCGACAGCGGGATCATCAGCAATGTCTGGCTGATGGCGGGCGATGACCTCGTCAAGGCGCGGCAAGTGATCGGCCGCGGCCGCGCCACCCGCGTGCAGGGCCTGACGATCTACGATCGCGAGGGAAACCGCCTGCTCCGGGTGATCGATGCCGCTCGGGCAGCGCAAACCGCCGGCGGTTGGCGGCTGCGCGATGTACAGATCTACGACACGGCAATGAACATGACCCTGCGCCGGCCCGAGATGCTGGCGCTGGAAGGGGTCGAGCCGCAGCGCTTCACCCTCGCCAAGGTGGATCCGGACGAGCGGGACTTCACCGATCTCAGGCAGGCGATTGCAGCCCTAGAGCAGGGCGGTCGCCCGACGGCGGAAGCGGAAGCCGGGCTTTGGCACAAGCTTGCCAAGCCCCTGTCGACCGTTCTGATGCCGCTGCTTGCGGCGATCGCCGGGTTCGGGTTGGCGCGGTCGGGCAAGGTGTTGCTGCGCGCAACGATCGGCATGGCGCTCGGCTTCGCCTATTTTGTGGCGGACAATTTCGCCATGGCGCTGGGCAATGTCGGCGCCTATCCGCCCCTGCTTGCCGCCTGGGCGCCGTTCCTCCTGTTCCTGCTGATCGGCGAGACCGTCCTGATCAGAAGCGAGGAATGAGCGCAGCGCCCTAACGGCGCATCGTGCTTGCCGCGAGCCGTCCGACCAGTCCGGCCAGGCTGCGATGGTTGGTGGCGTGGAAGCTGGAGCGTTCGTCCAGCGCCCCGCTGATCCGGCGGTGAGCCTCGCCGAGGTTGTGGTACGGCACGCCCGGCAGCAGGTGGTGCAGCGCATGATAACGCAGGCCCACCGGAGCCCACAGCGCCGGCAGGGTGGCGGGCGGCGGCACGTTGACGCTATCCAGATATTGCGCCGTGACGGTCATCGGCTCGCCATCATTCTCCCACAGGTGCGCGACCAGAGTGCGCACCTGGTTGAGGAGCATGACGCCGGACACGACCACCAGCAGGATGATCGCATCGCGCAGTGGGAGCATGCTGCCCGCGACAAGGGCGATGAAGCCGATCGCCCACAGGCTGGCCGCGATTTCCTGCCAGCGCCACTGGGCCTTGATCTCGCCCTCGGGTGGGCGCCGGCGGAAATGCGGGTTGATCTGCAGTCCGGAATAACGCGCGACGACGATGTCGCGGAGCCGCGTCGACAACAAGGACAAGGGCGCCAGAACCGCGAACCGGATCAACAGCGCAACCGGCGCCAGCACCGACACCAGCAGGAACACTGGCAAGGTCCACGGCTTCATCAGCGCGAGCGGGAGGTATTCGGGATCCTCAACCGTGCCGTAGCGGCTCTTGGCATGGTGGAGATTGTGGACACCTTCGTACAGGAACGAAGGCGCCAGCAGCGGAATGCCGACCAGCAGGTTCCAGGCGGTGCGGAAGCCCGGAAGTGCCCGATGCTTGATGTGGGTCACTTCATGGATGAAGCTGCCTGCGCGATAAAGTGCGAGCACCGCAAGCACGCCGCAAAGCAGGGCCGCGCCGGCCGGCTGTAGCAGCATCGCCCCGGCGAGTGCGGCATAGCCGACCAACGCCGAGCCCAGCAGGTCCGCCCAATAGACGGGGGGTTTGGGCGTGTTGAGATCGCGGGTCAGATCCGCGGCGGCGCGCAGCATGGCCTTGTCATCGCCGCGGACACCATCGGCAAGTGGCCGCGGGCCAACGGCCGTGCCCTTTGCCTCGGCTCTGGCAAGCCGTGCTCCGTCGATGGTCAGCTGAGTCATAAGTCCTTGTCCGACTTGCGGGACTGCTCCGAGATAGTGGCACGAACATGGCGCAACAATGCGGATCGCCTCCGATATTTGCGATAGTGGTGACAGGACCGCCGGCGCGGGCTAGCCCGCAGTCATGAATGCTCCTGCCGCGACCCTCTCCATCCATCGCGTCGCCACGGCTGCGGACCGCCGGAAATTCGTCGATATCGCCTGGGAGGTGTACCGCGACGACCCGGCCTGGGTCCCGCCACTCAAGAGCGAAGTGCTGGGCCTGATCACTCCGGGCAAGAACCCGTGGTTCGAACATGCCCGTGCCGAATTGTGGCTGGCCATGCGAGGCGGCCGACCGGTGGGACGGATCAGCGCCCAGGTCGATCGGCTGGTGCTGGAGCAGATGGGCCCTGGAACCGGCCAGTGGGGCATGTTCGAGGCGCTGGACAGCGAAGCGGCGGCGGCGCTGATCGCCACTGCCGAAGAATGGCTGCGGGCTGAGGGAATGAGCCGCGCGCTTGGACCCATCAGCCTGTCGATCTGGGATGAGCCGGGACTGCTGATCGCCGGCTTCGACGAGGCGCCGACGGCGATGATGGGCCATCACCGGCCCGAGTATCGCGGCTGGGTCGAGGCTGCCGGATACGGCAAGGCGCGGGATCTCTACACGTACGAACTCGACATCCGGATCAACATGGTTCCGCTGATCCAGCGGCTGATCGACAGCGGCCATCGCAATCCCAGGATTGGGCTGCGCGAGGTCGACAAGAACCGGTTCGACGAGGAAGCGGCGATCCTGATGAGCCTGCTCAACGATGCCTGGTCGGAGAATTGGGGGTTCGTCCCCCTCACCGCGTCCGAGATCGCCTATGTCGGCAAGAAGCTGCGCCCGATCATCTACGAGGACCTCGTCTATGTTGCCGAGCTGGACGGGGTTCCTGCCGCCTTCATGATCACCATTCCGGACATCAACGAACTGACCGCCGACCTTGACGGCCGGCTGTTCCCGTTCGGTTGGGCCAAGCTGTTGTGGCGCCTGCGCAAGCCGCGAGTGCGACGGATGCGCGTGCCGCTCATGGGGGTCGCCAAGCGGCTTCAGGGCAGCCGGCTGGCGAGCCAGCTCGCTTTCATGATGATCGAGAAATCGCGGCAGGTTTCTGTCGCGAAATACGGCGCCACGCACGGCGAGTTCGGCTGGGTGCTGGAGGACAATCAGGGGATGATGTCGATCGCCCAGCTTCCTGGAGCGGGCATCAACAAGACATACCGGATCTACGAGAAGGCGCTCTAGGCGGCCAGCTTGATCCAGGTCGGCGCATGGTCGCTGGCCTTTTCCTCGCCGCGCGCCCAGCGGTCGACCCCGGCCGCCTGCAGGCGATCTGTGGCGACCGGCGACAGCAGCAGATGGTCGATGCGGAAGCCCGCGTCCCGCTGCCAGCAACCAGCCGTATAGTCCCAGAAGGTGTACAGCCGCTCCTCCTTCGGGTGCAGAGCGCGCAGGGCGTCTGTCCAACCCTGGTGCAGGATCCGCCGCCATGCCGCCCGGGTCTCCGGCTGCATCAACGCGTCGTGGCGCATCCGCTCGGCTGAGAAAACATCGCGATCTTCGGGGACGACGTTCCAGTCGCCGGCAAGCACCACCGGCCGCTCGGTCGCGAACAGCTCCGCCGAATGCTGGCGCATGCGCTCCATCCAGGCGAGCTTGTACGCGAACTTGTCGGTGCCCACCGGGTTGCCGTTGGGCAGGTAGAGCGAGGCGATCACCACCCCGTCGATCTCCGCCTCGATATAGCGGCTGTGGCTGTCTTCGGGGTCACCGGGCAACCCCACCCGGCGCAGATCGGGAGACCCGCCGCGGCGAAGAATCGCCACCCCGTTGAAGCCCTTCTGCCCATGCCACACCGCGCCATAGCCGGCGGCCTCGATATCGCTCACCGGCAGCGCTTCGTCCGCGCACTTTAGCTCCTGCAGGCAGGCGACGTCCGGCTGCTCCCGTTCGAGCCATTCCAGAAGGCGCGGCAGGCGGGCGCGGATGCCATTGATGTTGAAGGATGCGATTTTCATTGGGGTGGAGGACTAGGCGCGGCCCCCCAAAAAGCAACATCGCGATATCTAGACCGAGAAGCTTGATCCGCAGCCGCAACCGCTGGCAGCGTTGGGGTTGGTGACTTTGAACGCAGCACCGCCGAGATCCTCGACGAAATCGACCGCAGAGCCTTGGACGAGGTCGAGGCTGACCGAATCGACGACGAGCTTCACCCCGTCGGTCTCGGCCACGCTGTCGTCCGCCTCGACTGCATCGGCCAGCGCGAACCTGTAGCTGAACCCCGCGCAGCCGCCCCCATCGACGGAGAGGCGCAGCAATGGCGGCTTGCCTTGCCGAGCGGCGATTGCGGCGACGCGCCTGGCTGCGGAGAATGTGAGCGAGATTCGGGCCTGGGCTGTTGTGGTCACGAGCACGAGATAGGCTCGCGCGCCATCGACAACAAGTTAGCGCTGCGCCTTGGTCGGCCCGCCGAGCGCAACCTGGTCCATCGCGGCGCCGTTGCGGCTGCGGATCGCGACCAGATAGTCCGTCGATTTCATGAACGGGATCGGGTTGACCGCGCGACCGTCGATCCGGACTTCGTAGTGGAGGTGGCTGCCGGTCGAGCGGCCGGTCGAACCCATGCGGCCGATCACGTCGCCTCGCTTGATGCGCTGCCCGGGACGAACCGCGATCGACGACAGGTGGGCGTAACGGGTCTCGATCCCGCGGCCGTGGTCGAGCTTGATGAGGTTGCCGTAGCCGCCATTGTGCCAGCCCGCCGAGCTCACCACACCTTCGGCCGTGGCGTAGATCGGGGTACCGGCGGGACCGGCAAGGTCGATCCCGGCGTGCATCGCGGCGCTGCCCCGGAATGGATCCGAGCGGACCCCGAAGCTGGACGTAAAGGCGGCGGTGCGAACCGGCTTGTCGGCCGGAACGGCAATGGCGCTGTCCTGAAGCTGGTCGAGCTTCTTCCAGCTATTGAACAGGGCTTTGAAGGTCGGGTCGGCCTTGGCGGCTGGCTCGAACGGGCCGCCCACGGCCAGGCGGTTCGGCGACAGGCCGAGCTTCTTCAGCTCACGCGTAGCAACCCTGTAGCGCTCATCGAGCGTAGCAGCGGCGGCGCTTTCCTCGGCCGCAAGCTTGTCCTCGGCGCGGGCGAGCGGGCCAGCGATCTCGCTCGGCAGGGCGGCCAGAGTGGTGGTTTCCGGAAGTGCCGACGGGTCCACGTTGCCGCCGGCGATCATCTGGGCAAGCAGCTCCTGGCGCTGCTCGATCGCACGGGCGCGCAGCTCGGCGGCAGCGGCGAGTTGCTTGAGGCCGCCACCCTGGACGACCACGGTGGGACGAGCCGGAGCCGTCATGATCCGGGCAGCGGCAAAAACCGACCAGCCGACCAGAAGAACGGTGAGCGCAAAAAGAAACGCCTGTACCGGAAGGGACAGGCGGATGCGGCGGAGCTTGGTACCGTCGTGCACGAACAGGTCGCGGCTGCGGAATAGGCCGGGGGTTGCGGTCAAGGCGTGCGCCATGTCGGTGTATTGCTCCCAAAATCTCAAACGAAAGCCTCGCAGCGAAAAGCCACTCGGCTTTCTTGTTCTGTCGAGAGCTCCCCAGCCCCCGCCAGCCACTGCGATTTGCCCATCGCCGTGCTGACAGAGAATAAGAGACCTGCGTTGGTTAATGAATTCAACCTTCCGGGCGAGTTTGCGGGATGAGTTGCAGGGGCGAAGCGATGAGCCGAGCCGAGTCGTACCCCGCTCAAGGAACAATTTCGCGCTTATCCACAGAATCGAAGGTCTAGTCCCCGGTTGCGGCCAGCCGCAGATCGGCTAAGTCTCGTCGCGGGCCACGCCGTCCCAACGCGGCGCGTGCTCTCTGCGAGGAGAGTTGAAGTGAATCGTCCTGCCGTGCGGCCGCAAAGGCCGTTCTTTTCGTCGGGCCCCTGCGCCAAGCCGCCAGGCTGGAGCCCCGACAAACTCAGCCTCGAAAGCCTCGGGCGGTCGCATCGCTCCAAGATCGGCAAGGCGCGGCTGAGCCACTGCATTGCCCTAATGCGCGAAGTCCTGGAGCTTCCCGACACCCATCGGGTCGGGATCGTTCCCGGCTCCGACACCGGTGCGTTCGAGATGGCGATGTGGTCCATGCTCGGCGCGCGCGCGGTGACCCTGCTGGCCTGGGAAAGCTTCGGCGAGGGCTGGGTCACCGACGCGGTCAAGCAGCTGAAGCTCGACCCTACGGTGCTCCGCGCACCTTATGGCGAACTGCCCGCCTTGAGCCGGATCGACTGGTCGAACGACGTCCTGTTCACCTGGAACGGAACGACATCGGGCGTGCGGGTGCCGGACGGCGAGTGGATCGCCGGCAATCGCGAGGGCCTGAGTTTCGCCGACGCGACCAGCGCGGTGTTCGCGATGCGCCTTCCGTGGGACCGGATCGATGTGGCGACCTTCTCGTGGCAGAAGGTGCTCGGCGGCGAAGGCGCTCACGGAGTGCTGATCCTCGGCCCCCGAGCGGTCGAGCGTCTGGAAAGCTTCCCCCCAGACCGGCCGCTGCCCAAGCTGTTCCGTCTGATGAGCGGCGGCAAGCTGAACGAAGGCATCTTCAAGGGAGAGACGATCAACACACCCTCGATGCTGGCGGTGGAGGATGCGATCTTCGCGTTGGAATGGGCGACCGAGCTCGGCGGGCTCGAGGCCCTGATCGCGCGCAGCGAAGCCAATGCGGCCGCGCTCGACCGGATCGTGCAGGAGCGCAGTTGGCTTACCCATCTCGCGCACCAACCGGAAACGCGCTCGACCACAAGCGTTTGCCTGTCACTGGAGGGCGCGGACGAGGCTCGGATCAAGCAGATTGCCGCGCTGCTCGAAGCGGAGGAGGTCGCCTACGATATCGCGGGATACCGAGACGCTCCGCCGGGGCTGCGCGTGTGGTGCGGGGCGACGGTGGAAACGAGCGATATCGAAGCGCTCGGACCGTGGCTCGACTGGGCGTGGGAAGAAACTGCCCGCTGATTGTCTCCCCCCGCGAGGGTGGAATCCATGTGCCGCAGCGGAATGGCGCGGGATCAAATTCCGCCTTTGGATAACGAGGAAATAGCGTGAATTCCAAAGTTCTCATTTCCGACAAGATGGACCCCAAAGCGGCCGCCATCTTCCGCGAGCGCGGGATCGAAGTGGATGAGATCACCGGCCAGACGCCGGACGAACTCGCAACGATCATCGGCGACTATGACGGCCTGGCAATCCGATCGTCGACCAAGGTCACGGCCAAGCTGCTGGCATCGGCGGAGCGCCTGAAGGTCGTCGGTCGCGCGGGGATCGGGGTCGACAATGTCGACATCCCGGCGGCGACCGCCCACGGCGTGGTCGTCATGAATACCCCGTTTGGCAATTCCATCACCACCGCCGAGCATGCCATCGCCCTGATGTTCGCGCTTGCCCGCCAGCTGCCCGAGGCCGACGCCTCTACCCAGGCCGGCAAGTGGGAGAAAAACCGCTTCATGGGCGTGGAGCTGACGGCCAAGACGCTGGGACTGATTGGGGCCGGCAACATCGGCTCGATCGTCGCCAGCCGGGCGCTGGGGCTTCGGATGAAGGTCATCGCCTTCGATCCCTTCCTGACGCCGGAACGGGCGCTGGAGCTTGGAGTGGAGAAGGTCGAGCTCGACGAACTCCTTCGCCGCGCCGACTTCATCACCCTGCACACGCCACTGACCGACCAGACCCGCGGCATCCTCAGCCGCGACGCGCTGGCGAAGACCAGGCGGGGCGTGCGGATCATCAATTGTGCGCGCGGCGGGCTGATCGACGAGGGGGCTCTCAAGGAGGCACTCGACAACGGCCACGTCGCAGGCGCCGCGCTGGACGTGTTCGAGACGGAGCCGGCGACCGCCTCGCCGTTGTTCGGAACGCCAGGGTTCATCTCCACCCCGCACCTCGGCGCATCGACCAGCGAGGCGCAGGTCAACGTCGCCATCCAGGTCGCCGAGCAGATGAGCGACTTCCTGTTGCTCGGCGGGGTGACTAACGCGATCAACATGCCGAGCCTCAGCGCCGAAGAGGCGCCGCGGCTGAAGCCCTACATGGCGCTGGCAGAGAAGCTCGGCCGGCTGGTCGGGCAAGTGCTTGGCGAGGAGGTCCGCTCAGTCGCGGTCGAGGTCGAAGGTGCCGCGGCCGAACTCAACCAGAAGCCGATCACCGGGGCGGTGCTCGCGGGGCTGATGGGCACGTACAGCCAGACGGTGAACATGGTGAACGCACCCTTTCTGGCAAAGGAACGCGGGCTGGACGTGCGCGAAATCAGGCACGACCGCGAGGGCGATTACCACACCTTGCTCAGCGTGACGGTGGGGACCGGGTCCGGGGAACGGCGGGTCGCCGGCACGTTGTTCGGCAATCGGGCAAGCCGGCTGGTGGAGATCTTCGGCATCCGGGTCGAGGCCGATCTCACCGGCGACATGCTCTACATCGTCAACGACGATTCCCCCGGTTTCATCGGCAAGCTCGGCTCGACCCTGGGCGACGCGGGGATCAACATCGCGACCTTCAACCTGGGACGCCACGAAGCGGGGGGTGAGGCGGTCGCTCTGGTGGCAGTCGACGATCCTGTTCCAGCGGAGGTGGTTCGGAAGCTCTGTGCCTTGCCGGGCGTGCGGGAAGTAGTGCCCCTGAGCTTCTAGAAAGCCGGCCCGCGGGCCACCCACGCGCTGAGCGCAAGCAGGGCAGCGCCGAGCCAGCCGCGGGAAATGAGGAAGGGGTGCTGAACTGGACGCATCACCGCCTTCCCAATAGGAGGGCGGACTGAATCGCGGCTGACCGCGCCGTTCAGAAAAGGACCGACCGTGGGCAACGTCACCGTTATCGGCGCGCAATGGGGCGACGAGGGCAAGGGCAAGATCGTCGACTGGCTTGCCAGCCGGGCCGGAATGGTAGTCCGCTTCCAGGGGGGGCATAACGCCGGGCACACGCTGGTGGTCGGCGGCGAGGTGTACAAGTTGTCGCTGCTGCCTAGCGGAATCGTCCGCAGCACGCCCTCGATCATCGGCAACGGCGTGGTGCTCGACCCGTGGGCACTCCGAAAGGAGGTCGAGCGGCTGCGCGGGCAAGGTGTCGCTGTCACTCCCGAAGTGCTGCGGATTGCTGAAACCTGCCCGCTGATCCTTCCCATTCACCGTGACCTCGATGCCTTGCGCGAGGACGCGTCGGGAGCGGGCAAGATCGGGACCACTCGCCGCGGAATCGGTCCAGCCTATGAGGACAAGGTCGGCCGCCGAGCGATCCGCGTGTGCGACCTCGCCCATCTCGAGGAGCTCGACCCGCTGCTCGATCGTCTGTGCGCGCACCACGATCACCTGCGCGCCGGTTTTGGCTACCCGCCGGTGGACCGCGCCCGGCTGAAGAGCGATCTTCGCGAAATCGCCGACTTCGTGCTGCAGTTTGCGCGGCCGGTCTGGGTCGATCTCGACGAGGCGCAGCGAGCCGGCAAGCGCATCCTGTTCGAAGGTGCGCAAGGCGTGCTGCTCGACGTCGATCATGGCACCTACCCTTTCGTCACCTCGTCCAACACGGTCGCGGGGACCACCGGCAGCGGCAGCGGCACGGGCCCAGGCGCGGCCGGTTTCGTGTTGGGAATTGTAAAGGCGTATACCACGCGGGTCGGCTCCGGCCCTTTCCCGACCGAGCTGGAGGACGCCGTCGGCCAGCGGCTCGGTGAGCGGGGGCATGAGTTCGGCACGGTCACAGGGCGTCAGCGCCGCTGCGGCTGGTTCGACGCGGTGCTGGTGCGGCAGGCGGTGGCGGTGAGCGGCATCACTGGCGTGGCGCTGACCAAGATCGACGTGCTCGACGGGCTCGACAAGGTGCGGATCTGCACAGGCTATCGAATCGACGGGCGCGAGTTCGACTATCTTCCGCCGCACGCCGCGGACCAGGCGCGCGTGGTGCCGGTCTACGAGGAAATGGACGGCTGGAGCGATAGCACTGCCGGGGCTCGCTCGTGGGCGGAGCTACCGGCCCAGGCGATCAAGTATATCCGCCGGGTGGAGGAACTGATCCGCTGCCCGGTGGCGCTGGTGTCGACCTCGCCCGAACGCGACGATACGATCCTGGTGCGGGATCCGTTCGCGGGGTGACCCTCGGCGGGGGCTGCACCTTACTTCTTGTCAGGCGCCTGAGCTTTCATCTGCGCGCCGAGACCCGCTGCATCCTTCCCAAGCTCCGGCATCATCTTCATCATCTCCGGGAAGGACTGCATCGCTCCCCGAAGCACGTCGGGCTCGAACCACAGCCCGACCATCTGGCGGCCGTACGCCGCGCCGGTCGGGGTTGCGAGGAAGCCGTTGATCTCGCCAAGTTGCCGCGCATCAAACTTACGCGCCAGCGACCGCGCCATGCCCTCGCGGAACTTGGGCTCCGCAACGTCGCCAAGCTTCACGAACATGGTCTTCGCGAACGCCTTGCCAGCCGCCAGCTTTGCGTCGAACTGCGGGTCCTTTGCTGCCAGCGCCTGACCCAACGGTACCCGGCTTGGCGCCGCGCCAGCCTTGCTCTTGCCCTTGGCGGCGCCCGAAGGCATCAATTCGGCGAAATCCGCCTCGGTCATGCCGAGCACCTGATCCGCCGTCCTCTCGATGAAGCCGTTCATCGCCTCGGCATAGGCACCCTTGGGAAACATCAGCATGGTCACGCCGCGGGCGGCGGCAAGCCGCATCGGCTCGGGCTCCGGTCCCGCAGGGAACAATCGGTCGAGGAACTTGGTCATCACCGCCATGGCCTGCGCCGGATCGAGGTCGGGCTTGGTCGGCGTTTTCCGAGCCGCGGTCGCGGGCGATCGCTTCGCTGGCGCGGCAGCCAATGCTGCGGCGGGCGTGGCACCCATGGCAACTGCGGCCAGCAGGATATGAACCCACTTCATTTCTTCCCCTTTGTCAGCGACCACTCCCGCGGCTGGCCTGAGCCGTTAGCTGCCGAAGCTTAACCGGTGAGACCGTTGGAAAGGTTAACTGCTGCGCCTCGGCGAAGTTGAACGCTTAACCTCGAAGACGCTCGCTCCCGCGGGTTCACAGGGGTTCGAGATCAGCTCAGCCACCTCTGCCGCTGGAGGGCCACGGCGCATTCGTCCGATCAATGCTCCCACAGCCGGCTCGTCACCCTCAACATGAGCCTCGACCGAACCGTCCGGGCAATTGCGCACCCAGCCTTTGACAGCGAGTTGGTCGGCCTGCTGCTTGGTCCACTGGCGAAAGAAGACCCCCTGCACGCGGCCGGTGACTCGTGCATGGCGGGCAATGACAGAGACCACAGGCTTGTCTCCAGAAGACTGGGTTATGCCAGTAAGGCAACGCTGCCAGCAACGGCGAACACGCCCCCGAGGAGCGCCAAACCCCTCGAATAGCGCTTGAACCGATCAGGCTCGTCCCACCGGTTGATGTGCTTGAAGCCCGCAAGCGGAACATGCCCGACGATTTGACCAAGCATGTATCCAGCCCCGAACAGCAGGGCCAAGAACATCAAGAGAAGGGTCACACCGTCGCGATATCCGGCGCGTCTTCGGCCTTCATGCCGACAACGTGATAACCCGCGTCGACATGGTGGGTTTCGCCGGTCACCCCGCTGGCCAGATCAGACAGCAGGTACAGCCCGGCCCCCCCGACATCCTCGATCGTCACGTTGCGGCGCAGGGGCGAGTTATACTCGTTCCACTTCATGATGTAGCGGAAGTCGCCGATGCCGCTGGCGGCGAGCGTCTTGATGGGCCCGGCGCTGATAGCGTTGACGCGCACGCCGTCCGGGCCAAGGTCGGCGGCGAGATACTTGACCGAGGTTTCCAACGCGGCCTTGGCGACGCCCATGACATTGTAATGTGGAATGACCTTTTCGGCGCCGTAGTAGCTCAAGGTCAGCATCGAACCGCCCGGCTGCATCATCCGCGCCGCGCGCTGAGCGCAGGCGACGAAGCTGTAGACTGAAATGTTCATGGTCAAGAGGAAATTGTCGAGGCTGGTGTCGACGAACTTGCCGCGAAGCTCATTCTTGTCCGAAAATCCGATCGCGTGGACCAGGAAGTCGAGGCCGCCCCAGCGCTCCTGCAATTCGGCAAACGTCCGGTCGAGCGCCGCCATGTCGCCGACGTCGCAATCGAGCAGCAGGTTGGAGCCGAGCTGCTCGGCCAGCGGCCGCACCCGCCGCTCCAGCGCCTCGCCCTGGTACGAAAAGGCCAGGTCCGCCCCGGCCTGCCCAAGCTTCTGCGCGATCCCCCACGCCAGCGACCGATCGTTGGCGAGACCCATGATCAGCCCGCGCTTGCCCTGCATCAGTGCGGTCATGCCGCGACTCCTCCCCCTTCTTCCTTGCGCACGTCTTCGCCGGGCGCAGGCTCTTCGACTTCAAGTTCCTGGCTGAACGGCCCGGAGTAGATTTCCCCCTTTAGCGCCGTCGCGCCGGTTTCGGCCAGCGCCGCGTTCAACTCCGCGCCCATCACCACGCCGAGCCCGACGACGAAGAAGAACAGCAGGGCAATCATGACCCCGGCCAGGCTGCCGTAGGTGAGGTCATAGCCGCCTGCCAGGCTGATGGCTTCAGGCAGGAGTTCCGCGGTGCCGAGCCACCAGAGGGTCACTAGCAGCGCACCTGGCCACTTGCGGCACTCCCGCTTGCGGTAGCGCGACGGAGTGAGGATAACGAAGACGGCATAGACCGTGCCGAACAGCGCTGCCGCGGGAATGAGCCGGTAGACCTGGATCAGGCCCGCCACATCACCAAAGGCTGGCACCAGGTGGATGATCGCCTTCTCCAGCGAACTCATCGCCACCGAGGCCGCAAAGGCGGTCATCAGCAGGATCACCGCGCCCAGGATGAGCGCAATGGAGATCAGCCGATATTCCCAAAAAGGGGCGCAGAACTTCACCCCATAGGCTCGGCGCAGAATGTCCCGGATCGTTTCGGTGAAGCTGGTCGCGGTCCACAGACCGACCAGGCCGCCGAACCACAGCAAAGGTCCGGTCCGGGCCGTGAGCACCTCCCGGATCGGTTCTCGCAGCACAGCGGCGACGTCGGGCGGCAGTTGCTGGAGGAGCGCCGCAACCGTCATCTGGCTGTCTTCGCTCCGCCCGAGCAGCGAGGCCACGGCGGCCGCCGTGATGAAGAAGGGGAACATCGACAGCAAAGCCAGGTACGCAAGATTGCCGGCATGGATGAAGCCGTCGTTGTACACGCCGACCGCCACCCGCTTGATCACCTCGAACGGTCGGGAGCCCGGCTTGACTCGGTCGACGACGCGCTCGCCGAAGCGCGCCTTGAGCATGGCCAGGCGCTTGCGCCGGGCCTCGGGAGATTGTGGAGAGCCTTCCTGCATGGGAGGTTAGACGCCCAGGCTCCCCCGGGGGTTGCCCTCGCCACCCGACCAGCCGGCGACGAAGTTTTCCAGCGCCGCATCCCCGGCTGGCAAATCAACGCTGAGTGTGACCAGCTGGTCGCCCCTTGCGCCGCCCTTCCCGGAAAAGCCGCGGCCCTTGATCCGCAGCACCTTGCCCGACGAACTGCCCTTGGGCACGGTCAGCATCACCGGACCATCAGGCGTCGGCACCTTTACTTTGCCGCCCAACACCGCTTCCTTGAGCGTCACCGGCAAGGTCAACCGGATATCCTGGCCGTCGCGGGTGAAGAAGCGGTGGGGCTCGATCGCGATGGTGACCATGGCGTCGCCGGTGCCGCCCGGACCCGATTCGCCCTTGCCCGCCAGGCGGATTCGAGTGCCGTCCTCCACGCCGGGGGGAAGCTTGAGGTCGATGGTCTTGCCGTCTGCCAGCGTCACACGCTGCGGCGCGAGGGTTGCGGCGTCAACGAATGGGACTGTCAGCCGATACGCGACATCCGCGCCGCGTGGCGGTGAAGAAGAACGACGGCCACCGAAGCCGCCGCCCCCGAACGGGCCGCCGCGGCGAGCGCCCGCTGCACCGCCGAACAACCCCTCGAACAAGTCGGAGATATCGGCGGCATTGCCCTCGAACCCCCCGCCCCCGGGAAAGCCTTCGAACCCGCCTGGTCCGCCGCCCGGGCGAGCGCCGCCTGCCGCCCCGCCGAAGCCGCCGCCGAACGGCATCTTGGGATTGCCTTCCTCGTCGATCTCACCGCGGTCGTAGCGGGCGCGCTTGTCCTTGTCGGACAGCAGGTCGTAGGCGGACGTGATCTGCGCGAACCGCTCGGCAGCCTTGGGATTGTCCTTGTTGCGGTCGGGATGGAGCTGCTTGGCGAGGCTGCGGTAGGCCTTCTTGATCTCGGCTTCGGTTGCGCCCCGCTTGACCCCGAGCCGTGCGTAAAGATCCATGCGAAATTTCGACCCTTCATCACTCATCTGCCCGCGCGACGACGTACCCCGACGGGCGAACGCTGCCTCGGCCTGTTCGATGGTCGATATGGACGCTGAAGAGGCGCTCGCCAACCTTGGCGCAGCGCGGGACGCGCTCTCGACTTGCCCGGCGGTGCGGTTAAACGCGAAGGGATGACCACCGATCCGTTCGCTTTGTTCGCCGATTGGTTCGCCGAGGCGCGGACAAAGGAGATCAACGATCCCGACGCCATGGCGCTGGCGACCGCCGATGCGGAGGGGCGGCCCTCGGTGCGGATGGTCCTTTTGAAGGGCCACGGGCCGGAGGGTTTCACCTTCTACACCAACATGGACAGCCGCAAGGGCGGCGAGCTGGCCGCCAACCCGCACGCATCCATCTGCCTGCACTGGAAATCGCTCCGCCGGCAGGTGCGCGCGGACGGACCCGTTGTCCCGGTCAGCGAGGCGGCGGCGGACGCCTATTTCGCCAGCCGCGCGCGCGACAGCCAGCTTGGGGCGTGGGCGTCGGAGCAGTCTCGTCGACTAGATCGGCACGAAACCTTTGAGCAGCGGTTCGAACAGATGAAGGCGCGGTTCGCCGGGGGCGCGGTTCCGCGCCCGCCGCACTGGTCGGGTTACCGGATCGTTCCCCGGCAGATCGAGTTCTGGGCCGACCGGGCATTCCGGCTGCACGAACGGCGGCTGTTCACCCGGGTGGACGACGGCTGGGCCGAAAGCCTGCTTTACCCATGAGGGTCACCGGGCCGGAGCGGACCCGCCTTTCGACCCGCGCGGCGCTGGCCAGCGTGGCCATGGCCTTGTCGCTGCTGGTGGCGAAGGTGTGGGCGGCGGTGGCGACCGACTCTACTGCCATGCTCGGCAGCCTGGCCGACACGGCGCTCGACCTGGTGGCGAGCCTGGTGACCCTTGCCGGGGTACGGATCGCGGCGCTTCCGGCGGACACCGACCATCGCTTCGGGCATGGCAAGGCGGAGGCGCTGGTCGCCCTGGGTCAGACCGTGCTGATCGCCGCGTCCGGTATTGGCATCGGCTGGCGAGCGATCCACCGGCTGATCGAGGGCGCGCCGACGGCCAATGCGGAGCTCGGCGTCGGGGTCAGCATCGCCGCGATGGCCGGAACGCTGCTGCTGCTGTCGTATCAGCGGCAGGTGATCCGCAAGACCGGCTCGATCGCCATCCAGACCGACAACATCCATTACAAGTCGGACCTGCTGCTGAACGCCGCGGTGATCGCTGCGCTGGTCCTCGATCAGTGGCTGCGGGTGCGGGGCGCCGATGCGGCCTTCGGAGTGGCGATCGCCGCCTGGTTGATGTGGGGCGCCTGGCGAGCGGCGGGAGACTCGGTGGATCAGTTGATGGACAAGGAATGGCCGGTCGGCAAACGCGAGGCCTTTCTTGCCGCGGTGGCTGAATTTCCCGAGCTCAAGGGCATCCACGACGTTCGCACGCGGACCAGCGGCGCCCATGATTTCATCCAGTTCCACGTCTGGGTGCCACAGGACTGGACCATCCGCGAGGCGCACGAGCGGCTCGACTCGGCCGAGGAAGCGCTCCAGCGACGTTTCCCGGGGACCGAGATTCTGATGCACCTCGATCCGGAGGGACATACCGACCGTGAAACCCTGCTGCCGAGCCACCTGACGGAGACCCGCCCGTGATCTTGCCCTTCTTCCAGGTCGATGCCTTCGCCGAGCGGCCCCTGACCGGCAATCCTGCGGCAGTGATGCCGCTCGAGCATTGGCTCGACGACGCAACGCTGCAGGCGATCGCGGCGGAGAACAACCTCAGCGAGACGGCATTCACCGTCCCGTCTTCGCAGGACGACGCTGATTACGATCTGCGCTGGTTCACCCCAGCCGTCGAAGTCGACATGTGCGGGCATGCGAGCCTCGCCGCAGGTTACGTCCTGCTCACCGGCGAGCGCGTTCGCTTCTCAACCCGCTCGGGCGTACTGACCGTCGCCAGGACGGAAAAGGGGCTACTTGAGCTCAGCCTCCCTGCTGCCTCCCTCCGGAAAACGGATGAACCCGATCTGTGTGATGCGCTCGGCATTGCACACCGGCCGGCTTGGCTTGCGAGCGAATGCAACGACGCCGCCATCCTGCTGCTCGACAGCGAGCAAGAAGTGCGCGCGGTTGCTCCCGACTTCGCCCGCCTGCGCTCGATCCGACGGATGGCCGTGGTCACTGCTCCCGGCGCTCGGGAGGACATCGCCAGCCGGGTCTTCGTGTCCTACGTCGGCATCGACGAGGATCCGGTGACCGGATCGGCTCATGCGGCTTTGGTGCCGTTCTGGGCGGAGCGGCTCGGCCGGCACCATTTCTCCGCGGCCCAGGTCAGCAAACGCGGCGGGCTGCTGCAATGCGAGTTGCGGAACGACCGCGTGCTGCTCAGCGGCTCCTGTTTCACGGTGATCGAGGGCAGCTTCCAGCTTTGAGCGAGAAGCAGCTTTGAACGAACGGGTGGCCGCGCTGCCCCGCCGGATCGGCCTCGGCGGCGCGATCCTGCTGAGTTTCAATGGCGCCGTCGGAGCGGCGATCTTCGCCCTTCCGGCGACGCTGGCTGCGGATTTTGACGCGTGGTCGCCGTGGCTGTTCCCGCTGGTCGCATTGGCGTCCTTGCTGGTCGTCGTTCCGTTCTGCCGCAGCATCGCCGCCTTTCCGGAGAGCGGCGGGCCGGCGACCTACGGCCGGGCATTTGGACGACTGGCCGGCTTTGAACTCGGGTGGATTTACTACATCGCCCGTGCTGCCGCCTTTGCCGCCAACGCCAACGTGCTGACCGCCTATCTTGCCCGCTGGTGGAGCGGAGCCGACGAAGGCATTCTCCGCGCTGCGATCCTGCTCGCGGTGCCGGCGCTGCTCGCTCTTGCGAACCTTTCGGGAATGAAGCGCGCGCTTGGGCTGCTCGGCGGACTGACCCTGCTGAAGACGCTGCCCCTGATCGTCGCCGGTGTTGCGGCCCTGGTCTTGTTCGGCCCCCTGCCGGCGCCAGGACCATTGCCGCAGCTGAGCAGCGTCGAAGCGACGCTGCTGGTCGTGTTCTACGCCTTTGTCGGGTTCGAGAATGCGGTCGTTCCAGCCGGTGAGACGCGCAACTCCTCAGTCACCCTGCCCCGTGCCATCCTGCTGACCATCGCCGCGACCGCGATGCTGTACCTGCTGGTCCAACTCGCGTTCGTCGCCGCCTTTCCGGGCGGAGCAGCAGTCACCGATGCCCCGCTGATCGACCTTGGCCAGCGCGTCGCGGGGCCGCACGGCGCCGCCGTGCTGACGCTTGCGGCGGTGAGTTCGCTGACCGGCAACCTGCACGGGATCATGGCCTCTACCCCACGAGTCACTTACGCAATGGCAACCCGCGGCGATTTGCCCGGCTGGTTCGGCCGGGTCAGCGTGCGCCTGGAAAGTCCCTCCAATTCGATCCTCTTCCTAGCGCTGCTTGCCGCCGCGCTGGCGGTCAGCGGCAGCTTCGTCTGGCTGGCGGTCGTCAGCACCCTGGCCCGGATGATCGTTTACGGCGTGACCATCGCCGCCTTGCCGCGAGTCGCCGGGCGGCGTTTGTCGGCCGGGCAATGGGCGTCGGCGGCGGTTGGTATCCTGGTCTGCATGCTGGCCGCATCCCAGGCCGACCTCGCCGCCTGGGGCACGCTAGGGGCGCTCGCCGTCGCCGGATTGCTGCTCTACCTGCCGATGAGTCGCCGTTCGTCACCTGACTAGGTGAGCTTCGCCTCGAGGGCCTCAAGCAGCGGCAGCTGGCTCCGCAGCATGCGCCGGCGGGCCTCGGCGAGGCTCATCCATTCGGCTCGGTCCATCTCCGGAAAGCTCTGCTGCTGGCCGCTGTTGCGCGGCCATTCCATGGAGAAGTCGATGCTGCGCAAGGCAGCCGGGTCTAGGTCGCCTTCAGCCGCAAAGGCTTCGACAATCTTCCCACCGGACTGCCGGATGCGAGCCAGCGGAAACGGAACCGCCTTCAGCCGAGTGCCGGTCTCTTCCTCGAATTCGCGCAAAGCGGCCTCCACCGGCCGCTCGCCGGGTTCGACCTGCCCCTTTGGAATCATCCAGGCGCCTGCATCCTTGTGGCGCCAGAATGGCCCGCCTGGATGGCCAAGCAGCACTTCCACTCCGCCGTCGGATTTGCGGAACAGCAGGATACCGGCGCTGAGCGGGGCAGGCACCCGTCAAGCCGCCGCCAGGGCGGCTTCAGCTGGACTCGTCCTTGCAATCCACCCGCCGCCGAGCAGTCGGCTGCCGTTGTAGAACACCGCCGCCTGGCCTGGCGCGACGCCATATTCAGGATGCAGGAAACGGACTTCCCCGTCCTTGAACCGGGCGGGCACGGGAGGCGCGAGCGAGCGGACCTTGACCGCGACGTCCTGCTGCTCCTCGCCGATCCAGTTCAGTTGCTCGACCCATGCCCCGGCCACTGCCAGGGCCCGGCGCGGACCGACCACCAGGCGGCGATCCTCCGGCTCGATGCGCACCACGTAGAGCGGCTCGGCCTGCCCGCCGATTGTGATCCCGCGGCGCTGGCCCACGGTGAAGTGGACTACCCCCGGATGCTCGCCGAGGACACGGCCGGAAAGGTCGACAATCTCGCCTGGCGCCGCGGTCTCCGGCCTGAGCCGCTTGACCAGACCAGCATAATCGCCGTCGGGAACGAAGCAGATGTCCTGGCTGTCAGGCTTGCCGGCCACGGTCAGGCCCGCTTCCTCCGCCAGTTGGCGCACCCGGCTCTTGGGCAGGTCGCCCAGCGGGAAGCGCAGGAAGTCGAGCTGCTCGCGGGTCGTGCCGTACAGGAAATAGCTCTGGTCGCGCGCGGGGTCCGCGCCCCGGTGAAGCTCGGGCCCGCCGCTGCCGACCATTCGGCGCACATAATGGCCGGTGGCGAGGCAGTCGGCGCCGAGATCCTGCGCGAAGGCGACCAGGTCGGTGAACTTCACGCCCTGGTTGCATAACGAGCAGGGCACCGGCGTTCGGCCGCGGGCATAATCGTCCGCGAAGCGGTCGATCACGCCCGACCGGAAGCGACTCTCAAAATCCAATACGTAATGGGGAATGCCGAGCCGGTCGCAAACGGTCCTGGCGTCGTAGATGTCCTGCCCGGCGCAGCACGATCCGGAGCGCTTCACCGCCTCGCCATGATCGTACAGCTGGAGAGTCACGCCGATCACCTCGGCACCGGCCTTGGCCGCCAGAGTGGCCACCACCGAGCTGTCGACGCCGCCCGACATGGCGACCACGATCCGAGCCTCCCGAGGGGGCCTTTTCAGTCCTAAATCGATGAGCATGGGGCGCGTCTTTACCCGAAGTTCACCATCCGAAGCTAGGTCAGGTTCAAGGCCGGATCAGGCAGGAGAGTGGATTGGCGCTGCACCATGGGAAGCTGGAAGCGGCACGTGAGGCCTCGAGAGACGAGTTGCCGGCACTGCTGTCGCTTCTCCGCGGGCCGGCCATGCCGCCCTGCCCGACCGAGCGGCAGCGTGCGATCGTGTGCTTGCTGTCGGGATCGGACGGCTGGCGCGAAGCCTCGCGGCAGTTGAGCGGCGCCTTTGCGGGCGCGTCAGGGTTAACGGGCGATAAGGAGGAATGAGGGCCGCGTTTACCAGCAGGTTTCAGATTTCCTTGATTGGAGCCCCGGTAAACAGGCTCCACCACGTCGAACCCAAACGCCTTTGAGGAAGCAATGCTCGAGAATCAGAAGTTCCGGCCCCATCAGGTTATCGGCCCCCTCGGGGAGCCGCTGACGCTTGAGTCGCTTCCGCCGGCGGGCACCACTCGCTGGGTCGTGCGCCGCAAGGCCGAGGTCGTCGCAGCGGTGGCCGGGGGCCTGCTTACGGTGGACGAGGCCTGCGCCCGCTATACGCTCAGCCTGGAAGAATTCGCCAGCTGGCAACGCGCCGTGGACCGCAGCGGAATGCCGGGGCTGCGCGTGACCCGGCTCCAGCACTATCGCCAGGTTTACGAGCGTCAGCAGCGCTACTGACCGCGGCCCATCCTCGGACTAACGTTTCGTCAGCGTATCTAGACAGAGCGTTCCTGATGCGGAACAAGATGCGGGCATCACGCGTCTTGATGCCGGAAGGCTGCACCGACTGTGCAATCGTGCAGCCACGAACAGGAGGGAACGCATGACCTGGATTCTGATCATTATCATCGGTGGTATTCTTGGCTGGCTGGCCAGCATCGTGATGCGCACCGATGCGCAGCAGGGCATTCTGCTGAACGTGGTTGTCGGCATCATCGGCGCAATTCTCGGCGGTCTTCTGCTTGCCCCGCTTCTTGGCGGCGGTTCGATCACCAGCGGTGACTTCTCGCTTCCGAACCTGCTGATCTCGCTTCTCGGCGCGATCATCCTTCTGGCGATCGTCAACCTGCTGCGTCGCGGCCGGGTGCGCTAAGCCCCGCTTACGCGAAGCACTGCAGAACACGTGGAAAGGCCGCTCGGGAAACCGGGCGGCCTTTCTTCGTCAGCTCCTCACTGCAACTCGAAGCTCATGGTCACGCCGACCTGGAGCTTCTGCTCGCCCGGATTGATCTGCGTCTTGGCGTCGGCGGCCTGGGCCGTTTCTGCCCGCATGTACGGCATCGGTGGCGGCGCGGCGTAGCCGCCGGTCTCGCTGACCAGCAGCAGACGGACGATCCGCATGCCGAGCGAGCGGGCGTAGAGTTCGGCCCGGGCGCGCCCATTAGCGATTGCCGCGGTCCGCGCCTCGTCGAGCGCCGCCTCGGGCTTGTCGATAGTCAAGGTCGGGCCGCTGATCTGGTTGGCGCCCACCGACACCAGCGCGTCCAGCACCTGGCCGGTGCGGCGGATGTCGCGAAACCGCACGTTGACCGTGTTGGTCGCCTGGTAGCCGGTCAGCTGCGGCGGCTGGTTCTCGACGTATCGATATTCCGGATTGAGGTTGATGGTGCTGGTCTGGATATCGCGGTCCGCGATCCCCGCCCGCTTCAGCGCCGCCCGGACCCGTTCCATCCGCTCGGCATTGTCCGCGATCGCGCCGGTGGCGGTCGACGAGCGGGTCACCACCCCGGCGGAGATGATCGCCACGTCTGGAACACGCGTGACCTCTCCGGTCGCACTGATGTCCAGCCGGGTGCCGCTGACCGGCTGAGCGAAGGAGGCGCCCCCTTGCGCGGCGGCTGGCGTGGACATCGCCGCTCCGGCAAGCGCCAGTGCGAGGATCGAGGCTCTTGATATCATGCGTTCACTCCATGGTAGACCGGAGCGGCAGGCTGCTCGCCTGCCGCTAACTTCTTCCTGAACGGCGGTTCCGCCGGGTCAACGACGGCGCATGATGAGGCGGTAGATGAAGAGGATCAGGAAGGCGCCGACGATCGCGGCCAGGAAGCCTGCTGCTTCGCCGCCCTCGTACCAGCCGATGCTCTTCCCGATGAAGCCCGCCAGCAGCGCCCCGGCGATGCCCAGGAGAATGGTGATGATGCACCCGCCAGGGTCCTTGCCCGGCATCAGCAGCTTGGCGATCCCGCCTGCGAGCAAGCCGATCACGACCCAGCCGATCACCCCGTAATTCTCGATCATTCGTTCCTCCCTGTTCGTGGGGCCTGCCGAACCCGCACCATCTAGGTTATACACACAGAAAGATCGTTTGCGGCGCAAGAGGCGTCATTGGTCGAAAAGCGATTGCGTGGCGGGGCTCGTTCGGGCCCCTGTTGCAAGCAGTGACTTATTGAAGTAACACAGCCCGAGTATCCGGTGCGGAGCCGGGCAGGACGAAAGATTTGCGCATGAATCGGGAAACGCGTCTGGACCGGTCGGACACTCTGGTGGTGGTAGACAGCAGCAAGCGTCGCCGCAATCTCATCATTGCTGCGGTTGTCGGCGCGCTCGCGCTGGTGCTCGCATACGTGCTGTTCGGCGGCGGCAAGGGGGAGGAAACGACCTCCGGCCAGTCCGCGGCTGCGGCCGCGGGCAACGACAAGGGCGGACGCAGTCAGGTACCGACCGTGTCCGTCATCGTTCCCGGGCGCAGCCAGGTAGCGCGAGTCATCACCGCCAGCGGCGCGCTCGCCGCAAGGCGGGATCAGCCGGTCGGCGCCGCCGGCCAGGGCGGCCGGGTCACGGCGGTGCTGGTCGATGCTGGCGACTGGGTGTCCGCCGGTCAGACGCTCGCCAGGGTCGACCGCTCGGTGCAGGCGCAGCAAGCGGCGCAGCTTGCCGCTTCGGTCGAGTCGGCCCGGGCCAGCGCGGCGCTCGCCCAGAACGAATATGATCGCAGCGCCTCGCTGGTCCGCCGCGGCTTCGTCTCGAAGGCGGATCTCGACCGCAAGAAGGGTGCGCTCGATCAAGCCCGCGCCCAGGTCCGGGTCGCACAGGCGCAGCTCGAGGCGACGCGCGCGGGCATCGGCCTGCTCGACGTCCGCTCGCCGGCAAGCGGCCTGGTGCTTCAGCGCAACGTCGAAGTGGGCCAGGTCATCGGCGCCGGCAGCCAGGGGCTGTTCCGGATCGCGCAGGGCGGCGAAATGGAAATGCGGGCGCAGTTGGCCCAGCAGGACCTTGCCGCGATGCGCGTCGGCCTTCCGGCGACCGTGACCGCCATCGGCTCCAATCGGAGCGTCACCGGCCGCATCTGGCAGGTGGCGCCGGTGATCGACCCGCAGTCGCGCCAGGGTGCAGTGCGGATCGCCATTCCCTATTCGGCCGACATCCGGCCGGGCGGCTTTGCCGAAGCGCGGATCACGTCAGGGGCGTCCACCGCTCCGCTCCTTCCGCAAAGCGCGGTGCTCAGCGACAGCGACGGCAACTATGTGTACGTCATCAACGCCCGCAACGAGGTCGAGCGGCGCGCGGTCAAGGTCGGCACCGTCGACGACAATGGCGTCACCATCGCCGAAGGGCTGACCGGACAGGAGGCCGTCGTGCTTTCCGCCGGGCCGTTCCTGAACCCCGGCCAGAAGGTTAATCCGCGGCGCCAGGCGGCCCGCTGACGTTTTCTCTGTTGAAGGACGGCATGGTCCGATGAGTTTCCGCAACATCTCCGCCTGGTGCATCCGCAACCCGGTGCCGCCGATCGTGCTGTTCGTCGGTCTGATGCTGGCCGGCATCGTCTCGTTCATGAACATGGACGTGAACAACAATCCGGACATCGATTTCCCGGCCGCGTTCGTCCAGATCTCACAGCCGGGTGCCGCCCCGTCGGAGATCGAGAACCAGATCACGCAAAAGGTCGAGGCCGCTGTCCGCAGCGTCAACGGCGTCGACGAGATCAGCAGCACGGTTCGCGAAGGCAGCAGCCAGACTGAGGTGATGTTCGAGATCGGCACCCCGACCGACCGCGCGGTCAACGACCTGCGCGACGCCATCACGCAGATCCGGGGCGACCTGCCCGACGGCATCCTCGAACCCCAGATCTCGCGCGTGGACATTTCCGGCGATCCGATCCTGTTCGTCGCCGCCGAAACCTCGGACATGACGCTCGAGGAGCTCAGCTGGTACGTCGACAACAGCGTGTCGCGCCGGCTGCTCGGCGTCGGGGGCATCGCTGCGGTGACCCGCGAGGGTGGCGTTGATCGCCAGATCCGGGTGATACTCGATCCGGCGGCGTTGCAGGCGCAGGGCATCACCGCCGCTCAGGTCAACCAGCAGCTTCGGCAGACCAACCTGAACGCAGTCGGCGGCCGGGCGGAGATCGCCGGGTCGGAGCAGTCGGTGCGGGTCATCGGCAATGCCGACGACGCTTACGACCTGTCCCAGACCCAGATCGTGGTGGGTGGCGGGCGCACCGTTCGCCTGACCGACATCGCGCGGGTCGAGGACAGCTATTCCGAGCAGCGGACCATCGCCCGGATGAACGGGCGCCAGGTGATCAGCTTCAACGTCCAGCGGTCCAAGGGCTCATCCGAAGTCACCGCCTACGACGAAGCGTGGGCCGAGCTGCGCAAGATCGAGAAGGAGAACCCGCGGGTCCGCTTCGTCGAGATCATCAACCAGGTCGACTATACGAAGCAGCAGTACAGCTCTGCGATGAAGGGCCTGATCGAAGGCGCAATCCTGGCCGTGCTGGTGGTGTTGCTGTTCCTGCGCGACATCCGCGCAACGTTGATTTCGGCGCTGGCGATCCCGCTGTCGGTCATTCCGGCCTTCTGGTTCATGGACCTGATGGGGATCACCCTGAACGGTCTGTCCCTGCTGGCGCTGAGCCTGGTCGCGGGCGTGCTGGTCGACGATGCGATCGTGGAGATCGAGAACATCGTCCGCCACATGCGCATGGGCAAGACCGCGTGGCAGGCATCGATCGATGCCGCCGACGAGATCGGCCTGGCCGTGCTTGCAACCACCATGGCGATTGTCGCGGTGTTCCTGCCGGTTGCCCTGATGCCCGGCATCTCCGGGCAGTTCTTCAAGGCATTTGGCTTCACCGTTGTGCTGTCCGTGCTGATGAGCCTGCTCGTCGCCCGAATGATCACCCCGCTGATCGCGGCCTATTTCCTGAAGTCGCACGGCGTGCAACCGCACGCGTCCGGGCCGATCATGGACAAATATCTGTCGGTCCTTCGCTGGAGCATCAACGACAGCAAGGCGCGCGCCTATCGAGCTCGCCATCCCGGCATGTTCAACAGGGTCAAGTCGCTGATCTTCGACCACCGACTCTACATGGTCGGGGCCGGCTTCGCCGCGCTGGGGCTGACGGTCGTGCTGTTCATGACCCTGTCGATGACCTTCCAGCCGCCGTTGAACCTCGACTTCAGCCGCGTCCGCATCGGCATGCCGCCGGGAACCACCGTGCAGCAGACCCAGCAGATGGTTGCCAGGGTGGCGGACATCGTCGACGATGACCCGAACGTCGACCGCGTGTTCGAGCGGACGTTCACCGGGGTCGGCTTCCTCAACATCGTCCTCAAGAAGGACCGCGAGAAGACTTCGACCGAGTTCGAACGCTCGCTCCAGCCAAAGCTGGCCGCGATCCCCGACGCCCAGGTCAACTTCATGAGCCAGGGCGGCGGCGGGCCGGGCAGCGGCGGCCGCGACATGGTCCTGTACCTTGGCAGCGACAATCCCGTGCTGCTGCAGCAGACTGCGGAAAAGATCGAGGACGAGATGGCCGGCTTGTCGCAGCTGGTTGCGCCCCGTGTGGTCGGCGACCTTGTCCGTCCCGAGATCGTGATCAAGCCGCGCTTCGACCTTGCGGCCGACCTTGGAGTGACCACGGTCGCGCTCGGCCAGACGATCCGCATCGCTACGATCGGCGATATCGCCCAGAACAGCGCCAAGTTCAGCCTTGCGGACCGCCAGGTGCCGATCATCGTCTCCTTGAGCGAGAATGAGCGGCGCGACCTGTCGACGCTGGCGAACCTGCCGGTACCTACCTCCAGCGGCGGTTCGGTACCGCTCAAGGCGGTGGCCGAGATCGGCTTCGGGGCCGGACCGACGACCGTGCAGCGCACCGATCAGATGCGCCGGATCGCGGTGGGCGCTGACCTTGCGCCGGGCCTGGTGAGCGGCGACGTCTGGCCACTGATCAACGCCCTGCCAACGGTGAAGAACCTGCCGCAGGGCGTGCAGAAGATGAACCTTGGCGACCAGAAGTGGCAGGCCGAACTCATCTATTACTTCCTGATCGCGCTGGCATCGGGCGTGCTGCTGGTGTTCGCGGTGCTGGTGCTGCTCTACCGCCGCTTCCTTGCGCCGTTCGTCAACATGGGATCGCTCCTGCTCGCCCCCTTGGGCGCAGCGATCGCACTGCACCTGACGGGGCAGCCGGTGTCGCTGCCGGTGCTGATCGGCATCCTCATGCTGTTCGGCATCGTTGCCAAGAACTCGATCCTGCTGGTCGACTTCGCCGTCGAGATGATGAATCACGGCATGGAAAAGGATGAGGCGATTATCGAGGCCGGGCACAAGCGGGCGCAGCCGATCCTGATGACTACCATCGCAATGGTCGCGGGCATGGTGCCGATCGCCATCTCGCTCACCGGCGACGCCAGCTGGCGTGCACCGATGGGCATCACGGTGATTGGCGGCCTGATCTTCTCGACCCTGCTGACGCTGCTCCTGGTGCCGGCTTACTACTCAATTGCCATCAGCATCGAGAGCCGGATCGCGCGGGTGTTCCACCGCTTCATCGGCGACAGCGCGCATAAGCTGCCGCCCGGCACGGAACCGCACCAGCCCGCTCCACAGCCTGCGGAGTGAACCTTCAGCGCGGCTCGTCTATTGATGGACCGATGAGCCGCGCCGACCCGCCAAATCCCCGTCCCGTTCTTGCACGATTCAATCCCGCCCAGCCGGGAGCCGCGGGAATGAAGGCCATTGCCACCGGCCTGCTGGTGGTGATGGCGGCGATATTCCTCGCCACCCGGGTGCTGGAGCCGCGCTACCCCTGGCTCGGTTTCGTCAAGGCCTTCGCCGAGGCTGCCATGGTCGGCGGTCTGGCCGACTGGTTCGCGGTGACCGCCTTGTTCCGCCACCCGCTCGGCCTGCCGATCCCGCATACCGCGATCATCCCGCGCAACAAGGACCGGATCGGCGACACGCTGGCGCAGTTCCTGCGTGACAATTTCCTGGTCGCACCGGTGGTTGCGCGGCGGATGCGGCACATCGACCTGGCCGGAGCGGCGGGGCGGTTCCTCCAGGCCCCCAGCGGCGAGGGCACCCGGATTCGCAAGGGCGCATCGCGGCTGATCGCGGACATCTTCGAAGGGCTGGACGACGAGCGGCTGGGCGGGATCGTCAAGACGGCGATCTCCAGCCGGGTCCGGCAGGCGGAAGTATCGCCGCTAATCGGCCATGCTCTGGCCTCCGCGATCAATGAGGATCGCCACGTACCCATGCTGGAGGCCGGCATCCGCGCGCTTGCCCGGACGCTCGACGCGAACGAGCCGCTGATCCGCGACATGGTTCGCAAGCGGGCCAATTGGATGCTGCGGCTGGCCGCCCTTGACGAGAAACTGGCCGACTCGATCCTCGACGGACTGCGGAAAGTGACGGTGGAGATGAGCACGGACCCCGCCCACCCGGTCCGGTTAAGAATGGAACAGGCGCTGGCCGACCTTGCCAATGACCTCCAGACAAATCCGGAGACTCGTGCTCGCGTGGAAGGCTGGAAGAACGACCTGCTCGCCAACAAGTCGGTTGGGCTGTGGATCGACACGTTGTGGCAGAAGGGCCGCGCGGCGATGATCGCCGCGGCGCGCAATCCCGACGCGGTGATGGCCGGCAAGCTCGGCGAGGTGCTGCGCTCGATGGGCGCGACGCTGGAGAGCGATCCCGGCATCCGCGCCGCGGTCAACCAGTTCGCCCGCCGCGCCGTGTCCGGAATGGCGGCGAGCTACGGCGGATCGATCGTCCGCCTGGTGAGCGACACGATCCGCGGATGGGATGCGCGGACGATCACGGCGCGGCTGGAAAGCGCGGTCGGTCGCGATCTACAGTATATCCGGATCAACGGCACGTTGGTCGGGGGTCTGGTCGGCTTGGTCCTCCACGTCATCGATACGCTGTGAGCGACGACGCCGACGCGCTCGCCGAGGCCGCTCGTAATCGCGGACTGAAGCTCAAACGGTCCCGGGTGCGCACTCCAGGCAAGCCCGGATTCGGCATGTTCGGGCTGGTCGATGCGAATGACGAGCCCGTGTTCGGCATCCGCGGCAAGCGGGCGCTGCGGGCCAGCGCGGAGGAGATCACGGCGTTCCTGCGCAAGGGCGAGGTATCCGACTGGAAAGCTTCGCTGAAGGAAGTCGGGGCGCGGAAGGCACGTGCGACGCCACACCCCTCCCCCTCGGGGACGGCTCCCCCAAGGACGGCGGAGGGGTCACTGCGGCATGTTGGTACGGTTCCCACTGTCAGCCGCTCCGCGCCTGACATTTCCCCCAAGGAGGACAAGCAGGTGGCCGCGCCGCGGGCGGCCGAGTTGGGGGAGGCCAAGCGCACGGATGCCGAGCAAGTGTCGGGACTGTTCGCCCTGCTCGAACATCGGGTCGATGCAAAAACAGTTGCTCGCAACATCGCCGCGCTCGCCAAGGCCGGTGAGCCGCTGCTGGTGGTTGCGGAGGACAAGAAGGTGCTCGGCGCGTGCGGGATCCACCGCACGACCGTTCCACACCGCGACAGGCCGGTCGGCCGGATCACGATCATCATCGTTGCCGAAGACGCCCGCGACCGGGGCTTGGGCCGCATGCTGCTCGAGGAAGCCGAGCGGCGGCTGAATGCGCTCGGCTGCGGCATCGTCGAGGTCACTAGCAACGATCGCCTCGCCTCCGCCCACGCCTTTTACAGGCACATGGGGTATGAGCGCACCTCCATGCGCTTTGCGAAGACGCTGTCCAGGGGCTAAGCGCCGGCGCATGAACGAGAATGAGGTCCGCACTTTCACCGTCGCCGAGGACGACGACGGCATCCGCCTGGACCGCTGGTTCAAGCGCCACCTCGCCGATGTGAGCTTCAACACCGTGTCGCGGTGGGCGCGGACCGGGCAGCTGCGGGTGGATGGCAAGCGCGCGACGCCGGGTGACCGGATCGAGACGGGTCAAACGATCCGCCTCCCTCCGCCCGAAGCCGCTCCCGCCAAGCCCGCCCGCCCCCAACGGCGGATCGTCCCGCTCACACCCGACGAACAGGCGTTCGTGCAGGAAATGGTGATCGAGCGGACCCGCGACGCGTTCGTCATCAACAAACCGCCCGGCCTTGCCACTCAGGGCGGGACCAAGACCAACCAGCACCTCGATCGCCTGCTCGACGGGCTGGCCGACGACCAGGGCAACCGCCCCAAGCTGGTTCACCGCTTGGACAAGGACACCTCCGGAGTGCTGCTGGTGGCCCGGTCGGCGAGGGCCGCCAGCTTCTTTTCGAAGAGCTTCTCCGGACGGACCGCGCGCAAGGTGTATTGGGCCCTGATCACGGGCGTTCCCTCCGAAGAGGGCGGATTCATCGACCTGCCGCTGGCCAAGCAGCCGGGCACCGGGGGCGAGAAGATGCATGTCGACGAGGAGAGCGGCCAAGCGGCGCGCACCCGCTGGCGGATGATTGATCGTGCCGGCAACCGCGCGGCCTGGGTCGAGCTCCAGCCGCTGACCGGCCGCACGCATCAGTTGCGGGCCCACATGGCTGCGCTCGGCCATCCGATCGTCGGAGACGCGAAATATGGCGGGGCGGAAGCGTTCCTGACTGGCGGGATCAGCCGCAAGCTGCACCTCCATGCGCGGCGGCTGAAGATCGATGCCCCTGAAGGAGGGGTTATCGACGTCACGGCCGAGTTGCCGGCGCACTTCACGAAAAGCCTCGCGACGCTCGGCTTCGAACGGATGGCGGGCGACATGCTGCCCCTCGACACGCCCGATCCGGCCAAGGACCCCGTCGTCAAGCAGCGCCGGGTCGCAGCGGCCGCCAAGACCGCGCGCAAGGAGCGCAAGGGCGAGCGCCGCGCCCGCGGCGCTCCGGCCGGCAAGCCGCCCAAGGGTCGCCGCAAGTGACCCGCCTCGCCATCTTCGATTGCGACGGGACGCTGGTCGACAGCGGTGCGACCATCCACTCTGCACTGGCCCAGACCTTCGAGCGGCACGGCAGGCCCCTGCCGCCGCGTGACGGGACCAAGCGGGTTGTCGGCCTGAGCCTGGATCAGGCGATGGCCATGCTTGCTCCCGACGCGGACGCTGCCGAACATAAGCGCCTGTCCGGCACCTATCGCGACGTGTTCATCGCCATGCGCCAGGCCGGCCAAGTGGAAGAGCCCCTGTTCGACGGAATTGCCGAGCTGCTGGACCGGCTGGAAGAGGACGGCTGGCTACTCGCGGTCGCCACCGGCAAGTCGGATCGCGGGCTGCGGCACTGCCTCCAGTCGCACGGGCTCCACGCCCGCTTCCTCTCTCTGCAGACGGCCGACCGCCATCCGTCGAAGCCGGACCCGTCGATGGCGCTGACCGCCATTGCCGAATGCGGATCCTCGCCCGAACGCAGCATCGTCATTGGCGATACCGGCTGGGACATGGGCATGGCCCGTGCCGCCGGAGCAGGGGCGCTCGGAGCGGCCTGGGGCTACCATTCGGAGGCGGAGCTGCTTGCCGGCGGAGCGCAGGCCATTGCTCAGGGGCCGGCCAACGTGGCCACCTTGGCGGGCGTCCTCATCCAGGAGGGCGTTCGATGAGCGAGGAGGACGTCTGGAAGCGCCGGTTCGCCGTGTTCGCGCTGGTCCGCCTGGCAGGCCTCGCCATCTTCTTTCTCGGCATCGCCATCGCCTTTTCGGATTGGCTACGCGTCGGCGGCTGGCCGGTGCTGGGCATCCCGATCGCGCTGGCCGGGCTGGCCGACGCGGTGCTTGCGCCGCGATTGCTCAAGCGAGTGTGGGAGCGGCAGCCGCGGTGAAGCGCTTCTGGACGACGGCCGAGGCGCAGCCCGCGGATGGCGGCTGGAGCATATTCCTCGATGGCCGCCCGGTGCGGACCCCGGCGCGGGCCGTTTTGCGGGCCGAAACCGAGCCGCTCGCCCGAGCCATTGCAGCCGAGTGGCAGAACGCGCCGGAAACCGTCGATCCACGCGCCATGCCCATGACCGGGCTCGCCAATGCTGCTGTCGATCGGGTGGCGGCCGACCCGGCTTCCTTTGCCGCGGGGCTCGCGAAATATGGCGAAGGGGACCTGCTAACCTACCGGGCGGATGGTCCCGAGGCGCTGGTCAGCCGTCAGGCGGAACGCTGGGACCCGTTTCTGCAATGGGCCCGCCGGCGCTTCGATGTCGATTTCGCAGGCACCCACGGGATTACATTCGTTCCCCAGCCCGCGGCGACCATCGAGCGGCTGAGCCATGCGGTTGCGGCCATGCCGCCGTTCGCGCTTGCCGGACTGTCGCCTCTCGTCACAATCGGCGGTTCGCTAGTGGTAGCCCTGGCGGTGGCGGAGCAGCAGGCAAGCGTCGAGGAAGCGTGGGCGGCCGTCAGCCTGGACGAAGCCTGGCAGATTGAAAAATGGGGCAGTGATGCCGAGGCCGAAGCGATGTTGGAAGGGCGACGCGCGGAGTTCCTCGCCGGCGCGCGCTTCCTGGACCTGCTTCGCTAGCGGCTCGCCACCAAATCGCGGACAAACGCCACCAAACCGACCTGCCGCTGCCGCTTCAGCCGCTCGGCGGCGACGATCGCCTGGACTTGCAGCAGGCAGTCCTCCGTAGAGCGGTTGATCAGCACATAATCATATTCGGCCCAATGGCTGATCTCGCCCGCCGCCCGTTGCATGCGGAAGGCGATCACCTCTTCGCTGTCGGTCCCGCGAAAGCGAAGCCGGCGCTCCAACTCCTCCATCGACGGCGGGAGGATGAAGATCCGCACCAGATCCTCGCCCATGGCCGCGTGCAGTTGCTGTGTGCCCTGCCAATCGATGTCGAATAGGATGTCGCGCCCAGCCTTGAGTGCTGCCTTCACCGGCGCCTTGGGAGTGCCGTAGCGGTAATCGAACACCGGCGCCCATTCGACGAACTCGCCCGTCTCGATCAGCCGGTCGAACTCCCCGTCCGAGACGAAATGGTAATCGACGTCCTCCCGCTCGCCCGGACGCGCCGGCCGCGTCGTAGCGGAAACGGACATGGTGACCTCGGCGTCCGCCTCGAGCAGCATTCGCGAAATGGTCGACTTGCCGGCTCCCGAAGGCGAGGACAGCACGATCAGGAGGCCGCGGCGCTGGCGAGTGGTGGCAGACAGATCTCGGTCCATGCGCGCTAGTGGCGCGGCGCTGCGGAACGGTCAATGCTGCAGCGCACACAAGACTCTTGAAATCTTGTGCACCGCACTATATTGTGCAGTGCAACATCGAACCACAGGATTGAGCCATGGACAACGAAATCAACACCGTGCCGGAAGCCATCGAGGCTGCTCCTGCAGTTGAAACGATGGCCGACGTTGCAGCTCCGCCCCGCAAGGCGCGCCGCAAGGTGCAGGATGACGTCGTTGCCGCCGTCAAGAAGGTAAACGCCCGCCGCGTGAAGACCGAACGCAAGCCGCGCGCCGGCAAGCGTGCTCAGAGTGCAGTGAACGAAGCCGCCGCTTCGGCCCCGATCAACGAGACGGCTGCTACGCAGCCCCAAAAGGAATCCGTCATGAACTTCGACGCCACCAACTGGATGAACAACTTCTCCAACTTCAACGCCCTGCCGGGTGCCGACAAGTTCCAGTCGCTGTTCGCCCAGGCCGGCGAGCGCGGTCAGCAGGCGATCGAGCGTTCGCGCACTGTTGCCGAGGAAATGTCCGAGCTCGCCCGTGCCAACGTCGAAGCGCTGGTCGAGACCGGCCGCATCGCCGCTGCCGGCGCCCAGTCGCTCGGCCAGGAAGCCGCCGAGCGTGCCCGTGAAGGGTTCGAGCAGGCTGCGGCCCAGGCGAAAACCCTCGCCGAAGCCAACGGCCCGGCCGAATTCTTCCAGCTTCAGGGCGAGATCGTTCGTACCCAGTTCGACCGCTTCGTCGCGGAAAACAGCCGCATGACCGAGTCGCTGGTGAAGCTCACCGGTGAGGCGCTTCAGCCGCTGTCCAACCGTGCGGCGATCAACGCCGAGAAGCTGAACAGCTTTACTGCCTGACATTCCTCCTCCTGTCAGGCTAAGGGACGGCCGTTCTCCAATTGGAGGGCGGCCGTCTTTTTTGTGCCACGGCGAAACGGCGTCGGGAGCGGCACTGCTTGGCAAGCGTTCGCGGCTTGCCATATCTGTAAGTGAACCATGACCACGCGACTGACAGCAGGCCCCAGCCCCGACGAGCCCGGCCAGGGCGACGGCATCGGGGAGATCGAAAAGGGCGTCGTCACCCGGACGCGCCCGCGCACCCGCAAGCCCAGCAACTACAAGGTGTTGATGCTGAACGACGATTACACTCCGATGGAGTTCGTCGTGCTGGTGCTCCAGCGGTTCTTTTCCATGGGCATCGACGATGCGACTCGCGTGATGCTGCAAGTTCATCAGCAGGGCGTCGGCGTGTGCGGGGTCTTCACCTACGAAGTCGCGGAAACAAAGGTCAGCCAGGTTGTCGACTTCGCTCGGGAGAACCAGCACCCGCTGCAGTGCACGCTGGAAAAAGCGTAGGCTGTTCACCGGCAGGGGCTGCCCTTGCACCCCCGCAACGAATCCCTAAACCGCCGCGATGGATTCGATTCGCATCGTTGGCGGCAAGCGCCTGGAAGGCGCCATTCCCATCTCCGGGGCCAAGAATGCCGCCCTTACATTGCTGCCCTGCGCGCTTCTCACTGCCGACAAGCTGACGCTGACCAACCTGCCGCGCCTGGCGGACGTGGACAGCTTCGGGCACCTGCTCAACATGCTCGGCGTTTCGACCAAGATCGAGGGCGTGAAGAAGGGCGAGTTCGGCCGGAGCATGACGCTCCAGGCTGGCGAAATCGCTTCCACGGTCGCCCCATACGACATGGTCCGGCGGATGCGAGCCTCCATCCTGGTGCTCGGCCCGATGCTTGCCCGGGCGGGCGAAGCGACGGTGTCCCTTCCCGGCGGCTGCGCGATCGGCGACCGGCCGATCGACCTCCATCTCCAGGCGCTCGAAGCGATGGGCGCGGAGATCGAGTTGGCCGCCGGCTACGTCAAGGCGAGCGCTCCCAAGGGGCGGATCGCCGGCGGCGATTTCAGCTTTCCGGTGGTCTCGGTCGGAGCAACGGAAAATGCGCTGATGGCCGCCGTGCTGGCCACCGGCCGGACGCAGTTGTTCAACGCCGCTCGCGAGCCGGAAATTGTCGACCTGTGCAACCTGCTGGTGGCGATGGGCGCCAGGATCGCCGGGATCGGCTCCTCTCACCTCACTGTCGATGGCGTGGAGGGCCTCCAGGGCTGCACCTACGCCGTGATGCCCGACCGGATCGAGGCGGGCAGTTATGCCTGCGCGGCGGGGATCACCGGCGGCTCGATCGACCTGATCGGCGCCCGCCCGGAAGACATGCTCGCGATCACCAACGCCCTCGCGCAGGCCGGGCTGATCGTCGAGTTCCACGACAAGGGGATCAAGGTGAGCGCTGACGGGCGGCTTCGGCCCCTGGCGCTCTCAACGGCGCCCTTTCCCGGCTTTCCGACCGACATGCAGGCGCAATTCATGGCAATGCTGTCCATGGCGGACGGCGAAAGCTTTCTTGAAGAGACAATCTTCGAGAATCGATACATGCACGTGCCGGAGCTTCGCCGCATGGGCGCCAACATCGATGTCCGCGGGCGTTCGGCGATCGTCCATGGGGTCGATGGGCTGACCGGTGCGCAGGTGATGGCCACCGACCTGCGCGCATCGATGAGCCTGGTGCTCGCCGGCCTGTGCGCCGAAGGCGAGACCGAAGTGCTGCGCGTCTACCACCTCGATCGGGGCTACGAACGGCTGGAGGAGAAGCTCAGCGCGGTCGGGGCCACGATCGAACGGAGGTCGGCAGGCTAAGCCTCAGTCGACCGCGGTCAGCTGCCGCTGCCCGCCGAGCTTGAACACCTGCCCCCACTTCATCACGAAGCCCATTCGTTCGAGCAGACTGACGTCAGCCAGCGGATCGCCGTCGACCGCGACGATATCTGCATCCTTGCCGGGCTCGATCGTGCCAATGCTGTCGGACTTGCCGAGCAGATCGGCGGCGTTGACCGTCGCCGCCTTGATCGCCGCCATCGGCTGCATGCCGTTGCGGACCATCAGTGCGAATTCCTGCGCATTGTCGCCATGGCGCGACACGCCGCTGTCGGTTCCGAAGGCGATCTTCACTCCCTCGCGGATCGCCCGCGCGAAGCTCTTTTCGGCATTGCCCGCGGCCTGCTGCGCCTTGGCGTATTGGGCTGCGGTCAGCGCTCCCCGGCGGCCGTCGGCTACCGCGGCCGCCGGCGCCATCAGGGTTGGGACATAGTAGGCGCCGGTCTGGCGATAGAGCTTGAACGTGTCGTCGTTGGTGAAGGTGCCGTGCTCGATCGAGTCCACGCCGGCGCGCAGGGCCGCGTTGATCCCGTCCACCCCGTGAGCGTGCGCGGCGACCTTGCGGCCGAACGACCGCGCGGTATCGACCACCGCCTTCATCTCGTCGGGCATCATCTGCTGGTTGAGCCCACCCGCGACATTGCTGAGCACGCCTCCGGTCGCTGAAATCTTGACCACTTCGGCGCCAAGGCCGATCTGGTCGCGGACCGCCCGGCGGCAGTCTTCCGCGCCGTTGCAGGTGTTGATGATCCGGTCCGCCTCGACGTGGTACAGGTCGCGGTTGAGCCCGTTACGGGCATCGCCATGCCCCCCCGAGACCGAAATCCCCTGCCCGGCCGCGACGATGCTGGGGCCAGCGAACATGCCCTGGTCGATCGCGTCGCGCAGCGAAAAGATGAGCCGCGGATTGTTGCCAAGGTCGCGCACGGTGGTGAACCCGGCGAGCAGGGTGCGCCGGGCGTTCACCTGGGCGGTATAGGCTTCGTCCTCATAGTCGCGGGTGGCCGCCTGCAGTCGCGCCTGCATGCGGTCGTCCAGTCCGCGCATGTGGACGTGCATGTCGATGAAGCCCGGCATGACGGTGCCGGAGCGGAGATCCACTACCCGAGCGCCGGGCACCTCTGCGAAGCCATCCCGCACCTCCAGGATCTTGCGGCCCTGCACGATCACGCTGGCATTGCGGCGGGGCGCCTGGCCGGGAACCGCGATCAGCGTGCCGGCGTGGATCACCGTAACGGGCGCCTGCTGGGGAGCTGTCGGGGCGGGCGCCTGTGCGAAGACCGGAGCGGCGAAAAGGGTCAGTGCGGCAGCGCCGAGCAGTCGGGTGGCAAGCGTCATCGGTAGGTCCCCTTGTTTACAGGGACGAAGCTTAGTGCCAACTGCGTGGTCCGCAACGGGCTTCAGCGCTGGCGGTCGCTCCAATAGGCGAATGCCTCTGCCTGGAGCCGATCGATGAGTGCGCGGGCGGTCGGACCTTCCCAGCTGCCCTTGTGCCCGTGTTGCTCTGCCGACCCGACCCACCAGCCCTGGCCCGGCAGTCCGTCGGACTGACGCACCACAAGCGCCGCCAACTCCGGCTCGCCGGCCACGATGCCAAGCTCGTCGATCCGCGCCAGGACCTTGCACAACGCTCGCATCTTTGGCCGCGAGAAAGCGTAGCCTAGCTGTTGCAGCAGTTCGGAGTAGGTGATCGACCGGCCAGCCGATGCAGCCGCGATCAGGTGAGCGCGGACCTCCGCCGGATCGGCCAGCACCGCCTCACCCGGCCGCCGGCTGCTCGGCCACCGGGGTCAGTTCGAACACGTCGAGCTTGGACTTGGCCCGGGGCCAGGGAATCACCAGCCGCCACCGGAACGGTCCAACCCGCTCCAGCACCCCCGCCATGTCACGCGCCGGTTTCTCTCCGTAGGCCAGCGGCTGATCTTCGTTGCCGAGCGCCACGCTGCCGAGGAACACCAGGCGTGACTGGTTGTCGTCCTCCCACAGCCGCCCCGCCGGCCGCTCGCTGCCGGTCTGCTTGACGATGGTCAGCAGGTCGCCCTCCACCTCGACATAGCAGAAGAAAGGCTTGAACTTCTCGAACGGGCGGGTCTGGTTCGTGTACCGCCCCAGGCGCACCAGCCGGCAATTGTAGCTGCCGGGCGTCGGCGCCGGACGGGGCAGCGCCGCCTGCGGCTGGAGGAGGTCGCCCTCGGTCCGCAGGTCCCGCGCGAAGCCCCCCTTGCGCGCCTCCGCCAGGGCCGCCGCCCAAGCCGCCTCAAGCCGCCGGATCCTGTCGGCATCGTCGGGGGTCGCTAGGCTCAGCCAGGTGTCGGTCTTGGCTGGCGGCTCCAGGATGGCAACAGGCCGCGGGGGCGCTTTTTGTGGCAGCGAAGCGCACCCGGAAAGCAAGGTCACTCCGCACAACAGGATCAGGAACTGAGATCGGCTCACGGTCGGTCCTTCGGCATGAAATGACGCTAGCAGCACCGGGCCCTTCGAACCAACTGTCTTAGGCAGAGATAAAGGTTAACAAAGTCTTTCGCCCGCGCCGAGGCCCCGCTAGGCGGCGGCGAATGGATCGCGCCCCTCGCACTGTTACCGTCACAGCTGACCGCTCAGAGGCTCGCGCCGGGCTAGGCTTTGGGGTCGCCGCCTACGGGTTGTGGGGCCTGCTGCCGATCTACTTCAAGCTTCTGAGCGCAGTTCCGGCAGTGGCGATCGTCGCCCATCGGATCGTCTGGTCGATGGTCGCGCTGCTGGTGCTGGTGCTGGCGACCGGAGCGGCGAAGGAAATTGCCACCGCCGTACGGCACGGCCCGACGCTGCGCCTGCTGCTGCTGACCTCCGTGCTGATCGCGATCAACTGGCTGATCTACGTCTATGCGGTGAACAGCGGACATATTCTGGCCGGCAGCCTTGGCTATTACCTCAACCCGCTGGCCAACATCCTCCTCGGCCGGTTTGTCCTGAAGGAGCCGCTCGGCCGCATGCAGTGGGCTGCGGTTGCGATTGCCGGGGCGGGGATCGCGGTGCTTGCCGCGGGCGCCTTGTCGCACCTCTGGATCAGCCTGACGTTGTGCTGCAGCTTTGCCCTGTACGGCCTGCTGAGGAAGATCGCGAAGGTCGATGCGATTGCTGGTCTCACCATCGAAACCACCGTTCTTCTGCCGCTGGCTGTCGGCTGGCTCGCCTTCACCAGTGGCGGGCCGCAGCCGGTATGGGGCACGAATGCGACCGAGCTTGCCCTGCTGATCTTTGCAGGCGTCGCATCGACCACGCCCCTGCTGCTGTTCACCGCCGCGGCCCGGCGCCTGCGTTACTCGACCTTGGGTGTGCTCCAGTTCCTCGCGCCCACCCTGCAGTTTCTGATGGCCGTGTTCCTGTACGGGGAGCCATTCGGCCAGGCCCAGGCCATCGCCTTCGCCGCTATCTGGACAGCGGCGACGCTCTACCTCATCTCCTCCCTTCGGAGCGCCCGCACCCACGCGGAGATGCTGCCCGAATAGGAGCCGGCCGACGATGCTGAACCTCGTGTCCCTGATGATCGGCGCTGTGGCGCTGGTCTGCGCGGCCGTCGCTTTCCTGCCGCTGCTTGGCTGGGCCAACTGGCTGATCATTCCGCTGGCCGTGATCGGCGCCGGGATAGGGCAGATGAGCGCCAGCCGGTCGGGCCGCAACCTGAACCTTTTCGTGATCCTGGTCGGCATCGTCCGCCTGAGCCTGGGCGGCGGCATTCTCTAGGCTAGTCGTGGACTTTCAGACCACGACGAAATCGCCCGGATTCAGCGAGGCGCGGTTCGCGATCGTGGCTGCGGAGGTTCGTGATCAGGTGCGGCGCACCGCCATCGACATCCTTGTCGAGCGTAGCCTTTCCCCGCTCAGCGCGTCCGCACGTAACGCCCGGGCGCATCTTCGATCGCCTTGAGCTTGCCCTTGCCGGGCTGCCGCGCGCCGTCCGCCTTCACTTCGGTGGGGTCCTGGCTGCGCAGCCATTTGAGCCAATCCGGCCACCAGCTGCCCTTGTGCTCCGTCGCGCCGGCGACAAACTTCTCCAGGCTCTCCGGATCGCCTTCATTCACCCAATACTGATACTTGCCCGCGCTGGGCGGGTTGACCACGCCCGCGATATGACCGGACCCGGCGAGCACGAAGCGCTTGGGTCCGGTGAAATGATGCATGATCTTCCACACGCTTTCCGGGGGCGCGATATGATCCTCGCGCCCAGCCTGTACGTAGCAGGGCGTCGCGACGGTGCCGAGGTCGATCGGGGTGCCGGCCACGCTGATCCCGCCGCTCTCCGCCAGCTTGTTGCCCTTGTAGAGCGTCTCGAGATAGTCCTTGTGCCAGCCGGCAGGCAGGTTGGTTACGTCCGCGTTCCAGTGCAGCAGGTCGAACGGCGCCGGCTCTTCGCCCAGCAGGTAATTGTTGACCACATAGTTCCAGATCAGGTCCCGCCCGCGGAGCAGGTTGAAAGTCGCGGCCATGTAGCGGCCGTCAAGGACCCCTCGTTCTTCGGTGAGCTTGTCGAGCAGGCTCATGACCTCCTCGCCGAGCAGCAGCTTCAGGTCACCCGCCTGGACGAAGTCGACCTGGGCGGTGAAGAAAGTCGCCGACTTGACCTTCTCCGCCTCGCCCTTCGCCTGAAGGTACGCCAGGGTCGCGGCCAGGGTGGTACCGGCGACGCAGTAGCCGATCGCATGCACGCTCGGCACGTCGAGGAGGTCGCAGACGGTCTCGATTGCGTCGACCTGCCCGCGCAGGACGTAATCGTCGAGTGAGACGTGGGCGATACTCTCGTCGGCCGACTTCCAGCTGACCATGAACAGGCTGATCCCGTTCTCGACGCACCAGCGGACGAAGCTCTTCTCCGGCGTCAGGTCGAGGATGTAGAAGCGGTTGATCCACGGCGGAAAGATCACCAGCGGCGTCGTCAGCACCGTGTCGGTGACCGGCGTGTAGTGGATCAACTGGTAAAGCTCGGTTTCCTTGACGACCTTGCCCGGCGTGGTCGCCAGGTTCTTGCCGACCTCGAATGCACCTTTCCTTGTCTGGGTCATCTGCCCGCTGCGGATATCCTCGAGCATGTGCTTGAGGCCGTTCAGCAGATTCTCGCCGCGCGTGTCCATCGTCCGCTTCAGAACCTGCGGGTTGGTCAGCGCGAAGTTGGACGGGCTCATCGCATCGACGAAGCTCTTGGTCGCGAAGCGAAGCCGCTGGCGCGCCGCCTCATCGAGCCCCTCGACCTGCTCGACGCTCTTGAGCAGTTGGTCGCTGATCGCCAGGTACGACTGGCGGATGGTATCGAACACCGGATTTTCGCGCCATTCGGGCGCGGCGAACCGGCGGTCCTTGGCCTCTGCCGCCTTTTGCCCTGCACCGAGCATCCGGCCCCAGGATTCGAAGCCCTTGCTCCACGCGTCAGCGCTAGCGGTCAGCCACGGCATCGGATCCGCCGCCGCGGGCGACGGCTTCACCCCCGGCAGGGGCTCGCCGGCTTTCAGACCATCCGCCCACGCCTCCATCAGCATCTGCTGGGCCCGACCCATCACGAGGGTCCAATGCTGCCAGTCTTCAATGGTCGGGAAAGGCGGAGTGGTGCTCTCGGTTGCCATGGCGACAGCATAACGCTTGAGGAGCCACACCGTCACCATGTCTCCGACGCCGTCCGCCTTTTCTTCCCGGCACCGGTTGAGAAAGACGGGCGGATGCCGGATCAAGCCCAGCATGACGGAAACCGTTCCAGTCCCCACCCTGCCCGAAGCCCTCATCCTGATCGATTACTTCGGGATTGCCGTGTTTGCCGTCTCGGGCGCGCTGCTCGCGGCCGAGCGGCGGCAGACGCTGGTGACCTTTATCTTCTTCGCGGTGGTGACCGGAGTCGGCGGGGGCACGATTCGCGACCTGCTGATCGGCGCGCCGGTGTTCTGGATGCATACCAATTCGACCCTGCTGATCTGCTTTGCCGCGGCATTGCTGGTGTGGATCGCAAGCCGGCACCGCTTCGCCGGGCAAGCCCTGCTGTGGTTCGATGCCGCGGGGTTGGCAGCGTACGCCACCTATGGCGCGGCAAAGGCGCTCGGTTGGGGGGTCGCCCCCGTTCCGGCCTTCGCCATGGGCGCGATCACCGCCTGCGCCGGCGGGATCATCCGCGACGTGCTTGCGGGCGAGCCGTCGATCCTGATGCGGCCGGAGCTCTACGTCACGGCGGCAGCGCTCGCCGCGGGGCTGTTCGTGGCCCTGTCGCTGCTGGGAGTAAGCCTGCCGCTGGCGGCGCTGCTGGCGGCAGTGGCAGGGTTCGCCTTGCGCGGGCTGGCGATCGCGCGCGGGTGGTCGTTGCCCGCCTATCGGGATTGATGCCATGACGCCAGGCATGGACTCCGACTTCTACCGCATCCGCCGCCTGCCGCCCTACGTCTTCGCCGAAGTGAATGCGATGAAGGCGGCGGCAAGGGCCCGCGGCGAGGATATCGTCGATCTCGGCATGGGCAATCCCGACGGAGCGCCGCCCCCGCACGTCATTGCCAAGCTCGCTGAAGTGGCGGCCAAGCCGACCGCCCACCGCTATAGCGCCAGCCGCGGTATCTCGGGTCTGCGAAAGGCCCAGGCCGCTTATTACGAGCGCCGGTTCGGGGTCAGCCTTGATCCCGACAGCGAGGTGATCGTCACGCTGGGCAGCAAGGAAGGCCTCGCCAACCTGGCCCAGGCGATCACCGCTCCCGGTGACGTGGTGCTCGCCCCCAACCCGTCCTACCCCATCCACAGCTTCGGCTTCATCATCGCCGGGGCAGCCATCCGCTCGATCCCAGCGGCCCCCGGCGACGATTTCTTCGAAAGGCTGCGGCTGGCCATGCGCTACACTGTGCCGCGGCCCAAGGTGCTGGTCATCGGCTATCCCTCCAACCCGACCGCTTATGTCGCGGACAAGCCCTTCTACGAACGCCTCGTCGCCTTTGCCCGCGAGCAACAGCTGTGGATCATCTCCGACCTCGCTTATGCCGAAATCTACTTCGGCGAGGAGCCGACGCCGTCGATCCTCGCGGTCGAGGGCGCGAAGGAGGTGGCGGTCGAGTTTACCTCGATGTCCAAGACCTATTCGATGGCCGGCTGGCGGATCGGATTTGCTGTCGGCAACCCGACCCTGATCGCGGCGCTGGCGCGGGTGAAGTCCTATCTCGACTATGGCGCCTTCACGCCGGTCCAGGCGGCCGCCGTGGCGGCTCTCAACGGCCCGCAGGATTGTGTCGAGGCCAACCGCCAACTCTACAAGAAGCGACGCGACGTGATGGTCGGATGCTTCGGACGGGCGGGCTGGAACATTCCCGTGCCACAGGCAAGCATGTTCGCCTGGGCGCCCATCCCCGAAGCCTTCCGCCACCTCGGCAGCATGGAGTTTGCCAAGCGCCTCCTGACCGAGGCCCATGTCGCGGTGGCGCCGGGTGTAGGCTTCGGGGAGGAAGGCGAGGGCTTCGTCCGGCTCGCGCTGGTCGAGAATGAGCAACGCCTGAGGCAAGCCGCGAGGGGCGTGAAGAAAATGCTTGCCGGCGCTTAGCGGTAGGACATCATGTCCAATGGCCGGTGCTCGAAATCCGACCTACCTGCTGGCTTGAAAGCGAGGCTCCATGTCCCCCAACAAAGAGCAGGCCGCGGCCGAGTTCCGGCGCATGATCAAGTGGATCGCGCTCATCGGGGTGGTCGCGACCGGTTTGGCCATTCTCTATCTTGCGGCGACCGGCGACCTCCACCTGCACATGGTTATCGCCGTGATCGGCGGCGTGTTCCTGTCCGTGCTGCTGGGGTGCGGCTTATTTGCCGCCTCCTTCTTCAGCGACAAGAGCGGTCATGACCAAAGCGTTACCGACGCGACGAAGCGCAAGACTGACTAAGGCCCACCCCGGCGATTTGCGTCTGCCCGGCCCAGGCACCATGAGGGTGGCGGCATGCTCCCTACCCCCGAATCCGCCACCCAAGTCGCGCAGGTTGTCCAGCTGGCGGTCGCGCCGGTGTTCCTACTGGCCGGAGTCGGTGCTTTCCTCAACGTCTGCGCCTCTCGCCTGTCGCGGATCGTCGACCGATCGCGCAGGCTCGAACCCCAGATGCTGGACTCACGCGGTGCGGAGCATGACCGCTTGCTGCACGAGCTCCGCATCCTCGACCGGCGCATGGCGCTGGTCAGCCGTGCCATCTTCTCGTCCGTTCTCTCCGCGGTGCTGACCTGCGCGGTGGTTGTGCTGCTGTTCGCGGGCGGGCTGACCGGAGCCCATGTCGGCACCCCTATAGCCCTCCTGTTCATCGCCTCGATGGTGAGCCTGGCGTTCGGCTTCTCCATCTTCCTCGTCGAAACCCGCCTCGGCAGCCGCGCCGTGCGGATTCGCCCAGCGCTCCTCCAGCACGAGGTGGATGAAGTCGCAGGCGACTAGGCTCCGATCATCCGCTGCACGCTGGCCGGCCGGCCAACGTCGGCACCCGGTGTTTCAAAGGTTCGCCACCCACTGCCCTGCCGCAGGCCGGCGAGGAGCCCATATTGGGCCGGGTCTATCACGAGGAAGGCTTGGCCATCGTGCGCCCGGGTAACGATCACCCGCCCTTCCCGCACCAGCGGGGTGGCATTGTGGAGTGCGGCGCGGAAGCGGGCAACGTCCGGGCCGAGCATGGCGTTGAGGTCGACCAGCACCGGGCTCTCCTCGAACAACCCGCTTTCGACCGGAGTGCGGCCGATCATCCCAGACAAGGCCGACCAGTCTCCCGGCACTTCACTCATGAGGTTGAGATCGGGAGCAACGGCGTTCTCGGCAACGACGTCGTCGCCGCCGCAGGCCGCCAAGGCGGCGGAGAGGATCGGGAGCAGGCGGTTCATGCCAGCCCAACGCACACCGCCTCGACAGGAGCCACCCTCCTGCCTAGTGCATCAACCAACACCAACCATGGAGTTTCTTCGTGATCCACGCCAGCAGCCTGCTCGATCGTGTCCTGGTCCTCGAAATGGTGCGGGTCACCGAAGCGGCGGCGATCGCTGCGTCGAAGCTGATCGGGCGCGGCGATGAAAAGGCCGCGGATGCCGCCGCGGTCGAGGCGATGCGCGCGGCTCTGAACGAGCTGCCGATGGATGGCACCGTGGTGATCGGCGAAGGCGAGCGCGACGAAGCGCCAATGCTGTTCATCGGGGAAAAGGTCGGCACCGGCACCGGCCCGGGCATCGACATCGCGCTCGATCCGCTGGAAGGTACCACCATCACCGCGAAGGCCGGCCCGAACGCCCTTGCAGTGCTCGCGATCGCCGAGCAGGGCTGCCTGTTGAACGCGCCCGACGTGTACATGGACAAGCTGGCAATCGGGCCGGGCTATCCCGAAGGCACCATCGACCTTGCCCGCTCCCCGTCGGAGAACATCCGCTCGATCGCGGCGGCGAAGGGCGTCGAACCGAGCGAGATCATCGCCTGCGTCCTCGACCGACCCCGCCATGCCGAGCTGATCGCCGAACTGCGCTCGCTCGGCTGCGGAATCATGCTCATCCCCGACGGAGACGTCGCCGGCGTGATCGCGACGACCGATCCGGACACGACCGTCGACGTCTACATGGGGTCCGGTGGCGCTCCCGAGGGCGTTCTCGCGGCCGCGGCATTGCGCTGCGTCGGGGGACAAATCCAGGGGCGGCTGCTGTTCCGCAACGACGACGAGCGCGGCCGTGCCCGGCGCTGGGGCATCGAGGACCTCGACCGCATCTACACGCTGGAGGACATGGCCAAGGGCGATTGCATCTTCGCGGCCACCGGGGTCACCGATGGATCGCTGCTGGAGGGCGTGAAGCGCCGCAAGAGCTGCGTCACCACCGAGAGCATCGTCATGCGCGCCAGCTCTGGCACCGTGCGGCGGGTCAAGGGCGAACATCGCAAGAGCGTCGACGCGTGACCGAAGCGGCGGCGCCTGCTGCCGCCTTCGCCGGGACCGACCCCATCCCTGACGATGGGCTGCTTCCGGTCGAGCCGGGCTACCTCCATGTGCTTCGCGCAAGAACCCTCTTCGCCTGGCTGCCGCTGATCGTGGGGGCACTGATCCTCGACTCGACCCTTCTCGACGGGTCGCCATTCCACGGCTTGCCCAGCGTCGCCGTCCCGCTGCTGGCGCTGGCTGTCGTGCTGGTTGCGCCCGGGCGGGTGTGGGCCCGGCTCGGCTACCGCCTTGCGCCGACCCTGCTGCAGGTGGTGCGCGGCTGGCTGTTCCATGTCGATACCGTGGTGCCGTTCGTCCGCGTCCAGCATATCGACGTCAGCCGGGGGCCGCTCGACAAGATGTTCGGCACGTCAACGCTGGTCGTCCACACCGCCGGGACTCACAACAGCATCGTTACGCTGCCCGGCCTGTCACCCGACCGCGCCGCCGAGATCCGGGAGATCATTCGCGGCCAGATTCGCTCCGACTTTGATGATCGCTGAACCGCACAGTCCCGACGTCGCTCCGGTCGAGCGGCTTCACCCCTTCTTCCTGTTGACCGGGCTTGGCCGCAGCCTTCGCCAGGTCGCGGGCGGATACGCCGGCATCGCCTATCTCGCCGCAACCGGCCGGATCAGCACCGCGGTCCTGGTCGGCATTGCGCTGTTCGCCTTCTTGGGCGTGAGCCTTTTCCTCTACTGGCGCCGCTTCTCGTTCCGCGTCGGAGCGCACGAACTCCGGATCGACAGCGGCATCCTCAACCGCACCCACCGCTCGATCCCGTTCGACCGGGTTCAGGACGTCGACATCAGCCAGGGTCCGGTCGCCCGTCTGCTCGGCCTGGCGCAGGTGAAGTTCGAAACCGGCGGGTCGGCCGCGGCAAGTAGCGATGACGGAGTCCTCCCCGCCATCGCGCTCGCCCGTGCCCAGGATCTTCGCGAATATGTCCGCTCCCGCCGCGGCGCTGCGGCGGTGCCGAGTGCCGAGGTTTCCAACTTCGGGCCCCTGTTCTCGATGAGCCTGCCGCGGGTCCTGCTGTCCGGCATGTTCGGCTTCAGCCTGGCGATCTTCGCCGGCCTTTTCGGGGCATCGCAGACGCTGGGCGACGTGATCGGCTTCGATCCGCTGGAACCGAGCTTCTGGCGCGACTTGTTCACGGGCAGCCCCGTTGCCGCCTTCGTCATGGGTCACCAGGTCGCGGCGGCGATCGGTGGCCTGCTGGTGCTGGTCCTGGCCGGGTTTGCCACCGGGATCGTCCGCAGCCTGCTGCGCGATTACCGCTTCCGGCTGGAGCGGACCGGAACCGGCCTGCGCCGCCGCCGCGGGCTCCTGACCATCACCGACGTGACCCTGCCGCTCCGGCGGGTGCAGGCCGCGCTGATCCGCTCCGGTCCGGTCCGCAGTCGCTTCGGCTGGAGCGAGCTGAGGCTCCAGAGCCTTGCCCGCGACGAGGAGAGCAAGGGCGATCACGTGGTCGCCCCGCTGGCCCGTCCGTCCGAAGTACAGGCGGTCCTCGATGAGCTCGGTTGGCCGGACAACTCCCCCGCCTGGGAGCGGCTGCCCTTTGCCCATGTCACCAGCTTCGCGCTGCTGGCGCTGCCCTTGCTGGTGGCGGGATTGTTGTGGCTGCTCCTGTTCCTGTGGGCGGCAGCGCTTGCCGGAAGCAGCCCCGACTGGCGGTTCGACGATCAGCCGGCCGCCGCGGTCGTGCTTGGCCCAGCCCTCCTCTATCCCGTGCTCGTGACCATGCGCTGGCTATCATGGAAGCGGGAGGCCTTTTCCCTGTCCGGCGAACACCTGCTGGTTCGTTCCGGCTGGTGGCGACGGCGCACTGTCGTTCTTCCGCTCGCCAACGTGCAAAGCATCGACCTCACGGAGAACGCCCTTGGCCGGAAGTTCGGTATTGCCGCCCTGGTCATCGGGGTGGCTGGCGGCAGCGGCTTTGCCGGCCACCGCATCCCCGCCCTTTGCCGCAAAAGGGCAGACGAAGTCCGCGCCGAACTGCTATCGCGTTTCGCATGAGTATAGCGTTGGGGGTGGAACGATCCGTCACGGGGCAGCCGTGGCGCTGGCGGCGAGCGCAGGAGGGCGAGCTTGGCCGTGACGCGCTGGTCGACGAGCTGCTCCTCGGCCGCGGGATCGCGCGCGAGGATCTCGCCCGCCATCGGGCCCCGACCATTCGTGACTTCCTGCCCGACCCGTCCTCCTTCCGCGACATGGACAAAGCCGCCGCACGTCTCGCCGGTGCGGTGAAGGCGGGCGAGAGCATCGCCATCTTCGGCGACTATGACGTCGACGGCGCGACCAGCTCGGCCTTGTTGGTGCTGTTGCTGCGGCGGTTGGGGGTTGAGCCGATCGTCTACATCCCGGACCGCCTGATGGAGGGCTACGGCCCGTCCGGCCCGGCGCTGCTCGCCCTCCAGGACGCGGGCGCCAAGCTGGTGGTTACGGTCGATTGCGGGGCGCAGGCCTTCGATGCGCTGGAGGCGGCCCATCGCGCGGGGCTCGAGGTGATCGTCGTCGACCATCACCAGTGCGCCGCCGCCTTGCCGCTGTGCCACGCGCTGGTGAACCCCAACCGGCTGGACGAGGAAGCGATCGGGGCCGCTCACGGCCACGTCGCCGCCGTCGGCATGGCCTTTCTGCTCGGCGTGGCCCTGCTTCGCGAGCTGCGGCGCCGAGGGTATTTCAACCCCTCCCATCCTGAGCCCAAAATCATCGACCTGCTCGATCTAGTCGCGCTCGGGACGGTGGCAGACGTCGCCCGCCTGCAGTCGCTCAATCGCGCCTTCGTCACCCAAGGGCTGAAGGTGATGGCGACGCGGCAGAATGTCGGTTTGGTCGCGCTCGCCGAAGCTGCGCGGCTGGTGAAGAACCCCTCGTGCCGCGACCTGGGCTTCGCACTCGGACCCCGGATCAATGCCGGCGGGCGGGTTGGCAAGTCGGACCTCGGCGTCCGCCTGCTCACCACCACGTGCCCCGAGGAAGCGCGGACCCTCGCCGCGCAACTGGACCGCCTCAACGAGGAACGCCGCGCGATTGAGATGCTGGTGCTCGAAGCCGCCACGGATCAGGCCGAGCAGCAGGGGGACGTTCCCCTGATCCTGGTTTCGGCGCCGGGCTGGCATCCGGGCGTGATCGGCATCGTGGCCGGCCGCCTCAAGGAACGGTTCGGCCGCCCGGCGATCGTGATCGCCGAAGACGAGGACGGCACCGGCAAGGGCTCCGGCCGCTCGATCAGCGGAGTCGACCTCGGCGCGGCCGTGCTCGCGGCCAAGGACAGCGGCCTCCTCCGCGCCGGCGGAGGGCATGCGATGGCGGCGGGCCTGACCGTCGGGCCGGGCGGTATTCCGGCCTTGCGCAACTTCCTTCATGAGCGGCTGGCCGCGGACGTGGAGCAGGCGCGGCAGGGCCGCTCGCTCTTGCTGGACACAATGTGCGCCCCCCGAGGAGTCGCCGCCGGGCTGTGCGATGCGCTCGACGCGGCGGGCCCCTATGGCGCCGGGTGGCCCTCCCCCCGCGTCGTGTCCGGGCCGGCGCGCCTGATCAAGACCGGGGTGGTCGGCAACGGCCATGTCCGCGGTCTCGCCTGCGGCGACGACGGCGCCAGCTTCAAGTGGATCGCGTTCCGCGCCGCCGACACGCCGCTCGGGCAGACCCTCCTCGCGGCGGGCAGCGACCGCCGCTTCTGGCTCGCCGGATCGATCAAGCGCGACGAGTGGAACGGCGGGGACCGGGCCGAGATGCACCTCGACGATGCGGCATTTGCCTAGGGGCTCGCTTGACCCCCGCAAAACCCTCGCCTAAGCGCGTCCCCTCCTCCGATGGCCCCTTCGTCTAGCGGTTAGGACGCGGCCCTTTCACGGCTGAAACACGGGTTCGATTCCCGTAGGGGTCACCAGGCGATCAGCGAACTGCCCGGGAGCAGTTTGCCGCCTGATGATAGGGCAGCCATGCTGCGGGGCGAGCACTAGGACGCCGAGGAGAGCAATGCAGAGCTTGCGATCGCCTGTGCCTTCCGCAAGATCACCTTCTCGGCACCCCTTCGCCGATCGGCACTCGTCATTGGCCTCTCGCAACGTCGCCCTACAGCAGCCAAAGCCCAACCATGCGGTTGACCCCTCAGCTCGTAGAAGCAAGCTTGTGGCTGCTTCAGGACCAATCTCAGTTGGGCTTCCGTTCAGCAACGCTGGGTTCCCTGGGACCCAGTTTGTTCAGGAGGGCGGCGCCTGCTTCGTGCCTCTTGAGTGAATATCGGCTCGAACGATAAGTGCGACCACGCCAAGCATTGGAAACAGGAGTTCGGGAGCGATGCTAGGCTCCCCGCGCCAAACAATGTGGGCGAAGATCATTGAAGCGATTGCCAGCAGGTCACCGTTCGCCGATCGGTTTTGCGGAGCACGCGATCTTTTCGATCGCTCTCCCGGTTCACGGCGCTGATCTGCGCTCTCAGCAAAGCGTGCGTTAGCTTGCGGCGTTCGCAGTCCGCTGCATTCTCGGCATCAAGCTCGTTTGCGGGAATGTGCGCACGAACAAGCTCAACGCCTAGGTCAGTCGCTTCGATTGGAACAGGTTTGATCTGTCGTTCCGACTGGCGGCATCGCGAGATCGACAAATTGAGCCTGTATCAAGTTGTGAGGGATGTCCCGGAACCTGCCGGCTCCATCGGCGAAGACCTCGGCCCAAGGCGCGCCATTTCGCCGGAGTAAGGCGGAAAGCTGCGGTGCACCGAACGTCCCGTAATCTCTAAAGACCCGCTTCAAGATGTCTTGCGCAATCGGGTCCAAATTGGACGAAGCGGGTTCCACGGGGTCAGACATCGGCAGCCCGGGGTAGAGTTCCGCAACAGTTACCTGCCGCTCGACCGGAGCAGTTCCGTATCGAGCAAGTGCATCTGCCAGGCGCCGGTAAACGGGACCATAGCTCCAGGCTTCCGGGCGATCGCCGGTCAGCGGCTCCCCGGTGATTGCAAGGCACCACAGCCGTGGGCGATGTACACCAGAGCCTGTAGCTGCATCTGATCCAGCCTGCGGCCCTCTTTTGCAGCCAACAGGATAAAGTCGTTGGCAATTTCCGGCGACCACGTCGACATACCCGAGTCCTTGTAGAACCCGAGGTAAACATATCTCGAACATAGCGGGAACCATGTTTGGCTCCACAGTAAATGAACTTACTCCAGTGCGGATTCGTCTGGATCGCGGCAGGGGAAGCTCTACGTCATCCCGATGAGCGACCGCGGAACGGACCTGATCGTCGGGGTTGGCTGCCTGATCCTGGCCCTGCTGCTGATCCTCCGCATCGGCCGAGCCTTGCGCACCGGGGAAGTCCCGCTCTACCGCACCCGGGTGACGCGCGCCGAGGCTGGCGACGCTCGCTTCTTCACGCTGGTCGGGCTGAATGCGGCGGCGTTCGTGGCGATGTTCGTGATCGCCGCCGACCTGATCTTCGGGCTTGGCCTGCGGCCACGGTAGATGCTCCCAGCTCGTTCGTCCCGAGCGCAGTCGAGTGATCCTGCCGAGGGCTCGACACAAACGGACGTGGGTTTTCGAGCACGCGGGAAGAGTTTAGGGCCTCACCCATGCCCACCGACAAGCACGACGCCTGGAAAGCCCTCGCCGCCAAGGAAGCTCGCGGCGCCGACCTCAGCCGCACTACGCCCGAGGGCATCACCCTCAAGACCGTCTACGGCCCCAACGACGCCGCCGGGATCGACAGCGGTTATCCCGGCGTCACGCCCTACACCCGCGGACCCTATGCGACGATGTACGCGGGCCGCCCGTGGACGATCCGGCAATATGCCGGCTTCTCGACGGCGGAGGAGAGCAACGCCTTCTACCGCCGCAACCTCGCCGCCGGGCAGAAGGGGCTGAGCGTCGCCTTCGATCTCGCCACCCACCGCGGCTACGACAGCGACCATCCGCGCGTCGCCGGCGACGTCGGCAAGGCGGGTGTGGCGATCGACAGTGTCGAGGACATGAAGCTGCTGTTCGACGGCATCCCGCTCGGCGAGATGTCAGTCTCCATGACCATGAACGGGGCGGTGCTGCCCATCATGGCCTTCTACATCGTCGCCGGCGAGGAGCAGGGCGTGCCGCGCGACAAGCTCAGCGGCACGATCCAGAACGACATCCTCAAAGAGTTCGCGGTCCGCAACACCTACATCTACCCGCCCGAACCCTCGATGCGGATTGTCAGCGACATCATCGCTTTCACCTCCGCCGAGATGCCGAAGTTCAACAGCATCTCGATCTCCGGCTACCACATGCACGAGGCCGGGGCGACGGCGGTGCAGGAGCTCGCCTACACGCTGGCCGACGGCATGGAATATGTTCGCGCCGCGGTGAACAGCGGGCTCGACATTGACGCCTTCGCACCGCGCCTCAGCTTCTTCTGGGGCATCGGCATGAACCTGTTCATGGAGGTCGCCAAGATGCGGGCCGCCCGGACGCTGTGGGGCAGGATCATGACCGATCTCGGCGCTAGGTCCGAGAAGTCGAAGCTGCTGCGGACGCATTGCCAGACCAGCGGCGTCTCGCTGACCGAGCAGGACCCGTACAACAACATCATCCGCACCACGATCGAGGCGCTGGCGGCGGTGCTCGGCGGCACGCAGTCGCTGCACACCAACAGCTTCGACGAAGCGATCGCGCTGCCGACGGATTTCTCGGCGCGGATCGCCCGCAACACGCAGCTGATCCTGGCGGAAGAGAGCGGCGTCACGGCTGTGGCTGATCCGCTCGGCGGCAGCTATTACGTCGAGCGTCTGACCCGTGATCTCGAAGAGCGGGCCTGGGCGCTGATCCAGGAAGTCGAGGCTCATGGCGGCATGACCAAGGCGGTGGCCGAGGGCTTGCCTAAGAAAAGGATCGAGGAAGCAGCGGCGGAACGTGCGGCCAAGGTCGATACAGGCGAGACGGTGATCGTCGGAGTTAACCGCTATCGGCTGCCGGAGGAGGCGCACCTCGACATTCTCGAGGTGGATAATGCGAAGGTGCGCGCTGGGCAGATCGCTCGGTTGGAGCAGGTTCGCGCGGGCCGCGACGATGTGCAGGTGCGGTCCGCATTGGACGCTTTGGAGCAAGGCGCTCGTGGTGGCGGAAACCTATTGGCTCTTGCCGTCGAAGCTGCCCGCGCCCGCGCCACGCTTGGCGAAATCTCCGACGCCCTCGAACGCGCATTCGGCCGCTACGCCACCAAGCCCGAGCCGGTCACCGGCATCTACGGCCGGCGCTCCGACGCCCGCTGGGCTGGTGCCAAGCAGGGCACCGAGGCCGTCACTTCCCGCCTCGGCCGCAAGCCTCGCATCCTTGTCGCAAAGATGGGCCAGGACGGTCACGACCGCGGCGCAAACCTGGTGTCCAGCGCATTCGGCGACCTCGGCTTCGAGGTCATCGCCGGCCCGCTGTTCCAGACCCCGCGCGAGGCGGCCGAACTGGCCGTCGGCAGCGACGTCGACGTGGTCGGCGCCTCCTCCCTCGCGGCCGGGCACAAGACGTTGATCCCCGAGTTGATCGATGCACTGAAGGAGATGGGCCGCGCCGACATCAAGGTCGTCGCCGGCGGAGTCATCCCGCCGCAGGACTATCCGATGCTCCGCGCCGCGGGCGTCCAGGCGATCTTCGGGCCGGGCACGAACCTCGCGGATGCCGCGGACGAGGTGCTGCGCCTGCTCGGCCATAACAAGCCGCCGCTTAACGAAGCCGCTGAGTGAGGGTTGCAACCTTCATAGCGCTGTCCCTCGCCTATGCAGTGGCGGCCTTTTTCCTCATCCAGATGTACGCGCTTCGATGCGGCGTTGGCTTCGCGGACGAACGTTGCGTCCGACCGGTGGAAGCACGATGGCCCTATGTGCTTGGCGGGCTGATCATCCTCTATGCCGCCTGCAGCTTGCTGTTCTGGCGGCGCGGACGAAGATCCTGACAGGGTGAACTTGTTTCAGGATCGATTTTCGGGAAGTGCAGTGCCGGTCGCGAGATAGCCGCTGAAGCAAGCTCCGTGGGACGATTGAGAGTGTGTCGATGTTCAAGAAGATTCTGATCGCCAATCGCGGGGAAATCGCCTGCCGCGTAATCCGCACGGCGAAGCGCATGGGCATCAAGACTGTTGCCGTCTATTCCGACGCCGACACCCGCGCGCCGCATGTGCGCATGGCGGACGAGAGCGTAAGGCTGGGGCCCGCACCGGCCGCGCAGTCCTATCTCAATGCCGAGCTTATCCTCGATGCGGTGCGCGCGACGGGCGCGGAGGCGGTGCATCCGGGCTATGGCTTCCTGTCGGAGCGGGAGAGCTTCGCGCGGGCTTTGGCTGAGGCGGGCGTCGCCTTCATCGGCCCGCCGCCGAACGCCATCGCGGCGATGGGCGACAAGATCGAATCCAAGAAGCTGGCGCGCGATGCGGGCGTCAACGTCGTCCCCGGCTACCTCGGCGACATCGCGACCACCGACGAAGCGGTGAAGATCGCGGCCGACATCGGCTTTCCGGTGATGATGAAGGCTTCGGCCGGCGGCGGCGGCAAGGGGATGCGGCTGGCCTACAGCGAGCAGGACGTGCGCGAGGGTTTCGAGGCAACCAAGCGCGAGGGCCTCGCCAGCTTCGGCGATGACCGCGTGTTCATCGAGAAGTTCATCGAGGACCCGCGCCACATCGAGATCCAGGTGCTGGGCGACCAGCACGGCAACATCCTCTACCTGGGCGAGCGCGAATGCTCGATCCAGCGCCGCCACCAGAAGGTGGTCGAGGAAGCGCCTTCGCCCTTCGTCACGCCCGAGATGCGCAAGGCGATGGGCGAGCAGGCGGTCGCCTTGGCGCGCGCGGTTGGCTATTTCTCCGCGGGCACGGTGGAGCTGATCGTCTCGGGCGCCGACCCGACGGGCAAGAGCTTCTACTTCCTGGAAATGAACACCCGCCTGCAGGTGGAGCATCCAGTCACCGAGGAAGTCACGGGGCTGGACCTGGTCGAGCAGATGATCCGAGTGGCAGCTGGTGAGAAGCTCGCTTTCACTCAGGACGATATCAAGCTGAACGGCTGGGCTATCGAGAACCGCGTCTATGCGGAAGACCCCTACCGGGGCTTCCTGCCGAGCACGGGCCGCCTTGTCCGCTACCAGCCGAGCACGCCAACCCGCTCCGACGATCACGTCGTCCGCGTTGACGACGGCGTGTTCGAAGGCGGCGAAGTCTCCATGTTCTACGACCCGATGATCGCCAAGCTGATCACCTGGGCCCCCACCCGCGAGGCTGCGATCGATGCTCAGATCGAGGCGCTCGACGCCTTCGATATCCAGGGCATCGGCCACAACGTCGATTTCCTCTCCGCGCTGATGCAGCACCCCCGCTTCCGCGAGGGCAACATCACTACCGGCTTCATTGCCGAGGAATATCCCGACGGCTTCCAGGGGGCGCCCACCGACGAGCAGCTCACCGCCGACCTCGCCGCCATCGCAGCCCTCATCGCGACCACGCATGAAAGCCGGGCCGTGATGATCGACGGGCAGCTCGGCGGTCATATCCGGGTCAACGAAGACCACATCGTTCGCCTCGACGGCGGCGCCGAGCATCGCGTCCATTTCGAGCTCGACCGGGTGGTCGTCGACGGTGCCGAGCCGCAGCGCTTCGACGCCGACTACCAGCTCGGCCAGCGGCTCGTCCGCGCCCGCATCGGCAACCGTAACCGCACGGTCCTTGTGGCGAAAAACGGCCGTTCGTGGAACATGACCACGCGCGGCGCAAAGCACCGGGTGACGGTCATGACCCCGCTGGTCGCGGAGCTTGCGCGGCACATGATCGAAAAGGTCCCGCCCGACCTTTCCAAGTTCCTGATCGCTCCGATGCCCGGCTTGCTGACCCGGCTGGACGTCAAGGCCGGAGACAAGGTCGAGGCCGGCCAGCCGGTCGCCGTCGTCGAAGCGATGAAGATGGAGAATATCCTGCGGGCCGAGAAGAGCGCGGTGGTGAAGGCCACCCCGGTCGGTGCGGGCGAAAGTCTCGCGGTGGACCAGGTGATCGTCGAGTTCGAATAGTGCTTCCCGCCAAGTACTATTCAGTTCGTCGTATCCCCCGACTCGGTCGGCTGCGCTATCCTTCCGTTCGGCGACGAGGAAGGAGAACGATCATGCAACGAAGTCGTTACCTCGCGTTCCCGGCGGCCGTGACGGCGCTCCTGTTGGCAGCGCCCGCTCCCGCCCTTGCTCAGGACGAAACGCAGCAGATCGTCGTTCGAGGCAAGCAGATGCCGCGCGGCTACGGGCCGGTCGAAATGATCGTCAAGATCGGCGACCTCAACCTTTCCTCCCGGGCCGGCGTGGGGGAGATGGAAAAAAGGGTCACTAACACAATCAGGCTGATGTGCCGGATCAACGCGCCGATCAATGCGTCCAACAAGCGCGAATCCAAAACCTGCAGCGAGTTCGCCTGGGCCAGTGCACGGCCGCAGATGGACCGGGCGGTCAGGGCTGCAAGCGACTAAGCTGGGGGCGCCGGCGGTCTTCCTACGGGGCGGGTTTCCTCAGCTCGCTCCGCCGCAGCTTGCCCGTCGCCGTTTTCGGCAACTCCTGCACGAACTCGACAAGCCGCGGATATTTGTAGGGGGCGATCGCCTGTTTGACGAAGGCCTGCAGCTCGGCGGCGAGGTCCTCGGAAGGTTTCGTGCCGGCCGCCGGCACGACGAACGCCTTCACCCTCTGCCCGCGTTGCGCGCAGGGCACGCCGACGACCGCGCATTCGGCCACCGCCGGATGGGCGAGTAGCGCATTCTCCACCTCGGGCGCACCGATGTTGTAGCCGGAACTGACGATCATGTCGTCGCTCCGCGCCATGTACCAGTAATAGCCGTCCGCATCCCGGCGGTATGTGTCGCCCGTGACGTTCCAGCCGTTCGCTACATAGTCGCGCTGGCGCTGGTCGGCGAGGTAGCGGCAGCCTGTAGGCCCCTTCACCGCCAGGCGCCCCGGCCCTTCGCCTTCGATCTCCTCCCCGGCCGCGTCGAGCAGGGTGGCGGTGTAGCCCGGCACCGGCATGCCGGTCGCCCCGGGCCGGATGTCCTCGCCTGAGGCCGAGATGAAGATGTGCATCATCTCGGTCGATCCGATGCCGTCGATGATACGGATGCCGGTGGTGTCGAGCCACGCCTGGTAGGTTGCGGCCGGGAGGTGCTCGCCCGCCGAGATGCAGGTGGTGAGGGTGGCAAGCGCCTTGGTCAACGCCCCCTCCCCGTCCGGCGTCTCTTCCTGGGTGGTTTGGCGGAGCTGACCGTCCGATGAAAGCATCGCCTTGTACGCCGTCGGCGCCGTTGCAAGGTGGGTCACGCCATGCCTGGCGATCGCTTCCAGTATGGCCGTCGGGCTCGCCTGCTCCAGCGTTGCCGCGGTCGCTCCCGCGCGCAGTGGGAACAGCAAGGTCGCGCCCAGCCCGAATGTGAACGCCACGGGCGCCGAGGTGAGGACCACGTCACCGGGTTTCATCCCGACCACATGTTCTGCGAAAGTGTCGCACGGCGCCAGCACGTCGCGATGGAAATGGACGCAGCCCTTGGGCGCTCCCGTGGTGCCGCTGGTGAACGCGATCAGTGCGGGATCGTCGCGGCCGGTCTCGAGGGCCGGGAGCGGCTGGAGCGCCGCGGTGCGTGCCTCGAGCTCGCCTCTCCCATAGTCGCCGTCATATTTGATGACGTGCTTAACGTGATGCGTCTGCGACACTGCCTCGCGCAGGTCGCCAATGAACCGGCTGTCGCACAGGACGTAGCTGATTTCGGCCTTGTCGATGATTCCGGCGATCTCGCCCGGCCGCAGCAGCGGCATGGTTGCCACCGCCACCCCGCCCGCCTTGAGCACGCCAAGCCAGGCGGCGAACAGCGTGTATCCGTTGGGCCCGCGCAGAAGGACCCGATTGCCGGGCACGAGCCCGTATTGCCCGACCAGCAGGCGGGCGATGCGGCCGGAAAAGGCATCGAGCTGGGCATAGGTCCAGCGGCCGTGATCGTTGACGACAGCCAGTGCGTCCGGCTCGCCGCCTCTGAGCAGTTCGGCTGCGGCATTGAGCCGCTCGGGATAGCGCAGTTCGGGCAGGTCGAAGCGGAACTCCGGAAGCAGCTCCGGCGGAGGGAGGTTGTTGCGGACGAATGGGTCGTATTCGGTCACGGCACGGCTCTCGAATGGCGGGCGACAGGCCATTCCTCCCACGAAATCATCACTCCGGCACCACGGCAGTTGCTTCAATTTCGATCAGTGCTTCGCGCTCGACCAGCGCCGCCACCCCCACCAAGGCCATCGCGGGATAGTGCCGGCCGATGATTTCCTTCCAGGCCGCGCCGATTTCCGGAAGGCTCGCCCGATACTGCTCGATGTCGGTCACGTAGCAGGTCATTCGCGCGATGTTCCGCGGGCCCGCGCCGTCACAGGCGAGGATCGCCAGGATGTTGCGGAGCGCCTGGGCGAACTGCCCGGCGAGGGTGTCGCTGGTGAAGCGCTCCGCCTCGTCCCAGCCGATCACGCCGGCGGTGAAGATCACCCGGCCCTGCGCCGCCATGGCGTTGCTGTAGCCCTTCGGCCGAGGCCAGTCCGGCGGCAGCAGTGACTTCATCCGCGATGCTCCCTGACGAGGTCGCGCGCGATGATCTGGCGTTGCACCTCGCTGGCTCCCTCATAGATGCGCAGCGCCCGGATTTCACGATAGAGTTCCTCGACCTTGACGCCGCAGGTGACTCCGGCACCGCCGTGCAGCTGCACCGCCATGTCGATCACCTTCTGCGCGGACTCGGTGGCATGGAGCTTGGCCATCGCCGCCGCCCGGCGCGGGTCGCCCGGCTGCGTGTCCTGTGCCCAGGCCGCGCGCGCGATCAGCAAGGCGGCAGCGTCGTTGCCCAGCGCCATCTCGGCAAGGCCGGCCTGCGTGACCGCATTGTCGGCCAGTGTCGCCTTGCCCAGCTTTCGCGTGGAGGTGAAGGCGATGGCCTCGGCCAGCGCGCGGCGGGCGAAACCCAGCGCAGCCGCGGCGACGCTGACGCGAAAGCGGTTGAGCGTCTGCATCGCGATCCGGAAGCCCTGCTCGGGCTGACCAATCAACTCGGCAGGGACCTCCTCGAAACGCAGCCGCGCCAGCGGATGCGGAGCGATGACGCGGATTCGCTCGGCGACAGTCAGGCCGGGAGCGTCGCCGCGCACGATGAATGCGGAAATGCCGGCATGCCCCTCCCCGCCGGTTCGGGCGAAGACGGTCAGCACATCCGCGATGGTGCCGTTGGAGATGTAGCTCTTCTCGCCCGAAAGACGCCACCCGCCGCCCTCCCGCCGCGCCGACATGGCGATGTTGGCGGCGTCCGAGCCAGTTTCGGGCTCCGTCAGCGCGAACGCGGCAATGGCTTTCCCCACTGCGACCTCCGGCAGCCACTGGGCGCGCTGTGCCTCGCTGCCCGCGATGGCGATCGCCCCTGATCCGAGCCCCTGCATGGCGAAGGCGAAGTCGGCAAGGCCCGAATGGGCGGCAAGCGTTGCCCGGGAGATGGCCAGGCTGCGCACGTCCGGTTCGATGCAGGGCTGGAGGAGGCCCGCACCACCAAGGTCCGCGACAAGCGTCCGGCACGCTGCGTCGACGTCCCGACCATGGGAGAAGTCGCGCCCGGCGCACCATCGCTCGACGCAATCGGCAAGTACGCGGTGGCGCTCTTCGAAGAACGGCCAACCCAGCCAGCCAGTCATTCCCCGTTATCCCTGCGCAGGCGGGGGCCCCGCTGGCCTTGGGCCGGGCTAGTCACCCCGAAACTCCGGCGTTCGCTTCGCGGCGAAAGCCTCATAGGCGCGGGTGAAGTCGCGGGTCTGCATGCAGATCGCCTGGGCCTGCGCCTCCATCTCTAGCGCCGTGTCGATGCCGACGGCCCATTCCATGTCGAGCTGGCGCTTGGTCATGGCATGGGCAAAGGCCGGGCCGGAGGCGATCGCTCGGGCCGCTGCCGCCGCTTCCCCGTGAACATCCTCCGCGATGCGCGAATAGAATCCCCAGCGCTCCCCCTCCTCCGCACTCATCGCGCGTCCGGTATACAGCAGCTCCGCCGCCCGGCCGTGGCCGACGATCCGCGGCAGGATCGCGCAGGCCCCCATGTCAGCCCCCGCCAGGCCGACGCGGCTGAACAGGAATGCCGTCTTCGATCCGGGCGCGGTCAGCCGGATGTCGCTGGCCATCGCGAGGATCGCACCCGCTCCCGCGCACACGCCGTTCACCGCGGCAACGATCGGTTGCGGGCACGCACGCATTGCGCGGACCAGATCCCCGGTCATCCGGGTGAAGGCAAGCAGCCCCGGCATGTCCATCCTGGTCAGCGGACCGATGATCTCATGGACGTCACCGCCGGAGCAGAAGTTGCCTCCCGCCCCCGCCAGCACCACAGCGCGCACCTCCGGCTCGACCACCAGCGCGCGGAACGTGTCGCGAAGCTCGGCATAGCTGTCGAAGGTGAGCGGGTTCTTCTTCTCCCGCCGGTCGAGGGTAATCGTCGCGACTCCGCCGGCGAAGTCCCAGCGGAAGTGGGCGGGCGGGAATGCTGCGGGATCGAAGCTCACGCGGTGGTCCCGCCGTCGATGGTCAAGGCCGCCCCGTTCACGTCGCGGCTCTGCGGCAGGCACAGCATCAGGATCATCGTCGCCACACCGTCGGGATGGATCAGCCTGCCATGGCGGTTCATGCCGGCAAGCGATTGCCGCGCCTCCTCCTCGCTGCGCCGCGAGACGGCCGCGATGCGGGCGGCCGACTCATCCACCATTGGCGTGTCGACGAAGGCGGGACAGACCGCGTTTACTGTCATGCTGCTGGCGGCGAACTCCACCGCCATGCTGCGCATAAGGCCGATCAGCCCATGCTTGGAAGCAGCATAGGGCGCCGCATAGGGCGCTCCCTTCAGGCCCGCCACGGACGCCACGAACACCAGCCGGCTGTCCTCACCTGCGAGCAGGTCCGGCAAGGCCAGTTGCGCGCTGTCGAAGGCCGCGCTGAGGTTGGTCGCGATGATCCGGTCCCACGCCTCGCGTGAAGTGCGTGCGAATGGCGCGCTGTCGCCAATCCCGGCATTCACCACCAACATGGAGATCGGGCCGTTGGCGGCGCGAGCTTCATCAAAGGCGCCACCCAGGGCCTCCCGGTCGGTGACGTCGCACCGGATCGCCCTGCCGTTCACGACCTTCGCGGTCCGCTCGATCGGCTCGGACCGGCGCCCGAGGACCGAGATGGTCGCGCCGGCGGCGTGGAGGTGTGCTGCGGTCGCAGCCCCAATCCCGGTGCCGCCACCGGTGATCAGCGCGTGGCGCCCCTGCAGCCAGTTGTTCGCCTGCATGCTTTCCCCTTGCCGGTGAAGCATTGGCCCAAGCGCAGGAGCGTGGCAAGGCGGCCCCATCCCGGAACGAGGAGCCATCATGAAGACCCGCGCCGCCGTCGCATTCGCCCCGAAGCAGCCGCTCGAGATTGTCGAGCTCGACCTGGAAGGCCCCTGCGCAGGCGAAGTGCTGGTGGAGATCATGGCGACGGGCATCTGCCACACCGACGCCTACACTCTCGACGGGCTCGACAGCGAGGGCCTGTTCCCCTCCATCCTCGGCCATGAGGGGGCGGGCATTGTCCGCGAGGTCGGACCGGGCGTCACTTCGGTGAAGCCGGGCGATCACGTCATCCCGCTCTATACCCCCGAATGCCGCCAGTGTAAGTCGTGCCTGTCCGGCAAGACCAACCTGTGTACCGCCATCCGCGCCACCCAGGGCAAGGGCGTGATGCCCGACGGCACCAGCCGCTTCAGCTACCGTGGGCAACCGATCTTCCACTACATGGGCTGCTCGACCTTCTCGAACTTCACGGTACTGCCGGAGATTGCAGTGGCGAAGATCCGCAAGGACGCGCCGTTCCAGACCAGTTGCTACATCGGCTGCGGGGTGACCACCGGGGTCGGAGCGGTCGTGAACACCGCCAAGGTCCAGGTCGGCGACACTGTCGCCGTGTTCGGACTTGGCGGGATCGGCCTCAACGTCATCCAGGGCGCGCAGCTGGCCGGCGCGAACCGGATCATTGGGATCGACATCAACCCTGCCCGGGAGGAATGGGGCCGCCAGTTCGGCATGACCGACTTCCTCGACACCAGGGGGATGAGCCGCGAGGAGATCGTCGCCAAGGTCGTGGACCTGACCGACGGAGGCGCGGACTATACGTTCGATGCCACCGGCAACACGGAAGTGATGCGGACCGCGCTCGAATGCTGCCACCGCGGCTGGGGCACGAGCATCGTCATCGGGGTCGCCGAAGCGGGCCAGGAGATCGCCACCCGGCCGTTCCAGCTGGTCACCGGCCGCAACTGGCGTGGCACCGCATTCGGCGGCGCTCGCGGACGGACCGACGTGCCGAAGATCGTCGACTGGTACATGGACGGGAAGATCGCGATCGACCCGATGATCACCCATGTCCTGGCGCTGGACGAGATCAACCGAGGCTTCGACCTGATGCACGCGGGCGAGAGCATCCGTGCGGTGGTCGTGTACTGATAGAGGAGAGCAGCCGATGTTCAGTCATGTCATGGTCGGGTCGAACGACCTCGACCGGTCCAAAGCTTTCTATGACGCCCTGTTCGAGAAAGAGGGCCGCCGCGACGACAAGGGGCGGCTCAGCTACGGCCGGCGCGGGGCGGTGTTCATGGTCAGCAACCCCATCGACGGCCAGCCCGCCACTGCTGGCAACGGCGGAACAATCGGCTTCGCCTTCGACACGGCGGAGGAGGTCGACGCATGGGTCAAACGCGGGATCGACGCCGGCGGCAGCGCCATCGAGGATCCTCCAGGCATCCGCCAGAACGCCTTCGGCAAGCTCTACTTAGCCTATCTTCGCGACCCGGACGGCAACAAGCTGTGCGCCTTGCACCGGCCGGAGCAATGAGCATGGAGATCCTGTCGGAAGCCCGTGCGCACGGCGGCCGGCAGTTGGTGGTCAAGCACCGGTCGGCGGCAACGGGCACCGACATGACGTTCTCGATCTTTCTTCCGGCACAGGCCGAAGAGCGGGAGTGTCCGGTCATCTGGTATCTGTCCGGCCTGACCTGCACGCACGCCAACGTCACCGACAAGGGCGAGTATCGTGCCGCCTGTGCCGAGCTGGGGCTGATCTTCGTGGCTCCGGACACCAGCCCGCGAGGCGATGGTGTTCCGGATGACCCGGATGGTGCGTGGGACTTCGGGCTGGGAGCTGGCTTCTACGTCGACGCGACGCAGGAGCCCTGGGCCCGCAACTATCGGATGTGGAGCTATGTGACCGACGAGCTGCCCTCAATGGTCGCGGCGGAGTTCCCGGTCGACATGGAGAAGCAGGGCATCACCGGCCATTCCATGGGCGGACATGGGGCTCTGACCGTTGCACTTCGGCAACCCGGCCGCTTCAGAAGCGTGTCGGCCTTCGCGCCGATTGCCGCACCTTCGAAGGTCCCTTGGGGCGAGAAGGCGCTGGGCAACTACCTTGGATCCGGCCGCACCGCCTGGGAACAGCATGACGCGGTCGCCTTGATCGAGGCGGGCCGGACCGTCCCAGCCTTGCTGGTTGACGTGGGCGGCGACGATCCCTTTCTGGAACAGCAGCTTCGTCCCGATCTGCTCGAACAGGCCTGCCGGGCCGCGGGCCTGCCGCTCACCCTCCGCCGCCAGCCCGGCTACGATCACAGCTACTATTTCATCTCGACCTTCATGGCCGATCACCTGCGCTGGCATGCCGCCCGCCTTCTGGGATGATGCTTAAATACACGGCTACAAGCGAGTTTTATATCCGAACTGAATCTGTGTCTTCAAATCCACACGACTGATCTTTATGCAAGCAGGCGAAACCCGGCACCTCAAGGTAGCGTTGGGCAGGGGTTCGACTTTTCAGGGGGCATCAATCCAGATGCTGTTCCAAAGTAGGGAGCTTCGCGTGAAGACATCCATGACTCGTATTGCGCTGCTCAGCACAGCGTCGGCCGCCGCGGCCGCGTTCGTGCTGCCCAGCACCGCCGCTGCGCAGGCCACCAGCTGCGCCCCCGGCACAGCTACCACGACCCAGGCGATTGAGTGCCGCGACGGCGCCGCGCTGGTTGCCACTGGCAGCACCGACCTCACTTCTGTCGTCGCGACCGGCCCTGGCCTGGTCGTCACGAACCCGGGTGCGGCTAACGTGTCGCTGTCGGCGACTGCGCTGTTCAACGTCGGCGCCAACCGCGGCATCGTGGTCAACAGCAACGGCGACATCATCCTCAACGCCCTCGATGTCAGCGTCGCCACCTCAGGCGGCATTGCCACGCACGCGGTCGTGCTGTCATCTAACGGAAACGACGTCATTGCGCGCGTTGGCAACCTGTTCACCAATGGCGACAACAGCTTTGGCGCTTATGCTCCGAATGCTGCCACGCTGAACCTCACCACCGGCAACATCACCACCACCGGCACCAACAACAGCGACGGCGTCGTCGCGTTTGGCGGCACCGGCGCGTACAATGTGAACACCGGCAACCTCACCACCAACGGCGCAGGCGTCGACCTGCAGTCGACCGGACCGATCACCGTTAAAACCGGCGCGATCCGCACTGCGCAGGATAACAATGACGGCGTCCGAATCGTTGGCGGAGCGGGCGCGGTCAACGTCGGTACCGGCACCATCGCCACCACTGGCGCCAACTCGCAGGGCATCGAAATCACCGGCACCGGCCCGATCACCGTTGCGGGCACCGGCGCGATCTCGACCACCGGTGCGGGCTCTCAGGGCATTCTCGTCAACGGCGGCGCGGGCGCGGTCAACGTGACCTTCGGCACTTCCGTGACCACCACCGGCGCCGGTTCGACCGGCGTCCAGCTGACCAGCACGGGCAGCCAGACGGTCAACGGCGGCAACGTCAGCACCTCGGGTGCGGCGACCAATGCGGTTGTGCTCACCGGCGGCAGCCTCACCGGCACCGTCGGCAACCTGTCGGCCACGGGCGCCGGCTCCAGCGGCCTGCTCGCCACGGCGACCGGCCCGGTCAACCTGACGACCGGCAACATCACGTCGACCCAGGAAGGCGCGATCGTCAACGCGGGCACCAACAACGTCCGCCTGGCCGTCGGCAACGTTGCCACCACTGAAGCAGCGGCTCCGGCCGTGGTTATCAACACCACCGGTGCGATCACCAGCCTCAACGGCAACCTGAGCACCACCGGCGCGGCCAGCGACGGCCTCCAGATCAACGGCGGGGCGGCTCCGATCGTGGCGACCACTGGAACGGTCTCGACCACGGGCCTGGATTCCGATGGCGTGCAGATCACCGGCACCGGCACGATCACCAGCACCACCGGTGCGATCACGACCACCGGTAACGATTCGGCCGGTCTCCAGATCACCGGCGGCGCCGGCGCGATCACGGCCAACTACGGCAACATCACCACCAGCGGCACGGGTGCTTCGAACGCTTTGCTGATCACCGGCACTGGCCCCGTTGCGCTGAACGGGGCAGGCGCGACCCTGCGCACCAACGGCGCGGGCGTAACCGCGGCGTCGGTGACGGGTGCGGGCGTGACCGGTAATCTCGGCAACGTCACCACCACCGGTGCAGGTTCGCAGGGTGCGGTGATCACGTCGACGGCTCCGGTGAACCTCACGGTCGGCAACGTCTCCACCACCGGCAACGGTCTGACTGTCAACGCCGGCCCCAATGCGGTGACGCTCACGACCGGAACGGTCGCTGCGTCCGAGACCGGTGCGCGCGCCACGACCATCAACTCGACCGGCGCGATCACCTTCAATGGCGGTCGTCAGACATCGGTCGGAGCTGACGCTCTGCAGATCAACGGCGGTGCGGACGCGATCAACGCCACCGTTGCCGGCGCCGGCACCACCGGCGACAATGCGGATGGCGTGCAGATCACCGGGACTGGTCCGCTGACCTTCGCCAACACGGCCGGCATCACCACCACCGGTGCTGGCTCGCGCGGGATCGCCATCTCCGGCGTGACCACCGCTGCGGTCACTTGCGGTAACGTTTCGACCACGGCGGCAGCCACTCCGGCAGTGGTTGTCGCTGCCAACGGCAACACGACCGTGACCTGCGGCACCGTCACCACCACCGGTGCCGGTTCTGACGCAATCCTGGTCACCAACACGGCGGGCACCACCACCGTGACCGGCGGCACGACGTCGGCCACTGGTGCCGGATCGCGCGGGATCGTCGTCACCTCCTCGGCTCCGACCACGACCGGTACTGGCGCCGTCAGCGGTGCAGTTGTGGTCAACACTGGTGCGGTCACCGCTAATGGTAACGCCGTTGTCGCGACCTCGACCGGCGCTGCCAGCAACGTGACGGTGAACGCCACCGGCAACGTCACCTCGACCACCGGGACAGGCATCACCGCCACTGCTCCGGGCACGGCCACGGTCGTGATCGGTGCGGGCACCACCACGCAGGGTGCAACCACGGGCGTGGCGCTGAACGGCACCACCGGCAACGCTCTGACCGTCAATGGCACGCTGCGCAGCAGCACTGCCGCCAACGCGCCCTACACGGTCGCTGGCGGTCCGCTGACCCTGACGTTGGGCTCGGCTGGCGTGATCACCGGTCCGCTGACCTTCACGGCTGGCGCCGACACGTTCAACAACGCGGCCAACTACACCCAGTCGGGCGTGATCGACTTCCTTGGCGGAGCCGACACGTTCAACAACACCGGCACGTTCACCCAGAATGCTCTGGTGAACTTCGGTGCGGGTGCGGACACGCTGAACAACAGCGGTACGTACAACGCGGTCGGCACCACCGACTTCGGTGCCGATGTCGATGTCGCCAACAACACGGGCACGATCCGTGTGACGGGCGCCGCGGCGACGTTCGCCAACCTGGAAACGTTCAACAACCGCGCCACGGGCTTGATCGAAATGCGTGACGGCGCTGCCAACGACACCTTCACCGTGTCCGGCAACTATGCCGGGACCGCGGGGTCGCGTCTTGGCATCGACGTGGTCGGCACCAACGCCGGCAACACCGCCGACCTGCTGGTCGTTGGTGGCAACATCACCGGCAGCACCACTGTCCTCGCGCAGTTCACCAATCCGGTCATCGATCCGGACGGTGTTCGCATCGTCGATGGCGGCGGCACGGTTGCGGCGGGCGCCTTCACGCTCGGCGGCGAAACGAGCCAGGGGCTGATCAACTACTCGCTGGTCACCTCGGGCAACGACGTGCTGCTCGTGTCCACCCCGGACGAAGCGATCGTGGATGTCACCGCCCTTGGCCTGATGGGTCAGGAGATGTGGCACCGCTCGCGTGACGCCTATGGCGCTTATGCCTCGGCCCGCCGGATCGACTTCGGCAACGAGCGCAAGCACCCGATCGGCCTGTGGGCGCAGCTCTACGGCGGCTCCGACAAGGTTGGCGATCGCGATGGATCGGTCACCGTGTTCGACACCGACCTGGACGTGGGCGATCGTCTGAAGACCGACTATCGCGGTGCTCAGACCGGGATCGACTTCGGTGCGCCGAACTTCGTGGTTGGCGTCACCGCCGGCTACGGTCACTCGGATGCGGACACGGAGTCGGGCAGCGAACTCGACCTGGAAGGCTACAACTACGGTGCCTATGCCCAGTTCGGCATGACCTCGGGCCTGTACGCCGGCGTGCTGGTGAAGCGCGACAATTACGACGCGCGGCTCCTGAACAGCCTGGTGGGTGACTCGGAGCGTCCGGACATCCGCAGCACGGGCATCGACGGTGAAGTCGGTGCGCGGGTCGGCGGCTTTGGAACGACCAACGTCGATGTCGGCGCGGGTCTGTCCTACGTCCGCACCAAGGTCGATGCGTTCAACTATGGCTTCATCGACTTCGACGCGGATCGTTCAACCAGCCTTCGTGGCCGTCTTCAGGCGCGGGCCAGCTGGGCCGCGACCCTGTCGCCGTTCCTCGACGCCAAGCTGTTCCACGAGTTCAAGGGCGACAGCGATGTCGAAGTCGGCAGCGCCTCGCTGCTCGACACCATTGAGCGCAACGGACGCGGCACCTGGGGCCGGTTCGAAGGCGGCATCGGTGGCGGCACCGGCGGCGGCCCCCTGCTCAGCGCATGGGTCGACGTTGGCGACGTCAAGGGCTGGGGTGTCCGCGGCGGTTTCCGCTTCTAACACCCAAGCCGCTCACCCGAGCGACAAGAGCGGGCGTCTGGGAAACCAGGCGCCCGTTTCTTTTTGCCGGGAGGTCGAGGCTGGTTCAGGCAGAGACGCAGAGACGCAGAGGTGGAGCCGCCTGCTGCGGGCACCCCGGGAACTAACCAGGTTGAGAAATGCCGGCTTTCACGCGGCAAGCAAGCACTAGCCGCGTGAACGAACTGCCGGGGTTACCCGAACACACGCACCGCGTCTCTGCGCCTCTATGCGAGTCCGGGCACGCTCGTCACCGCGAACGAAGATGAGGCTCAGGGACACCAATGAATGTCAATCGGCTGCTCGGCCTCGGCCAGCACGCGGCCGATGGGCAGCTTGCTGCTGTGGCCGTCGGCGATGGCATGCTCCAGCAGCGCGCGCTTGGCATCGCCGCGGATGGTGATCAGCACCGTCCGGGCGGACAGGATTGCGGCCCGGGTCAGGGTCACGCGCGCGACCGGCGCATCGGCCGGCAGCGGATCCGGCATAACGCCAACGGCCCGGCGAGCCTTGGGCGCATCGAGCGCGGCCTGCAGGTCGGGCCCGGCGAAGATCGAGGCGGTATGCCCGTCCTTGCCCATGCCGAGCCAGACGAGGTCCGGTGGCCAGGGCAGGTCCTGCAACCGGGCATCGGCGGCATTGCCGGCCAGGCGATAGTCGGCATTCTCCGTCGCGATCGGGATCACCCGCGCGCCCACCGGAAGAAAGGTCTTTGCGATCGCCCGGATGTTGGACTGCTCGCTTTCGACGCTGACCAGCCGGTCATCGGTCGGGATAACAGTCACCCGCTTCCACGGCAGCTTGGCCGAGGCGAGCTTGGGCAGGATGGGCGCGGGCGTGGTTCCGCCCGGCAGCGCGATCAGCGCCGCGTTGCGGGCCTCGACCGCGCTTTCGACGATGAACCCGACATCGCCGGCGACCGCGTCGGCCATCTCCTCGGCGCTGTCATAGTCCCACCACTCGGCTTCGATCATGCTGCTGTCCTTTGTGCGAAGGCTGGCCCATCGCGCCAAGCTGGCGGAATGTAAATGCGTCGCACGGCCAGTCGGACGCAGCGCTCGCCATGTCGCCGCTCAATGCGCCTGGCGCGGGCTTTCCATGATCTCGGTCAGCACACCGCCCATGTCCTTCGGGTGCAGGAACACGATCGGCGTCCCGTGCGCCCCAATCCGCGGCTCGCCCAGCACGCGCACGCCCTTGCCCTTGAACCAGGCCACGGCGTCACCGATGTCCGGAACCTCGAAGCAGACATGATGCTGCCCGCCCTCCGGGTTCTTCTCGAGGAACTTCGCAATCGGCGATTCCGGCCCAAGCGGCTCGATCAGCTCCACCTGCGTGTTCGGCGCATCGACAAAGCACACCCGCACGCCCTGCGCCGGCAGGTCGAACGGCTCGCCGATCTGCGTCGCGCCCATCCGCTCGCGGTAGAGTGCCACCGACTGCTCGATCGAGGGCGTCGCCACGCCGATGTGGTTGAGACGCCCGAGTTTCATACGTGTCTAGTCCAACTCCCGATCAAGACGTTCCTGCTCTTCTCGACGCAGTGCATTCTCGCGATGGCGGTCGTACGCTTCCATGTCCTTCTTGTAAAAGAGCCACGCAATTAATGCGCTTCCGACGAGTAGGACCGGCCACGGCAGCTGCGAAATTCCTCCGTCGATGACGACCAGCACAATGACAACAAGAATGCCTACTGCGATCTTCTCCATCGCGGCCTCCTGAACTTAACTACAACGGGATATTGTCATGCTTTTTCCACGGGTTCTCCAGCTGCTTCCCTCGCAGCTTGCGTAACCCCAGCGCGACCCGCCGCCGTGTCGAGTGCGGCATGATCACCTCGTCGATAAAGCCCATACTCGCCGCCACGAACGGATTGGCGAAGCGCTCTTCATATTCGGCGGTGCGCTCGGCGATCTCATCCGCCGTCTTGCCCCGGAAGATGATCTCGACCGCTCCCTTGGCGCCCATCACCGCGATCTCGGCGGTCGGCCAGGCGTAGTTGAGATCCCCGCGCAGATGCTTGGACGCCATCACGTCATAGGCGCCGCCATAAGCCTTGCGGGTGATCACCGTGATCTTGGGCACCGTCGCCTCAGCATAAGCGAACAGCAGTTTCGCGCCATGCTTGATGATGCCGTTATGCTCCTGCCCCACCCCCGGCAGGAAGCCCGGCACATCGACAAAGGTCAGGATCGGGATCTCGAACGCGTCGCAGAAGCGGACGAACCGCGCCGCCTTCTTCGACGAGTTGATGTCGAGCACCCCCGCCAGCACCATCGGCTGGTTGGCCACCACGCCGACCGTGCGGCCCTCGATCCGGCAGAAGCCGATTATTATGTTGCCGGCATGGTTCGGCTGGATCTCGAAGAAGTCGCCCTCGTCCGCCACCTTCCGGATCAATTCGTGCATGTCGTAGGGCTGGTTCGCGGACGGCGGGATCAGCGTGTCCAGACTATCCTCGACCCGGTTCCATGGATCCTCCGTCGGCCGCTGCGGCACGCTCTCGCGGTTGGATAGCGGCAGGAAGTCGAAGAACTCGCGCGCCGCCAGCAGCGCGTCGATGTCATTCTCGAACGCCACGTCGGCCACGCCCGACTTGGACGTATGCGTCACAGCGCCGCCCAGCTCCTCCTGGGTCACCACCTCGTTGGTGACGGTCTTCACCACCTCAGGGCCAGTGACGAACATGTAGGAAGAATCCTTCACCATGAAGATGAAGTCGGTCATCGCCGGGGAATAGACCGCGCCGCCCGCACACGGCCCCATGATCAGGCTGATCTGCGGGATGACGCCCGAGGCGTTGACGTTGCGCTGGAACACCTCGGCGTACCCAGCGAGCGACGCCACGCCCTCCTGGATACGGGCGCCGCCGCTGTCGTTGAGGCCGATCACCGGGGCGCCGACCTTCATCGCCGCGTCCATCACCTTGCAGATCTTCTGCGCGTGGCGCTCCGACAGCGAACCGCCGAACACGGTGAAGTCCTGCGCGAACACGAACACCAGCCGGCCGTTGATCGTGCCCGATCCGGTGACCACGCCGTCGCCGGGGATCTTCTGCTCCCCCATCCCGAACTCGGTCGCATTATGTTCGACGAAGGTGTCGACTTCCTCGAAGCTGCCCTCGTCCAGCAGCACGGACAGGCGCTCCCGCGCCGTCAGCCGCCCCTTGGCGTGCTGCGCGTCGATCCGCCGCTGCCCGCCGCCTAGCCGAGCGGCCTCGCGCCGCCGTTCCAGTTCCGCAATCGTGGTGGTCATGGCCCGGGCTGTTCCGACATCCGGCCAGCGGCGTCAATCACCGTCCCTTCCATAGCCACTCGCAGGGGCGGTCGGTCGCTTGTGCGGCACAGCAATTTTACCGCACCGCAGCATAAAAATGCATATCATGGGTTAGTGTTCGGGAACCCGAATCGGCCCTTCATTGTTCCCCCGTAATCGTATCTATTTTTTGGGGCTATTGAGCATGTTCGACAACGTCGGTGTCCGTGGTGAAGGTAGCGTTCCGGCGCCGGCATCGTCGAGCAAGACTACCCTTGTCTGTTTCTCGCACCTGCGGTGGGAATTCGTGTTCCAGCGCCCGCAGCACCTGATGAGCCGCTTCGCCAAGGCGATGCCGGTCGTGGTCTGGGAGGAGCCGATCCCGGCTGCTCCCGGCGAAGGTCCGTCCCTCGACGCTCGCCCCGCGAAGAACATGCCCAACCTGACGGTCGTCACGCCACGCCTGCCCGAAGGGCTGGACGTCGAAGCGCAGCGGACTGTCCTGAGGGGCCTGCTCGACAATTACGCGGCCACCCTGCCCGGCAAGCTGATCCGCTGGTATTACACGCCGATGATGCTGCCCTTCTCGCGGCATCTCGATGCGGTCGCGACCGTCTACGACTGCATGGACGAGCTGTCCGCCTTCCGCTTCGCCCCCCAGGAGCTGCTGGAACTGGAATCGGAGCTGCTGGAGGCTGCGGACGTCGTATTCACAGGCGGCTATTCTCTTTATGAGGCGAAGAAGAAAAGGCACGGTAACGTCCACCCCTTCCCCTCCTCCGTCGACCGTCACCACTTCGGCAAGGCCCGGACCGGGATCGCCGACCCGGCCGACCAGACCGCCATCGCTCGTCCCCGTTTCGGCTTCTACGGCGTGATCGACGAGCGGATCGACCTCGACCTGCTCGCCGCAGTGGCCGACGCCCGGCCCGACTGGCAGATCGTGATGGTCGGCCCGGTGGTGAAGATCGGCGAGGACGAGCTTCCCCGCCGCCCTAACATCCACTACCCGGGCGGCAAGTCGTACGACGAGCTGCCCGCTTATCTGGCGAACTGGGACGTCGCGATGATGCCGTTCGCCATCAACGAGGCGACCCGCTTCATCTCGCCGACCAAGACGCCCGAATATCTCGCCGCCGGCCGTCCGGTCGTATCCACGCCCATCAAGGACGTGAAGCGCCACTACGAGAAGCTGTCCGGGGTGCAGATCGCCGGCACCCCGGAGCAGTTCGTCGAGGCATGCGATCGAGCGCTGGAACTGGCCCGCTCCGACGGCGACTGGCTGGCCGAGGTCGACCTGGCGCTGGCCGACATGAGCTGGGACACCACCCATGCGCGCATGGCGGCGCTGATCGACCAGGTCGTCGAGCCGGCCAGCAAGATCGAACGCCCCGCTTTCGGCGCGGGCCACTTTACCCACATCCCCAAGGCGAAGAAGTACGACTATCTGGTGGTCGGCTGCGGCTTTGCCGGCTCGGTACTGGCCGAACGCCTCGCCACGCAGCATGGCGCCCGCGTGCTGATGATCGACAAGCGCGATCACATCGCCGGCAATGCCTATGACGAGCTGGATGCGAGCGGCATCCTGTACCACAAGTACGGCCCGCACATCTTCCACGCCAACAGTGACGAGATCGTCAGCTACCTGTCGCAGTTCACGCAGTGGCGGCCGTACGAGCACCGTGTCCTGGCGCACGTCCGCGACCAGCTCGTGCCGATCCCGATCAACCGGACCACGCTGAACAAGCTGTTCAACGCCGGTCTCAAGACCGACGAGGATGCCGCGGCCTTCCTGGCGGCGCGCGCCGAGCCGGTGGCCAACATCCATACTTCGGAAGACGTGGTGATCAACGCCGTCGGCCGCGAGCTCTACGAGCTGTTCTTCCGCGGCTACACCCGCAAGCAGTGGGGCCTCGATCCGTCGGAGCTCGACAAGCTGGTCACCGCCCGCATTCCGACGCGGACCAACACGGACGATCGCTACTTCACCGATATCCACCAGATCATGCCGCTAGAGGGCTACACCCGGATGTTCGAGCGGATGCTCGACCACCCGCTGATCGACAAGTCGCTCGGAACCGACTTCCGCGACGTCCGCGACGAGGTGGATGCGGCGCACATCGTCTACACCGGCCCGATCGACGAATATTTCGACTGGAAGTTCGGCAAGCTGCCATACCGCTCGCTCCGCTTCGTCCATTCAACGATCGACAAGGAGCAGTTCCAGGAAGTCGGGACCGTCAATTATCCGAGCGAGGACATCCCCTACACGCGGATCAGCGAGTATAAGCACCTGACCGGGCAGAAGCATCCGAAGACCAGCATCACGCTGGAATATCCCGCGGCCGAGGGTGATCCCTATTACCCAATCCCGCGACCGGAGAACCAGGCGCTGTTCAAGAAGTATGAAGCGCTGGCCGACTCCACGTCCGGCGTGACCTTCGTTGGCCGTCTGGCGACCTACCGCTACTACAACATGGACCAGATCGTCGGCCAGGCGCTCGCCACCTTCCGGCGCATGGACCGGGTCCGCAGCGACCTGCTCGACGGCTCGGGAATGCGGGTCGCCGTCTGACCCTTCGGCAGCGGCCGAGGCCCCGGGTCGCGGCCGCTTGTGAAATCGTTTCGGTAACGGCAAGAGTTCGCTCGTGACGACCGAACCGCTTTTTCCCAGCTTCTGGATGGCGGGCTTCGAATGCTCGTCCCACCGCCGGCTGGACGGGGTCCGGCTCGATCTGCTGCGGGCGACGCGGCACGACCGCTTTGCCGCCCTAGATTATCAGCGCTGCGCCGCGCTCGGCTTTGCCGCTGTGCGCGACGGCTTGCGCTGGCACCTGATCGAACAGCAGCCTGGCCAGTTCGACTTCTCGAGCTGGCTGCCGATGGTTGACGCTGCCGCGGATGTCGGCATCGAGGTCATCTGGGACATCTTCCACTACGGCTATCCCGACTTCCACGACCCACGCTCGGACGACTTCATTCCGGCCTACGCTGCCTATGCCGCGGCTGTGGCGGAGAAGCATCTTCAGCATACCGGCAAGCCGATCCGCGCCGTGCCCCTGAACGAGATCAGCTTCTTCACCTGGGCGCTGGAGGTCGGCTATTTTCCTCCCGAACTGGGCGACGATCATCCGATCGGCTGGATGAAGCGCCGGCTGGTTCGCGCTGCCATCGCCGCTGCGGAAGCGATGGAGGACGTCTGTCCCGGCCGGCGCTTTTACTGGGCCGAGCCGCTGATCCACGTCGCACCGCACAACCGCTCGTCTGTGCAGCGGCGCGAGGCCGGCCGCATGCGCCGCTCGCAGTTCGAAGCCTACGACATGCTCATGGGCCTGCAGGAGCCGGAACTCGGCGGTCATCCGGAGATGGTCGATGCCATCGGCCTCAACTTCTACCCGCACAATCAATGGTATTATGAGGGCCCCACCATCCCCATGGGCCATCATGAATATCGCCCCATGCGCGACATGCTAGTCGAGGTGTGGGAGCGCTACAACAAGCCGCTATTCATCTCCGAAACCGGCGCGGAAGGCAGCGGCCGTCCTGCCTGGCTCCACTATGTCTGCGACGAGGTCCGCGCCGCAATGAAGGCCGGCGTCCCGATCGGCGCTGTCTGCCTTTACCCGATCACCGACTATGCGGGCTGGGACAACGGCCGCCACTGCGAAGTCGGCCTGTTCGGCGATGCCGACCGGTACGGCGAGCGGCAGGTACATGAGCCGATGCTGGGAGAAATGCAGCGTCAGAAACAGCTGTTCGAACACCTGACGCGCGAACCAGCGGCCCGTTAACGACGGCCGCCGAGTGAAGCTGGCGTCTACTATGGGAGGGTTTCGGACATGGCACCTTGGCCGGAGGTCAGACCATACCCTCCGACAGGTGACGTTTGGGCCACGGCTGACATAGCGGCAATAAGTGGACGACCTTTCGTGATTGCCTGTTTTACGGAAGGTAGGGAGAGCGATGCCTCGTGAGCGTCCTTGCTTGTCCAAGCCTCGGTGATCCAGATTAGGTTTGGATCAGCAGGGTCGTTGGCGATGATGTAGCTAAGACAACCGGGCATGCCCGCCACGCCGTGGAGCAGGATCTGAACAAGCTCGTCGCGCTTTCCCGGCTGCGCGATCATTTTGCCGATTAGGCCATACATGTCTTGAACCTTCGCAATCCGTGTCGTTGGAGTAGCGCAAGCAGCAGCCGCAGAGGCGGCTCCTACAACAAACGTTCTTCGGTCAATGCTCACCAGCGCCATGTAGCTGCCCATCTGGCTCACGCAATCGACAAGTGCGGCTCGCACACGGTGGCAGCGCTATGTCCGCAATGGTTGAAAGCAGACCTCCCCTCTCGTTGGACCCAACCCGCCGCTCATGCTTTCTCCTGCCTATGAGGAGACGGAGTTGAGCGAGCAGAAGGAACCCCGCCCGCATTGGCCCGAGCGGCTGTGGCTGGTGCGGCACGGGCAGAGCCAGGGCAACGTCGCGCGGGACCATGCCGACCTGCACGGGCTCGCCACCATCGGGATCGAGATCCGCGACGTGGACGTGCCCTTGTCCGACCTCGGCCACCGCCAGGCGGAGGCGGCCGGGCGCTGGTTCGCGGCACTGCCCGAGGACCGGAAGCCGGAGGTCATCATGTCCTCGCCCTATCTGCGGGCACGACAGACGGCCCGGCACATCTGCGAAGCCGGGGGACTAGCCGGAGGCAAGGCCCGCACCGTGATCGACGAGCGGCTGCGCGAGCGGGAATTCGGCGTGTTCGACGGCCTGACCACGCTCGGCATCCGCGAGCGCTTCCCGGACGAGGCCGCGCACCGCAACCGGCTGGGCAAATTCTACCACCGGCCGCCCGGCGGAGAGAGCTGGGCGGACGTCATCCTCCGCCTCCGCTCGGCGATGAACAGCATCAACCTACACTACCCCGACCGCCGGGTGCTGATCGTCTGCCATCAGGTGGTGGTGCTGTGCATGCGCTACATCCTGGAAGAGCTGGACGAAGCGCAGATCCTCAGCATCGACAAGCAGGCGGACGTGCTCAATTGCGGCATCTGCGCCTTCGACTTCCAGCCGCACGAGCTGGAATGCGCGCCCAAGCTGTCGGTGTGGAACCACGCCGCCCCGCTGGTGGAGGAGAATGCGCCGATCACCTCCGAACCGGACGCGGTGGTCGCCACGCGATGACGAACGTCACCCCGCTCGACCGGGGCACGCTCGACAGGCATCCATTGCCGCGGATCGGATCGGGCGACAAGGACGACCGCGGCTCCATCCTGATCATCGCGGGCAGCCGCGATGTCAGCGGCGCCGCCTTGCTGTGCGCAACCTCGGCGATGCGGGCCGGGGCCGGGCGGCTGCAGATCGCCACCGTCGGAAGCATCGCTCCGCACCTTGGCATGGCGATGCCCGAGGCCATGGTCGTCGGCCATGTCGAGGACGGCAACGGCGGCTTCGCGGCCGAAGCCACCGCGCCCTTGGTGGAGCGGGCTGGCAAGGCGGACGCGATTGTCGCGGGCCCTGGACTGTACGGCAACGATGGCTGCGCCGAGCTGACGGCCGGGCTGCTGAAGCTCGGCAAGCCGCTCGCGCTGGATGCGGCACTGCTACGCATTCTGCCGAAGCGCGAGAAGGACGCGAAACGAGCCGCCCATCCGCCGATTCTCCTGCCCCACTCGGGCGAGCTGGCGGCGTTGCTCGAGTGCGATGAGGACGAAGTCGAGCGCGATCCCCTCGCTGCCGGACGGGCCTGTGCCGAGCGCTTTGATGCCGTCACCCTGGTCAAGGGTGTGCAAAGCCACGTCGTCGCGCCTGACGGCGCCGCTTTCCTGTACCACGGCGGAGGTCCGGGGCTCGGCGTGTCGGGCAGCGGCGACACGCTTGCCGGGATTGTCGGCGGCCTGCTCGCCCGCGGAGCCGACCCGCTGACCGCGCTTCTGTGGGGTGTCTGGGGTCACGGCGAGGCGGGCCGCCGGCTGGGCGAGAAGGTCGGTACCCTCGGCTATCTCGCGCGGGAAATTCCGGGTGAAATTCCGGGCCTGCTGGAGGCCTCGTGACGATCTTCGAGACGGCCTTCGTCTCGAAGGATTGTAGGACCGAAGGATCAAACCCCCGACGACTCGTCCAGCTCGTCCCCCAGCAGCCGGGCTACATGGATCACATTGGTTGATCCGCTGGTGCCGAACGGAATTCCGGCCATGATGATGATTTGCTCGCCACCGGAGGCCAGCTTGTGCCGCAGCGCCATGCGCTTGGCCTTGCCGACCATCTCCTCGAAGCTCGCGACGTCCCGGGTGTTGACCGCGTGCACGCCCCACACCAGCCCCATACGGCGTGCGACCTTGCGGCTTGCGGTCATCACCAGCAGCGGCACGGGTCCGCGCTCGCGGGCGATCCGGCGGGCCGTCGAACCGCTGCTGGTGTAGCAGACCATCGCTGACATCGGCACGGTGTTGGAGATGAGCCCGGCGCTTTCCGCCAGCGCGTCGGCGGTGGTCGGCTCGGCCGGCGTAGCGGTGAAGTGGACCCGGCTTTTGTAACCCGGATCGGCTTCAACGGTCCGGCCTATCCGGTCCATCATCGTCACCGCCTCGCACGGATAGTCGCCCGCCGCGCTCTCCGCGGACAGCATCACCGCGTCGGCCCCATCGTAGATGGCGTTGGCGACGTCGCTCACCTCGGCCCGGGTCGGAGTCTGCGAGGTGATCATCGTCTCCAGCATCTGGGTCGCGACCACCACCGGCTTGCCGAGTTCCCGCGCCCGGGCCACGATTCTCTTCTGCAACGGAGGGACCGCTTCCGGCGGCAGCTCGACGCCAAGGTCGCCGCGCGCCACCATCACCGCATCGGCTAGGGCGAGGATTTCCTCCAGCCGGTCGATCGCGGCCGGCTTCTCGATCTTGACCATCAGCGCTGCCTTGGCGCCGATCAGCTCGCGCGCTTCCTCGACATCCTCGGGCCGCTGCACAAAGGAAAGCGCGATGTAATCGGCCCCCTGCTCGAGGGCGAACTGCAGGTCGGAGCGATCCTTCTCCGTCAGCGCCGGGATCGGCACCACCACGTCGGGCACGTTGACGCCCTTGTTGTCGCTGATCCGCCCGCCGACCTCGACGATCGTTTCGATCCGCTCGGGCAGCACGGCCGTGACCCGGAGTCTGATCTTGCCGTCGTCAATCAGCAGCCGATGGCCCTCGCTGACCACCAAGAACAGCTCGGGATGCGGCAGCTCGACCCTGCTCGTGTCGCCCAGCTCCTCCGACCGGTCGAGCACGAAGCGGCCGCCGGTGTCGATGGCGACACTTCCCTCGGCAAAGCGGCCGACCCTCAGCTTGGGCCCCTGGAGATCGAACAGGATGGTGGTGGGCCGCTGCAGTTCCGCCTCGAAGCCCCGGATCGTCTCCACCAGCCGGACCTTGGCGCCCTGATCGCCATGACTCATGTTGATCCGGAAGGCGTCGGCGCCAGCGCGAATCAGCTTGCCGATCATCTCCGCCGAGTCGCTGGCCGGCCCCAGGGTCGCCAGGATCCTGACCTTGCGCCCGCGCGGGCCCACCGAAACCGCCACTACCTTCTCCCACCTGGCCACTACGCGCCTTGGGGGGTGCCATAGCCTTCTGCCGCCGCGGTTCAACCGGCTTGAGCGGGCCGTCCCGCTCGCCTAAGGCCCGCCGGCACATTTTTGCACAAGCGGGGACTATCAATGGCAGACGGCAACGTCGCAGCGGATCAGCTGCGGCTGTTCATCGAACGCATCGAACGGCTCGAGGAAGAGAAGAAGGGCGTCGCCGACGACGTCAAGGACGTCTACGCGGAGGCCAAGGCCAACGGCTACGACACCAAGACGATGCGGGCCGTCGTCCGCCTCCGGAAGATGGAGAAGCACGCCCGCGACGAAGCGGACGCGCTGCTCGAAACCTACCGCAACGCGCTCGGGCTGCACTAAGGAGTCCGCCCCATGGCTGGCCATTCCAAATTCAAGAACATCATGCACCGCAAGGGCGCTCAGGATAAGAAGCGCTCGGCGATGTTTTCCAAGTTGAGCCGCGAGATCACTGTCGCGGCCAAGATGGGCCTGCCCGATCCGGACATGAACGCCCGGCTGCGTGCCGCCGTGCTCGCCGCCAAGGCGCAGTCGATGCCCAAGGACAACATCCAGCGCTCGATCGACAAGGCGAGCTCCAGCGATGCCGAGAATTACGAGGAGATCCGCTACGAGGGCTTCGGCCCGGGCGGCGTGTCGCTGATCGTCGAAGCACTCTCCGACAACCGTAACCGCACCGCCACCAACGTCCGCACCGCCTTCAGCAAGAATGGCGGCAACCTAGGCGCCTCCGGCTCGGTCAGCCACGGCTTCGAGCGGATGGGCCTGATTGAATATCCGGCGACCGCCGGTGACGCCGACACGGTTCTGGAAGCCGCGATCGAGGCTGGCGCCGACGATGTCGAAAGCGACGAGGACGGCCACCAGATCTGGACCAGCGTCGACGCCTTGCACGAAGTCGCCAAGGCGCTCGAAGCGACCCTCGGCGAACCGGACAGCACCAAGCTCGCCTGGCGCCCGCAGACCCCAGTCGACGTCGCCGAGGAGGACGCCACCCGGCTGATGAAGCTGATCGACACGCTGGAGGACGACGACGACGTCCAGACCGTGTGGGGCAATTACGAAATCAGCGACGCGGTGATGGAGAAGCTGGGTTGAACCCTCCCCTCCCCCTTGGGGGAGGTGCCGCGAAGCGGCGGAGGGGTGAAGCCTCTTCGCGCATGACCCCTCCGTTCCCAAGGACGCGGGGCGAATGCTGATCCTTGGCCTCGATCCGTCATTGACTTGCACGGGCTGGGGGCTGATCCGCGCGGAAGGCAATCGCCTGAGCCATCTCGCCAACGGGCAGATCAAGACCCGCTCCGGTGACCCGCTGGCGCGGCGGCTTGGGGAGTTGGCCGAGGCACTTGAAGCGATCATCGCCGAACATCGCCCCGAGGCCGCCGCGGCGGAAGAAGTGTTCGTCAACCAGAACCCGGCCTCGACGCTCAAGCTCGCCCATGCCCGCGGGGTCGCCCTGATGTGCGCTGCCCGCGCTGGGCTCGACGTTGGCGAATATGCCCCGACCTTGGTCAAGAAGGCGGTGGTCGGCACCGGTGGCGCGTCCAAGGACCAGGTCCACGCCATGGTCTCGCGCCTGCTGCCCGGGGCGAAGATCGCGGGACCCGACGCCGCGGACGCGCTGGCGGTGGCGATTACCCACGCGCATCACCTGGCCACCCTCTCCCGTTCGTCCCGAGCGTAGTCGAGGGACGCTGGCCGGGGAGAACGTGTCTCGACTTCGCTCGACACGAACGGATAGGGTGGGCTCGAAATGATCGCGCGCCTCGCCGGAACCCTCGCCGAAACCACCGCAGACAGCGCCGTCGTCGATGTGAACGGCGTCGGCTACCTGGTCCTCGCCAGCACCCGCACCCTCGACGCCCTCGGCCCGGTCGGCGGTTTGGTCACCCTCCTCACCGAGCTCCAGGTCCGCGAAGACAGCATGACGCTGTTTGCCTTCGGCTCTGCCGGCGAGCGTGAGGCATTCCGCCAACTCACCAGCGTCCAAGGCGTCGGCGGCCGCGTCGCCCTCGCCATCCTCTCGGTCCTCGGCCCCGAAGAGCTCGCCCGTGCCGTCGGCACCGGCGACAAGGCGATGATCGCGCGTGCAAACGGCGTCGGCCCCAAGCTCGCCGGGCGCATCGCGATGGAACTGCAAGGCAAGCTCGGCACTCCCGGGCTTGCCGGTACGGTCGGCACACCCACCCCGAAAGGAGGCGCCGCCCAGGACGCGCTCTCCGCCCTTGCCAACCTCGGCTTCAAACCTGCCGAAGCCAGCGCAGCGGTGACGGCCGCCAGCGAAGACCTTGGCCCGGACGCAACGCTCGACGCGTTGGTAAGGCTGGCGCTCCGCAAGGCGGCGAAGTGACCGCCTCCTCACGCCGCTTGGGCGGCGAAGCGATCGGCACCTTCTTCCTGTTCGCAACCGTGATCGGCTCCGGGATCATGGCGGAGCGGCTCTCCGGCGGAAATGTAGCGCTTGCCCTGTTGGCCAACAGCCTGGCCACCGGCGGTGCCTTGTTCGCGCTGATCACCCTCTTCGCGCCCGTGTCGGGAGCGCAGTTCAACCCCGCGGTAACACTCGCCCTCGCCCTCCGCCGCCGCCTTCCGGCCGGGGACGCGATGACCAATGTCGCGGCACAGCTCGCGGGAGGTCTGATCGCCGTCCTCGCCACGCACGCGATGTTCGACCTGCCGCTCGTCCAGGCCGCCACCCACCTGCGCTCCGGACCCGGCCAGTGGCTGGCCGAATTCATCGCCACGTTCGGCCTCGTCCTTGCGGTGTTCGGCGTCGCCGGAAAAGAGGTACCCGCCGCTGCCGGCGTAATCGCCAGCTACATCGTCGCCGCCTACTGGTTTACCGCTTCGACCAGCTTCGCCAATCCGGCCATCACAGTAGCCCGAAGCCTGACCGACACTTTTTCCGGCATCGCTCCGGCCGACGCTCCCGGCTTCATCCTTGCCCAATCGGTCGGTGCGGCTGTGGGCGCGTTCACCGCCCGTTGGCTGTTTGTGGAGGACGCATGATGACCAGCCGCACGCGCACCGCCACCTGCCGTTGCGGCCAGCTTCGCGCCACCGTGGCCGGCGAGCCGGTGCGTGTGTCCGTCTGCCATTGTCTCAATTGCAAGAAACGGAGCGGCAGCGCGTTCGCGGTGCAAGCGCGCTGGCCCTCGGAGCAGGTCGTGGTTGAAGGCTGCTCGAAGTTCTTCAAACAGACATCCGACAGCGGCAACTGGGCGACTTTCCACTTCTGCGCGGAATGCGGTTCTGACGTCTACTATGTGAATGGAGGTCGATCCGTGCACGCGGAAGTTGCCGGCTTTGTCGCCATCCCGCTCGGCGCGTTCGACGATCCGTTCTTTGCCGCGCCGAACTTCTCCGTGTGGGAAGAGCGCAAACACTCATGGGTTGAGATTTCGGGCGAAGGCGTCGAACACGACTGAAATGGCCACTGATCCTGCTCGCCTGACCACGCCGGAGCGCACCGCCGAGGACGCCGACGCCGCGCTGCGCCCCAAGAGCCTCGACGAGTTCGTCGGCCAGAAGGGCGCCCGCGAGAACCTGCGCGTGTTCATCTCCGCCGCGAAGAGCCGTGGTGAGGCCCTCGACCATGTCCTGTTCTTCGGGCCGCCCGGCTTGGGCAAGACCACCCTCGCCCAGATCGTCGCCCGCGAGATGGGTGTCGGGTTCCGCGCCACGTCCGGCCCGGTGATCGCCAAGTCGGGCGACCTCGCCGCCCTCCTCACCAACCTCGAGGACGGCGACGTCCTGTTCATCGACGAGATCCACCGCCTCAATCCCGCGGTCGAGGAAGTGCTCTACCCGGCCATGGAAGACCGCGCGCTCGACCTGATGATCGGCGAAGGGCCATCCGCCCGCTCGGTCCGGATCGACCTGCCGCGCTTCACCCTGGTCGGCGCGACCACCCGCCAGGGTCTGCTCACCACCCCGCTGCGCGACCGCTTCGGCATTCCGGTCCGCCTCAATTTCTACACGGTTGACGAGCTTCAGCAGGTCGTCCGCCGCGCCGCCCGCCTGCTCGGGGCCGACCTTGCCGAGGATGGCGCGCACGAGATCGCTCGCCGCAGCCGCGGAACTCCGCGTATCGCCGGCCGCCTGCTCCGCCGGGTGCGCGATTTCGCCCACGCTGGTGGCAATGACCTGATCGATGCCGTGACAGCCGACCGCGCCCTCTCCCGGTTGGAGATCGACGCCCTCGGCCTCGACGCGATGGATCGCCGCTATCTCCTGATGATCGCCGATCTCTACGGCGGCGGTCCGGTCGGTGTTGAGACGCTCGCCGCCGGCCTCAGCGAACCGCGCGACACGATCGAGGACGTGATCGAGCCTTATCTCATTCAGCTCGGCCTCATCGCCCGCACCGCACGCGGGCGCTGTCTCAATGGTCGCGGCTGGACCCACCTCGGCCTCAACCCACCCGCTGGTGCGCAGACCGGCCTGTTCGACGGCAACGGAGTGAAGTGAGCATGGACACCCAACCCGCTCATGCTGAGGAGAGGTTGAGCACGCGACGCGTGTCGGATCGAAGAGACCGTCAGGGCAAGGCTCGTCTCGAAGCACCCGCCAAGTCCTTCGAGACGCCGCTTCGACGAGCTCAGCGGCTCCTCAGGAGCGGGTTGATGGGAGCCTTGGCTCTTGGCGCATCACCAGGATGGGCTCAGCCCGCCCCCGCAGCCCCCAACTACACCAGCGAGTCTACCTGGCTCTGCTTGCCTGGCCGGTCGGATTCCTGCTCGACCCCGCTCGCGACTGCAGCGCTCAACCCCAACGGTTATGGCTCAAACGGCCTCAGCCCCGTAGCCAAGGCCCCAGCGCTCGACTGTTTCTATGTCTACCCCACCGTATCCCGCGATCGCGGCCTGAACAGCGACCTCCGTGCAAACGAGGAACGCGGCGCGGCGCGGTCGCAGTTCGCCCGCTTTGCCGGCGTGTGCCGCACCTTTGCGCCAGTCTACCGGCAGATGACCACCGCCGCGGTCGCCGCCGCGGCCACTGGCGGCGACATTCGCCCGGCCTTCAACACCGCGTTCGGCGACGTCCGCGCCGCGTTCCGCAACTATCTGGCGACCCGCAACAACGGGCGCCCGTTCGTCCTTGTCGGCCACAGCCAGGGAAGCTGGCTGCTGCAGGAGCTGATCAAGCGCGATATCGAAAGCACTCCGGTCGCGCGCCAGATGCGCCTTGCCATCATTCCCGGCTTCAACGTCCTCGTCCCGCAAGGCAAGCTGGTCGGCGGAACCTTCAAGTCCACGCCCCTGTGCAGCCGCCCCGGCCAGACCGGGTGCATCGTCAGCTATGTCAGCTACCGCACCCGCAACCCGCCGCCGGAGGGCGCCGTGTTCGGCCATGCCCCCGCGCCCGGGATGACGGTCGGCTGCGTCAATCCGGCCCGCCCCGGCAGCCGAGGCTGGGAGAAGCTCGACAGCTACTGGTTCGCCCGCTCGACTCAGCCGGTGCCTGGAGGGCCGATCGCCTGGTCGGCGCAAGGCGCTCCGCCAGCGCCCTACGTGCGCACCGACGGACTGGTCTCCGCCCGCTGCGTCAACGAAGGCCAGCGTGGCTATCTCGAGGTCCGCGTGAACGCCGATCCCTTCGACAAGCGAACCGACCGGATTGGGGGCGAAGTCGGGACCGCCACTCCGCTCGGCGCGTTCTTCCTGCCGGGCTGGGGCATGCACCTCGCCGACATGAATGCGCCGCAGGGGGATCTGGTGCGGCTGGTGGAGGAGATCGCTCCCGGCGGCTCGGCTGCCCGAGCGGCCCGGCGCTGATGGGGCGGGACGATCTCGACCAGCCGTATCGCGGCGGCTTCGTCGGACCGGAGCACCGCTTCGCGCTGACCGTCTATTTCGAGGACACCGACACTGCCGGCATCGTCTATTATGCCAATTACCTGAAGTTCATGGAGCGCGCCCGGTCCGACATGCTGCGGGCGGTCGGTGTCGATCAGCGCGCGGCGCTGGCTGCCGGCGACGGCGTCTACGCGGTGGCCGAAGCTAACATCCGCTACCTGCGCCCAGCCCGGCTCGGCGACGACCTGGTCATCCGCTCAACCGTGGAGCAGGTCCGCGCCGCCTCCGTGCTCATCCGCCAGCGCGTGTTCCGCGGTGCGGAGCAGCTAACCGAGGCACGGGTCACGGCCGCCTTCCTTACGCTCGACGGCCGTCCCACCCGCCAGCCTCGCGACTGGGTCAAGCGGTTCGAGCGGATCCGTCAGGCGGCGTAGCGCTGCTGGCCCATGCCGAGCCATGCCCGCGCCTGCTTCTGTGCCTCGGCGATCTCGCGAGCGGTCATCTCGACGCTGATCTCCGCCCGGCACTGCTGACCGCGGGTGCAGCCGTTGAGCGCCGCGAGATTGAACCATTTGTGCGCTTCGATGAGGTCCACCGACCGGCCTCCGCGCCCGGTCGAATAGGTCACCCCAAGCTCGAACAAGGCGTCCACGTCCCCGCCTTCCGCGTCCGCAAGCCGGCTCCGAAGCAGGAAATCCGCCGCTTTTTCACTGATTGCCATGTCACACCCCCTTGTTGTTGAGGGCAGGTTCGGCCTGATTCGCCTACGAAATGGTTAACGGCCGCAAACCATGTTCTCTCAGACCGGAATATTGTCGATCAGGCGGGTCGTCCCGATGGTCGCCGCAGCGATCAGCCGCATCTCGCCGGCCGGCGCATTCAGCGGCTCCAGCGTCGCGGCATCGACCAGCGCCAGATAATCAATCCGCTCGAACCCCGCGTCGCGGAGTGCAAGCTCCGCCTGATCCAGCACCGTCGCAACGTGCTGCCCGGCGCGGATCGCTTCGGCCGAGTCCTGCAACCCCCGCGGCAATGCCAGCGCCCGATGGCGCTCCTCAGCGGTCAGGTAGATGTTGCGCGAAGACAGCGCCAAACCATCGACGTCGCGCACCGTCGGCACGCCAACGATTTCCGGACCGAGCCCGAGGTCGGCGACCATCCGCCGGATCACCGCCAGCTGCTGGAAATCCTTTTCCCCAAACAGCGCTACGTCCGGCCGCACCGCCAGCAGCAACTTGGCGACCACCGTCGCCACGCCCGCGAAGTGCCCTGGCCGCGCCGCTCCGTCCCAGCGCTCGCTCACCCCAGCCACGCTGACCGTGGTCGCGAACCCGTGCGGATACAGCTGCCCTGGCGTCGGCAGCCACAGCAGGTCGCAGCCCGCCGCCTCCAGCATCGCCGCATCCTCCGCTTCCTGCCGCGGATAACGGCCAAGATCCTCGCCCGCGCCGAACTGCAGCGGGTTGACGAAGATGGTCGCGGCGACCTTGTCCGCCCGGGCCCGCGCCTCGGCGACCAGCGCCATGTGCCCGGCATGCAGGGCCCCCATGGTCGGTACCAGCGCCAGCGTTGCACCGCCGCCACGCACCGCCCGAAGCACGGCAGGCAGGTCGGCCATGTCACGGATTGTTTGCACGGCCCCCGCCCCTTCGATAAACCGCTGTTCGGGAAGGTGCTTTGGCCCGCACCGGGGGAAAATCCAAGTGACTCAACCGCACTTCATCGTCTTCGCCAATGAAAAGGGCGGCACCGGCAAGTCGACCACGGCGGTCCATACCGCCGTTGCCCTGGCCGCGTCTGGCCACCGGGTCGGCGCGCTCGACCTCGACCATCGCCAGCGCACCACCACCCGCTACCTTGAGAACCGCGCCGCAACCATGCGCCGCACCGGCTCCGACCTTCCGCAGCCAGTGTTCAAGGTGCTGGACGACCAGATCGAGGAGGCGCTGGACGCCGCCATCGCCGAGCTTGCCCAGCACTGCGACGTGCTGGTGATCGACACGCCGGGCCGCGACGATCCGGTCGCGCGCGCCGCCATTCTCAAGGCCGACACTTTGGTCACCCCGATGAACGACAGCTTCGTGGACCTCGACCTGATCGGCCAGGTCCATCCCGAGAATTTCAAGATCACCCGCCCCAGCTTCTATGCCGAACTGGTCTGGAACAGCCGCACCCAGCGCGCCAAGACCACCGGTCGCAGCGTGGACTGGGTCGTCCTTCGCAACCGCCTCCAGCACATCCAGTCCCACAACCAGCAGCGCGTCGGCGCGGCGATGGACGAACTTGCCCGCCGCGTCGGTTTTCGAGTCATCCCCGGCCTCGGCGAGCGCGTCATCTACCGCGAGCTGTTCCCCAAGGGCCTGACCCTGCTCGACCTCAAGCAGATGAGCGACGTCGGCATCGGCCACATCGCAGCCCGCCAGGAATTGCGCGAGATGATCGCCGGGCTGGCGGTGCCAGGGACCGAAGAAGCGCGGGCAGCCTGAATCCCTCTTCGTTATTGCGAGCGCAGCGAAGCAATCCAGTTCACGTTTAAAGAGCACTGGATTGCTTCGTCGCTGTGCTCCTTGCAATGTCGTGGAGAAACAAACCTCATCCTGCTACGTTCGGCCCCGTAATGACCCACAGCTTCCACCCCTCCATCCTCCGCGAATATGACATCCGCGGGGTCGTCGGCTCCACCCTCTCTGACCAGGACGCCTTCGCGCTCGGCCGGACCTTCGCCGCTCATGCCGGTGACGAGGGCGTCAAGCGCCTCGCCGTCGGCCGCGACGGGCGCGAACATTCACCAATGATGGAAGAAGCGCTGGTCCGCGGTCTCACCGAGGGCGGGATCGACGTGGTTCGCGTCGGCCAGGGCCCCTCGCCGATGCTCTATTACGCGGTGGCGGAGCTCGACGTGGACGGTGGCATCCAGATCACCGGCAGTCACAATCCGGCAGACTATAACGGCTTCAAGATGCTGCTCCCCAACCGCTCGGTGTTCGGCGAGGAGATCAAGAGCCTGGGCCTGCGCGCGACCGAGGGCCGCTGGAGCGAAGGCCAGGGACAAGTGACCGAGGTCGACATCCTCGATCGCTACGTCGACCGGCTGGTGCAGGACTTCCAGGGCGGCAGCTTCCGGATCGGCTGGGACGCCGGCAACGGCGCCGCTGGCCCTGCCCTCGAGAAGCTGATCGCGAAGCTGCCGGGCGAACACCACACGCTCTACACCGACGTCGACGGCCGCTTCCCCAACCACCACCCCGACCCCACGGTCGAGAAGAACCTCGAAGACCTGAAGCGTCTTGTCGCTGACAAGCAGCTCGACTTCGGCATTGCCTTCGACGGCGACGGCGACCGCATCGGCGCGGTGGACGGCCGCGGGCGGGTAATCTGGGGCGACCAGTTGCTCTCGATCCTGGCCGAGCCGGTGCTCAAGGCCAAGCCCGGCGCGACCATCATCGCCGACGTCAAGGCCAGCCAGACCCTGTTTGACCGGATCGCCGAGCTCGGCGGCAAGCCGCTGATGTGGAAGACTGGCCACAGCCTGATCAAGTCCAAGATGAAGGAAACCCACGCCCCCCTTGCCGGCGAGATGAGCGGCCACATCTTCTTCAAGCACCGCTGGTACGGCTTCGACGATGCCCTTTACGCCGCCGTCCGCCTGATCGAGGCGGTGAGCCAGTCCGGCAAGACCTTGACCGAGCTGCGCGATGCGATGCCGACCAGCGTCGCTACGCCCGAAATGCGTTTTCCCGTGGACGAAGCGCGCAAGTTCGCGATCCTCGACGAGGTGCTCGACCGGCTGAAGCAGACCGGCGCAAAGGTCGATGCCACCGACGGTGCGCGCGTCATGAACGGCGACGGCTGGTGGCTGCTCCGCGCCTCCAACACCCAGGACGTCCTCGTCGCCCGGGCCGAAGCACAGGACGAAGCCGGGCTGCAGCGGCTGATCGCTGAGATCGACGAACAACTGGCAGCGTCGGGCATCAAGCGCACCGAAGCCGCACACTGAAGCGTCACCCCGGCCATGAGCCGGGGTCCGCCTTCTTGAGTCTCTTGCTGCGCAGCGAGTTGGCGAAGGGGCCTTTGCCCCTCCACCGGCACAATCAGTTAGATGCGCGCACCACGCCCGCGCAGGCTCTTCAGCAGCCCGAAGCCGAACAGGGCGGCTGCAGCCGCCGTGGCGACCGGCTGCCGCCGCGCGAAGTCGCGCACGGCGCCCACGCCCTTGCGCACGCCGCCTGAAACCTGATCCACTGCGCCGTCCTGCTGCAGCGCCGGATCGCCCGTCGCATCGCCCAGCGACGACTTGAACCGCCCCTTGATCTGAGTGCCTTCACCCGCAAGCGTGTCGATGTTCATGGTCGTGCTCCGTGACATTGATGTTCGGGTGCGCAACGCCCGGAGCACGGCTTCTGTGCCATCATGCGCCGCTGGAGCTCATGTCGGAATTGTGAACATTCACCTCCCGCCACCCTGGATTTCCCGCGCGCTCACTCCTCCTCGTCGTCCTCATAGCCAACCAGGTTCAGCTCCCGCGCCTTGATCTGATGGAGCATGCACCAGTGCATCAGGGCATCCTCGCGGCCGTGGGTGATCCATACTTCCTTGGGCGCGACTTCGCGGATGGTGTCGATCAGTTCGTCCCAGTCGGCATGGTCGGAAATGATCAGCGGCAGCTCGACATTCTTCTGCCGCGCCCGCTGGCGGATCCGCATCCAGCCTGACGCCATCGCGGTGATTGGGTCCGGGAGCCGCCGCGACCAGCGGTCGTTGAGCGCGGACGGCGGGCAGATGATCAGCTTGCCCTGAAGCTCCGCCTTGGAGGCGCCGGTCGCCGGCCTGAGCTCGCCCAGCGGCACGCCCAGCTCCTCATAAAGCAGGCACAGCCGCTCCATCGCGCCGTGATAATAGATCGGCTCCTCATGGCCGCGCCGCCTGGCCTCAGCCACTACCCGCTGCGCCTTGCCGAGCGCGTAGGCACCGACCAGTACGCATCGTTCGGGATTGTCGTGCAAGCGGCCCAGAAGCCGGTCGATCTCCCCGCCAGTGTCGGGGTGGCGGAACACGGGAAGGCCAAAGGTCGCCTCGGTGATGAAGATGTCGCACGGCACCGGCACGAACTGGGCGCAGGTCGGGTCCTCGCGGCGCTTGTAGTCGCCCGACACCACCACCCGCTCTCCGTTCCAGTCGAGGATGATCTGCGCCGATCCCAGCACATGCCCAGCAGGCACGAAGCTGATCTCGACCTCACCGACGGTGACGCTCTGGCCATATTCAACCGGGCAGCCGTTCTGGTCGCCGTAGCGCACGCCCATGATGCTGAGGGTGTCCGGCGTCGCCCACACCGTGCCGTGCCCGCCGCGGGCATGGTCGGCATGGCCGTGGGTGACCAGCGCCCGTTCCTTGGGCTGGGAGGGGTCGATCCACGCATCAGCCGGGCGCACATAAATGCCTTCGGGAAAAGGCTCGATCCAGGAACCGAGACGGGCCATCGCGCACTTAAGGGGTGAATGGCGGGATGGTTCCGCCGACGAAACGGGAGCCGAGCACATGGCCGAAGGCAGCGACGTCAATTATTGGAGCCTGGTGACGATCATCGGGCCCCTCCTGCTGCTGGCAGTGATCGCCTGGGCGGTCCTCCGCTCGAAGAAGCGCGGGGCGGAAATGAACCAGCGCGAGACGGAGGAAGGCACCCGGCGGCTCTACCAGAAGGAGCAGGAGGCTCACGAGAATGAGCCCGGCAGCGGCCTCTGAGCGGGCCTGACCTGCCGGAGCCGGTCGCGCGGTGGTTCGCCGCGCGCGACTGGCAGCCCCGGCGGCACCAGCTTCAGATGCTGGAGCGTGCCCGCGCCGGGCGCAGCGCGCTGCTGATCGCGGCCACCGGCGCGGGCAAGACGCTCGCAGGTTTCCTGCCGACCATCTGCGAGCTGGCGGAAAAGTCCGCGGAGGGCCTGCACACCCTCTACATCTCCCCGCTCAAGGCGCTGGGAGTGGACGTCCAGCGCAACCTGCTTGGCCCGATGGAAGAGATGGGCCTGCCGATCCGGGTGGAGACCCGCAGCGGCGACACTCCTTCGGACCGCAAGGCTCGCCAGCGCGTCCGCCCACCGCAGATCCTGCTGACCACACCGGAATCACTGAGCCTGCTGCTCAGCTATCCCGACAGTTTCACCCTATTCGCGGGCCTGAAGGCGGTGGTGATCGACGAAATCCACGCCTTCGCCCGGGACAAGCGCGGCGACCTGCTCAGCCTCTCGCTGGCCCGCCTGCAGGCGATCGCCCCGGCGCTGCGCCGCGTCGGCCTCTCCGCCACCGTGTCCGATCCCGATGCCTACCGCCACTGGCTCGCACCCGACGCGGACGAGCAGCTGGTCGACCTCGTCATCGGGGACCCCGGCGCGGAGCCCAACCTGTCGATCATGATCCCCGAGGGCCGCGTTCCCTGGTCCGGCCACTCCGGCCGTTACGCCGCAAAGCAGGTCATGGAGGAGATCGAGCGGCACAAGACGACGCTCGTCTTCTGCAACACCCGAAGCCTTTGCGAGCTGATCTTCCAGGACCTGTGGAAGGTGAACGACAAGGCGCTGCCGATCGGAGTCCACCACGGCAGCCTGGCGCTGGAGGCGCGCCGCAAGGTCGAGGCGGCGATGGCGGATGGTCGGCTCCGTGCCCTGGTCTGCACCTCCAGCCTCGACCTCGGAATCGACTGGGGCAATGTCGAGCTGGTGATTCAGATGGGAGCGCCTAAGGGCAGCTCGCGCCTGCTCCAGCGGATCGGCCGCGCCAACCACCGCCTGGATGAGCCTAGCGAGGGCGAGATCGTCCCCGGCAACCGCTTCGAATATCTCGAAGCCCGCGCCGCCCTCGACGCGATCGACGCTGGCGAACTCGATCCGGAGATCTTTCGGCCGGGCACGCTCGACACGCTCGCCCAGCATATCCTTGCCTGTGCCTGCGCGGCTCCGTTCGAAGAAACGAAGCTGCTCGCCGAACTCCGCTCCGCAGCGCCATATGCCGGCCTGACCGAAGAGGTCTACCACCAGGTTATCAACTACATCGCCACCGGCGGCTATGCACTCAAGGCCTACGACAAGTTCCGCCGCCTGACCCCCGACGGCCCCGGCCGCTGGCGGATTACCCAGCCCGCCGTCGCTCAGCAGCACCGGATGAATGCCGGGATCATCGTCGACAATCCGATGATGGATATCCGCTTCAAGAACGGACGCATGCTGGGCCGGGTGGAGGAAGGCTTCGCCTCGACCCTTACCGTCGGCGACCACATCTTCTTCGCCGGCCTCAGCCTGGAGGTCGAGCGCTTCAAGGACAGCGACATCCTCGTCCGCGCCTCGGCCAAGGAGGCTCGCCTGGTCACCTACGGCGGCCAGCGCATGAGTATGACCACGCACCTTGCCGATCGGGTCCGCGCCTTTCTCGCCTCGCCGGATGAGTGGCACCGCTTCCCCGACGACGTTCGGGAATGGCTCGAAGTCCAGCAGCGCCGCTCGAAGCTGCCGCAGCCGGACGAGCTGCTGGTGGAGACCTTCCCCTTCGAGAAGCGCCACTACATGGTGATGTACAGCTTCGAAGGCTGGAACGCCCATCAGTCGCTCGGCATGCTGATCACGAAACGGATGGAGAAAGCAGGCCTCAAGCCGTTGGGATTCGTCGCCAACGATTATGCCATCGCCGTTTATGGGCTCGAGCCGATCGACGATCCGGCGCCATTGCTCTCCCCGGACATCCTCGAGGCCGAGTTCGTCGAATGGGTCGAGCAATCGATGCTGCTCAAGCGCGCCTTCCGGGAGGTTGCGGTGATCGGCGGGCTGGTCGAACGGCAACATCCGGGCAAGCGCAAGACGGGCAAGCAGGTCAGCTTCTCCACCGACCTCATTTATGACGTGCTGCGCAAGTACGAACCCGAGCATCTGCTGATGAAGGCCGCTTGGGATGACGCCCGCGCCCGCATGACCGAGCTCGGCCGCCTCGCCAGATTGGTCGAGCGCGCCGCGGACCAGATGGTCCACGTGCCCGCCCCCAGGGTCACGCCAATGGCCGTCCCGCTGATGGTGATCGTCGGGCGGGAGGCACTTCCCAGCGGTGGCGCTGCCGAGGACAGCCTGCTGATCGAAGCGGAGGCACTCGCCGAAGAAGCGATGCGGTTGGACTAAGAGACCTGCCGCCCGACCAAGAACCGTATGTGCTGGAGCCCATCGAAGCACTGCCCCTGCCTTCGCTGCAGGAGAGAAGGACGACAGGCCCTTCGCCACGCTCAGGGCACACGGACAGGGTTACGGGACTCGGTTCACATGCGAGCAATCTTGCGGCAGAGAGAACGGCGTCATGCGCATCCTCCTGCCAGTCCTGCTTATCCCCGCCCTTTCCGGCTGCGTCGTCGGGACCATCGCCAGCACCGCGGTCGACATTGCGACGCTGCCGGTGAAGGCCGCCTCGGCGGGCGTAGACGCGGTCACCACCAGCCAATCCGAAGCGGACGAGAAGCGCGGCCGCCAGATTCGCAAGGACGAGGAACGCCGCGGCCGCGAGGCGCGGGCGATGGCCGAGCGCTGCCGCAAGAACCGCCCGCTGCCCACCGACCTGTGCGCGCAGCCGCAATCGCGCTAGCCGTAGTATTCCGGCCCTCGCCGGGATACGAGGCCGCCCATGCGCTATTTCCTGGACTGCGAGTATAACGGTTTCGGCGGAGCCTTGCTCAGCCTGGCGCTGGCCCCGGAAGACGGCGGCGAGGAATTCTACGTCACCCTCGTCTGCGGCGACCCGATTCACGAATGGGTTGAGCGCAACGTCCTGCCCTACATGGATCATGTCCCGGTCGGCCTCCAATCGCCGCGGCTCGGCCATGAGCAGGCCGCCATGCATCTCTCCGCTTGGCTGGCGGGTCTCAGCGAAGCGGAGATCATCGCCGACTGGCCGGAGGATATCCGCCTGTTCTGCGACTTGCTGGTGATCGGCCCGGCGCGGATCGTGCCCTTCCCCCCGCTGACCTTCAAGTTGATGCGCCTGCCCGGCTTCAGCACCGCGGCCAACAGCGCCGTCCCGCACAATGCGCTGCACGACGCCCGGGCGCTACGCGAGCATTATACCCACTTGGAATAGCAAGCTTTCTACGGCACAGGCGCAAGATCATGGTTCCCTTTTCGTTCGCCGGCCACGACTTCCTCGCCGATCCGCAGGGCGCGCTTCACTGGCCGGCCGAGCGGGCGCTGCTGGTCGCCGACCTGCACCTGGAAAAGGCCAGCTGGTTCGCTCGGCTGGGGCAATTCCTGCCGCCGTACGACAGCCAGGCGACGCTCGCCGCCCTGACCACCCTGGTCGACCGGACCGGGGTCGAGCGGCTGTATTGCCTCGGCGACAGCTTTCATGATCGCTTTGGCTGCGACCGCCTGCCGGAGGCGGCGCGCGCCATGCTGCTGGCGCTGACGGCAAGGCTCGACTGGGTTTGGATCCTCGGCAACCATGACCCGGGCTTCGCTGATCATTGCGGCGGGCGCCTGGTCGAAGAAGCGACCGTTTCCGGCATCACCCTTCGCCACGAGGCTGACCCGCGCGATCCCGCGCCCGAGATGTCCGGCCATTACCACCCCAAGCTGCGGCTTCACCTTCGCGGCAAGAATGTCTCGCGCCGCTGCTACGTCGCGACGGCGAGCAAGGTGATCCTGCCGGCCTTCGGCGCTCTGACCGGCGGGCTCGACGCCGACCATCCGGAAATCCGGCGCAAGGTGGGCACCGGGGCGGCTGCATTGATCCCCGTCGCCGACCGGATGCTCCGCTTCCCGATCGCAGCTTAGCCGGCGAGCCGCGCCGGGATCAGTCCCCGGACAATATTGCCGACCATGAATCCGTCCTCCAGGTCGGCCGGCGTCAGGTCCGCTTCCTCCGCCCGGCCTTCGTCGATCAGCTTGGCCCGCAGGATGCCCGGCATCAGCCCGCGCGCCAGCGGAGGAGTCAGCAGCTTGTCGTCCCGCTCCACGAAGACGGACGAGTAAGTCCCCTCGGTGATCTTGCCGTCGGGCCCCACGAACACGGTTTCGTCCGCGCCGCCCTCTGCGCGCGCCTCCTCGTAAAAGTCCCGGTCGGTCGTCTTGAACCGCAGCCGGTAGTCGCTTGGATCGACCGGCAAGGGCTTCAGCACCACCCGCAGGGGCACCGCCGCGTGAGCGGGAATGGTCTTCACCTCGACGGCCATCACCCCGGTCGGCGAGAGCATGAGCCGGGCCATCGCGACATGCTTGCGCCCGAAGGTCGCCGCCTGCAGCTCGTTGCGCGCGGCGTGGCGGTCGAACCGGAAGCCCAGTTCGGCCGAGGCCTTCTCCAGGCGGTCCAGGTGCCGGTCCAGTTCGACGATGCCTTCGTGGGGATCGAAACGCATGGTCTCGATAAGGTCGATCGGCGGCATGGATCGGGTCACGAACGCTCCCTTGGCAAGGCACTCGTCCCACTCATTGCCGGGGACGCTGTCCACCACAAGCCCCGAACCAAGCCCCAGCCGCGCGATCCGCGCACCATTGCCGAGTTCGAGAGTGCGGATGAGAACATTAAAGCTCGCGTCGCCGCCGGGATCGATCCACCCCATGCTGCCAGTGTAGGCTCCGCGCGCCTCCGGCTCGAGGTGCCGCAGCGCAGTCATTGCCGCAACCTTCGGCGCTCCGGTGATCGATCCGCACGGAAAGATCGTCCGGAGGACGTCGACGGCGTCGCGACCGGGGCCCAGCCGGGCGGTCACCCGGCTGACCATCTGGTGCAGCGTCGGATAGGTCTCGACCGCGAACAGCTCCGGCACCTCCACGCTTCCCGGCACGGCGACCCGCGCCAGGTCGTTCCGCAGCAGGTCGACGATCATCAAATTCTCGGCCCGCTGCTTGGGATCGTTCCGCAGGGCTTCGATTGCGGCCACGTCCGCCGCGGCAGTCCCCCCGCGAACCGCAGTGCCTTTCATCGGCTTCGCTTCGATCCCGCCGTCCCGAATGGTGAAGAACTGTTCCGGGCTCAGCGAGAGCAGCCAGCCGCCCGGGTGCCTGACCACCCCTCCCCAGCCCGCCTCCGCCGACCCGCGCATCCGTCCATACAGCGCCAGCGGATCGCCTGCGATCGCGACATCGCAGCCGAACGTCAGGTTGGCCTGGTAGAAGTCGCCGGCCAACAGATGTTGATGCACCTGCTCCGCAGCCGCGAGATAGTCGGCCCGCTCCAGCCGAGATTGCGGCGACGCGGCTCGGCCGCCGTCTTGGGGGGGAAGTATCCTCTCGGCGTCGACCAGCTCGAACCCGTTGAACAGTCCGAACCACAGCAGCGGCGCGGCACCTTTCCGGGCGTGATCCAGGAGCGCCGGGTCGAGCGCATAGCCGGCCTCGTAAGCGATGAACCCCGCCGCATGGGCGCCCCCGCGTACCGCCACCTGCAATCGCTCAAGCGCCGGCAGCACCTCCTCCAAACGCTCCGCGACGATCGTGTCCGCCGGCTGCTCATAGAGCCGCGCCTGTGCCGCGCCGTCGGCGCGGGCATCGTCGAACAGCAGGAAGGGTCCCGGCGGGATCATCGCCGGGCCCGTTTGCCCCGGACGCGAGCCGCTCGTAAAGCTCGGGCCAAGATCATTCTCGTTGGGGAAGTCCGATGCGTTGCGCCCTGTTTCTAGCTTTGCTCGCCATCGTTGCCAGCCCGGCCGCCGCCCAGCCGATCGATCCGGCGGTCGCCAAGCGCATCGACCGTATCCTCAAGCGCACCCCCCTGATCGACGGTCACAATGATCTCCCGGGCGAGTTGCGCGAGAAATACGGCAGCAGCGTCGAGGGCCTCTCCGCCGGCACCGACAAGCTGCCTCAGCCGCTGATGACCGACATGGCCCGCCTGCGCGCCGGACGGGTGGGCGGGCAATTCTGGTCGGTGTACATCCCCGCCACGGTGACCGGCCCGCCGGCGATTCAGATGACGCTGGAGCAGATCGACATCGCCCGCCGGCTGATCAATGCTTATCCGAACGATCTTCAGCCGGCCGTGACTGCAGACGAGATGGTGCGAGCGCATCGCCGCGGCCGCGTCGCTTCGCTGATCGGGGTCGAAGGCGCCCACCAGATCGGCGACTCCATGGCCGCGCTTCGCCGCTACCATGACCTCGGCGTCCGCTACATGACGCTGACCCACAACAAGACCAACACCGTGGCGGACTCGGGCACCGACGAGCCCAGGAATGGCGGCCTGTCCCCGTTCGGCGAGAAGGTCGTCGCCGAGATGAACCGGCTGGGCATGCTGGTGGACCTCAGCCACGTCTCCCCCGACACGATGACGGACGTGCTCCTCCTCACCCGCGCCCCGGTCATCTTTTCCCACTCCAACGCGGCCGGGGTTGCTCCGCACCCGCGCAACGTACCCGACGAGGTGCTTCGCCTCCTCCCTGCAAACGGCGGCGTGGTGATGGTCAACTTCTATCCGGTCTTCCTGTCCGAACAGGTCCGGCAGTGGAACGCGGCCCGCTCGGGTGAGGAAGCGCGCCTCAAGAGCCTTTATTCATTCAGCGCCGCGCGCGTCGCCGAAGGGCTCGCCTTGTGGGACGCCGCCAACCCCCGCCCTGCCGTTCCGGTCCGGGCCGTCGCCGATCATATCGACCACATCGCTCGGATCGCTGGACATGACCATGTCGGCATTGGCGCCGATCTGGACGGTGTCCCCTTCACCGCCGTCGGCCTGGAAGGGGTGGAGGGCTACCCCCGCCTGTTTGCCGAGCTGATCCGCCGCGGCTGGTCGGACAGCAACCTTGCCAAGCTGGCGGGCGGCAACGTGCTGCGGGCTCTTCGCGGCGCTGAAGCCGCGGCTCGCGCAATGAAGGGTCAGCCGCCGTCGCTGGCGACCCTTGAGCCCGCCGCGCCCACCCCCTAAGCATCGGTCATGCAGACCTTCCTCCGCCTGGCGCTTGGCGCCACCGCCGCCCTTGTCGCAGTCCCGCTGGCCGCCGCGAACGTGGACAAGCCCGCCGCGCTGACCGCCGACGGCGTGCCGGCCATCCCGCGGGAGCTGGCGGCCCGCTCGCGGCCCTACATGGAGTTCCGGACCGCCGGTTTCGCCGGCTGGAATGCGCGCGACAAGTCGATGCTGATCTCGACCCGCTTCGGCAACGTCGCGCAACTGCACTCGGTCGCAGGCCCTGGCATGGACCGCCGCCAGATCAGCTTCGAGGCCGAGCCGCTCGGCGGCCGCTGGTCGCCGCGTGGGGACGTGCTGGCGGTCAGCAAGGACAATGGCGGCGACGAATTCTACCAGATCTACACCCTCGCGAACGGCCGGCTCAATCTGCTCACCGACGGCAAGAGCCGCAACGAGATGGGTCCGTGGAGCAAGGATGGCCGCCTGCTCGGCTACAGTTCGACCCGGCGCAACGGCAGCGACAGCGACCTCTATGTCGTCGATCCGCGCAATCCCGCCAGCAACCGCATGGTGGCTCAGGTCAAGGGTGGCGGCTGGGGCATCGCCGACTTCGCGCCCAACGGCCGCCACGCGGCAGTGGTCAACTACCAATCGATCACCAACAGCGACCCCTATCTGCTCGACCTTGCCTCGGGCAGGCTGAGCCCGATTGGCGACCATGCCAAGGACATCTCCTATGGCGGAGCCGAGTTCGCGCCGAACGGCACCTTGTGGGTCACCTCGGATGAAGGCGCCGACGTGCAGCGCCTCGGCACCCTGGACCCATCAACCGGCCGCTTCACGCCGGTGGTGGCTGCGGGCCGCTGGGACGTGGACAGCTTCGACATCTCGGACGAGGGCCGCACCATCGCCTATCTCACCAACGAAGCCGGGATCAGCCGCCTCTACCTGCTCGACGTCGCCAGCGGGCGCAGTCGCCAGGTCACCGGACTGCCGGTCGGCGTTGCCGGAGGCCTCGAGTTCGCCCCCTGGGGAACGCTCGGTCTCACCATCAGCTCGGCTCGAAGCCCATCCGATGCCTATACGGTCGATCCGAAGTCGCTGAAAGTCACCCGTTGGACCAACAGCGAGACCGGCGGCCTCGACCCGCAAGCCAATGTCGAACCGGAGCTCATCGACGTGAAGAGCTTCGACGGCCAGGCGGTCAGCGGCTTCCTGTACCGCCCGGACCCGCGCCGCTTCCCCGGCAAGCGCCCGGTGATCGTCAATATCCACGGCGGCCCGGAAGGGCAGACCCGCCCCGGCTTCCAGGGCCGCAACAATTACCTGCTCAACGAGCTCGGGATCGCCATCTTCTACCCGAACGTGCGCGGCTCGACCGGCTACGGCAAGCGCTTCGTCAGCCTCGACAACGGCCCGTTCAAGCGGGAGGATTCGGTCAAGGACATCAGCGCTTTCCTCGACCGCCTGTCCGCCGATCCCGCACTCGACCCTGCCCGCATGGCGGTAACCGGCGGCTCGTACGGTGGCTACATGTGCTACGCCTCGGCGATCCGCTACGCGAACCGCTTCAAGGGTGCGCTCTGCAACGTTGCCATCTCCAACTTCGTGACCTTCCTGGAAAACACGCAGAGCTATCGGCGCGACCTGCGCCGGGTCGAATATGGCGACGAGCGCATCCCCGCCGAGCGTGCCAAGCTGGAAGACATCTCCCCGCTCCGCCGCATAGGTGAGATCAAGGCGCCGCTATTCGTGGTGCAGGGCGCCAACGACCCGCGCGTGCCCAAGTCCGAAGCTGACCAGCTGGTGAAGGGCCTTCGCTCCCGCGGCAACCAGGTCTGGTATCTCGTCGGCGAGAACGAAGGCCACGGCTTCGCCAAGAAGGAGAACCAGGATTATCAGTTCTGGGCCAGCCTCCTGTTCTGGCAGAAGGAACTTCTCGGCCAGTGAGCGAGGCCAATCCCCCGCTCAAGGCCGCGATCATCCCGGTGACGCCGCTGCAGCAGAATTGCTCGCTGATCTGGTGCACCGCGACGATGAAGGCGGCGTTCGTCGATCCGGGCGGCGACCTGCCCAAGCTTCGCGCCGCCGCCGCGCAGGCGGGGGTGAAGGTGGAGAAGATCCTCCTCACCCATGGCCATATCGACCATTGCGGGCAGGCCGGCATCCTCGCGGCGGAGTTGGGCGTGCCGATCGAAGGCCCGCAGGAGGAAGACCGCTTCTGGATCGCCAGGCTGGAAGAGGACGGGCGCGGCTATGGCATCGATGCAAAAGCGTTCGAACCTGATTGCTGGCTGGAGGATGGCGACAGCGTCTCCGTCGGCGAGCTCACCCTGTCGGTCCACCACACGCCCGGACACACGCCCGGACACGTGATCTTCCATCATGCGCCGTCCAACCTCGCGCTCGTTGGCGACGTGCTGTTCGCGGGCTCGATCGGACGCACCGACTTCCCGCGCGGCGACCACCAGCAGCTGCTCGATTCGGTCACCGGCAAGCTTTGGCCGCTGGGTGATGAGACGGTGTTCATCCCCGGCCACGGCCCCGTCTCCACCTTCGGGCGGGAACGGGCCAGCAACCCGTTCGTCGGCGACCGCGTGCTGGCCTCCGCTTAGCTTCTCCCCCAGGGGGGAGCGGCTGAAGTTGTCCGTCGGGGCCACAGCGGAAGGAAGCTGGGCCGAACCCTTGCACCCGCAGCGCTTTTCGCTATAGGGCCGCATCGTTCGCGACGATCTTTCGCCGCCGCGGGTTCGCCCGTTCGAGCATTGGCGAGGTTCGTCGCATCTTTTTTTGACCGTTGAAAACAAGGTGCCGCAATGGCCGTCCCCAAGAGAAAAACCTCGCCCTCCAAGCGGAACATGCGCCGCAGCCACCATGCGCTGAGCCCGGCCAGCTTCCAGGAGTGCGCCAATTGCGGCGAGCTCAAGCTGCCGCACAACCTGTGCAACTCCTGCGGCCATTATAACGGTCGCGAGATCGTCTCGACCGAGGCCTGAGCGGCGACACAATCGTGACCCGCAACACCGACAGCGCCGGCCATCTGGAGGCGCCGCGGATTGCGATCGATGCCATGGGAGGCGACTCCGGTCCGGCAGCGATGCTGGGCGGAATGGCGCGCGCCCTCAAGGCCGACCGGTCGCTCCGTTTCCTTGTGATCGGCGACGAGGCGCGAGTCCGCCCGGAGCTGGAGCGGCTGACGCTGCCGGCTGGGTCGGTCGACCTCCTTCATGCCGCCGACGCGATTGAATCGAGCGAGAAGCCGAGCCAGGCGCTGCGCCGCGCCCGCACCACGTCGATGGGAATGGCGATCAACGCGGTCAAGGACGGCAGGGCCCACGCCGCTCTGTCTGCCGGCAACACCGGCGCCCTGATGGCCATCGCCAAGCTTGCGCTCAGGACCATGCCCGGGATCGACCGCCCCGCGCTCGCGGCCCTGCTGCCGACGCTCGGCGACCATGACCTCGTCATGCTCGATCTCGGCGCCAACACCGAGTGCGATGCCCAGAACCTCGTTCAGTTCGCGGTCATGGGCTCGGCCTATGCCCGCACCGTGCTTGGCCTTCGGAAACCCCGCGTGAAGCTGCTCAACATCGGCACCGAGGAACTGAAGGGTACCGACGAACTGAAGGATGCCGCCGCCCTGTTGCGCGAAGCGGCCGGCTACCTGCCGATGCAGTTCGACGGCTTCACCGAAGGCGACCAACTGTCCCGCGGCAAGGTCGACGTGGTCGTGACCGACGGCTTCTCCGGCAACATTGCGCTGAAGACCGCGGAGGGCACGGCGCGGTTCGTGACCGACCTGCTCCGCCGCGCGTTCACCTCTTCGCTCCGTTCCAAGGCCGGCTTCGCGCTGTCCAAACCCGCCTTGCACATGCTCAAGGTCCATCTCGACCCCAACAACCACAACGGCGCCGTCTTCCTGGGCCTCAACGGCCTGGTGGTGAAGAGCCACGGCAGCGCCACTGCCAAAGGCGTAGCCAACGCGATCGGCGTCGCCGCCCGAATGGTCCGCAACGACATCACCCGCAAGATCGGTGACGATCTCGACAACTTCCGCGCCCACGCCTTTGCGGCGGAGGCGGCCAAGTGAGCCCCACTCCCACTCGCCGCGCCGTGATCCAGGGCGTCGGATCCGCGCTCCCCAAGCGCCGGGTCGACAATGCGGAGCTGGCGGAACAGGTCGACACCACCGACGAGTGGATCGTCGAGCGCACGGGCATCCGCACCCGCCACATTGCCGGCGAAGGCGAGACGACGGCGACGCTGGCTGCAGATGCCTGCCGGGCGGCGCTTGCCCATGCGGGCATGGAGGCGGGCGAGATCGACCTGATCGTCCTCGCCACCGCGACCCCGGACCAAACCTTCCCATCCTCCGCGACCCGCGTGCAGGCGATGCTCGGCATCGACGATTGCATCGCTTTCGACGTTCATGCCGTCTGCACCGGCTTCCTTTATGCGGTGTCCGTCGCGGACGCGATGCTGCGCGCGGGCAATGCCCGGAGCGCGCTGGTCATCGGCGCAGAAACCTTTAGCCGAATCCTCGACTGGGAGGACCGCACCACCTGCGTCCTGTTTGGCGACGGCGCCGGCGCGCTGGTCCTCAAGGCCGAGGAAGGCAGCGATCGCGGCATCCTGGCAACCAGGCTCCATGCCGACGGCCGTCATGGCGACATGCTCTACGTCGACGGTGGCCCGTCCACGACCGGGACGGTGGGCAAGCTGCGCATGAAGGGCCGTGAAGTCTTCCGCCACGCCGTGGTGAACCTAGCCGACGTGCTGAAGGAAGTACTCGAAGCCGCCGGCCTGACCACCGCCGACGTGGACTGGGTCGTTCCCCATCAGGCCAACGCCCGGATCATCGATGCCACCGTGCGCAAGCTTGGGCTGCCGGCCGAGCGGGTGGTCATGACCGTGGATCGCCACGCCAATACGTCCGCGGCGTCCGTGCCCCTTGCCCTGGACGTGGCCGTCAAGGACGGGCGCATCAGGCAGGGCGACTGCGTCGTCCTCGAAGCGATGGGGGGCGGCTTCACCTGGGGTGCCGCGGCCTTACGCTTTTAAGAATAAGCCTTTAGGACGGTGTTTGTCGAATTGCCGACAATGACACTATTTAGTAGAGAGGGTTCGGCGCAGATGCGCTGAACAGGGGGCGGAGAACGAAAATGGCCGATGCGGGTGTTGCCCGGTCTGGGCAGAGCAACGAGTTGCATTCAGGGACGCTCACACGGGCGGACCTCAGCGACCTTGTCCATAACAAGCTCGGCCTGTCTCGCGCCGAAAGTGCAAGCATGGTCGAACGCTTGCTGTTCCACATGTGCCATTCGCTGGCCGAGGGCGAGAATGTGAAGATCAGCGGCTTCGGCAGCTTCATCCTTCGCGACAAGGGCGAGCGGGTCGGCCGTAACCCAAAGACCGGCGTTGAAGTGCCGATCGCCCCGCGCCGGGTGATGACCTTCCGCGCCAGTCAGATGATGCGCGACAAGGTCGCGCGCGGCTGAGCAGCGGGATGGCCGGCACCAAGGCGCCTGACGCCTTCCGGACCATCGGCGAACTGTCCGATGAACTGGGCGTCGCCCAGCACATCCTGCGCTACTGGGAAACCAAGTTCCCGCAGCTTCGGCCGCTGCAACGGGCTGGCAACCGCCGCTACTATCGCCCGGCGGACGTCGATCTCGCCCGCCGAATCCATCAGCTGCTGAGCCAGCAGGGCTATACGATGCGCGGCGTTCAGCAGCTGCTGAACAATGGCGCGGGAAAAGCGCCGGTGCCGGCGGAGGCTGCCCCTGCTGCGGAGTTCCCGAAAACGGACGCCGCCAAGCTCCGGGCTATTCGGAAACATCTCCTCGACGCCCTCGAGGCTTAGTGTCCCGTATGCCCTGAGCTTGTCGGATCGAAGAGACCGTCAGGGCAACGGCCGTACTCCTCGTCCGATCTTGGCGCTGAAAAGGGCGGTGCTTCGACAAGCTCAGCACATGCGGCACTTCTGCTGAAGCCCCTCACCCGCGCGATCGCCTCGTCCAGCGGCAGGCGCAGCACCGGCACCCCTGGCGGGAACGCGCTCAACAGACGGGACGGCATCGCTGCCGACAGGATCACGAACTGCCCCCGATCACCCTGCCGGCGGATCAGCCGCCCGAAGGCCTGCGCCAGCCGCGCGCCAACGACCCGGTCGTCATAGACGGAGCCACCGCCAGCCATTCGCCTCGCGCCATGCAGCACCGTTGGGCGGGGCCAAGGCACCCGCTCCATCACCACCAGTCGCAGCGACTCTCCCGGCACGTCCACTCCGTCCCGCAGCGCGTCGGTGCCGAGCAGGCTGCTGCGCGGATCGTCCCGAAAGATGTCGACCAGCGTGCCTGTGTCGATCGGATCGACATGCTGGGCGAGCAGCGGCAACCCCTCGCGCGCCAGCCGGTCGGCGATCCGCGCGTGCACCGCTTTCAGCCGCTGGATGGCGGTGAACAGCCCAAGCGTTCCGCCGCCCGCGGCCTCGATCAGCCGGGCATAAGCGCCCGCCAGCGCCGGCAGGTCACCTCGTCCGAGATCGTTGACGATCAGCACCTCCGCCGATGTCGCATAATCGAACGGGCTGCTCGCCGCGAAATGCTGCGCCTTGCCCGGAAGGTGGACCGCACCGCTCCGTTGCTCCGCACCCGCCCACTCCTCGGCTCCGCCCCGCAGCGTTGCAGACGTCACCAGTACGCCCTGTGCCGGCTGGAGCACCGTCGCGGCCAGGGGGCGGGTCGGATCCAGCCAGCGGCGCTGGATCGCAATGTCATATTCCCGTCCCTCGACCCGCTCCACCGCCAACCAGTCGACGAAGTCCGGGTCAGCCGTCCCCCCGATCCGCGCCAACAGGGCGATCCAGGCGGCCAGCGCCCCACCCCGCCAGCCGAGGCTCGCCACTGCCCCCTCCACCCGCGCCCGAGCAGCGCTATCGAGCCAGTCGGGCGCATCCTCCAGCACCGCTTCCAGCCGCCGGCCGAGCGCCGCCAGCGGCCGCTGCAAGGACTCCAGCGCCTCCAGCGCGGCGGCCGCTGCGGCAACCAAATCGCCGTCCGGTTCGGCCAGCTCCGTTTCCAGCCCGTAGCCCGCGTCCTGCGCCCGCGCCCGCGAATAGACCGTACCCCTCACCTCCCCGAGCAGCCGCTCCAGCGGCCCGAACGGCGCACCCTCGCCGATCCGCCCGACCCAACCGTCCAACGGCAGCAGGCGCGCCGCGTCGACCGCCGCCTCCAGCGCCTGCGCGCCCTGCTCGTCGTAGGACGCAACATCCATCAACCGCGCCGGCAGTCCCCGCCGGCGACCGCGGCTGCTCTTCTCCGGCCCGACGATCCACCGCCGCAGCTCGATCGCTTCCTGCCCGCCCAGCGTGACCGCAAAGGTCGAATCGGCGGCATCGAACAGGTGATGTCCCTCGTCGAACACGATGCGCTCGGGCGGCCGGACACCTCGTCCCCGGGCCGCGTTGACCATCACCAGCGCATGGTTGGCGATCACCAGATCCGCATCGCGGCTGGCGCGCTCGGCCCGTTCGATGAAGCAGCGGCGATAATGCGGGCAGCCGGCATAGACGCACTCGCCGCGGCGGTCGGTCAGGGCGGTCGCCCCAGCCCGCCGGAACAGGCTCGGAAGCCAGCCCGGCAGGTCACCGCCGACCATGTCCCCATCCCTGGAATAAGCCGCCCACCGGCCGACCAGTTGCGCCAGCACCGCCGCCCGCCCGCTAAATGCGCCCTGCAGCGCATCCTCAAGGTTGAGCAGGCACAGGTAGTTCTCGCGCCCCTTGCGCACCACGATCCGCTTCGCTCGCTCAGTCGGATCGGCGACGATCTTGTGCCCTTCCCCATCCAGCTGCCGCTGCAGCGCCTTGGTGAAGGTCGACACCCAGACCGGCCCGTTGGCCCGCTCCGCCCACAGCGACGCCGGCGCCAGATAGGCCAATGTCTTGCCGATCCCGGTCCCCGCCTCGGCCACGAGCATGTTGGGCGAATCGCGCCGCTCCTTCGGCGCGAACACCGCCGCCGCCGCCGCCGCAAAGGCGCGCTGTCCTTCCCGAGCTTCGGCGGCGTGTCCGGTCAGCGCCGTCAGCCGCTCCTGCGCCTCAGCCTCGCCGATGCTCACCGGCCGCGGCGGCGGGCGGTCCGACGCTTCTTCCCATTGCGGCAGACGCGAGAACAGCATCCGCTCGGCCCGTTCCGGCCTTGGTAGCCGCTGCGCGATCACCCCTGCCCAGCCCCACCCCAGCCGATGCAGCGTCGCGTTGCTCGTCCACGCGCCCTCGCGCTCCGCCCAGCTTGGATCATCGAACACCGCCAGCAGCGCCGCCGCGATCCTTGGCAACAGCGCCGCAGCCTCGGCATCGCTCTCAACCGGCTCCAACCCCGCCGCCCGCGCGAGCCCGGCCACCGTCGGCACCGCGAACCGCGCCGGATGAACGAATGCGAACAGCTCAAGCAAATCGAGCCCACTCAGGTCCGGATAGCCAAGCCGCTGCCCGGCCAGCGGCGCGTTCAGCAGGATGTGCGGGGTCTCCGCCACCCGAGCGATTGCCTCCCCACGGCTCGCCTCACGCACCTCGCCAGAGGGCGCGGCCAACCAGATACCGGCGTGGGTTGCGTGCAGCGCGGGAAGGGGCAAAGGAGCGGCCACTTGGCATCTCTGTCGCCAAGAGAACGAAAGGGCAACAGTTGACAGGCGCGATCCGCGATGCGGCGATGAATTCAAAGGCTTGGCCGTTCGAGGAGGCCCGCAAGCTGTTGAAGCGCTGGGCCGACGGCAAGCCGAACGGAGAGCCGATCGTCTTCGAGACCGGCTACGGCCCCTCCGGCTTGCCCCATATCGGCACCTTCACCGAAGTCCTCCGCACCACCTGGGTCCGCCGCGCCTTCGAGACCCTGACCGGCGGCGAGGTCCCGACCCGCTTGATCGCCTTCAGCGACGACATGGACGGTCTCCGCAAGGTGCCCGACAACGTGCCCCACCAGGAGATGCTCGCGGAGCACCTTGGCCGTCCGCTCACCCGAGTCCCCGACCCGTTCGGCACGCACGAAAGCTTCGCCCACCACAACAATGCGATGCTCCGCCGATTCCTAGACCGGTTCGGCTTCCATTACGAGTTCCTCTCGGCCAGCGATTGCTACGCCGCTGGCCGGTTCGACGAGACGCTCCGCCAGGTGCTGCGCAAGTGGGACGACATCCTCGCCGTCATGCTCCCGACGCTTCGCGAGGAGCGCCGGCAGACTTATTCGCCGGTGCTCCCGGTCTCGCCGACGAGCGGCCGGGTGCTGCAGGTGCCGGTGCGCGTCGTCGACGCCGAGGCAGGCACCATCGCCTTCACCGACGAGGACGGCCAGGAGGTCACCCAATCGGCGCTCGGCGGCCTGTCCAAGCTGCAGTGGAAGGTTGATTGGGCGATGCGCTGGGTCGCGCTGGGTGTCGACTATGAGATGGCCGGCAAGGACCTGATCGACTCGACCATCCAGTCTGGCAAGATCGCCCGCATCCTCGGCGGCCGCCCGCCCGAAGGCTTCAATTACGAGATGTTCCTCGACGAAAAGGGCGAGAAAATCTCCAAGTCGAAGGGTAATGGCCTCAGTCTTGAGGAATGGCTGACCTACGGCAGCGAGAAGAGCCTCGAATTCTACCTCTACCGCGAACCGAAGAAGGCCAAGAGCCTCCACCTCGGCCTGATCCCGCGCGCGGTCGACGAATATTGGCAGTTCCGCGAAAAGTGGCCCGAGCAGCCGGCCGAGCAGCGGCTCGGTAATCCGGTTCACCACATCCACAATGGCGAGGTGCCGGAACCGTACAGCCTTCCGGTCAACTTCGGGCTGCTCCTGAACCTCACCAGCCTGCCCGGCTGCGCTGACAGGGCGACGGCATGGAACTTTGTCCGCCGCTACAATCCGGCCTGCTCGCCGGATAGCAATCCCGAGCTGGACGAGCTGATCGGCCTTGCCGTCAACTACGCCCGCGACTTCGTCGCCCCGACCCTGAAGCGCCGTGCTCCGGTCGGCCACGAGGCCGACGCCCTCCGCGATCTCGACGCACTGCTGTCGCGGCTCCCGGCGGGCGCCAGCGCTGAAGACATCCAGAACCAGGTGTTCGAAATCGGCAAGCGCTATCCGTTCGAAAGCCTCCGCCACTGGTTTCAGGCGCTGTACGAGACCCTCCTGGGCAGCAGCCAGGGCCCCCGCATGGGCAGCTTCATCGCCCTCTACGGCGTCGAAAACACCCGCCGCCTGATCGCGGAGGCCCTCGCCGTCGGCTGACGCCTTGGGTTGGTCATGATTGGCTGGTAAGCGGCCGCGCATGCTGACCATCAATGGAATCACGGTGCGCCTTGGCGGACGCACGATCCTCGAGCGCGCCACCGCCGCGATCCGCCCGCGCAGCCGCGTCGGCCTGATCGGCCGCAATGGCGCGGGCAAGTCGACGCTGATGAAGGTGATGATCGGCCAGCTCGAAGCCGACGAGGGCGAGATCGAGATGCCGCGCCGCACTCGCCTCGGTTATATCGCGCAGGAAGCGCCTAGCGGCACCGCCACCCCGTTCGACACGGTCCTCGCCGCCGATGTGGAGCGCGCCCGCCTCCTGGCCGAAGCGGAAAGCTGCACGGACATGGACCGCCTTGGCGATGTCCACGACCGGCTGATCGCGATCGACGCTTATGGCGCGCCGGCCCGAGCGTCGCGGATCCTGCTCGGCCTCGGTTTCGACGAGGAAATGCAGGGCCGGCCGCTCGACAGCTATTCGGGCGGCTGGAAGATGCGCGTGGCACTCGCCGCCCTGCTGTTTTCGGAGCCGGACGTCCTCCTGCTGGACGAGCCGTCGAACCACCTCGACCTCGAAGCAACCCTGTGGCTGGAGAATTTTCTCAAGAGCTACGCCGGCACCCTCGTGGTGATCAGCCACGAGCGCGACCTGCTCAACAATGTCGTCGACACGATCCTTCACCTCGAAGGCGGCAAGATCACCCTCTATGCCGGCGGCTACGACGACTTCGAGCGCCAGCGCGCCGAGCGCGCCGCCCAGCTGGCTGCGGCCAAAGCGTCGCAGGATGCGCAACGCGCCCGGCTGCAGGATTATATCGCCCGCAACAGCGCCCGCGCCTCGACCGCCAAGCAGGCCCAGTCGCGCGCCAAGATGCTCGCCAAGATGCAGCCGATCGCGGCGATGGCCGAAGACCCCAGCCTCAGCTTCGCTTTTCCCAGTCCGACCGAACTCAAGCCGCCGCTGATCACGTTGGACATGGCGGCGGTCGGCTACGCGGCGGACAGCCCGGTGCTGCGCTCGCTCAACTTGCGGATCGATCCGGACGACCGCATCGCGCTGCTCGGCCGCAACGGCAACGGCAAGACGACCCTCGCAAGGCTGCTTGCTGCACAGCTTCCAGCGATGGAAGGCTCGGTCAACGCATCGGGCAAGATGCGCGTCGGCTACTTCACCCAATATCAGGTGGAGGAGCTGCACGGCGACGACACGCCGCTCCAGCACATGAACCGCGCCATGGAGGGATCCAAGCCAGGCGCGGTCCGGGCCCAGCTCGGACGATTCGGCTTTTCCGGCGACAAGGCGACCACCGCGGCGAGCCGCCTCTCCGGCGGCGAGCGGGCCCGCCTCGCGCTCGCGCTCATCACCCGCGACGCACCGCACCTGCTGATCCTCGACGAGCCGACCAACCACTTGGACGTCGATGCGCGCGAGGCGCTGGTCCAGGCGTTGAACGATTATGACGGCGCCGTCATCCTGATCAGCCACGATCGCCACATGGTCGAGCTGACCGCCGACCGGCTGGTGCTGGTGGAGAATGGGATTGCGGTCGATTACCCGGGCAGCATCGACGATTACATCGACTTCGTGCTCGGCCGGAACCAGCCCAAGGCCGAGGCCAAGCCCAAAGCGGCAAAGGTAGACCGCAAGGCCGCGGCGAAGGCTCGTGACGACGAACGCGCGCTCAAGAAAGCCGCCTCGGAGGCGGAACAGGAAAGCGCCCGGCTGGCTGCCCAATGCTCGGCGATCGACCAGGCAATGTTCGATCCCTCGGCCGCCGATCCGCAGCTTGCATCGCTGCCGATGAGCGAGCTTTCACGCCGCCGGGCGAAGCTCGCCGCGGACCTCGCGCTTGCCGAAGCGCGCTGGCTGCAGGCCAGCGAGCAGCTGGAGAGCCAGGCGGCCTGACCCCCGCGCGGACGTGATCCTTGAACAATAGGATTGCGCCTGCTTGGTTTCGGGGAGCGGTTCGCCGGGCGGCTCTTTGACATAATCCAACGCAATGGCCGATTTGCGCCGTTGTCACCGTGAGCATTGTGAACATTCGCGGGCGGCGGAGCGCGCGAACGGCCCGGCCTAAGCCGCCTTCCGCTCCGCGATCCAGCGGTCGATCTTCTGCTCGAGGATTGCCAGCGGCAAGGCCCCCGTCATCAGCACCTGGGCATGGAAGTCCTTGACGTCGAACTTCGGCCCAAGCTCGGCCTCCGCCTTCTTGCGCAGCCGCTGGATGGTCAGGGCACCGATTTTGTAGGCGAGCGCCTGGCTCGGAATGGCGATGTAGCGCTCCACCTCTGCGGTGGCATCGGTCTTCCCCATGCTGCTGTGGTCGATCATGTACTGGATCGACTGGTCGCGGCTCCACCCCTTGGAGTGAATGCCGGTATCGACCACCAGACGCATCGCGCGAAGCATTTCGTCGTCGAGCGTGCCCATCCGCTGGTAGGGATCGCGGTAGAAGCCCATGTCGTAGCCCAGCGTCTCGGCGTACAGCGCCCAGCCTTCGACAAATGCGGTGTTGCCGCCGAAGCGCATGAACGGGGGCAGCGCTTCATTCTCCTGAGCCAGGCTGATCTGGAAATGGTGCCCCGGCGCTCCCTCGTGCAGGTAAAGCGTCGTCATGCCCGGCGTCGTCCGCGACGGCAGGTCGTAGGCATTGAAGTAGAAGGTGCCTGGGCGCGATCCGTCAGGCGTGCCCTGCTCGTACGAACCCCCGGCCTCGAACTTTTCCCGGAACGGCTCGTAGGGGCGGATCACCAGCTTGGCCCTGGGAATGGTTGAGAAGTACTCCGGCAGCTTGGCATCGACCTGCTTGCCGACCGCATAATAACCCTGCGTCAGCGCGTCGCGGCTCTTCGGCTTGAACTTGGGGTCGGTGCGCAGGTGTTCGAAGAACTGCTTCAGCGTGCCCTTGAAGCCGACCTCCTGCCGAACCTTCTCCATCTCCGCGGTGATCCGGGCGACTTCGCTGAGGCCGGTCTGGTGGATTTCCTCCGGGGTCAGCGGCAGAGTCGTCGTCGACTGCACCTGGTAGCGGTAGAGCTCCGGCCCGCCCTTCATCGATAGCAGGCCGACGCCGTCGCGAGCCTTAGGCAGATACTCGCTCCGCAGGAAATTGCGGACGCGGGTCAGCGCAGGGTACAGCTGGCCGCTGATCGACGCACGATAGGCGGCGGTCAGTCGGGCGCGGTCAGCGGCGGAGACGCTGTCCGGGAACTGCTTGACCGGACCGAAGTAAGGCGAGTCCTCCGGCTTCTGGGCCAGCTGCGTCGTCAGCTGCTCGATCATGTTGCGGGTGGTGAGCCTGGTATCCACCACCCCGCTCGCCAGCCCTTCACGCCAGCGGCCGATCGCCCGGTCCATGTAGGTGACGAAGTCGGCATGCCGCTTCAGATTGTTCTCATAGTCGGTCAACGTCTTGAACGGCGCCGCGCCCTTGCCGCTCGCGAAGGTCGGGTAAAAGGTATGGATGCCGAAGAAATGGTTCATCGGCCGCACCTTGCTCAACAGCAGAAGCTCCGGCTGATAACCGCGAAGCGTGTCCTCGGTGGAGAACTTGAACACGTCATAGGCGAGCTGATCCGTCGGCTTCAGCACCGACCGGTCGATTCGGGCCAAGGCACCGAGATCGGCTTCCGCGGCCGCTTTTTCCGCAGCAAAATAAGCGTCGGTGATGTTGTCGCCGAGGCGATCGGCGTACCGCATGTCGCCGCGGAACAAGGCCTGCAGCGGGTTGCGCTGGAGCGAGGCTTCGTCGCTGGCCTTGAACAGTGCGAACAGCTTCTCCCGCTCGGTGTCAGCGGTCGCGGTCGGAGCAGCGGGCGGCGAGGCTTCCGCGACCAGCGGGGCAGCGCTAGCCGGCTCGACCGGCGCGGTGGTCGCACAGCCAGCCAGGGCGGAGGCGGCAAGCAGAAGGGCGGCGGCGGTCAGTCGAGTCTTCACAAATGTCCCCCGGTCAATGAATATCACGGTCATGAAAGCGAAAGGGCGCCACCGCAAGCGCGGCAACGCCCCTTCGACCAACTGCGATCGACGATCTACCAGAAGACGCTGTAGATAACGTCCACGACGCGGCCAGTGCGCGTGTCGATCAGCAATGCGTCGTCCCAATAGCGGACCCAGCGGTACGGACCGTAGGCCGGCGGTAGGCGGTACATCCAGGGATCCTGGATCCAGTAGTTGCTCCCCCAGTACCGTGAACGGATCGGCCAACCGACGTTGTACGGCCGGTAGCTGTAGCCGAACGGATCGTAGTAGAGGCCGAAGCGGTACAGCGACCGATGGCGGTTGCGGTGCCCACGCCAGTCGTAACGCCCGTCCTGCCGCCAATCGTGTCGCCAGTTGTGGTCGTAGCGGCGGTCGGCCTTGCGCCAGCGGTCGCCGTCGCGGCGATGGCCCTCGCGCCAGCTGCGGTTGCGATCCCGATCGCGTTGCCCGTCGCGCAGGTCGCCGCTCTGCCGTGCCCGTTCGATCGCCACCGCATCGCGCAGCCGGTCGTCGAAGCCGCGCGGCTGCGTCGTATCGGCCAGGGTTCTGTCACGCAGCGCCCGTTCGCGCAGGCGTTCGGCACGCTCTACGCGGCGGACCTGCACCTGCTCGTCGCTGCGCGGCTGAACCGCTTGAACTCGCTGCTGCTGGCGCTCCTGGCGCTGCTGTTGCCGCTCCGCACGGACCGAAGAGTCCGCGGGCTCGGACCGCCGCTGTTCGACCGCATCCCGCAGCCGATCCCCGAAGCCGCGGCGCTGGTCGCCGCCGTCCTGAGCAAGGGACGGAGTTGCTGCCGCTGTGGCCAGCAAGGTGAGAAGAAGGAAGTTGCGCATGACTACCTCAAGGCAAGACTGTTGTTGAACCTTCACTCTCTGCCCCTGCCCATGAGCCGTGCCTTAACGTCGGTGAATTGCACGGTTCATCTGCGGGGCGGTGGTGCTGCCCGGGTTGCGGGAGCCTGCGGTACCGCCGCCGCTGCCATCGCTTGAGCCGCACGGGCGATGGCTCGCCGGATGCGCGGCTGCGCTCCGCACGGGCAGACGTTGGGCAAGGCATCGACCTGCTCGGCGGAGGGCCGCGGACTGGCCTGAAGCAGCGCCGCTACCGCCATGATGAAGCCACTGTCGCAAAAGCCGCATTGCGTCACCTGCTCCGCGGCCCAGGCCTGCTGCACCGGGTGCGCGCGGCCGCTCGACAAGCCTTCGATGGTGGTGATGTCGGCGCCCTCCATGGCGGCGATGGTGACAGTGCAGCTCATCACCGCCTTGCCGTCCGCAATCACGGTGCAGGTCCCGCAGTCACCCGTCCCGCAGCCGTACTTGGTCCCGGTCAGGTTGGAAGCATCGCGCAGCGCCCACAGTAAGGGGGTGTCCGGATCCAGCCTGTAGTGGATCGCCTGCCCGTTCACCGTCATGCTTGTCATCCCGCACGGCCTAGCGCGCCCGCCGCTGCACTGCCAAGATGCGGCATGGCGCGGATCGACATCGGCAGTGGAAACATCGGTTTTGTCGAGGCAGGTGGCGGTCCGGCAACGCCGATGATCCTCCTGCACGGCGTCGGGTCCGACAAGACGGTGTGGCACCCGCAGCTTGAGTATTTCGCGGCCAGCCGCCGGACAATCGCGTTCGACTATCCCGGCTATGGACAAAGCGACCCCATCCCCGGCGCAGACGGCGAGACCTTCGCCCGCGCCATACTCGCGGCGATGACCGCGCTGGAGGTCGAAGAAGCGCACATTTGCGGCCTTTCCCTGGGCGGAGTGATCGCGATCTCCATGCACGCGCACTCTCCGCAGCGCTGCAAATCCCTGATCCTGGCGGACACGTTTGCGACACACCCGGAGGGTCAGGCGATCCTCGATCGATCGATCTCCGCCAGCAGCGAACTGGGCATGCGCGGCCTCGCTGAAGCGAGGGTAGAAGCGCTTATTGCACCCGGAGCCAGTGATGCGGTCCGAGCGGAGGTGGTCGAAACCATGTCGCGGATCGACCCTGCCGCCTACGCCTCGGGCGCCAAGGCGGTTTGGCTCGCCGATCAGCGGGAGCGGGTTGCCGCCATCGCCTGCCCGACGCTGATCCTGTGCGGCAGCGAAGATCGGATCACTCCGCCTTCGCTGAGCGACGACCTCAAACATCGCATCCCGCACGCCGCCCTGGTTGAAATTGCTGGCGCCGGGCACCTGTCCAACCTTGAGCAGCCGGACATCTTCAACCGGGTTCTCGACGGCTTCCTGGCCGGCATCGAGGATTAGCTTAGCGACGCGTTAACCATGACCCTTAGCGCGGCTTTTGCCATCGCCTGCGACAAGCGGCCTCATGGACAGGACGTTCTTCCCGACGCTGGCCGTCATGCTTCTGGCAGCCTCTCCTGCCGGCGCGCAGCAATTCGCACCTTCGAGCCAGGCGACCAGGGCGTCGCTGACGTGGAGCAAGTCTGACGCCATTCTCGGCGGAGCGCCCAGCCGGCTCGCTGCGCTGGTCGCTCAACAGTCCGGCGCAACGGCTCGACCGCCAATCACGCCCGCGCCGCTTGCCCGCTCCCATTCCGTTGCCACACCGCAGCGAGCCAATCTCTCCGCTGAGCCCGCGGGCGACCGCCCGGACGTCTTCGGCACAGTCGCACTGCCGGTCGGCCGAACGCCGCTCGACACACGCTGGCGCAAGGTCCGGCGGCAGGGAGCGGCGGGAACGGAGGCTGCGTTCGCATCTTCGCTACGCAGCCACGATCCGGACGCCCGGATCGCTGCGGTGAATCGGTTCGTGAACGCCCGCGTGGCCTTTGTCGACGACAGCCGCCAGTACCGCGCCGCCGACGTGTGGCAGGCCGCCAAGCTCACGCTTCGCACCGGCCGTGGCGACTGCGAGGATTATGCGATCGCCAAGCTGCAATTGCTGCGCGCCGCTGGCTTTGCCGAGCGCGACCTCTACCTCGTGATCGTTCGTGACTTGGTTCGCCGCGCTGATCATGCGGTGCTGGTCGTCCGGTCGGGGGATCGGCTGCTGATGCTCGACAACGGAACCGATCGGATCGGCGACGCGACCGAGATGCAGGACTATCGCCCGATGTTGAGCTATTCGGCCGGGCGGTCCTGGGCCCACGGCTACCAGCGACCAAACATGACCTTCGCCGCTGTCGAACGCTTCGCGCCGGCCACTCCGGTGGCGCCCGCGGCCGCGCCGGTCGAGCCTCTCGAAACCACCGAGATCGAGATTGCTCAGCGCTCGGTCAGCGCGTCGCTTCTCGCCTTCAGCACGGGCTTGAGCAGGTAGCTCAGGATCGACTTGCGCCCGGTAATGATCTGCGTGTCGGTCATCATGCCCGGAGTGATCGGCAGGCGTCGGCCCGCTGACATCAGGAAGCTCTTGTCGGTCTCGACGATGACGTTGAAGTAAGCCTCCTTCGTCGCCTCGTCGTAGATCGAGTCCGCCGACACCTGCACGACTCGCCCATCCAGTCCGCCATAGATCGAGAAGTCGTAGGCGGTGACCTTGACCAGCGCCTTGTCGCCGACCTTGATAAAGGCGATGTCGCTGGGCTTAACCCGCGTTTCTACCAGCAACTTGTCGCCCAGCGGGACGACCTCCATGATCTTCTGCCCTGCCTGGACAAAGCCGCCGCGCGTGGTGACCTGAAGGTCGTTGACGACGCCCTCGACCGGCGAGCGAAGCTCGGTTTTGCTGAGCCGCCCTTGCGCGCCGCGAAGCGTTTCCTCGTTGACCGCGATCTTGGCCGTGACCTGGCTGCGTTCGTTGAGCGCGTCCTGGCGGAACTCGAAGTTGGCCTCGGATGCCTGGCTTTGCGCCTCGCGCACCGCGGCCATCGCTCGCCCCTGCTGCTCCCGCGCCGCGGCGATCCGGCCCTGGATATCGACCACTTCCCGCTGCGCGTTGGCGAGTTCGGTCTGCGGGACGATGCTCCGTGCGGCCAGCGGCGCCAGCCGGTCGACATTGTCCTGCGCCAGCTGCAGGCTGCGCGAGAGCGAGCCGATCGTCGCCTGCGCCTCGGCGGCCTCGCGCCGGCGCTGATCTGCCGTCGCTCCAAGGGTGGAGATGCGGCTGCGCAGCGCCGACTGCCGCGCTGCGAGCAAAGCGCCTTCGTCGCCGCCGACACCGCCGCCCATCCCGCCTTCGGCGCCAAGCCTTGCGGCGCGCGTCTGCAGCGATCGGGTCTCGGCTTCGATCTGCCCGACGTCGGCTGAGCTTTGCGTGTCGTCCAGCCGCACGAGCAGTTCGCCCGCCCGCACGCGCTGACCCGATCGCACCAGGATCTCGCGGATCGAGGCCGGCTCCGTCGCCTGCACCAACTGCACCTTGCTGGACGGGATGACCCTGCCCTGGCCTTGGGTCACCTCGTCGACATGGGCAATCATTGCCCAAAGAAGGAACAGGAAGAAGCCGATCGCGGAAAAGACGATGATCTTCTGCGAACCCGACAGCGGGGCCCTGCGACTGCCGCGTGGCTGGGGCGAAGTGAAGGGAATGGTGGCCATGGTGACGCCTTGCTCTAGTTGACAGCCGCGACGACGCTGCCGCCGGTGGCGCTGATCACGACCGTGCCCGCCAGCGGCCTGGCCTGCTGCTCCGCAACCTGGGTGCGGGCCCGGTCGATCTCGGCCGGGACGGGGATGCTCAGGGTCCATCCCTTGCTGGTGTCGAGCAGCCCGCCGACGTCATTGGGCGCGCGGGCGATTGCTGGGCCTTGGGTCAGCGGCGTGGGGGTAACATCCCCGCCTGCGCTGCGGACTTCCGCGGCAGCTAAGACCCGACCCTGCGGCCGCAGAACCGACGGATCGGCCGGCTCGCCCGCATAGCGGCCGGTGAAGGCCGAGGGTTGTCCCCAGGCACCGGGCCAGCGGTAGAAGATGTGCGCGCCAATCTGGCTGATCTTGGCCAGCAAAGGTGCCCACCGGGGCGCGACATAATTGGCGTGATAATGAGTCGCTTGGCCCACCGAGCCTTCGACATGGCCGGCCAATGCAGCGGCGGCAATGTCTCGCGCGCTTCGCCACGCCGCAGCGGCCGGAGCCCGGTTCAACGACCCGTCGCATACGAAACTGAACTGGCACACTGGCGTGGAGTTACGCTGGTACACGACTCCGCAGACCGACTTGGGGAAAGCCGGGTGACGCATGCGGTTGAGGATGACCTGCGCCACCGCGCGACGGCCGGGCAGCGGCTCGAAACCGGCTTCATAGTAGACCGCCTGGGTTAGGCAGGTCAGGGCGCGATCGTACGACGTGCCGCCGGTCGGCGTTTCGAACGGCCGTGCCGCCTTGAGCGGCGCCGCACTGAACGGAAGCGCGGCATTGATCTTCAGGGCATCATCGCCGGTCGCCTGAACCGCGGTGGCCGCGGAGCCGGCGGTCGCTTCGATCAGCGCGGCGGCTTGCACCGGCGCGATCGCCTGCGCTGCTGCGCTCTGTCCCCGCGGAGCAAGAGCGTCGCTGCTCAAGGTCGCCGCATAGCTCAGGGCTGCGGCCAGCAAAGCCGGGACCGCGACGAGGACAAAGGCCAGCGTCTCCAGCCGGAGCCCGCCGAAGCGGATCGCCAGTCGGCGACGGGCAAGCTGCACGGCCGTCATGCCGGCTTCCTTTCCGTCTGGGCATCTGGCCCGGCAGCGGCTGCCAGCTTGCCGAGCACTTCGTCCCGGGGCCCGTCTGCCAGGATCCTGCCGCCGTCGATCACCAACAAGCGGTCGACTATGGACAGCATCTGGTGACGATGGGTCGAGACCAGCAATGTCTGGTTCGGAGCCAGCGCGGTGCGCAGATGGTCGATGAAATAGGCTTCCGTCTGCGAGTCCATCGCTCCGGTGGGCTCATCGAGGAACAGCATCTTCGACGGGCTGACTAGCGCCCGCGCGAGCACCAGCAGCGAGCGCTGCCCGCCGGAGAGGAGGGCACCGCGCTCGCCCACCGGCAGGTCGAAGCCGGCGGCGTCGCGCGAGAGGAAGATGTCGGCGCCAGATCGCCTCACGGCCTCGACCAACTGCTCGTCCGTCGCCCGGGCCGAGCCGAGCAGCAGGTTGTCGCGCACGCTGCCGCTGAACAGCTCCGCATCCTGACCGACGAAGCGAAAGGAGTCGCGCAGCTGGTGCGGATGGTACTGGCGGCTGTCGAGGCCATCGACGGTCAGGACCCCTTCCGTGGCGGCGTATAGCCCGCACAGCAGCCGCCCCAAGGTCGACTTGCCCGACGCCACCCGGCCGATGATCCCGATACGTTCGCCCGGCCGGATTACCAGGTTGAGGTCGGACAGGCTGTCCCTGGCTGCTCCTGGATAACGGAAGGAGGCACGGCTGAGCTCGAGGTGGCCGGTGCGGATTGCTGGAACGATCGACCGCGCCGCGCTGGCCCGCTCGTCGCCGGCGTCCATCATTCGCTGAAGGCTGGCGAGGGTCGCAAAGGCCTGCTTGCCGCGGGTGATCAAGAAGGCGAACTGGCCGATCGGGGCGAGTGCCCGGCCGGCCAGCATGACGATAGCGATGATCGCGCCCATCGACATGGCGCCCGCGTTGAACAGGTAGAAGCCGCCGATCAGCAGGCCAATGCTGATCAGTTGCTGCGCGTAGCTGGCGAGGTTGACTGCCACGGAGGTCAGCCGCCGCATCTTTTCCTGCGTGCCGGCAGACATGTCGGACAAGCGCCGCCAGCGGCCGAGCATCTGCCCTTCGGCGCGTGCCGCCTTCAGCGTCTCGATGCCGCTGATCGATTCCACCAGCACCGCGTGCGTGAGGCTGCTGTCCGCCTGCGCGTCGAGTGTCGCCTGGTTCATTCCCTTCTGCAGGGCAAAGCCGGCGAACAGCATCACTCCCATGCCGGCGAGCGGGATCAGCACCAGCCAGCCGCCAAGCACCGCGATCAGCGCCAGGAACAGGATGAGGAAGCTCATGTCGACAGCCAGCACCACGGTCGTCGACGCAAAGAAGTCCCGAACCGACTCATATTCAGACACACGCTTGGCCAAGGCGCCGGTGCTTCCCTGGCGCTCGGCCATGGGCAGGTTCATGACCTTCTCGAACAGCTTCTGGCTCAGCCGCGCGTCCAATTTGCGGCCCACCTCGTCGATCAGCTGTCCTCGAGCCAGGCGGAGAACGAAGTCGAGGGTGAGCGCCAGCAGCACGCCCCCGGCCAGCACCCACAGGGTGGAGATCGCCTTGTTGGGGATGACGCGATCGTAAACGTGCATGGTGAACAGCGGCACCGCGAAGGCCAGCAGGTTCACGACCAGGGCCGCCAGCAGCACCGGGCTCAGCTCCTTGCGCACCTTCCAGGCTTCCGACCAGAACCAATGCGTCCGCTTGGCCTTGTCCCACGGCCGCTCGCCCGCCCGCTCCTGGGTCGGATCGGCCTCAACGTGGACGGCCCGGCCGGTGAAGACCTGCTCCACCTCTCCAAGCCCAACCCATGTCGGCTCATCGATCCCGGGCGCATGGATCAGCGCATCGCCGTCACGCAGATCGAGCAGGACCGCAGCGCGATCCTCCTCAAGCTCAAGAAGCGCGGGCAGCTGGCGCCGCGGCCAGCCCCGCAGGTTGCGGGTCAGCGGAACCCCGCGCATGCCGACCTGCTCCAACGCGGGTTCGACCTGGTGGAACGGCAGGACGCCGCGTGCCGACAGGGCCAAACCCGCGCGCAGGAGGACCGGGGAAGACGGTCGGTCCGCCCGGCGCGCGAGAAAGGCGAGGCAATCGAGGACGGGGTCGAGCTCCTGCGCCTGCGCGGAGTCCAGCCAGTTCATCAAGCTCAACGTCGGTCCCCCCTTCAATACCTACGGCGTAGTGGTCGGCGCCGGGGTCACCGGAGCCGCTGCCGGAGCAGCATCGACCACGGCGGCAGGCGGACCCATCACCGGGTAGCGGAGGCTGTTCTCCTGGCGATCCGTTGCCGGCACCGGCGCGACCCGATAGCGCGTGCGCAGGTCGGCGTATGCATCCCTCGGCATGGCCACGCCCAATGCTTCGATCAGCCGGTTGACCGAGGCAAGCACGCGATATTGTGCGAACAGCCGTGACATACGCGCGGTTTCGGCCTGGGCTTGCACGTTCTGTCGGGTGTTCTGCGCGTCGAGCACGTCGAGCAGCGAGCGCCGGCCGACGTTGAACTGCTCGCGGTAAGACAGCAGCAGATCGTCCGATACGCGGCCCTGCGTTTCCAATTCGCCGACCAGGCGCGACTGGTTCTGCAGGCGGCTCCAGGCCGAGCGGACATCGTCCTCGGCGGCGCGCTGCAGCTGGAACAGGCGTGCATGGGCCTCATCGGCCCGGCGCGACTGTTCGCGAACATTCGCTTCCTTGATGCCGCCGTTCAGGAGCGTCCAGCGAAGCACCACATTGCCCTGGAAGTCGCGGGTCGTGCCGGAGAAGCCGTCGATGTCATGGCCGACGCGGGCGCGGCCCTCGGCATTGATCCGCGGTGCGGCATCCGACCGCGCCGAGCGGACGAGCTCGCGCGAGGCGGACAGGTCCGCCAAGGCTTCCTGCACCCGGGGATTGTTTTCGCGAGCAAGCGCCTCGGCCTCGGCGAGTGTGGCGGGCAGCGCAGCCGACAAATCGGGCGGCACCGTGACGCTGTCGATCGGCACTCCGGTGAGCGTCTGGAACGAGATCGCGGCGGTATCGAGGTCCTCGCGGGCCTCGGTCACCCGGGCGCGGGCCGACTGCAGCCGCTCCTCGGCCTGCTGCTGGTCGGCAATGCTGATGGAGCCTCGCGACACGCCTTCGCGGAGGTCACCTGCAAGCCGCTCGTGGAAGGTGACATTGTCCTCCGAGATCGCAACGAGCCGCTGCTGGAGCAGGTAGTCGATGTAGTTGCGGGCGACGTTCAGCGCGACGAACTCGCTGCGCTCCTCGATCCGCGAGGCAGCGCCATCGGTGCGCGCGGCCTGGCGGCGGATTTCGGCCTGGCGGCCACCGGCGTCCGCCAGCAGCTGGTCGACGACCAACTCGCCCTCGACCGGCTGCAGCCAGTCGCCCGACAGGCCGATCGAACGGCGGGTCGGATTGCTGAGCTTGCGCACGCCGGCTCCCGCCCGGAAGTCGACCCGCGGGTACCACAGGCCCTTGGCCTGGTTCAGTTCCTCCGAAGTCGCCTCCCGATTGTGAACGGCCTGGCGGATGTCGGGATTGCTGTTCAGCGCAGTTTGCACGGCCTGCCGCAAGTCGATGGCATTGGCCGGCATTGCAGCGAGCAACACCGCGCCCGGCAGGATGAGAGTCCAGTGCTTCATGGTCTTAATCTTCCCCTTTGGTCATGTTCGGCAGGACTCCGTTCCACCGGGAGAGCCCGCCATTCGGATCAGCCGTTCTGCACCGGCTGAACCGCGTCATGATGAAGCGCCGACGCCTCCATCGTGAGTGAGTGCATCTGGAACAAGGGGGCGAACTGGCCACTGTTCCACGCCGATACGTCCGTGCCGTCGGGGCTTGCCAGTGCGATCAACGCCGGATTTTCGCCAAGTCCCACCTCCCCAGCCGGAAGTGCGTCCAACAGGCTGTCGATGCTCGGCCCATCCGAGTGGCCGCCGCTGAGCGCATCGGCGACGACCTTTCCGAGCACCGCGTTGCTCTTGTCCTCACCCGTCGCGGCAGCTTCGCCGGCGAGCGCCGCGAGGGCTTCTGGTGCCGGCATGTGAAGTTCGGCAATTGGCACGGGCGCGGCTACTGCCGGAGGTTCAGTCCCCTGCGCATGGTCCGCAGTCTGCTCTTCCGCCTGGCCCGCAGCGGAAGGCACCACATCCAGCTCGCCAGCAGCTTCGCGGACGGCACTTGGCGTCGACTGGGATTCAGTCCCGGCCGCGTCGACCGCCATGGTGGATTCCTGGCCGAACCCGATCCGGTCCGAGCCGTCGACGGAGTTCAGTTCGACCGTTGGGCTGACCGCCAGGGCCGGCATGGCATTGCCGTGCAGATCGGGCTCGGCAATCTCGTACGTCCCTTCCACTGCAGCGCTTCCCGACAGTCCCAACCCCGCCGCCGCGGTGACCGCCATCAGCGTTGTGTTGGTGTTCGCCGCACTCATCGAGCGCAGCGCCTGCAAGCTCGAGCGGCCGCCGATCGCAGCATCGCTGTCGGAAGCGAGCAGCAGGCTGCTGCCGCTCTCGTCAAGGGCCAGGCTGGCGACCGACTGGGTAGAGGCCGCCCCGGCCGTCGTCGCCGCGGGCGCGTTCACCAGCAGATGCTGGCTGACCGCGTCGCCATCGCTGTCGGTCAGCGTGACATTGAAGTCGAGCGAGAGCGACTGCGGCGTGGCGGTCGTCCGGACAATTCCGATGTCGACGATCTTGACCACATCCTGGTCGTTGGTTTCGTCGGCGGTCGCGGTGTCGCTGTCGCCGAACAGCTGCGTTCCCGAGCTTGCCCCGCTCGCGCCCGTTGCGCGGACGAGATCGATCCCACTCCCGGTTAAGCCACCTGTCGAGGTCAGCAGTTGCGCACCGACGATCGTCAGGTTGGCGTTGCCGAGCTGATAATCGTTCGCCTCGATTATCACGAACCCGTCGTTGTTATCGAGCGGGTCGCCGACAACGTACCCAGTCGGGATCGAGTCCCCTTTTCGGTAGATGTCGTCCGGGCCGACAATCACCGCACGCGTGGTATATGCGCCGGTCGCGGTGTCGTAGAGCTTCAGCACGACCACCAGGTCCGTGCTGCTCCCAATCCCATCGAGCCGAAGCGTCAAGCCGCTCGCTTCGACCTGGTTCTGCGGGGTCGACGAAGTGATCGCGCCTCCCGGATTGGTCTTGAAGAAATTGAAATCGAGCACCTCGCCATTCTGGATGGTGTCGCTCGCAACGCCGTTTTCGGCATTGCCGACCGAGACGAAGGCCTGCGCCGCGGTAAACAATTCGCCCGCAGAATATGCCGTGTTGCCGCCTGCTTGCAGCGGCGCCCCATTCTTCACTTCTCTGCCCGTGAACTGCACGAACAAGGGCGTCGTCGAGTTGAGCTGCGATACGACCACTTCCGGCTTGGGCGTATCGCCAAGATCATAGCCGACCCGGTCGATCGCATTGCTGGTCTGCGTGGTGCTGAGCGACACGATCGGTTGAGCGATCGACACCGTGTAGGTGCCCGCCGCCTGGTCGAAGCTGATGGTTCCGCTGTTGGCGCGTGTGTCGACCGCGGCGCCGGGATCGGCGTCGTACGTGAAGGCGAAATTGTAGCTCGCGACGCCGTTCACCGTGCCGGCATAGGTCGGCTGGGTGGTCATCGTGATCGCCCGGCCGCTCACGCTGCCGGTCACCGTTGCGCCGAGGTACTGGCCAGCGTTCAACGGATCGAACGCATTGTCGGCACCGATCGCGAAGCCGAACGCCCCGGTCGAGCTCGTCTGACCGGCGAGCGTGACGTTGGTCGCCGAATTCAGCGACGGCATGTCGTCGTCGAAGGTGATGCTCAGCGATCCGGGCGCGGCCGATAGACTGCCGTCCAAATCACGCAACTGATACGGGATGGTCAGTGCCGCATCGTTTTCGGTGTTGTCGCCGACCTCTCCGTTCAGGGGCTGATGCTGGACGCTATCGTTCAGCGTCAGCGTGTAGGCACCGGTCTGCGCGTTGGTGATCTGCACCGTTAACAGAAGTCCGCGAGGACCGGTCGCAGTGAGGGTCAGCCCATCGCCGCTGACGGCGTAGGTGACCGTCTCCTCGCCTACAATCGCCGTGGTGTTGTTCAGGCTGGCGGCAAACAGGAAGGTGGTGATGCCGTCGCCCGGAGTGCCCTGCAGCGTACCGGTAAACACCGCTTCGTTGGTGTCGCCGGCACCGGTTTCGCCGGCATCGGCGTCAAGATCGCCGCTGGTGCTGCCCGGGTTGCCGTTGCCGACATATGCGACGCCCTGCATCAAGCCGTCGTCATCGACCGCCGCATTTGCAGAACCGGCGACTGGCGCCCGGCTGGCGATCGAAATCGTTAGGGTGGCCGTCGAAACGTCGCCGTCGCCGTCGGTCAGCGTGTAGGTGAAGCTGTCGCTGACACCGCCGGGACTTCCCGGGCTACGGGTGTAGACGTAGGTGCCGTCTGCATTCAGCTGCAGCTTTCCATATTGCCCATCAACCTGCAGGTTGCCCGATCCATCGAGGGTGTCGTCGCTCGATCCGCCGAAGCCGACCACCTTGCTGACGCTGGCTCCATCGGCACCCAGGGTGTCCGCGCCGCCAGGAGCGGCAGTGGTGGTGCCTGCGCCGGTGATCACATTGCCGGTGGCACTGGTGCCCCCTGCAGCGATCGCGTCAAGGTCATTGCGCGCGGTCGGTATATCGTCGATCACGTCGACCTTGATGGTCCCCGTGATGCTGTTGCCGATAGCGTCGGTCCCGACGTAGGAGAAGGTCTCGACTGCCTGCTGGAGGTTCGCGCCATTGTCGGCGGTGGCTCCATCGAACGGGGCCGTCAGCGTATATTTGAACGTGCCGTCCGCATTCAGCTGGAACACGCCAGAGGCGGTGGTGACCGCCTGCGCCGTGTAGGTGACGCCGGCCAGAGCTATGGTTCCGCCGATCGTTTCAGCACCCGACGCCGGGTTGCTGCCCGTCGCGGTGCCCGGCGCGAGATCCGCGGCGTCCTTGACGAGGTCGAGTGCAGCTTCGCTCACTTGCACCGTCGGGCTGGGGCCAACGATCGTCACGTCCTGGACGTTGATCGTCAGGGTCGCAGTTGACGTGTCGCCGTCGGCGTCCTCGATCGTATAGCGGAATACATCCTGCTGATTGCCTGTCACGGCATTGGCCATAGCGACGTAGGTGTAGCTGCCGTTCTGCCCGAGGGTGAGCGTGCCATATTGGCCGGGCAGCACGTAATTCCCGCTGGTCGGGCTCGTATCGGCCGTGCCCTGGTTGACGCTCGCAATGCCAGTCACGCGGATCGGCGCATAGCCGTCCACCCCGGGGCTGTCCGCTCCGCCTGGCGCCGGCGTGGTCGTGCCGCTGCCGTCGAGCACGTTGCCGGTCGTGGACCCGCCCTCGACGACTGCGTCGCTGTCGTTGCGAGCGGCGGGGCCGTCGTCGAGGATCTGCACACGATCGCCGATCGCCACCGTGGCCGTTGCCGTGTCGCCGTCGAAGTCCTTGATCGTGATCGACGCGCTGACCAGCCCGGCTAGGCTGAGCACATCGTCATGGTCGGCAGGCTGACCCCCGTCCTGGTTGTGCTCGAGCGCGACGTTTTGCGTGTAGGTCAGGGTGCCGTCGGCATTGATGTGCAACGTGAAGGCGGTCTGGGCGCCGGCATTCTGATAGGTGCCGGCGATCGTCTGCGCGTCGATCTGAATCAGCGTGATCGGGAAATCGCCGGCCGCTGTCTTCAACGTGGTTGCGCCGTTCAAGCTGGTGATCGACAGGGCGTAGCTGACCGCCCCGCTCGCTGCCGCGCCATCGGCGCCGAACGCTTGCGTCGCGGTGAGGATCGGAGCGTCGCTGGTGTCGCTGACCGGAAAGCCGGTGCTGGCCGCGGCCGTCTCGTCGACCGTGGCGCTGCTGCCGGCTGCGACCGCACTCAGGACCGGGCCATCGTCGGCGAAGCGGACGTTTCCGCCAAGGTCGAGCTGCTGGCTGGACGTCGCGATGTCGCCGTCGCCATCGGTGACGACCAGGCTGCCGGTGAGCACGAGCTTGCCGGCGGCGAGAATCGCAAACTGATCGTCGAACGGCGCGTTGGCGGGAGCTGCCTCGGCCCCATGGTCGATCTGGCTGTACTGGGTCAGCGTCACGACGCCGTCATCACCGACCTGCAGGGTGAACACCACGGACGGGTCGGACACCGACGCCGGTGCGCTTGCCGCGGTCGAGCCGATGACCAGCCCGTTACCGATCTCGTAGAGGTTCACGGCCTGGCCGCGGCTCTTCAGCCCCGAATTCTTGACGAGCACATCGAAGTCAAAGGTCTTGACCGTCGACACCGCGCCATCGGCACCGGCTGCGGAGGAGAAGGTGAACACGCCGCCAAAATCGACACTGCTGCTGTCGACGTCCTCGGCGGTCGGAACGCCGTCCGTCTCTGCGTCCTGGGTCGTCAGCGTCGGCTCCCCGCCGGTGCCAAGTGCAACCGTCGCGGTCGGCGCGTCGTCGTTAAACTCGACGTTCAGCATACCCGTTGCCGAGCTGTTGTCGCTGTCGAGCACGGTGAAAGTAAGCCCGACGAGCGGAGCGCTCGCCTCGTCGCCGCCGGATGCGTGCAGGACATTGTCGAGCATGGTAAGGGTGTAATTGCCGCTGGTCGCATCACCCAGCACGACGGTGAACAGGGCGGTGCCATCGCGTGCACCGCCTACCACGGTCGCGGTAAGCTTCAGGCTTGCCTCGTCCCAGCTGTAGCGCACGGTCTCGGTTCCGACGGTGGCGGTCTTGGCGTTCATAGCCGCAAAGCTGATCGAACCCGCACCGTCCCCGCCAAACCCGAAGTCGAGGAGACCCCGGAAGACAGCTTCGCTCGGATTACCCGGAGCGATCTCCCCGATATTGGCGTCGATGTCGCTGGTGGTGCTCGCCGGGTTGTTGACCGGGAGGCCATCGTCATCGACCGTCGCGATGGTGGTTCCGGCGCGCGGCACGTTGGCATCCACAATGGTGAAGCCGAAGCTTGCGCTCGCCGTGTCGCCGTCTCCATCCGTAATTGTGAAGGTGCCGCTCGGGCTTCCCGCACCCGCCGCATCGGCGGTGTAGGTGTAGCTGCCGTCGGCCTTGACGACGATCGTCCCCTGCCCGACCGCCACCGCCTGGCTGAAACCGGTCGCGGGGTCGAAGACCAATGTCACGCCGTCGATCGCCGTGACCTGGCCGCCATCCTCGCCCGGATCGAAGTCGAAGCGCCCGGATACGGAGCTGCCTTCATTGACCCGCTGAGCCGCTTCATTGCTGCCCATCGGACCGTCGTCCTGGATCTGGAACACGCCGCGGCTGACGTCCACGTCGGCCGTGTCGGTGTCGCCGTCGAAATCCGTGACCGTCTGGCGCACCACCAGCGACTCGGCGGCCGCATTAAGCGCCGCCGTTTCGTCGAAGCTAGTGCCCGCAGTCGGGTGCCAGATCGGGCGCAGCTGGGTGAAGGTCACCTCGCCCGTCGCCGGATCGATGCCGATCGTGAGGTACTCCTTGCCACCAACCGAGCCGGTGATGAGATTGCCGCTCTGGTTCAGCAGTATCTCGGCGCCCTGGCCGTGGCCGTCCGCATCGGCAGACGTATCGGTGGTGTCCAGCGCGAACAGGCCGGACCCGACATTTTGGCCGGTCAGGACCAGGGCATAGCGAACGCCGCCCGCGCCATCGGCGCCATAGTCGATCGCCGTCACGAAGTTGTCGGCAAAGCTGGCGGTAGTTGTGGCCAAGCCTACGGGAGTGTCTCCGCCCGCGGTGTCGGTGCCGGTCGGACGGCTCTCGTCCAGCACCAGCACCTCGTTCGCCGCTGCGCGATCCACGCGAGCGTCCGGACCGTCGTCGGTGAAGCGGAGATTGGCTCCGATTGCCAGCGTCTCGCTGGCGGTGGCGCTGTCGCCGTCATTGTCGACGATCGTCGCACTCGCAGTCAGGGTGACCAGCCCGTCGGCAAGGCTGATCGACTGATCCGCGAAGGGCGCAGCCGAGGCGCTCGGATCGTCCGCGAGCGGATGGTCGATCTGGCTATATTGCGTCAGGGTCACCAAGCCCGCTCCGTCGACCGAGATCGCGAACACGGTGTTCCCATCGGTGATCGAGGCTGCATCGGCGGCAGTCGAGCCAACGACCTTGCCGTCGACCCGGTACAGGTTGATCGCTGCCCCGCCCTGCTTCAACCCGGACGCACCACCCGGTGTGTCGAGGGCGTAGCCGAGCGCCGGCGTACCTGCGCCATCGGCGCCGCCCGACGCGACCAGGCTGAATACGCCGCCGAACGCGCCGCTGCTGCTGGCGGTATCGGTCGCCGTGCCGCGGGTCTGCGACTCGTCGGTGACGAGGCTGATCCCCGCGTCAGCGCGGGCCGTGACGTCGATTGTCGGGCCGTCGTCGAGGAAGCTGACCAAGCCGCCGATCGGAGCGGAGGCGGTCGCAGTGTCACCGTCGAAATCGGTCAGGGTCAGCGTTGCATCGACCAGCCCGGCGAGGCTCAGTGCATCGTTGTACGCCGCTGCCGTGCTGCCAACCACACCGTGCTCCAGCGCGAGGTTCTGGACCAACGTCAGCGAACCGTCGCCATTGATGGTCAGCGTGAACGCGGTCTTGGTGCCGGTTCCGTCGTCATACTGTCCGGTCACGACGTTTGGAGCAGTCGCGACCAGCGAGATGGCGAAGTCGCCCGCGGCGGTTCGCAGCGGAGTCGCGCCGCCGCCGACGATCTGCAACCCGTAGCCGACCGCGCCGCTGGCGGCAGGTCCGTCTGCACCAAAGGCCGTCGACGCGGCGAGCACAGCGCCGCTGCTGCTGGCGCTGATCGGGAAGCCCGCGGGGGTGCCCGCGTCCGTTTCATCGAGGGTGACGCCACTGCCGGCAACAAGGCCGGTCAGGCGCGGGCCATCGTCGGCAAACTGCAGGTTGGCGCCGATGGCCACGGTCTCGCTGTCGCTGGCGACATCTCCGTCATTGTCGACGATGGATGTAGTCGCGGTCAGCGTCACCAGGCCATCCGCCAAGCTGATCAACTGGTCGGCAAAGGGCGTTCCGGTCGCGCTCGGATCGAGGCCGATCGGATGATCGATCTGGCCGTACTGGGTCAAGGTGACAACGCCCGCGCCGTCCACCGCTACGTCAAAGACGATATTGGCCTGGGTGATCGAAGCTGCGTCCGCCGCGGTCGAGCCGACGACCTTGCCGCCGACGAGGTAGAGGCTGATCTCCACGCCGCCCTGCTTGAGGCCGGACGCCCCGCCAACAGTGCCGAGCGCGAAGGTCGGAACGGTGATGGCGGCGCCATCGGCACCGGGCGCGAAGGAGAGGCCGAACAGGCCGCCGAAATCGGCGCTGCTAGAGGCACTATCACTGGCGGCGCCGATTGTGTCCGCGTCCTGCGTCTGCAGCAGGATCCCGGCATCTGCTCCGGCGGTCACGTCGATTCTCGGGCCATCGTCGAGGAAGGTGATGAGGTTGCCGACCGGCACCGAGCCGCTGGCGGTGTCACCGTCGAAATCGGTGAGCGCAACGGTGGCATCGATCAGCCCGGCCAGGGTCAGCGGATCGTTGAGCGCCGCTGCCGAGCTGCCGTCCAGATTATGTTCCAGCGGAACGATCTGGGTCACGCTGATCGACCCGTCGGCGTTGATGGTGACGGTAAAGGCCCCCTTCGCTCCGGTTCCGTCGTCATACTGGCCGGTGACAACATTCGGCGCGGTCTGGACCAGGGTGATGGCGAAATCGCCGACGGCGGTGCGCAGGCCGGATGCCGGGTTGACGATCGTCAGGCCGTAGGTGGCCGAACCGCTCGCCGCAGGTCCATCGGCGCCGAACGCGAGGGCGATGCCGATCGCCGGACCGCTGCTGGTCCCGCTGATCGGGAAACCGACTGGCGTGGCCGCGCTGGTCTCGTCGAGGGTCACGCCGCTGCCGGCGCGCACGTCGGCCAGGCTTGGGCCATCGTCGGTGAAACGCAGGTTGGCACCGATCGCCACCGACCGCATGTCGGTTGTGCTGTCGCCGTCATTGTCGGTGATCGTCGCCCGCGCATTCACGAAGATGCTGTTGTCCGGCAGGGTCACGAACTGATCGGCGAACGGGGCGTCGTTGGCGCCGCTCTGCACCGGATGGTCGATTTGCCCGAACTGGGTCAGGGTCACCGCACCGGTCGCGTTCAGGGTGACGCTGAAAATCGTGTTGGCACCCGTGATCGCGGCGGAGCTGGACGCCGTGGAGCCAACGATCGTGTTGCCGGGCAGGAGGAACAGCCGGATCGCGGCGCCGTTGCTGGTCAGTCCCGTGGCGGAGCTGCCGAGGCCGAGCGAGTAGGTGATCGCGGGGTTGGCCGCACCGTCGGCGCCGCCGCTGAACGACAGCCCGAACACTCCGCCGAAATTCGCGCTGCTGCTCGCGCTGTCCGAGGCCGCGCCGACCGTGTCGGCGTCGTCCGTGGTCAGGATGACGCCGGCATCGCTGCCCTGCGTGATCGTCAGGCGCGGGCCGTCGTCGAAGAAGCTGATGCGCTGGCCGACCGCTGCGCTCGCGCTTGCAGTGTCGCCGTCCAAGTCCCGCGCGGTCACGGTAGCGTTGAGCAGCCCGGCGAGCGTCAGCTCGTCATTGTAGGCTGCACCCGAATCGCCGTCGACATTGTGCTCCAGCGGAACGGCCTGAGTAACAGACAGGGTACCATCGGCATTGATTGTAGCGGTGAACGCCGTCTTGGTGACCCCGCCCTCGACGTACGACCCGGTGACCAGGGTCGGAGAAGTCTGCGCCAGCGTGACGGGAAAATCGCCGATCGCCGTCTTCAGGGCAGTGGCACCGCCGCCGACGATTTGCAGGCTGTAGCTGAGCGAGCCGGTCGCGGCGGGCCCGTCGGCGCCGAACGCCGCGGTCGCGCTGATCACGGCCGCAAGGCTGGTCGCGCTGAGCGGGAAGCCGGCCGGGGTCGCCGCAGCGGTCTCGTCGAGCACGATCCCGCTCGCGGAAACGGCATTGCCGATGCTCGGGCCGTCGTCAGCGAACTGGAGGTTGGCGCCGATGTTGATCACGGCAGTGTCCGACGCGCTGTCGCCGTCGCGGTCGGCCATGCTCGCACTGGCGGTCAAGGTGACCAGGCCGTCGGCGAGCGAGATCAGCTGGTCGGCAAAGGGCGCTCCGGACGGGCTTGGATCCGCTGCGGCCGGATGATCGATCTGGCTGTACTGGGAGAGCGTGACGACGCCGGTGCCGTTGACGGCTACGTCGAACACGGTGTTCGCCGCGGTGACCGCACCCACGCTGCCGGCGGTCGAGCCGACGACCTTGCCGCCAACCATGAACAGATTGATGGCGGTGCCGCCGGAGGTCAGGCCGGAGGCACTTGCAGTGACGTTGAGCGCAAAGCCGAGGCTGGCCGGCGCTGCCGTGCCGTCCGCTCCGCCCGACGCGCTGATCCCGAACATCCCCCCAAAATTCGCCGAGCTGGACGCCATGTCGCTCGCAGTGCCGACGGTTTCGGCATCCTGCGTCTGCAGCACGATCCCGGCGTCCGCGCCGGCGGTCACGTCCACCACCGGCGTGTCGTCGTCGACGTTGACCGTCAGCGTGCCCGTTGCGGTGTCGCCGTCCTCGTCGCGGACGGTGTAGCCAATCGTGAACTCGACATTGTTCTCGTTGCCGCTCGCCTCGTGCCGGACCGCAGCGTTCTGGGTGATCGTATAATCGCCGGTTGCCGGGTTCACAGTGATCGTCAGGACAGTTACGGTGACGCCGTTCTGCACCTGCTGGACAAGCACGGAACCGTTCGGCCCGTGGACATAGCTGAACCCTGCCGGTGCGCCGGTGAGCAGCAGGTCCCAGCTGAGATCGCCGTCGCCTCCTGAGCCGGACAGCCGGCCCGACGCGGTCGGCCCGGCATCCGGATCGTCTCCGACCCCACCGGCGGCACCGCCGGCAAGCACGTCCTCATCGAGCGGAACAAGCGGATTTAGGCCGATCTCGACCTCGCGGTCGACCAGCTGTTCCAGTTCGCGGAACTCGGGCGGAGTGTAGCCAAGCTCGGTCGGCGGAATGAGATCGCCCAGCGCCACGCCCGGATCGAGCGGCCCCACGAGAAGGCCGAAATTGCCGCCGCTCGACTGCGGGGTACCGGCGGCCGGCTGCGGCTCGCTGTCGATCAGCAGTGCGGCCAGGTTGGTCGCAGGCACTTCCACTGTGCCAAGCACCAGCTGCGGGACGAAGATCGCGCCATCCACTATCACCATCTGTGTACCGTCGGGGAGCATGACCACCAGGTCGCGCCCGATCACGCGAATGTCGCTGAGGTCCACGCCGGCGGGCAGGGTCACGACCCCGTCTGGTCCGGGAACGACGCGCTGGGCACCGGCCTGCACAACGGCGGGGGTCTTGCCGATTTCAATCGTCAGGCGGGCAGTGTCGGTGCCGCCTTCCCCGATCAGGGTGTAGGTGAAAACGTCGCTGACGTTCTCCGGAGTGCCCGGCTTGGGCGTGTAGCTGTACTCGCCGCGGGCATTGATGGTCAGGGTACCATGCTCACCGTCGACGCGCAGTTGCCCGCCCGAGAAGCTGCTGTCGGAGCCCCCAGCGCCCTCGATCGCGGTGATGCGTCCTCCGGCCGCAACGTCGGCACCCGCCGATCCGGTGACGGTGCCCGCCCCGGTGATCGTGTTGCCGGTCGCCGGGCCACGATCGCCGGCAGCAAGGGCATCGCCGTCGTCACGAGCATCCGGCCCGCGCGAAGCGTCCTGGAACGAACCCGTCCGCGATGCATCATCGAAGCGCATAAACTACCCCCGCCATCGGCCGCCGCCCCAATCGCGCCGCCCCTGTTGCCGAACCGGGAGGTCAGGAAGGCCCTCCGGTTTAACACCGATGGTTAACGCCTTGCCCGCACGTTCGTCGGTTCGCAACAAAGCAAGCACAAGTTCAGCGGGATTGGCAAGAATCGTGCTTTTAACGCCACCCTTCATAGTTAGGCGATGAGCGCCTCATGGAAGTTAAAAATGTTAACGATGCAGAAGATTATAAGTTAACCAGATGAAGGGGCGCAGGATTTGCTATCGGTGTCGCGGTTGTGAATGCGTCTGCGACTTTGGAATACAACCAAGGTTGTAAGTAGTAGACCTACTTGATACTGTAGTAATGCGATGGGTGCGGCGGCGCTCTCGTGGCAGAAACCATTCATTAACCCTGATCGATAAACTGATTTCGGGGCGAGAACAGCAGCAGCATTGAGTCGGGCGAACCGACGCCGGATGCGGGCCACGTCCCGTTTTGGGACCTTCTCAGGGCGCGGAGTCCATCGGCCGCACCAGAGCCGCCGCGAATCGGACCACCTTGCTGGCCCGCTTTTCTGTTGCAGCGGTCTTGCGACGCTTTACGAAAGCTCCATGCGCATCGCGGTTGTCGGCGGCGGGCCGGCCGGCCTCTACTTTTCCTGCCTGATGAAACTGCGCGAACCGGCGCACGAAGTGACCCTGTTCGAGCGCAATCGAGAGGGCGAGACATTCGGCTGGGGCGTGGTCTTCTCTGACCAGACGCTTGAAAGCCTGCAGGCGGCGGACCCGGTCAGCGCCGCGGCGATCGCCGGCGAGTTCGCGCATTGGGATGACATCGCCGTTCATATCCATGGTGAGACCATCCGTTCTTCCGGTCATGGTTTTATCGGCATCGCGCGCAAGCGCTTGCTCGAGATCCTTTCATCGCGCGCCCGCGACCTGGGAGTGGATCTCCGCTTCGAGACGGAGTGCGGCGAGAGTCCGGAAGGCTTCGACCTGGTCGTCGCGGCGGACGGAATCAACAGCCGCCTGCGCGATGCCCGTCGGGAGGTCTTCGGGGTCGAAGTGGACGTCCGCCGCAACAAGTTCGTCTGGCTGGGCACGGGCAAGGCGTTCGACGCCTTCACCTTCGCGTTCGAGCAGACCGATGCCGGCTGGGTCTGGGCCCACGCCTATCGCTTCGACGAGGAGCTCTCGACATTCATCGTCGAAATGAGCGAAGAGACCTGGCGCGGCCTTGGTCTCGACGCAATGGCGCAGGACGCCGCGACCGCGCTGTGCGAGCGGATCTTCGCCCGCCACCTCGACGGCGAGAAGCTGCTCAGCAATTCCAGCCACCTGCGTGGATCGGCGGCTTGGCTCAATTTTCGCCGGATCAGTTGCAAGCGCTGGCACCACGGCAATCTCGTCCTGCTGGGCGACGCGGCCCACACCGCGCATTTCTCGATCGGGTCCGGCACCAAGCTGGCGCTGGAGGACGCGATCGCGTTGGCCGATGTGCTGAACCGCCCCGGTCTTCCGCTCGACCGGGCGCTGGAGAAATATCAGTCCGAGCGCGAGATCGAAGTGGTCAAGCTGCAGAACAGTGCCCGCAATTCGACCGAATGGTTCGAAACGCTGGAGCGCTACCTGCATTTCGAACCGATCCAGTTCGCCTATTCGCTACTCACCCGGTCGCAGCGGATCAGCCACGACAACCTCCGCGTGCGCGACTCCCGATGGCTGGAGGGTGTGGAACGCTGGTTCTGGGAGCGGGCAGGCCTGCCCGGCGGCAACGCCCCGCCGATGTTCGCGCCATTCAGGCTGCGCGGCATGGACATCGAAAACCGCATCGCGGTGTCGCCGATGGCAACCTACTCCGCGCAGGACGGCACGCCTGATGACTTCCACCTGGTCCATTACGGCGCGCGGGCGCAGGGAGGCGCGGGGCTGCTGTTCACCGAGATGACCTGCGTCTCGCCGCACGGCCGAATCACCCCCGGATGCGCCGGCATGTGGAACGACACTCATGTTGCGGCCTGGCGGCGGATCAGCGATTTCGTCCACGGCAACAGCCATGCAAGGTTCGTCCTTCAACTCGGCCACTCTGGCGGCAAGGGCTCGACCCAGCTTGGCTGGGAGAGGATGGATGCTCCGCTGGACAGCGGGAACTGGCCGCTGATCGCTGCGTCCGATGTGCCCTGGTCCCCTGACAACCAGCGCCCACGGCCGATGACTCGAGCCGACATGGACGAGGTGCGCGAGCTGTTCGTCTCCTCAACGCGCATGGCGATCGATGCGGGCTTCGACATGATCGAGCTCCACGCCGCGCACGGCTACCTGCTGTCGAGCTTCATCACTCCGCTCCAGAACCGGCGCACGGACGATTACGGCGGCAGCCTGGAGAACCGGCTGCGCTTCCCGCTGGAGGTGTTCACCGCAATGCGGGCGATATGGCCGGAGGATCGACCGATGTCGGTTCGCATCTCGGCGACCGACTGGGCAGGGGATGAGGGGGTCACCCCCGCCGAAGCCGTCGAGATCGCCCGTGCCTTCGCGGATGCCGGCGCCGACCTGATCGACGTCTCCGCCGGCCAGACCTGGACCGACGCTCGGCCGGTCTACGGGCGCATGTTCCAGACACCTTTCGCCGACCAGCTACGCAATGAGGGCCGGCTCGCGACCATGGCGGTGGGCAACATCTTCGAGCCGGACCATGCCAACGCAATCCTCGCGGCCGGCCGGGCCGATCTGGTCGCCCTTGGCCGGCCCCACCTCGCCGATCCTTATTGGACGCTGCGCGCAGCCGCGGCGCAGGGCTACGAAGGCCAATGGTGTCCTCCACCCTATCTCAACGGTATTGCCCAGCTGTCGCGCAATCTGAAACGGGCTGCGGACGCAGCGGTAAAGGTGTAGCCTGGTCCGGACAGCGCGTGTTAAGCTGTTGAGAGGCAAGGTGCCGACGATCATGCCCTACGCGTCGAACAGGACCGACCGCGCCACGGCCGCACTGCTGGTGATCGTCATCCATGCCGGCATGGCGATCGTGCTGGCGAATGGTTTCAGGGCTGATACCGCCAACTCGTTGACCGATGCGCTCAAGAGCTTCGAAGTCCTGGACTCGCCCGAGCCCGAGCTTCCGCCGGAAGACATTCCGCCCCCGCCTGACGTCCCCGAACTGGATATTCCGCCACCGCCGGACGCGCCGCTGCTGCCCTTGTCGCTGCTGCAGATGCTGCCGCAGCTTTCGCTGGCAGCTCCGCCCGAGGCGCCCGCGGCACCAAACATCGTTTCCGCGCCCGCCCCGGTGATTGCGCCGACACCGGCCGTCCAGCTGCCGCTTCCCTCACCGGTCCGGACGGCGGAAGTGAGTGCGCCCGTTTCCGGCACGGACAGAACCGTCGGAGCGGCAGCAGTGGCTGGTCCAGGCACCGGCGCCGCCGGCAGCGGCACCGGCTTTGGCGGCGGAGGCAGCGGGGGCAACGGGGCAGGCGGCGGCGGCATTGGCCGACCCGCAAGCTATGTGCCCGGAAGCGCCCGCGCTCGCCTGCCGGGCGAGATCGTCCGCACCGCGCCGGCGCCGGCGGGCCGATTGCCGCTCCGCCTGAGTATCCTGCCCACCGGCCGAGTCGGCGCTTGCGCCCCGCTCGCCACCAGCGGCAGCCCGATCCTTGATTCAGCCCTGTGCCGGAGCGTCGCCGCTCACAGCCGCTGGATCCCCGCGACCGACCGGGCAGGCCAGCCCATCACGGTGGACCTAGTGTTCCAGGCGACCTGGACCGATCGCTGATTGCTGTCGGCTAGCGACGGCTGGCGAGGACCGCCGAACCGCCGAGCTGGGCCAGCCGGCTGGCATCGCGGCCATAGATGTCCTGGTAGAAGGCCACCGAACTGCCGGACGGCACTGCGGTCAGATAGGTGAGGTAGACCGGTACCGGCTTGTCCAGCATCACCTTCTGCTCGGGCTTGGCCCCCTGCGCCTTGGGTGCCCGGCCGTTGTACAGCCAGGCTGCCAGCCGAGGCGCCGCCTCCAGCCGCACGCAGCCGCCGCTGAACAGGCGCGACGCCTCGCTGAACAGCTCGGTCGACGGGGTATCGTGCAGATAGATGCCTTGCGGGTTGGGGAACATGAACTTCATCGCGCCCATGCCGTTCGCCGGGCCCGGCAACTGGCGAACGCGAATTTCGCGGGTTCCGGCAGCGACCGCTTTCCAGTCGACTGTTCGCGGATCGACCACCTCCGGCGCATCGCCCCAATCGGACAACACCTGGTAGCCCTTGGCCTTGAGGAACCCGATGCCTTCCTTCAGCACGAACGGCGCGACCCGCTCGGCGACCAGGTCCGGCGGAACGTTCCAATAGGGATTGAGGCTGGTGTAGCGGATCAGCGCCGCCATCATTGGGGTCGCGTGGACGGGCTTGCCGACCACGACCCGCATCATGTCGACGACCTCGCCCCGCTCCATCATGAAGAGGCGCTGCTGCGCCGCATTCATGAGAACGTAGCGGCCGGCCTCCGAACCGGGCAGCGCCCGGACCCGCTCCAGGTTGAGCGCCAGCAAGGCCCGCTGCTGTTGATCGTGCCCCCCGTCCGTAAGCGCGTTCCGAAGGGGTGCGTAATAAGGATGCATCCAGCCCATGGTCTGGACGTAGCGGACAAGATCCGCCTGCCGTGCCGCCCCCTCGAGGATCGCGCGAGCATCCAACGCCTGCGACCGGAGCTGCGGATCGACGTAGATGATCCCGAGGTCCGGCCCCTGCCGAAGGTCGCGGACGTAATCCACGAAGGCGTCGCTGAGAAGCCGCTCGGCGCGTTGCGCCGCAAGCGGCGAACCGCCCCAGGCGGCGCGAAGGGCACGTTGCAATTCCTTGGTTCGGTATCGTCGCGGATCGAGTCCGTCGACGCGGGAGGCCGCCATCAGCGCGACGAGATCGGCGGCCGCCTGTTCCTGTCCTGGGCGGAGCCACCGCGGCGCGGCGCTCAGCGGGGTGGCGAGCCCGGCAACCGATCGGCCGTCCGGCAGCACCGCCGGGGCGGCAACGCTGGCCGACGAACCAACCGTTTGTGCGAACAACGGCGCCGGCGACAGCACCAAGGCTGCCGCGACGCCGCTGATCAAACACGAACGTGCCGGCCGCACGGGGCGGCCGGCACGCTGAACAGCTTTGGTACGCAAGCTGATCATTAACCTCCTTAGCCGCGCTCGCCGCTGCGGACGGGGGCGGTGTAGGTCGGCTGCTGGTAGGACGGGGCCGGAGCCTGGTAGCCGGCCGGTGCGCCCTGATAGTATTGGCCGTTCTGGACATAGCCGTCGACCCGGCCGTCATTGTTCTGGTCGGCCCAGATCGCGCCGGCGAGACCGCCGACCACTGCACCAGCGATCGCGCCTTCGACAACACTCACGCCAGGGATCAGCGCACCGGCGCCCGCACCGACGGCAGCACCGACACCGGCACCCGTGGCAACGCGGCCAAGCGTCGAATCCCAGCCAGACGGCTGACCCTGGTAATACTGGCCATTCTGGACGTAGCCGTCGGCATACCCGTCATTGTTGCGGTCGGCCCAAACGGCGCCCGCGAGGCCGCCAACCGCTGCGCCGACGGCGGCACCGGTGATGGTCGACACGCCCGGGACCACGGCGCCGACGGCCGCGCCGCCTGCGGCACCGACGGCGGCGCCGGTCGCGGCGTCGGCGAGGGTGTCATTGCTGGTGCTGGCGCAAGCGCCAAGCGACAGCGAGCCGGCCAACAGCAGGCCCATCGCAGTTTTCTTCATATGCTCTCTCCCGATGGTAAAAACGACAGACCGTGCCCCGACGGTCTTAACCGGCGACGGCGCACAAAGTCAGCGCTCCTCCAACGACACAGGGTTGAGAGGGTTCCGGCGGTGAAACAAACCACTGCAACCATTGCGTTTCATTCGTGGCCAAAACGCATCGGGCGCTCGAAGGCTCCCTGCGGGAGAGGGCATCTTGAGGCCCTTTCGAGGCAGAACGCGGCAGGCTGGCGGAGACGGAGGGATTCGAACCCTCGGTAAGGGAATTCCCCCTACGGCGGTTTAGCAAACCGCTGGTTTCAGCCACTCACCCACGTCTCCGGACGCCGCGGCAGCGAGCCGCTTAGCGGAGTGCTGCGCCGGGTTCAACCACACTCGTTTAGTCCAATTTCGCCGCTCGTCAGAGCGAGAAGCAACGCAGCAAACGTCGGCTGACCGACATTCGGTGCAGTGTAAGTGCTTCAAAGCAAACCTATTGCCAGTATTCGGAACGTTGGCGTAATGCTCGTCGAAGGGGGGGCGCAGAGCCGCTAAGCGGCTGGGCCGCCCCGTGCCATCGCGACGCTGGGGAGCCCGCAAGTGCATTCGGATCCAATTTCCAGGTCGCCGCTGTCTGCGGAAGCCTTCGCCGGCAACCGCTTGCTCGCGGCGCTGCCGGCGCAGGCACTCGCACTGATCGAACCCAGTCTGCAGCTGCGCGATATCGCCCCGGGTGAGATCGTCCTCACCTCCGGGGAGCCGGTCAAGCAGACGTTATTCCCGTGCGACGGGCTGATGGTGTCGATGCTGGTGGAGCTAACCGGCGCCCGGGCCGTGGAAGTGGCGTCGATCGGCAAGGAGGGCGCGATCGGCGGCATCATCAGCTGCGGCGCAGCGCCTGCCTTCACTCACGCGGTGGCGCAGACAGGCGGGCAGGCCTTGGCCATGCCGATGCATGCGCTGGAACTTGCCAAGAGCGCTTCGCCGGACATCAAGAACCTCTTCTGCCGCTATTCCGACTACCTGCTCTCGCAGGTGATGCAGTCGGTCGCGTGCAACGCCTTCCACCCGATCGAGGCGCGGACCGCCCGCTGGCTGCTGACGGCGCAGGATCGGGTCGGCAGCGAACGCATCCCGCTGACGCAGGAGGCGCTGGCCGGCCTGCTGGGCGTCCAGCGAACCACCGTCAATGCGATCGCCCGCGCCATGCAGGACCAGCAGCTGATCTCCTACCGGCGCGGAGCCATTCAGATCCGCAGCCGCGAAGGCCTGCTCAAGGCCAGCTGCGAATGCTACAGCGCGGTCGAGGACCATTTCGCCAACGTGCTCGGGTCGGGGAACGTATTTGGCGAAACGGGCTGCTAGCCGACGGCGGCAAGTTTCCAGTGCAGGGTCTCTCCGGCGTGGAACGGCACTACTGCGCTGCTCCCGGCCGCCAGCGACACCGGAATTTCGACATCGGTTCGCTCCAGGGTCAGCGAGCTCTCGTTGAGGGGCAGGCCGTAGAAGCGCGGCCCGTTGACGGACGCGAATGCCTCAAGCCGATCCAGCGCGCCATCGGCGTCGAACACGGTGGCGTAGCTCTCCATCGCATAGGGCGCGTTGAAGATGCCGGCGCAACCGCAGGAGGCTTCCTTGGCTTCCCGCACATGGGGAGCGCTGTCTGTGCCCAGGAAGTAGCGCGGATTCCCTGACGTCGCCGCCGCCCGCACCGCCAGCCGGTGCCGCTCGCGCTTTGCCACCGGCAAGCAATAGGCATGGGGACGAAGGCCGCCGGCAAACAGCGCGTTGCGGTTGATCAGCAGGTGCTGCGGCGTAATCGTCGCGCCTATCCCGGTCCGAGCATCGCGAACGAAGTGAGCCGCCTCCTCGGTCGTGATATGCTCCAGCACGATCCGAAGCTCCGGGAAGTCGCGGGCCATCGGCTCCAGCACCTGCTGGATGAACACTGCTTCGCGATCGAAGACGTCGATCGCCGGATCGGTCACTTCCCCATGCACCAGCAGCGGCATGCCGATCCGCTGCATGCGCTCCAGAACCGGCTGGAGCTTGCGGAGGTCGGTCACCCCGAAGGCGCTGTTGGTCGTGGCATTGGCCGGGTAGAGCTTGCACGCGATCCACACCCGTTCCTCAAACCCGCGCGCGATCTCGTCCGGATCGCTGGCATCGGTCAGGTAGCAGGTCATCAGCGGAGTGAAGCCGCTCGCCTCCTCAACCGCCGCGACGATCCGATCGCGGTACGCCAGTGCCGCCGCAACGCTCGTTACCGGCGGCGTGAGGTTGGGCATCACGATCGCCCGGGCGAACTGCCGTGCCGTGTAGGGCGCGACCGCCTGCAGCATCTCGCCGTCGCGAAGATGCACGTGCCAATCGTCGGGTCGGCGGATGGTGATGCTTTGCGTTTCCACGCGGGCTCCTTAGCTAAGGGCCATGCCCGCCACCACCCTTCCCTCGCGCGCCCTCCTCCGCTTGGCCGGCGAGGATGTCCGCGGGTTCCTCCAGGGGCTGGTGACCAGCGACTTGGCAGGCGATCTGCCGGTCTGGACCGGGCTTCTGACCCCACAGGGCAAATGCCTCTTCGACTTCCTCGTATGGGACGACGGCGACGATCTGCTGCTCGACTGCGAGGCCCAGGCGAGCGCCGACCTGGCCAGGCGCTTGTCGATATACCGTCTGCGCCGGAACATCACGATCACGCCGGACGGGGCGCTGGCCGTCCATTGGTCCCCTGACGGACAGCAGGGTGTCCCGGACCCCAGGCTTCCGGCACTTGGGCAGCGCTGGCTGGCCCCGCCCGAGGATGGCTCCGCGGAGGCCGCATGGCTCGCCCATCGCCTTGACCTTGGCGTCTGCGAAGGCCGCGCCGAACTCGGCGACCTGCTCTGGCTGGAGTGCAATGCGGCGGAACTCAACGGGGTCAGCTTCACCAAGGGATGCTTTGTCGGCCAGGAGAATACCGCTCGGATGAACTGGCGCAGCAGGGTCAACCGGCGGCTGGTCATTGTCCCGGCGGCGGCGCAGGGCCCACGAACGAGAATGCTGTATCCGGATCTCGGATTGGCCGTCGAGCACCGCCGGGTGGAGGAGCTTGGCAGCCTCCCCTTGCCGGACTGGCTCGCCCCCGCCGTCTGAAACGCGGTCCCCCTGTGGCTTCCCGGTCACTTGTGTTGTCGAGTCCACCTCAGCCATAAACGACGGCAGAGAGCCGCGTTCGCCGCGGCTGAGGGAGGAATTAACAATGTCGTTCACGAAGCTGACCGGCGCCCTGCTCGGCGCATCCGCCATCGCCTTTACCGCCGCCGCGCCGGCCTCCGCTCAGAGGGTCGACAAGATCGTGTCCTTCGGAGACAGCTATGCCGACACCGGCAATGCCGTCGCGCTAACGCCGGCGGCGATCCGAACTCAGCTCCAGACGCTGTACCCGACCGGCCGCTTCTCGGGCGGGACCAATTACATCGATACGCTGTCGCAGATTCTCAATGCTCCGATCGAGAATTACGCCATCGGCGGCGCCCAGACCGGCACTGGCAACCAGAATTTCGGCCTTCCCGGCTTCACCCAGGAAACGCAGATTTTTGTGACCGGCACCGTTCCGGCTGGCACCACGACCTTCCCGGTCAGCAATCGCGTCTTCGAGCCGGGCGACCTTCTGGCCGTGTCGATTGGCGGCAACGATGCACGGGCCTATCAGCAGCTTAATCCGACTGCCACCACTGCCACGGCCCAAGCTGCCGCTCAGCTGTCCGTCGCCAACGCCACGGCGAACCTGAACGCGCTTGTCGGCGCCGGCGCTCCGACCATCAGCTTCCTGGCGGGCGACACCGGCCGTCTGCCGGAGATCGCTACCAATCCGGCCGGGGCAGCCATCCGCAGCACCTTCTCGACCGCCTTCAATACCGGCATCCAGGGAACGCTGGCCGGCTATGCGGCGGATGGCGTGGTGGTCCACTACCTCGACCTCAATGCCGTGCTCGACAATGTCATCGCCAATCCGACGGCGTTCGGCATCACCAACGGCATTGCCTGCCCGGTTGCTCCCAACCCGACCTGCATCTCGACGAGCGGCGCGGGCTACCTGTTCTATGCCGACGCGCTTCACCTGACCTCCGACGGGTTCGAGGTCGTTGCCCGTTACGTCGCCGCGCAGCTGCAGGCCCCGCTAACGCTCGCCGCTCCATCTGACCTGGCCCTCGACACCGCCCGCCAGTTCGGCCGCACGCTGACCACCCGCGTGGACCTCGGCTCGCCCCGCGATGGCGAAGTCGGCCAGGGTGTCCGCCTCTTCGTCACCGGCGACATGTTCTCCCGCGACAATGAGCGCACCGCAAGCACCGATCCGTTCGACATCGACGGCGTCGGCGGAACCGCCGGGCTCGAGGCCGGCTTCGGCAATGCAGTCGTTGGCGCGGCGGTCAACTACACCCGTGCCCGGGCGCGGTTCGGCGCGGGGATCGCCCGCGACCGCAGCCGCACCGTCCAGGTCGGCGGCTTTGCCGGCTACGCGCTAGGGCCGGTGTTCGCCCAGGCCCACGCCGGCTACGGCTGGGACAACCACAAATTGCGCCGCAACGGCGTCGTCGAGGGCCTGCGGGCCGACGCGGACGGCAACCATTGGACGCTGGGCGGCAAGGCCGGATACCTGATGCCGATGGGCGCGGTGCGGATCGGCCCGGTCGTCGCGCTCGACTATGCCCGCGCCAAGGTCGACGGCTACACGGAGGAAGGCGACGCCGCCCTGACCCTCAACGTCGGGCGCCAGCGCTATACGGCGCTGACTGGCAACCTCGGCCTCGAGGCCCGGAGCGATTTCGCCGGCGGCGGCATCGCGCTGCGGCCGTTCGTCGCCGCGATGGTGGAAAAGGACTTCAAGGGCGACGGCCGGATCGCCACCTTCGCCCAGACCAGCGCTCCGGGCATCGTCAACCGCTGGGACCTCGGCGAGCGCTCCAAGAAGGCCTACGCCCGTCTGACCGGCGGTGCCAGCGCGGCGATCCTGCCGGGCGCCAGCCTCGACGCCGCCGCCAGCGCCACCTTCGGCAAGGATGAAGGCGAGGACGTCTCGGCGCACGTCGGCTTCCGCCTGGGCTTCTGACGAGGAGGGCGGCCGGTTAAGCGCCGGCCGCCCCTCTCTTGACAGCAGGGCCCGCCAGTCCGCCTCATGCTTCCGGGTCCCCGAAGCCGCTCCTGTCCGGCCGTCAGTACCAACCCTTGTGCTGCTGACGGTTGCGCTTTTTCTCCTTGAGCTGGCACCCGGTCCAGCCGCCCGGCCCGACTGCCGAGCAGGACCCGATCCCACTGTCGCCATGCTCGGTCCAGCGCGACCGCTCTCGGGAGACGCTGTCGACGCCCGCCGTCGGTTCCCACTTCTTCGGGTCGCTCACCTGATACCGCCCCACCGCATCCCGGCGCCGGCAAACCACGATCGCATCCCCGTCGTCCTGCGACCGGCACTCCTGCTCGGCGACCTGCCGGGTCGCGGCGCCAGCAAGATCGGGCCCTGCGGCAGCCGCGAACATGATCAGGATCAATGACACCCGCCGCACCATGGCTCCATGACTGGCCTATTGGAAGCCTCCGCTCCAGCTCATGTCTCGCCTGGCGCAAACCCTGGTCATTGCCGGTCAAGGTCGGGCAGCCTATGTGCCGGCCATGGCCTCGCTCGTTCGCCTGCTCGCCCTGCTCGCGCTGGTGCTCATGCCGTTCGGCATGGCGTCCGCTCCGGCTGCTGCCCACGGCGCGGCCACGACGCAGCCCGTCGCGCCGGCAGCGCAGACCGGTGAGCACTGCGACCAGCAGCAACGCCCCGACATGCCGGCCAAGCCGAAGACGGATTGCGCGATGGCCTGCGCTGCCTTGCTGCCCGAGGGCGCCATCCCGCTCGTCGAAGAACTGCGCCCGGCCGCGCCGCGCCACGCGGTCCTGATTTCGCCTGCGCCCGGTGCCGGGCCCGAGCTTGCCACTCCCCCTCCGAAGCTGGGCTGAAGCTTTTCCTTCCCCAGACCATCAGTTCGTTCGGAGTTTCTGCACATGAAGACCATCATCGCCGCCATCGCCCTCCTCGTCGCGGCTCCGGCCGCGGCTCAGGCCGCTCCTGCGGCAGACCCTCACGCCGGCCATGCCCAGCACCAGCAGGGCGGCCAGCATCACGACGGCCATGGCAGCAAGGGGCAGGCTCATGCCGGCCACGACATGGCCTGCTGCAAGGACGGCAAGAATGCCGACTGCTGCGCCAAGGCGAAGCAGAAAGGCGCAAAGGCCGATTGCTGCGCCGAGCACAAGGGCAAGGCCGGCGAGCATGCCGGCCACGGCGGCCACGCCGGCCATTGATCGATGACCTAAGGCGCCCTGGCTCCGGCCGGGTGCCTTTGGCTCCCGACACTCCTACAGGACGTTCCCGCCCTCGGGGACGCGGATAAGCAATGACCTCATTTCCCGTTGATCGCCGCGGCTTCCTCGCCGCTGGTGGTGCCGCTGCCGGCATTCTCGCCCTTCAGCCGGCCTGGGCTCGGACAAACAGCCACGGCACCGTCCACAAGGGTTTCCAGCCGCTGGCTGGCAAAGACCTGACCCTGACGGTCGCCCACACCCGGTTCGCTGTCGATGGCCGCGTCGGTCATGCGATCGCGCTGAACGGCACCATTCCCGCGCCGCTGCTGCGGCTGAAGGAAGGCGAGAACGTGCGCCTGACTGTCCGCAACGAACTGGACGAGGACACGTCAATCCACTGGCACGGGCTGCTCGTCCCCTTTCAGATGGACGGCGTGCCGGGGGTCAGCTTCCCCGGCATCAAGGGCAAGTCCACTTTCACTTACGAATTCCCGCTCAAGCAGTCCGGGACCTACTGGTACCACAGCCATTCCGGGCTCCAGGAGCAGATCGGCCACTACGGTCCGATGATCATCGATCCGGTGGGCCCGGACCCCGTCGCCTACGACCGCGAGCATGTGCTCCTTCTCAGCGACTGGACCTTCCTGCACCCCCATACCGTGTTCACGCGGTTGAAGCAGGAAGGCGGCTTCTTCAACCGGCAGAAGCAGACGCTGACCGATCGCCTGTCGGGCAAGGCGGATCCGATGACCGCGCAGGAACGTGACATGTTCGCGCGGATGCGAATGGATCCGACTGATATCTCGGACACGTCGGAAGCCGCATTCAAGTTCCTGCTGAACGGTCACACGTCCGCGGAGAATTGGACCGGCCTGTTCCGCGCCGGCGAGCGCGTCCGGCTGCGGATCATCAACGCCGCCGCACAGACCGTCTTCAACCTGCGCATCCCCGGGCTGCGCATGACGGTGGTCGCGACCGACGGGATCAACGTGCGCCCCGTCGCCGTCGATGAATTCCAGATCGGCAATGCGGAGACGTACGACGTCATCGTCGAGCCGGAGGATCGCGCCTATTCGATCGTCGCCGAGACGATCGACCGCTCCGGCATGGCGCTCGCGACGCTGGCGCCGCGGGTAGGCCTGCGCGCCGCAATTCCGCCGCTTCGCGAGCGGCCGACGCTCGGCATGAAGGACATGGGCATGGATCATTCCGCCGGCGGGCATGGAGGGTCGGGCGGAGGCGTCGACCACTCGGCCCATGGCGGAGCCGCGCCGGCCGCGACCGCGTCGGCGGCGCCGCCCATGGACCATGGCGACATGGACATGCGCGACAAGTCGAAGGTGACCTTCCCCGTTGAGGTTGGAGTGGACATGATCGCGCCGATGCCGACCGATCGCACCGGCGATCCCGGTGTCGGGCTGGAGAATGTCGGCCACAAGGTGCTGACCTATCGCGACCTGATCGCGCTCACCCCCAACGCCGATACGCGCGCGCCGACCCGCCGCATCGACATCCACCTGACCGGCAATATGGAACGGTTCATGTGGTCCATGGACGGCGAGCAACTGTCCGAGAACCCCGAACCCTACCGTCTGGCCCGCAACGAGCGGGTCCGGATGCGGCTGATCAACGACACCATGATGACGCATCCGATGCACATCCACGGTCACTTCTGGCAGTTGGTGAACGGCCATGGCACCCACCAGCCCGCCAAGCATACGGTGCGGGTGCTGCCGGGTGGTTATGTCGATCTCGACATGACTGCGGACGCGCCCGGCGATTGGGCGTTCCACTGCCACCTTCTCTACCACATGCATGCCGGGATGATGCGCGTCGTCCAGGTTCGCCCGCTCGATGGAGCCGCGGCATGAAGCGGCTGCTGATGATCCTGGCGGCAACCGCCTTGTCGACCGCTCCGGCGCTGGCCCAGCACGCCGGGCACAATCCGCACGCCGGCCATGTCATGCCCGCCAAGAAGCCCGCCCCTCGGAAGGCGCCAGCCAAGAAGCCTGTCGCGAAGAAGCCGGTTGCCAAGAAGCCACTTGCCAAGAAGCCGGCTTCGACGAAACCGGCCGTCAAGAAGGCTGTGGCTAAACCATCTGCGGGCAAGAGGGCCACGGCCAGGAAGCCGGTCCCCAAGGCGCAACCGGCAAGGAAACCCGCAACGAAGGCGATCGACCCACATGCGGGTCACCGCGCCGCGATGCCGGCGTCGACTCTGCAGAAGGATCCGCACGCGGGCCATGCGGTGCCGCAGACTGACCCGCATGCCGGCCACACAATGCCTCCGCCGGACCCCCACGCCGGCCACGCCATGCCTCAGGCGACCCCTCCCCCAGCAATGGCGGACCCGCATGCCGGCCATACGATGCCGCCATCGCCGGTTGCCGGCGCCGACCCGCACGCCGGGCACGGGACCGGAGACACCGCCGCGGCGCCACCGGTGGCGGGCCCGCCCCCCGAAGCACTGAGCGGACCCGAGCATGCTGCCGATGCATTCTGGGGCGCCGGCGAGATGCAGCGCGCCCGCCGCGGGCTGCTCGCGGAGCATGGCGACATGCCCGCGTACAAGGTGCTGGTCGACCAGGCCGAAACCCGGCTGCGCAAGGATCGCGACGGCTATTTCGTGAACGCGGAGGCCTGGTACGGCGGTGACATCGACAAGTTGTGGCTCAAGACCGAGGTTGAAGGCGACCACGGCAGCAAGCCCGAACAGGCCGAGGTGCAGGGGCTATGGAGCCACGCCATCGATCCCTGGTTCGACCTGCAGACCGGCATCCGAGTGGACCTTCGCCCGCAACGCCGGCCGCATCTGGTGGTCGGCGTGCAGGGCCTCGCCCCCTACTGGATCGAAGTCGATGCCGCGGCTTTCCTGTCGAGCAAGGGCGACGTCACCGCCCGCTTCGAGGCGGAGCATGACGCGCGGATCACGCAAAAGCTGATCCTCCAGCCCCGCGCCGAACTCGACTTCGCGCTCCAGGACATTCGTGACGAGAGGATCGGCGCCGGGCTGTCGAATGCCGAGCTTGGTCTGCGCCTCCGCTACCAGGTCACCCAGCAATTCTCGCCCTATGTCGGCATCGCCTATGAGCGCGCCTTTGGCGATACGCGCCGGTTCCGGCGGGCGGATGGTGATGATATCGGCGGGGCGGCTCTGGTCGCGGGCCTGCGCTTGTGGTTCTGATGCCTCGATTAACGGCCATGCTGGCCAGCGGCTGAGCATCTTGTAAGCTGGTCAGTCTCCAGGAGTTGTCATTGCCGCTGCGCATTCCCGTTCTCGCTCGCAAGACGCACAAGTGGCTCGGCCTGTTTGTCGGGCTGCAGGTGGTCATCTGGTCGCTGAGCGGCGTCTACATGACAATTGTCCACATCGACACGATCCATGGCGACCACTTCATACGCCATCAGGCTCCGGCAGGTGTGCAGCCGTCTCGGCTGAAGGACCCCTTGGCGCTCGCCAAAGGCGCGGACGGCATCCGGCTCGCGTGGGTTGCGGAGCGGCCGGTCTACGTGGTGACGAGTTCGACCGGCGAGCAGCTGTTTGATGCGAGGAGCGGGGAACGGTTGGGGCCGCCCAGCAAGGCGCGTATCCGGGCACTTGCACGTACGATCTACACCGGCGACGAGCCGATCGCCTCGGCCGCCCTGATCAGCGACCTCCCGGGAGAAGTCCGCGGGCGCAAGCCGCCGCTGTGGCGCGTTGAGTTCGCCCATTGGAACAAGCCGACGCTCTACCTGTCCCCGGCAACCGGCGAACTGGTGTCGCGCCGGCACGAGCTGTGGCGCATCTTCGATTTCGTCTGGATGCTCCACATCATGGATTATGACGAACGCGAAAACGTCAACAACCCGCTGCTCCGCGCCTTCACCTGGGGCGCGGTGGTGATGGCCCTTTCGGGCGCGTGGCTGCTGTTCTTCGCGTTTCCGAAAAAGAAGAAGAAGGCGCCGGTTCGCTCATGAGGATCAAGTCGATCTGGCTCCGCCGCATCCACAAGTGGGTCGGGCTTGCGATCGGGCTGCAATTCCTTCTGTGGGCGGTCAGCGGCGCTGCCATGGCGCTGCTCGACATGGAGGCCGTCGCCGGTGGGCAGAGCGCCCATGAACGGCCCGCTGCCCTGGTTGCCAGTCCCGGCGCCTGGCCGCGGGTCCAGCAGGCACTCGCCGGGCAGAAGATTACGGCGCTGTCGCTGCGGCCGCTGCCATGGGGGCAAATGCTGCAGGTCACGACGGCCCAGGGCGTGGCCTTGTTCGACCCCGCCGACGGACAGCGCGTGCCGATCGACCGCGCCAAAGCAACCGCCATCGCGCGTTCCGCGCACCCGGAGCGAGCGACCGTCACCAACGCTGTCGCCCTCCGCGATCTCCCGCTCGCGGTTCGCGGTCACGAACTGCCGATCTGGCAAATCGATTTCGCCGACGCCGGCCACAGCAGCTATTATGTCTCGGGCACGACCGGAGCGATCCTTGAACGGCGCAACGACAGCTGGCGCTGGTGGGACCTGTTCTGGATGCTCCACACGATGGACTATGCGGAGCGGACCAGCTTCAACCATCCGCTGATCGTGCTAGTTGGCATCGCCATGGCCTGGCTCGCGCTGACCGGGGTCTGGCTGCTCTTCCGGACCACCTGGCGCCACGATTTCGCCTGGGCGCGAAGAAGCCGGCGGCCCGCCCGTCATCCCTGATCGCGCCTCACTGCCTCCGCGATACCAGCGGAAAGCCCTCCCAAGGTGAACGGCTTGGCGAGAACCACCATCTGGTCCAGCTTCTGGCCGATCTCTTCCGTGTCGGCATAGCCGGTAATCAGCAGCGCAGGCAGGTCGGGTTGGCGTTCCCTGACGCGGCGGACCACTTCCATGCCGCTGAGATGCGGCATGGCATAATCGCTGATCACCAGCTCCAGCCGCCCGTTAGCGTCAGCCTGCTGCTCCAGCAGCTCCAAGGCCTCCACGCCGTTGCAGGCCTCGGTCACCTTGTGGCCGAGGTCGTGCAGCATGGCCGCCGTCATTGCCCGGACACCGGGATGATCATCCACCAGCAGAATACGGAGCGGACGTGTCGTGAGGACCGAGTCTGCCCGAACGCTGGTCAAGTCTGAGACGCCCTCGGCTCCAACCGCGCGGGGGAGGCAGATCGTTGCGCTGGTACCCTCGCCGGGCTTGCTGCTGAGCTGGAACGCCCCGCCCGACTGCCGGGCGAAGCCGTAGACCATGCTGAGGCCGAGCCCGGTGCCCTTGCCGACCTCCTTGGTCGTGAAGAATGGCTCTAGGACTTTCTCCAGGTTTTCCGGTGCGATCCCGCAGCCATGGTCAACCACCTCGAAGAAGACGTAGTCGCCGGCGGGCAGCTCCAGCGCGTTGCCTGCCGCCAGGCCCCGGTTCGCGGCAGTGATCCTGATCGTGCCGCCCTCGGGCATAGCATCTCGCGCATTGATGATGAGGTTCATCAAGGCGAGTTCCAGCTGCGCCGCATCGGCATAGGCCGGCCACGCGTCGTTGGGCACGCTCCAGTCGAGCTCGACCAGGCCGCCCAGCGTGTGCGCCAGCAGATTGTTCACCGCCTCGGCGAGTTCGCGTGGCGGGACCTTGCCCGGCTTGAGCTGCTGGCGTCGCGCAAATGCCAGCAGGCGGCCCACCAGGTCGGTGCCCTGCTCGGCCGCGTGTCGAGTCATCCCAAGAATCTTGCGGTGCTCGTCGGCCAGGTTCGCGCGCCGTTCGACCAGGCCGATGCCACCCAGCACCGCCGCCAGCAGATTGTTGAAGTCATGCGCGATGCCGCCGGTCAGCTTGCCGATCGCATCCATCTTCTGCGCCTGGACTAACTGGTTCTCCAGGCTCTTGCGATCGCTGACATCGGTCAGCGTGCCTGCGAACTCAAGGGCGACGCCGGCATCGTCCTTCAACAGCACCGCCTGATCGTGGAAGTGCTTGTAGGTGCCATCGGCGCAGCGCCAGCGATATTCGACCGACAGCCGGCCCGTCCGGTCCCGCTCGGCGACCGCGGCGAGGACTCGAGCGCGGTCCTCGTCGTGAAGCCGCTCGGCCCACAGCCGGGGGTTCTCGAGCACTTCGGCGAACCGGTACCCGGTCATCGCCTCAAAGCTGCCGCTGACGAAGTGCGGGCAACGCGTCTCGCAGGTCAGCGGCTCGAGATACAGGATGATCGGTAGCGACTGGATGATCGCCGCCTGGCGGCCTTGGGCGCGGCGCAGTTCGCGCTCCGCGCTCAGCCGTTCGGCGTTGGCCTGTAGCGCGGCATCGAGCAGCGCCTGTTCCTGGCGCGCCTTGCGCTCGATCTCCTTGGTCTTTGCGAACAGGTCGACGAACACCGCCACCTTCGACCGCAGGACCACGGCATCGACTGGCTTGAACACATAGTCCACGGCGCCCATTGCATAACCGCGCATCAGGTGCTCGGCTTCCTTGTTCACTGCCGACAGGAAGACGATTGGAATGCGCTTCGTCTGCTCGCGCTGGCGGATGACTTGGGCGGTTTCGTAACCGTCCATGCCGGGCATGTAGACGTCGAGCAAGATAACCGCGAACTCGCCTTTCAAGAGGTGCCGAAGAGCTTCCTCGCCGGAGCGTGCAACGACCACCTCGCCGACGTCCTCAAGTACCGTTTCAATCGCGAGCAAGTTGCGCTCATCGTCGTCGACGACCAGCACGCGGGGGCGCTCCACCGGCTGATCCAGCACCTCCGGGCGAACGACCGGCCCGGCCCGGAGCGGCACGTTCATTCCGCTGCCTCGGCCGAGCGCGATTCAGCGGTCGCGCGGGAGCGCGTCACCCACACGCGCAGGAGGGCGAGCAGGAGCTCGATATCCACCGGCTTGGCGATATAGTCGGAGGCACCCGCATCCAGGCACTTCTGCCGATCTTCCTTCATCGCCTTGGCTGTGACCGCAACAAGCGGCAGGTCGGCAAGGGAGGAGTTCTGCCGGATCTGGCCCATCGTCTCGTAACCGTCCATCTCCGGCATCATGATGTCGATGAGCGCGATATCGATGTCCGGGGTGGCTTCAAGGATGGCGATGCCGTCCCTGCCGCGCTCGGCATGGAGGACCTCGACATTGTAGCTTTCCAGCACGCTGGTCAGCGAGAAGATGTTGCGGATGTCGTCATCGACGATGAGCACCTTGGCGCCTGCAAGCTCCGGGATGTTCTGGTTGTCGCGCTCCGTTTCGCGGGATTTCTCAGCCGGCTTTGGCTTGTTCCTGGTCCTGGCGTTCTGCCCAACCTTGAGAAGGTTGGTGAACACTTTCTTGAGTTCGCGCTCATCGGCCGGCTTGGTCGATACGCCGAACGCCCCCAATGCGGCCGCGGCCGGAGCCTTGTCGGTCCCGGTGATCACATGCACTGGCAGGTGGGCCGTGTCCGGATCGTGCCGTAGCAGGTCGAGCAGCACCAGGCCGTCGATGTCGGCCAGGTTGAGGTCAAGCGTCAGCGCGGACGGCCTCAGTTTGCGCGCCATCTGCAGGGTTCCAGCCCCGGCGGTGGAAACAACTCCCTTCATCCCGACACTGCGCGCCGCTTCCAGCAGGATCGCGGCAAAGGTCGGGTCGTCCTCGATGATCAGCACAAACGGGGCCCGGCCAAGCTCGTCGCGATCGTCGGCAACTTCGAAGCCGGTCGGCAGCGCGGTCGGAACAACGGCCCCGCTGTTGTCGTAGCGCGCCGGAGTGCGGCTCACGCTCGGGGTCGAGGCCGGCTCGGCCGCGGCAACCTGAAGCGGGATGAAGAGGGTGAAGGTCGACCCCTCCCCGGGCTTGGAGCTGACCCGTAGCTCGCCGCCGAGAAGTCGCGCGATTTCACGGCTGATCGACAGGCCAAGACCGGTGCCGCCATACTTGCGGCTGGTGGTGCCGTCGGCCTGCTGGAACGCCTCGAAGATCAGCCGTTGCTTGTCCTCGGGGATGCCGATGCCGGTATCGGTGACGGAAATGGCGACGGCCTCGTCGCCGACCCGGAGTACCGGATGATTGCTGCTCCAGCCCTCCCGGACGGTGCTCACTCCAAGGGTCACGCTGCCTTCCGTGGTGAACTTGAAGGCGTTGGACAGCAGGTTGAGGATGATCTGCTGAAGCCTCTTCTCGTCCGTTCGGATTGCGTGGGGCAGGTTCGGTCTGAACTCCATGTTGAAGTCGAGACCCTTGTCGGCGGCAAGCTGACGGAAGGTCCGCTCCATATGCTGGCGAAGCGAGCTGATCGGCATGTCGCCAACCTCGATCGTGACCGTGCCCGACTCGATCTTGGACAGGTCGAGGATGTCGTTGATCAGGTTCAAGAGATCGGACCCGGCCGAGTGGATCGTCCGGGCGAAATCGACCTGCTTGTCGTTCAGGTTGCCCTGCTGGTTGTCGCTGAGCAGCTTCGACAGGATCAGCAGCGAGTTGAGCGGCGTGCGAAGCTCATGGCTCATGTTGGCCAGGAATTCCGACTTGTACTTGGAGGTAAGCGCCAACTGCTCGGCCTTTTCCTCCAGCGCGCCGCGCGCCATTTCGATCTCGAGGTTCTTGGCCTCCACCTGGCGCTTCTCATTCTCCAGCGCGACCGCCTTTTCCTGCAGTTCCTCGTTGGTGGCGTGCAGTTCCTCCTGCTTGGTCGTGAGTTCGGTCTGGCGGGCCTGAAGCTCGTGCGTCAGCCGCTGCGACTGGGTCAGCAGGCCTTCCGTGCGCATGGTGGCGGCGATCGTGTTCAGCACGATGCCAATCGACTCCATCAGCTGGTCGAGGAAGCTCTGGTGAGTCTCGTTGAATTCGCCGAACGAGGCGAGCTCGATTACCGCCTTGACCTCGTCCTCGAACAGCGCCGGCAGGATGGTAACGTTGGCCGGCTTGGCGTGACCCAGCCCCGATCCGATGCGCAGGAAGTCGGCCGGCGTATCCTTGAGCAGGATGGGTCGCTTGTCCGCCGCGGCCTGGCCGACCAGGCCTTCGCGCAGCTGGAATTCCTTTTTCAGCTCGTCCGGCTTCTCCGCGCCGTAGCTGGCGACCAGTTCGAGCTTGTTCTCGTCCTCCTCACGCTTGGTAACGTAGAACACGCCATATTGCGCGTTCACCAGTGGCGCGAGTTCGGACATGATGAGGTTGGACACGGTCGCGAGATCGCGTTCCCCCTGCAGCATCCGGCTGAACCGGGCGAGGTTGGTCTTGAGCCAGTCCTGCTCCGCATTCTTCAAGGTCTGTTCCTTGAGGTTGCGGATCATCTCGTTGATGTTGTCTTTGAGCGCCGCCATCTCGCCCGACGCTTCCACCGCGATCGAGCGGGTAAGGTCGCCCTTGGTCACCGCGGTCGCCACTTCGGCGATGGAGCGCACCTGGTTGGTGAGGTTCGCGGCGAGCTGGTTCACGTTGTCGGTCAGGTCGCGCCACAAGCCGGCGGCGCCCGGCACGCGGGCCTGGCCGCCAAGCCGGCCCTCGATGCCGACCTCGCGGGCCATGTTGGTCACCTGGTCGCCGAAGGTGGACAGCGTCTCGATCATGAAGTTGATCGTCTCGGCCAACGCCGCAATCTCGCCCTTGGCGTCCAGCGTCAGCGTACGGCGGAGGTTGCCTTGCGCCACCGCGGTCACGACGTCGGCGATGCCGCGAACCTGACTGGTCAGGTTGCCGGCCATCATGTTGACGTTGTCGGTGAGGTCCTTCCACGTTCCGGCGACGCCCGGCACCTGCGCCTGGCCACCGAGCTTGCCTTCGGTTCCGACTTCGCGCGCCACGCGAGTCACTTCGGAGGCGAAGCCGTTGAGCTGATCAACCATCACGTTGATCGTGTTCTTGAGCTCGAGAATCTCACCCTTCACGTCGACGGTGATCTTCTTCGACAGGTCGCCGCGAGCCACGGCGGTGGTCACGTCGGCGATGTTTCGCACCTGGCCGGTCAAATTGTCGGCCATCAGGTTCACATTGTCGGTGAGGTCCTTCCACGTCCCGCCGACGCCGCGGACCTGCGCCTGACCTCCGAGTTTGCCCTCGGTGCCGACTTCGCGCGCCACGCGCGTGACCTCGCTGGCGAACGAATTGAGCTGGTCCACCATGACGTTGATGGTGTTCTTGAGCTCGAGGATCTCGCCCTTCACGTCGACCGTGATCTTCTTGGACAAGTCGCCCGACGCCACCGCGGTCGTCACTTCGGCGATGTTGCGGACCTGACCGGTGAGGTTGGCGGCCATGGCGTTCACATTGTCGGTGAGGTCGGCCCAGGTTCCGCCGACGCCCGGCACCTGCGCCTGACCGCCCAGCTTGCCTTCCGTGCCGACCTCGCGCGCAACCCGGGTCACTTCGGACGCGAACGAGTTGAGCTGATCCACCATGACGTTGATGGTGTTCTTCAGCTCGAGAATTTCACCCTTCACGTCGACGGTGATCTTCTTGGACAAGTCGCCGCGGGCCACGGCGGTCGTAACTTCGGCGATGTTCCGCACCTGGCCGGTCAGGTTGCCGGCCATCAGGTTCACGCTGTCGGTAAGATCGGCCCACGTGCCCGCGACGCCTTCCACCTGCGCCTGGCCGCCCAGCTTGCCTTCCGAGCCCACTTCGCGCGCCACGCGGGTCACTTCCGACGCGAACGAGTTGAGCTGGTCCACCATGGTGTTGATGGTGTTCTTCAGCTCAAGGATTTCGCCGCGAACGTCGACGGTGATCTTCTTGGACAGATCGCCCTTCGCAACCGCGGTGGTCACCTCAGCGATGTTGCGGACCTGCCCGGTCAGGTTGCCGGCCATCAGATTCACGTTGTCGGTGAGGTCGGCCCAGGTTCCGCCGACGCCTTCCACCTGCGCCTGGCCGCCGAGCTTGCCTTCCGAGCCCACTTCGCGGGCAACGCGGGTCACTTCGCTCGCAAAGCTGTTGAGCTGGTCCACCATCGTGTTGATGGTGTCCTTGAGCTCGAGGATCTCGCCGCGCACGTCGACGGTGATCTTCTTTGACAGGTCCCCCTTCGCCACGGCGGTGGTCACCTCGGCGATGTTGCGGACCTGGCCGGTCAGGTTCGCCGCCATCAGGTTCACATTGTCGGTGAGGTCGGCCCAGGTGCCCGCAACCCCCGGCACCTGCGCCTGGCCGCCCAGCTTGCCTTCGGTGCCAACCTCGCGCGCAACGCGAGTCACTTCGGAGGCGAAGCCGTTGAGCTGATCCACCATCACGTTGATGGTGTTCTTCAGCTCCAGGATCTCGCCTTTCACGTCGACGGTGATCTTCTTGGACAAGTCGCCGCGTGCCACCGCGGTCGTCACTTCGGCGATGTTGCGCACCTGGCCGGTCAGGTTCTCGGCCATCGAGTTCACATTGTCGGTCAGGTCCTTCCAGGTTCCGCCGACGCCTTCCACCCTGGCCTGCCCACCCAGCTTGCCCTCGGTACCCACTTCGCGCGCCACGCGGGTGACCTCGCTGGCAAAGGCATTCAGCTGGTCCACCATGACGTTGATGGTGTTCTTGAGCTCCAGGATCTCGCCCTTCACCTCCACCGTGATCTTCTTGGACAGGTCGCCGCGGGCCACGGCGGTGGTCACCTCGGCAATGTTGCGGACCTGGCCGGTCAGGTTGGTGGCCATCGCGTTGACGTTGTCGGTCAGGTCCTTCCAGGTTCCGGCGACCCCCTTCACGTTGGCCTGGCCGCCCAGCTTGCCCTCGGTGCCCACTTCACGCGCCACGCGGGTGACTTCGGCCGCGAAGCTTGCGAGCTGCTCGACCATGGTATTCGTGACCTTGCCGATGCGCAGGAACTCACCCCGCAGCGGGCGACCGTCGATCTCCACAGCCATCGCCTGGGACAGGTCGCCCTTGGCGACTGCGCCAATGACCCGAGCGACCTCCGTGGTCGGCTGGACCATGTCCTCGATCAGCTCGTTCACCGCGCGCAGCTTGGTATCCCAGCCCCCGGTCGCACCGCGCACCCGGGCGCGCTGGTTGATGCGCCCCTCCTTGCCCACGACAAGCGACAGTCGCTCGAATTCCCGCGTGATGGCATCGTTGAGTGCGACAACCTCGTTAAAGGAGGCGGCAATCTCCGCGTCGACCCCGTCGCCGTCTTCCGGCAGCCGCACGGAGAAGTCGCCCCGCCGCAACGCCCGAAGCGCGGTGACCAGTTGCCGGCGGTCGAAGATGTCTTGGGGGACCTGTACGTTCACCTAAAAACTCCGGTGTCCAAGGTTGAAGCGGGCGATTGGAGCTGGCCAAGCTCGCGATAGCAAAGGAATCTTTCGCAGTGCTGAAGTGCCTCTGCCTGTGAGTAGGGCCTGGCGAGCATTTCGCAACCCTTCGCCGCTCGGCGGAAGCTCAGCTGACCGTTCCGTTGTCTAGGAAAGTTCACCCTAAAAGTTCAGCGCTTACCGCGCTGCTCTCGCCTTGCAGCAGACGCTCCAGCGCGGCGGCGAGGTCGTTCTGGCGGAAGGGCTTGGCGAGTTGCGGGAACTTGAGGCTGAGGTCACCACCGGCATAGCCTGTCACCACCAGGATCGGCATTCGCGGGTGCAGTGTCCGCACCCGCTCGGCAAGCTGAGCGCCGTTCATGCTAGGCATCATATAATCGGTGACGACGGCCTCGATGTTCCCATGGGCCCGAAGATGGCGGAGCGCTTGCTGACCACTGTCCGCCTCGTGCACCTCGTGCCCCATCTCGCGCAGCATTTCCGCCGTTCCGGCGCGTACCAGTTCCTCGTCATCGACCAGCAGGAGGGTCAGAGGTTCAAGGCTTCTCGGCGGCATCGGAGCAGCAACCGGCGCCGTTTCGGCCGCCTCTCCGGTGATCGGCATGTACAAGTCAGCGCGCGTACCTTGGCCTACCGTGCTGGTCAGCAGAAAGGCGCCGCCGAGCTGGGCCGCAAGGCCATGGACCATGGACAGGCCAAGGCCGGTCCCCTTGCCGACATCCTTGGTGGAATAAAAAGGCTCGATGGCTCGCGCCAGCGTTTCTTCGCTCATCCCGCAGCCCGTGTCGGTCACGGACAGCCTGACATACGCCCCGCGCGCAAGCTGCCCGGTGCTCTTCCCGATATTCGCCCGGTCCGCCGAGATGGTCAGCACACCGCCCTCCGGCATGGCGTCGCGCGCGTTGACCGTAAGGTTCAGGATGGCCAGTTCCAGCTGGTTGGGGTCGGTCAGGGCAGCGGGCAGGTCGGGATCCTGCCGGATCTGCAGCTGAATGCCTGGCCCGATCGAGCTCAGAACCAGATCGCGCATCCCCTCGACCAGCGCGGAAATGTCGACTGGCCTGGTCTGGAGCACCTGACGGCGGGCAAACCCCAGCAAGCGGCTGACCAGGATTCTCGCTCGCTCCGCCGATTGGAGCGCACCCTCCAGGAGCCGCGCCGTGCGAGCGTCCTCGTCGCCGTAGCGCCGGGCCAGCAGGTCAAGCGTCCCGGTGATCGGCGTCAGCAGGTTGTTGATGTCGTGCGCGACCCCTCCGGTGAGCTGACCGAGGGTTTCCAGCTTCTGCGCTTCGTGCAGCTGCGCGGTTGCCTCCTCCCGCTGGGCCACAGTTTCCGCCACACGCTGCTCCAAGGTTTCGTTGAGGTCGCGTAATTCCTGGTCGGCCCGGTTGCGGTCCGTGACGTCCTTGAACAACACGGCGACCTCGCGCCGGCTGGCGGGTTCGATCCGGAACGCGGCCAACTCGAGGTGGCGGCCAGTCTCGATGAGCTCACGCTCGAATCGTAGCGATTTGCCGGTGGTCAGCACTTCCCGATAGATCCCGGCCCAGCCATCGGCCTCAGCACTGGAAACGATCTCGCGCAACCGCTTGCCGACGATGTCCGGGATCCCGGCGTTCACGGCGTAAGCGGGGTTGGCTTCGACGTGAACGTAATCGCTGGCAGGTCCCTCGGGACCGTCCAGGAAGCGGATGACGCAGAAGCCTTCGTCCATGGTTTCGAACAACGTGCGGTAGCGGGCTTCGCTTTTGCGCAGATCCTCGAGGCGCGACCGTGCCTCATACTGGCGGCGCCGGGCCCGCAGCGCCGAGCGGGCCAGGCTGATCAGGGTCGTCGGGTGAAACGGCCGCTCCAGAAAGGTCACGTTCCCGAGCAGGTCGAGGTGCCGGGCTGCCGAAGGATTGCGCTCCAGTCCGCCGCCACGGCTGGTGAGCAGGATGAACGGCAGGTCCGACCATTCCTCCTGATCCTGGAGCCATGCCGACAGTGCGTGCAGATCCGCGGTAGCGATCGCTTCTTCCGTGAGAACCGCGAATGCCGCGCCCTCATCGAGCGCACGAATGAGGTCAGCCAGCGAAGCGCATTGGGTTGCCTCGATCCTCGCCTCCGCGAGCATGGCCGCCGCGATCGCGGCATCCCGCCCCCGAGGGGTGAGGACCAGCGCGCGTTCAGAAAGCGTGGTTGTCTTCTTCACGCGGTCTCGCGACCCAACAGGTCGGAGTTGCCGATCAGCTCGGGCACGCCGCGCAGGATGCCCTGAAACCCGACGAGAGGGCGACCGAGCGTAACCCCGCGCTCCCCGATCTGATACTCGCGAATGGTATCCTCGTGCGCGCCGGTGCGCTTCTTCACGACCGAAATCGCGCGGCGGACGCGGCCGACGGCTTCAAAGTAGCGCAGCAGGACAACCGTGTCGGCCAGGTAGGTGACATCCACCGGCGCCCTCATGTCGCCGACCAGGCCATGCTGCGCCACCGTCAGGAAGGTCGTTGCCCCCTGGCGGTTCAGATATTGCAGCAGCTCGTGCATGTGCAGCACCAGGGCATGCTCCCCTGGCATTGCCGCCTGGTAGCCGTTGAGGCTGTCGATCACTACTGTTCTGGCGCCATAAGTTTCGACGCAATGGCGGACACGGGAAGAGAATTCGCCGGGAGACAGCTCGGCCGCGTCGACCTGTTCGAGCACCAGACGCTTGGTCTCGACCATGGCTTCCAGATCGATGCCGAGCCCCTTCGCGCGTTCGATTAGCAGGCCAAGTTCCTCGTCGAACACGAACATCGCCGCGCGTTCGCCGCGGGCGATGGCACCGGCGATGAACGTCAGCGCCAGCAGCGACTTGCCGGTGCCAGCCGGCCCTAGAACCAGCACGCTCGATCCTCGCTCCACACCACCACCGAGCAGCGAGGTCAGTTCGGGCGACCCGGCTTCCACCTTTTCGCGAATGAAGCTCGACCGGTGCTCGGCCGAGACCAGGCGCGGAAAGATCTGCACTCCGCCAGTTTGAATCGCGAAGTCGTGATAACCACCCCGGTATCGGCGGCTCCGATACTTGATCACCCGCATTCGCCGCCGCTCCGCTCCATATTCGGGCGCAAGCTCTTCCAGTCGAAGCACGCCGTGTGCGACGGAATGCACCGTCTTGTCGTCGACCTCGGCGGTGAGGTCGTCCAGCATCAGCACGGTAGCACCACTCTTTGCGAAGTAATGTTTCAGCGCGAGGATCTGCCGCCGGTACCGCAGCGAACTCTGCGCGAGCAGGCGGATTTCCGACAAACTATCGAGGACGATGCGATCTGGCTTCAACTCCTCGAAAGCCTCGAAGATGCGCTTCGTGGTCTCACCAAGTTCAAGATCCGACGAGTAGAGCAGGCTTTGCTGCTGTTGCTCGTCGAGCAGGCTTTCGGGCGGGACGAGTTCGAAGATCTGAACGCCCTCGAGCGACCAGCCGTGCGAAGTGGATGTCGCACGCAGTTCGGCCTCGGTCTCCGACAGAGTGACGTACAGGCAGCGCTCGCCCCGAGCGGCCCCCTCCATCAGAAATTGAAGAGCGATCGTGGTCTTTCCGGTACCGGGGCTGCCTTCAAGCAGGTAGGTCCGGGCGCGCTGCAGGCCACCGCCGAGCACATCGTCCAGTCCCTTCGTGCCAGTAAGGGCCTCGTCGGACGCTGTGTGCTGCATTCAATCCTCCTGATGGTCGGCCAAGCGCCGGTGCCGGCGCGGCGGGTAGCATAAGCTCTCATGGGCACCAACGCCGCCGATGGCTGCGCCGGCTATTGCGGCACATCCTCACGGGGCGAGGCTCGAGTGCCTTCCGGAATCGCATCGATCTCGTCGGCGTCGTTGGTCGAGAGCTGTTGGTCCAGCCGCTGCGACTTGTTCCGGAGCTCCCGTTCCGTGTCGTCGAACTGCTCGTTGAACGACCGCTGCTCGCCGCAGCCGGCCGCAGCCACCAGGATCAGCAGCGCAAGGCCCGCGCGCATCAATAGGTTTTCCGATAGCGCACGTTGACGTTGGTGCTGTTGGACCCGCCGGCCTGGCTGAGGATCGACAGGCTGCGGCTGAGCGCCACTTCCAGCTGGGTCGCGGTGAAGCCGCGCGCGTCGGTCACGACCTCCAGGTAGATGTCGTCGGTCAGATACTTGCCCGCCGCGAGCGCCGTGCCGCGGCCGCTGGTGTCGTCCGGACCCAGGATCCGCAAGCGGTCGATGCCCGCCACCTGCCGGAGCTTGCCGAGGGGATTGAGCCCGCCGCCGGAGCTCCGCAGCGTGTTCAGCGACGCCGCCAGCTGCACCGCCTGGATCGCGGACAGTTGACCGACCGAATTGCCGAACAGGATGCGCGAGACGATCTCGTCCTGTGGAAGGCCTGGCGAGCTGGAGAAACTGACTCGCGGATCGGTCACGGAGCCGGAGACATTCACCCTGACCTCCACGTCGTCGATCGTCTCCTCCGCGCGGAGGGCGACCGTTGCGTCGTCCGTGCCTCCGCCGGCGAAGCGGACGCGACCCTCCCGCAAGGCGAACGAGCGGCCCGCGAAGCCAAGCGTGCCCCGCACCAGATCGATCGATCCCCCAATGCGCGGATTCTGGCTGCTGCCGCTCACGGCAAGGTCGGCCCGCCATTCGGATTCCAGCCCCATTCCAGTGACGGACAGCTGGCCGGGCGCAACGATGCGGAGGTCGAGCTGAACGTCGCTGAAGCCGGCACTGGTCGGCGGCGGAGCGTCGCCGGTGATCCGCGGGCGGCCGCGCGGCGGCCTGAATCGGACTCCGGTCAGCTCGGGTACCTGCGCCGCGCCCTGACGGACGATCTGGTAGCGCGTCGCGGGCAAGCGCACCGTGCCGGTCAGTACCGGCTTCTCGTTCGCCGCCTTGACCAGCCGGACGTTGCCGCTGGCGGTCACCCGCAGCGCGTCGCTGTTGGCGAGGCGGGCATTGTTGAGCGCCAGGTCGAAATTGGCGGGATAGCCGCTGGCCGCGGCGAGGCTGACGTAGCCGGTGCCGGTCACCGATCCGGTGCCTGCCTGGGCAGTCAACTGGTCGATCTGCAGCCGCTCGCCGGTGAAGCGGCCCTGCAGCGCCAGATTGGTTAGCCGGGTGCCGTAGGTCGCATTGGCATAGGTCAGGTTGCGGCCGCGAACGACGCCTTGCAACGACGGGCGCTCCACCCTGCCGCCGAAGTCGGCCGCGACTCCGAGCGGGCCGGCAAGACTCTGATCGGCAAGGCCGGCCAGGGAGAAGAGCGCATCCGCCGGACCGATGTAGCGGATGCCGCCCTGCAGCGGCGCTCGGGCGATGCGCTGGGTCCAGCTGCCGCCGCCTGTCGGCTGCACCGCCGCCTGCACGCGGCCCACCACCGTTCCGCGGATGCGCATGACGGCGCGCAGGTCGCCGGCACCGGGTACCAGCCTGGCGACCAGATTCACGTCCAGCGGCCGGCTGATCGACGCGGCGGTGGTGCGGGTGAAGTTGCGGATCGCAAGACTGGCGTCGAGGCGCGGAAAGGCGCCGCCCACCTGGACGAAGTCGACGCTTCCGGTCGCCCGCCCGCCGATCCCGAGCCCGGGCGCGAAAACGTCGAGCAGCGCCATGTCGAGGCTGTCGATCCGGCTCTGCAGGCGCAGCTCGCGCCCGTAGCTTCCCGACAGCCGCATGCTGCCGCGGTCGAACAGCAGGCGGGTCGGCAGCAGCTCGTAGGTGCCGGCTCGGGGAACGATCCGCGCCGGGCTGTCGGTGCGCACGTCGACGCCGTTGATCCGTCCCTTGAGCGCCGCCCGCCACAGGCCCGGTTGAAGCTCGCTGTTGAAGGCCATCCGGAACGGCACGCCCGACGTGCCTTCGGCAAGGCCCCGCGCGAAGCCCCGCCCGCCCCGGTAGTTGACGACCGTCCGCAGCGCCGCAATGTCGGTCGTTCCGAACCGCGCCTGCGCCAATTGGGCGTCGGCGATCACTTCCGGCTGGTCGTACAGCGTGATCCGCGCATCGACGATCGCCGCGCCGACCGCGACGTTGACCGGGTCCGGCAGCACGGCATTGCGCGCTCGCAGGTTGACCAGCGCCTGCTGATAGCGGCCCGCCGCGGCGAGCCGGACCACTCCGTCAAGACCCTCCCCGCGCGCGTCCAGCCGGCCGGCGAACGGCCCTGCCGTGGTCTGCCGCACCCGGCCACGCACCGTGACCCCGGCCAGAGTCGCGCGGCGGATGTCGAGCGTCAGCGGCCCGGCGGCAGTCTGCACCGCGACATCGGCCGTGAAGTCGCCAAAGTCACTGCGTCCCCGCGCCAGCACCTGATAGGCGTTGCCGACGCTGCGGATTTGGGCGGTGAGGCCCGCGATCCCCAGGCCAAAGCCGGGCCGGGCGGCGGTGACGATCGCCCGTGGTCTGGCGACGGTGCCCGCGACCTGGACGCCGACCGGACCATATTGCCGCGACACCCCGCTGGCGCGAAGATCGATGCGCCCGTCCGCGAATAGCTGCCGCGGCCATCCGTCACGCGCAACTGAGGGGCGTTGAGGCGCAGCCGCGAAAAGCGGATCACACCGTCGGCGCCGTAGGCGACATCGCTCGACGCGACCAGATTGCCGCCGAGGAAGCTGCGCACGCCTTCGTTGAACAGGCGGGTGGATTGCGCCCGCACTCGCCCGACCAGGGTGAACCCGCCGTTCGCCAGCGTTTTGACGTCGGCCTGCGTATCGATGTTGAAGATGCCGACGCTGTCGATGCGATAATCGTTGACGCGGCCTTCCAGCGCTCCGGTGTAGAGGCCGCTTGTCACGTCGGCGAGGATGATCGCCTTGGTGTCGATGCGGTCGGATCGCAGCCGCAGGTTGTCCGACACGATGCGCGGCCAGCTTACCGCAAGATCGCCGTCGAGCCGGACATTGGTGATGGTTCCGCCGGCGGCCACGTCCAGCCCGGTGATCGCTCGGGCGCGGGCGGCGACCGGCACCACCAGATGATCGCGACCGAACTTGGCCATGCCCCGGGCGTCGAGCCCCTGCAGGCCCATGTCATTGAACGCGAGCGTAGTCGCGGTCACCCGATAGTCGACCGTTGGCCGCCGCAGCGCCCCGTTCAGCGTCGCCACGACCCGCAGATCGCGGCCAGCGAGATTGGGCGCGAGCACCTGCGGCTTCAGCAAAGCGAAATTCAGCCGCAGGTCGTCGAAGCGGTCGCGGCCAAGGTCGGCGATACCGTTACCGACCAGGGTGAAAGCGTCGCTCGACAGGCGCGCGCTGAGGTCGGCCCGACGATTCTCCCACGTCGATTGAACCGCAACCGTCGTGATCGGCCCCAGCAGCGCCGCGGTGGGGCCTTCCACCAGGCGCGCCACGCGGGTCGGCCCGCGCACTCCGAAGGTCCCGTCGCGGGCGCTCAGCGCCAGCCGGGCGAACGGCGCGTTGTCGAGGTCGGCCAGCAGCAGCCCGTCCCACCGCTTCCAGTCACCGGCCCCCTGCAACCGCAAGCGCAGCGGCGCCGACAGGCCGGCGAGTTTGGCCACCACGCCGTTCGCCGGAGCGTTCAGGAAAGCGCTCAGAGCCAGCCTGTTGCGCTCCGGCACCGCGTCGAGGCGAAGCACCAGCCGGTCGCCGCCGGCGCGCCCTTCCCCGCCGATCGCGGCAGCTTCCAGGGCCACTTGTGCGCGGCGGTCGGCAATGCGCGCCCGTCCGTCGACGAACGCCACCCGGCGCTCGCCGGTGACCGGCCGCTCGATGATCAAGCGATCGATCTTCATGCGGCCGATCGAGATGTCGAGGTCGGGCAGCAGCGGTGCATCGCTCGGCGGTGCGGCGCGGAAGTCGGGCAGCCGCGCCAGAGTCGCGGTCGGTGCATGGAGGCTGCGAATGTCGACGTGGTTGTTGAGGTAATCCAACGGACGCCAGTCCAACCGCACCAACGGGCTCGAGAAGAACACGCCCCTGGGATCCGACAGGCTCAGCCGGTGGATGGTCATGCGGCCGTACAGCGACCCGTCGATCCGGCCGACGCCGATCTTCATGCCATTGGCAAACTCCAGCCCCGCGATCCGCTCGGCGACGAAGCGGCGACCCGGGTCGGTGTTGATGCCGACCACCGCCAGGCCGGCCAACAGGGCGAGGCCGACAATGAGCCCCAGCAACCATTTGGCGACCCGCGCCGGCCAGTTCACCTGGCGGCAAACGACAACCGTTCGTTCCTCGCGCTCGGGGAGCGCTCCGGGCTGACCGGCCATCTCGTTCATCTAGAAGGCCTGGCCAATTGAGACGTATATGTTGAAGCGGCTCTCGCCTTGCTTGCGCCCAAGCGGCGTCGCAACGTCCACTCGCAGCGGGCCGAAGTTGGTGTGATAGCGCCCGCCAATCCCGGCTCCGGTGCGGAGCCCGCGGAAATCCGGCACCCGCTGCTCATAGACCTGGCCCATATCGACGAAGCCGACCACGCCGAAGTCGCCGAACCGATAGCGCACTTCGGCGGCGGCCTCGGTCAGGCTCAACCCGCCAATCGGCCGCCCGCCAGGGTCCTTGGGCCCGAGCTCCTGGAAGCCGAAGCCGCGCACCGATCCGCCTCCGCCAGCGTAGAAGCGGCGGGACGGTGCAAGCTCGAACCGGTCAATGCCCAGCGTGGTCCCGACCCGCGCCCGGCCGGCGAGCACGACGCTCTTGCCCACCGGGTAATACGCGCTGCCGTCCAACTGGCTGCGCAGGTAGGGTCGAAAGCCGTCGCTCAGCGCCCCTTCCGGCTGAGCCAGTATCTGCGCTCGAAAGCCCTTGGTCGGGTCGAGCAGGCTGTCGGTCTTGTCGAGCCCAAGCTGCCCGCTGAGCCCACCAATCAGGAACTTGCGTTTGTCGCGTTCGCCGAGCGCGAAGTTGAAATCCTCTTCGACCGTGCCGAGCACTTCCGCGCCCAGTCCCCAGGTCAGCGTCTTTCGCCAGATCGGCGTGCTGTCGTAGCTCAGCCGGACGAACAGCCTGCCAGTCAGCGCGTCGAACGCGTCGTAGCGGCTGCGCAGCGCCTCGACCCCGGCCTGGAACGTGCGGTCCCGCTTGCCCGCGTTGGACCGGCGGAAGACCAGGCTCGCGCCCTGCTCCTCGGTGCCGGCAAGGGCGCTCGCCACCAGCGCACCTTCTGGCCGGAACAGGTTGCGGTGGGTCCAGCTGCCCTCCACCCGCAGGCCCTGTCCGGTTCCGTAGCCGGCGCCTGCGGCCAGGGTCCGCGGCGGCCCCGCATCCTGGGTAACCAGCATTGTCACCGTCTCGGTGCCGTCCGGATTGACCTGCCCGGTGCGCTCCGGCTCAACCCCCACCGTGGAGAACAGGCCGGTCCCAACCAGTGCCTGGCGGAGGTCGTCGACGTCGCGGCTGTCGTACAGCTCGCCCCGGTCGAAGCGCGCCAGCACTTCCACATGCCTGGCGCCGAACGCCAGCTCGCCGGCAGTGCGAAACCCGCCGAAGCGCGCCCGCGGCCCGAGCGTCACCGGCAGCGTGTAGTCGCCAAAATGTGTTTCAGGGTCGAGCAGGACGTCTCGCTGGCCGACCGCGGCGAACGGATAGCCTTCCTGCGGCAGGACCACCGCGACGTTCGCCTCCGCGCCCTGGATACGTTGCGCAACGATCGGCTCGCCGACCTGCAGCGCCAGATTCTTGTCGATCAGGCCGGCCGGTACCGTGCCGTCCGCCTGCACGGCGATGCTGCCAAACTTGTAGCGCTCGCCCGCCGATACCAGCAGCAGGGCGTTGACCGGCTGGCCGTCCGCTGCCGGGGATCGGTCGATGCGGGTGTCGATCTTGGCGTCGTACCACCCCTCTGACTGGAGAATCCGCTGGATGAGCTTGCTGTCTTCGGTCAGCCGGGCCGACAGCATCGCCTCATTGGCAGCCTTGCCCCCGCCGGCGCGAAGGGCAGACAGAGCCTGGAACTGGCGGACCAGGTCGGCTTCGGTCGCGCCGTCAGCCCCCTCCAGTCCTTCGATCCGCATGACGTAGTGCAATTCCGCCACCGCCTCGGCCGGGTCGGGCTGCGCGAGTTCCACTTCCCGCACGTCGAACTGGTTGAGCGGCGGCAGCGGCTGGACCAGTTCGGGATCGGCGGTCGGGGCCACCTCTCCGGGGCGGGCCTCCACCGCCCGGAGCCGCGCCTCGAACTCGGCCACGCTCTCCAGCGGCTGAGAAAGGGCAGGATCGTCCGCACCGATCGGCGGGGCCTCACGCTCGAGTTCGTCCTGGCAGACGATCGGCTCCACCGCCTGAAGGTCGGCCCCCGCCGGCGGCGGCGGCGCGACGGTGGAAGCTTCGGGAGGACAGGCGGGCCGCTCGTGCGATACCATCACCTGCGCTTGCGCCGCCCCGGGGCCGAGCACGGTGATCGCGGCGGCGGCCGCACGGGCCAGCAGACACGTTCGCAACATTCGTCCACCAAGCGATTGCAAAAGAAGCTCTTTCATGGCCGTGCAACCAGCGCCCTTGCCGGAGGCGAGCCGCCAAGTCACCCATCAATGCGGCTCGTCAGCCCATTGCCTGCCGCACTGTAGTTCGTTGAACACAGCCAAGCGCTTGAACATGAACGCCTTTTAAGAAGTGCGCTTGTTAGAAAGGGTGGTGCCCCGCAGGAGACAAAACCGGGCACTCAAATCATTGGAGAATTTCACTGCCCCGTGGGGGTAAGTAGTCTTTCCCACAGTTGCGTGCTGAGGAACCATCGCCTGCTGCGGACGCTCGTTCTTGTGAGCAATGTTCCTTTTAATAGCGCCGAAGGCGCTCCAGCTGTTGATTTGCTTCAACTGACCCCTGCCGCTCCGAGGCAATCAAGAGGCTAATTGCCTTCCGCCTGTCAGGTCGGACCCCGCGCCCGATAAGATACATTCTGGCAAGCCGCACCTTCGCCTCTGTAAGACCAGGCAGATCTGGCCCCGTCCTAACCGGAAGGACGCGTCCCGCCTTTTCCTTACCGATGGGCGGGGAGTAGACGTAAGTTGTGCCGGAACTCGAACTCGCAGCCGCCTTGTAGAGCTGGACAGCGCGACGCAGATCCTGATCCGAGGCTGCCCGCTCGTCTAGGAAAATGCCCATCTGAAGCTGAGCATGCTTGTCACCGGCCGCGGCGCGGCAGTGAAGCGAAAGGGGCGCAGGCGCACACTGCTGGGGAATGTGCGCACAGGCGGTCGAAAAAAGCATAATTGCGGCAGCTAGCGACAGCCGCCCACGTTGCATCATCATGCTGCCTTAGAGCCGGATGGACCCAAGGTAATCTTGTCCTTGCGCCCAGTTGCAGGATCGGTCCGGTGCAGGCTGAAACGCTTGCCGGCGAACGGTCCTTGCATGAGATCAGCGAGCATGATCTCGGCAAGCTTGTTTTCGGCTGTCGCGAATGGCGCGATCAGCTCAAGGAGCCAGAGCCGATCTCCGGACTTCCACTCCTCAGCACTCAGCCTCTCGCCGGCTTCAACCTTTTCCTCGGCTGCAGGCGAGAGCCATCCCCACAGCGCGACGCCAAGCGGCATCTGCTCCAGGCCCTCCCGAGTGACGCCGGGAAGCAGATCCTCCGGTTTGGCGTCTTCCAATCCAGGAAGCGGACCGAAGCTGAAGATGCGAAACTGCTCATGCACCAACGCCGGCATCACGGACCACTCAAGGTCGGAGATCTTCAGGTGTTTATGGGCGGGTGACTGGGTAAAAAGCCAAGTCACTTGTCCCAAAGCTTCGGCAATCGTCTTCGGTGTGCCAGACGCGTTCATGTTCAAAGCGAACCCGTTATGGTGATGGTCGCAACATCGGACTGAGCCAAACGGGTGCTTGCGTCAATGGCGACGCCTTCACCGGACTGGAGCTGCGCCATGGCCGAGACCAGCCGATCCAGCTTGGCCGCGTCCGGGCCATTCATGATTTCCCGCCGATGAAGGGCGTAACGGCTGGAACGATCAGCGTCGCCAAGGAGTTGGGGGCTGCCGAACGTCAGTCCAGATATTTCGCTCCGCCTGCGAGCCGCGGTCAATTGCTCTCCTTTCTTCTCGTCCCGCCGCGCACGAGCGCGAAGTACGGCCTCCCTCAGGGCTTCGCGGAAACCAAGCTTTCGCCTGGCCCCTTGGGTCGCAGCAGATCCCAACTCCTGCTGCTGAGAGGTCGCATTACGATTCCGCAAACTGCCTTCATCAATCCCGTCAGGACTCAATTGGAACTGCGGCTGGTACGGTCTCGATTCCCCGAAAGGCGTAGCCTGGATTTCGTCCTCAACCTGAGCCACGCTGTTCGATCCCTCGAACGTTCTCAACCTATCCACCGAAAGGTGATCCATCACAGGCGCATGTTTGGCCGGCGTCGTCTCGAGGTTGTGATCCATCACCGGAACGTGCTTTTTCTTATCGGATTGCACGAGGTGATCTGCCTGGGTCTGACCAGGAACTGGATCACGCCCAGTGACCTGATTCCGCAGAAACGCTTCCGACGAATTGCTCATTCCTGCCAACTCCTCGTGAATGGCGTCCTGCCCCGCCGAGTTTTGCGCTGCCAGCATCGCGGTGGGGTGGGTGATTGCGGGGTTGTTTTTTCGTTTGAGTTTCGCATGCAGCGGCTGGTCGTTGTCGATGCCGGCATGCTTGATCTTCTTACCCTTCTTGAGCTTGCCGCTCCCATCTAGGTCGGTAGCGCTCTTGTAGGCAAAGAAGACATCACCGACATCACCGGTCGAGCCGTTGGCCCGGATGAACTCGCTGGTTGCGTACAGGACGTTATCGGTAGCGCCTTCGACGGTAGCCCCCGTCTCCTGAAGCTCCAAATCTATCGACCTGATTCCGGTTTCGGTCAGGCTCTTGAGCTCATCAGGGGCGCTTACGCCATCCTGGTTCTTATCCTGCCAGACCTGGAAGCTCTTGAACTCCATGTCGCCGGCATCGAACGTCCCATTGGCATTGGTGTCAAACGCGGCCAGACCCTCGAGGTCAGACACTGCACCGTTGAGGTCGGTGACGAAGCTGATCTCGTCGACGCTCGCGATCTGGCCATCGCCGTTCCGGTCCAGGACGAGCAACCCGTCGTCCGCGCCTACCCAGCCGGTCTGGTCACGCAGGCCATCGCTGTCCATGTCGAACTTTGCCGTCGACTTCGCCAGGCTGACGATCTCCACGCCGTCACCATCCAGATCAAGGACGATCGGAGGAATTTGCTCGCCTGGACGAAGAGGCCGACCGTTCATAGTGTAGGAAAAGCCAACGTGAGCAATCCCGCCACGGCCATCGGAGATCGTGACGGTGGCGTTACCACCGTAGCTTTCGGCCACCCCCGCTGAGCCGAGCACGGTAATTTTATAGGCACCTTTCGTAGAGTCCCAGACTACCCCGACGCTATCGGGAGACATCCAGTAACCGTCAGCACTCGCGGTGACGGAAAGCGGATCGCCGTCCTGATCTGCCACGTACACGTAACGGACTTCCTGATTGGTGCTCCGTGACCAGAAGCTCTGGCTGGCCGTTGGGTTATCGTTAGCGTTGGTGACGTTGATCCCGATTGTCTGGGTCATCGCCGCGCCGGCGGCGTCCTGGACCCGCACGACAACATCATGGCGGGTCGCCGACTCATAATCGAGCGCGCCGCTGAGGCGGATTTCGCCGTTGCTCGAAACTAGGAACTTGTCGGAACCGCCCGCCCAACTGTAGCTCAGCGCGTTAAACGCCGGGCTGAAATCCCCGCTCCACCCGTACACCTGGCCGACGACGGTCTGGCCGGCACCAACGGCGTTCTCCGGAACCGTGAAGTCTACCGCGCCAAGCCACGGTGTCTCATTCACATCCTCGATGAAGACGTGGTAGTTGAACGGATCCGATCGCTGGGAGGCGGCATCCTGAGCCGCCATCGTGAGCGTTGCCACCCTGATTTCCTTGGCGCCGTCACCATCATTGTCATAGTAGAAGTCGGAATCCACCCCGTGAGTGCCTCGGTAAGCACGGAGCCAATCGGCTGTCCAATTGGCGCCTGCGACGGCAAGATGGTTGCCGTTGATCGTGAACCAACCGTGATCGTTGCCACCGAGGATCACCAATCCCGGGGTGGTCCCATCGGGATCGGATAGCCCAAAGCGAGCGATAAGATTGCCGGGGTGAGCCCAGCCGCCAGGGAAGGTCTCCGGGAAGAAATTCTGGGCTTCCAGAATGGCGTTGTTCGGGCGTTCGTTTACGTCCGAGATGAAGACCTGCGTAACGACCGCGCTCGACGGCGCGTCGGGCCGGCCGTCACTGGCGTAAACCCAGACATCGCCAACGTGAGCTTCAAGGCGCCCGTCGCCATTCAGGTCGTAGATCCCGTATCCCTGCGCACGCATTTGCTCGAAATCGAAATGCAATCCTGACCTCAGCCGGACCTCGTTCCCGATAATATCGAACCATCCGCCCGGATTGTGGTGGAACTGGAGGGTCGGGGCAGTGCCGTCGGGATCGCTCAGCCCGTAGGTGGCCACGACGGTTCCCGCATTGGCAGGACGAGCACCAAGGCCGGTTTCGTCGAGCCAAGTCCGGGATGGACCTTGGGGGGCGTGAGGAGCCTCATTGACGTTGGAGATGAACACCTGGGTCGTGAACTCAGCCGAGCCATATTGGCCATCGTGCGCGCGAACGCGAACGTCCGCGACATGCGCCTCGGCAACGCCATCGTTATTTAGGTCGTAGATGCCGTACCCAGCCGAGCGGAATGCCTCGAAATCGAAGTTCAGACCCGAGCGGAACCGGACTGTGTTCCCGACGACCTCGAACCAATTGCCCGGATTGCTGGTCAGCTCCAGCTGAGGCGTAGTGCCATCAGGGTCGGAAAGGGCGTATGTCGCAACAGTCACACCGGCGTTTGCCGGCTGACCGCCAAGGCCCGTCTCCGTAAACCAGACCCGTCCCGGTCCGCTGGGTGTTGCCGGACCCTCGTTCACATTCTCAATGAAAACATTGTACGTGAACGCATCCGACTGCAACCCGCCGGCATCGCGGGCAGCCAGCGTTAGGGTTGCGACTCTTATTTCCTTCATGCCGTCGCCGTCGTTGTCGTATGTGAAATCGGCATCGACGCCGTGCTGGCCTTTGTTCGCGCGGAGCCAGTCCGCGGTCCAGTTCGCGCCTGCCACCGCAAGGTGGTTCCCAGTAGTCGTGAACCAGCCGTGGTCGTTGCCCCCGAGGATCACTAAGCCAGGCGTCGCTCCGTCTGGATCGGCCACGGTGAAACGCGCCACCAGCCGATTTGCGTGCGACTCGCCCGGGAAGGTCTCCGCGAAGAAATTTTGCGCTTCCAAAACGAGATTGGATGGCCGGCCGTTGATGGTCACGTTGAGCGGAACTGCGGGGCTTGTCGACCAGGGGCCATTTGATCCGCCGTCTTGCGATGTCGCCTGAATCTGCAGTGCCGCCGCGCCCGAAAGATCCTGCGACCAGTGGGGGGGGGCGATAAGCCGCAAGCCCGTTAGCTGCGCCGGAGTGAACCGCCAGCGACCGTTACCCAAGTAGTTAGCGCCCGTCGTCACGCTTCCAGCAGCGTTCTTAAACTGGAAGCCGTCTGGGACGTTGGAAATCTCTATGTTGACGATCGTCTCCGATCCGTCGGCATCGGTTAGATGAGGAGCAATGTCGATTGGAATTTCTGCGCCGGCGTTTCCGCCCGGGCTGCTCACCAATACTATCGGCGCATCGGCCACAGGTCGGACCGTGACCTGGACCCACTTGTCCGTGATCAGCCCGCCAGCGTCCTTCGCGTGGACCCAGACAAAGCCAATGCCACTCGCGTTCGGAACCGAGCGGATGTTGATTGTTCCCGTTCCTCCGTTGATCGTCGGGCTTGCTGCCGAGACTTCAAGCAGACCGGTTTTCTCCGTCATCGAGCCGCTCGACTCCACCGAGCGCACCCAGAATTCGGAAAGCTGAGCGGGCGAATCGTAATCGTCTCCAAGCGTGAAGCTCAGGGCGTACGGCGCGTCACGGTGCTGATCTTCATCGACCCCGGTAGCAAGTGCCCCGATCTGATCCGACGCGAAGCCAATCAGGGGCGGTTTGTTGCCGGTCCAAAAATTGTTCCAGGTCTGGGCAAAAGTCAGCCCGTCGATCTTGAGAGTCGTATTCGCGAGCAACTCATTGAACTGCGTCTGAGTTGAGGGCGTGTAGCCTAGTTGAGCGCTGTATCGGCCGATCGCGGTCGCAAGTTCACCAATCGCAAGATCGATGGTGGCATCCCTGCCCGCGATGACCACTCGGATGTTTGCGCGCTGATCCGCGTCGGCGGTGCGGAATCCGAGCAGACGCACGGTGCTATCGTAGCCCGTTTGCCCAAGCACTCCGGCGACGATGTCGTCGCCGTCCCAGCGGAACCAAAGATTGTCACGGACAAGGTCTTCGAATCCGACGATGTCCGAATCTACGCCGATCGTTGAACCGGTCTGATCGACAATATCATGTCCGTCGCCTCGGACGAATAGATAGCGATCATCGCCAGCGCCGCCGACAAGGAGATCGTCGCCCGAGCCGCCGCGCAGGACATCGTCCCCATCCATTCCGTAGAGGTTGTCGCCGCCCCCTTGCCCTAGGAGCGCGTCATTGCCGCCCCCCCCATGGAGTTTATCGACACCCGCACCACCTTCGATGCTATTAGAACCCGCATCCCCGGTGAGTTCGTCGTCGTAGGCGGAGCCGACAAGATTCTCCACCTCTCTGAGACGATCGACTTTGTCATCTCCAAGTTCTGCACCTACGCCTTCGGTCAGATTAACGGTGACGCCCCTCGATGCGCCGGAATAATCTGCGGTGTCGATTCCCATGCCGCCGACAAGCTCGTCGGCCCCCATGCCGCCGACCAATCGGTCGTCACCGTCGTCTCCATGGAGAACATCGTCTCCAGTTCCACCACTTAAATGGTCGTTACCGAAGCCGCCCAAGATCGTGTCAATGCCCTCATCGCCTTCGAGAAAGTCAAAACCCTCCCCACCCCTTAGACTGTCGTTGCCTTCGCCGCCTCTAAGGGTATCAATACCGTCGCCGCCATCGAGATCGTCCGCGTCTGCGCCGCCCTGAAGGACATCAGCGCCGGCTCCTCCGATCAGGATATCCTTTCCGGCGCCGCCCTGGAGATGGTCATCCCCGTCGCCGCCGTCCAGGTAATCATCCCCGCCGGCGTCCTCAATCACGTCGTTGCCGGTATCGCCGAAGGAGCGGTCATCCCCTTCACCGCCGTACAGACGGTCGTTGCCATTTTCGCCGTGCAGCTCGTCATTGCCTTGATGGGCGACCAACGCCTGATCGCCATCGCCGCCGAACATGACATCGCGCCCCTGAGCGCCATTCAATTCCTGACCAGGCGAGCCATAATGGAAATCGTCCTGATCAGTGATGTACATGCGCACGTTCTGGGTCAGAGACAGGCCGTTCCCGAAGCGATCTCGCACGGTGATCGGCACGTCAACATAACGGCGACCCTGCGCGTCGGTGGCCGCAGACTCGTAATCGAGGCTTGCACCATCGGCGAGCCGCAACTCATGGCCGTTGTGGATGACAAAGCGGGAGTCGCCGACCGAATAGCCGTGATTAGTGTCGCCAGCGATGGCGTCTGGATCCGACGCGCTCAAGGTCCCAAGGCTTACGTAACCAAGGTAAGAGCCGGCTGCCGGGTTGTCGCGCTCTACCGTGGTTGCGCCACCCGCGAGACTGATAGCCGTAGGGGCTTCGTTGACGTCTTCAATCCAGATGTCGAACGGAACCTCTTCCGAGCTCAAGCCGCCAGCATCCTGAGCAGCAAGCCGCAACTGCGCCACCCGGACCTCCAGGAGACCATCCCCGTCGCTGTCGCGGGTGAAGGCCGGATCCTGGCCATGCTGGCCCAAGGTCGACCGCAGCCAATCAGCCGTGAAGTTTGACCAGGAGAAGGTGAGTTGGCTTTCGCTGGTCGTGAACCAACCGTTCTCGTTCCCACCGACTATCGTCAGCCCCGGCGTAGTCCGGTCGGGATCGGCAAGCTGGAAGGTCGCGATGCTCTGCCACGAATGGGAGGTTCCGATTTGCTCCGAATGAAGCGTTTGCGAGAGCGCAACTGGCGCGTCAGGCCGTTCATTCAGGTTGCGCACCGCAACGGTGAACTGCCGCTCGGTTCCCGCGGTGGTTCCGTCGGCCACGCGCAGCGTAACCAGTTGGCTCGAGGCGGTCTCGGCGTCGAGCACGACGCCAGCGCGGACGCTGAGCACGCCAGTTGACGAGATTTCAAACGGACTGTTCGGGTCGGCCATCGAGAAACTGACGCTTGCACCTTCGGGATCGCTGCCCGAAAGAGTGCCGATGACCGTCCCTCCAGCCGAATTCTCGTCGACCGCAAGTTCGGGCTGAGTTGCCGAAAACTGGGCGCGGCTGTCGATCGCAGCCACGCTGACGGTCACCGTCTGCTCGACGACGTGACCATCCGCATCCGCGACGCTGAAGCGGAAGCTGTCGGCGCCATTGAAGTAAATATTGGGCGTGTAACGCCAAGTCCCCGGGCCCGCAGCCGGGTCGAACACGACTTGTCCGTTGGCTGCCTGGCCGGTCACCGCGTAGCTCGACGAACCAGGCAGATTCTCGTCATCGTCAGTCGCCTGGATGACCCCGACAATCGAGTCATTGGCACCTGGTTCTGCCCGTTCGCTCATGGACAGCGCCAGCTCGGCGGCAACGACAGGCTTGGCCTTACCACCTGCCCACCAGTAACGCGTGGCCGAAGCTGTCACGTCCGCCGGCAATTCGGCTGTGCTGCCGGGCAGCGTGCTAGCGCGGCTCATCGCGGAAAGCAGCGAGTTCGGATTGTTGAGGTCGGCTGCGTTCTTGAGAAAAATCGAGTGCGTGCCCGTCGAGATTTCCCGCACCAGCGTCGGATTGGAGCCCGAGAAATAGCCTTCGACATTCACAACGGATGTCCCGCCGATCACTTGAACCCGCAAGTCGTTGCCGACCCTGCTCAGCCAGATCTGCTCCGGCGTGACACCCTCGAACAGGAGTCGGTTTACGCCATTCTGGTCGATCAGCCGATCCGTCCCCGAGTTCGCGTCAAAGACGTAAGTGTCGTTGCCCTGGTAATCATGAACTATGTCGTCACCGGCGCCGCCGATGATCGTGTCGTTCCCGTGATTGCCGTCGAGATGATCATTGCCCCCGCCGCCATCGAGGTGGTCGTTGTCCTCGCCCCCATCCAAGATGTCATCACCGGTTCCGCCGACAAGGACGTCGGCGCCAGCGCGCCCGTATAGCTCGTCATTGCCCGCTTGGCCCGTGGCCTCGTCGTTTCCGGTGCCACCATCCAGATAGCTGCCTTCTAGGCCGCCAGTGATCGTGTCGTTCCCGGCCTCGCCGAAAGCCTGGCCGCGAGTCCCGACGTCAAGCAGGTCATCCCCGTCACCGCCGGTGAGATGATTTTGACCGTCATCGCCCGACAGGTTGTCGTCGCCGGCCCCGCCGTGTAGCTGGTCATCCCCGCCGCCACCGACCAGCACGTCGTGGCCGCCGCGGCCCTCGAGATGATCGTTGCCGGCAAGCCCGAACAGACGGTTGGCGACCTCATTGCCGAACAGCCGATCGCCGACTGACGTCTCTACGGTGGAGCCGACCACATTCTCGATATTGGAAAGTGAGTCGCCCGCTGCGTCGCCGCCGCTCGCCGTGCCCGTCGCTAGGTCGATCGTAACCGAAGCCGCCGAGGCTGCATAGCGAACAGTGTCGCCATAAGGTCCATCGCCCACCTCAAGACCGGCACTTGCCGAATCCGCGCCGCCATCCAAGGTGTCGGCACCGGCACCGCCTTCGAGGAAATCGTCGCCGTCTCCGGCCTGAAGCGTGTCGGCCCCGTCGCCGCCGCTCAGCACATCGTTGCCGGCTCCAGCAATAAGGGTCTCGGCACCGGCCGCGCCGACCATGAAGTCTTCACCGTCGCTGGAAGCGGTCCCAGGCAGACGGATCGCGGTCAAGTTGATAGCGAACCCGTCAGCGAGGAGCAGGCTCTCGATCGCGCCGTCCGGTCCCTCGAAGAAGTACTTGAGAGTGGCCCGATCGGAGCCTCCGATCCAAATCTCAAGGTCCGAGCCGGTCCGCACGAAGTTGAGGTCGGAAAGGCTGAGATTGGAGTCGAGCTCAATCGTATCCGCTCCGGCATCTCCCGCAGCAATCACGGCATCAACTGTCGATCCATTCACTTCCAAACTAAACAGGCGGTCTACGAACACGTCATGGCCCATGCCGCGCTTCATGATATAGAGATCATCGCTTGCGCCGCCGTGAATGACGTCGTTGCCCTGCGCGCCATCGAAGCTGTTGTCGAACTCGTCGCCGTAGATTCGGTCGTTGCCCTGCGAGCCCTCGATACCCTCGATAGAGTCATAGACGTCGCCGGCTGCCTCTCCGGTGCGCTGGGCGGCGAACGCCTCATCGAGAATAAGGACATGGTCGCCGCCGACCTCGCTGTAGCTGGCGACATCGTGACCGGAGCCGCCAATCAACTGGTCTGCCGCTCCTGCGCCTCCGGAAAGGTGATCGTCTCCTTCACCGCCGAACAGGACGTCGCTGCCGCCGCCGCCTGTGAGACGGTCCGCGTCGCCGTTGCCGGCGAGGATGTCGTCCTGAGCGGTTCCGGTCAGGCGATCATCTCCGCTCCCGCCCGTGATCCACGCTGCGCGCATTCCGGTCGCGACGATCTCGTCCGCGCCGTCCGTTCCGCCATGCAGCGCCATCGCGCCGACTTCGACCTCGCCGACGCTGACAAAGGCAAACCTTTCGATGTCGCGCAAAGTCCAGGGGTTGTCGGCGATCGGCCGGAACCACTCCTTGAGCAGCAACTCGTCTCCGGTCTCCGCCGCCGCGCCGGCGTTGACGATGATCCGGAGATTGTCACCCTCTCGCTTGAAGACGAGATCGGCGGGGTCGATTCCGACACCGAATTCGAGTGTGTCGACGCCCGAATTCGTTACCTTCGGTCCGGTTGCGGGCTCGATCAGCCGCTGCAGCGTCTTGAACGAGCCGTATTCGTTGTAGTCCCAGGTGCCGTCCCAATCGCGCGTGCCGACCTGCACGCCACCCTTGAAGACGTTGCCTTCGGCATCGACCGAATAGCCGTTCTGCCACACGCCGTTCTGCCAGACGACCTCCCAGGTCCCGGCATATTCGTCGATGATCGTGTCGCGGCCATCGCCGCGATTGTAGCGGAACACGTCGTCGCCGTGCCCACCGACCACAATATCGTCGCCAAGGCCCCCGGTCACGATATCGTTGCCCGTTCCACCATAAACCTGGTCGTTGCCGAGATCGCCGGAAACCACGTCATCGCCATGGCCGCCAAGCGCTACGTCATCGTCGTTCCCCCCCAGCACGATATCGCCAACGAGCGTCATTCCTTCGGGAGAGGCGTAGCTGTTGTCGTTGCCGCTAACGAGATCGCGGCCTTTGCCGCCTGCCACAACGTCCTGACCGTCGAGGCCCCACAGCTTGTCGTCACCATCGCCGCCGTACATGAAGTCGTGGCCGTTGGTTCCGACTAGGACATCAGCGCCGTCGCTGCCGACGACGAAGCTGGTGAAATCGGAGATGCGGATCTTCTCGCCGTTGGCGAAATCCAGCCACTCGATACGGCGGGTGCCTTCGAACCAGTCCTTGACGATGATCCGGTCGTCGCCTGTGCCCCAGACGCCATTCGTTTGGATCTTGATGATCAGATCGCCCGTGGCGACCTTGTTGCCGTTGGCGTCATAGGCGCTGCCACGCTCGATCAGCAGATCGGCGAGCGTTATTTCCGTCCCGAAGCTGATCCGATCGTCGCCACCGCGGGTCGAGCCGTCGACCAGGAACTCGTTATCGTCGTGCCAAACCTTGGCAGCTTGGCCGCGACTGCGCGCCTTCAGCTTGGCGCTGATGCTGTCGCCCTGAACTCCCGGAGCAGCTCCCGGGGTGGACTCGTCGAAGTAGGTGTCCTGTCCATCGCCGCGGTTGAACACATAATAGTCCGAGCCTGCGCCGCCGCGTAGCGTTCCCTCATTGCCCGCGCCGGCATTGAGGATGTCGCCGCCGCGACCGCCCTCGAGCACGTCTATGCCATCGCCGCCGGCTAGCCAGTCGGAGCCCGCCGATCCGTACAGCGTGTCGTCGCCCGCCCCGCCGTCCAGGTAATTGCCCGAACCTCCGGCCACGGCCAGCGCGGTGTTGGCGTCGACATTGCCGTCGGCAACCCTACCCGCAAACAATCGATCGTTCCCCTCGCCACCGATCAGCCAATCGTCCAGCTTGCCACCAATGAGTGTATCGTTACCGGCGCCGCCGAGGAGATTGTCGCCACGGTCCGACCCATAAACTACATCATGGCCACCGCCAGCGTCTATTGTGGCCGCCACATCGACCGTTTTAGAGTGCCCGTCGAACGCTTGACCGTCTACAGTTAGACCTATGTTAGACGTCTCTGAAACGGGGAGAAGCCGGTCCTCCAACAAGCGAATAACATCATCGTTGACCGTACCGTCAATGAGCGTCTGCCCAAGAACATCGACAACGTCACCCAAAAGGTAAGGTCCGAGAGCAGTCAACCGTGAGTGTTGGTTGGCATAGGCATCATAGTCAAAGCCCATCTCAACTTGGGCGGCAGTAACGCTCGCCTGTTCGAGGAGATGGCCGAAACCGCCGTACCAATCACTTTCGTGCCGGCGTGTTAGACCCAGCTCAACCGCCCGCGACAAGACAACCAGCCACTCGGCAGTGAACACACTGTCCGGCTCCGCCGCAATAAGAGCATTGATGCTCGTAGAATTGGCAAGGTAAGTTTCGTAGCGCTGAGCTGTCATCAAATTACCGAGCAAAACTCCGGATTCAAAGTCGTTTTTGTCAAGACCTCCGATGAGGAAGGTATTGTAAAGTGCGCGCTTGGCGTAAATATCCCCACCAGCAATCTTGAAGTTGGGATCGGTAAGCCCTTCGTATATTCCGTACCCAATAAGCTTTTCTGCGCCCCGTTTTCCTGCAAATCGTTTTGTGATGGCGTCCTTGTCACGGGTAGAGAATGGTCGATAAACATAGTCCGACTTGCGCATCCCATAGTTACCCGCCTGCACAAGTTCCGGTGAGATCAACTCGCCGCCTGTCATGGCAAGCACTGAGTTAAAAGTGCCAGCGACTGCCTCTGCCATGCCTACGGCGGCCTTCTTGGATCCACCGTGCTTGCGATATGCATTGGCGACCTCAAACTGCCCAGTGCTGTCATTCCAATGCACATCGGCACCAGCTCGGGGCGTCCCCCCGAACACAGAGCCAATCAAGCCGCCGGCGATAAAGCCGATGAACGCAGCCACGGCCATGCCAACGGGTCCCCCAACGAGTCCCAAAGGGCCGATCGCCGAGAAGAAGCTGCCAACGCCCGTTACAGCCACCGCTCCACTTGCCGCGGACATCGCCGAGCCAAGCGCCAGCGTTGCTAAGCTTGAACCGATTGCCGAACCAAGCTGCCCTCCGACGGTGTCGAATGTCACGAGTTCAGAGGCTAGTTTTGTACCTAGAAATGACCCAAGGACATTCCCAACGTTTACGTTACCCAGAACTTGCTGGAAGGTCTTAGCGCCGCTTGCTAGTTGCGGCAGGTTGGTGATTATGGCTGAGACGTAAGAATTCAGTCCTGTGTGGGCAAGTTCAGCCGCGAACCCTTCTACTCCCAAGGCGTTGACTAGCTCGGCCGTAAGATAAGAAGAGACAGCTCCAATCCCGGCGGACGTGAGATTCTCTAGGAACTCAGAGCCAGCGGCAGAAACGGCTCGATTCACGGACGCCGAAATCGAGCCTCTTGAGACTAGTCCATCAAGAATATCGCCGAAGTTGTCACCTATCGTCTGAAGAGCGGCAGAGGCAACCACGCCGGTGAGCGCGTCACCTTTCGCCAAAAATCTACCCAGGTGTGAGCCTATAACACCGCCAGCTTGAGAGAAGTCCAGGTGCACTTCATTCCCAGGTATTTTGATGTCAACGTCCACAACTTGGAAGCCACCATCGTCCGTGTTCGGACGCAATCTAGAGACGCTCGTCAACCCGTTTGAATAATCTGTCAAAGCCGTTGGGCCTGTTAGGTTACCTGCGGAGTCCCGCCTGATCCGGCCATTCTCGTCACGTTCGAAATGCAGAACTGTGGAGGCAACGGTGGTCGTCGTGCCATCGGGGGCCTGCTTGTACAGAACAACGCCAACCACAACTCCCTCGGCGTCGCTGATAAATTTCTCGCGCAAAAGGTTTTGGTCTAAATCTCGGGAGCTCGACCTAGCACTCCTTAAATAGCTGTTGTATATTCCGTCAACAAACCGAAGGTTGTCGGCATTGATTAGGCCCTTCTCGGCCGCTCGCCGTGCTACCTCCTTGAAATGCTTGTAAGCAACTCCTTTGCGCGTGAGTGCGTCCTGTTTAGTGACAAGAAGTCGCTTCAGACGCTCCATTTCCTCCGGAGTAGTCTGCGGATGAGCAGTATTATAATCGAACGAGTTTGCGCCCCCTCCAGTCCTTCTCGCAAGATAATAATCTACATCGCCATTAGCCTCAAATATTTCGTTATAAAAAGCATTAGCGATGTCAGTCGTGAGCTGCTCGCCATCGGTAACTTGATAATACGGAGCAAGAATGTAGTCTAGCTCGGCCTTGGTTATTTCTCCTCTCAGATAAGCTTGATTGGCGGCACCCCCAGCAGCACCCACTAGTCCACCGAGGTTATAGTCCTGTCCCCCAGTCACGAACCCGGCATTATCGTCCAGCAAATAATGCACTATTTCGTGAAGCAGTATCTGCTCCATTCGATAAGGGCTGCCATCCTTGTTCTTCGTCAAGTTACTGCTGGAAAACGCTGTCAGATTGTTAAGGCCTATCCTAGATCCACCTAAAAAGATCCCGAAGGAATCTAGCGAGGGATCCCCGACAATCGTCAGCGTACCGCTTCGCGCTGAAGGAAAAACATTACTGACGACGGGCCAAGGTCCCGTCCTCCGGTTTATCTCTGAAAGTATCAGACGTCCGGCCTGAGTAGCGTTCATGCGCTCAAAGAAATATTCGATGCGTGTGCGTTGAGTCGCGCTAAAGGCTCCTCGGATATCGATATATCCCCGCCACGAAGGAAGCTCCGGCATATCTATACTCCTTCATATTTATCGCGGAGGCAATCGAATACGCCATCCTGTATGGAAGACTGGGGCCGATAGTCAGAGTTGAAATCTTTCAAACGCGTCGGTGTGAAAATACACACCAACGTAGATCCGTTATTATTGGTGCGCCTAGTCGCGACACCTAAAGCAAAGCTAGAACGCGCTTTGTTACTGTACGAAGCTGATATCGTGCCCTCTGCTTCCTGAGACAAGTCACGATAGGGAGCGTACGCTGCAACTTTAGGTTCAAGACGAAAGTTCACCGAACTGACAAGCGCACGAAGATCAGAGACCCAGATACCCCGAGGAAGCGGGCAGTCAGTCGATGCTAGCCCTGCAATCATTGTCCTTGGTGATAAGCCAATCACATTCGGGCTCACGTCGGAGGAGTAACATTGGCTATACAGACGCCCTGCAGATACCATCTCCGACTCTGTGACATGGACCAACGCGAGCCTATACTCATCAACCCGACCACGGTCACACGAACGGGTGACTTTGAAGAATGATGCGTTGGAAACTTCCTTGATGACTTCGTCGGTAGCCGTATTCGTCTCTACCTTCAACGCTTCTACACTGCACCCTTGCAGCTCGAAGGTGGCATGATCCCTCTGCTCAGATCTAGCGCAGGCAGATAATAGAGCAGGCAGCGCGGCACAGCTGCCCGCGAGCCAAAGACGGTTATTCATTAACGAAGGCACGAATTCACCAATCCCTGCTCCGCAGGCTTTTTCAATGCACCGAGCAAGTGAAGGTGATGCTGTGACGCGGACATCTCAACGACTCCTGCAAACCTGCTCGACCGCTTGGATCCGGGTGCCAACAGGCACCTTGGACAAATAGCATCCACGCGTTCTGACGTAGAGAGCGTAAGGTACGAAGTCAGGCAAACCGCTACGATTCACGAAAAATGGTGTTGCCTGGACAGGGCGCGTCAACTCCTCTTTGGAACTCTTCAGCGCCAACGCCCAGCCCTGTAGAACGTACAGGCCACGGTACACACATGCGAGCTGCGTACGCCGGTCCGAACCGAGTGCGTAAATCTTGAATTCAGAGATAGCCCCATCCGTCATTTTGCCGCGCAACTTGCAACCATTGTCGGCGTAGAATGTCGTGAGATATCTATTTGGATACTTGGAACTTGAGTAGATTTCTACGTCGCACTTTTCCTTGCCGGCGGCCCCGCCGAGGAGGCGTCCGAACTGACCTTCACCGAAAAGCCGTGTAAGTCCCACGCCAGTAAGGTCACGCATCGTCTGGGCTCGATCACAAATCCACAAGGCGTGATTGAACGACCCCCTGGCAAAGTTGCCAGAACTATCTTGCATCCAGTCGAATTCGTTGGTTGGAGAAGATGCGCCCGTACAAGCGACCAGAGGCGCGCTGAGCGCGAATATCCGAAGCAACCCGCGCCACAATAAGTTGCACGCCCTTACCGAATCGCGATAGCGCAAACATAGCGAAGTCGGCTCACCAGATACGCGGTTCACCCCAGCCCCCAACGTTACACGATGCAGGTCATCTTATCAGGGCACGATCGACTCGCCTATAGGCAGAGTCAAGGTCAGTTTTCTTGCTATTTTTACTTGAGGCGCACATCGACTTGGAGCGCCTAGCGTTCGCGGCCTGCCTCGCTGACGCGCCGCTCAAGCGGGCTTAAGAGATAATCGATGACCCGCCGCTCATTTGTCCTAATCTCTGCCGTGGCCACTAGCCCTGGCGAAACGGTCACGCCTTCCGCACGGGCCTCTCCAGTTGGAGGGTCGACAGCCACCCGCGCCGTGTAGACAGGACCGAGTTGCTCATCCTGCACGGCATCGCGGCTGACTTGTATAAGCTTTCCTTCCAGCGCGCCAAAGCGGGTGAAAGGAAATGCTTCGAGCTTCACTGTCACCGGCTGTCCCGGGCGGACGAAACCGATATCCTTGTTTAGGACTTGCGCCTCAACCACGAGCTCGGCGTTGGCGGGTACAACGACCAGGATCGGATCGGCGGGTTTCAGCACCGCACCTTCAGCGAACACAGCGAGCTGCTGCACCGTGCCGTCCACAGACGCGCGGATGATCTGGAAGCTCGACCGCTGGTCCGCCTTTGTCAGTTCCTCGCGGGCAAGGCGCATGTCGGCCTCGGCCTTGGTAAGATCAGCCAGAATCTCGCGCATTGCCTCCGCACGGGACATCGCGATCTGCTGACCGACTGCAGCCTGTGTCGCTCTCGCACGAGCGGCATTCTGCTGCTGCACGTCGATCTGGCGCTGGTGATCAACCAATTGCTGCTCCAGCTCCAACTGGGTCAGACGCGAGCTATATCCTTTGCCGGCAAGTTCGCGCCGACGTTCCACGCGCTCCCGAAGAAACGGGAGAGTATCGTTGAGTCGCGCTGACTCCGCCAGCGCACCGCGGCTGCTGGCGCTTGCTTCGGCCGCTTCTTCCTGAAGAGCGCCAACCTTGGCGCCGAGCTCGCTCAGGCGCGACTGGATCAGCTGACGCTGAGTAACAACAATCTCCGGCGGCGTTCCCCGAGGAGCCACGAAGTTGGCAGAGCCGCCGCGAAGGGCCGACAGGAGAGCTCGCGATCGAGCCGCATCGATTTCTGCCGTCTGGAGTTGCGCCGCCGCTTGGGCGAGGTCCGCACCGCTGGCCGTCGGATCGAGCGTGACAAGCGGCTGACCTTTCCGGACCTGCTGCCCCTCCTGCACGTGAATGGCCCGGACTACTCCGCCTTCTGCCGCCTGAACCAGCTTGTTGCGTCCGACAGCGACGACCTTGCCCGGCGCGACCGCGACAACGTCGACGCCTGCAAGAATCGACCAGCCGATTGCAAGGGCTACGAAGCCGAGCAGTGTCCAGAGCACCAAGCGGCCAAGCGGGTTCGGCGGGCGCTCGACGACCTCGAGCGCCGCTGGCAGAAAGTCGGTTTCCCGCCAGCGCTGCCGTGTCTTCCTTCGCTCGGACTCCAGTGCCCAACTGTCGCGCAGCACCGCCCAGTGCCGCCCCACGCCGGCAAAGAGACCTGAACCTTGCGCAACTGCTTCCGACAACGACTAACTCCTTTGAATCAACCGGTTCCCATTTGCTTGGCGTGCAATTGAGCATAGCGGCCACCTGTCGCCAAGAGGCTCTCATGCGTGCCTTCCTCGGTGATCTGACCGTCCTCGACCGTGACAATGCGGTGGCACTGCCTCACGGCGGAAAGCCGGTGGGCAATGATGATTACCGTGCGGCCCTCAGCAATGCGTCGAAGGTTAGCCTGCACGATTTCCTCGCTCTCGGCGTCCAGCGCAGACGTCGCCTCATCAAGGATGAGAATGCGCGGATTGCCGATCAGCGCACGGGCGATGGCGATCCGCTGGCGCTGTCCGCCCGAGAGGTTGGCGCCACGTTCGTCGATGCGGGTGTCGTAGCCTTCCGGCAGGCTGAGGATGAATTCATGGGCGCCAGCGAGTTCCGCTGCAGCAATCACCCGCTCCATCGTCAGCGTCGGGTCGGCGAGCGCGATATTCTCCCGAACTGTGCGGTTGAATAGGATATTCTCCTGCAGCACAACGCCCACCTGCCGGCGAAGCCAGGCAGGGTCGACCAAGGATAAGTCTACCCCATCGACGAGAACGCGCCCGCCCTCGGGGACATGAAGCCGCTGGACCAACTTGGTCAGGGTTGATTTCCCGGAGCCTGAAGGGCCAACGATGCCCAGCATTTCGCCGGGCGCGATCTCCAGGCTGACGCCGCGCAACACCTCCGGCCCGTCGAGCCGGTAGCGGAATCGAACCTGATCGAAGCGGATTGACCCCTTGATCTCCGGCAGCGCCGATCGCGAAGCGGATGTCGGCTCGGAGGGCGAATTGAGGATGTCGCCAAGGCGATCGACGGCAAGCCGAGCTTGCTGGAAATCCTGGGCAAGCTGAGCCAGCCGCAGCACCGGCTGGGAAACCCGACCGGCCAGCATATTGAATGCGACTAACATGCCGACGGTGAGCTTGCCTTCGATTACGAGCTTGGCGCCGAAATATAGGATAGCGACCGTGGTTAGCTTCGAGACGAGTTGGATCGCTTGGCTGCCCCAGTTCGCCAGCATCGCGGCGGAGAAGCCCGAGCCCACGTAGCCGGCAAGCTGCCGCTCCCAGCGGTTTTGCATCTGCGGTTCAACCGCCATCGCCTTTAGCGTCTCGATAGCGGTCACGCTCTCAACCAAGAACGATTGGTTCTCCGCATGCCGCTTGAACTTCTCGTCGATCCGGCGTCGAAGGCCCGGCAGCACGGAGAGGGAGATGAGGATGTAGAGCGGGATGCTGATGAGGACGATGAGCAGCAGAGCGGGCGAGTAGAGATACATGACGGCGAGGAACACCACCGTGAAGAGAAGATCGAGCACCACGGTCACGGAATTGGACGTTAGGAAATCCCGAATGGTCTCCAACTCGCGAGCGCGCGCCACGGTGTCTCCGACCCGTCTGCTGGCGAAGTAGCTCATTGGCAGCGACTGCAGGTGCCGGAACAGTCGCGCTCCCAGCTCGACGTCCACTCGGCTCGTGGTGTGGGCAAAAAGATACTGCCGCAAACCAGACATCAGCGTTTCAAAGATGAAGATCGCGGTGAGGCCAACCGCCAGCACCTCAAGCGTCGTTAGCGAGCGGTGGACCAGCACCTTGTCGATCACCACCTGAAAGAACAGCGGCGAAAGGAGGCCAAGGATCTGGATGAAAAGGGAGGCCGCGAAGACTTCTCCCAGCAGGCCGCGATAGCGGACCAGCGCAGGAATGAACCAGCTGACGTCGAACTTGCGCGCAGGGCCAGCCACGCTTTCGCGCGTGGTCATGAGCACGATACGACCGGAGAACTCCGCTTCGAATGTCTCTTGGTCAAGGCGGCGCAGCTCGCCCGTCAGCGAGTTCTGCACGAGCGCTTGGTCGCCATCGGCTGCGCCCAAAAGCGCATGACCATTCTCACCTTCGACGATGCCAGGCAGCGGCAGTTCCGGAAGCGCTTCCCATTTAACGGGAACAGCACGTGCCCGAGTTCCCTGCCGCTTAGCCAATCGGACAAGGTCCTGCGTCGTGGGGGCACCACCGTGTCCTAATTCATGACGAAGCTGCCCGACATCGCCAGGTTTCCGATGATATTTTAGGAGTAGAACCAGAGCCGCGAGCCCGCTCGTTTCCGGGATCGCACCGCCTTCTTCATTGATCACGCGTGCCACATCGCCACGGATAAGGAACAAGACGCCCCTTGGCTATCACTGACTTCGCAGGTCTCGTCGCGTGGTATGCGCGGGCGGTGATGGCGAGCCGATTGAACTTGCTGAGCGTGCATGCATTGGTGAAGATGATCGCCGACAGCTCGCTATGGGCGTCGTTGCGGAACAACCCGGCCGGAAAGGCTGACGCGCCGAGCAGCCGGCTCGCTTCGCCGCCTACCGCGATGCGCTCGCCATCGATTTCGATCGTCTCGGCGCTTATCCCGTACAGGTATCCCATCAGCGCCTCGCGGCTCCACATCATCGACGCGGGCGCGTGGAAATCTGCAAGCCCGACCGCGAACGGCATGCCCTGCACATGGTCAAGGTCGGCATATTTGCGCTGGAGCTTGTTGCCGATCGTCTTGGCGAAGCGCAGCGCCGCTGGGCCGAAGAACAGCTCGGCGGGTTCGGCGGGCTGGCGCGTCGGGCGAGCCCCTACCGGCTCGAAGCGGACCGACGGATTGGCGGTCACGGCCTCGACCCACGCTGCGCCGCCCTTGCGGTTCTCGATCAGGAAATCGGGCGATTCGAACGGTTGGGTCACCAGGATGCCCTGTTCGCGAAAGCTCGCCAGGAGCTGCGCCTCCCACAACCGAGTGTGGAAGTTCTCGGTCTGGCAGTCGGCCGCCCAGTTCCGGTCGGGCCGCGGCAGCGCAAGATAGAGCTGATTGAGTAGCCAGGCGACATTCTGGTGCGACGGCTGGTATAGCATCCTGAAGATCTTGCTCGGCTCGCGACCTTCGAGATCGTGCAAGGGCGGGCGGCGCTGCACTCCCGATGGGAGCGGCTCCAGCGGGGCGCCGAGCAGCGAGTTCAAGGCTGTAGCAAAACATCGGCCGCTGGCCTCTCGTCACGCGAAAGTCGCCGCTGCTGGCCAGACTTCCGCCAAATAGCGGGCTATACACCGTCGGTCCGCAGTGGTGGCGTCGCTAAGGATTGGTAAGCCTCACGGCGGCGCATTGGAAAACTTGAGAGACTAGAAACTTAGCGTGAGCCTCTTCCATGCTCGCACTGCAGGGCATCATGCAGCTAAAGGAAAGAGCCTTTCCAACGGCACAAACGGGTCGCCGGTCTCAGCTGCCTGCCGGATTTTGGCTCGAAGAATGTCAATCAAGGGGATCTGGCGTTCCAGCCCCTCGTAAATGTCCCGTCCTTCGACGCAGAACATGCGCCGCGCCGTGCCGAACGCCTTCAGACCATCAGCCGTGAAGCCCCCGTAGCTGATGAATACGCCCCGGGTCCAAGCCGCCTTGTCGAGCTTGCCGTGAAAAGCATGAAGGTCGGCTGCGCCGATCTCCGAGCGCGTCCACTTTGCCTCTAGCAGATAGACTTCACTGTCGAGAACGAAGCTACCATCGATTTGCTCGCCAACATTCCGGAAGGGCTGCCGTGGCGCGAGCCCCGCGTCGTCGAACAGCCGCTGGAGGAAGCTTTCGAACGCATAACCACGCCGCTGGGGTTCGAAATCGCGCAGTTGGTAAAGCTCGTTTCGGAATGCTTCAATCTTTTGGCGGTCATGCACCGGCCGGCCTGGCTCGCCTGTCCCCGCGTTAGGACCGCCGCTCAATTTCCGTAACAAGGTAAGATAACGACCCTCAGCGTTGTGAACCGGGTCGGCGTTGCCGGTGCTGGCGAGGAACTCGGCGCGGTGAGCCCACAGGGCATTTAGCGTTCGTGTGGCGGTTTCATCGTCAACCATCGCCAGGAAGGTGCGCAGACGCTTCCCCTTCGATCCACCGTTCGCGGCGTATACGGGGTCGTCGATGTCCACGTTTAGCTCATCAGCGAAGAACTCGGAAAAGGTGATGTCCGAGAATCCGAGCACGTAGCCACGACCTCGGATAAACTCGACCAGCTCATCGATCAGGCGAAGGTCAGCCCGGCTAATGCTGCTCATGCAAAAGCCTCACCCATCCCGATCGCCGTTAGCCAAGCCTGCACCTGTCCTAGCGCGTCTTGCTGCCACTCGTCCGGCGAGCGGCCCTCGAGGATGTCTGATCCCTCAACGAACCGCCGGACACAAGTGGGCCCGAAGTCCTCGAAGCCGCGAAACTTGGACGCAATTTTGGTGTAGCCGTCCACCGCGCTCGGCTCGCCAAGCAATTGCTGGCACGCCGCTGCCAAGGCATCGATGCCCCCCGGGAAGTTTCGGATGGAGAAATAAATATCGTAAGCGTCCTTAGGCTTGTCGCGACCGTCAAGCGCATGCCCCTTCATAGCCAGCAGAGCCGGAATGGAGGCGACCGCGATCATGACGCGATTGACGCCGCCGTTTGGCATGGCGCCTTCCACTGCAACCATCTCGTAGAAGCGGGTCGCTAGATCAGCACCGAATGCGCGCTGTGTCGCGAAGTCTGTCGTGAGTGGAGGTCGATTCTTCTCGATCACAGCGTCGTAAGGGCGGAGGAAGTCCACGACGATAGTGATGGGCGCACCGCCGTCACCAGGGTCGATGGTGCGCAGCATCTGAAAATTCTTTATGTCCTCGGCCGGCGCATAGCCCTGCTGGTGTAGGGATTCGACGAGCCCGACATATTCGGCGTCCTCGGCCAGTGCTTCCGCGTTGAGGCTGAGATCAACGTCAGCCGTGCCGACATGCTTCATCTCGCTATCTTCTAAGAGCAGCCACGGGACAGCACCGCCGATGACCGCGAACTTGCCACGAAAGCTGCCCAGCGTCTGGCCGATCTCGACGAGAACAGATCGTACTGCATTGCTCGTGCGGTCGTCATACTGCGTAGCCGACTGAAGCTCGTCCCTCATGCCGGCCAATCCAACAGGCGGCGTCGCAGTTCGGCTGCCCCTTCCTCGCCGCGGTCGCCACTATGGACGAGGTCGAGGTAGGTTTGAACCGGGCTGGTCACCACGATATCTTCGGCAACGCAAGTTGCGTCATCCAGGACGCCGTGCTCTTCGGGAATGACGACAATGACGTTAGCGCCTTTGGGCGAGAGCTTGGCCTCGAGCGACTTTCCGAGTGCGTCGAGTCCGGCCTCATCGGCATAGAAGTAGGTGTTAGGATGGCGGACGAAGGGCGCTAGCCATTGGGCGGCCGAGAACGAGGCGAGGGCTACCCGACCATCTTCCATTGCAAGCTTGCGCAGGCGTTCGGTCAGGGCAGGACCATGCAAGCTGGTGTATAGGCGGAATTCCTCGCCGCGCGGCGGCTCGTAGTTTTCGGACCAGCTGTCCAGCAAGGCATTCGGGTCGGTGAGGGACAGTCCCTCGTTCGTTTGCTCCGCCCACGTTCGCTCGCGCAGCGCAGCACCGACATTGCTTACAAGTCCGATGCTCACGCCGGCGGCATGAGCAAGTTCGGCGGTACGCCAGCCTCGACCGGGTTCCCGTAGCAGTCGACGCAACACGCGCGCGGATTTCGGCTTGTAAAGCGAGCGTAGCGCTCTGCGTTCAGGTTCTGGCTGACCGGGGAGTTCACGCTCGATGTAGATCGAGTCGGAAGCAATGAACGCGTTGCCCATGAAATCGAGATAGCCGACGCCCTCCTCGCGACAGACATCGCGTGCTTGTCGTGAGAGGTAGGGTGCCACGACCACGGGGACTGCATGCGTGACGTGATTGCGCATGTAACGATGGAGTTGTGCGGCGGCATTGCGCACAGTGCGGGGCTGCCCGTTGTTCTTCACTTCGATAATCAGACGCAGCGGCTTGCCCGCGAAGCGGCTGTCAACGACGATATCGATGCCGTCGTCAGGCTCCCCTGCAATGCCGTGTGATACGACATGAGCGTTCGTCAGATTAGGTAGACCGGCAAGGAAGGCTTTGATTTCCTCAGTAGCTTTCCGCTCAACGTTCAATGATTTTAGCTGTTTCACCAAACGTTGAATATGCCATCCTAGTGAACAACGCAAGTCGGCTGATTCAGAAAATAGGCTAATTCATCGATCCGCTGAAACGGTCTCCGCAGTGAACGCTGAACGTTCCCTCTGATTCCCTCGCGGCTTTTTTGTGAGGCTCCGCACGCTGCTCAACGCCTCTGAAGCTAGAACAAGCGGTTCAGCAACCTCGGCTCGCTCGCCTTGAGTCGATCCAGCATTGTGTTGACGTAGAACATGTCTGGGCTGGCAACTGCCGGCAGGACCACCACTGTATAGTCAGGCAGTTCGACATCGAGGTTGAAGACGACCAAGCCAACCCCGTGGATGCTGCACAGCGAGGTCAGACGGTTCATGTCATCGCTGGTTGTGGTGCGGGGCACGACGATGTAGCTTTTATGGCTGAATAGCCGATAGGCGACCGCCTGGCCGAAGGCGACAACAGGTTGGCCCGGCGTGGCCTTGATCTCGGCGGCGACGATCTGGGGCTCGAATTTGAAGATGTCCTGTGCTCGGGGGCGCAGCACGCCGATGACGTCGGGGGTGCCCCATTTGCCACCTAGGCTGCTCCCGCCGAGCGCGCCGGCGACGGTGACCTCGTCATTCTCCTCCAGCCATTCGGCGAAGCTGGCGTAGAAATCCTGCTCAGTCAGCGCGTCCATGGTTCGCGCCGCGACGTCGCCTGCATCATCGGTGGCGTCCAGCACGGGCGCAGCGGCCCCGTCCCCCACGGCGGCATCGGTGTCGGCGAAGCGGGCGAGCTGATACGTGCCGCGCGCGATCTTCACGATCCCGTCGCCGCGCTGGAACAGATGGTGCGTCGCGCCCCGGATCGAGTTGAGCGGCGTCTCAGGATGGTCGGCGGCGACCGCCTTCAACACCTCGGCCCAGCGCACTCCACCCGGGTGACGTTCGAGTACGGCGCGGGTGGCGTCCTCGATCTGCCTGCGGTTCAGCTTGACCATGGTCGTGCCCCCTGGTTCATGCGCACGCGTCGGTGCCGAAAGTCTCGTTCAGCATGGCAGGGAGCAGCGCGGCGAGTTCGGCCGCCGCATCCGCCTGTGCCTTGCGGGCCGCCTGCGCCTTCGCAAGCAACGTGTCGAACCAGCGTTGCGCATCGAGCGGCGGGACGGGCACCTCGATCGCAGCCAGCCGCTTTGTGGCAAGCGTTCGGTTGCGATCGGCGCTGCCTGGAGATGCCTCGTTGATGCGGCGCATCCCGTCTTCGGACTGGAGATAATACCATAGGTATCCGGCCGTGGCGCGGTAGGGGTCGGGCACGCACGTCAGGTAGCGGTGAGAGCCGTGCTTGCCGGCGTGTTCCGCGCCCGCAACGGCGAAGGCGCCTTCCCATGCCTTGATGTTGCTGAAAATCAGATCGCCCGCCTCAATACGGTAGAGGGACTGCCACGTTACCTCGGCGCCGATCACGTCGGGCTTGGCGAACAGACCGCGGCCAAATGAACGGGCGCCGAGCTCGGGATAGGTAGCATCAGGGTCGATCGTCACCGGGCGGCGTACGAGGGGTGCAACGTCGCCCATCGGCGCGCGCGGCGCCCGGGCGGTGATGCGGGCGAAACCAGCGGCGAGCGCCGCGGTGATCTCCGCCTCCGCCGCCGCCGCGCGCTCCCTTCGTGCCCCAATCGCCGCCGCTACGGCATCCAGTCGCGCCACGATCCGCCGTTGGTCCGGGAGCGGCGGGAGCGGAATCTTTTGGGCAAGAAAACGCGTTTCCTTGAGGCGAACTCGATTGGTGCTGCCTTCGCTCGCCTGCTTGCAGAGGGCGACGAACCAATCCGTCCGACTTACCCACGCGACATAATGGGTGAGCGCTCGGTCGGGTTGCACGTCGAAGACCGGAAAGTCGTTTGATACAACCGCGCCGTCCAAATCCGGTGGCACGACGCCAAAGGCACCGTGTCGCGCATCGATCTTCGAGATGACAAATTGGCCTTCTCGGACCCGGTTTTGGTGCGAAGCTGCGATCTCCGCTCCCGCCACTTCGCCGCGCAGCGTCAGGCCCTTGCCCCAAAGCTTCGCCGTGACCTGCTTGTAGCTGGTGTCCGGTAAAAGCGCGATCCGGTCGGTCGAAGGTCGCAACACCTCGCCCAGTCTCACCGTTTGCCAGTTCATGCAGCGTCTCGCTCCGCCACAAGCGCGTGCAGATCCTCAAGGATCGCCAGCACCTCGCGCTCCTTCGCCAGCGCAGCGGCGACGATCTCGGCCGGGGCGCGGTGCTCCTCGGCGGCCTTGGCGTTGGGGTTCTTCTGGTCGAGGTTGACCGCGCGGACCACGCCGTCCCCATCGCGCTCGATCAGCGCGAGGCCGTTCACTACCCAGGCGCGGGCGTCCTCCCCGCGCACGTCCCACCATGCGGCCAAGTCCGCAAGGTCGGCGGACTGGAGTGGCGCGGTCTTGCTGTACTTGCGCCGCCCCTCCGGAACCGGCTGCTCCCAATAGTGGATGTCACCGGTCGGGCCGGTAGTGTCGAAGAACAGCAGGTTCGAGGCGATGTCGGTATAAGGTGCGAACACGCCCTCGGGCAGGCGGACGATCGTGTGAAGGTTGAACCGCTCCAGCAGGTCGGCCTTGATCCGCGCGGCGACGCCATCCCCGAACAGCACACCATGCGGCACGACCACGGCGGCGCGGCCTTTACCCTGCCGCTTCAGTTTGCGCATGATGAGCTGCAGGAATAGCAGCGCCGTTTCCGCCGTGCGACGATCGTTGGGGAAGTTGGAGAGGATGCCGGCTTCTTCCTCGCCGCCGAAAGGCGGATTGGACAGGATCACTTCCACCCGCTCGCGCTCGCCGATATCAGCGAGGCGGTGGCGCAGGGCGTTTCCCGGGTCGATGTCAGGCGCCTCCATCCCGTGGAGCAGCAGGTTCATCTGCACCAACAGATAGGGCAGCGGCTTGGCCTCGACGCCGATCAGGGCTCCGGTCTGAAGCTGGCGCTGCTTCTCCACGCTGTCGGCCTGCCGGGCCATGTGCGCATAGGATTCGGTGAGGAAGCCGCCGGTGCCGCAGGCGGGATCTAGCACCTTCTCGCCAATCTGTGGGTTGATCCGTTCCACCATGAAGCGAACGACTGGGCGCGGCGTGTAGAACTCGCCGCTGTCGCCTGCGGCGTCCCGCATCTCCCGCAGCAGTGTCTCATAAAGCCGTCCGAGCGTGTGCAACTCGTTCGAGCTGTCAAAATGAATGCGATCGATGAGGTTGATGACCTCACGCAGAATGTAGCCGTCGATCATGCGGTTCTGAACGCCCCGGAAGACGGTGGCGATCACATCCCGCCGGTCTCGCCCACCGTTCCTGCCGCGCAAGGCACGCAGATAGGCGAACAGGCCGGGGCCTTTGGTACCATCTGGCCGGATAGGCTCTTCGGCGTTGATGAAGGACAGGAGATCCGGGCCGGTGATCCCCGCCTTATCGGCAGCCCAGTCTCGCCAGCGATACGGGGCTTCGATCGCGGCATGGAACGGCTCGCCTGCCAGCTCGGCCTCGTCCTCGTGCACCCGCTCAAGGTCGTCGAGGAACTTGAGAAACATGATCCACGTGAGCATGGGCAGCCGGTCGAGATCGCCGTTCAGCCCCTTATCCTTGCGCATAATCTTGCGAGCGGATTTCACAATCGAGTCGAGACGCTGGGCTGTGGTCTGGGGGTCAACGGCCTTAGACGCATGTGATTTCCGGGGCTGGCGCGCCATATTGTTCCTTCAGGGTCGGGTCAGGCCGCGTAGAGGGCGGCGGTGAGTTCGGCGACGGCCTCGCGCATCGGCTGCGGACCGCCAAAGTGGCGGGCGATCTCGCTGGGGTTGCCGAAGTCGGACACGGGCTGGACCTTCAGCGCTTGCGGCAAGGCGAGCTCGTCCGCACCGCCGTTAGCATAGCGGTCGAGTAGCGCGTCAAGGATGGCCCGGGCGTCCTCGCCGTAGCGGTCGAACAGGCCTGCATCGCGGAGGCGGCGTGCGCGCTCAGCTCGGGTGGTTAGCGGCGCGTTCCACGCGAGGTGGCAGAGTAGGTCGAACGGGTCGTCGTCGGGTCGACCGACTTCAAGGGCGAGTGCGTGCAGGTCGATCCCGCGCTCGGCCAGCGCATCTATTATTGCGCTGCGCTTGTCGGGCATCGCCCACTCGGCACGGAACGTGGCCGGAGTTGCGAAGAGAGTCCGCACCTTCTCGCCGGTCCAGTCGGTAAGCTTGCGGCACGTCAGCCGCTTGCCGTCGCTGTCGAGATCATAGATGAGGTGGGCAACCACCTCCACCTCGCCCCCATCCACATAATACTTGCGCGGCAGGCCATCGGTTTCATCGTCCGGCGGTATCACCGCCGTTGTTGGCGCGGCCGCGTCGGCAGCGCCGTCGTCATCCGCCTCACTATGCTCGTCCACCTCGGAGGTGACGATCTCGCCAGTGTCGTCGATCTCAGTTGTGATTTCCGCCGTCGGCTCGCCGTCGAAGGCCGGATCGGCGAACTTCTCGGTCGCGGTGCCGGTGTAATCGAGGATCGAAAACCACAGCTTGCCATAGTCCTCACGCAGGCGCGTGCCGCGGCCGATGATCTGCTTGAACTCGGCCATCGAGCCGACCACGCGGGCCAGTACAACGTTTTTGCAGGTCGGTGCGTCGACTCCAGTCGTCAGAAGCTGCGACGTAGTGAGGATGACCGGCGTTTCCGCCTCCAGATCCTGGAAACGGCTCAGCATACCCTTGCCGATGTCGCCCTCGTCAGCGGTGACACGGGCGACGTAATTGCGGTGTTTCGCGACCATGTCGGCATTGAGCCGTACTAGCGCGGCGCGCATCTCACTGGCGTGATCCTGATCGACGCAGAAGACGATCGTCTTGGCATAGGGGTCGGTGTTCTTAAGGAAGTGGGTCAGGTGACCGGCGATCGCCTCCGTTCGGGCACGCAGCGCGACGATGCGCTCGAAATCGCGGGTCTGGTACTCCTCGTCGGGAACTTCACGGCCATATCGGTCTAGCTCACCGGCACTCGGCCGCCAGCCGACCGCGTCGAGATCGGTCACGATGCGGTGGACGCGATAGGGCGCGAGAAAGCCGTCGGCGATTCCCTGCGCAAGGCTGTAAGTGTAGAGCGCGTCCTTGAAATAGGCGTAGGTGTCGCGGCTTTCCTCGCGCAGCGGCGTGGCCGTCATGCCGAGCTGATAGGCTGGCTCGAACCAGTCGAGGATTTCGCGCCACGAACTGTCCGCGCGGGCGCTGCCCCGGTGGCATTCGTCGATGATTATCAGATCGAAGAAGTCGCGCGCGAACTCACGATAGAGGCCGGGACGGCGCTCGTCCGCCGCGATCGCTTGGTAGGTCGAGAAATAGATATCTCGCCCGTGACTGATCGAAGAGGCGCCGAGCTTCCAGCGCGCGTCGGCGAACGGCGTGAAGGTCTTGTCCTTGGGGTCGTCGACCAGAATGTTGCGGTCGGCGAGGAACAGGATCTTAGGCCGCCGATGATCGCCACGTTTGTTCCAGCTCGTAGCCCATAAACGCCAGCAGATCTGGAAAGCGACAGCAGTCTTACCAGCGCCCGTGCACAGGTTCAGGAGAAGGCGACGCTGACCCCCGTGGATTGCCTCCAGCGATCGGTTAACCGCAATCTCCTGATAATAGCGCAGCGGCCTGTCGGCATCAGGGAAGCCTGGTTCAAGGACGCGCTCGGCCGCCAACCGGGGCAGATCCAACCGCTCGCACTGCCGCGACCAAAGCTCCTCTGGCGTGGGGAAATCGGGGCGCGCGGTCTCAGTCCCCGCGCTCATGTCGATCTCGATGATCTCATGGCCATTGCTGGCGTAGGCGAAGCGAAGCCCGAGCACCTCCGCATAGTCACGGGCCTGCTGGACGCCATCCTGCGCGGAGCGGTAGCCCGCCTTCGCCTCGATCACCGCGATCGGATAGTCAGGCCGGTAGCGCAGGATATAATCAGCCCGCTTCTTCTGCCCCCGGCGTGGGCGACCTCCAACGAACATCACACGGCCGTCGGTGAAGGTCCGCTGTTCCTGGATGGCGCAGGGCTCATCGTCCCAGCCTGCTGTCTGCAGGCGGGGAACGATCAGCTTCCGGCAGGTATCCGCTTCAGTGACCATCAATCAGTGGGTCTTGTGCCGCCACAAGAACAACCTGGCAACCGCTCGCTTTGCCAACAGCCTCTCGCATGTGGGAGCGATCACGGCAGCGGCGAGCGGCTTCCCTATCCGACCGTGCAGTAAAGTATGAAGCAGAAAGTACTGAATAGGGGGTGGTGCGCAATTAAGGACAAAAACCGCCCTGTCCGTTAGGGCGCTTTTTATCCTTTTCGACCACCCCCCTTTCTTCTGTGTAGTTGGAGCGTAAGGGCATGAAACGCCCCTCGATGACCATTCGCGGTCGGCCAGTTACCCCGCAGCAGGTGCAGTCAGCGGTCAGCAAGGCCTCGACAGCCTGGCTCAGTGATTGTCGACCCAAGAAGGCTGCCAAGCGGAAGCGGCCCCATCGTGCCCTCACCCAAAAGGAGAAGGACGCGAAAGCGCTCGCCACTGCTGCGGCCAAGAAGACGCGGGATGACGAACGAGAGGCTCGCGAGCTCGACCGCTTGCTAGCGCGGATCGGCTACCTCAGCCGACGATCCCAGCAGGAGGCGGAAGCGATGCTCCGTGTGCGGGTGAGCTGGAAGAGCAGCGCTCAACCCAAGGTAACTGCGATCTGCCCACGCAACCTGTATTCGAGGATATCCCCGGAAGTAGCGGAGCGGACGAAAGCCGCACTTGCCCCTCGCTCCCGCATCGCAGCTGACGGCTTCAAGAACATTGTTCTGCGGAAGAACCCACGCGGATACGGCCGCAAGGAACAGGGCACCCGTGCCTACCAGCATGGTGAGGCGGCTGACCTGGCCAGATATATCCTGAGGGAAGACGCGCTCGAAGTCGGGATCGTCAACCGCTTCAGCAACATTCTGGAATTCGACGGACCCAACGCGCTGTATGAAACGGACTCGTTTTCGGTGGACGATCGCCGCTGTGCCCAGATCGTGGCCTTCTGGAACGCGCTTGAGGCATTCGAGGCAAAGGCTGATGCAGACGGCAACGTCTACAGCCACCTGATCCTGGCGATGCCGCATGAGCTCAGCCCGGAAGGTAGGGCGAATGCGCTGGAGGATCTCTGCTTCCGGCTGGATGCCCTTCATCTCCCGTTTGTCGCCAGCCTGCACAAGCCTGATCCCGAGGGAGATATCCGGAACTTCCATGCACATATCATCATGTCGCCCCGACCATTCGCCATTGAAGGGCCGTTCGCCTGGAGTTTTGAGGCGGGCAAGGCGACGGAGCTCAACCTTCGGGCAGGATATGACTGGCTGCGTGAGCAGGCTGCAGCCGCGTTCAATCAGGCACTAGAGCGGGAAGGAAACGCGCTGCGCTATAGTGGGACCTCTCAGGCCAAGCGGGGAGTCCCATCGACCGGAGAGACTCACGACGGCCCGGCGAAGACCGCCCGCAAGCGGCAACATGAGGAAGACGAGGCCGAACGGAAGCGGCTGATCGACCAGCTCGCCGCGCACGTTTCCGCAGTTATGGACCGGCAGACCTCGCTGGGAGTTCAGATACAGCAAGCTTTGCAGCCGCCCGTGCCGAGCGGGCCCCAGCCTGCCATTTCTCCAGCGCTCACGGCGCTTCGTGAGAAGTATCCGGATCCGCTCAAGCTCTCGGGGCTGTCGGCTCTCGACTTCACAACCTTCACCTACGCTGACCACGCCAGCGACGACTGGTTCGGACCGGCGTACAATCTTGCCGCTGAGCTACGTCGAGGAAATTGGGAGTTGGTGCGCGATAACGGGGGCCAGCCCGAGCTCGCGATCGAGGAACTCGAAGACTACCGGGGGCTGCTCGAAGCCACGGCACTGCCCGACATCGTCGATGAGGCCCTTCGTGAAGCCCACCGGCGCATGGTGGCAGAACGTGAGTGGGTGCGACGGGTCCGACGGGACAAGGAGCGGATTCGAAAGGAGACGGTGACGTGGCTTCGCGGCGCGCCAGTGCTGCTGTTCGATCGCGACGCGAATGTCCTCCCCGAATTTCGGGGCCGCTTCCCCAAGCACGTGATGGCGCTCGATGGCGTCCGGCATGCCATGGTCGACTGCCACATCGCGGCACTGGAGCTGCTGAGGCGCCCAGCGGCTGCCGCAACCAAGCGTGTCCCGGAAGTAGAAGCAACGCCATCGGAGCCCGGCCCCGCCTTGCCTCCTTTAGTGCCTTCAAGCCCGGCCGTCGACGATGGTACCGAATATGATCTGTTCGACACTGTTCGGCAGGGTGTGGTCAAGCTCCCTGGCAAGGACCGAGGTGGCAGATAGAAGTGTCGGTGGCCGAGACCACCGGCTAGATAGCCTATCTTGATTTAATGGTCCGCGCGTCGTGATGACCAGTTCGACCACTTCGTTCCCGGCAAGACACGAAAGTAGCAAGCAACCCGGTCGCAAACGGAGCGCGCGGCATGCTCTAGCTGAACTTCCTCCACAGCTTCGGGAGGAAGAATGTTCGCCCCTTTTCAGCCGGACCACCGGATCAGGTCAGTACTCGCGCAATTCGGATTGGACGAGGAAGCACCGATCACACCGCTCCCTGATCTCAAGCGTGAGATCCATCAGTACGGCAAGCGCCGCTGTGACAAGGAAGCGAGCCGCGACAACCTCATCTACTATCTCGGGTTCGCCTTCGCGGTGAACGAAGCTCTCGACGTCGACAGTCTGGCCCTGACTGGACTCCTGTCTATCCCGAGGGAAGGCTTCACTTCGATTTTTGAGAATTCAGACAGTCTCGACGAGGTGAGCGACAGGCTCGTCGACGCTCTTCGCTATGCGCTCTCCCAACCGTCGGTCCTCGAGTGGGCTCGAGCAAAGGGCGTATGGCTGCAGTGGAAGCGCCTGGAGGTGGTCTATCGCAAGGAGATCGTCGACTTCCGGAACTCGGACGCGTTTGACCGCCCCGGGTGGCGCGAAAGGTCGATCAGCAAGGCCCAGCGCTACATGATCGGCGAAATCGTCCGTATGCTCGGGGTTGCGAAGCCGAGGCTCGCCACGCGTGGCGAGGCGTTCAACTTCATCGCCAATCATGGCGGCAATCCGCGCTTTCTCTTGGAGCCGCCCGTGCCTGCCAACTTTTGGGAGGCCTGACCCATGACGCTCCACGATTTCCTGTCGCAGGCGCTGGCCGCGCTCGACCTGCTGGCCGAGGTGCAACGGCTGCAGGCGAGCATGGGTGCCCAGGTCGACGCATTGCGAACTGCCGACAGCTCGAGCCCATCCTGGGCACAAGATCTTGGGCAGGTACGGCAGGATTACGAGGAGGTCAGCGGCAAGCTCGTGATCCTGTCAGAGTTCATCACCGTATTTTCCGTCCATCGCGAAAAGCTTGACAAACCGTGATCGGCTCCCATCTTTCTAGCCGACTTGGGACTCCTCAATAGGTTCATTCGAGAACCGTATTGCAGGGGAGTATTCAAGTGTTTCAGTACAATCTCGACGCCTTCGAAGCCGTGCAGGATGCCTGGGCTGGCGAGATTCTCGGCGCTGCTGCGGTGGTTGCGGCACCCACACCTGCCGCCAGCGAGCCGCTGCTGGCAGGCACCAGCTTGGTCAGCGTGGCGCGAGCGCTCTTGTGCCAGGACTTTCACAATGCCTTGCTAGGGCTCCCCGAGGCTGAGCAGAGCGGACGCGCGCTGCTCGGATCCACCGACTTCTGTGATGTAAAGAACTTCCACCTCTGGTGTCCCCGCGTGAGGTTCCTTGCCGTACCGGAGAGCGCTCCTGCCATGGCCGAGCGGATCAACTGGATGTGGCATGCAGGTTCGCTGCGGACCGATGCCGACCCATTCAACCGCTCCACCGAGGCGATCGACATCATGATCGGGCAGGTGGCCGCGGGCGGGGAGTTCGATCCGGAAACGCTAGCACAAGACCTCTTCGACCTTGGTACGGACCACGCCGAAGTCGTCGAAGCACTCTTCGGGGGCGACCTCGACGATGTGCCTGACCTCATCGACGTGGCCGAGGTGGGGCGTGACGAAGCGCGGGACCTGGTCCAAGTAGCTGCCCGGATGTACGTCTGCTGGAGCGGCTTCGAAGGCCAGCGAGAAGCCTGCCATGGCTGGCGGCAGAAGCACGTGCCGCTGGACGGCGTGTGGAACCAGTCGGGCATCAAGCCGTGGACGATCGGGCAGCTCTTCCGAGCTCAGCTGCAGCAGCGCGAATTCGCCTACAAGATGAAGCACCTCTACGAGGACAATCTCGCCAGCAAGACCATCAAAGTAGCTGACGGGCGAACCATCAACGGAATCGAGCGTCAGCTGCGGGAAGTTGGTCTCGGCCTCATCAATCGCGAGAGCGAGAAGGAAATCATCGAAAAGTTCGGGGCGGGCCGGGTTGCCACCCTTGTCGCGGAGCTGGAGCAAAGGAGCGCTGCCGCCGACGCTTATGTGCGATGCTATGAAGCCGATCTCAAGGGCTCCAACGGGAAGAGTAGAGCCGGCCAGGATGCCGATGCTCTGCTAGCGCGGATCTCCTGTGTCGACCGCCTGGCCATCGTCGTCGCCCGCACCTGCCACTTGGCGGAGCTCGCTCGGAAGGCCGAGACCAGCGATGATCTCCGCGTGATGCTCGACGCGCACCTGCCAGACATACTCCGCCCACTGGAGGAGAAGCATGAGTCGCCGGAGAAGTTTCGCATGCGGCAGCTCTTCCATGTATTTCGCGTCGAGTTCCTTCGGGACGGCGAGCATTGGTCGAAGGCAGAGAAGAAGCGGCCTCGACACAAGCGCGGGCTGCCAGCTTTGGAGTTGACCAAGGCAGAGCGCCAGCGCGGTCACGAGATCTTCAATCGGTGCTGGTGGGAGCTCCAAGAGCAGCCCTCGAACTGGCGCTTTCTCTCGCCGTTCGGTTGGTCGTGCGACGGACGCCCGCGCGTTCGCTTCAGCGCACCCCGGTGAAGCCGGGATCGGATGAAGGTCGCTGTTCAGCGGCCTTCATCTGGTCTCAAGTACATCCTCCTAGGGCTAGGCGTATGTGATCAAGCCGCGTCAGCTATGCGCCCATAGCAGTCGCTTAGAGCCGCCAGCGGGCGACCTTGAAGCGGACATCCATTCAGCTGTGGACCAATGACGGGCGCTGTTCTTCTGCAGCGAGGGGAGATCAGGCTCAGAACGCAAGAACGTCCTGTTGAAAGGACTCACCGGAACGAAAAACATTTTGAATCGCACGGATCTGCGAATTGCCGTGCTCGACCTTGAAGCATCGGCGCTGGGCTTCGGAAGCTATCCCGTGGAAGTAGGAGTCGCGCTGATCCAGCCAGCTGGGCATCCGATCCGCACCTGGTCAGCGATGATCCGGCCAACGGAGGCATGGCTCAGCAACGGCCTGTGGTCACCGGCATCAGCCGGAGTTCACGGCATCTCGCTCGAGACGCTCGGTCAGCAGGGGTATGCGGTGGAACACGTCTGCGACTGGCTGAACAATCTTCTTGGGTCGAAAACGATCGTGGCCACGGATGCACCGAGGTATGATCAGGATTGGCTCGACACGCTCTTCAAGGCAGCGAGTCGAGAACAGCGCTTCACCCTGTATGACTTCGAAATGCTGACGGGCGGCTTGGGCCCCGATCAGTACCGGCAGCTCGTCTACCTGCTCGAGCGCGACCAGGTCCCGCACCGGGCCGGTCCGGATGCACTGCGGCTCGCCTCCAAGCTGATGGAAGCACATCGCGGATACCCGCCCCGGTCGGAGCCTCTGGAGCATCCGCCAGGCGGCGGTCCATTAGCTAAGTAGCTTATGTCCGCTTTCGACCCATTGCGGACATTCTCTGCCCGCCGAGCGTCGTCGTCATTGTCGACCTGACGTAAGAGCAATGCCGCGCTGCCGCGCTGCAGACACGTAGGCAACGGCCATGCGTCGAAGCTCCACGTGATGGCGGGCGCATTCGCGCTGGTAACTCAGCTTCAGCTGCAAATCTCCGAGCCGGAATACGTCATCGCAATGGGGGAGAGGCACGCTCTCGACGCGACTACAGGTAAGCAAGTGGCTGGGCTGTCCTGCTGGGCCACCCCCATCAGTGCAAACTCCTTCGTCGTTCGTCTGATCGGGATGATATCGCAGGCAATCCAGCTGGACCCAGCGATAAGATTGTGCAGGGCGGATCAGCGAGCTGGTTGGCCCAAGCGCAACCAAGTCAATCAAACGGTGCCAGCGCTTCTCCGCCGTTTCACTCGGATCGGGTTCGTCCACAAACAGCCGCGCGTGGAGATAAGGCGTGTACTCATCGAGGCCGCTGCTGCGTGCGTTGCAGTCACCAAACGACGCCTCTTCAAGAGGCATCAACAGCGACACTGCACCAGGGCTGACCGAAGGAATGCCGCCGCCCTCGATTTGAGCGACAACGAAGCAGTGCGTGTTGCCTCCGAAAGCCGCGCAGTCAGTGCTTTCTTTCGCTTGAGCGGAAGAAGGCGTGGGTACATCGGGAAGAGATGCGCAGCTCGCCAGCATCGAGAAGGCGATCGGGAAAACAAGGCGTCGCATCATGACGTTGTTGCAAGCATCATACGCACGCGCCAACTCTTTTTGACTCTGGAGCGCGCCTTCAATGTCCGCTTTCTACCCTTTATGACCGCACTGGGTGGAAGGGGACATTAGAGGTACGTCGTTCCCCTGAGTTGTCGGTGGTGATACAGTTTGGACCGGAGACTAGGTAACGGGGGCTTTGCCATGGCGACTCTTGCCGGGAGTCAGAGTGTAGCGGAGCGCAGGCCGGACGTTCTGTCCGGATCTCCGCGGGCGCACGCCGTCGATAGATGGATCTTCGTGTTCATGGCCGCGTGGTTCATTGCCATTGTGCTGGCCGGGTTCATCCCGGACTCCTTGGTGAAGATCGGCATGGTGGAAGCGGGAGCCAGGCCACCTTTCCCGCCTGTGCTGCACATACATGCAGTACTCATGGGCTCGTTCATGCTGCTGCTCCTAGGTCAGACTTGGCTGATGGCGACTGACCGAAGCGCTCTGCACATGCGCCTCGGGGTCGCATCCCTAATCGTCGCCCCGCTACTCGTGATTGTGGGCTTCATCCTTGTGCCGACCATGTACCATCAGGTCTGGCAGGGAGCGCAGAACGCCCCATCGGAGATGCGCGAGAAACTGCAGGGCATCGTGCGGATGGTTGAGAACATAATGCTGCTGCAAATCAGGGTTGGTATACTATTTCCGCTGTTCCTCGGCATCGCAATCATGGCGCGCGGGCGCAACTCCGGAACTCACAAAAGGATGATGTTCTTAGCCACGGCCATGGCACTGCCGGCAGGCATCGACCGGATACCGTGGCTGCCTCACACGATGCCCGCTAGTCCGTTGTCCGTCGACCTTTACACTCTAGCGGCAATCTCGCCGATGCTCATCTGGGATGTGGTGCGAAACCGAAGCGTGCACCGTGCCTACTGGATTGCTCTTGCTTTCTACGTACCGTTTGCGGTTGCGATCCATGCCTTGTGGGACACCCAATGGTGGCACCAGACTGCGCGACAGATCATGGGTGTCGGATAGACGTCCCGACACGATCTCGTGTCCGTTTCCGGTCGAAAGCGGACGTGCGGCGGGCAGGTCTGCTTTGGGTCGATTCCGGACATTAGCGGCTCAGCTGAACGGGGGTCCCTTTCGAGCTCTAGGCCCGATTACCGAACCTGCCGCACGGGCCATGAGTTATTCGCTAAGCGGCGCTGGTGCTCAATTCTGCTGAAACCCCTCGCACGCAATGCCGTCGTTGTCGGCATACAGCTGGGTGCGATAGCCAGGCGAGCCGCGAGCAATGGGCGCTGCGCCTGCCGAGCGCGCCCAAGAGCAGCTTGGATAATAGGTCGGCAGCATTGCCCGCAGCGCGGTCCAGTTCGTAAGCATCATCCCGAGTACGAAAACACTGAGCGATATGGAAGCGAGCATTCCGGCGGAGCGTAACGCTCGCTTTCGGCGCTCCCGGCGCTGTTCTGCACGCCAGTAGGGGCCGAGCTTAACCGGCTGTGCTTGGAATGGCTTTCCAAAGCTCATGAAGGAAAGATACCCACCGATCTGAGATGTCCGCAATGGGTCGATGCCTCGCTAGAACGGGCGGTCCGCTAGCGGCCAGGTGCAGGCGTTCGGTGGCCGAGGGAAGACAAGGATCAATGAAGAAGGGGCAAGGAGTTGCTCCGCCCGAGCGGATGAAAAGAAGTCCGGGTCGAGGAGCGATTCATTGAAGAGGATACGCCCTTGTTTTCCGTTAACAATCCCAAGGTCGCGCCAGCGATCTGTGATTTAATCGCTACTACCTTCGTCCACAGCGGGAAGGCCTGATCCATGGTCGACTATAAGGCTGACCGGACAAAGGTGCCGGTCGACGTTGCCGGCGGCATCATCGAAGGTGAGTTCAACGGCAAGGTCAACCGCACCGATGAGGTAATCGGGCGCCGGATCATGCTTCACGACGGTCGATCAAGCTGCCAGCGAAATGAAACGCTGATCCCACCCCTCGCTACCGACATGCTGCGAGACCTCGACATGCTGGTCCGGCGCTATGAGGAGCAGCGCCTGCCGAACGTCCGGGATTTGATGATCCTGTTCACCGTGCGGTTCAAGGCTGGCGGCACCTTCCATGCGCAGTTCGAGGCAGCCCGCTCGTTCGCCTGGGCCAAGCTCTGCGTGGAGCGGCGCCTGCCGGTGGTTGTCGTTCAGCATCAGCCCGGGCTTAGCGGGTACGCGGAAGGCAAGCCGCACTGCCACCTGCTGATCTTCGCCCGCGAGCTCCACGACAGCAACTTTCTGGGATTCACCCCGCTGCTGAAGACCTCGCCCAAGGCCGTCCTCGCGGCCGAATGGGCCGCCTGGCTCGACCAGGTCGCCTGAATCACAGCCATTCGCCGCCACTCTCCTCGCCGGCCCCGGCGAGGCGAGCCGGCGCGCGCACCCACAAGGAATACCAAGTGAAAACTGTTAGCATTGATATCGAGACCGTGCTGGACGAGGAGGCCGCTCAGCGCTGCGGCTTCGTTCCTGGAGACGAGTTCGCTCCTTTCCCGCTCCACCGGATTGTCTGCGCCAGTGCCTTTTCCGTCATCCGCAGCGCGCATGGTGAGCAATACTATGCGCTCGAGTGCTTCTCGCGCGGAGCCATGTCCGAGCGCGGCATCGTTATGGCCGTCGAGGCGGCCGTCGATGACGCCAACGTGGTGCTCACCTACAACGGCTACAGGTTCGACCTTTCGGTGCTGCTCGCCCGGGCCATGGTTCATGAGGTCCATGTGCCCCGCCTCATCGACCTGCAGAACCGGTCGAGAGTCGGTAAGCATGTCGACCTCTTGGATCAGCTGAAGCGGGACGCGGCGCCCGTCAGCCTTGCCCAGCTCTGCGCTCCCTTTGCCATCCCGGTGAAGCGGGACCCGTCCGCAACCGTCGCCGAACTGGCTGCTCGTGAAGACTGGCTTGGCCTCGAAGAATACTGCGAGACCGATGTGGTGGGCTGCTGGCTCGCCAGCCTCTTCTGGACCAAGGTTCAGGAGCCGGGCTTCGCCCGGGCAGCCTGGCGAAACTTCGCAGTCTGGGCGGCCGATAACGCCACCGAGCATCCAAGCCTCGCCGCGTTCACCACGGTCCCGGAACCGCCTCGCCAAGATTACCCGGCGCGTGGGCTCGACGACTTCGACTTCTAGCCTGCAGCGGCGGCATCGGCTCGGTGCCGCCGCTCTCGCCTCGCTAGGTGAGACTGGAGGGAAAAAGCTCCTTGGCAATGACGCCCGGAGGAAAAATGATGAAGTCAGGTTCTCACGACGCCACACTCAGCAACTGGATCATCTGCGAGCTGTCGGATGGCCGACGTTTTGTCGCCGGCAAGGTGTCCGGCGATCGCAAGGGGCGCTTCCGGGAAGGCGCCTACATCACTACTTCGCTCCTCGTCAGCCCGATCGAGGCGATCGCCGACGGAGAGATCATCGAGACGCTCAACAGCCGTTACCTGCTCACCGAGCGCAACAAGGCTGATGACGAGATCTTCGCCAAGCTGGATGCCTGGCTGGCGCAGCAGCCGACACCGCCTACACTGTTCGACGTTCTGGCCGTGCGCGATATCGACCTGCTGAACGCCTTTGTCCTTCGAGGCTTCCGGGCAGCGGCCGCCGAGGCAGCGTGGCGCAGCAAGAAGGCCGACTGACAGGCAGGCGCGGACCCTAGCCAAAGCGGCGTCCGCGCCGACCCCGAAAGTAGCAAGCAACCCGGTCGCAAAGGACCGAGCGCGAGCATGACATGGAGCGGGCATGTCGTTCCATTCGCCCATCGATGTCCAGAAAGCAGGAGGCCGAAACGCTGGTTCCAGGCGCATCCGCTGCGACCTGCCGAGCGAGCTTCCGGTCTCAACCGAAGAAGTCGACCTGCTCCTAGCATGGCTGGGCGACGTTGTCTCAGACCTTCTTGGGTCTGCCGGCAGCGGGAACGACAACGCACACGGAAGAAAGGATTCAAAATGAAGTACCAAGGACTTCGCGTTGCCGCTTACGCCCGCTCCAGCACCGACGCGCCGCATCGTCTTACCGAGGAGCTGCGGCAGTTGGCCCGCATTCGGGCCTTCTGCGCGACGAACAAGATGACGATCGTCTCCTCCGCCATCGAGGGCGCGAAGAACGCCATCGGAGCGGGCGACGGTCAGCGTGACTTCGATGAGCTGCTCGATCGCGCCTGCTCCGCAGGGCGCCCGTTCGATGCCATCGTGGTCGCTTCGGCTTCCCGCGTCGCCCGCCGCGTTGGCGAGTTCGAGAGCTACGCGGACCGGCTGAGCGCCGCCGGCGTCCAGCTGATCGCGGTCGACAACGGCGCCGCCAACCTCCAGGGCCAGGAGGCTTAAATGAAGGCTCCCCTCAAGGTCGCCGGCTACGTGCATCCGCCGCTGGAGCTGCAGTACGCCCGGTCCATCGTGCCCGAACAGATCGCCCGGATCCGAGCCTACTGCCGGCAACGGGGCTTTGCCCATGTGATCACGATCGTCGAGACCGCGTACGACGGGCAGCGGCACTATGGCCGGTTGGTGGAGCTGGTAACCGCCGCTTGCCGGCCCGAGCGCCCGTACGACCTCCTGGTCGTTCCTTGGTGGTCGCACGTCACCCAGGCTGGCCCCGCGCTCGAACGGATCGAAGCCATGCTCCTAGGTGCTGGCTTGACCCTCGTGGCGATTAGCGATCGTTCTCAGCCGAAGCATGATGTTCTGGTCGGAGGAAAGAAGCGGTGAAGCTTCGAGCATGCGGCTACGTGCGGGTCAGCACCGATGATCAGGCCCAGCACGGAATCAGCCTTCCCAGTCAGATCTCGAAGATCGAGGAGTTCTGCGCGGCTCGGGGCTGGGAGCTGGTCGAGGTGCTGCAGGAGCCCGGCATGTCCGGCAAGGACGAGGGCCGGCCGGTCTTCCGCAAGATGATGAGCCTCGCGCAGAGCGCCCTGCGTCCATTCGACGTGATCGTCGTTTTCGCTCTCAGCCGGTTCGCGCGTAAACTGTCGCTGCAAACGAACTCCTTCGACCAGCTTCAGGCAGTCGGCGTCGGGCTCGCCTCCGTGACAGAGACGTTCGGCAAGGGTCCGAACGGGAACCTGATGCGATCGATGGTCGGCGCCTTCAACCAGCACGTGTCGGACCAGTCGTCGGTCAACACGATCCGGACCATGAACGAGAATGCGGCGCAGGGCTTCTGGAATGGCGGCCCCATCCCATTCGGCTACCAGTCGATCACGGTCGAGCGGCGAAAGGATAAGGAGAAGAAGAAGCTCGCCATCCGAGAGGATGAGGCAGAGGTCGTCCGCCAGTCGTTCCGCCTCGCCCGCTACGGCGACGGAAAGGGTCCTTTGGGCGCTAGGGGCATCGCTCAGTGGCTCAACTCGCGGGGCTACACGCTGCGTGGCGCCCGTTTCAAGAACTCGAACGTGGCCGGTATCCTCAGCCGCACCCATTATGTTGGCTACTACCTCGACGGGAAGAAGAACGAGTTCAAGGAGCCGTTGCCCGAGGACCAGTGGATCACGGTGCCGTGCCCGGCGATCATCAGCGAAGAAGAGTTCCTTGAGGTCGCTGCCCTTCGCGCGAAGCGGTCGCCCAGGGTCACGCCGCCTCGGGTGACGAACGGCACCACCTTGCTTCCTGCCACCATCGCCAAGTGTGGTCAGCCGGGATGCGGCGCCGGGTTGACGGTGCGCACCGGCAAGAGCGGCGCCTATCACTACTACTGCTGCAGCGCCCGCGTGAACGAGGGCGCTACCGCGTGCAACCTCCCTTCCACCCAGCGGGATGAACTTGAAGGTGCCGTGATCGGCGCCCTGCAGGAACGGCTCTTCGCTCCTTCAAGGCTCCCCGTGCTTCTTTCCCATCTGCTGGATCGCTCTGCTGATGCTGACAAGCGGCGACGCAAGGATTTGGGGCTGGCGCGCTCTGAACTGACCAGCGTGTCCAGAGCGATCACAAACCTCATGATATTGGTCGAGCGTGAGGTCTCCCGCCTTGATGAGCCCGAGTTCGCAGAGCGCATGGCTCACAACCGGGCTCGCAAGAGCGTGCTCGAGGCCGACGTGAAGGCGCTGGAAGCTCAGCTCGCCAAGGCGAAGGTGCGCATTACCAAGGAAATGATCGAGACCTTCGGCGAACGGATGAGAACGGCCCTCCGAGACGGCGATCGTCAATTCCGGTCCGCCTACGTGCGCCTGTTCGTGGACCAGGTGACCGTCACACCTGAGGAGATCGTCATTTCGGGGAGTAAGGCAGCGCTTGAGCGGACCCTCGTCAAAGTAGGCGATCCCGCTCGCGAGCCGGTGCCCATCTTTGACCGGGAGTGGTGCCGCTTACAGGACTCGAACCTGTGACCCCCTCATTACGAATGAGGTGCTCTACCAACTGAGCTAAAGCGGCTTGGCCGGGTGGAGCCCGGGCAGGCGAGGCGCGCCCTACCAACCCGGGGGGCCGCAAACAAGCCCTCGCCTGCCGCCGGTCCGCTCAGCAGCGCCAGCCACCGCCCGACCACCAGCGGCGGTCGCAATTGGCGTTGCTGCCGACCCAGCGGGGGAAGGCGCGGTCGGGGCGGTCGTGCCACCAGTCGTTGTAGCTGTCGGGTTCCCAGGTGCGGTTGTTGTAGAGCGCCCATTCGCCGCCGTACCAGCCGCCGGCAAAGACGTTGCACTCGACCGGTCGGCGGTCGCGGTGTCCCCCGCGTCCATCGTGGCGGCGGTCACGCCGGAGGTCGCAGTCGAAGCCGCGGCGGTCGCGTCCGAACACGGTGCCGCGGTCGTGGCCGGCTCCGCCGCGATGGACGGTGACGCCGGAGTTCGACCAGCTCTCCGCGGACGCGGCGGAGGGCACAGCGGCGGCAAGCACGGCGGCGGAGGCGAGGATCAGGGTTCGCATGTCGCGGCTCCTTGAAGGCCCGCTTTTGGGCGGAAGACGAACGCCCGGGCCAGACAGGTGTTGCGCCGCGTCGATGGACTAGGCGGCCAAGACGGCCCCTTAACCATCCGGTGACCCCTGACGATTACCGTCGCGCCATGAGCAACAGCATCGTCCTGCGCGCACTCGCCCCGTGGAAGTTCAAGCGCCACCAGGCGGCGCAGCGGATGGCAGCGCTCCGGAGCCGAGACGGCGACCATTGCTTCCGCTGCCGCCGACCACTGCGCTTCGACCTTCCCGCCGGGCATGACCGCGGAGCAAGGATCGAGACGATCACCCCCGGCGACGAAGGCTCACTCGATAATCTGTGCCTGACCCACGGCCGCTGCAACGCCAAGGCGGGCTGCGACACGACCGAGGTGCTGGAGCGCAGCCGGCTGAAGAACGAGGCCGCCTTGTTCGAACGGGCGCGGGAGCGGCGCCGGGCATGAGCGGAGCGCCGCGTTCGACGGCCCCGCTAACCGCTTGCTAACCCAAGCCCCTGTAGTCACCGGCCCATGGCACGACCGCTCCCCACGGCAAAGCAGACCGTCGACCTGGCGGCGCCCGTCCGGGTGTCGCGCATCCGCCGCGATCCGCCGCCGCCCGCCAAGACGCTGTCGCTCCACGACCGCAACGAGCGCGACAAGCGCAACGCGGTGATCGGCGTGGTGGCGTTCGCGCTAGCGCTGGCGATTATTGCGCTGGCCTCGGCCTCGGCCGCCGGTTGGTCGCCGAGCCAGCATTCGATCGTGATCCAAACCTGAAGGGTCCGCATCGCGGCCACGCGCATCGGTGAAGCAGCCGTCACGGAGTTAATCCGTGACGTCGGTCCTGTCACCCACAGGCGCAGGCGGGCCGGCCTGCGCCGGCTCTACGCGCTGATAATAAAAGACGACCTTGAGGGGCAGCTACTTCGATTATTCATCTTGGCTGACATCGGAGTAAAGGATCTTTTAGGTTGGCGGAGACCTTAGAGCGTCAAATCAGGCCGCATTTCTACTTGACAAACGTGCTTATGTTGAAGATCAGCGAAACTCTATTAAGACTTCAATAGAATAAAAAGGAAGCTTCCGCTCTGAGAAGTACGGTCGCGGAAACTATGATTGGTCGGTTGGGCACTCTCAAACCTAACGCCAAGGGTAGCTTCTTGACACGTGTAAAGCGGAGAGATTTGGCGCTCAGATTGAAAGTGCAGCAAAGGGACAAATACGACGGCACCACTCCAGAGTTGTAAATGTTATCCCGCTTGCTTCGGGTGGCGAGCAGGCGATGCGATCTTAGGAACTAAGTTTCGCATCGCCGGTGAGCCTAGGAGTGCCGCATACTACTCCGCCGCCACCCCGGCAGCCTCGAACAGGCCGCCCTCACCTTCACCCTCGTTCGCCGCATCGCCCGCGCCCGCCTTCGCCTTCTGCCGGCGGTCGAAGCTGTCCCAGACGCTGTTCCAGTCGCCCTTGGTCGCCGCCTTGGAATATTCCGTCGCGCGGGTTTCGAAGAAGTTGGCGTGCTCGACGCCGTTGAGCAGCGGGGCGAGCCAGGGGAGCGGGTGCTCGTCGACCATGTAGATCGGCTGGAAGCCGAGCTGGCCGAGGCGCCAGTCGGCGATGTAGCGGATGTACTTCTTGATCGCCTTGGGGGTCATGCCCTCGACCGGGCCCTGCTCGAACGCCAGGTCGATGAACGCGTCCTCCAGCCGGACGGTCTTCTGGCAGGTGTCGATGATGCTGTCCTTGACCGCGGGGGTCAGGCAGTCGCGTTCCTTGGTGAAGGCGTGGAACAGGCGAATGATGCCTTCGCAATGAAGGCTCTCGTCGCGGACCGACCAGCTGACGATCTGGCCCATGCCCTTCATCTTGTTGAAGCGCGGGAAGTTCATCAGCATGGCGAAGCTGGCGAACAGCTGCAGCCCCTCGGTGAAGCCGCCGAACATGGCCAGCGTCTTGGCGATGTCCTCGTCCGTGTCGACGCCGAAGGTGCTGAGATAGTCGTGCTTGTCCTTCATCTCCTTGTACTGGAGGAAGGCGCTATACTCGCTTTCGGGCATGCCGATGGTATCGAGCAGGTGGCTGTAGGCGGCGATGTGGACCGTTTCCATGTTGCTGAACGCGGTCAGCATCATCTTGATCTCGGTCGGCTTGAACACGCGGCCGTATTTTTCGTGGTAGCAGTCCTGCACCTCGACGTCGGCCTGGGTGAAGAAGCGGAAGATCTGGGTGAGGAGGTTGCGCTCGTGGTCGGAGAGCTTCTGCGCCCAGTCGCGGCAATCCTCGCCAAGCGGCACTTCCTCCGGCATCCAGTGGATCTGCTGCTGACGCTTCCAATATTCGAACGCCCAGGGGTATTCGAACGGCTTGTAGGCTTTGTTGGCTTGGAGGAGAGGCATCAGTTGGCTCCCGCGTTGGAAGTGGAGAAATCGTAAGGTTCGGTGGTGGTCCAGGCGATGGCGAAGCCGGCGAGGACCAGGCCGAAGGCGAGGACCATCATTCCGGCGATCAGCAGGCCGGTCGACTTGCGGGACTCGCCGGGGCGGCCGCGCAGGGCGGCAACCAGCATGCCGGCCCCGACCAGCGCGGCGAGGATGCCGACGACCAGGAAAGCGAGGGTGGCGCCGCTCACTCGCGGAACCCCAAAGCGAGGACCAAGAACAGGGCTCCGGCGGCAAGGAACAGCCAGCCGGAGGTGCGGGCGTTCTTCGCCTTCAACGCATCCTCGTGACGACGGGCGCGGCCGAGGTTGAGGATGGCGGCCAGAATCAGCAAGGCCGCAGCGAGCAGCTGGAGGGTCTGGGCGGTGGTCACCAGAACAGCTTTCCACCGCGGACCGCCTTGCCGCCGCCCGCCTTGACTAGGCGACCGCGGAGCATCTGCAGGTACATCCATAGTCCCGAGATGCTGAAGAAGATGAGGGTCAGGCCGCTCAGGATGGCGATGGCGGTGCCGATCGGCCCAAACGTCTCGCCGGAATGGAGATGGTGAAGCAGGCCAAGGTTCCACCCGCCGGGCGCGGGCTTGGGCCGGCAGTTCATGGTCTCGGGGCAGACGAAGCCGGCGGGCGCGGCGGCGAGCGCGACCTGGCGCGCGTCGTTCACCAGGCTGCCGACATGGCTCAGCACGCCGGTGACCGCGATCCACAGCATGAACAGGCCGAACAGGACCGACAGCCAGCGATGCCACTTGCGCATATTGAACGACTCCGAGGTTTGTTGCGATTCGTTCGCAACAACAGCAGTCGCGGTTCGTTCATGCAAGGAGGAAAAGCCGGTCATCGCGCCCGCTCGATCTCCGACGGGCTCGGGCGATAGTCGAGGCCGCCGAGCGCGTAGATGGCGAGGATCACGCCCACAGCGAGCAGGAGCACGCCGGACTGGCTGCCGTAGCTGGCATTCTCCGGATCGCGGGCGCGGCGGCGGTACTGCCAGACGCCGGCGGCGATGAGGAGGATGGCCGCGAGCAGCCTGAGGATGTCGGGGAGGGTCATGACGACAGACCCTCACCGTCCCGCTCCGCTGTGCCGAGCGCGCTGCGCTTTACTGACACGCCAGGCATTCGTCGTAGTCCGTGGTGGCCAGTTCGTATTTGGGTGCTTCGGCGGTGTTGTCCGCTTCCACCCCGCCCGCGAAGCCGGCGCGCTGCACCGACTTGCTGCGGAGGTAATAGAGCGACTTGATGCCCAGCTCCCACGCGCGGAAGTGGAGCATCATCAGGTCCCACTTGTCGACGTCGGCCGGAATGAACAGGTTCAGCGACTGTGCCTGATCGATGTAGGGCGTGCGGTCGGCGCTGAGTTCGAGCAGCCAGCGCTGGTCGATCTCAAAGCTGGTCTTGAACGTGTCCTTTTCCTCCTGGGTGAGGAAGTCGAGGTGCTGCACGCTGCCGCCCTGCTCCAGGATCGAGTTCCAGACGTTGGCGCTGTCCTTGCTCTTCTCCGCCAGCAGCTTTTCAAGGTGCGGGTTCTTGATCGACCAGCTGCCCGACAGCGTCTTGTGGGTGTAGACGTTGGCCGGGATCGGCTCGATGCAGGCGCTGGTGCCGCCGCAGATGATCGAAATGGACGCGGTTGGCGCGATCGCCATCTTGCAGGAGAAGCGCTCCATCACGCCCATGTCCTGCGCGTCGGGGCAGGCCCCGCGCTCCTGCGCGAGCATCATGCTCGCCTGATCGACCTGCGCCTTGATGTGCTTGAAGATCCTGAGATTCCAGGACTTTGCCATCGCGCCTTCGAAGGGCAGGCCGCGGGCCTGGAGGAAGGAGTGGAAGCCCATCACGCCAAGGCCGACCGAGCGTTCGCGCTCCGCGCTATATTTGGCGCGGGCCATCTCGTCGGGCGCGCGGGCGATGTAGTCGGACAGCACATTGTCGAGGAAGCGCATCACATCCTCGATGAAGCGCTTGTCGCCGTTCCATTCGTCCCAGGTTTCCAGGTTCAGCGACGACAGGCAGCAGACCGCGGTGCGATCAGCACCGAGGTGATCCTTGCCGGTCGGAAGCGTGATTTCGGAGCACAGGTTGGACGTGGTGACCTTGAGGCCGAGATCGCGGTGGTGCTTGGGCATCGACCGGTTCACCTGGTCGATGAAGATGATGTAGGGCTCGCCGGTCGCAAGGCGGGTCTCGACCAGCTTCTGGAACAGCGAGCGGGCATCGACCGAGCCGCGCACCTCGCCGGTCTTCGGGCTCTTGAGCTCGAACTCGGCGCCCTCGCGGACCGCTTCCATGAAGGCGTCGGTAACCAGCACGCCGTGGTGGAGATTCAATGCCTTCCGGTTGAAATCGCCGGACGGCTTGCGGATTTCGAGGAACTCCTCGATCTCCGGGTGGGAGATGTCGAGGTAGCAGGCCGCCGAGCCGCGGCGCAGCGAGCCCTGGCTGATCGCCAGCGTCAGCGAGTCCATCACCCGGACGAAGGGAATGATGCCGCTGGTCTTGCCGTTGAGGCCGACCGGCTCGCCGATGCCGCGAACGTTGCCCCAATAGGTGCCGATGCCCCCGCCTTTGGAGGCGAGCCAGACATTCTCGTTCCAGGTGTCGACGATGCCGTTCAGGCTGTCGGACACGCTGTTGAGGTAGCAGCTGATCGGAAGGCCGCGGCCGGTGCCGCCATTGGACAGGACCGGGGTCGCGGGCATGAACCACAGCCGGGAGATATAGTCGTAGATGCGCTGGGCATGCTCCGCATCGTCCGAGTAAGCTGCGGCGACGCGGGCGAACAGGTCCTGGTAGGATTCGCCAGGAAGCAGGTAGCGGTCCTTCAGCGTGTCCTTGCCAAAGTCGGTCAGGAGAGAATCGCGGCTGGGGTCGGTAGCGACCGGAAAGCGCCGCGAGTCGATCGACTTGCTGCCGCCCGCATCGTTCGCCGTCACGTCGTCGCTGCTGACGCTGCTGCTGCTCGAGAAGTCCATGTTCGCTCTCCCTGCAGCGACTCGCTGGCCGCTGTTCACTCTTCGTTCCTACCAGATTGCGGTCGGTGCCGCATCCGGACAAGGCGAAATCGGGAGGGTTTGGCGCTTGTCCCCGCTATTCACAGGGACGCGTCTCCTCTCCGCCAGAGATATAGTTATCCCCAGCGCCAACCACAATGTTGTGCGTTGGTCCCCCCGATCCGCTACCAGATGTTGTGCTTTGAAGCGCAGGCGGACGCAAGCCGGTAAATTATCGGCAACCGACTTTTTTGTGGATTGACGTGGCCACGAAAGCGCATCGGGGTCAGCGCCGGGAATAAAGCCCGATCATATCGGCCCGAGCGGCGTCCACCGCGGCGTCGGCCTTGCGCCGCGCCGCAGCATGGGAGAGGCCCTGGGCCCGTCCGAGCGCAGCAGAGCGACGACGAAGCTCCGCCTCCTCGGCCCCGCACAGGCGGTGGAGCCATTCGCCGAACCGGCCTGCCGCAAGTCCCTCCGAACGGGCCGCGCGCACCGCCCCGAAGGCACAGCCGAAATAGGCATCCATGCTCGTCATCTGTGCGTCACTGGCCGTGCGCCTGGCGGGCCGATCGATCGCAGTGGCGGCGAGAAGCAATGGAGCCAGCAGGAGGGTCATCGGCGGCGTTCCCCCACGTCAGCCTCGCCCTTGTGGCGGGTCGGGCGAAGCAAGGAAAGTGATCGCCGAAACGCCTGTTCCTCGGACTGGCGGAAGGCGCTTCGGCCGCGTGGCGGGTCAGCGGCGAGGCCGGTGACGAAATAGGCGACTCCGGTGCGCTGGACGCGGTCGATCCAGAGGCCGGAACGAAGGCCATAGGCTTCGCCGGCATGTCCCACCCGCGGGGTGCCGTCCCCTGCGCCGTCGTCGCTGCAGCCCTGCCCTCCGATCCCGATCTGCTGGCTCGCGAGACCATAGCTGCAATAGAAGCCGTCATCGGTGGCACCGTTGCTTCCGTTGAAGCGCCACTGTGGACGAAGCAGTTCCTCCACAGAGGCCCGGGAGAGGATTCGTGCGCCATCGAGTGTGCCCCCATTCAGCAGCATCCGCCCAATTCTCGCCAGGCCACGCGCGGAAATCCGCAGGCCACCCTGCGGCGAAAACAGCGCTCCATTCTCCCCTGCCACCCAGCGGGACAGGTCGCAGGGCTGGCCTTCGCGGACGAACACCGGGCAATCGGGACGGCGGCTGCGAAGATCGTCGCGGATGGGCTTGCCGTCCTGGGTCAGCACCACCGCCCGGGCAATCGCGGCGTCGCTGCAGGTCGGCCAGTTGAAGCAGCCGTCGATCTTCAGCGGGTCGAGCACCTGGCGCCGGATCCAGCGGTCGAACCGCTCGCCCGTGGCGCGCTCCATGACGGAGCCGACGACCGCGAAGTTGAGGTTGGAATAAGTGAAATAGCCGCTGGCGGGCGGGTGGGCCGGGTCCCAGCTGTGCGGCGAACGCAGCACGGCCTCCAGCCGCTCACCCAAGGGGATAGCATATTGGTCGTCATGGTCTCGCAGCCCGCTGGTGTGGCTGAGCAGCATCCGCAGGGTGACGGGTGGTCTGCGGCGGCCGGGCGGCTTCACCGTGTAGCCCAGCATGTCGGACACGTCGGCATCGAGGTCGAGCCGGCCGAGTTCGACCAGCTTCATCACCCCGATCGCCACCACCAGCTTGCTGACCGAGGCGATCCGCACAGGATCGTCGGGCGTGACCGCTCGCCCGGCCCCGGGATCGGCCAGCCCGTCGGCGAAGCTGCCGCGCTCCCCCGCCGTATCGAAGGCGACGCCGACCTCCACCCCTTCACGTTCGTTGCGCATTGGCAGACCCATGCAGCTTGCTGTGGCGACGGCGGCCAGAAGCGGCAGAACGATCCTCAACACCAGCCGACTTTGAAGCCGACGTAGCGGCGGGCAAGGCCGCTGGCGCGCATGTCCTCGGCGATCGATTGAATGGTCCCGCCGGGCCGATCGCGGGTCAGCGTGCGCAGGTCGCGGCCATAGCGGTCCTGCATGTCGCCGACCCGGCCCGTCATCGTGAAGGCACCCTGGTTGAGCAGCGCCTGAAGCTTGCGCGTGGACCGTTCGGCCAGCGCGATTTCGCTGGCGCACTGGCCCTTCACCTCCGGCGCGTCGATGCCGATGATCCGAACCTTGCGGGCGCCGAGTTTAAAGGTGTCACCGTCGATTACGCAGGCGTCGCCGCGGCCGCGACCGCAGCGGGTGAAGGTGGCGGAGACGCGTTCCGGGTCGCTCGCCAGCGGCCCGAGCGGCTCCACCAGCGCCGGATCGAACGCCGGCCACAGCGTCAGCAGGATCGCAAGCAGCGCGAACGGCCGCAGCCCGGACAACAGCCGGCCAATGCCGCCGCGCCGCCGCGCCTGACTCCACCCGCTACGCCGCGGCCGGTAACGACGTCGCCGAAATGGAACAGCCCTCCCCATTGCCACGGAGCTTAGCGAAGGGCGTCGGCCCCGACCAGCGGTGGCGCCCATCCCTTGAACACGGACGAGGCCGCTCTTATTAAGCGGGAGCGGACCGGGCCCCTCTGGCTCGCCGAAGCTGCAAGCAGCGAAGGCGAGTGATGTCGGACCGCATCGGAGACTTCCGATGTGTTTGGCCCGGCGCGACTGCCCCACCGCCACCCAACCGTCGGCTCTCCGATCGCTTCATCGATCAAGAGGAGACCGAGACCATGCACCCGCGACTCTATCGCCTGACCGAAGCCCACCAGCGGATCGACCGTGCGCTGCGCGACGAACGCGGGCGCTCGCTGCCCGACCCGCTGCGGCTGACCCGGCTGCAGGAATTGCGGTTGCGGGTGAAGCAGCTGATCGGACGGTTCGCGCGGCGGACGGCCTGGGCCTGACTCCAGTCGGACCAGAAGTCCGTTCGTCCCGAGCCTAGTCGAGGGACGCTCGACTGTTTTGCTCGGGACAGCGGACCTTGTGTTTTCGGTTCATAAGGGCTCCAAATCATGGAATTCCTCTTCACCGACTGGCTCGGAACGCCCGTCTGGTTCTGGCTGTCCTTCATCGGGCTGGTGGTCGCGCTGACCGCGTTCGACCTCGGCGTCCTCCACAAGGAGGACCGGGAGATGGGGATCAGCGAAAGCCTGAAGCTCAGCGCCTTCTACATCAGCATTGCATTGGCGTTCGGCGTCTGGGTGTGGATCGCCAAGGGTGCCGACCTCGGCATGAAATATTACACGGGCTTCTTCATCGAAAAAGCGCTGTCGATCGACAACGTCTTCGTGATCAGCCTGATCTTCACCTATTTCGCAATTCCCCGGATGTACCAGTATCGCGCGCTCTTGTGGGGCATCATCGCGGTGATCGTGCTGCGCGGCATCATGATCGGCTTCGGCGCGGCCGTGGTGCAGCAATGGTATTGGGTGCTGTACATCTTCGCGGCATTCCTGGTCTTCACCGGCATCAAGATGCTGTTCGCCGGCGACAAGCCGATGGACATCGAAGGCAATCCGGTGGTCCGCTGGATCAGCAGCCACATGCGGGTCACCAAGGACCTGCACGCCCAGCACTTCTTCGTGAAGGTGCCCGACGAGAAGACCGGCAAGTTGGTGCGCGCGGCGACGCCGCTGTTCCTCGCGCTGGTGGTGATCAACCTCGCCGACCTGGTGTTCGCGGTGGACAGCGTGCCGGCGATCTTCGCCATCACCACCGACACGTTCATCGTCTACACATCGAACATCATGGCGATCCTGGGCCTGCGCGCGCTTTATTTCGCGCTGGCGGCCATGGTGCACCGCTTCCACTATCTGAAGTATGCGCTGGCGCTGGTGCTGGTGTTCATCGGCGCGAAGATCTTCGTGTCCGACTTCCTGATGGGCGGCGACAAGTTCCCGCCGGTGCTGAGCCTTGGGGTTACGGCGGCGCTGATTGCGACGGGGATCGGCTACTCGCTGTGGAAGACCAAGGGCGAGCCGGAGCCCGGCTGGCCGGTCGAGGAAGGCGCCGAGGACGTCAGGCGCGACCTCGACGAACTGAGCGGCGGCAAGGCAGTGTGAGCTTCGTCAGCGCGAGGGTAGTGAAGCAATCCGGTGGCTGCGCTGGACGAGCGTGATGTAGCCGATCACCGCTCCGCCACCTTAGGGGAGCATTCGCCGATCCGGCGGCCGGTCAATTCGCGCTTCAGGCGATAGTCGCCGCTTCCTGTGAAGAAGCTGGTGCTGGTCACGCTGGCGGTCAGGCTGTCGGCGGTGAACTTGCCGTTGATCTCGCCCACCACCTTGCCCTGCCCGGCGGTGCAATCGAGCTGCAGGTTCATGCGCCCGTTCCGCACGTACGGGTTCCTCGCCGCGCACTGCTGGCCGGCGACCGCGAACAGTTCGGCCGGCAGCACACCGTCGGCTTCGACGCAGGCGCTCGCCGTGGCGGTGTCGCCAACCTTGGCCTGCACCGCCGGCACCGTCTTGTCGGTGGAGGTCAGCTCCGCGACCTTGGCCGTGACCTCCCACTGTCCCGCGGCAAGCTTTGCCGGAGAGGCGGCGGGTGGGGGCGGCGGAGCTTCGCTCGAGCAGGCCGCCAGGCTCATCAAGGCTGCAACCGTCACCACTGCACGCATGTTCATCTCCCCCGTCTGACTTTCGCTGGAGCTTACCGGCTGCGCCCGCTTTGGCAATCGCGTTGCCGGCTGTGGTCCGGGCAACCATATAGGGCGCAATGGCAATTCAGATCCGCACGTCCCTCGCCGAACCGGACACCGGCGAGGCGTTCGTTCCCCATCGTCCTGTTCGCCCCGAAAAGGCCGAGGGCGGGCGCGCCTTCGTGCTCAAGTCGGACTATGAGCCCGCCGGGGACCAGCCGGCCGCGATCAAGGAGCTGACCGAGCAGGCGCTGGACGGCGAGAAGAGCCAGGTGCTGCTGGGAGTCACCGGGTCGGGCAAGACCTTCACCATGGCCAAGGTGATCGAAACGCTGCAGCGGCCGGCGCTGGTGCTGGCACCGAACAAGATTCTCGCGGCCCAGCTTTACGGCGAGTTCAAGAGCTTCTTCCCCGACAATGCAGTCGAATATTTCGTCAGCTACTACGATTACTATCAGCCGGAAGCCTACGTCCCCCGCACGGATACATACATCGAGAAGGAAAGCTCGGTGAACGAGGCGATCGACCGGATGCGCCACTCGGCGACCCGCTCGCTGCTGGAGCGGGACGACGTGATCATCGTCGCCTCCGTCTCCTGCCTGTACGGCATCGGCTCGGTCGAGACCTACTCCGCGATGGTCTTCTCGATGAAGAAGGGCGCAAACGAGGACCAGCGCGAGATCATCCGCAAGCTGGTTGCGCTCCAGTACAAGCGGAACGACCAGGCGTTCGCCCGCGGTAACTTCCGGGTGAAGGGGGACAATCTGGAGATCTTCCCCTCGCATTATGAGGATACCGCCTGGCGCGTGTCCTTCTTCGGCGACGAGATCGAGGACATCGTCGAATTCGACCCCCTCACCGGCAAGAAGATCGCCAGCCTCGACAGCGTCAAAGTCTATGCCAATTCGCACTACGTCACGCCCGGGCCGACCCTGAAGCAGGCGATGGAAGCGATCCGGCACGAGCTTGCCGAGCGGCTGAAGGAGCTGGTTGCCGAGGGCAAGCTGCTGGAAGCCCAGCGGATCGAGCAGCGGACCAACTTCGACCTGGAGATGATTGCCGCCACCGGATCGTGTGCAGGAATCGAAAATTACTCGCGCTTCCTGACCGGGCGGCTGCCCGGCGAGCCGCCGCCGACCCTGTTCGAGTATCTGCCCGACAACGCGCTGCTATTCGTCGACGAAAGCCACCAGACGGTGCCGCAAATCGGCGCCATGGCGCGCGGCGACCACCGGCGGAAGATCACGCTGGCCGAATATGGCTTCCGCCTGCCGAGTTGCATCGACAACCGTCCGCTGCGCTTCAACGAGTGGGAGGCGATGCGGCCGCAGTCGGTGTTCGTCTCGGCGACGCCCGGCCCGTGGGAGATGAACGAGACCGGCGGCGTGTTCAGCGAGCAGGTGATCCGTCCGACCGGGCTGATCGACCCGCCGGTCGAGATCAAGCCGGTCGAGGACCAGGTCGACGATCTGGTGCACGAGGCGAAGAAGACGGCGCAGGCGGGCTATCGCACGCTGGTGACGACGCTGACCAAGCGGATGGCCGAGGATCTCACCGAATATCTGCACGAAGCCGGGCTCAAGGTCCGCTACATGCACTCCGACGTGGAAACGCTGGAGCGCATCGAGCTGATCCGCGACCTGCGCCTCGGCGTCTACGACGTGCTGGTCGGAATCAACCTGCTGCGCGAGGGCCTCGACATCCCCGAATGCGGGCTGGTCGCCATCCTCGATGCGGACAAGGAAGGCTTCCTCCGCTCGGAAACCTCACTGATCCAGACCATCGGCCGCGCCGCCCGCAACGTCGAGGGCAAGGTCATCCTCTACGCCGACCGGGTGACCGGATCGATGGAGCGCGCGCTCAACGAGACCAGCCGCCGGCGGGAGAAGCAGGAGGAGTATAACCGCCTGCACGGCATCACCCCCCAGACCATCAAGCGCAATATCAGCGACATCATCGCCCATGTCTCGACCCGCGACGGGGTGGTGATCGACACCGGTGACGACGAACGACCGCACCTCGTTGGCCACAACCTGCGCGCCTACATCAGCGACCTGGAGGAGCGGATGCGCAAGGCCGCGGCCGACCTCGAGTTCGAGGAGGCCGCCCGCCTCCGCGACGAAATCCGCAAGCTTGAAGAGGATGAGCTCGGCATCCCCGACCACGACCGCGCCGCGCCGCGGGTGGGGCATTCGACCGAGGGCAAGCCTGGCACGCGCAAGACCCGCTTCGGCAAGCAGCAGCAGGTGCGGATGGGCAAGCGCGCGCGGCGGTGAGCCAGGCGGCCTGACGCGTTCAGGTCCGCGAAATCCGCGCGATAGCAGGGCGTTCGGCTCATCCAGGAACAACAGGAGCGCGCTACCCGTTGGCGGCGCGATGTCTATGCTCAAACGACTTAGCTTGGTGTTCGGCGCTGCCACCCTTTTGGTCGCGACCCCTGGTGCGGCGCAGGTGCAGCCGCGTGGCGACGAGCCGGTCGCCGTGCCGCGGACGATCAAGCAGGGGATCGACTTCGTTTATGTCGATCCGCAGATGAGCACGGTCGCGCGCAAGAAGCAGCGGCCGCAGAACTGGCTTTCCCGCATCTTCAACCCGGCCGCGTCGCGGCGCAATCAGCCCAACCCGATGTTTCTCGACCTCGCTCGCGGGTTGCAGCAGTATCAGGCGACGTGGGGGCGGCTACCCCAAACCAAGATCCCGGCCGGACCAGCCCTGAAGCCCGGCTCCACCGGCAAACGCGTCGCGGCCTTGCGACAGCGGCTCGGTCTCTCTGCGGCGGGCGGCTACGATCAGCAGGTCGCGCAGCTTGTTTCCAGCTATCAGCAGGTTCACGGCCTCGGAAAGCCGGACGGCGTGGCCGGCCGGGGGACCATCTCATCGCTGAACCTCGGCTCCAGCCACTATGCGCGGCGCATCGCCATCAACATGGAGCGGGCGTGGCGCCTGCCGACCACCGGCACCTTCGACCGCTATGTCGTGGTGGATAGCGGGTCGGCCCAGACCTACCTGTTTAACCGCGACCGGGTGGCCGATGGCATGCGGGTGATCGTCGGCGCGCCGGAAACCAAGACTCCGATGATGGCGGTGCTGATGCGCGATGCGCTGGCCAACCCTTATTGGAACGTGCCGCCGGAGCTGGTCCGCTCGCTGACTGCCAAGAAGGTCAAGGAGCAGGGCCTCTCCTACTTCAATAATTTCCACTATGAAGTTCTGAGGGACTGGGGCCCCAATGCTCCGGTGGTCGATCCCAAGACGATCAACTGGAAAGCCGTTGCCTCGAGCAAGAAAGTGCCGACGATGCGGGTCCGGCAGAAGCCGGGACCGTGGAACAGCATGGGCGAGATGAAGTTCGAGATGCCCAATGATTTTGGCATCTACCTTCATGACACGCCGCTGAAGGAGAAATTCGCCCTTTCCGACCGCTGGATCAGCAACGGCTGTGTCCGCCTAGAGGATTACCGCCGCTTCGCCTCCTGGGTGTTCCCGCGAGGATTGCCGGCAAGCTCCGCGGCCGAGCAAAGGATCGAGCTGCCCCGGCCGGTGCCGATCTACATGACTTACCTGACGGTGGCGCCGAGCAACAATGGCGTGGTGTTCCGCGGCGATCCCTATGGCTTCGACGCGCTTGCCATGCCGCAAATGTTCGGTTCGGCGCAGATCGCCTCGGGCAACGACGCCGAGCGTCCGGCGATGAACTCCGCCGCTTAGTCGAACCCCGCGCTTTCCGCCTTGCCTCCTGCGCGCTCGCCGTCATGATCGGCGCGAGTTTGCGGGAGGTTGCATGACGAGTTGGTGGAGTTCGATAGCGGCGGCTGCGGTTCTGGCGGGGGCGCTTCCGGCGCAGGCGCAGGACAAGGCGGGCGGCGATAAGAAGGAAGTCCCCGCTCCGTCGGAAGTCACGCCGCAAATCGTAACCACCCGGCACCAGGGCAGTTTCGGCGGGCAGCGGGTGCGCTATTCGGCGACTATCGGTGAGACGATCATCAAGGGCGAGGACGGCACGCCCAAGGCGGCGATCGTCACCACGGCCTACGTCAAGGAACCGCGTGACCCATCGCGGCCGGTGTTCTTCCTGTTCAACGGCGGGCCGGGCTCCGGCTCGGTGTGGCTGCAGATGGGCGCCTTCGGGCCCAAGCGCGTCGCCATCCCGTCTGACGGCCGCGACGACGGCGCCCCACCCTACCCACTGCTCGACAATCCGGACAGCCTGCTCGATGTCACCGACCTGGTGTTCATCGATCCGCCGGGGACCGGTTTCTCCCACCTGATCGGCAAGACCGAGCCAAAGGAGTTCTACGGGGTCACCGCGGACGCCAAGGCGGTCGCGGAGGTGATCCGCCGCTGGCTGGGTGACAATGGCCGCTGGGCCAGCCCCAAATATCTCGGCGGGGAAAGCTACGGCACGACCCGCTCGGCGGCGGTCGTCAATGAGTTGGAAGCCTCGACCTTCAACGATGTCGGACTGAACGGCATCATTCTCATCTCAACCGTGCTCGACTTCGCCGCCGGATCGGACGCGCAGGGCAACGAGCTGAGCTTCATCACCAATCTGCCGTCGATGGCCGCGACCGCGCTGTTCCACGGCAAGGCCAGCTCGACCTCCACCGAGCAGTTTGTCGCCGAAGCGCGGCAGTTCGCGCTGGGCCCCTACGCCGCCGCCTTGCTCAAGGGTCAGAATCTGCCCGCCGAGGAACGCGCCGCCATCCGGTCCCAACTGGCGCGGTTCACTGGCCTCAGCGAAGCCTATGTCGAGCGCGCCGACCTTCGGGTCACGCCGGACCGCTTCTACAAGGAGCTGCTGCGCGACCGTGGGCTGACGGTCGGGCGGCTCGACAGCCGCTACACCGGGCGGGATTACGACAGCGCCGGGGAGAGGCCCGACAACGATCCGAGCTTCTACGGCATCGACGCAGGCTATACCGCGGCGATCAATCAATGGTCGCGTGGGGCCCTGGGGTTCAAGTCCGACCGCGAGTATCAGTCGATTTCCGGGATCGGCAAGGACTGGGACTGGCGGATCGGCGGGCGGGACGAGAATGCCTACCTCAACGTCACGCCATATATCGGCAAGGCCTTGCGGGAGAACAGCGGCCTCAGGGTGTTCGTCGGCCAAGGCTATTATGACTTCGCCACACCCTTCTTCGCCGCGGAATATGCGCTTTCGCGGACCGGCATTCCGCAGGACCGGATCAGCTGGAGCTACTACAACGCCGGGCACATGATGTACGTCCGCGATGACGACCGGCGGAAGCTGTCGGCCGACGTTCGCGCCTTCATCCGGGCGCGTTAGGGAGCGGGCTGTCGCATCCTTTTGGAGCCCGCCGAGTCGCGGCGTTGCATCTTTGACAGGGGTCCCCACGTTCCAAGCCGATGAGCAAGAAGGACGACGTCGCGCCCCCGCCTCCGCGGGACGAGCGGAGCTGGACGCGCGTCGAGGACTATCTTGACCTTCAGCGGCTGTGGCGCCGCTCCACTGCCCGCCGCCGCCGCAGGCTGGAACCGCGGACCGAGCCGGAGAAGCCACGGTTCGCGCTCGGCCTGCTGCCCTTTCTGCTGCTGATGTCGGCGATGCTGGTGCTGGCCGTGCTGATCATCATCGCGGCGGTTCCCGGCAAGCCGCGTCCAGCAGGGCGGGACGCTCCGGCCGAAGTCGGCACCGCCCGCCCGGGTTGGCTCAACGACTGAACCCCCCGCCCTGCCGAGCGTTGGCAGGACATTCCACGGGAGACGGTTCATGAGCAGCATCGACGAAGTTCGCGAGCATATGGAAGTGATCGGTGCCGACGGTGTTCACCTGGGCACCGTCGACCGGGTCGAGGGCGGCCGCATCAAGCTGACGCGCAAGGACAGTGGCGTCGCCCATGAGGATCATCACCATTATATCCCCGGCGGGCTGATCGCCGGTGTGGAAGGCGACCAGGTGCGGCTGTCACCCAACGCCGACGTCGCCGCGAGCCTGTTCGAACAGGAAGAAGGCGGCGACCCGATCGGGTGACGCCTGCCACGTTCGTGCCGAGCGTAGTGGAGACACGCCCCTCGACTACGCTCTGGACGAGCGGAATGGTCCGCCGAGGCTGTCTCCTAAGCCGCCAGCTTACGCAGGACGTAGGGCAGGATTCCGCCGGCGTGGAAATATTCCAGCTCGTTGTAGGTATCGATCCTGCAGCGCGCGGTGATCGTGCGGCTGGTGCCATCGGCCGCGGTGACCGTCACCTCGACATCCTGACGCGGCTTGATCTCGCCAACGCCCGAGATGCTGAACGTCTCGGTGCCGTCGAGACCGAGTGACTGGGCGCTTTCGCCGTCGTGAAACTGGAGGGGGAGAACGCCCATGCCGACCAGGTTGGAGCGGTGGATGCGCTCGAAGCTATCTGCGATCACCGCCCGGACGCCGAGCAGGACCGTGCCCTTGGCCGCCCAGTCGCGCGACGAGCCGGTGCCATATTCCTTGCCGGCCAGCACTACCAGCGGGGTGCCCTCCGCCTTGTAGCGCATGGCCGCGTCATAGATCGGCAGCGTTTCGCCGGTGGGCGCATGGCGGGTCATGCCGCCCTCGACCCCGTCCAGCATCTTGTTGCGGATGCGAATGTTGGCGAAGGTGCCGCGCATCATGACTTCGTGGTTGCCGCGGCGGGCGCCGTAGCTGTTGAATTCGGCGCGGGGCACGCCCTGCTCGGTCAACCACTTGCCGGCCGGGCTGTCGGGCTTGATCGCGCCGGCCGGGGAGATGTGGTCGGTGGTGATGCTGTCCCCGAATACCGCCAGCGCGCGGGCACCGTCGATGTCCTCGATTGCCCGCGGGGTCATGGTCATGCCCTCGAAATAGGGCGGGTTGGCGATGTAGGTGGAGCCGGAGGGCCAGGCATAAGTGTCGCTGCGGGTGACATCGATCGAGCGCCAGCGCTCGTCGCCGCGGAACACGTCGGCGTAGCGGGCGCGGAACAGGTCGGAATGGACGTGGGCGTCGATCAGCGCGCGGACCTCCTCGTTGGTCGGCCAGATGTCCTTGAGGTACACAGGCTGGCCGTTGCGGGCGGTGCCGATCGGCTCGACCGTCATGTCCGAACGGACAGTGCCCTTCAGCGCATATGCGACCACCAGCGGCGGCGAGGCGAGGTAGTTGGCGCGGCAGTCGGGCGAGACGCGGCCTTCGAAGTTCCGGTTACCCGACAGCACGCTGACCGCGACGAGATCCTTGTCGTTGATCGCCTTGCTGATCGGCTCGGCCAGCGGGCCACTATTGCCGATGCAGGTAGTGCAGCCATAGCCAACCAGGTCGAAGCCGATGGCGTTGAGGTCTTCGCTGAGGCCGGCGCGGTCGAGATAGTCGGTGACCACCTGGCTCCCGGGCGCCAGCGACGTCTTGACCCACGGCTTGCTGTCGAGGCCGAGCGCGCGCGCCTTGCGGGCGACCAGGCCGGCGGCGACCAGCACCGAGGGGTTGGACGTGTTGGTGCAGCTGGTGATGGCGGCGATTACCACGTCGCCGTTGCCGAGGTCGAAATCCTCGCCCTCGACCGGCACCCGCGGGTCGTTCGACTTGCGATAGGTGCATTCCAGCTCGTCGTTGAACTCGTCGTCGACGTCCTTGAGCAGCACCCGATCCTGCGGCCGCTTGGGGCCGGCAAGGCTCGGCTGAACGCTGCTCATGTCGAGCTGCAGCGTGTCAGTGAACAAAGGCTCAGGGGCCGAGGCGTCGCGCCACATGCCCTGCGCCTGGGCATAGGCCTTGACGAGCGCGATCCGATCCTCCTCGCGGCCGGTGAGGCGGAGATAGTCGAGCGTGCGCTCGTCGATCGGGAAGAAGCCGCACGTCGCGCCATATTCCGGCGCCATGTTAGCAATGGTCGCGCGGTCCGCCAGCGTCATCGCATCGAGGCCCGGGCCGTAGAATTCGACAAAGCGGCCGACCACGCCCTTGGCGCGGAGCATCTGGGTGACGGTCAGCACCAGGTCGGTCGCGGTGATGCCTTCCTTGAGCTGCCCGTCGAGGCGGAAGCCGACCACTTCGGGGATGAGCATGGAGACCGGCTGGCCGAGCATCGCCGCCTCGGCCTCGATCCCGCCGACACCCCAGCCGAGTACGCCAAGGCCATTGACCATGGTGGTGTGGCTGTCGGTGCCGACGAGGGTGTCCGGGTAAGCGATCGTCTCGCCGGTCTGGTCCTCGCTGGTCCAGACCGTCTGGGCGAGGTTCTCAAGGTTGACTTGGTGGCAGATGCCGGTGCCCGGCGGCACGACCTTGAAATTGTCGAACGCCTGGCTGCCCCACTTGAGGAACTCGTAGCGTTCGGCATTGCGCGCATATTCCAGCGCGACGTTGTCCTCGAACGCCTTTGGCGTGCCGAATTCGTCAACCATCACCGAATGGTCGATGACCAGGTGCACCGGGACCAGCGGATTGATCTTCTGCGCGTCGCCGCCAAGGCTCTTCATCGCGTCGCGCATGGCGGCCAAGTCGACCACCGCCGGAACGCCGGTGAAATCCTGCATCAGCACCCGCGCCGGGCGGTACTGGATTTCCCGCGCGATCCGCCGCTCCTTCTGCCAGTCGACCATCGCCTGGAGGTCTTCGCGGGTGACCGTCACCCCGTCCTCGAAGCGCAGCAGATTTTCCAGCAGGACCTTCATCGAGAAGGGCAGCCGGCTGATGTCGCCAAGTTCCGCGCCCGCTTTGTCGAGGCTGTAATAAGCGACGCGCTGGCCGCCCACCTCCAGGGTCGAGCGGGTCTTGAGGCTGTCCTGGCCGGTGGGGATCATGGCGCTTTCCTGATGCTGGCGGGTGGGGCGTGCGCGCGGCCCTTAGCAAGCATGAACCCCGCCCGCCAAGGGCCGGTTCCGGCGCCGGTCAGCGCGTGCCCACGGCGACCTTCTTGCGCTGCCTGGCCTCCTTGATGACCTCGGCCTCGGCTTCCTCCACCGCCTGCTTGGCCGCGGCGCGCTCGCGCGGGTTGCCGGCCTGCTCGCCCTTGGCCTCGATCGCTTCCTTCACCTGCTCCTTGAGCTGGGTGATATCCTCCTCGTCGAGCTCCTCGATGCCGGCCATCTCGTCACGAGCACCCTTCATGGCGACCAGCAGTTCGTCGAGCTTGGCATGCATCGCGACATCACGCCGGTGGGCTTCGGCCTCGCGGTCATACTGGCCGTTCAGGACCATCTGGGTCAGCGTGATCGCGAGGATCGATAGCGCCGCGGTCAGCAGGTCGGCATGGAAGCCGAACACGAACCACGCGATGCAGAAGAGGATCACGCCAATCTGCATTGCCGGGTGGGCGAACAGCTTGGACGTCAGGTCTGAAACCTGATCGCCAATTTGCACCAGCCTATGCTTGTCCTGCGCCATTACGCTCCCCTAACGAGGCTGTCCGGCGTTGGTTGCCGTGCCGCGCCCGGTGGAACCAAGCTGCCGATGAACAGTTGATTACCGGCCCCTTTCCTCCCGCCGGAGCAACCCGTGACGCTCGACACCGAATATCAGCGCCGCTTGCAGTCGCTCGCTCGGGCGGAGGCTGGCCGGTCGGGTCCGGTGGCTATCTCGGGCATTGCGTCGGTCGCCTTAGCCCGCCGCATGCAGGTGCCGCGATGCGAGCGGCTCGGCGCAGTGGATCCGGTCGCGGCGTCGCGCCCCGACCCTCGGCCGCTGCTGCTGCGCCACTAGATCCAGCCGCGCTTCTTCAGCACCCACAGCGGGACCACCGCGCTGATCGCGATCAGCGTCAGCGCCGCGGGATAGCCGTAAAGCCAGTCGAGTTCGGGCATGTGGGTGAAGTTCATCCCGTAGATGCCGGCGATCAGCGTTGGCGGGAGGAACACCAGCGCCGCCCACGAAAACAGCTTCATCGCCGCATTCTGCTCGACGCTGATCAGCCCCAGCGCCGCGTCCAGCAGGAAGGACAGGTTGTTGGCCAGGAAGGCGCTATGCTCGGTCAGCGCCGCCGCGTCGGTCTGTAGGCTGATGAGGTGGTCGCGGGTCCCATTGCAGTCCGGCTGGTGGAGGCGCTCGGTCCCGAGCAGGAAATTGAGAAAGCGGGTGGCGCTGACCGCCGTCTCGCGAATGCGGGTCAGCAGCGACTGTGACCGGCCGATCCGGGTCAGCAGCGCCGTCAGCTGCCGGGCGGGGATCCGGCGCTCGTCCAGATCCTTGGCGAAGACGCACAGGCTGATGGCCTCGATCTCCGCCGCCACTGCTTCCAGTTCGTCCGCCAGCCGATCGATGATCGCGTCCAGCAGGCGCTCCAGCACGGTCAGCGCATTGCTGACCAGCGCCGTTTCGTGACGAGCATGCTGGGCGAAGATGCGCACCGGCTTGGGCGTGGCGTAGCGGACCGTCACCAGGCGATTGCCGGCCACGACGAAGCCGATCGGCTCAACCGTCGGCTGACCTTCCTCGACCCCGCGGAGGGTCGCCAAGGTCATGTAAAGCGCACCGTCCTTCTCGTAGAGCCGGCTCGACGGTTCGATCTCGACCAGGTCGTCGCGGGTCGGGATGGCGATGCCCAGCGCCCGCTCGACCAGCTGCTCCTCCGCCCGTGTCGGCTCTTCCAGGTCGATCCAGGTTGCGCCTTCGGGCAGTGCGCTCAGATGGGAAGCATCGGCGAGTTCACCATCACAAGTAGGGCCATAGGTCCGCAGCATCGCGCGGTCATCCGCTGCCCCGCGCCGCTTGGCAAGACTCTCGTCCTCGCTTAGCCACCGCTCTCATGTCCGCCGCCCACTCCCACGATTATCTTGGTCACGCCCACGACCGCAACGAGCAGCGGACCCGCTGGGTCGTGCTGCTGTCGGCGGTGATGATGGTGGCCGAGATCAGCGTCGGCATGCTGACCGGGTCGATGGCGCTGACCGCCGATGGCTGGCACATGGCGACCCACACGCTGGCGCTGGGTGTGTCGGCATTCGCTTACTGGCTGGCACGGCGGTGGGCCGCGAACCCGGCCTATTCGTTCGGTACCGGAAAGGTCGGCAGCCTCGCCGGCTTTGCCTCGGCGCTGGCGCTGGCGGCGGTTGCGATAGGGATCGGAGCCGAAAGCATCAGCCGCTTCTTCGAGCCGCGCAATGTCGATTATCGCGAGGCCATGCTGGTCGCGGTGCTGGGACTGCTGGTGAACCTCGCCAGCGCGTGGCTGCTGCACGACGGCGGGCATCACCATGGCGGGTCCACTGACCACGAGCATGATCACGAGCATGGCGAGGGGCATGGCCACGGGCATCACCATCACGACCACAATCTCCGCTCGGCCTACTTGCACGTGATCGCCGATGCGCTGACCTCCGTGCTGGCGATTGCCGCGCTGGCGGCCGGCATGTGGGCGGGCTGGCGGTGGCTCGACCCGGCGGTAGGACTGGTCGGCGCGGTGGTCATCGTCTGCTGGAGCATCGGCCTGCTGCACGACACGTCCGGCGTGCTGCTAGACCGCATTCCCGACCCTGCACTTGCCGAGCGGCTGAAGCAACGGATCGAACAGCCGGGCGATGCGCGGGTCACCGATTTTCACCTCTGGCAGGTCGGGCCGGGCCGATACGCGATGATTGCCGCGGTCGACAGCGTCGCGGGGCCGGCCGAAATCCGGCGCCGGATCGGCCGCGACCCGCGGCTGGCGCATGTCACGGTGGAGATCGGATGATCCGCTCGGCCGCGCGGCCGCTGTGGGGGGCGGTCCTGATCGTCGCCGCCACAGCCGCCATCCTCTGGCTGATGGGGCGGCCGGCGCTGTGCACCTGCGGCGACATCGACCTGTGGGTCGGCAGCGCAAGCAGCCCCAAGACCAGCCAGATGCTGGCCGACTGGTACAGCCTCAGCCACCTGATCCACGGGCTGCTGTTCTACGCCGCCTTGCACCTGCTGATGCCCGGCGCCCCGGTTCAGCGCCGCCTCGCGGTCGCGACCCTGATCGAGGCGGCGTGGGAGTTGCTGGAGAACAGCCCGGTGATCATCGACCGCTACCGCGAGGCGACCATCGCGCTCGGCTACACCGGCGACAGCATCCTGAACTCGGTCAGCGACATTGCGATGATGGCGGCCGGGTTTGGCCTCGCCCGGCGATTGCCGGTCTGGGCCAGCGCGGCGCTGGCGATCGGCCTGGAACTGCTAGCGCTGTCGGTGATCCGGGACAATCTGACGCTGAACGTGTGGATGCTGCTGGCGCCCAGCGAGACGGTGCGGGCGTGGCAAGCGGGCTAGGGTTTCCCATGCCCGTGCAACGGGTTAAGGACAGCGGCATGCGTATCCTCATCCTCATCGCCGGCAGCGTTGCTGCCCTGTCCACACCCGCCCAGGCCGGGGAACTGTTTGGCGGCGTCTACAAGCATGCGGTCGATACCCCGCTGAGCCTCAGCGGAGGCGATGAGAAGGGCGTCGACCTCCAGCTCGGCTATCGCTTCGGCGGGATCGGGCGCACGGGCCTGCAGCCTTACGCCTTTGGCGCGGTTAACAACGCCGGCGACACCACCTACGCCGCCGCCGGGATCAGCTACCGCTGGGGACGGGATATCTACCTTCGGCCAGGCATCGGCCTCGCCGTCCACAACGGCTCCAAGGACGAGTTCGAGCGGCCGGACAATGGCGAGATCGAGTTCGGCAGCCGGGTCCTGTTCGAACCGGAGCTGAGCCTCGGCTACCAGGCCAGCGACCGGCTGAGCGTCGAGGCGAGCTGGGTCCACATGAGCCAGGGCACGCTGTTCAGCGGACAGAACCCCGGGATCGACAACATCGGGGTCCGGCTGAACTGGCGGCTCTAGCGCCCCGGCAACTCGGTCAGGTGCCGGCGCTCCACTCGTTCGGCGTTGGCCGCGACCGGGCGCAGCGTGGGACTGCTCCCGGCGCGAGCGAAGTCGCCATGGAGTTGTAGCGCTTCCTGATGCGCCACCATTACGCGGCGCTGATAGCCAGTTTCAATCGGCCTGGAGCGGCTTAGCAGATCAAGCTCGCCCTGCTGCTCGGGCAACATGGCCGCGGCCGGAAGCAGATTCAGCCGCCGCCCAGCCAGCGACAGCTGCCCCGCCAGTCCGCGATGATCGGCCAGCATGCGCTCGGCCAGCCCCCGGGTGCGCGGGTCGGTCGAGCGCTGCAGCGCCATCTCGCTGGCCCGGACCACGAACAGGTCGAGCGACGCGGCACGTTGGACGTAAGCGGCGGGACTGAGCACCTGCGCCGGGCGCGGCTCCACCACCACCACGGGCGGCGGAGTGCGCGGCTGCGGCGTCGTCCCGCAGGCGGAAAGGAGCAGCGCTCCGGCAAGCGATAGAACAACAGCAGAGTTACGCATCCAGCCCCCCTGTCCGGCCACCCCCTATCAGGGTTACCGCCCGAGCATCTTCTCCGGCTTCACTACCCGGCCGAAGGTCTCCTCGTCGACCAGGCCCAACTCCAACCCCGCTTCCTTGAGCGTCAGCCCCTTCTTGTGGGCATGCTTGGCGATGGTCGCGGCATTGTCGTAGCCGATCTCCGGCGCCAGTGCCGTGACCAGCATCAGCGAGCGGTTCAACAGGTCGGCGATCCGGCGCTCATCCGGCTCGGTGCCGTCCAGCATCCGCTCGGTGAAGCTTTCCATTCCGGTTGACAGCAAGGCGATGGAGCGGACCACGTTCGCCCCGATCAGCGGCTTGAACACGTTCAGCTCCATATGCCCCTGGAGCCCACCGATCGTCACCGCGACATGGTTGCCCATGACCTGCGCCGCGACCATGGTCAGCATCTCCGCCTGGGTCGGGTTGACCTTGCCCGGCATGATCGAGCTGCCCGGCTCATTCTCCGGAAGCTTCAGCTCGCCAAGGCCGCAGCGCGGACCGGAGCCGAGCAGCCGCACGTCGTTGGCGATCTTGCTGAGCGCGACCGCGATCGTGTTGAGGACGCCCGACAGCTCGACCAGCGTGTCGTGCGCCGCAAGCTCCGCGAACTTGTTGGGCGCCGAGGTGAAGGGCAGTTGCGTCAGGTTGGCGACTTCGGCAGCGAACGCTTCGGCGAACCCCTTGGGCGCGTTGAGGCCGGTGCCGACCGCCGTACCGCCCTGGGCCAGGCGCATCACCCGCCCCAAGCAGCCTTCGACCCGGTCGATGCAGTCGGCGATCTGCGCCGCATAGCCGCTGAATTCCTGCCCCAGTGTCAGCGGGGTCGCGTCCTGCAGGTGGGTACGGCCGATCTTGACGATGCCGTCCCAGCGCTCGGCCTGGTCGGCGAGCCGCGCATGGATCATCCGCAGCGCCGGCAGCAACTGCTTATGCACCGCTCGGCCCGCCGCAATGTGCATGGCGGTCGGGAAGCTGTCGTTCGACGACTGGCCCATGTTGACATGGTCGTTGGGGTGGACCGGGCTCTTGCCGCCGCGCTTGCCGGTGAGGATCTCGTTGGCCCGGCCGGCAATCACCTCATTGGCGTTCATGTTCGACTGGGTGCCCGACCCGGTCTGCCAGACGACCAGCGGAAACTGGCGGTCGAGGTCGCCGCGCGCGACCTCACCGGCCGCCTGCTGGATAGCCTCGGCGAGCTGCGGATCGAGCCCGCCGATCCGCGCATTCACCCGCGCCGCCGCCTGCTTCACATAGCCCAGCGCATGGACGATCTCCACCGGCATCTGCTCGCGCGGGCCGAACGGAAAGTTCCCGATCGAGCGCTCGGTCTGGGCGCCCCAATAGCAGTCGGCGGGTACTTCGAGCGGACCGAAGCTGTCGGTCTCGGTGCGGGTTTGTGCGGGCATGAGATCCTCGTACTTGTTTCGCTCGCGTCATTGCGAGGAGCGAAGCGACGAAGCAATCCAGTTTCTTCGACCGGAAGAGCGAAGAGCAACTGGATTGCTTCGGTTCGCTCGCAATGACGCAGATTACTTCTTCCGCGTGAAATCCACGCTGACGACGTTGGACCCATCCTCGGCCGGAGCGGCTGCAACTACCGGCTCGTCATTCTCCGGCGCGTCATGCTGCTCGTGCGGAGAGCCGTCGGCGCCGTTCGCCTGGAACTTGAGCGAGAAATCCACCGCCGGATCGACGAAGTCGGTCACCGCCGCAAAAGGCACGCGGAGGGTCGAAGGCACGCCTCCGAACGACAGCCCGACGCTGAACATGTCCTTGTCGACCTTGAGGTCCCAATAGCGGTGCTGGATGACAATAGTCATCTCGTCGGGGAAGCGTTGGGACAGATGCTTCGGGATCTCGACCCCTGGCAGCCCGGTCTTGAACGTGATGTAGAAGTGATGCCCGCCAGGCAGCGCGCCGCCGCGTTCCACCTCCTTCAACACTCGGCCGACCACGTCGCGGAGCGCTTCCTGAACGATCTCGTCGTAGGGAATCAGGCTTTCTGGTGTCTCGTCGGTCATGGTCAAAGCGTGGTAGCGATGCCCCGAAATGGGTCAAGCCGGAGTCCGACCGAATGCCGATCGATGCGACCAAGCCGTATGACGAAAGCAACATTTTCGCCCGGATCCTGCGCGGCGAGCTGCCCGCGGAGACGGTCTACGAGGACGAGCATGCGCTCGCCTTCCACGACATCAACCCGCTCGCCGCGGTGCACATCCTGGTGATCCCGAAAGGAGCCTACGTCAGCTGGGACGATTTCAGCGACCGGGCGACTGAAGCGGAGATCGCGGGCTTCGTCCGCGCCGTCGGCAAGGTGGCGCGCGACCAGGGCGTCGTCGTCCAGGGCTACCGCCTCCTCGCCAACATCGGCAAGCGCGCCGGCCAGGAGGTCGGCCACCTCCACGTGCACATCTTCGGCGGACAGCCACTCGGCCCGATGCTGGCGCGGTGACACGAAAGCTGACGCGAAGAGGGATTGCACCGGCGAAATGAGCCGCTAGGCTCCCCCGCAAGACCGGCGTGCCTTGGGAGGGCGCGCCGCATCCAAGGGGATCGCAATGAAGTTCGCTCGCGTCAAACCGCTCGACGCCATTCTCGCCACAGCCGAGAAGAAATCGCTGCACCGCTCGCTGGGGGCGCTCCAGCTCACCCTGTTCGGCATCGGCTGCGTCATCGGCACCGGCATCTTCGTGCTGACCTCGGCCGGCGCGCAGAAGGCCGGTCCCGGCCTGATGCTCGCCTTCGCCATTGCCGGTGCGATCTGCATCGTCGCAGCCCTTTGCTATGCGGAGATCGCGGCGATGATCCCGGTCGCCGGTTCGGCCTATACCTACACCTACTCGGTAATGGGCGAGCTGCTGGCCTGGACGGTCGGCTGGGCGCTCGTGCTTGAATATGCGGTTGCCGCATCGGCAGTGTCGGTCGGCTGGTCCGGCTATTTCACCGGTACGATCCTCAACGAATTCCTTGGCGTCAGCCTGCCACCCTGGCTTGCGGCCGGACCGCTGGCGTTGGGCGGCGCACCGGGCGGGCTGATCAACCTGCCGGCGATGGTGATCGCGCTGCTGGTCACCTGGCTGCTGATGATCGGCACCAGCGAGAGCGCCAAGGTCAACGCCGTGCTGGTGGCGATCAAGGTCACGGCGCTGACGATCTTCATCATCCTGACCCTCCCCAAGGCGGAGATGAGCCACTTCAACCCGTTCCTGCCGGCAGGAGTGTTCGGCGGCTTCGGCTCCGGCATCGGCGCGGTCGGCGCGGCGGCGACCATCTTCTTCGCTTATGTCGGCTTCGACGCGGTCTCCACGGCAGCGGAAGAAACCCGCGACCCGCAGCGCAACGTGCCGATCGGCCTCGTCGGAAGCCTGCTGATCTGTACCGTCTTCTACATCCTGGTTGCCGCAGGAGCGATCGGCGCGTCGCCGAGCGGCGGCCAGCCGATCATGGGTCCGGGCGGAATCCCGTTCCCGGCCGGCTCGGAAGAGCTCGCCCGCCAGTGCGCGCTGCCGCAGTACAGCCAATGGCTGGTCTGCTCCAACGAGGCGCTGGCCCACGTGCTGCGCGAGATCGGCTTCTCCTCAATCGGCAACATGCTTGGCATCGCCGCCTTCGTCGCACTGCCGTCCGTGATCCTGATCCTGCTGTTCGGCCAGACCCGAATCTTCTTCGTGATGAGCCGCGACGGGCTCCTTCCCGAGAAGCTGTCGACCATCCACCCGAAATGGAAGACGCCCTACATCGTGACGGCGCTGACGGGCATCGTCGTCGCGATCGCGGCGGCCTTCCTGCCGGTCGGGCAGCTGGCCGACATCGCCAATGCGGGCACGCTCTACGCCTTCATGATGGTCGCCATCGCGGTGATGATGCTGCGCAAGGCGGAGCCGGACCGGCCGCGGAAGTTCAAGACCCCGGCGCTGTGGCTGCTCGGTCCGGCGACCATCGCGGGGACGATCTTCCTGTTCCTCAACCTGCCGTTCGAAGCGATGATCGTGCTGCCGGTGTGGGGAGCGCTCGGCCTCGTCATCTATTATCTCTACAGCTACCGCCACAGCCATCTCGGCCAAGGCCGGGTGGAAGTGCACGAAACGGAGATCGAGGAGATCGCGCCCCCGATCCCCGGCGTGGACGACCGGGCCCCGCATCGCGGACTTCCCGACCAGACCTGATTTCAGGTCCGGGACAAACGAAGAGGGCGGCTCCAGCGATGGAGCCGCCCTTTTTTATCCTCCCCGCCCTTTCGCGGGGAGGTGGCAGCCGCAGGCTGACGGAGGGGTTCTTCGTCGTGGCAAAGAACCCCTCCACCATTCTTCGAGTGGTCCCCCTCCCCGCGAAACCGCGGGGAGGAAATCAGAGCAACCCGCCCGCCAGCGCCTTCAAGTCCTTCTCCGGCCGAGCGCCGTAATGCTGGATCACCTCGGCGGCAGCGATGGCGCCCAGCTTGAGGGACTGCTCCAGCCCCAGCCCACGCGCCTGCCCCGCGAGGAAGCCCGCGGCGAACAGGTCGCCCGCGCCCGTGGTGTCAACCAGCCGCTCGATCGGCTCGGCCGCGACCCGCGCCCGCTCCTCGCCCGCCACGGCGACGGCGCCCTGGTCGCCATGGGTCACCACCAGCAGCGGCAGCTTGGGCGCAAGCGCCGCGACACCGGCATCGAAGTCGTCCTCGCCGGTCATCGCGGCCAACTCCATCGCATTGGCAAACAGGATGTCTATCCGGCCCTCGTCCATGAGCCGCAGGAAGTCGGCCCGGTGGCGGTCGACGACGAACGTGTCAGATAGGGTGAAGGCGACCTTGCGCCCCGCCGCCTTGGCGGCGTCGATTGCCGCTTCCATAGCGTGGCGCGGACCTTCCGGATCCCACAGATATCCTTCGAGGTAGAGGATGCCGGCGTCCGCCACTGCGGCATGGTCGATCGCGGACGCATCTAGCTTCTGGGCGGCGCCAAGGAAGGTGTTCATCGTCCGCTGCGCATCCGGGGTGACCAGGATCAGGCAGCGCGCCGTGGCGCCGACGTCTCTTCGCGGCTCGACCAGGAAGTCGACGCCGAGGGTCTGGATGTCATGGCGGTAAATTGCGCCGAGCTGGTCGTCGGCGACCTGGCCGATGAAGCCGGTGCGGATGCCAAGCGCGGCGAGCCCGGCAGCGGTGTTGCCGGCGGAACCTCCACTCGCCTCCCGCCCCGGGCCCATCAGGCCGTACAGCCGCTCCGCCTCGGCCTCGTCGATCAGCCGCATCGAGCCCTTGTCGAGGCTTTGCTCGGCCAGGAAACCGTCGTCGGCATCGGCGATGACGTCGACGATCGCATTGCCGATGGCGAGCACGTCGAGGCGGGGCTGGGTCATGGAATATCCTGCTGAGGTCTGGGAAGCGCGCCGGGTAGCGGCCGGCGGCCGGTCCATCAACACTCGTCATTGCGAGGCGGTCGGGGCGGGGCGGCAATCCAGCGACGTTGCCTTGTGAGAGACTGGATTGCTTCGCTGCGCTCGCAATGACAGGGGTGCGCCATGCGCATCCTCCTATCGACTGCCTCCGCCCTGCTGCTCGCCGCCTGCGCGACCAAGACTCCACCGCCGGCCCCCGTGCGGCCGACACCCCCTGTCCAGCCCGTCCAGACCGGTAATCTCATCGGCCTTTCGGTACAGGAGCTCGGCGCCCGCTTCGGCGCACCCTCCTTCCAGGTGCGCGAAGGGCCTGGCCTGAAGCTGCAATGGGCAGGCAGCGCCTGCGTCCTCGACGCCTACCTTTATCCGCCCGCCTCCGGCGCGGGGCTCGAACGGGTCACCTATGTCGAAGCGCGCCGGACGACCGGCGATCCTACCGATCAGGCAGCTTGCGTCGCGGCAATCGACGCGGCGGGGTGAGCCACCCGTTCGGCGGCCCACGTTGCCGCCTCGGCAACCACCGGATCCGGGCTATCCAGATGCGCGCGGATATTTGGTAGCAGGGCTGCGTCGCCGCTGTTGCCCGCCGCGATCAGGCAGTTGCGCAGGAAGCGCGCGATCCCGATCCGTTTGATCGGGGAGCCGGCGAACACCTCCCGAAAAGCGGTCTCGTCGAGCGCCAGCAGGTCCGCCAGTCGCGGCGCGGCCAACTCCGCGCGCGGCAGGAAAGCACGGTTGGCGTGCGCCGCTTCCGCAAACCGGTTCCACGGGCAGGCGGAGAGGCAATCATCACAGCCGTAAATGCGGTTGCCCATCGCCGATCGGAACTCGTGCGGGATTGGGCCAGAATGCTCGATCGTCAGGTAGGAGATGCAGCGCCGGGCATCGATCCGCCCGGGCCCGTCGAAGGCGGCGGTCGGGCAGGCCGCGAGGCAGCGGGTGCAGCTTCCGCAATGGCTGCTCGCGGGTGGGTCGGGTTCCAGCTCAAGCGCAGTGAAGATCACGCCCAGGAACAGCCAATTGCCCTCGGTCCGCGACAGCAGGTTGGTGTGCTTGCCCTGCCAGCCGATCCCGGCGGCTGCCGACAGCGGCTTTTCCATCACCGGGGCGGTGTCGACGAACACCTTGAGCTCGGACGGCACCTGTTCGACGATGAAGCGGGCAAGGGCCTTCAGCGCCTTCTTGACGAACTTGTGATAGTCGCCGCCCTGGGCATAGACGCTGATCCGGCCGACCTGCGGGTCCTGCGCCAGACGCCGCGGGTCCTGGGCCGGGGCGTAGCTCATCGCCAGCGCAATCACGCTCTTCGCTTCGGGCCACAGCGCCTGCGGGTGCGCCCGTTGGCCGACCCGCTCTTCCATCCAGTCCATCGTGCCGTGGCGGCCGTCCGCCACCCACGCCTTCAGCGCCTCGCCCGCCTCCGGCACCGCATCGGCACGCGCAAAGCCGCAATGAACGAAGCCCAGCTTCGCCGCTTCCTCGCGGATTGCCTGCTTGAGGGTGGCCTGGTCGAACACCGCCGCCTCTTAGCGCAGAACGGCTGAACCTGTCTTGTCTTGGGCAAGCGGAAACAAAGCCGGACCCGCCTCGATTGCGTTTCGGAACAGGGAGGACGAATGAACAAAATCATCATCAGCCGCATGGCCTTGGCCGCAGCGGGATTGTCTTTAGGCGCCTGCCAGAGCAGCGGGATGAAGGACGCGGTGAGCAGCGCCGGAGATACGGTTGCATCCGCGGCCAAGGGCGTCACTGGGGCCGCGGTGTCGCCGGTCAACGTCGACCTGCGCAACGTGCTGAACGACCTGTCGCTCGACCTCAAGCTCGACAAGGCCAACATCCCGGTGAACGCGCAAATCCCGATTACGATCGCCGCGAACATCTGCGGGGTGAACATCAACATTCTGTCCGTCTCGACGGGCGGCCAAGCCAATTGCACCGCCAACACGACCTCGCCCCCGGTGCGGCGAGCAGCGGTTCGGACACGACCCCTGGAGCGGACGCCGGTACCGGAACGGGCGGAACGGGAACGACCGGCGGCAGCGGCTCGACCGGGGGAACCGGCACCGGCAGCGGCATTCCTGCGCTGGTCAACCTCAATCTGCAGAATGTTCTCAACGACCTAATCGGTCAGCCTCAAGGTCGACCGCGCCAATATCCCGGTGAACGCCCAAGTTCCGATCGACGTCGCGGCAAGCGTTTGCGGCGTGTCGGTCAGCGTTCTGTCGGTGTCCACCGGCGGTCAGGGCAGCTGCGTCGCAAAGACGTCCAGCGCTGCGCTGGCCCAGGCGGTTCAGCAGCAGATCGCGGCCGCCGGCGATGTCGGTGGCGGCGACCAGACCATGGGCGGCACTCCGACTCCGACCAACACGCAATGAGATCACCTGGACCGGAGGGCGGACCTGCCCTCCGGTCCATGCTCAGTGCACGAACCTTGCCACCACGTCGCGGTAGGAGCGGCTGACCTTCACCTGAGCCCCGCTGTCCAGCACCAAAAAGCATTCGCCGTTGGTATGCGGCTTGACCTGCCGCACCAGGTCCAGGTTGACGATGGTCGAGCGATGCACCCGCTGAAAGCGGCGGGGGTCCAGACGCTTTTCCAAGTCCTTCATCGTTTCACGCAGGATCAGCGTGTTGTCCTTGGTCTGGATGCACATATAATCGCCGGCCGCATCGATCCGCTCGATCGTATCCACATCGACGCGGAAGATCTGCCCCTGGTCCTTGATGTTGATCATCTTCTCGAAGCGGTTGGACGCGTGCGGTTCGGTGGTCCCGCTACCCTCCGCCAGTTCCTCCGCGGCCTCCGGCGCATGCTCGACCAGCGCTTCCTTGAGCCGCTCCACCTCCTGCGCGCCGCGCTTCTCGGACAGGCGCTGACGCACCCGCTCCATGGTCGCGGCCAGCCGGTCTTCCTCGACCGGCTTCATCAGATAGTCGACCGCCTGCGCCTCGAACGCCCGAAGCGCGTGGTCGCCAAAGGCGGTGACGAACACGAACAAAGGCGGCTCAACTTCCATCAGGCCCTGGATGACCGAAAAGCCGTCGAAACCCGGCATCTGGATGTCCAGGAACACCAGATCCGGCTTGTGGGTCTTGATCGCCCGGATCGCCTCCCGCCCGTTTGAGGCGGTGGCGATCACCTCGACATCGTCGTGCGCTTCGAGCCGCAGCCGCAAACCCTGCGTCGCCAGCGGCTCGTCGTCGACCAATATGGTCCGAATGCTCATGCCAATTCCTTGTCCTGCCTGCCCATCACCCGGCGATCGGCCGCGCATCGAGCGGGATTTCCACAATCACGCTGAATCCCCCGTGTTCGTTCGTCTTGGTCGTGAAACTGTGCGCTGCGCCATAGGCCTGCGCCAGACGGTCCTTGGTGTTCGCCAGGCCGACTCCGGTGGACTGAGTGGCGACCAGGCAGTCCTGCCCGCCGCTGCCGTTGTCGGCCACCTCGATGCACACCGCATTGCCCTCGCGCCGGGCCGAAATCCAGATGTCGGCACCGGTCTCGCTCGGCGTCACCGCATATTTGATCGCATTCTCGATCAGCGGCTGGAGCAACAACGACGGCAGCCGCGCGCCGATGGTCGCCGCATCGATCCGGAAGTGCGGCCGGAGCCGGTCTTCGAAACGCATCTTCTCGATCTCGAGGTAAAGCTTCAGCGTCTCCACTTCTTGCGCCAGCGTCACCTGCGCCGTCGGCTCGTTGGCCAGCGTGTAGCGCAGGAACGACGACAAACGTGCCAGCATGGCGTTGGCCCGCTCGGTCTGCTTCAGCAGTACCAGGGTGGAGATGCTGTTCAGCGTGTTGAACAGGAAGTGCGGGTTGAGCTGGTAGCGGAGCATCGCCAACTGGGCCGAACTCGCCTGACTTTCCAGCCGCCCGCGCTGGTCGATCTCGTCTTCCAGCAGCAGGTAATAGTTGATCCCGTAGTACAGCGCCGCCCACGCCGCCAGAAGCGCGAAGTTGAGCAGGATCGCGCCGAGATACTTGACCCCGACCGGCCGCGACCCCGGGTCCACGAAGGTCGAATGACTCCACGTCTCGATGATCGAGAAAGCGGTCGACGCAAGCACCACCGCGCCGAGACTCAGCACCACCGTGTAGAGCGCGCGCATCGAGATCAGCCGCCGGAACAGCGTCCCCATCAGCAGGGTCAGCGAATAGCCGGTCGCGGTCAGCAGAAGGGTGTGGACCACGAACATCAGGCCCATCGCATTCGCGACACCGCCCAGGGTCCGGAGCACGAAGTATCCGGTCCAGCCGACCGACTGGAGGATCCAGAAGGCTCGGTTCTTGTCCGCGAAGAAGGGCACGTCCAGCCCGACCGACCGGGCGAGCGGCCCCGATCGCGGAGCAATCGCGCGCGGCCGCTTCAAGGATTGGGCGCCGCTTGGCTCCGGCCGCATCAGGGTGGCGCTATCCGTCGCCATGGATTCGTTCAGCCTGCAGCCGCATCCGCTTGCATATAGAGGCCCAAGTTCGCCATTGCGAGGCGGGAGGAAAAACCGCATCCGACGCGCGCCTCGCCAGGAGACCCCATGACCGTTCCGCGCCTGACTGTTGTCCTTGCCGTCCTGCTGCTGCCGGCCTGCAAGGTGTCCGACCGCTCGCAGCCGGCCGCCTCGTCGGAATCCGCTGCGGTGGCGCCGGTGCTGACAACCGCCGACGCGCAGGATCCGCACAGCTTCGCCAAGCCGCTGGAAGCGCGGGTCACCCACGTCGCGCTGGATCTGTCGGTAGACTTCGACGCCAAGCGAGTGGGCGGCACCGCCACGCTCGACATCCAGCGCAAGCCCGACGCCAAGCAGATCGTCCTCGACAGCAAGGGTTATCAGGTCACGGCCGTGACCGACGGCGAAGGCCAGCCGCTGCAGTATCGCATCGGACCCGCGGACCCGAACCTCGGCGCGCCGTTCGCTATCGCGCTCCGCCCCGACACCCGGAGGCTGGTGATCCGCTATAGGTCGGCGCCCAACGCGGAAGCGCTGCAGTGGCTCACCCCGCAGCAGACCGCCGGCAAGCAGCAGCCCTTCCTGTTCAGCCAGGGCCAGTCGATCTTCAACCGCAGCTGGATCCCGACCCAGGATTCGCCCGGCATCCGCCAGACCTGGGAAGCCACGATCAAGGTGCCGGCTCCGCTGACCGCCGTGATGAGCGCGCCGAAGTCGGCCGAGCCGCTGACGCAAGGCGGGATGAGCAGCTTCAGCTACCGGATGGACAAGCCGGTCGCGCCCTACCTCATCGCCATTGCCGTCGGCGACCTTACCTTCCGCCAGCTGGGCCGGCGCACGGGCGTATGGGCGGAGCCCGCGACGATCGACGCGGCCGCGGCCGAGCTGGTCGACACCGAAAAGATGGTGACCGCGGCCGAGAAGCTGTTTGGTCCGTACCGCTGGGGTCGCTACGACATGATTGTCCTGCCACCATCCTTCCCGTTCGGCGGCATGGAGAATCCGACCCTTACCTTCCTGACGCCGACGTTCCTCGCCGGGGACAAGAGCCTGGTGAGCCTGATCGCGCACGAGCTGGCGCACAGCTGGTCTGGCAACCTCGCCACCAACGCGACCTGGGCGGACTTCTGGCTGAACGAGGGCACCACCACCTACGCCGAACGGCGGATCGTGGAAGCGATCTACGGGCCCAAGGTCGCCGCGCAACAGGTGGCGCTCGGGATCGACGGGATGAACGCGGCGATCACCGACAATGGCGGCCCGAGCGGCGCCGATACCCGGCTCGCGGTCGACCTCAAGGGCCGCCATCCCGACGACGGCCTGACCGATATCGCCTACGAGAAAGGCGCGGCCTTCCTCCGGACGATCGAACAGGCCGTTGGCCGAGAGCGGTTCGACCCGTTCCTGCGCGGATGGTTCGAACGGCATGCGTTCAAGCCGGTGACCTCGGCCATGTTCCTGGCCGACCTCCGCCAGCACCTGATCAAGGGCGACAAGGCGCTGGAGCACAAGCTGCAGCTCGACCGCTGGGTGTACCAGCCGGGCATTCCGGCTAACGCCGTACCGGCCGACCGCCAGGCGTTCGCGGCGGTGGATGCAGCGGTCGCCGCCTTCGCGCGGGGCGGCGCACCCGACCGGGCCGCATGGCAGGGCTGGACCACCGACGAGCGCCTGCGCTTTCTCAACAAGTTGCCGCGCACGCTGGCCGCGGAGCGGCTGAGCGCGCTTGACCAGACGCTGGGCCTCAACCGGACAGCGAACAAGGAGGTGCTGTTCGCCTGGCTGAGCCTTGCCGTAGCGAACCGCTACGATCCCGCGGTGCCGGCGCTCGAGCAGTTCGTCACCAGCCAGGGGCGGCGCAAGTTCGTCCGGCCGCTGTTCAAGGCGCTGATGGAGGATCGCCAGTGGGGGCAGCCGATCGCGCGGCGCCTCTACCCGCGCGCGCGGCCGATCTACCATCCGATGGTCACCCAGGAGCTCGACGAGCTCGTGCAGGCGGTGCCCGGGTCCGAGGCCCGCGCGGGCGCCTCCTAACCTCGGTTAGCAAGAAAGCGGGCTGCGGGGACATCTCTTAACTCCCTCGAAACCCTCTTCGAATAACCCTCTCGCTCCAGAAGAAAGCGAGTGCGGATGTACGAGGCACCTGACCGATACAAGCGGATGATCGCGGCCCGCCTGCCGGATGGCGAGTCGCTGGCGGTGGCCAAGGACTCGGAGGTCGGCGGATCGCCCTTGCGCGACGTCCAGCTGCTCTCGCGCGGGCAGCTCGCACCTTTCTTCGCCGCCGCCAACATCGTTGCGGCCCTGTTGTTCGTCGTCGCCCTCTGGGGCCAGGCGCCAACCAAATTGCTGCTGCCGTGGGCTGGGGCGGTGGTCCTGCTCAACCTGCTGGCCATGCAGTGGGCCCGCAACCAGGCGGTGACCTGCGTCGGCCGCTCGGGTCGGCCGGTCCCGCAACCGCTTCTGATCGGCGACGTGCTGGTCCGTGCGGCGGCGTGGCTGACCCTTCCGATCTACCTGTTTCCGAGTCTTGGTCCGCAGCAGCAGGTGATCGCCGGATCGTTGATCGCCGGGCTTGGCGTCGCCGGGCTCGGACTGGTCGTCATCCCCAATTGCGCGATCGCCTGGATGTCGGCCTTCACCGCGGGCCTGTCGGTCGCGCTGGTGATGGCGCGGGCCACCTTGCCGTTTCAGCATGTGCTCGCGATCCTGTTCACCCTTGGCGTCGCTATCTTCGGCGTCCTGACCGTGTCGCGCTGGGCGTTCCACCAGCTCAAGACCAACGCCGACATGGGCTCGCAGAGCGAGAGCGCGGCGTTGCTGCTGCAGGAATATGAGCAGCGCGGCGTGGGCTGGCTGTGGCAGGTCGATGCCGATAACCGCGTCACCTACATCTCCAGCCGCATGACCGCTCTGCTCGGGCGCCCCTCGTCACAAATTCTTGGCCATTCGCTTCCGGCCCTGCTTGGCGGCCATGCGGAGCTCGGGCGGGTGTTGCTGGAGCGCCGCCCGTTCAACGCTCTCGACATGGAGCTGAAGACCGCCCGCGGCACCCGCTGGGTGTCCATAGCCGGCGATCCGATCATCGACACCGCCGGCCGTTTCGAGGGCTTCCGCGGGGTGGGGTCGGATGTCACGGATGTCCGCCAGACCCAGGAGCGGTTGACGAACCTTGCCAACATGGACGTGCTGTCGGGCCTCCCCAACCGCGGCCGGGTTCGCCAGTTGCTCGGCGAAGCGCTGCGCACCGCGACCGCCGGCAATGTCCCCTGCGCAATTATGTTCCTCGACCTGGACGGGTTCAAGCCGGTCAACGACACCTTCGGCCACCCCAAGGGCGATGCCGTCCTGCAGGCCGTGGCCAAGCGGCTGTGCGGCGAAGTCGGCGCGGACGGTCACGTGGGACGGATGGGCGGCGATGAATTCGCCATCGTCGTCCCGGACGGCCAGAGCCGCAAGAAGGTCGAACAGCTGTCCGACCGGATCATCCGGGCGATCGCCCAGCCTTACCTGATCGACGGGATCGAGATTCGCATCGGCGTCTCGATCGGATGCGCCTTTGGCCCGATCGACGGAGCGACCGTCGACGACCTGATCCTAAAAGCCGACCTCGCGCTGTACGAGGCCAAAGGCGCCGGCCGCGGGGTCGCCCGCTACTTCTCATCGGAGCTGCAGTCCGAACAGGAGGACCGGGTTCGCCTCGAAGGCGACCTCCGCCAGGCGCTGGACCTCAAGCAGTTCCACCTGGTCTTCCAGCCACTGGTCAGCGCCCCGACCCAGAAGCTGGTCGGCTTCGAGGCCCTCATCCGCTGGAACCACCCGCAGCGGGGGTTCGTCCCGCCCAATGTCTTCATCGCGGTGGCCGAAGAGTGCGGCCTGATGACAGCGATCGGCGACTTCGTGATCGAGGAAGCGTGCAAGGCGGCGGCGACCTGGCCCGAGCCGATCACGGTGGCCCTGAACATCAGCCCCAAGCAGATGTCGTCCGCCCTTCCGACCAAGGTGTCGCAGGCGCTCAAGAAGAACCGGCTGCCGGCCAACCGAATCGAGCTGGAAGTCACCGAAGGCGTGTTCCTCGGCGACAACGGCACGACCCTAGACGTGCTCGGGAGGCTGCGGGCGCTCGGCGTCGGTATCGCGCTCGACGACTTCGGCACTGGCTATTCGTCAATCGGCTACCTCAACAAGGCTGTCTTCCATAAGCTCAAGATCGACGGCAGCTTTGTCCGTGAAGCTGGCACCCGACCGGAAAATATCGCGATCATCCAGTCGATCGTGCATCTGGCCAAGAGCTTCCGCATGTCGGTCACCGCCGAAGGGGTGGAAACGGCCGAGGATTTCGAGCGGATGCGGAGCCTCGGCTGCGACACCATCCAGGGCTACCTGTTTGGCCGGCCGCTGTCCTACGACCGGGCCAACGAAATGGTGCTCGGACTGGGCGCCAAGCGGATGGCGGGCTGAGCCGGGCCGCGCCGGGCGATTACTCCGATTTGACCGCGGCGGCGTCGACCGGCGCGACTGCAAAGCGGGCGCGGATGAACTCCACCGCAGCCTGATATTCGCGCACGGTCACCCGACCGTCGCCATTGCCGTCCGCAATCTCCTTGAACACGCCGAGCGCCGGCTGCGCCTCGAACAGCGACAGCCATCCGTCGCCGTTGCGATCGAACCGGCGCACCGCCCAGGCTTTCAGCTGCGGATCGCGGTCGAACAGTTCCGTTGCTTCGGCATTGAGGGTGCCGGCCTGGGCGGGCTCGGCAGGCGGCGTTTCGATCACGGCCAGTGCGGCAATCAGGATTGGCGACACCATCGGCAACTCCCGTTCGAGCTCTCCCGGTATAACACCTCAATCACCAATTGGCTTCAGCGCGCGGAACCGCCGTCCTTTTTACGACCGAGGGCGCCTTGCACGGCCCGGTCCAGCGTCGCCGCGCGAAACGGCTTGGTCAGCAGCGGCGCATCCGGCGCGACCTCCTTGATCGTCGCCGTTTCGCTGTAACCCGAGACGAACAGGATCGGCTGGCCCGCACGGTGCTCTCGGATGGCGGCCGCAACCTGTGCCCCGGACAGTCCGGGCATGATGAAGTCGAGCACCACCAAGTCCGGCTCGCGCCGGACGAACTCCGCCAGCCCGGACTGGCCGTCGGCCGCGCTGCGGACCTCGTAACCGAGATCCTCCAAGCTGTTCGCGATAAAGGCGCGCACGTCCGGGTCGTCGTCGATCACCAGCACGGATGCGCTGCGCGCTTGCTCTGCCGCGACATGCTGTTCGCCCGCTTCGGCCACCGACGGCTGATCCTTAGCGATGCGGAAAAACAGGTGAACGCTGGTGCCTTGGCCAGGCGCGCTTCGCACCCGCGCGGTGCCGCCGGACTGGCGGGCCACGCCATAGACCATGGACAGGCCGAGGCCAGTGCCCTTGCCCACTTCCTTGGTGGTGAAGAAGGGCTCGAACGCCCGCTCCAGCACCTCCGACGACATGCCCGTCCCGGTATCGGAGATGATCAGCTCGATGTAGTCGCCGTTCTCCAGTTCGGGGTCGCCGGCCACCGTCGCCTGTTGCGTGCGGAAGCCCAGCACGCCGCCCTCCGGCATCGCGTCGCGGGCGTTGATCGCCAGGTTGAGCACCGCCAACTCCAGCTGGGTCGGGTCAGCCATCACCGGCGCGAGCACGTTGTCGAGGTCGAAGGTCTTGCGGATGCCGGGGCCAAGCACATTCTTCAGCAGCGGCCGCATGTTCTCGATCAGCGGCGCCACCAAGGTCGGCCGCACTTCCAGCCGCTGCACCCGGCTGAACGCCAGCAGCTGCGCCGTCAGGCGGGCGCCGCGCTCCGCCGCTTCCAGCGCGTTGGCGGCATAGCGCTTGAGCCTGGGGTCCGCTTCGCGCTTCGCGATCAGATCGAGCCCGCCAACCACCACCGTCAGCAGATTGTTGAAGTCGTGCGCGATCCCACCGGTCAGCTGGCCGAGCGCTTCCATTTTCTGGCTTTGCCGAAGCTGCGCCTGCGCCCCGCGCAATTCGCTGATGTCGCGCGCCTCGCCGACGAGGTAGATCGGCTTGCCGTCCTCGTCGAGCACCGGCTTGGCAGAAGCAAGGTGAGTCGCGATGCGTGAGCCCGACCGGATCGTGAGTTCCGATTCCGCGGTCTCCCCCCGCGCCGCACGTTCCAGCAGGGCGCGCATCGCCGCCGCCGCGGCGGGGTCGTCCGCGACCGGCGCGACCTCCCACGCCTTGCGGCCGAGCACATCCTTGGGAGTGAAGCCCAGCAACTGCGTCGCCGTGCGGTTCATCTCCAGGTATTCGCCCTCGGGTGTCATCAGTGCCATGAACTCAAGCGCCGTATCGAACACCGCCCGAAACCGCGCTTCGCTTGCCGACAACTCCGCGGTCCGCTCCTCGACGAGCCGGCGAAGCTCCAACTCCCCTTCCTTGGCCAAGGTCACGTCGAACGCCGCGCCGATGAATCCGACCATCTTCCCGTCGGGCCCGAAGCGCGGCGACGACACGGAACGCAGCCAGCGCCACTCCCCGTCGAAGCGCCGATAGCGCGCTTCCAGGGTGAACGGCCGGCACGAGGCTTCCCCCTCCAGGCTCGAGGCGACCACCCGCGGATAATCGTCCGGATGGACCCATGCCCGCCAGTCGTGGGTCCGCGCCTCGGCATCCGTCAGCCCGGCAAATTCCAGATAGGCCTCGTTGACGAACTCCCGCTGCCGGTCGAGCCGGGTAACCCACATCATTACCGGCGCGGAGTCGGCGATCCGCCGAAAGCGCGCTTCCGACTCCCGCAACGCCCGCTCGGCTATCCTTTGCTCCGTGACGTCCAGGATGATGAGAACGATTCCGTCGACATCTCCGGCGTGATCCCTCTGCGGCAGATATTCGGCCTGGAGCGCAAGCATGCCGCGGCTCGGGTGGTCGAACGTTGCGGCGAACCACTGCCGCTGGCCCGCCAGCGCGCCTTCGAGCATCGCGCGACGCTCGGCATAATGCGCGGGTCCGAGCACGTCCGCCACCGTCCGCCCGAGGATCTGCGAGCGTGGTTGCTCGAAGAATTCGGCGAGGGCCCGGTTGACAAAGCGATAGGTCAGCGACGTGTCGACCAGCCCGATCGGCATCGGCAGCGCATCCGCGATGCGAAGAACCTGCGCAAAGCCGAACCCCGCCGCCGGCTGCGGCCCGGCCCTGTTCTGTCCCGTTGCCATCGCCGGTCAGCCTAGACTCAGACTGTGGGCGGGAAAAGCCACCACGGCCCGCGGCCGACAGCTTATTCCTCTCCCATCCTCAGCGCCGCAATGAATGCCTCCTGCGGAATCGACACGTTGCCATACTCCCGCATCTTGGCCTTGCCCTTCTTCTGCTTCTCCAGAAGCTTGCGCTTGCGGGTCGCGTCGCCGCCGTAACATTTTGCGGTGACGTCCTTGCGCATCGCGCTGATGGTTTCGCGAGCGATGACCTTGCCGCCGATCGCAGCCTGAATCGGGATCTTGAACAGGTGCCTCGGGATCAACTCCTTCAGCCGCTCGCACATGCCTCGGCCGCGTTGCTCCGCGGTGCCGCGGTGGACGATCATGCTCAGCGCGTCGACCGGCTCCTCGTTGACGAGGATGCTCATCTTGACGAGGTCGCCCTCGCGGTGGCCGATCTGGTGATAATCGAAGCTCGCATAGCCCTTGGAGATCGACTTCAGCCGGTCGTAGAAATCGAACACCACCTCATTCAATGGCAGTTCGTAGGTCAGCTGCGCGCGGCCGCCGACATAGGTCAGGTTCTTCTGGATGCCGCGACGGTCCTGGCACAGCTTCAGGATGGGGCCGAGATATTCGTCTGGGACGTAGATGGTCGCCTCGATCCATGGCTCCTCGATGCTCTCGATCCGGTTGGGATCGGGCATATCGGCCGGATTGTGCAGCTCGATCGTCTGCGCCGGCTCATTCTTTGAATGCGAAAGGATCATCCGGTAGACCACCGACGGCGCGGTGGTGATGAGGTCGAGGTCATACTCGCGGGTCAGCCGCTCCTGGATAATCTCGAGGTGGAGGAGGCCGAGGAAGCCGCAGCGGAAGCCGAAGCCGAGCGCGGCGGAGGTTTCGGTCTCGAAGCTGAAGCTGGCGTCGTTGAGGCGGAGCTTGGAAATGCTCTCGCGCAGCTTCTCGAAATCGGCGGCGTCGACCGGGAATAGCCCGCAGAACACCACCGGCTGAACTTCCTTGAAGCCCGGCAGCGCTTCGGCGGCGGGCTTCCTGGCGTCGGTGATGGTGTCGCCAACCCGGGTCTGGGCGACTTCCTTGATCTGCGCGGTGATGATTCCGATCTCGCCCGCCGCAAGCTGGTTCAGCACTTCCAGCTTGGGCCGCATGCAGCCGACGCGGTCGACCAGATGCTTGGTGCCCGCGGCCATGAACTGGATTTCCTGGCCCTTGCGGATCACCCCGTCGATCACGCGGATCAGGATGACGACGCCCAGATACGGGTCGTACCAGCTGTCGACCAGCATCGCCTTGAGCGGCGCATCGCGGTCCCCCTTCGGCGGCGGGATGCGCTCGACAATGGCGTCCAGCACTTCCTCGATGCCGATGCCGCTCTTGGCGCTTGTCATCACCGCGTCCGACGCATCGAGCCCGATCACTTCCTCGATTTCCGCGCGCACCTTTTCGGGCTCGGCGGCGGGGAGGTCGATCTTGTTGATGACGGGCACGATCTCATGATCGTGCTCGATCGACTGGTAGACGTTGGCCAGCGTCTGCGCCTCGACGCCCTGCGCCGCGTCGACCACCAGCAGCGCGCCCTCACACGCCGCAAGGCTGCGCGACACTTCATAAGCGAAGTCGACATGGCCGGGCGTGTCCATCAGGTTGAGCTCATATCCCTTCCATTCAAGCCGCACCGTCTGCGCCTTGATGGTGATCCCGCGCTCCTTCTCGATATCCATGTTGTCGAGAACCTGGCTGGACATCTCCCGCTCGGTCAGCCCACCGGTGGTTTGGATCAGCCGATCGGCGAGCGTCGATTTGCCATGATCGATATGGGCAATGATCGAGAAATTCCGAATTCGTTCCAGAGGCGTCATGATTTCCCAGCTTCGCGCTTTTGGGCCACTTTGCCCACGTCAGTCTCGCCGCGCCCGCTAGCAGAGGGTGGGCGGCGTGTCAGCCGCCGCGACTGCACGCGCCACTCGTCGAAGCGGAGGCTCGCTTGGTCGAATGGGATGACTCCTGTTGCACCCCGCGCCACCATCGGGCGACAAGCGAATTTCCGTTTGGAGTTTCAAGCCAATGCATTCCCTTCGCCGCCTGTCCCTTCTGCTCGCCAGCGCCTCGGCGTTAGCGGCATGTACCACTGCCACCGTTCAGCCGGTCGAGACTGCGTCAGCTCCCGTTCAGCCCGTGGCGGTTGCCCCGGCCGAACCGGCGCCGGTTCCAGCGCTGGTCAGTCAGGTGACCATCCCCAACCAGATCTTCCGTCTCGCCAACGGCTTGACCGTGATCGTGCATGAGGACCGCAAGGCGCCGGTGGTGGCGGTCAGCACCTGGTACAACGTCGGGTCCAAGGACGAGCCCAAGGGCAAGACCGGCTTTGCCCACCTGTTCGAGCATCTGATGTTCAACGGGTCGGAAAACCTGCCGGGCGACTTCTTCCAGTATCTGCAGCAGATCGGCGCGACCGACTACAACGGCACCACCCATTTCGACCGCACCAACTATTTCCAGACGGTCCCGCGCGGCGCTCTGGATCGCGCGCTGTTCATGGAAAGTGACCGCATGGGATATTTGCTCGGCGCCGTGACGCAGGACAAGCTCGATAATCAGCGCGGTGTCGTTCAGAACGAGAAGCGCCAAGGCGACAACAATCCGGGCGGCCTCGTCTTCTACGAAGTGCTGAAGGGCATCTTCCCCGAAGGCCACCCTTATCGCCACAGCCCGATCGGATCGATGGCCGACCTGGACGCCGCCAGCCTGCGTGACGTGCAGAGCTGGTTCGTGAACAATTACGGGCCGAACAATTCGGTGCTGGTGCTGGCGGGCGACATCAACGCCGCCGAGGCACGGCCGCTGGTCGAGAAATATTTCGGGGCGATCAAGAATGGGCCGGTCAACACCCCGACCGACGCGGCCATCCCAACGCTGGCGGAGCGCGAGACCATCGTCATGAAGGACCGGGTCGCGGCGACCACCATCAACCGCTACTGGCCAATGCCGGGCCTGCTCGACCGCCGCCTGGTCGCGCTGGACGTCGGCGGGTCGGTGCTCGGCGGTCTCGCCAGCTCGCGGCTCGACAAAATCCTGGTTCGTGACGAGAAGCTGGCGGTGTCGGTCTCCGCCGGCATGATCCCGTTCCAGCGGGTCGGGATCTTCACCGCCAATGCGACCGTGAAGCCGGGCATCGATCCGGCGCTCGTCGAAAAGCGGCTGGACGAGATCATTGCCGAGTTCGTCGCCAACGGACCCACTGAGGAGGAAGTCCGCCGTGCAGCGACCAACGAGGTCGCGGACCGGATCAAGGGGCTGGAACAGGTCGGTGGTTTCGGCGGCAAGGCCGTCGCGTTGGCTGAGGGCCAGGTCTACGCTGGCGACGCCAACTGGTACCGCAAGAACCTCGACGCTTATGCGACGGTCACCCCAGCCGAAATCCGCACCGCCATGCAGGAGTGGCTGACTAAGCCCGCACTCAAGCTGCGCCTCGAGCCGGGTGAGCGCCCGCCTTACCAGGAGGCCAAGTTCACGCCGAAGAAGGGCGCCAAAGTCGCGGTTCCCCCGTCGACCAAGCGCGAGGTGCCGCCGCTCGGCACACTCGCCGCGCTGGACTTCCCCGCGGTCGAGCGCACTACTCTGGCGAACGGGGTGCAGCTGTTCTACGCCCAGCGCACCGCGGTGCCGATGACCCAGATCGGGCTGCTGTTCGACGCGGGCGCGGCGGCCGACGCACCCAACGGGCGAGGCCTCCAGAACCTCACCCTCAGCCTGCTCGACGAGGGCGCGGGCGAGCTGACCTCACAGCAGATAGCCGAGCGCCAGGAAGAGCTGGGCGCCGAGATCGCGACCCAGAGCTCGCTCGATCGCAGCACGGTCATCCTGTCGGCGCTCTCGGCCAACCTCGGCCCCTCGCTTGACCTGCTGGAAACGGTGGTCGAGCGGCCGACCTTCGCCCCGGAAGAGGTGGAACGGGTCCGCGCCCAGGTGCTGACCGGGATTGCCCAGGCGCAGAAGGACCCCAACCAGATCGCGGTTCGGGCGCTGCCCACCCTGCTCTATGGCGCGAACCATCCCTATGCGGTGATCGGCGCCGGCGATCCGGCGGCGGTGAAGAGCTTCAGCCGCGACGACCTGGTTCGCTTCCAGCAGACCTGGTTGCGTCCCGACACGATGCAGATCTTCGTCGTCTCCGACCGGCCGCTGGCCGAGATCAAGCAGCAGCTCGACGCCCGGTTCGGTGAGTGGAAAGCGCCGGCGGCTCCCAAGGGCAACAAGACGTTCGCTGCTGCCCCGGCGCGTCCGACCGCGCCGCGAATCGTGCTGATCGACCGGCCAGGCTCCCCGCAGTCGGTAATCTACGGCGGGCAGCTGACACCGGTTGATCCGCGCAGCGACATCGTTCCGATCAGCAGTGCCAATGACATCCTGGGCGGCAACTTCCTCTCGCGGATCAACATGGACCTGCGCGAGACCAAGGGCTGGTCCTACGGTGTGCGCGGCACGGTGCAGCTGAACCAGAAGGCGGTGCCCTACCTGATCACCGCCCCGGTCCAGGCCGACCGCACTGGCGAGTCGATCGCGGCGCTTAACAGCCAGATCCGCGACATGCTCGGCGCCAAGGGCGTCAACGACGAGGAGCTCACCCGCACCGTCGCCAACAACATCAACCAGCTGCCGGGCCGGTTCGAGACCAGCCAGGCGGTGCTGCAGGCGATGATCACCAACGAACTCTACGGCCGTCCGGACGACTATTACGAGCAGCTCGCGGACAAGTATCGCGGCCTTACCCGCTCCGGCCTCGATCAGGCGTTGCGCGGAGCGATCGATCCGCGCGGGTTTGTCTGGGTCGTGGTCGGCGATGCGGCCAAGGTGAAACCGCAGCTGGCGAAGCTGGGCATGCCGGTCGAGGTGGCGGAAGCGCGGTAAGCCTAGCCGGAGCGAAGGAAGGGCCTGGCGCACGCGTCAGGCCCTTCTCCGTTCGCCGCGACGGTTCGCAAATCTCGTTTAAACCTTGCGAGATAACAGCTATTCATAGAGCAGCGAGTCGCCCGAAGGGTTGTCCTCCCGCGTAGCTCAGGCGCGTAGCCCAACCCAGGAGAGGTACGAGGCCGCCATGAGCATCGAAACGGGCGAACCTGCGAATGTCGAGAGCATGTTCGCCGAAGCGCAGGCCACTCCGGTGACCGACGAGCTTGAGAAGTTGCGCAGCGTGCTGGTCGAGCAGCTGCCGCGAGACGCGCTGATCAAATTCGAGTTCGACGGGAAGCTGCGGGTCCACCTGGACGTCCGCCGTTTTGAGGACGTGGCGCACGTCGAGGCCCTGCTACCCTCGCTCGCCGGGGGGATCTACCGCGACCTGCAGCGGGGATTGAGCCGGCACAATTCATTCCTGCATCGGGTCACGGCGTCGGTCCGCCGGTGACGCCTATGGGCGAGGCATGACGCGGGTAACGTGCCCCATCTTTCGGCGAGGCCGCGGTGCGCCCTTGCCGTAAAGGTGCACCGACGCACCAGGCTCCCCCACCAGGTCCCGCCAGCCAAGCACATCGTCGCCGATCAGATTGTCCATCACCGCACCGCCGGTGCGAAGCTGCGCCGATCCTAGGGGTAGGCCACAGACCGCCCGGATATGCTGCTCGAACTGCGAGGCGGCCGCACCCTCGATCGTCCAATGGCCGCTATTGTGGACGCGCGGGGCGATCTCATTGACGATCGGCCCGTCGGCCGCGGCGAAGAACTCCACGGTGAGGACGCCGACATGGTCCAGTGCCGCTGCGATGCCTGCCGCCACGCACTGGGCCTCCGCGGCTTGAGCGAGAACTGCTGGCCCGGCGGGCACGGTGGAGCGGCGGAGGATGCCGTCGCGGTGTTCGTTCTGCGGCGGTTCGAACCGCGCCACGCTGGCATCAGCCGACCGTGCGAGGATGATCGAGAATTCGGCAGCGAAGTCGACCCCCGCCTCCGCGACCGCCGGCTGCTCGCCAATCGAGCTCCACGCCTGCGCGGCCTCGACCGCGGAGCGAACCCAGGCCTGTCCCTTGCCGTCGTAGCCATACCGCCGGGTCTTGAGCACGAGCGGCACGCCGAGGTTCTCGACCGCGGCCTCCACCTGCTCGAACGAGTCGACCGTCGTCCACGGAGCGACCCGGCCGCCGCTGGCTTCGATGAAGCGCTTCTCCTCGGCGCGGTCCTGCGCGACGGCCAACGACTTCAGCCCCGGCCGGAGCTTGGGTCCAAGCAGGCGGAGTGGTCCCACCGGCAGATTCTCGAACTCGTAGGTGGCGACATCCACCGCATCTCCGAACCTTCGAAGCGCATCGCCATCGTCGAACGCTCCCCGGGTGAACGCCGCCGCCACATCGGCAGCGACCGGCCGCTCGTGCGGATCGTAGATGTGGCAGCGATAGCCGAGCTGCGCCGCCGCAATGCTGAGCATCCGGCCAAGCTGTCCGCCCCCGACGATGCCGATCGTGGCGCCCGGCTCGATCGTCATTCCGGGCTCTCTCCCACGCTCGCCGTCTGTTCAGCGCGCCAATCGTCGAGCCTCATCTCCAGCGCTTCGTCCCCGAGCGCGAGGATGGAGGCGGCGAGCAGTGCGGCGTTGACCGCGCCCGCCCGGCCGATGGCCAGGGTGCCAACCGGCACTCCCGCCGGCATCTGGACGATCGACAGCAGGCTGTCGACGCCGTTCAGCGCCTTGCTTTCCACCGGTACGCCCAGCACCGGCAGGCTGGTCATCGATGCCGCCATGCCGGGCAGGTGAGCGGCGCCGCCCGCCCCCGCGATGATCACCCTTAACCCACGTTGTCTTGCGCCCGTCGCATAGCGGTACAAGCGATCGGGAGTGCGGTGGGCGGAGACGATGCGTGTTTCGTACGCGACCTGCAGGTCGTCCAGGCAATCTGCCGCATGGCGCATGGTGTCCCAATCCGACGTGCTGCCCATGATGATGCCCACCAGTGCCGCTTCGCTCATCACCCATCCTTGCCCATCGCCGGAGTGCGGGCCTTACGAAGTGTCGCGGAACGAGGCAATCGTCAGACAGTTGTTGCGAAACTATCCACAGCGCCGGAAATCCGCGCTATTATGCGATTCTCCGCTGGGGCGTTTTTTCATGAACGACGTGCCGCTCGACTGCTCGGACCCGCAGATCCTCATGACTGAGGTCGCCCGGTTGCGGGCCGAGATCGCGCGCCTTGAAAGCCGGGTGGAGGACCTCGACCGGCTCGCCTACCACGACAGCCTGGTCCCTCTACTCAATCGTCGCGGGTTCATCCGGCAGCTAGAGAAGATGATCGACCGTGCCAATCGCTATGGCGACAGTGGCGCGCTGCTGTTTGTGGACGTTGATGGCCTGAAGGTGGTCAACGACAGCTTCGGTCACCATGCCGGCGACGCGGCCTTGGTCCATGTCGCCGAGCTGCTAGCCGGCGACGTTCGGCAAAGCGATTGCGTGTCGCGGTTTGGCGGTGACGAGTTCGCGATCCTGCTGGAGCATTCCGACCACCGTCATGCGCTCGAAACCGCGCGCCGGTTGGCGGACCGGATCGCCGGCAGCGAGTTCTGCCACGAGGGATCCTGCATTCCGCTGTCCGCCGCGATCGGGATCGCGCTGATCGAGCCGGGCGACCGGCCGGAAAGCGTGATCGATCGTGCAGATCAGGCGATGTACGCGGAAAAGGTGGCGGCGTGATCCGGCTCAGCGCTCGCTGAGATAATAGCGGTCCCGCACCGCAAGCGTCTCGTCCAGATCATAGACGATCGGCTGGCCGGTTGGGATCTCCAGGCCGATGATGTCGGCATCGCTGATCCCCGACAGCTGCTTTTCCAGCGCGCGCAACGAATTGCCATGCGCCGCGACCATCACCCGCTCGCCCGCCCGGAGCGCCGGCGCAATGTTGGCGTCGAAGTAAGGCAGCACGCGCGCGATCGTGTCCTTGAGGCTTTCGCTGTCCGGCACGGTCACGCCGGCGTAGCGGCGATCGTCGCGCAGCGCGCAATAGGGGCTGTCCGCTTGCAGCGGCGGCGGCGGAATGTCGAAGCTGCGGCGCCAGATCTTGACCTGCTCCGCGCCGACCTTGGCGATGGTCTCCGCCTTGTTGAGTCCAGTGAGGCCACCGTAGTGTCGCTCGTTGAGGCGCCAGTCCTTGGTCGTCGGAAGCCAGAGGCTGCCAAGCTCGTAGAGGACCAGGTGCAGGGTTCGGATCGCGCGGGTCTGGACCGATGTGAAGCAACGGTCGAACTCGAACCCCTTTTCCTTGAGCAGCCGGCCGGCCCCCCGCGCTTCGGCGATGCCTGCCTCGGTCAGGTCGACATCCCACCAGCCGGTGAAGCGGTTTTCAAGGTTCCACTGCGACTGGCCGTGGCGCAGGAGCACAAGGGTCGGCATCGCCTTCAGGCCTTTTTGAGGTCGGGGAGGATGGCGTGCAGCGCATGGAGGCACGCGTGCGCAAGGAACTTGGAGCGTTCCGGGCTCCACCCGCAGACCGGGTCGGGCAGGTTGTCATTGTCCTTGAACGGCATCTCCAGCGTCGTCGACAGGCAGCCGAAGCGCTCGGCCAGTTGGGTCGTCGACATGCTCATGTTGGCCTGGCCAGGTGCAGGGATCTCGTAGCCGAGGCGCGACTGGAAGTCGGGTGAGAGCCGCTCCAGCGTATCACTGAACAGCTTGAACAAGTCCGACTGGCGCTGGGTCAGCGAGGGGATACCTTCGAACCCCGCGAGGAAGTTGGCGGGGATTGCTTCATCGCCATGAATGTCCATCGCAAAATCGGGCCGGGCGGCATCCATGGCGTTCCGGACACACAGCACTTCCGGGCTCTTCTCCGCCGAAGGCTCGTGCCACTCCCGGTTGAGGTTAATACCGGCGGCGTTGGTGCGCAGGTGCCCGCGGCGGGACCCGTCGGGGTTCATGTTGGGCACGAGGTGGAAGGTCACTTCCTTGCGCAGCACCCGGGCGACGGGATCGTCGGGGTCGGCAAGCTTCTCCAGCGCGCCTTCCATCCACCATTCGGCCATGCTCTCGCCGGGGTGCTGGCGGGCGTAGATCCAGGCGGTCAGTGGCCCCTCACCGATGGTCAGGCAGTCGATGTCCTGCCCGTCCAGGCTTTGTCCGAGCGAACGGTAGGCAACGTCGGGCAGCGATGAGAAGGTCGCGATCAGGTCGTGATGCCGCTCCATCGAATAAGGCGCGAAATAAGCCAGCCAAACGCAGTCAGTCTCGGGCGTGAGTCGGATGGTGAGCACGCCGTCGCCGTAGCTGCAATCCGGCACCTGCACCCAGGTCTCACGGTCGACAGATAAACGCGCCTTGTAGCCCGGCCAGCCGTTCGGATAGGCGCTGTCGGCGCAGTTGACGATCCGCAGCGTCACTTCCCGGCCGCCGGCGCCGGCCAGGCGGAAGTGGAACCATTGGTAGAAGTCGCTCGACGCGTCCTTGACGATCTCCAAGTCGAAACGATCGCCGTCCTGGCCGACCACGCGGATGTTGCCGGAATCGAACGCACTGGAAATGGTGGTTGCCATGAGCTGGATGGTCTCGCTGCAAAGGATTTGGCGGGCTCTTAGGGCGGCGCGCTTGCCTCGCAAAGCCGAAAACGTCTAGCGCTGCCGGGCCGGCGGGGGTCGACCATGGAGCAACACACGCATGAATGACTCGACCCGTCCGACCGTTCTGGTGACCGGCGGCGCCGGCTATATCGGCAGCCACGCGGTGCTGGCCCTGACGGATGCCGGATGGCGTGTGGTCGTGGTCGACGACTTGTCCAACGGCCGGCGCGAGGCGGTGCCGGAGGGCGTGGCATTCCTGCAAGCGAACATCGGCGACCCGGCGACGGTCGGGCCGTTCCTGCGCGAACATGCCGTCGGCGCCATCATGCATTTCGCCGGCTCGATCGTCGTTCCGGAGAGCGTCGAGAACCCGCTCAAATACTACGGCAACAACACGGTGGCGACCCACAGCCTGATCGCCGCGGCGACCGAGTGCGGCGTCCGGCACATCCTGTTCTCGTCCACCGCCGCCACCTACGGCTCGCCCGAACGGGTGCCGATCGAGGAGACCGATCCCACGCGCCCAATCAATCCCTACGGTTCGTCCAAGCTGATGACCGAAGTTATGCTGGCGGATTGCGCCAAGGCGTATGGCTTCAACTACGGTGCGCTGCGCTACTTCAATGTCGCTGGAGCCGATCCGCACGGCCGGTCCGGCCAGGTCGGCAAAGGGTCGACCCACCTGCTCAAGGTCGCGTGCGAAGCCGCGGTCGGCAAGCGCGACCATGTCGATGTGTTCGGCACCGACTACCCAACTCCGGACGGCACCTGCATCCGCGACTATGTCCATGTGTCGGACCTTGCCGCAGCGCATGTCGCCGCGCTTGAGGAGTTGATCCGCACCCCCGACGAAAGCTTCACGCTCAACTGCGGCTATGGGCGCGGCTTTTCGGTGCTGGAGATGCTCGACGCGCTCGACAAGGTGAACGGCCGGCCAATTCCCCGGCGCATGGGCGACCGCCGGGCGGGCGATCCGCCGCAGCTGGTCGCCTCCAACCGCCGCTTGGTCGAACGGCTCGGCTGGACTCCCAAGCGCGACGATATCGAAACGATCATTGCCGATGCCCTCGCCTGGGAACGGCGCCTCTCCGGCCAAGGATAGTTGATGCGTCCCTCCCGCCTGCTGATTGCCCCCGCCGCTGCGTTCCTGTTGGGAGCAGCGGCTCCGCCCGCCCAGCGGTTTCAGCCAAGCGCCGAAGCCGCGGCGCGGGTTCGGGCGGACGTGGAGTTCCTGGCCGACGACCTGCTGGAAGGCCGCGGAGCCGGCAAGCGCGGGCATGAGGTAGCCGCGCTTTACGTGGCGACCCAGTTCCGCGGCATCGGTTTGCAGCCGGGCGGCGAAGCCAAGGGCTGGTTCCAGCGAGTCCCGTTCCGCCGCGCCCAGCATCAGGGGACGCCGACAATTCGCCTGAACGGTCGCGGGCTGCGCTGGGGCACCGATGTCGCCATCCGCCCCAGCGTGACCGAGGCGGTCCGGCAGATCGAAACGCCGCTGGTGTTCGTCGGCTGGGGAATAACCGACCCCCGCCATGGCTTCGCTGACTACCAAGGCCTCGATGTGCGCGGGAAAACGGTGGTGGCGCTTGGCGGGACCCCGGCGGGCCTGCCGTCCGAAGTCGCCGCCCACCTCGGGCAGCAGAAGCATCGCTTTGCCGCCGCGGCCGGCGCCGTCGGGCTGATCGAGATCGCGCCGGGAGCACGCAACGGTGTCGAGAGCACTGCGCGGCGGGCGACCACCGACTGGGTCGACGCGCGGGGCCAGGCCGGAAGCACGCCTGCCGGGTTGCGGTTCCGCGGCACCATCTCGCAGGCCGCTGGAGAAGGCTTGTTCAGCCGGGCGCCGACGAGCTTAGGAGCAATCGTCGCCGCCATTCGGCAGCGCACCCCGGTGCGCGGCTTCGCCCTGCCGTCGCGCCTGTCGCTCGACGCCCGCTCGACCTGGGAAGAGTTCAGCAGCCCGGCGGTGATCGGCATATTGCCGGGAGCCGACCGCAGGCTCGCGTCCGAGCACGTCATGCTGATGGGACATCTGGATCACCTCGGCATGAAGGCGGACGCGAAGCCCGGCGAGGACGCGATCTACAACGGCGCGCTCGACAACGCCGCGGGGGTCGCGACGATGCTCGAAGCGGCGCGCGAGTTCGTGCGCTCGGGCAAGCGACCTAAACGGTCCGTGGTCTTCATCGCCCACACGGGCGAAGAATTGGGCCTGCTCGGCGCCGACTATTACGCCGCGCACCCGACGATCCCGATCGACCGTATCGTTGCTGCGGTCGACCTCGACATGCCGGTGCCGCTGTACGACTTCACGGATGTGGTGGCGTTCGGCGCGGACCATTCCACCGTGGCCCGCACTGTCGCGCAGGCCGGACGGTCGATGGGGATTGGCGTTTCCCCCGACCCGATGCCCGAACAGGGGATCTTCACCCGGTCGGATCACTATCCGTTCGTGCTGCGGGGAGTGCCGGCAATCCTGATGTTCACCGGCTATGGCAATGGTGGCAAGCCGATCTGGGACAAGTTCTTCGCGCAGAACTACCACCAGGTCAGCGATGACCTGAAGCAGCCGATCAACTGGGTTGCCGCGGCGCGTTATGCCGAGCTCAACTACCGCATCGCGCGGGCGCTGGCCGACGATCCGCAGCGGCCTCGCTGGTACCGCGGCAGCTACTTCGGCGAGATCGTCGCACCCGGTCAGGTCAAGGCTGTTCGGTAGCGCTCGCCTTGACTCGGGCAGAACGGTCCCATAGGGGCGCGCGGAAGCTTTCGAGCGTCAGCCAACAACACGAAACAAGAAACGGGCGTACCCGGCCATGAAGATTCGCAATTCTCTGAAGTCCCTCAAGGACCGCCACCGGGACTGCCGCGTCATCCGTCGTCGCGGGCGGACCTACGTCATCAACAAGACGAACCGCCGCTTCAAGGCGCGCCAGGGCTGACCTCCGGCGGGGCTGACCAGCGGGTCGGCTCGCTTCATCGCTGATCCCAAACGACTCGCCGTCATTGGCGGTTCATATCTTCTGCACTATATCCGGCCCGCAAGGAGTCGATGAGTCATGAAGAGCATTGTTCGTTTCACCCTGATGAGCGCCGTTGCCGGTGCCATCGCCGTGGGCGGGACGTCGGCTGCCGTGGCTCAGTCGCGCCCGACGCCCAAGGATTGGAATTACGAGATCCGCAACGGGCAGCGGGTACCGAAGGGCGGCAACCGCGTCACCAATGCCGACGGCAGCTGGCGCGAGGAAATCCGCCAGGGCAGCTGCGTCACCATCAAGGAAAAGACCGCCAACGGCGAGTATAAGGAAGTGCGCCGCTGTGACTGACACCGCGCGCATTGCTTTGCCTGGAACTGCTGGAATCGGTCGCCGCTCGAGCCATTCGCCGGGCAGGCTAACCCGTAAGGACGGTTTCCACTAACTCCGGTGGCCGTAAGACTCGGTGAACCCCGGGGCACATGTCATATCGGCGTGGGGGCGCCGACATGAGCCACTACAAGCTTTATTGCCTCGACGCCCGTGACAAGATCACGAAGGCTCACTGGATCCAGGCCGACAGTGACGAGGAGGCGCTTGCCATCGCCTGCGCCATGGGTCTCGATTCAGACTGCGAGCTGTGGCTCGGCGCACGCAAGGTCGCCCGGATCGTCGACGGGCAGGCCTCCATGCTTCCGAACGACAGTGCAACCCAGCTCCGTTGAGGGCGCGGTCAGCTCCGCCGAGGCGGCGTTCCAGCCGGGTTGGCCGCGATCCGGCATTCCGGAAGGTTGAACTGCTGCATGTCGCCGCAGGGGCGAACCTGCGCGCTGCCGTCAGGCCCGACGAAGATCGCCCAATCACGCTTGTCCTCGCAGCTTGCGGTCCACATCGACAGCTTCTTGTACTCGGTAACGTAGCCCGAGCGTGTGACCCGCTTGCAACGCAGCCCGCTAGCAGTGATCGCTCGCTTTAGACCGATGTTGCGCCCCATCTCGTCGAGCTGGTGGAGCTGGTCCTGCTCGGGCGAACGAACCACGATCTCAGGCTCGTTGGAAACCACCTGCCGCTCGGTCCCGCTGCCGCAGCCGGCCAGCGAGATGATCGCCGCCCCGACCGCCAGAATCCTGATCGCCTGCCGCATTGTCGAGCCTCCTTGCATTGCCAATAACGATTGAAGCGGGCCGGCGCTGCAAGCCTTTTGACGCGATCGCAAACGGCGATAAGGTGCCGGCCCATGAAAGCCCTTCTCGCGCTGCCCGCGCTTCTTCTCCTCACCGGCGCCCAGAGCCCCAAGCCGCTGACGCCGACCGACATCGTCGCCAAGGCGCCGGCCTCGGCATGGAAGTCGATCCCCCCCGAGGACCTGCTGGTGATCGACTACCAGGGCGGCGGGCGGAGCGTGATCCAGCTCGCCCCCGCGTTCGCGCCGGTGCACGTCGCCAACATCCGGGCGCTGGCCCGCGCCGGCTATTGGATCGGCTCGTCGATCTACCGGGTGCAGGACAATTATGTCGCGCAGTGGGGCGTCAACGACGACGGCAAGCCGCTGCCCGCCGGAGTGGTGAAGCGACCTCCCGCCGAATATGTACGCAGTTCCCAGGGGCTGGCGATCCGCCCGTTTCCGTATCGTGACTCCTATGCCGTGCGGGTCGGACACACCGGCGGCTGGCCGGTCGCTCGTTACCGCTCGGCCGACGTCAGCCTCACCCATTGCTACGGCACGGTCGGCGTTGGGCGCGACCTCAAGCCGGACACCGGCACCGGCGGGGAATTGTACGCGGTGATCGGCCACGCGCCGCGCCACCTCGACCGCAATATCGCCATTGTCGGCCGGGTGATCGAAGGCATCGAGCAGATGAGCGCACTTCCCCGCGGAACGGAAGCGCTCGGCTTCTACCGGCAAGGCGTTCCCGGCCGGGCAATCGCGTCCATCCGCCTGGCGTCGTCCATGCCGGCGGTAGCCCGCCCCAGCTTCCAGTACATGGATGAGGCCAGTGCAAGCTTCACCGCTTACCTGCGCGCCCGGGCCAATCGGCAGGACGACTTCTATCAGGTCCCCGCTGGAGGCGTCGACATATGCAATGCGCCGGTGCCCGTTCGGCGGACACCGGCGCCCTAATCCGCACTTGATGGTCTCCCCCTCCGGCCGGCGGTCGCTGCGCGATGGCCGCGCCGCTCGCTTCGGCTGCCGGGGAGAGTTTCGTTACGCCGCCCAGGCGTGATTGGAAGTCCGGTTGCGGTGCTGAATGACCGCGGGTGCATTGTGTGACCGCATGCTCGCCTCGGCGAGCGGCAGCGCGGTGGCGCAGAAGGCACATTCGGCCGATACGCGGCCAATGATCCAGTGGGTCCGGCCGCAGCCCGGACAGTGATTCACCTCCTGCTCGCGGTAGACGGCATGATATCCCCGCCCCGCCGGGTCGTGCTTCAGGCCAAGATCACCAAGGGTCGGGAAGTTCGACATCGCTCTTATTCCTTTCGGCCCCTAGAACGACCGATCTAAAACGAAAGTTTCACGCTTTTGCGACGACCCGTTCCGCTACAGGCTGCGGAGCGCCTGCGCAGGCCGGGCGGACAGTGCGGGAAGAGCGGCGAACAGCGCGGTCGCGACAGCGACCGCAACCCCGACGACGGGCAGGGCCACAAGAGACGGCCAATCAGGCCGAAACGGCAGTTCGAACAGCTGGGTCACCGTCGCCCAGGCGCCCAGTGTCCCAAAGCCGAAAGCGGCGGCAGCGATCGCCGCGCTCATCGCCAGGAACTCGATCAGTTGGGCTTGAAGCACCTGGGCACGGCTGGCGCCAACCAGCTTCAGCAGCACGCTTTCGCGCGCCCGCTTGGCCCGGGTCGCCGCCACCGCCCCGGCCAGCACGGCCACTCCGATCAGGATCGCGACCGCCGACGCCAGGCGGATGGCGGCGTCCATCGCCGCGAGAATGGCCGACACGCGTCCAACCACCTCGCTCACCCGAATGGTGCTGACCATCGGCAGTTCCTCGCTGAGTCGGCGCTCGAACAACGCCGTGGCTACACCGGCGCCGGGCGCGACAGTTGCCATCAAGGTATAGGGCGCGCTGTCCAGTGCACCGGGCGCGAAGATGATCGCGAAGTTGAAGCCGAACGAGCGCCAGTCGATCTCCCTCAGGCTGGCGATCCGCGCCTCGATCGGGCGACCGAGCACGGCCACGGTCATGGTGTCGCCGACCTGGAGGTTGAGCGCCCGCGCCGCGTCGACATCGAGCGAGATCAGCGGCGAGCCGGAGTAGTTGGCCGGCCACCACTCGCCAGCGACCAGCCGGTTGGCGGGTGGAAGATCGCGAGCAAAGGTCAGGCCGCGGTCGCCGCGAAGGATCCAGGCCCCCTCGGGAACGGCGCCGATGGCGGAGACCGGGCGGCCGTTCAGCGCCGTCACCGGTCCGCGCAGCGAGGGGACGAGGCGGAGCTCGGCACCGGGCAGCGCCTGCTCGGCCAGGGCCCGGAACCGCGCTTCCTCGGCAGCGGGGATGTCGAGCATGAACAGGGCCGGCGCCCGCTTGGGAATGTTGCCCCCGATCTCGGCGGACAGGCTCGAGCCAATGCCGCTCAGCGCCACCAGCAGTGACAGCCCCAGCCCCAGTGCAACGCTCAGGCGCACGGTGGCGGAGCCGGGGCGATGGAGAGCCCCGATCCCCAGCCGGACGATCGGGCCGCCGCGCCCGCCAAGGCCCCGCGCAATTCGGGCGATCATCCAGCCCAGCGCCGCAAAGGCTCCGGCCAGCAGGACGGCGCCGGCGATCGCGATCAGGGTCAGCCGCGGGTTGTCGGAGGCCGCGGCGGCCAGGGTCACCGCCAAACCCCCGGCGACGAGCGGGACGAGCAGGTACCGATGCCAGCCGGCGCCCTCCCCCTCGACGTCGCCGCGCAGGATCGCCGCCGGGCGCTCGGCGACGGCCCGGGCGACCGGCCGCCACGATGCCGCGACCGTCACCAGCAGGCCGAAGACGGCGGACAGCAGCAATGCGGCGGGCTGCGGAGCCCGGTCTGGCTGGATCGGCAGCAGGTCGCCGACAACCTCTGCGACGAGCGCGGGAGCCGCGGCACCGATGGCCAGGCCGATGGCGATGGCGAGCGCCGCCAGCGCTCCGATCGCCAGCGCTAGCATCCAGCCGAGGTCGCGACGGCGGGCACCGTGGATCTTGAGCACCGCGACCGTGGACCGGCGCGATGCGGCGAAGGCGGCAACCGAGCTTGCGATGCCGATGCTTCCGATCCCCAGCGCACCCAACGCGATCAGCAGCAGCATCTCGCCGACCCTGTCCACAAACCGGCGGGTACCCGCTGCCGCTTCGCCGCGATCCAGCGCGCGCCAGCCTCCGCTGGGGAAGCGGCGCTGAAACGCCTGGCCGGCCGCCTGGGCATCTACGCCCGCAGGCAGCAGGATCCGGTAGGTGCTGGTGTACAGGCTACCCGGCTGGACCAGTCGGGTGGTGGCGAGGCCATCTGGCGTGACCAGCACGGGCGGCGCGAGGGCGAACCCGGACGCGGCCGGCATTCCCTGTATGATGCCGGTCACCCGAAAGCTTGCGAACCCCAGCCGCACGGTTGCGCCGGGTCGAAGGCCGAACCGCTCGGCAAGCTCACGACCGACCACCGCTTCGCCCCTGCCCGGCATGCGTCCACCGTGCCGTAGCGTCACCTTGCCAGCCGGCGGCCACCCGGGTGCAATGCCCGACAGCTCCACAAGTGCGCTGCCGGTCGGCGCAACGAGAGTCGACCGCAAGGTCGTGCTCGGCGATAAGCCGCCGAGGCGGGCCATCGCTGCCTGCTCCTCCGGAGTGGCGGAGCGCTGCGCCACGCTCAGCGACAGGTCGCCGCCAAGCAGGTCGCGTCCGTTGCGGTCGATGGTCGAGCGGATCGAGCTCGACAGGCTGGTCACCGCCGCGAGCCCGGCCACCGCGATGGTCAAGCAGACCAGCAGCAGCACGAGGCTGCCGAGGCCACCCCGCAGGTCGCGGCCGGCGAGCCGCCAGGCTCCCCTCACGCCGTCCGCCTCATGCTGCGATCCGACCGTCGGCGATCCGCACCACCCGGCTGGCTCGATCGGCCACCGCCGGATCATGGGTGATGACCACCAGCCCCGCCCCGGTCACCGTCGCCCGCTCGAACAGCAGGTCGATGATCCCGCCGCCGGTCCTGGCATCAAGGTTGCCGGTCGGCTCGTCCGCCAGCAGCAGGCGCGGCCCTGGCGCGGTGGCGCGCGCAATGGCAACGCGCTGCTGCTCGCCGCCGGACAGCTGGGCCGGATAATGATGCTCGCGCCTGGCGAGGCCGACCGTTGCCAGCTCCGCATGCGCCCGGGACGACGCGTCTGGGGCACCGGCAAGCTCCATGGGCACCATGACATTCTCGAGCGCGGTCATGGTCGGCAGCAGGTGGAACGCCTGCAGCACCACGCCGATCGACCGGCCGCGAAGGCGGGCCAGTGCGTCCTCGTCGAGACTGCCAACGTCCTCGCCCAGCACCCGCGCCTGGCCCCCGCTGGCCCGTTCCAGGCCGGCGATCACCGCCATCAGGCTGCTCTTGCCGGACCCGGATGCGCCAAGGATCGCGACCGCCTCCCCCTCCTTCAGCTGGAAATCGACCCCGCGAAGGATCTCCGTCCGCGCCGCTCCTCGGCCGAGCGTGAGACGGACGTCGGTCAGTTCGATCAGCGTTTCGGCCATGGTGCGCGGCTAGGGCGATTGAAGCTTGGCGGCAACCACCTAGATGCAGCGGGATGTACGCGAAATTCTGGCTTCCCTTCCTTCTCGCCGCCACTCCCGCCGCAGCCCAGGCGCAGCCCACCGCGGCTGCAGCCGAGCAACCGCACATCCTGGCGTTCGGCGACAGCCTGACTGCGGGATACGGCCTCGGGCGCGGGCTCGGCTTTGCTCCGCAGCTGCAGGCGGCGCTGCGCCGCCACGGCATCCCCGCAGTGGTTCACGATGCGGGCGTGTCAGGGGACACGACGTCCGGCGGGCGGGCGCGGCTGAAGTGGACGCTGGACGGCCTGCCTCGAAATCCCGACCTCGCGATTGTCGAGCTCGGCGCCAACGATATGCTCCGCGGCGTCGATCCGGCGGTGACCGAGCAGAATCTGGACACCATCCTGGCTGAACTGAAGCGACGCGGCATTCCGGTGCTGGTCGCCGGCATGCTCGCGGCGCCGAACCTCGACCCGCGCTACCGGCGGCGGTTCGATGCTGTCTTCCCGGCCCTGGCCCGCAAGCATGATGCGGCGCTCTACCCGTTCTTCCTCCAGGGTGTGGCCGGAAACCGGGCGCTCAACCTGCCCGATGGGCTGCACCCCAATTTCGAAGGCATCAAGCGGATCGTCACCGGCATCCTGCCGGCGGTGAAGCGGGTGCTGGAACGTCAGCCCGCCAGGTGAGCGGGATCGATCGGCTCGGCGAACTCGGCGCCGATCTTGCCCGCGGCGGTCCAACGGATCACCGCATTGGCGCGGTCGCGCCCCGGCAGCATCAGCCAGACCCGGGCCCCCACTTCGAAATCCTCGTCGGTCTCTGCCATGAAGCCGGTCTCGGACAGGTTGAGGATCCGGGCTTCCGTGCCGGTGGTTCCAAGCTCGCGCAGGCGCCCATCCAGCTCGACCTGATGGCGCGGTGACCGCCGCCGGTCGGCCTCGCCGGTGTCTTCCGCGATTCGGCCCCTGATGATCATTGCTCGGCTCATCTCGCCGCCACCATGGCGGGCCTCTATTGCGTGTTCGGCGGCGGCTTCCGCGCCTACAAAGACCATGTCCATCCCTTGGTTCCCGTGCAACCCTGCATCCTGCGGCTTGGCCGTTCTAAGCTCATCTTCCCTAAGCTTTCCTTTGCGCTGAAGCCGCCGACTGTGGCTGCGGCGCAACTGGAACGGGGCGTTCATCACGTGTATTGGTCCAGCAAGGCAAAGGAGCCGGTGGGCGGCCACGGAGCCGCCGTTCTTTCGATCAAGCAGGCAGGGGTGCAATGAGCGCGCGTTTTGTGTCGATGATGATGCTGGGTTCGGCGGCGGTGCTGCCCGCCGGAATGGCAATGGCGCAAGCAACCGCCGTTCAGGCGCCCACCGTGCAGCCGGTCGCTCCGGCGACCACGACCGCCGATCCCTTGGCGCCCCGGCCGCAGGCTGCAGCCCCGGCGCAACCGCCTGGCGTTGCCGCACCCCAAGCCGTTCCGTTGCCGCCTCCACCGCCACCGATCTGGCAGCCGGCCGACGCGCAGGACCTGCTTGCAGCGGTCCGGCAGGTCGGCAGCGAAGGGCTCGATCCGCGCGATTACGACCCGGCCGCGCTGGAAGCGGCGCTGCGGGGCGCCGATCCGATGCTGCTGTCGCGCGTCGCCACCGACACCTTCAACAAGCTGTCCCGCGACTTTGCCTTGGGCCATGTGCGCGGAAGCGCCCGGCAGCAGTGGTTCGTGGTGGACAAGGATCTCGACGACATCCGGCAGCGGCAGCTGCTCGACCAGGCGCTCGCCTCCCACTCGGTTGGCCAAACCCTCCGCGGGCTCCTGCCGACTCATCCGCAATATGGCTCGTTGCGGGTCGCATTGCAGCAGGCGCAGCCGGGCGACACCGCCACGATCAACAAGATCCGCCTCAACATGGACCGCTGGCGCTGGCTGCCGCGCGACCTTGGCGAGCGCTACATCATCGTCAATGTGCCCGGGATTCACGCGACGCTTGTCGAAAACGGCGTGACGCGGTGGAAGCATCGCGCGATTGCGGGTGCGACCAAGACCCCCACTCCCCAGCTGTCGGTGCACGCCACGGGCGTGATCCTCAACCCGTGGTGGGAAGTGCCGAAGAGTCTGTCGGGAGAAGTTGCGGGCAAGCGCGGCTACGTCGCGGTCAAGGGCAAGGACGGCAAGGTCCAGCGCTGGCGGCAGCCCCCTGGTCCGTCAAACGCGCTTGGCAAGATCAAGTTCGTGATGCCGAACAGCCACGCCATCTATCTGCACGACACCAACAATCGGGGCCTGTTCGACGCCAAGGCGCGCTTCCTCAGCCACGGTTGCATCCGTACCGAGCACATCCTCGACCTGGCGGGCGAACTGCTGAGCGATGATGGCGGGGAGTGGAACCAGGCCAAGATCGACGAGGTACTGGCCAGCGGCAAGACCGTCGAGGCCAAGTTCGTGAAGCCGGTGCCGGTGTACATCGTCTACTTCAGCGCCGCAGCGCTGACCGACGGCAAGATTGTCACTTACCAAGACCTGTACAAGCGCGACGCCCCGGTGATCGCGGCCCTGAACGACCGGGACGGCAAGGCGCCGACGAGGACAGCGGCGAAATAGGTAAGTTGCTCCCTACGGCGACGGCCGTGGGGAGCAGGGCGGCTGTTTTGGACTATTGGTGAGGAGAGCCGTCACGGGAGCAAATCCCGTGACGTCGGGCGTGTCGGGCATCCGCGCGCACGCCGCCGGCGCTTTGCGTCTCTCGACCCAGACGACGGACGCTGTGCGCCCGCCATCTTGATCTCGGCGCTACGCGATCTTGTCCGCGTAGATCATCCGCTGTCCGGCGAGCCGCTGCATCACGCTGTCCTGGCTGGCCTTGCTGAAGGCGAAGCAGCCTTCGGACCGGCCGAGCTTGCCGTGGATGCCGATCATCTCGGGCTCCGCATACCAGGCGTTGTGGATGACAATCGCGCGGGACTCGGCGTTGTTGTTGGTCCAGTCGAGCCCATGGACCTTCATCGAAAGCCCGTACTTGCCGTGGTAATATTCACCGGTGGTGTAAGCGCCGTTGGAGGTCGCCTCCGAACCGGGCGTGTTGCTGAAGCTCTCGACGAAGCCGCTGTGGGCCGGGTCCGACCCGCGGCCATGGGCTACCAGATGACTTTCGACGCGGCCGTTCATCAGGTCGACCAGATGGAAGCGCGCGTCGCGGGAGGCGAGCGAGAAATCGACAATGCCCATGAAATCGCGGGCGCGCACGGCGGCTCCGTGTCGGTCCAGTGCCGCCTTGGCGCGGGCGAACAGGGCCGCGTCGATGCCCAGCGGGGCAGCCGGCGCAGCAGCAACGGCTGGCACTGGAAGCGGGGGCGCCTTGTAGACGATCGAAGGCAGTCCGACGGGCTGAGCGGCGCTGGAAACCAGCGCGGCACCACCGCCGATTGCACCCCAACGCAGCATTTCCCGGCGACTGAGCGACATTCGCATCCCCCGTTTGTTGGAACAGAAGCCTATACACGACAACGGGTTAACCGCCGACAACTGGACCCAATGGAAGCCGTCTTTCGTCGCGCCGACACCTCGATTCAGCCCGCCATCAGCCTTGGCGTCGCGGGTTGAAGAATCGCTGGGCCGCTGTTAAGGGCCGCGCACCGGCGTGGGCTCAGCCTGCGACGAACGACATTCAATGCGCAGTGATGACGCGGTCTGCGATCGTATCCCCAGCGCGAATCCGGCGGTAGTCGGCACAAGAGAAGACAGGAGTTGGACGGCTTTTATGCAAATCATCGTTCGCGACAATAACGTCGACCAGGCGCTGCGGGCGCTCAAGAAGAAGCTGCAGCGTGAAGGCGTGTATCGCGAGATGAAGCTTCGCCGTCACTACGAGAAGCCGTCCGAGAAGCGTGCTCGCGAGCGTGCTGCCGCGATCCGCCGCGCCCGGAAGCTGGAGCGCAAGCGGGCCGAGCGCGAAGGCGTTCGCTAATACCGGGCCGCGCCCCAGCGGCCTTCTTCCCCATCGCTGAAGGACGCCCGTCGATGACCGTGACGCAGGTTCCCATTCGTCCTGTTGCCAAGGCGACTCGCCTGCGCCTGCTGGCTGGGCTGGTCGTGCTGATGGCGGCCGGTGCGGGCCTGGCCTGGGCCGGGACCAGCCCCTTGCGCCCGGAAGTCACCGCGACCGGCGTCCAGTTCCGCACGGTGCAGGCCGGCGAAGGGCCGTTCATCACGATGAACGATGCCGCGTTGATCGAGTATACCGGCACCTTCGACAATGGCGAAGTGTTCGACAGCACCGCTGGCAAGGGTCCCGCACCCATGTCGCCGCAGGGCGTGATCCCGGGCTTCGCCGAGGCGCTGCAGAAGATGCAGAAGGGCGGCACCTACAAGTTCCGCCTGCCGCCGGAACTCGCCTACGGCGCGTCGCCGCCGCCAGGCTTCCCCGCCAACGCCGCGCTCAATTTTGAAGTGAAGGTGCTGCAGGTCGCCCCGGGCGCCGCGGCCATGCTCGGGGCGGGCGGAGGACAACCGCGCTAGGCTGACGACGCTCCGCTTGCCGGCTCGGGCAACGGCGCACTTTCGGACCCATCGTCCCCGCCGGCGCGCTGTCCCGCAAACTCCTGCAGCGTGACCTTCAGCGCGGCCAGGATCGTGTCCGCGAACAACAATCCCAGGAATCCGAACAGCGCACCGAAGATCAGCTGCGCGGCAAGCACCACCGCCGGGGCGAGGTCGACCGTCTTGCGGGCGATGTACGGCAGGATCAGATAGCCGTCGATGTTCTGCACCGCGAAGTAGACCACAATCGCCCACAGCCCCTCGCTGGTTCCGGCGCTGAAGCCGACCGCAACCATCAGCACGCCCGAGGTGATCGCCCCGATGTTGGGGATGAAGGCCAGGACGCCGGTGAGCAGGCCGAGCAAGGCCGCCATCGGGATCGGGTCGACCCCGAACAGGCGCCCGACATAGGCCAGCATGATGAAGGTGAAGAGACCCTCGACCACCATGCCGACGATCCGCCCGAATAGCAGCCGGCGCAGGGTAAAGCCGACCCGGTCGCCGATCTGGTAGAAGCGGTGGCGGTGCCGCATCGGCAGCAGCCATGCGACGCCCCGGTCGTAGAGCCGCGGCTCGACGGCGATGAAGATGCCGATGACGATGATCAGGAACGCGCTGGTCACCGCACCGAGCGCAGTGCCGACGGCGCTGGTCAGCCGCCCGACCGACCCGAGCACCTGTTGGCCGAGCGTGTCCGGGCTGCCTTCGCTGACCAGGCCATGGTCGAACGCCCAGGAATAGACGCGGCCCGCTTGCGCCTCCACCACGGCGCGCAGGGCTTCAAACTGCGCGGCGAAGGTCGTCCCCGCGAAATAGAACAGCCAGCCGAGGAAACCGAAGGCGGCAAGCACCACCATCAACAGGCGCCAACCGCGGGCGATCGGCAGCCATCGCCCGAGCAGGCGCGTCCCGCCATCGAGCAGCACCGCGAACACCAGCCCGCCGATTATCAGCAGCAGCGGTTGGGCAAGGAAGATCACGCCGGCGATCAGCAGCGCGGTTCCGAACCACACCGAGGCCCTCTTGACCTCGTTGCGGATCAGCGGATCGTGAAACTCAGCCGGACCCGGCAGTTCGACGTGCGGCTCTTGCGTGGTGTCCCCCATGCGCGGCCTTATGGCTGCGGATGGGTCCGAAGGCTACTGCCGGCCCGACCGGAGCGGAGGGAGGAGAACCAGCTCAACGGATTGAAGCTGGTCGATCCATCCAGGCTGAAAGTGATGAATTCGGCGCGCCCGCCGATATTCTCCCACGGCACCGGTCCGCCCAGGCCATGCTCCTGGTCGCCGAGCGCGAACCGGCTGTCGGCGCTGCGGTCCCGGTTGTCCCCCATCAGGAAGACGTGGTTGGCCGGAACGGTGACCGGGCCATAGTCGTCGCCCTGGCTTGGGCCGAGGTCGATCGTGTCGAAGCTCGCGCCGTTGGGGAGCGTTTCTCGGACGATCGGCAGGCGGCAGTAACGCTTGCCGTCGGCGGCCTCGACCAGGAAGCCGGCGAACTCGATCCCGCATGGCGCATTGGCATCGACCGGGATCATCGCCGGCGGGCGGACCTGGCGCCGGACCTGCTGCCCGTTGAGGATCAGCCGGCCGTCGCGCACCGCCACCGTATCGCCAGGGCCGGCGATCACCCGCTTGATGTAATCTTCGCGCGCACCCGGAGGCGTGACGATCACCACGTCGCCGGGCGTCGGCAGCTTGCCGAACAAGCGACCACTCATCTCCGGCATGATGTGGAAACTTGGCGAGACCCACGACCAGCCGTAAGGATATTTGCTGACCACCAGCCGGTCGCCCTTGAGCAGGCCGGGCATCATTGATTCTGACGGAATGTAGAAGGGCTTGGCAACAAAGCTGTGGAACAGCAGCACCGCCAGCAGGACCCAGAACAGCCCCTTGATCTCCCGCCACAGCGCGGAATCCTTCTTCTCCGCCGGCAGCTCTGCCGGAGTCGGAGCGGCCGCGCTCGGGGTCAGGGTTTGCGCCTCGTCGTTCAATCAGCTCTCCAGCATATGCGCTTCGAGGATCACAAAGGCCTGCGCCCAGGGATGATCGTCGGTCATGGTCAAGTGGACGGTCAAGGCGTGGCCCGGCGGCGTGAGAGAATCAAGCCTGTCCCTCGCTCCGCCAGTCAGCACCAGGGTGGGCTTACCGGATGGCGCATTAGCGACACCGATATCCTTCATGAACACGCCGCGCTTGAAGCCGGTGCCGACCGCCTTGGAGAAGGCTTCCTTGGCGGCGAAGCGTTTGGCGAGGGTCCCGGCGGAGGTGAACGGGCGGCGCGCGGCCTTGGCGCGCTCGGTCTCGGTGAAGACGCGCTGAAGAAACCGGTCGCCGAACCGGTCGATCGACGCCTGGATGCGCTCGATATTGCACAGGTCTGAGCCCAGGCCGACGATCACCGCGCCGCGTCCATAAGTTCGCGCATCTTGCGGACACTCTGCTCGAGCCCCGTGAACAGCGCCTCGCCGACCAGGAAGTGGCCGATATTGAGCTCACGGATCTGCGGAATGGCGGCGACCGGGACGACATTGTCGAAGGTCAGGCCGTGTCCCGCATGGGGTTCGATCCCGTTCTTGGCTGCCAGCGCGGCGCAGTCGGCAATCCGCTTCAGTTCCTCGGTCCGGGCCGCTCCGTCGCGGTGGGCGTAGCGGCCAGTGTGGAACTCGACCACTGGAGCCCCCAGCTCGATCGCCGCAGCCACCTGGCGTTCGGTTGGCTCGATGAACAGGCTGACGCGAATACCGTCGCCGGACAGCCGAGCGATCATCGGCCCAAGCGCCTCGCGGTGGCCGTCGGCGTCGAGCCCCCCTTCGGTGGTCCGTTCTTCCCGCCGTTCCGGAACGATGCAGGCAGCGTGCGGCCGATGGCGCAGGGCGATCTCCAGCATCTCCTCGGTCGCGGCCATCTCCAGATTCAGCGGGAGGCCGATCTCCACCATCAGTCGGTCGATGTCGCGGTCGGTGATATGGCGGCGGTCTTCGCGGAGATGGGCGGTAATCCCATCGGCCCCCGCGGCCTGCGCGGCGTGGGCGGCGCGGACCGGGTCGGGGTGCTCCCCGCCGCGCGCATTGCGGATGGTCGCGACATGGTCGATGTTGACGCCGAGGCGAAGCTCGCGGCTCAAGCGGCCCTGCTACCCGGTTTCACCGCCGGAATCACTGCCAGGTCGGATGGCAGGTCGTCGGCTGCGTAGGTCGGAACATCGATGCGGATCAGCGGCGTGAATGGTACGCCCAGATCGGCGGTGCCGCCTGAGCGGTCGACCAGCGCCGCGGCGGCGATCACCCGGCCGCCCGCTTCCTCGACCGCCGTGATGGCTTCGCGCGACGACAGGCCGGTGGTGACCACGTCCTCCACCAGCAGAACCCGCGCGCCACGCTCCAGGGCGAAGCCACGGCGGAGATGGAACTCGCCCTCGGGACGCTCGACGAACATCGCCGGGCGGCCCAGCGCGCGGCCCATTTCGTGACCGATGATCACTCCGCCCATCGCGGGAGAGACCACCACGTCGATGGCGCTGCGGACCTCGGCCGGGAGCTTGGCCGCCAATGCCCGCGCCAGCCGCTCGGCACGGGCCGGGTCCATCAGCACCCGCGCGCACTGGAGGTAGCGCGGGCTGCGCAGCCCGGATGACAGGATGAAATGGCCTTCCAGCAGCGCCCCCGCTGCCCGGAACTCCGCCAGCACCTGCTCGTCGGTCATCGCCACGTCGGTCGTCATGGGCCGCTGATAAGCGCCTGCCCCCGGTCCTTCAACCACCGCGCAAGTGCCGCAGACAAGCGCTTGAGACGGTGGAAAGCCGCGCCTATAAGGCCGCCACTTTGGCGTGCCGGCCCGGCGCGCCGCTTCGCGCAGCGCTGTCAACCGGGGTTGGAATGAAACTGATTGGATGGGTAATCGCCCTGGCTGCCGCCGGGCTCACTCCTGCAGCGGCAGCCGTGCCGACGGTGGCGCAGCCGCAGGCCTCCGCGCCTGCCGCCGCCGCCGCTGGAACGCCGCAAGCCGGCGCCGCCGCCACTGACCCGACCCCCGGCCCCAGTGCCGTTGCCGCCGCGCCGGGCACTGCTCCGGCTGCCACCTTCGACCATGCCGCGCCGGTGGCCGGAATCGGCATGCCCGATGGCCGCATGGGCACCCAGGACCAGTTCACGCCGATCGGCCGTGAAGGCGCCGCGTTCCACAACAATTGGCTGCTGCTGCTGTGCGCGCTGATCAGCCTGTTCGTGCTGGGCCTGCTCGCCTACACCATCGTGCGCTACCGCCGCGCCGCTCACCCAGTCCCTTCGCGGACCAGCCACAACACGTTTGTGGAAGTCGTCTGGACCCTGGTTCCGGTGCTGATCCTGGTGGCGATCGCGATCCCCTCGATCCGACTGATCCGCCACCAATATTCGCCGCCGCCGGCCGATCTCACCATCAAGGTGATCGGCAACCAATGGTATTGGAGCTACCAGTATCCTGACCATGGTGGGTTCGAGATCGTCTCCAACATGCTCAAGGAACGGGGGGAGGCCGCCGCCGGGACCCGCTTCCGTACCGACGCCGACGGTCCGCGCCTGCTGGCAGTGGACGAGCGGCTGGTGATTCCGGCCGGCGCAGTGGTGAAGTTCATAGTCACCTCCAACGACGTCATCCACAGCTTCGCCGTTCCGGCCTTCTGGACCAAGATCGACGCGAACCCGGGCATCCTCAACGAGACCTGGGCCAAGGTCGATCGGCCCGGCGTCTACTTCGGGCAGTGCTCCGAACTGTGCGGGGCACGGCATGCCTACATGCCGATCGCCGTCGAGGTCGTCACTCCGCAGCGCTTCGCCCAGTGGGTCGCCGCCAAGGGTGGCACCATGCCCGGGACTCGTCCCGCCGCGACTCCGGACAGCACGGCCGCGACGCAGGTCACGCCGTCCGCCGTCCCGGCAGCGGCTGCGCCGACTCCTGCTCCGGCAGGCGGCGCCCCGACGAATGCGGCCCCGGCCAATCCCACCCCTGCGCCCACGCAGGGCGCACCGAACAACAATTAAGACGAAGCGGACCTATCCATGGCGACCACCGCAGACACTCTTCCGCTCAGGGCTCACGAAGCTCATGACGCGCATCACGACGCGGACCACAAGCCGGGCTTCTTCGCCCGCTGGTTCATGTCGACCAATCACAAGGACATCGGCACGCTGTACCTGATCTTCGCGATCGTCGCGGGGGTCATCGGCGGTGCCATTTCCGGCATCATGCGGGCCGAGCTGGCCGAACCGGGCATCCAGATTCTGACCCAGGGATGGCCGCTCGGGGCGGGCAGCGCCAACTTCGACGAAGCGCTGCATCATTGGAACGTGCTGATCACGGCCCACGGCTTGATCATGGTCTTCTTCATGGTCATGCCGGCGCTGATCGGCGGATTTGCCAACTGGTTCGTGCCGATCATGATCGGTGCTCCCGATATGGCGTTCCCGCGGATGAACAACATCAGCTTCTGGCTGATCGTCCCGGCCTTCATCCTGCTGCTCGGCTCGTCGTTCGTGTCGGGAGGCACCGGCGTGGGCGCGGGCACAGGCTGGACCGTCTATGCGCCGCTGTCGACCAGCGGCTCGGCGGGGCCGGCGGTGGACATGGCGATCTTCTCGCTCCACCTCGCCGGCGCAAGCTCGATCCTTGGCGCGATCAACTTCATCACCACCATCTTCAACATGCGCGCGCCGGGGATGACCCTGCACAAGATGCCGCTGTTCGTGTGGTCGGTGCTTGTCACCGCCTTTCTGCTGCTGCTGGCGCTGCCGGTGCTGGCGGGTGCGATCACCATGCTGCTGACCGACCGCAACTTCGGTACGTCCTTCTTCGATGCGTCGGGCGGCGGCGACCCGATCCTGTACCAGCACCTGTTCTGGTTCTTCGGCCATCCCGAAGTGTACATCATGATCCTGCCGGCCTTCGGCATCGTCAGCCAGATCATTGCCACCTTCAGCCGCAAGCCGGTGTTCGGCTATCTCGGCATGGCCTACGCCATGGTGGCGATCGGCGTGGTCGGGTTCGTCGTGTGGGCGCACCACATGTTCGTGATCGGCATGGACGTGAACGTGAAGATGTACTTCACCGCCGCCACCATGATCATCGCAGTTCCGACCGGCGTGAAGATCTTCAGCTGGATCGCAACCATGTGGGGGGGCTCGATCTCATTCGAGACTCCGATGCTGTGGGCGATCGGCTTCATCTTCCTGTTCACCGTCGGCGGCGTGACTGGCGTCGTGCTCGCCAACGGCGGCGTCGACACCTACATGCACGACACCTACTACGTGGTGGCGCACTTCCACTACGTGCTGTCGCTGGGCGCGGTGTTCGGGCTGTTCGCGGGCTTCTACTACTGGTTCCCGAAAATGAGCGGGAAGATGTACAACGAGTTCCTCGGCAAGCTCCATTTCTTCGTGATGTTCGTGGGCGTGAATCTGATCTTCTTCCCGCAGCATTTCCTGGGCTTGGATGGGATGCCGCGGCGCTATCCGGATTATCCGGATGCGTTCGCTTACTGGAACTACATTTCCACCGTCGGCTACATGATCACGGCGGCCGCGATGGGCATATTCTTCGTCAACCTGTTCTGGTCGCTGCTGGCCGGCAAGAAGGCTCCCGACAACCCGTGGGGCGAAGGCGCGACGACGCTCGAGTGGACGTTGTCCAGCCCTCCGCCGTACCACCAGTTCGAGACCCTGCCGAAGATCGACTAGCCGAAGCGCAGAGTAGAAGGGCCGGGACCGCCGAAGCGGTTCCGGCCTTTTTGCGGATTGTCATAGGAATCCGGGGCGGGCTGCGGGGGGCGACGCACCGAGTCACGGGCTTTGCTGCCGCGAGGCCGACCACGGTAGGCCTAAAGGACCTGCCCGGCCGCCCAGCCGCTGGCCCAGGCCCACTGAAAATTATACCCGCCGAGCCAGCCGGTGACGTCCACCGCCTCGCCGATGCAGAACAGGCCCGGCAGATGCCTCGCCGCCATCGTCTGCGACGACAGCCCAGCCGTCGCGATACCGCCGACGGTCACCTCGGCCTTTGCGAACCCTTCGGTGCCATTCGGGCGGAAGGTCCAGCCGGCGAGTGTCGCGCCCGCGCCCTGCAGCCGCCGGTCGGTGATGCTGCCAAGCTCGCCGGAAAGACCGAGCCGCTGCCCAAGCGTATCCGCCAGCCGGACCGGAAGCTTCGACCGCAGCGTTGCCGCGGCTGTCGCCCGTGGCCGGAACCGCTTTTCAGTGACGAGCCAGCCGGGCTCGTCGTCAGGGAGGAAGTCGATCGCGATCGCCTGTCCGTGCCGCCAGTAGCTGGAGACTTGCAGGATCGCAGGCCCGGACATTCCGCGGTGGGTGAACAGCGCCGCCTCGCGAAATCTCGCCGAGCCGCTGCGGGCGACCACTTCGGTCGCGACGCCCGACAGTTCGCGGAACAACGCCTCCTCTCCGCTCAGCGTCAGCGGGACCAACGCGGGACGCGGCTCGACCACCTTCAGGCCGAAGCGTCGGGCAAGGTCGTAGGCAAATCCGGTCGCGCCGAGCTTCGGGATCGATGGCCCGCCCGTCGCCAGCACCAACTGCGGTGCCTCCAGGGATCGCTCGCCGACCCGAACGCAGAAGCGGCCATCCGTGTGGGCCACTTGCCCGACCGTCTCGCCAAGCTGCAGCGTGACCCCGCCCTTCTCACATTCGGCGAGCAGCATGGCGACGATCTGCCGCGCGGAATTGTCGCAGAACAATTGACCGAGGGTCTTTTCGTGCCAGGCGATTCGGTGTTCGTCGACCAGCGCAACGAAGTCGGCCGGGGTATAGCGTCCAAGCGCCGACTTCATGAAATGCGGGTTGGCCGACAGATAGTTCTGCGGTCCGGCGTGCACATTGGTGAAGTTGCATCGCCCGCCGCCGGAAATCAGGATCTTCTTCCCCGGCTCATCGGCATGGTCCACCAGCAGCACCCGCCGCCCGCGCTGGCCGGCGACCGCCGCGCACATCAGCCCGGCGGCACCGGCACCGAGGATGATCGCGTCGAAGGAGGTGGTGCCGTTCCGCATGGCGCCGTCCTAGCGTGCGCCGTCGGCGGCGGGAATGAGCACCAGCTCACATCCGTAGGCCCGCCCCGCGCCTCATGTTATCCTTGCCGCCCCTCGAAGCGGAGGCTGCCATGCAGAGCACCACCGTCCGGCTGGGCGCTTCGGCGCTGCTCGCTGCCGCATTCCTGGCGCCAAGCCCTGCCCCCAATCGGGTCGACGACACCAGGATCATCGACCTGACCCATGCCTTCGATGAGCGGACGATCTACTGGCCGACCGCCAAACCCTTCACATGGGAAAAGGAGGCGTGGGGCCGGGCGCCGGGCGGCTACTGGTACACCGCCGGCCGCTACTCGGCGAGCGAGCATGGCGGCACCCACCTGGATGCGCCGATCCACTTCGCTGAAGGGCAACAGGCGGCGGACGAAGTCCCCTTGTCCCGGCTGCTCGGGCCGGCAGCCGTGATCGATGTTTCCGAGGCCGCGGCTCGCGACCGTGATTATCGTGTCGGGCCGGGTGACCTCCACCGCTGGGAAATCAGCTACGGACCGATCCCGCCGAACAGCATCGTTCTTATCCGCTCCGGCTGGGCTCGCTTCTGGACCGATCGCAAGCGCTACCTGGGCAGTGCCGTCCCGCGGGATACGGCCAACCTGCACTTCCCCGGCATCTCGCGGGAGGCAGCCGAACTGCTCGTCCGCCGGCGTGTCGATGCCGTTGGGATCGATACGCCAAGCCTCGACAATGGGCAGTCGCGGGACTTCATGGCGCATCGTATTCTGTCCGCCGCGAACATTCCCGGGTTGGAGAATGTCGCCAGCCTTGAGCAACTGCCGCCGGCGGGCGCGACGGTGATCGCACTGCCGATGAAGATCCGGGGCGGCAGCGGTGGGCCCGCGCGGATCATCGCCCTGCTGCCGTAAGCGGCTAGTTCACCCGCCGCGCAGCGATGACCTTGATCGCGGGCTCAAGCATCTGCCCCTTCATCGCGCCGCTGCCCTTGGCGGGATCGACGGGGGCGGCGAGGATGGCTTTCACCACGTCCATGCCCTCGACCACCCGGCCGAACGCCGCGAAGCTGTCGCCGAAGGTCGTGATCGGTCCGGCGAGGATGAAGAAATCGGCACGTGCGGTGCCCGGGCCGATGTTGGCCATCGCTATCGCCCCGGCGTCCATGGTCACGCCCGTTTGCGACGGCGGCTCGTGCGCGATCGGCGGATAGAGCAGGCGCGCATCCTTGGTGATGCCGGCCTGGATCAGCCCGCTGCCCTTGCCGTAAGGCATCGCGCGGTAAAAGCTGATGCCGTCGAACCTCTTGGCATCGACGTATCGCAGGAAGTTGGTGGTGGTGACCGGCGCCCGCCTGGCGTCCAGCGCGAGCACGATGCGGCCCTTGTCGGTGTCCAGCGCAACGCGAACAAGATCGTCCTTGGGCGCTACCGCGGAAGGCGGAGCGGCCGGAGCTTGGGCAAGGGCCGGAACTGCGGCGAAGGCGCTGAGAAGAAGAGCGATTCGGTGGATCATCTCCGCAGCCTAGCGACTCTTCGCCGACCGCTCTATAGGCGGCGCGAGCCATGACACCCGCCGCCGCTGCCCCCGATCTGCCTGCCGACTGGCGGGACCTGTTCGCGCTGACCAAGCCGCGGGTGATGACGCTGGTGGTGTTCACCGGCCTGTGCGGGCTCCTCGCCGCGCCAGTGGCAATGAATCCGGTGCTCGCCTTCGCCAGCGTGCTGTGCATCGCGCTGGGGGCGGGCGGAGCGGGGGCGCTCAACCAATGGTATGAGGCGGACCTCGACGCGCAGATGCGGCGCACGTCCGCGCGGCCACTTCCCGCCGGGCGGATGAGCCGGCAGACCGCACTGCACTTCGCGGTCGGCCTGTCGATCTTTTCAGTGATCCTGATGGACCTTGCCGCCAATCACCTGGCGGCGGCGATCCTGGCCGTGTCCATCCTGTTCTATGTGCTGATCTACACGGTCTGGCTGAAGCGCCGGACACCGCAGAACATCGTCATCGGAGGCGCGGCTGGGGCATTTCCGCCACTGATCGGCTGGGCCGCGGCGACGGGAGAAATCGCGCTGCTGCCGGTGCTGCTGTTCCTGCTGATCTTCCTGTGGACCCCGCCGCATTTCTGGGCGCTGAGCCTGTTCGTCCGCTCCGACTATGCCGCCGCGGGGGTGCCGATGCTGCCGGTGGTGGCCGGCGCGCAGGCGACGCGGCGACAGGTGGCGCTCTACAGCTTGCCAATGGCCGCCTGCGCTGTTGCGCCCTGGATGCTGGGGCTGACCGGCCCGATCTACGGCGTCGCGGCGGCGGCCTTGTCGGCTTTCTTCGTCTTCCTGGCGTTCGCCGTGCTGGCGAACAAGGCAACCGAGCCGGCTAGCATGGGCCCGGAAAAGCGGCTGTTCGCTTTCTCGATCGCCTACCTGTTCCTCCTCTTTGGCGCGCTGGTGGTTGACCGCTTCGCCGCCCCTCTCCTTCACGGATGAACCGATGACCGACGACCGCGCACCGCGCCCCGAAGACGAGCTGATCCGCAAGCGCCAGGCGAGCGGCGCGCGCGCAACCGCTTTGCTGCTGATCGGCTTCGTCGTGCTGGTGTTCGCCATCACCATCGCCAAGATGTCGATCAACCAATGACTACGCTTGCGCAGAAGAACCGCAGCGTCGCGCTGAAGGCGGTGCTGTTCGTGCTGGTCATGGTCGGCGTCGCCTTCGCCTCCGTGCCGCTGTACCGGATCTTCTGCCAGGTGACGGGCTTCGGCGGCACTCCGCTGCGCGCCGAGACGGCTCCGGGCCCCGTCGCTGGGCGGATCGGCATCCGCTTCGATGCCAACATCAACCCAGCCCTGCCGTGGAGTTTCACCGCGCCGGAGCGGATCCAGATCGCTCCCGGCGCGCGGACGGTGGTCAACTACCGCTCGAAGAACATGGTCGCTCGCGCGACTACTGGGCGGGCGATCTTCAACGTGTCGCCCGCCAAGGCGGGTCAGTATTTCAGCAAGATCGAATGCTTCTGCTTCACGGAACAGACGCTGAAACCCGGCGAGGAAGTCGACATGCCGGTGGTGTTCTTCGTCGATCCCAAGATCCGCGAGGACGAGGCCACGAGCACGCTCGACGAGATCACCCTCTCCTATACGTTTTACCCGGTGGAAAATCCGGAAAGCGCCCGCTAGAGCGCAATTAAACAGAGGAACGCGAGACGCCCATGGCCGCCACGAAGAACCATCCGTATCACATCCTGCCGCCCAGCCTGTGGCCGCTGCTGGGCAGTTTCTCGGCGCTGGCGCTGACCGGCGGCGGAGTGATGTGGATGCACGACAACCCTTACGGGATGTTCGTGACCCTGCTCGGCTTGGCCGGCGTGCTGGTGACCATGTACAGCTGGTGGCGCGACGTGGTGCATGAAAGCCGCGCCGGCGACCATACGCCGATCGTGCAGCTTCACCTGCGCTACGGCATGATCCTGTTCATCGCATCCGAAGTAATGTTCTTCGTCGCGTGGTTCTGGGCATTCTTCGACAATGCCCTGTTCCCCAGCGCGGTCGACGCCGTTGGCGCACAATGGCCGCCCAAGGGCACCGAAGTGCTCGACCCGTTTGGCTGGCCGCTGCTCAACACCTTCATCCTGCTGTGTTCGGGCACCACCGTCACCTGGGCGCACCATTCGCTGATCCATGGCGACCGCGAGGGCCTGAAGAAGGGCCTGCTGGCGACGATTGCGCTCGGCCTGCTGTTCTCGGCCATCCAGGCGTACGAATATGTCCATGCCCCGTTCGCCTTCAGCCTGGCCAATGGCGGCAACATCTATTCCTCCACATTCTTCATGGCGACCGGCTTCCACGGCTTCCATGTGATCGTCGGCACCATCTTCCTGATCATCTGCTACCTGCGCGCCGCCAAGGGCGACTTCACGCCGCAAAAGCACTTCGGGTTCGAAGCGGCGGCCTGGTACTGGCACTTCGTCGACGTCGTCTGGCTGTTCCTGTTCGTGTCCATCTACGTATGGGGCGGCTGGGGCGCGCCGGTTCACGGTTGATCGACCACGACCCGCGGCAGGAGCTTGCGCCGGCCTCCTTGGCCTTGCGCGGGCTCTGCCCCCGCTGCGGGAAGGGCAAGCTGTTCCGCGGCTGGGTGCGGTTCGCGGAGCGCTGCTCGGCTTGCGACCTGAGCTTCAGCCAGTTCAATGTCGGTGACGGGCCAGCGGCGTTCCTGATCCTGATCGTCGGCGCGGTCGTGACCGTCGGCGCGCTGGTCACCGACGCCGTGCTCGAGCCGCCGTGGTGGGTTCACCTGGTCTGGGTCCCCGTCGCCGTGCTGCTTACGGCTCCCGGCCTGCGCCTCGGCAAGATACTGCTGCTGGCCCAGGAATATCAGCACAAGGCTCGCGAGGGGCAGATCGTCCAGTGACCCGCCGGATCCCGCTCCTCCCAACTCTCGTCGTCGCCGCCGCGGTATTGGTGATGGTCGGGCTGGGCATTTGGCAACTTCAGCGCGCGGCTGAGAAAGAGGCGTCGCTCGCCCGCTACAATCAGGCCGAGCACCTTCCTGCCGTGGCATGGCCAACCGTGCCCGTGTCAGACACAGACCTGCCGCTATTCCGTCAAGCGAGCGGTTTGTGTCTCCGGCCCGTCTTCAGCAAGGCGGTCGCTGGCCGCAACCGCCGCGGCGAGAGCGGCTACAGCCATCTGGTCGATTGTGACACCGGTGCCGAAGGTCCCGGCATGAGGATTGACATCGGGTGGTCGCGCGATCCTCTGGCGGGCGCTGCCTGGCGGGGCGGTCCGGTCGCCGGCGTGATCGGCCCGGACAGCCAGGTCCGGATGCGCCTGATCTCCGCATCGGGGCAGGCCGGGCTCGAGGCGAGCGCTCCGCCCAGCCCGGCCGACATCCCCAACAACCACCGCTCATACGCAGTGCAATGGTTCCTGTTCGCGCTCAGCGCATTGATCATCTATGGGCTTGCGCTTCGCGGTCGGAGGGCGAAGACGACTTCATGACCCCGCGCCTGCATACCCTTCCGAACGGCCTTTCGATCATTGTCGATCCGGTGCCCGGCGCCCAATCCGCCGCGGTCGGCCTCCACGCCGGTGTCGGCTCCCGCGCCGAAGCGTTCGGCCAGGGCGGGCTCGCCCACATGCTCGAGCATATGGTGTTCAAGGGCGCCGCCGGCCGCTCCGCCCGCCAGATCGCGGAAGCGATCGAGGATGTCGGCGGCCACCTCAACGCCTGGACCGGTCGCGACCAGACGGTGTTCCACGCACGGACCCTGGCGGCGGACGTGCCGCTGGCGGTGAACCTGATTGCCGACCTGCTGCGCGAGCCGGACCTCGATGCGGACGAACTCGAGCGCGAGAAGGGCGTGGTTCTCTCCGAGCTCGGCGAATATCGCGACAATCCCGAGGACTTCGCCGGCGACCTGCTGTTCGAGGCGGCGTTCGGTGGGCAAGCGCTTGGGCGGCCGATCATCGGCACCGAGCAGTCGGTGCGGGCGCTCACAAGGAATGACCTGACCGACTGGATGAGGCGCGAGCTGGTTGCCTCGCGGCTGCTGCTTGTGGCTGCTGGGGCGGTCGACGAGGACGCGCTTCTGGCGTTGGCGGAGAAGCGCTTCGGCGACATGGCCGCCTCCCCGCCGCCAGCAACGGTGCAAGCCTCTTTCGGCGGCGGCGAGCGGATCGACGCGCGCAGTTGCGAGCAGGCGCACTGGAGCTTCGCCCTGCCAGGTCCCGCGGCAGGTGCGGCGGCAATGCCGGCGACCAGCATCTTCTCGCAGGCCGTCGGGGGCGGCATGTCCTCGCGGCTGTTCCAGATGCTCCGGGAAGAGCGCGGCCTGGCTTACTCCATCTATTCCTGGACCCAGGGGTTTGCCGACAGCGGCCTTTTCGCGGTGAGCGCGGCGACCGATTGCAGCGACGCCGCCGCCGCCCTGGCGCTTGCCCGCCAGATCGTGCGCGCAGCCGCTGACGACCTGTCGCCGCAGGAAGTGAGCCGCGCCCGGGCGCAGATCGAGGCCGGCCTGCTGATGAGCCTGGAGACCGCTCAAGGCCGCGCCGACCATCACGCCCGCAATTTCGAGATCTTCGGCCGGTTGGTCCCTCTCGCCGAAACACTTGACGAGATTCGTGCGGTCGATGCCGTCGCCGCACGGGCAGCCGGAGCCGCACTCCACGAAGGACCGACCGCGCTTGCCTGCGTCGGCGGAAACCTCGCGCTCGCCGCATGACCGATCTCCTCACGCTGGTGGCCGAGCCCTGGGCGGACTGGGGCCTGATCGATTCGGGCAACGGCCTGAAACTGGAGCGCTACGGCCCGGTGCGCGTCGTCCGCCCGGACCCGCAGGCGATGTGGGCGCCCGCCCATGGGGATTGGGATCCGGACGCGAGCTTCATTCCCGGCTCGGATGAGGAAGGGGGCGGTCGCTGGGTCCACCACCGGGCTGTCGAGCGCAGCTGGCCGCTGAGCCGGGGAGCGGTACGGTTCCACGCGTCGCTGACGCCGTTCCGCCACCTTGCATTCTTCCCGGACATGGCGCCGCAATGGGACTGGATGCGGGACAGGGTCCAGCAAGGGCCCGGCGACGCGGAGATCATGAACCTGTTCGGCTACACCGGCGTCGGTACGCTGCTGCTCAGCGAAGCCGGTGCCCGGATGGTGCATGTCGACGCGTCCAAGAAGAGCGTCGACGCCGGCAAGGACAATGCGGCCCTGTCCGGGCTGAGCGACCGGCCGATCCGCTGGATGGTCGACGATGCCGCCAAGTTCACGGCGCGCGAGGTCCGGCGGGGCCGCCGCTACGACGGCATTCTGCTCGACCCGCCGAAGTTCGGCCGAGGCCCGACTGGCGAGGTGTGGCGGCTGGAAGAGCATCTTGCGCCGCTGCTCGCAGACTGTCGCAAGCTGCTGGACGAGAATAGCCGCTTCCTGGTGCTGACGGTCTACGCCGTGCGCATGTCGGCGCTGGCCATCGGCGAGCTGCTCCGCCAGCTGACGGCCGATCTCGGTGGCCGGGTCGAAGCCGGTGAAATGGCTGTCCGCGAGGAAGCGCGGGGACTGCTGTTGCCGACCGCCATCTTCGCCCGCTGGTCGCGCGATTAGGTCCGCAGCGCGCGGATCGCTGCCCCGGAGACGAACGGCGCCCCGGCAAGGACGAAGAGGGCGACCGCCGCTTCGAGCTTCAGCGCGCCGTTGCCGCCCTCGCCCGCGGCCGAAGCCCCGAAGATCAGCAGCGGTATCGCCAATGGAAGCAGCAGCAGGCCACTCAGCGCCGGGCTTGCGCGGAGACCCGCGGTCAGGCTGGCCACCGCGACGGCCAGCGCCGCCAGCGCCGGCGTGCCGATTGCCAGGGTGAGGAGCACCCGGCCCAGGGCGGCTTCGTCGAGCCCAAGCAGCACCGACCCCGGCACCGCGGCAAGCAGCAGCAAGGGCCCGAACGTCAGCCAGTGGCCGAGGATCTTGGCCACGGCAATCTCCTCGCCCGAGCAGCCGCGGATGGCGAGCTGATCGAGCACCCCGTCGGCCCGGTCCGGCTCGATCAGCCGGTCCAGCGGCAGCAGCCCCGAGGTCAGCGCGGCGATCCACAGCGCGCCCCCGCCAATCCGCGCCAGCAGCCGCGCATCCGGCCCAATCGCAAACGGAAAGATCGTCGCGACCAGCAGGAAGAACATGACCGGCAACCAGGCGGCGCCGCCCAGCGCACGTCGGGCTTCGCGAAACACGAGTGCTGCGATCACCTGCCCAGCTCCAGGGTCCGCCAGGCGCCGCCGGGCAGCGGCAGGTGGGACGCCGCCACAACCGCACCGCCGTTGTGGCGGTGTGCCGTGATCGCAAGGTCGAGATGGTCGGCGCTTGCCGCGTCCAGGCCGTTCAGCGGCTCGTCGAGCAGCCACAGCGGCGCGCCGGACGCCACCGTCCGCGCCAGCCGCGCTCGCCGCGCCTGCCCGGTGGAGAGCATTCGAACGGGCACGTCGGCCAGGCGCCGCAAATTGAAGGCGCCGAGCGCAATGCCCAGCTCGGGACCACGCCCATCGAGCTTTGCCCAAAACGCCAAAGCCCGCCCTAGCGGGGCTTCGCGGTCAAGAGCCAAGGCATCGTCGGCCAGCGACACGTCGGCGCCGCGCTGCACGTTGCCTGCCGCTGGCTGGAGCAGGCCGGCCGCAAGCCGGAGGAGGCTGGACTTGCCCGCCCCATTGGGGCCGCGCACCAGCATCGCGTCGCCTGCCGCAAGCTCGAAGCTGACCTGCTCGAACAGCAGGCGGCCGCCGCGAACGCAGGCGACATGCTCGAAGCAGAGCAGCGAACTCAATGCTGCCGTTCCAGCGCGTGCATGTCGTCGTCGCTGAAGCCGAAGTGGTGCCCGACCTCATGAACCAGCACATGGGCGACAAGATGCTCCAGCTCTTCCCCGCCGTCCGCCCACTCGTCCAGGATCGGGCGGCGGAACAGGAGCACGCGGTCGGGCAGCGAACCGGATTCCTCGACGCTCTTCTCGGTCAGCGGGCGGCCTTCGTAGAGGCCGGTAAGGTCGAACGGATCATCGATCCCGACGGATGCGAGGGTCTCCTCGTCGGCGAACTCCTGAACCAGCAGCACCACGTCCTTGAGGTGGCTCGCGAATGGTTCGGGAAGCGCGGCAAGCGCGTCGCGAGCGATCCGTTCAATGTCCGCAGCCGACGGCGGGTGCCCGAAAATTCGCATGCGTCGCGGCTTACGGCCAACCGACGCGTCCGCCAAGCAGCGCTTCCTTGCCCCCGCGCCCACGATTGCCTAAGTGGCCCCGGTCCAGGCATGGCCCGCGGTCTCGCGCGAGCCGAACATGCGGAGCGGTGGCCGAGTGGTCGAAGGCGCTCGCCTGGAAAGTGAGTATACGGCAAAACCGTATCGAGGGTTCGAATCCCTCCCGCTCCGCCAGCCTGCGCTGATGCATCGGTTCGTCAGTGGCCACCGGTCCGGCGTTCGACGCCGGCATGCCGCCGTCCAGGGAAGGGTGCCGGCCCGGCCGGTCAGTAGCCGTTGCCGCCGAACACCACCGGGATCGTGCGCACGATGATCCAGACATCGCCGCGCAACGTCCGGCTCGTGGCATATTGGCAGTCGAGTTGGACCCGGCGACTGTACGACACGTCGTTGCGTCCGCTGACCTGCCACAAGCCGGTGATGCCTGGATTGACCGAGCAATAGGTCGCGAACGACTCGGCGTAGTAATGCGCTTCGTCAGTGGCGAGCGGGCGCGGGCCGACGATGCTCATGTCGCCGCGCAGGACGTTGAACAGCTGCGGCAGCTCATCGAGACTGTACCGGCGGAGGAAACGGCCGATCGAGGTGATCCGCGGGTCCTGGCGCAGTTTCCGCAACTCGATCCATTCCGTCCTCAGCGCCGGCGACGATTCGAGCAGCGCGGCGAGGACGCGGTCGGCATCCATCCTCATCGTCCTGAACTTCAGGCAGTTGAAGACCTTGCCGTCGCGGCCGAGACGCTGGTGATGGTAGATGATCGGGCCGGGGCTGGTCAGTCGGACGGCCACGGCGCAGAGGACCAGAATCGGCCAGACCAGCAGCAGGCAGACGATAGCAATGGTCACGTCCATGCAGCGCTGGAGGACCAGGGCCTCGGTTGCCGAGGAAGGCTGGATCGCGGCCGCTGCAGACTGGACGAACGGCTCGTCCCGAACCACGCGGAACAATCCGCCGGCCGAACTGGCATTCGAATGGCTGTGGAGAAGGCTGGGTTGGGCTTTTGGGCCCTGCGTGGCGAGCGGTGGAAGGTCTTCGGCGCGACTGGCCATCACTCAACTCTCCTTCACCGTGGCGCACCGGCGGTTCGTGTCGGCGGAGGGCATGCGAAGCCGATTGCCGCCCGTGCCGCTGGGCGCGGACGAGCAGTGTGTCTCGATCGACTGGCGTACCCGGGTCGGCTGACCTGCCCGACCTCGACGAACTCCGTACAAAGTGCCCAAAAGGACATCTGCGGCCTGAGAAGATGAGCGTCAGTCCTCGTCGGTGAAACTCGGATTTCGAGGCTAGACCCTTTGACGTAAGCCCCCGGGACGGTTGTCGGGTGAAGCAGGCGCGAGCACACATATCGTCGGGGCCGACGCTCCAGTTGCGTCCTCCCCGTGCGTGCTTGTGTCGATTGCGGCGCTTGCGCGCAGTTGAGGCAAGAGGTGGCAGTATGAAGAAGCGTCTCATTCCCGTCGTGCCGGTGATTGCCGGCCTTGCCGCCTGCGCCAGCAACAATGTGGGCTCGAACCTTCCGGGCGGGGGATCGGCCTACGCCGTCATTCCGCCGGCCACGACGATGGTCAGCACGGAAGAATATCGCATCGGCCCGGCGGACGCGGTCGACATCACGATCCTGCAGGAACCGGAGCTGTCGATTAAGGCCGCGCCGGTGGACTCATCGGGCAACGTCAACCTGGCACTGATCGGGGACGTCAAGGCCGGGGGCAAGACCGCCAACGAGTTCGCCAAGGAAATCGCGGCCCGCTACAGTCAGCGCTACCTCAAGAACCCCCAGGTGTCGGTGGTCGTCGCCAAGCCGGTGGCCCAGAAGGTCGCGGTGCAGGGCGAAGTGATTGAGCCCGGCATCTACCCGATCGAGGGCCCCACGACCTTGCTGGGCGCACTGTCGCTGGCCAAGGGCGAAACGCAGCTGGCGGCGCTCAACGACGTGGTCGTGTTCCGCACCGTCAACGGGCAGCGCGCCGGCGCGGTGTTCGATGTCCGCCAGATCCGCAGCGGCAAGGCACCCGATCCGCAGATCAAGTCCAACGACATGGTCATCGTCGGCGTGTCAGGAAGCAAGCGCGCGTGGCGCGACATCGTCAGCTCGATGCCGATCCTCAACATCTTCCGCCCATTTTAGCGGAAGACAGTTGTCATGAATGGCCAAAGCCCTGGCCGGGCAGGGCAGCGCAAGACTGCCTCATGCCTGGCGCAACCTGCCGTCCTGAATGCTCGGGAGCACGGCCACGGCCGCGCTTCCCCCGTGGATCAGATGTCGGCCGCCAGGCGCTGCGCGGGCCTGAGCGCGGCCACCGCAGCAAGGCGGCTGTGCACGCCCAGAGCGCGAAACGCCGCATGGACGTGCACTTTGACGGTGCTTGGCGAAATGCCGAGCTCCCGCGCGATGACCTTGTTGGCATGACCTTCCGACAGGAGCTTGACCACCTGTTGCTGGCGATCGGTCAGGTTGGCCAGCGCTCCGGAGTCGAACTCCTTGTCGTGGCCGTTGGCCCAGCGCTCCGGCTCGACCAGGCTCGCCGGAACGAAGATGCCGGTGTCCGCGACACTGCGCAGCGCTCGGAGCAACTCCGCGCAATCGCTGATCTGCTTGGGAATGAAGCCATGGGCCCCAGCCGCAAGAATGCCGAGAACCTCACGCAGATCGGTCCGCTCCGACAGGACGGCGATGCGCATGGAGGGCCAGCGTTGGCGAAGCTCCCTGATCGTTGCGATCCCGGATGCGCCAGGGAGGTCATAGTCCATGACGAGGAGTTCAGCGTCGCTCCGCGCCAACACCTTCATCAGCCCATTGTAATCGGAGGTCCGGAGGACCTTGGCGAAGCCGACCTCCGTCTGCATCATGGCGGCGAGGCCGGCGTTGAAGAAATCCTGTCCTTCCGCGACGACCGCGATTGACGTTGCGTCCATAGGTTGCCGTGCGGCTGCCCCCTTCTCGCTTGACGCTACTGTTACATCGGCGTGAGAGTCACATTAACAAAATATAAACCTGTGTCTATGTCGCTCGGAGTATCCGGCCGGCCAAATTGGATGTATACACAAAGTGATAGAGGCTTTCTGTTACAGGGTCTGCTAACATGGTCAGTTCCCTCGGCCGCGTACCAGGCCGGGTCCCCGCCGCCATCTCAACGGTTTGCAGCTGACGAACCGCCGTTCCGTCGAGCTGCGCTGGCAAGGAGTTCAGCGTGGATCAGCATGGACGCTTACTGATCGCCCATCAGGACGCCCTCGCCCGCAATTACCTGAGGTCCGTCGCAACGCGCGAGCTGCAGCTTCTTCCTTGTGCTGAGGCGGGCAGCTTCGACTCGCTGCTAGAAGAGTTACACAAGGGCCATCCGGTAACACTGGCGTTGGTCGACCTGGAACTTCCCGGAATGTCGCAGTCCCTCGGCCTGCGTTACTTGACGGCGCACCACCCAATATTGCGGATCGCGGTGCTGTTCACCAGTCTTGGCACTACTGATCTGGAGCAGCTTGCCGCCAGCGGCGTTGCCGCCCTGGTTCCGAAGCAAACTCCGGAAGCCTCGCTGATCGACATCCTCGGTCGCTTCGTCGCCGGGTTGAACTATGTTCCCTTCGCCGCGGCCCAGGACGATGGTTCGGCCGGCGACACTCAGAACCAGCTTTCGTTCCTGGATTATGAGCTGACCAGCCGTCAAAGCGAGGTGCTCCGGCTCCTCAGTCGGGGCCATTCCAATCGCACGATCGCGCGGATGCTCGGCATTGCGGAAGGGACCGTCAAGGTGCACGTCAATGCCGCATTCCGGGTGCTTGGCGTCCACAACCGGGTCAGTGCGGCTGCCGCCCTGCGCACCCATTTCGCCCAGTCCGACTCGCAGGTGCCGTGACTGGAGCTGCTTACTAGGCCAGGAAGTCGACCACGAACTGATTGGCGGGCTGGGCCACGATCTCGCTTGCACGTGCGAACTGCTGGACCGCGCCATGATTGAGGATCGCGACCCGGTCGGCGAGGGAAAAGGCCTCTTCATGATCGTGCGTGACGAAGATCGAGGTCAAGCCAAGCTCCTCGTGAATTGTCCGGAGCGCGCCCCGGAGGTCGCGCCGCACCTTGGCGTCGAGGGCGCCGAACGGCTCATCCAGCAGCAGGATCGCCGGCTTGCGGGCCAGTGCTCGCGCGAGCGCCACGCGCTGCCGCTGCCCTCCTGAAAGCTGGCTTGGATAGCGTGTGCCGATCCCTGGCAGTTGCACCAGGTCGAGAAGTTCCTCCACCCGGGCCTTGATGGCAGACCGGCCTGGGCGCAGCGAGCGCTTCATGATGTTGAGTCCGAAGGCGATATTATCCGCCACCGTCATGTGTCCGAACAGTGCGTAATGCTGGAAGACGAAGCCGATGCCGCGCTTCGCTGCGGGCGCATCCGTCACGTCGCGATTGCCGAACCGGATCCGCCCGCTGTCGGGCAGTTCGAGACCCGCGATGATCCGCAGGAGCGTGGTCTTGCCCGACCCGGACGGACCGAGCAGCGCCACGAACTCCCCGGGCTCAACCTCAAGGGAGATGTCGCCAAGGGCGGGAAAGGCGGAGAAGCGCTTCGAAACGCCCGCCACATGGATCGGCACCCTAGTGCCGGCCGGCTGCAAGTGCGTCGCCATGCCTCCACTCAATTGCGGTCTTGAGAACAAGAGTGACGAGCGCGAGCCCAGCGAGGAGAGAGGCGACGGCGAAAGCGGCAATGAAGTTGTATTCATTGTAAAGCACCTCGACATGCAGCGGCATGGTGTTGGTTTCGCCGCGGATATGACCGGACACGACGCTGACCGCGCCAAACTCGCCCATCGCTCGGGCGTTGCAGAGCAGCACCCCGTACAACAGCCCGAAACGGATGTTGGGCAGGGTGACGTGCCAGAAGGTCTGCCACCCGGTCGCGCCAAGCGACATGGCCGCCTCCTCATAGCCCCGCCCCTGCATCGTCATCAGCGGGATGAGTTGCCGCGCGACGAAGGGGAAGGTGACGAACACGGTGGCGAGCACCAGTCCGGGCACGGCGAAGATGATCTCGATGTTTCGCGCCTGGAGCCATTCGCCGAACCAGCCCTGCGCCCCGAACAGCAGGACGAAAACGAGACCCGAGACCACCGGAGACACGGAGAAGGGCAGTTCGATCAAGGTGGTGAGCACCGACTTGCCGGGAAACTCGTACTTCGAGATGCACCACGCCGCGGCGATGCCGAAGATCATGTTCAGCGGAACGGCGATGGCGGCAACCAGCAATGTCAGCTTGATCGCCGAGAGTGCGTCGGGCTCGACGATCGCGCTGGCGAACGCGTCCCAGCCCGAACGCAGCGCTTCGAACAGGACCGCCCCGAGCGGCACGACCAGCATCAGCACGATGTAGAACAGCGCCAGTCCGATCAGGAACAACCGCAGCGGCAGCGCTTCGCTCAAGTGGGCCGGACGGAGCATTATACCATTCTCCGGTGCTGCCAATGCTGCAGCAGGTTCAGGACCATCAGCATGACGAACGAGACCAGCAGCATGACGACCGCGATGGAGGCCGCCCCGGCGAAATCATATTCCTCGAGCTGGGTTACGATCAGCAGGGGCGCGATCTCCGACTCGAACGGCATGTTGCCGGCAATGAAGATGACGGAGCCATACTCACCCGCACCGCGCGCGAAAGCGAGGGCGAAGCCGGTTGCGAGAGCCGGCAGCAAGGTCGGGAAGATGACCCGGGCAATGGTCTGAAAGCGGCTTGCTCCAAGAGTCATTGCCGCCTCCTCGGTTTCCTGGCTCACCTCCGCCAGCACCGGCTCCAACGTGCGAACGACGAACGGCAGGCCGATGAAGGTCAGCGCCAGCACCACGCCCGCCGGCTTGTAGGCGATCGCGATCCCGAGCTTGGTCAGCTGTTCACCGATCAGGCCGGTATCCGCGTAAAGCGCCGTAAGAGCTATGCCGGCAACGGCCGTCGGCAACGCGAAAGGCAGGTCGATCGCCGCCCCGAACATCCGTTTGCCGGGGAACTCGTAGCGGACCAGCACCCATGCCACCACCAGTCCGAACACGCAGTTGATCGCCGCCGCCAACAGCGCCGCACCGAAGCTCAGCTTGTAGGCGGCGAGCGCGCGGTCGGACAGCGCGGCGGCGACAAAGGCCGCCCATCCCCCCGCCGAGCTGCGTGCGAAAACAGCCGACAGGGGGATGAGGACGATGACACTCAGCCAGAAGACGGTGATTCCCAGGGACAGGGAGAATCCCGGGAGGACGGACCGTTTCTGGGGTATCATCAGCACCAGTTTGCTACCCCTCAGAAATCGAGGTGAAGACGCGTCGCCAGCACGTCGCCGGCCGCCTTGTCCCCGACCGGATCCAGCGGCGTATTGTCCCCCCGGAACCGGACCCAGTTGAACATCAGCTTGGCGAAGGGATTGAAGTACCAGTTCAGTCCCAGGGTGATGCTGCTGGCCTCATTCCCGTCCGCAATGCTCGTCGCGGCGCACGGGATCAGGAAACTGGCAGCCGTTGTCGGCGCCGCCCGGCAGCCCGGCGTATTGGAAAGATCGATCTTGTCGTAGCGCAGTGCCACTTCAAAGGCGCCAAGGCCGTCCTTGCCCAGTTCGGTAAACGGCCTTACCCGGTCGAAGTTGCCGCCTCGAAAGGGCCGGGTCTCGCCGGTGATGAAGTAGGAGGCATAGCCGTAGAAGCCATTGAAGCTGATGTTTCCGGCGCCCTCCCGATCAAGCCAGACTTTGCCATACTCGCCGGCAAGCGTGAGCGGGCCGAACACGCCCGCAGCCTCAAGGCCGCCGTAACGCAGCGACTTCACGGCCGCACCTCCCCCGCCGAGAGCAGCGCTGATGAGGCCCGTGTCGGCGATGTTGCCGTTGTCAATGCGGATGTTCGGCCGGTCGGTCAGGCGTACCGCATCTTCCACGTCACCAGCTTTGAGCGCGGTTCGGTAGGCACCCGACAGGCCGAGGTGGATGATCTTGCCCGGTTGGAACAATGGCTCCCAGGTAGCGCGGCCGTTGAACCCCCAGCTTTCGTCCGGTGTGTTCGTGGCGAGCGCCGGCGGATTGTTGGAGCGGCCGATGCTTTCATTGTCGCCAAAGGCGCCCACCGCGACATTGATCGTTTCGCGCGGCGCGTATGCAGCGGAGAAGCCGATTCGGCGTTCCGCGACGGCATTGCCGAACGCGTTGGTGAACATGCCGCGTTCCATGAACATGTTGTAATTGTCGCTGTTGTTCGACTCGAGCCCGAACGGCGCCTTGTGCTGCCCAAGGGTGAGCACGACCTTCGGGATCTTGGTATATTGAAGGTAGGCATCCGTCAGGTTCACCACGTTGCCCGCGAAGTCGACTTCAATCCGGTAGTTGAACCATTTGAGCGCGGTGCCTTCGAGGCCGGTGCGCGCACGGCGGAAGCCTGTGCCGTTGTTGTAGTCATAGCCGCCGCGACGCTCGAAGAAGGCCGCGCCGTCCGCCTCGACCACTCCGCGCGGCTTGAAGGTGAATGCGCCGGTAGTGTCGGCGATCGTCGGCGCCCAGGTGAACTGCGCTGCCTTGGCCGCGCGGGTCTCCACGGATTCAAGCCGCTCCTGGTTGAGTTCGGCCTGCTGTTCCAGTTCGGCGTTGCGGGCCTCCAACTGCCTGATCCGCGCTTCCATCGCGTTCAGCCGGTCGAGCACTGGGTCGCCGGTCGGAGCGAGCGCTGGCGCGGCTGACCGGGCATTGTCGTCGACTAGGGTGTCGAGCGGACTGGGACCCGGATCGACTGCTGGCTCAACAGCAGGGTTCGTGTCCTGCTCGGGAGTGGGTTCGGGCGTCTGGAGGGCAAGCGATGCAGCCCCGGCAAGAAGCAGGCTTATCATTATGATTATCCCCTGTTTCCATGGTGAAGTGAATCAGCGTTTGGCGGCCTCGAAGATCTGGTCGAACAATCCCCCGTCGTTGAAGTGCATGGCCTGGGTGCGCTTCCAGCCGCCAAAGTTGCGGTCGATCTGCAGGAGTTGAAGCTTCGGGAAGCGCGCTGCATAGCGAGCGGCGACCTCCGCGTTGCGCGGCCGGTAGTAATGCTTGCCGATGGTCGCCTGCGCCTCAGGGGTGTAGAGATATTTCAGATAGGCTTCCGCGGCACGGCGCGTGCCGCGGCGGTCGACAACCTTGTCGACAACCGCGACCGGCGGCTCCGCCAGGATGGAGATGGACGGAGCGACAATCTCGAACTTGCCCTTGCCGAGCTCGTTGGTGGCGAGAAACGCTTCATTCTCCCACGCAATCAGCACGTCACCCTGGCCACGCTGGGCAAAGGTAGTGGTCGAACCGCGGGCACCGGAATCGAGGACCGGCACGTTGCGGAAGAGTCTGGTCATGTATTCGCGGGCCTTGGCCGGCGACCCGTATTTGCGCTGGGCATAGCCCCAGGCAGCGAGGTAGTTCCACCGCGCGCCGCCGCTGGTCTTCGGATTGGGGGTGATGACCTTGACCCCAGGACGGATCAGATCGTCCCAGTCGCGGATGTTCTTGGGGTTACCCTTGCGGACCAGGAAGACGATCGTCGAATAATATGGCGCGCTGTTGTTGGGCAGGCGCGACTGCCAGTTGGGGGCGATCAGTCCGCGCGCTGCAATCTCGTTGATGTCGGAGGCCAGGGCGAGCGTAACCACGTCCGCTTGCAGTCCGTCGATCACGGAGCGGGCCTGCTTGCCGGAACCGCCATGACTCTGGCGAATGGTGACTCGCTGTTTTGCTGCCGCTTGCCAGCGCTGGGCGAACTGTTGGTTGATGTCGAAGTAGAGTTCTCGTGTCGGATCGTAGGATACGTTCAGGAGCTGCACTGCCTGTGCTGCAGCTGGAGAGGTCATAGCAACGCTGCCGCCTAGCAGGGCTGCACAAAGCAAGAGGGCACGAACTTTCATGAGGTCCGACTCCATCCAAGCAACTGGTCGGAGCATGAACCCTAGTCTGCCACTGGACAATTAACTTAACGTTCACTTCGCCGCATTGTTGCCACATTCCGGCTCAGTCAAACGGCCCTCCCATTCGGCTCCCTCAGCAAGGGAGATGGAGTCGAGGATTTCCGTTGTCCGGTCCCGCACGATGGTGAACGCACGTCGAATCGCGCAGCTCGCTTCATCATGGCAGTCACCGCAGGGCGTGTAGAAGTTGACGCTGGCGCACGACACAAGAGCGATCGGGCCTTCAAGCGCACGGACGATCTCCCCGAACGAAATCTCGGACGGCCCGAGCGTGAGCTGATAGCCGCCGCGGGGCCCGCGCAGGCTGCGGACCAACCCGGCTTTCTTGAGGTCGAGCATGATGAGCTCAAGATACTTGGGCGGGATGTTCTGAGTCTCGGCGATGCGGGCGAGCTGCACGGGAGCCCCGCCTCCCTCCTCGACCAGGTAAAGCAGCGAGCGCAGGGCGTACCGGGATCGTTGGGCAAGCATGACGCGCGGCCTCCACCTGGCGCAGAGATCGACGGAACGATCCAGCTGCCCGCAGAGTAAGACATCACGCCGAGCCGGCAAACCCCTTCAGATCTTGGCGACAACATAAGCGGCAAGGTCCGTTGCTGAGACAGTTGTGGGCCAGCCATCCAACAAAGCGCTGACGGATATCGTCCGAGACAAAAGCGCGACTTTTCCCGTTAAAAACCCGATATTTGCGCAGGAGTTATCGGCAACAGGAACCCGATGTGCGTTCGGCTGAGGACTCGCCGCTAGGTGTTTACGGCTTCTCAATCTACGACACGCAACAGTCATCTTTGCAAATGATCCTAGTTCAGGGGGGGATCACATGAAGATCGGCGACCATCGCTGCGACGTACGCAGCCAGTGCGCTTGAGACATCCCTATAAATTTAGGTGAGGAGCGGATTCCGTTGATCGGATTCCGCTCGTGAGAACTTGCATTTGGAGCGTTATTGAATGGCTACTGTTACGCTAACCGGTGACTACGGTTACAAGGAATATTGGGTCAGGAACGCGGCAGCCGGTACGACGGTCGATGCCACGGCCGCCGACTTTCACATCTCGGCCAAGGAAAACCTGCCGGCGATCAACATCTATGATTCCAAGACCGTCACCATCAATGGCGGCGAGATCAAGGGCGAGATTTCCCAGACCGCCGAGTGGAACAGCATCTATCACCACATGGCGACCGGGTTCCGGATCAGCAACAGCCCGAACACCACCATCCGCAACGTCAAGATCGACGGTACGTGGGACGGCATCCGGTTCATCCCGCACGACACGCTGTCGGTTTCCAACGGCAACTCGAACGGATGGCTGATCGAGGACGTTCACTTCAGCAACATCCGCGACGACGCGATCGAGAACGACTTCGCGGCGACCGGAACCCTGCGCGACAGCCTGCTGGATGGCGTGTTCAGCGCGTTCGGGACGGTGAACGACCAGTCGGCTCACGGCGTCGTGACTGTCGATGACAGCATCATCGTGATGAAGAACTATCTCAAGGACGGCGAGATGACCCATGGGTCGCCGTTCAAGTTCAACACCGCCGATCCAGGCAACAATCCGGACCTGCGCATCATGAACTCGATCATCGCGGTGCAGGATCCGACTCACAACGGCTTGTCGCGGCTGAAGGAAGCGTGGAGCAATCTCACTGAATCGTCCGGCAACTATTATCTGAACCTGTCGGACACACCGTTCCCGTCGAGTTACCCGTTGCCGCCCAAGGGCTTCACGGTTCTTCAGGGCAAGGCCGCTCGCGATTTCCTTGCCACCGAAAAGGCCAAGTGGCTTTCGGAGCACCAGCAACCGCAGTCGTCGACGACGACCCCGACGACACCGCCGCCGCCGGAGCCCGACTCCGACACTCTGGTGGTGGCGCCCAAGCCTGCTGCGGGGACCAACATCATCGACGGCACGAGCAGCAGCGATACGCTCAAGGGCACGTCGGGCAATGACAAGATCACTGCTCTCGCTGGCGCCGACTTCCTCTATGGCAAGGGCGGCTTCGATGAGCTGATCGGCGGCTCGGGTGCGGACAAGTTCGTGTTCGACACCGACATGAAATCGTACGACGCGATCTACGACTTCAATCCGGCGGAGGACGCGATCTACCTCGACAACGCGATCTTCACGAAGCTGGGCTCCGGCTCGTTGAGCAGCCCGCGCCAGATCTACGGGACCAACCTCGAGGATCGCCCGGGCGCAAAGGCGGATGATGCCAACGACTTCATCATCTACGACACGAACACCGGCTATCTGTCCTATGATGCGGACGGGAACGGTGCTGGAGCTGCGGTCGTCTTCGCGCATCTCCAGGGCGGCCTCGATCTCCGAACCGCCAATTTCTTCGTGATCTGACCTGCCGGATTCGTCCTGCTAACTGAGTTGAGTTCAGCAGGAATGATCTGAAGAAGGGGACCGGCTTCAAACGCCGGTCCCCTTTTTCGTTGCTCAGAACCAATCAGGACCGAGGCTGAGCTCGAACAATCGTCCATCGTTCACCTGGTCGGAGCCATAATCGGCCACATACAGGCTCAACGTGTCGCCGTCGTTCGGATTGCTGCTGGGCGCAAGTTCCAGGCCCTTGATGGAGGGACGGCGACTGAGGGTCGACAGAAGGTCGATGGTGGCAAGGACGTTGCCCTCGGGGTCCATCGCCCAGATCAAGGCCGAACCGGCGGCGACAAAGTAGATGTCATGCACGCTATCGTACGCCAGTGCCTCGGCATCTTTCATCACGGAGGGCAACGGTATTGAATTCACATATTCCCCACTGGGCGTGAGTTCGAACATCAGCCTCAATGATCCGTCGAGGATGTGAAGATTGCCGGTGAGCGGATCGAACTTCATGTCTTCGGTGTCGAATAACCCAACTCGTGCCGTATCGAAGAACCCAAGCCGCACCGACGGGTTTGTCGGCGACACCCAGGACACAGCCGCTGCGTCATCATCGGCGACATACAGGAGGCCGTTGCTCGAGTTGTAAGCGAGGCCGGTCGGCTCTTTCGTAAAGGACAGGAGGCTGTGGTTCCGGATGTAGGAACCATCAAGCCCCACGGCAAACAGGTTGGTGCTGCTGTTGTACGGGCTTTCGTCATGCTCGGAATCGGCGACGAGCAGCGTTCCAAGGCTGGGGATGTAAGCCAGCCCCGAGGGATCGCCGATCCCGTAACTGCCGCTCCCGCCGTCCCTGTACTTGGAGCCGTCAGCTATATTGTAGGTTGCGACCACAGTCGGGTTGAGCGCGGGCATCGGGGGGGTGGCGACATCGTCATCCTTGATCTTGCCAACCGCAACCGCGGCATCGATCCTCGCGTTCGTCGCGGAGTTGATCTGAACCGTGAACGTTTCCAGCCGCTCTCCAACGCTGTCGTTGACGAGGTTAACGTCAAACGACTTTGTCGTCTGTCCCGCCAGGAACGTCACCGACTGCGACAGGCTGACATAATCGCTGCCTGCCTCGGCAGTGTGGTCAACGGTGCTGAAGGTTACCGTCACGGCCTGAGTAGCGGCTTGGCTTAGCGACAGGTTGAAAGTGACCTTGCCGGCATTTTCCACAGCCTGGCTGGCCGCGTTGATCGACACGGTCGGTAAGTTCGTCGGGGCCGCCCCTTGCACGTAAGTGACGGTCAGCACCGGTTTTACAGCCCCTTGAGAAGAGCTGAACTCCCAGAAGTCGGTGCTTGAAGGATTGAACAGCCAGCCAAGGTTCGCCGCGTTCTTCTGTGCTGAGGTTGAGCCGGCGCCATTCCAGGCCAGCAAGCTGTCCGTTACGTCGAGGATCCGCGCCCCGAGTGCAACCGCTCCGAGGGAGATGCCTGTTGACGAAGCTTCGACGCCGTTGACCTGCACGCCAGTGCCCAGGCTGTTCCAGGTCGATGATCCGTCCCAATTGACCAGCATTCTGTTCATCGTGCCGCCGTTGGTGGAAGCCCCGGTTACCTGAAGCTGGAGGGACGCTGAAAGGATCTGCGCTCCGACCAGGACCTGTCCGGATTCACTGCCGAACAGGTCGCCGAAACGGAGAAGAATGTCGGACCCTTTGCTTCCGTCCGTGCTTGCGCGCAGCACCGCTGCATCGGCATAGGATGTGGTGGGCCGGTTCATCCTCAGCATCGTGTCGACCGCACTGAAGTAACCGTCCGCACCCTGACGGAAGGTGAGCGAGACAACCGCCTGCTGCGTGCTCACCGTCCCGACACTCACTCCGACGCTGCCTTGCGCAGTGCCGCCGACACCATCGGACACGGTGTAGGAGAATGCGTCATTCCCGCTGAAGCCCGCGTTTGGCGTGTAGCGGACCTGTCCGTTCTCGATCTCGACCATCCCGTTTGCAGCATTGCCTATGGCTGCAATGCTGAGTGGGTCGCCATCGACGTCCGTGTCGTTGGCAAGGACGTCGATCAGCACCGGAGCCCCTTGGATCGTGCTTGCACTATCGGCGTTCGCGACTGGTGCATCGTTCACCGGTGCAATCGTGATGGTCACCTGCGCCGGCGACGAGGTGAGGCTTCCGTCGCTCGCCGTGAAGCGGAACGAGGCAGTACCGCTAAAATCCTTGGAGGGGGTGAAACTGTAGGCGCCGGTAGCGGAATTGATCGAGACCGAACCCCCGACCGCGGAATTGGCCACAAACGCGTAGGTCAGCGTGTTGTTGTCGGCGTCGGAGGCCTGGACCTGGCCGGTGATCGCCGGTCCGTCCTCGATTCCCGATGCAGTGGAGGCAATCCCAACCGGCGCTGAGTTGCCGTTGCCCCCGTCGCCAACGACGATCGAAGCGGTGCCGGAGGCGACCGAGAAGGCGGCTTGGCCACCAGCGGTGGAGGCATCCGCCTTGGCGCCGGCCGTGCCGCTGGTCTGGTCCCACGCACGGAAGGTGAAGCCGGCAGTGGTGCCGCTGACCCCATCGGGGACGAAGCGGACGTAGTCCGCGCCGCGCAACAGCAACGCATTGGTCTCGCTGACGCTACCTACCGCCAGCCAGGTCGCGCGACCGTCGATCGAATATTGCCACTGTCCGTTGCCGGACTGCAGGGAGGTGATTGCGATCCCCTTGGTGGTCGAATCCGCGTCGGTCGACGCCAGGAAGACGGACACCTTGCGACCGGTATTGGAGGTTTGATCCTCCGTGATGCTCGGCAACGACACTGAGGTGGACGTCAGCACAGGCGCGTCGTTGATGCCGGTCACTGTGAACTTGAGGGTCGTGCTCCCGGAAGCTGTCCCGTCCGTCGAGCCGTAGGTGAACGTATCGGAGCCGGTCGCCCCTGCCCTCAGGCGGTCTGCCAGGTTGGCGGCATAGGAATAACTGCCGTCGGCCATGATCGTGAGGGTTCCGAAGACCCCCTGCAGGGTGGTGCCCGCGCTGGTCACCGGCACGTAAGTGCCGGCGCCGGCCTTGATCTGCGTCACGCGCAGGGCATCGGAGTCGTTCTGGAGAACGTTGCCCGACGCACCGCCATTCTCGAGTAAGGCGCTGGAGTCCGAGCGAAGTACCAAAGCCATCCGGAAACCCCTTCATCCCCACCGAAGAAAGATCATAAAGCCTTGATTTTCAGAGCGTTAACGCGCGACAGTCGAGGAAGAGATTGGGCGAGTCAATCCGTCAATGGGCTTAGACCAAGATATCGGTTGTTCGGCGAAGCCGCTTCGTAGAGCATCCCGGAGGAGGCATCTCACGCATAGTGGAAACGGGGTCATCGCCCTGCCTCGGGGAGGTAAGCTTGGGGCATTTTGAGCAAATTCGCAGCGAGCATATGCCGCACGAGGAAGCACTCCCCCGCGACCCTCCTGCCCTGCCGGTGACACCGCTGAACGACAGTTCGACGAAGCTACGGCCGAGCACGGTTGCCGTGGCCCTCTTCGCTGCCCTGGAGCAGGAGGGTATCCGCTACTGCCATTGGAAGAGCAACATCCGACTCGACGGAACGCTGGTCGGGACCGAAGACATCGATGTCCTGGTTCATCCGGCGGATGCACACGGCTTTCAGCGGGTCATCAACGAGTGCGGGTTCAAACTGACGGTCTCACGGATGGGGGTCGGCCATCCAGGCGTGTTCCACGCAATCGGCCGGGATCCGGAAAGCGGCCAGTTCTTCGATCTGCATGCCTACCATCAGCTGATCAGTGGCGACAGCCTCGTGAAATCGTACCGCTTCCCGGTCGAAGAGGAATTGCTTGCATGCACCACGTCTCAGATGGGCGTGCGGGTGCCAACGGCGTCGGCCGAACTGGTGCTCTTCCTGCTCCGGATCCTGCTTAAGCACACCAGCCTGATCGAGGTTCGCAAGGTCAACGGCAGTTACGGCGAGTGCAGGACGGAGCTGGCCTGGCTGTTGGCGCGGAGTGACCTCGGTGAGGCGGCCCGATTGCGGGACGAGTGGTTCCCCACGCTGCAGATGCCGCTGCAGGACATGATCGATTGCGTCGCGAAGGGTACGGTTGCGGCGCGGGCGGGCATGGGGCTGCGGTTGGCCTGGGCACTGCGGCGGCACCGCCGCCTTGGCCATCTCGCCGGCGCGGCGTCGCGAATGACCAGGTTCGTCATCAAGCACCTCAGCCGCTGGCGGTCGAGGCGCAACCTGTCGTTGCTGGCAGGCGGCACGTGGATCGCGCTGGTCGGCCCCAAGGGAACCGGCAAGTCAACGCTGACGAAGGTCTTGGCCAAGCAGCTCGGTTCGAAGCTGACGGTGCAACAGATCCACTTCGGCAAGCCGCCGGCGAGCTGGCTGACATTCGTCCCGAGGCGGGTCGTGCCGGCCGTCCGAAAGGCGCTGTCGAGCAAGCGCTCGGCCGATCGGGACGGGTCCGGGCAAAGCCTCAAGGCACGCTATTCGACCTGGTTCGTGGTCAGCAAATGGCTGGTGGCGATCGACCGCCAGCGCCTTCTGACTCGGAGCATGCGTCAGGTCGCTTCGGGCACGATCCTGATCTCGGATCGGTGCCATGTTACCAACGGCACCGGAATGGACGGCAGCGCCTTCGACGACCTGGCGGTAGCCCGCGCGCGCTCGCCCCTCCAGCGCTGGCTGATGGAGCAGGAGCGCGCAATCTACCGGCACCTTCCTCGCCCCAGGCTCGTGTTCAAGCTCTGTGTCCCGCTCGAAACGGCGCTCCAGCGCGACCTTGCCCGGCACAAGGCCGGAGGTCCCAACCCCCAAGCGATCAAGCGGCGCTGGGATGTGGAAAGCCAGTCGGAGTTCGCCCGCTCGACCGTCTGCCTGATCGACACCGACGGAGACATCGACGACACTTCGCGAACAATCGCCGCGCGCGTGTGGCAGTCGATTTGAGAACGCTTGGCGGCCGCTTCAAGCTTGCGCCGCGACGCGGCTCAACGCTCGCCCGGCTGTCGCGGAACATCGCCTGGGGACTGGGCTCGCGCGGCTTCAACTCGGTCGCGGGGATCCTCTACCTGGCCCTGGCCGCGCGCACTTTGGGACCCAAGTCGTTCGGCGAGTTCGTCCTGATCCTCACCTATGGGCAGATGATCGCCAACTTCGTCCAGTTCCAGTCGTGGAAAGGTGTGATCCGCTACGGCGCCCTCCACCTTCAGGCCGAGCGGCCAGACCGGCTAGAGCGGCTGTTCGGCTATACCGCCACGCTGGATTTCAGCAGTGCGTTCGTTGGCGCGTTGATCGCGGTGATCGGCGCTCCGATCGTCGCCCCCCTGTTCGACTGGTCGCCGCAGCAGCAGATGTCCGCGGCGCTGTTCGGGGCCATTCTGCTGCTGACCACGGGAGCGACCCCCACCGGCATGCTGAGGCTGTTCGATCGCTTCGACCTGGTCGCTTATGCCGAGGCGGTCGGCCCTTTGTTGCGGCTCGTCGGCTGCGTGATCGCATGGCTCGCCGGCGCCGGGATCGTGGCCTTCCTCATCGTCTGGGCGACTGCGGCGAGCGCACAGGCCATCGTCCAGTGGGTCGCGGCAATCGTCTCCCGGAAGTCTCGCCTTGCATTTGGTCCGGCGCACTTCAGGCAAGGCGCACAGGAGAATGAAGGCATCTGGCGTTTCATGCTGCAGACCAACATTTCCAATTCAGTCAGCACGTTCTGGATGCAGCTGGGGACCCTTGCCGTGGGTGCGGTTGCTGGTGCGGAAGACGCGGGTGCCTTCCGGTTGGCCCAGCGCCTGGCCAAGGGCATCGTCAGGCCGGTACGTCCGATCACCGTCGCGCTCTATCCCGAACTGGCCCGCCTCGTTGCGAAGGACAGTCGCGACCAGCTGCGCAAGATGGTCATCAGGGCGACGATGGTGGCCGCGGGTTTGGCCTTGCTGGTGGTGCTGGTCACCGGTTTTGCGGGACGAGAGATCCTGACCCTTCTGGCCGGAAAACAGTTCGAGTTCGCCTACGTCTTCCTGTTCCTGCTGTCGGTCGCAACCGCGATCGATCTCACGGGGATCGCCTTCGAGCCGCTTCAGGATGCACATGGCCGGGCCGGGATCGTGTTGCGCGCCAGGTTGGTCGCGGCCGCCGCCTACGCTGTTCTGCTGGCGATCCTGCTGCCGTGGATCGGCGGCATCGGCGCAGCGCTGGCCGCGATCATCGGGTCAGGGTTGATCTTCGCTCAACTGGCGCGGGCGACTGCGTCGGTGCTCAAGGACGATCGGAGTGGCACCGTCGTCGGGGAGCGCGCAAATGTCGGGCAGGTGCCAGTGACCCGACCCTAGCCCAGGACACGATCAAGACCGCGTAAGCAGCCTCAATGCTGGGCTGCCTGCGCGATCTCCTCGGGAACCTCATAGCCGTTGCGCATCATCTCCGAGCGAAGTTCCGGAAGAATCTTGGCGAGCTGCCCTGCGTCGAACCGTTGCCACTTGTCCTGGCGGTCGGTCCTCACCTCGGTCCGCACGTAGTCGGCCATCTCGTCCGTCATCTCCAGATCACAGTGCGCGCAAATCCGCTGCAGATAGCCGACCGGGTTGGCGACGAAGTCCTCGTACCGCAGGCGGAACACCTGCCCCGGTTCGAACTGCGCAAGATCCTGCTCGGCCTTGCGGGTCGCGTTCGCCCACTGCCGGGCGATCACGGTCAGCATGTCCTCAGTCTTCACGTCCTGTTGGATGCCCTTGTAGCGCGGGCCCCAAACCGAGAGATACTTTCGCCGAAGGATCCGGTTGCGCCAGAACTGGTCGAGGAAGCCTTTCAGGTACAATGGGATCTGGCTGACCGGGGTGGTCTGGATCCGCTTCAGGATCCGCTTGGTCCCGGCCGGTTTCTGCCACTTCAGTTCGACCGAACTGATGAACGACAGCGGATTGCGAACGATGTAGAGGAAGCGCGCGTCCGGAAAGATTTCTCGCACATAGCGAATGCGGAGAATGTTGTGCGGCGTCTTCTCGATGATCGTGCGGTCGCCATGTTCGCTCTGATGCTTGAGGAACTGGCCGCGGACATAGTTGCGCACCCGCTCCGTCGCGTCGTGTTCATCGAACTCGTCGTGGTCGCGGGACGGGTCTGCATAGCGCCACATCCCGACCGGTTCGTACAGCGCGACGACGTCATGATGCGTTGCAAGGATTCGCTGCAGCATTGTCGTGCCGGATCGGAAATTGCCAAGCAGGATGATCGGACGCTTCAGTTCGCCTGACATAGCCGGCTGATCCCCCATGCTGCTGCACGCGAAGCGGGCGCTCGCCAAACGATTACCGCTTCGCGATGAAGGTATACTCAAGCGTCTGCCGGCGCAAACCTCGAACGCGCCAGACGACGTTGACCGGTCCCGGCGCTTGTGCGAGCCTCCTCAACTTGCAGTCGCGGGGGCCTGATGACGGTGACAGCGATCTTGGCGGGGCTTTCCGCGACCTTCTGGGCGCTGTTCCTTTATCCTTACGCCATCTACCCTTTGGTATTGGGGATGCTGAGCCGCAGGCCCATCCACCCGCGGCCTATCCAGTGCCCGGTGTCGATCCTGTTCTGCGCCTATAACGAGATCGAGTGCCTGCCCGCGAAGATCGACAACTTGCGTGAGTTGAAGGCCGCCTGCCCGCAGCTGGAAATCCTGGTCTATGACGATGCGTCGACCGATGGTACCTTCGAGCTGCTCGCCGGCGCGGGCGATCTGCTGAAGGTGGTTCGCGGACCGGGCCGGACCGGCAAGGCCGCAGGCATGAAACGGCTTGTCGCATTGTCGAATGGGAAGGTGCTCGTCTTCACGGACGCGAACATTCTTCTCGCCGCCGACCTCGTCGAGCGGCTCCTGCCCTATTATGGCGATCCGCAGATCGGCGGCGTCGCCGGAACCTTCAGGGGATCGGCCGGGCAAGGCACCGTCACCAGCAGCGTCGGTGCGGCATTCCTCAGTCTCGACGAACGGCTGCAGATCATGGAATCGCGCACCGGGAACATAATGGGAGCATCGGGGGGATTGTTCAGTGTCCGCCGCGAACTGTACCCCGATTTCCCCGACACGGTTCAAGATGATTTCACCGTCTCGATGAGCGTGATCTTTCGTGGCAAGCGCCTGGTCAAGGCGCCCGACGTCGTCGCCTTCGAAAAGACCATCGCGCGGCGGGAGGAGGAGCTCAGCCGCAAGGTGAGAATTGGCGCACGTGCGTTTCATACCCACCTCTTCCTGCGCCCGCAGGTCGCCCGGATGGCGTTACGGGATCGCATGAAGTATTTTTCCCGCAAGATGCTGCGCTGGTTCGGCGGTGTGTTCCTCGCCCTTGGAGCGGTGTTTGCGCTGGCGGCCGTGGCGACGCTGTCCGTCACCGCCGCCGCGGTGCTGGCGGCCGGCGCACTGGTGGCGATAGCCATATCGCTGCGCTCGAGCGCCGGCCACCTTGCCAAGCTCGGGGAGATGGGTCTGGCAATCTTCGCGACGCTGTTCGGCGTCGTCCAGGGCATGCGGGGTCGCACGAAGGCGACCTGGTCTCCCGCCAAGTCGCGATGACCGACGGCGCGGGCGCGAACAACGGTTGCGGGCTGCGCATCAGCTACCTGTTCCAGCAATTCCCCGTCCCCACCGAGACCTTTGCGGTCTCCGACATCGCAGCCTTGATCGCCCACGGTCATGAGGTTTCCGCCTACACTCTGAAGCTGCCGCGCAGGGCCGAGCGCGATCTTGCGCACAAGAGCGGGGTGCCGCCGCAGCTTGCGATCGACCGGCCGAGCTGGGCAGGCGCCCTGGCCTGGCCGAAGCTCTTGTGGAGGCGGCGGCGGGACGCTTCCTGGCTCGTTCGGCAGACTCGTCCCCACTGGCGCTCGGCGCCCGGCCTATGTCTCCAGACTTTGCTCTGCATTCCGCGGCTGCTGGAGATCGCGGACCGGATCGAGCGGGAGGGACCGGACGTCGTGCACGCCTTCTGGTCGCGTCATGTTGCGCTGGTTCTGCCGCTGCTCAAGGCTGCCGAGACGCCCTGCCTCCGCACCGCCTTTGCTGGAGCGTACGACCTGGTCGCGGACGACTTCATCTTCGACATCACCCTGCCGGCGAGCGAGATCCTGTTTTCCCATGCGGAGGTGAACAGGCCTGTGCTGAAGCAAAAGGCCGTCCCGAACACGCCGATCGAAATCGTCCACCGTGGCATTCCGTTGATGGACAATGGCGCGCAGGAAAGCCGCGACGAATTTCGGCTGATTACTGCGTCCGCGCTGGTCCAGCCAAAGAATGTCGAAGCCGTGATCCGCAGCTTTGCCAGTGCGCTGGCGTGGGAAAGCCGCCTGAGCCTGCGGATCTATGGCGATGGTCCTGACCGGCCCCGGCTCGAACGGCTGGTCGAGCAACTGGGCTGTTCGGCCTCCGTTTCGTTCGCCGGGCACATCCGTCGCGAGGAGCTGTTCGGGGAGATGCAATGCGCCTCGGTCTTCATGCTCCTGTCGAAGAAGCCGTCCGAGCGCTTGCCCAACGTACTCAAGGAAGCCCTATGGGCCGGATGCGCGGTGATCTCGTCGGACTCCGAGGGCATAGAAGAACTCCTGCCGGACCCGGGGATCGGGAACATCGTCGACCCCGACGACCCCCAAGCCATCGCCGCGGCGCTCAAAGCCGTGCTGTCGCAAACTCCGGACGAGCGGCAGCGAAGACGGGAGCGAAGCCGCGCGTTTATCTCCGGCCGCTTCTCGAGCGCGGCGAGCATGAGCGCCTACGACCGCGCATGGCGGAACCGCATCGCCGCACGCGAACTGCGAACATGACGTCGCCCTTGCGTCCCCGCGCGCCGTTCGCCGTCAGGCGACGGGGAGCCAGTCGGGCCGGAACCTGATCCGGCTGCTCAGATCGGTGGGACCGGGGTAAAAATGATCGCCATACTCGGCGATGATGGGGCAGGTGACCCGCCCGGAGTAATAGCACCCCAGGCTCCAGTAACATTGCGCCTCGCGGCTGCCGATGGAGACCCCGCGGATATCGAGCAGCGCATCCCCATTCAGCCACACCTGGAGGGCGCCGTCCGAAGGGCTGAGCACCACCCGGTAGACCAGATGATGGACCTGATTGAACGACAACGGGCCTTCATGGCGGCGCGTCCCTTCGCCGTCCCGCTCGCCGCGGGTGGTGATGGCGAAGGCGCCGTGGCGGGTACGGCGGAACGCGACCGCCGGCGATCCGCCGAAGTCGGACCCGATGTGCAACTGCCCGTGCACCCCACCCCGGTTGGCAGCCATTCCGGCCGGATCGTCCCACCGATGGTGGACGAAGGACATGGCGCCCCACAGCGGAACTCCGTTGGGCAGCCTCGGCGACTTCGGAAAGCGGATCTCGCTGCGCCGCTTGTTTGGATCGTCCCGCGGGCCGCGATTGAGCTCCCCTTCCCGAATTTCGAAGCGGGCGTTGTTGGGAGCCAGGCGTAAGGAATGGTCCATTCCGGGGTTCCAGGTGGATCCCATTGCGCAACGCCACCGGCGATCGTTCCAGTCGACGTGGCCGGGCGTGAGGCCGTTGACCAAAGTCGAACGATAATTGGGCGATCGGCGGTCGCTTCGCGGAAGCTGCAACGAGCCCGAGCGAGCGGTCAGATAGCCGAGCGGAACGATCGCCGCGCCCAATGCCAGGCAACAGGAACGCCGCGAGAGATCCACCGCCATCTCCTTTTCGCCGCTCATCACGCACTGGACAGCGGTCTCTTTCATAGCATGGTTTGCGTTTGGCGACTGAGGGATTATCAATTCGGATGAAGCATCGCCTGCTTGCCGATGCTTCCTGTCGGGAACCCGTGGTGAACGCTGAACTTCCGCAAAGTCACAGCCAAGCTTCATTGACCTTGTGGGAGTTGTTCGCCCTTCCCGGCGCAGGCAAGTCGACGGTTACGAGGGCGCTCGCCAGGCAGGCGCGGGTCGCCACCCGCGATGATCTTTCGGCGGAGTGGGCCACGCGTTCGGCTCGGGAGCGTTTGCTGCATGTCACCCGGGGCCTGGCGAACCCCAGTTGCGTGGCCGCCGCGGTTCGGTTCGGCGTCGGCGCCCGCCTCGGCACCCCGGAAAGCATGTTCCGCCTGGTGCGGCTCGTCGCGAAGACCCAGTGGCTTCGATCGCGGTCCGGTATGGTGCTGCTCGATCAGGGATTCCTGCAGGATATCTGGTCGATTCTGCTGTCGAACGGTTCCCGCCCTGCCGACCCGTCGCTGCTGTCCGCACTGATCGCCTCTGTCTACCAGGGCATCGATGCGACGATCGTGGTTCTTGCCGTGGACCCGCAAACAGCGTCAGCGCGCGTCGCGGCTAGAACCGATGGGGATAGCCGCTTTGACAGCTTGCCCGAGGGTCAGCTTCGTGATTCCATCGAAGCCGCGAGTGGCCTTCAGCGCCAGATAATCGACTCGGCGCGGCTCGCCGGATTGCATGTTGTCATGATCGATGCCTCGCCCCCCGTTGAGGTCGTTACAGCCCAGCTGCTGGACCTGGTACCATCGGCGCCAGCCAGAGTTGGTGACGCGATCCCGCAGCGGCCGCGTCGGATCTCCATCGTGGGAGCCTCCGGCAGCGGCAAGACGACTTTGGCCAGGCAAGTGGCGGACCGGCTGGGCCTCCCCTTTCGCGAGCTCGACTCCATCCGCGAGGCGGCGGAGCAAGGATCAGCGGAGCAGGACTTCCAGTCCCGTGTTGCCGAGCTTGCACTCGGCGACTCGTGGATCATCGACGGCCATTATCGTGAAGTGCGCCAGCTGATCTGGAGCCGCGCCGAGCTCGTGGTCTGGTTGAACTATCCGATGCGGCTTGTCTTCCACCGCGTGCTCCGGCGCTTCTTAGGCAAGCAAAGGGCAGCCGCATCGGGCGGGGACCGGCGCGAGATGCGCCCTAAAGCCTCCGCCCAGCACAGTGCGTCCTGGCGCCGGCGGTTCGAACGCCTGGCAAAGACCTTGCGCGAGCGCAGGCTGTACGGCCGCCTGCTGCAGTCCGACTATCCCAATGTGAAAGTGGTCGAGCTACGCTCCGTCGCCGCGACCCGTCAGTGGCTGCGAGACCTTTAAAAGCCGAGCCTCCGGGGCGTCGCTCTAGCCGAACCTGCCACGAACAGGACTCATCCGCCGAGGCATGGTCCGACGTGCGATGCGTCCACCTGCTCCTGCAGGCTGCTCCAGACGGACGGGTTCCGCCGCAGCAATGGCGGCGATGGCGAACCAGATAACGTTGTCGGTGTGGAACGGCCCGGAGTTGTGAAAAAAGATGTGCACCATGTAGGGGATGAAGAATATCAGGGACGCCCTAATTTGCCAGATCAACCTTGCTACAATGGGTGTGAGCAGCAGCAGCCCAACCCCGTAGACATTGATCATGGTCACAAGATAGTTGTGGAGATCATTCTCCCGCGTCCCTTGCGGGGACTGCATCATGTACAGGTCTGGCCAGTAGCCCTGCCAGAGGGTCATGGGTGCAAACGTCAGTCCGTAGCCGAGCGGATTGTCGGCAAATAGCCGGAGTCCGTAGTAGACCAGAGTGGACCGAGCCTTTGCGGAATTGTCGTCAGTTTCCAGGAGGCGCGGCGCCGCTGTTTCAAAGACGCTCGTGAGCAGCGGCCACACGAAATACGCTATGGCAGCCGCCACGACCAGGAAGATCGGCATCCATGAGGTACGCTGCTGGATTGCATAAACCGCCAGGAAGATCAGGCCGCCAAGGATCGGAGAGCGCGTGGCGCAGGCGATGCAGGCGGCAAAAAAGGCCAGCAGTGCAGGGACAACAAGGGGGTCAGCGCCGGAGGCCGGACCTCGAAGCTTGCTGCGGACGGCAAGAAAGGTTGCGAAGCCGAGGCACAGGTGCGTTGAGAGAGTAATCGGGGAAAAGGACAGGCCGACGGGCCGCCGCTCCAGAAAGTTTAGTCCCTCTATTTCTTCGGTGGGGAGCGGCCCGAGCGCACGCCGCAACGCCCAGGCCGGCTGGATGTCCAGCATCTGCCCCATTGCAACGAAAGCGCTTGCAGAGATCACCGCCACGATGGCGAGCGTGCTAGCCCGGGCTCCTGCGACCCGCGCAAGGATTGCGGCGGCCAGGATGGTAGCCGCGGCTTGCACGTGCACTTCGGCCACCTGACGGAAAACACCGGCAGGAGAAGCTCCGTTCACCAAGCTGACGAAGACGCCAAGGACCGCCAAACCGGCCGCAAGGGCAAGCAGAAGACGATACTCAGCGAAGACCCGCTTCGCGACCGGAAAGTAGAAGAGCAGCGCTAGGGCGAGCGCTCCCAGCGTCGCAAAACCGCGGATCGGCACCCAGCCGATCCTGAAGGAGTTGAGCGCTACGGCGGCGATCAACAATGCCGCAAAGGCGGCCGCGGCGAAGACTCGTCCACTGGCTTCCGCCGAGCTGTCCACGCTGTAGACGAACTGGCCGAGGCGAGGAGGCCGTCCATGGACTTGGGCAGGGTCAGCAAACTTCACCATGCCGATCAGCTTGCACGCCCGTAGGTATAATAATCGTACCCGCCGTAGCGCACTCCGGCGGACTTCGCGTCGAACTTGGTGATGACGGCGCCGATGATGTTGTTCTGTGGTAAGCGCGAGACCGCCAGGTCGACTTCGCTGGTCAGGGTCCGGCCTGCCTCAACCACCACCAGCACCGCTTCGACGCTGCGCGCAAGCAGCACTGCGTCGGCCATTCCCATGATCGGCGGGCCGTCGATGATCACGATATCGTTGTTCTCCGACAACTCGTCGAGAGCCTGCTTCATGTGATCCGCCGACAGCAGGGAAACCGGACTCGTGGTGACCTCGCCGGCGCGCACGATGCTGAACCCTGTCCCTTCCGCAGGCTGCACCGCGTCGCGTGCCGTGGTCGATCCGGTCAGGACGTCGGAGAAGCCTGGCACCGACGCTTCGTCGCGGGCCCGCGACGCCCCCGCGGCGCGGCGGAGATCGGCGTCGACAACGACCACGCGCTTGCCCATGGCCGCCAAGCTGCGGGCGATCCCCTGGGCCGACGTCGACTTCCCTTCGGACGCCGTGCTGCTCGTGATCAACAGGGTCTTGGGGAGTCCTGCGGCCGTCGACTGCTGCAGCGCGACGGCGATTGAGTAATACGCCTCGGCATAGCCGGTGTCGGGATCAGCCAGCGCCGTCGTGCTTTGCCCCAGGCCGGTGACCCGCGGAACGCAGCCGAGCGAGGCCAGATTGAGGCCCTGCTCGATATCCTCGGTGGTGCGGACGACGTTGTGCATGCGCTCCCGGATGCCGCCAAGGACCAGCGCGAGCAGGATGCCGCCAATGCCCGCTAGGGCGAGGTCGCGCCCGACGGACGAGTCCGCCGTCATCGGCGGCCACGCCGGATCGACAAGCGAGATGTTGGCCGCGGCCGCCCCGGCCGCAGCGGCCACTTCCTTGTACCGCTGCAGCAGGCCGTCATAGAACGCCTTGTTGGTTTCGACCTCGCGCGCAAGCGAGTTGAAGCCGACGCCGCGTTCGCGTTCGGACATCGCCGCGCCGCGCAAGCCGGCGACGGTGCCGGCGATCTGCCGTTCCTGCTGGGCAGCGGCGATGTACCGGCCCTGGAAGGATGCCTTGATCCGCGACGCGAAGGCGCCGATCTGGCCGTCCAGTTCAGCGATCTTGGCGGCTGCCCCTTTGACGCCGGGATGTTCTTCGGTGTGGCGCTCGCGCTCCTCCTGCAGGGCCGCCAACAGCTGCGCCCGTTGTGAAACGAGATCCTGGACGGCCTTGTTGCCCTGCACTTCCGGCAGGCTCAGCGCATCCGCCCCCTGCACCTGGGCCCACTGCTGCTGGGCATCGATCCGCCGTGCCGTCGCCTGGCTCAGCGAACCGGTCATCAAGCCAAGCTGTTGCGCCCGCAGCGAGGTGGGAGATCCGCCTCCATTACCCGCGTCGACCAGGCCGGTGGTCAGATCGGCGGAGCGCGCATAGCTGAGCATCCGGCGTTCGGAGCCCTCCAGGCGTTGCTTGGCCTGCGCCAATTGCTGCAGCAGATACTGCTTGGCCCGGGTTGAGGTCTGGTTCTTGCGGTCCAGATTGGCGGCGATGAGCGCCTCCGTAAAGGCGTTCGCCACCCGCGCGGACACGTTGGGATCGCCGCTGGTGAAGGAAAGCTGGGCCACCCGGGTGTTGAGCCCGATGCCGACCTGGACGTTCTCCTGAAGTTTCTGAACCGCCAGCCTCTCGGCCGTCTGCCGGTCGGGCGCCTCCACCCCGAGCGCTTTCAGCGCCGCGGGCGATTCGACCAGCCGGAGATTGCTGGCGACGGTTTCCGCGATTGTGCGGCTGCGGGCGAGATCGACCTGGGTCTGCAGGAACCGCTCGGCGTTGCGTGCATCGGCTTGCGGTTCCAGGCTGTCGTCGGCGAACACCTTGGGCGCCTGCTCGTCCACCTGGACCGAGGCGACGGCCGTGTAGCGCGGCTCGGCGGTGAGCGTCAGGATTGCTCCCGCAATCAGCGCCAGCGCAATCGCGGCTGCGATCACGAACCTTTGCCGGTACACGGCGGCGAAGAATTCCTCCAGGCCGGTCCGCTGGGACGACTGCCGCTGCGTCGGAAGCAGCTCCAGCTCCGTGAAGGAGCGGGCCGGCGAAAGCGGCGTGTTGGACGTCGTGATCAGCGTGTTCATGCTCATGACCCTTGTGGTAGTTCGCCAGTGCCAGTCGCGTGCCCGGTCAGGTGGGCACGGGTGAGCCGACCCCCTGCGCTGGGAAACCTTTGCTCAGGGAGGCAGGTGCGCTCGACCTATCGGCTGGCCAATTGTCGAGGAGGAAGTCGTTCGGGGTGCCCCGGCTGCCGTATGTCGCGTTGGCCCCGCCCCGATTGCCGGGCACGAGAGGTCCTGCGCTGTCCTGGGTCGAGGTTGCCATCGTACGCCTACCACCTTGGAACCGAGCTACTTCAAAGGGGTTTTCAGCTGCCGTCTCCCGACGATGCTCGCCCGCCAAGTTGCACATCCACGGTGCCCCACAGGAACAACCCCATCAGAAACAAGGATGACCTGAGGCCAGATGAATCCAAAGCCGCTATTGTGATTAGTACCTTGGTCGTAAGCCATGCGCGCTATCACGGGTCCGGCTTTGAATTCGGCAAGCCATTGACAAGTCTGGCCCAGGCGGGAAGGGAAGCGAAGTGATGCACGTTCATGCCGCAAATGGTGACCCGCGCAGCAGCCGGCTTTCCGCCTGGCGGTGGTGGCGTGCGGGTACTTCTGCGGCGCGATGGCGCGGCTGGTAGCGGATCGACGTTCGACCACTGACCACCGTTTTTCCATCAGCCCGCCACCCGGCGGGCTTTTTCGTGTCCAGGATCACCCCCATGCAGAACCTCCTCGCCATTGCCGAACAGCCCGTTCATCCCGTCGTGGACACCGGGCCGGTCCCCAATCCGCTGCCCAAGCTGCTCGCCGGCGAAGATCTGCCCGCAGACGATGCGGAACATTTGTTCGAGCGGCTGGTGCTCGGGCGGCTCGAGCCGGCCGAGATTGCCGGCATGCTGATCGCGCTCAGGATGAAGGGCGAAACGGCGGAGGAGATGGTCGGAGCGGCCCGGGCCCTTTCCGCCGCGGCCCTGCCGTTCGACCGCCCCGATTATCTGTTCGCCGATTGTTGCGGGACCGGGGGCGACGGGTCGGGCCTGATCAACGTCTCCACCGCCGCCGCCTTTGTCGCTGCGGCGTGCGGGCTGCCAATCGCCAAGCACGGCAACCGCAGCGTCAGCTCGCGCTGCGGCTCGGCGGATGTGCTGGAAGCGTTGGGCGCGCAGATCGAGGTTTCCCCGGACAAGGCGCGCGCGACCCTGGACCAGACCGGTTTCTGCTTCCTGTTCGCTCCCGCCTACCACCCGGGCATGAAGCATGCCGCTCCCGTGCGGCGACAGCTGCAGGTGCGGACGGTGATGAACTTGCTGGGGCCGTGCATCAATCCGGCGCGACCGCCGGTCCAGCTGCTCGGCGTCGCCGACCCGAAGATGCTCCGGCGGATCGCCCACACGCTCGATGCACTCGGCGTCCGCAACGCGCTCGTAGTGCACGGGTCCGGGCTCGACGAGGTGGCGCTGCACGCGGAAACCCGCGCGATCCGCTTGTGCGACGGGAAGCTCAGCGAGGTCGAGATGGCGCCGGAAGATGCCGGGCTCGAACGGGCTCCGCTGAAGGCGGTGGTCGGCGGCGACCCGACCGAGAATGCCGAGCGGCTGCGCCGCCTGCTGACTGGCGGCGGCACCTCTGCCGAGCAGGACATGGTGGCACTGAATACGGGAGCATTGCTGTTCACCGCCGGCAAGGCGCCCAGCATGCGCGAGGGCGCCGCCGCCGCGCTGGACGCCCTTCGCGGCGGACGCGCGGGAGCGGTTCTCGACGCCTTTGTGGAGGCGACCCGTGGCTGAAGTTCTTGACGAGATCATCGAGCGCAAGCGGGCGGACGTCGCCGAGCGCATGCGCGGGTTCGACGGAAGCGCGGCCGAGCCGACCCGCCGCAGCCTGCGCGACGTGCTCGCCCGCCCCGGCGCTCGCTTCATCATGGAAGTGAAGCGCGCCTCTCCATCCGGCCACCGCAGCGAGCATTCGCCCGAGACGGCGGTGGCGGCCTACGCCCCCGTAACCGATGCGATCAGCGTCCTGACCGATCTGCCGTTTTTCGGTGGTTCGCTGAACGATCTTGCCGCGGTTCGCGCCGGCTTTGACGGACCGATCCTCGCCAAGGATTTCGTGGTCGACCCACGGCAGGTGCGGGAGGCGCGGATCCATGGCGCCGACGCAGTGCTGGCGATGCTGTCCGTGCTGGATGATGCCGGCGCTCGCGCAGTGCTCGCCGAAGCCGAGCGGCTGAGAATGGACACGATCGTGGAGGTGCATGACGACCGCGAACTGGTCCGGGCGCTGGCGCTCGGCGCACGGATCCTCGGCATCAACAATCGCGACCTCAGGACGCTTCGGACCGACCTTGCCGTCACTGAGCGGCTGGCCGCGCGAGTTCCGGAGGATGTCCTCCTCGTCAGCGAGTCGGGAATCGGCAACCGGTCCGACGTCGAGCGTCTGTCGACCGCTGTCGATGCCTTTCTGGTGGGTTCGTCGCTGATGGCTGCGGATGATGTGGCGGAGGCTGCGCGGGCGATGGTGTTCGGCCGGGTCAAGATCTGCGGCCTGACCAGCGCGGACGATGCGTGGATTGCGGGCCTTGCCGGAGCGACCCATGCCGGCGTGGTGTTCGTCCCCGAGACACCGCGCGCGGTCGAGCCCCGGACAGCGGCGGCGTTGATTGACACGGTGCGGCGGGCCGGGATGAAGCCGGTCGGCGTGTTCCGCGACGCCCCTCCTCCCTACGTGATTGCCGCCGCCAACGACCTCGGCCTGGCGGCAGTGCAGCTTCATGGCCGAGAAGACGCGGCGACGATCGCGCGAATCAAGGCGGGCTTCGACGGCGAGGTGTGGACCGCCTGCGCTCCCGACGAGGACCGCGGCGGCGACCGGCCGCTGTTCGACAATGGCGGGGGCGGCACCGGCAGGACGTTCGACTGGGAGCGGATCGGCGAGCATTCCCGCCGCGCGGAGGCCTTTCTTGCCGGCGGCCTGGGCGCGGACAATGCTCGCGCGGCACAGGCAACGGGAGTGTACGGTATCGACGCCGGTTCGCGGCTGGAGCTGGAATCAGGGCGCAAGGACCCGGCCAAGGTCGCGGCGCTGTTCGATGCACTGCGACTGGGCGACCGGAGGCAGGCGGCATGAAGCTGGACGGACGCTTCGGACGGTTCGGGGGATGCTACGTTCCCGAGATCCTGGTGCCGGCGCTTGAGCAGCTGGAGGCGGCGTTCCTGGAGGCAGAGGAGGATCCTTCCTTCGCCTCTGAGCTGGAGCACCTCCTGACCACCTACGCCGGGCGGCCGACCCCGCTGACGCGCTGCCGCAACCTCGGATCGGAACACGCCCGCATCTACCTGAAGCGCGAGGATCTGCTGCACGGCGGAGCGCACAAGACCAACCAGGTGCTGGCACAGGGTCTGCTTGCCAGGCGCATGGGCAAGACCCGGTTGATCGCGGAAACGGGGGCAGGCCAGCACGGCGTTGCCACGGCGCTTGCGGGAGCGCTGTTCGGGCTGAAGACCCAGATCTACATGGGCGCGGAGGACGTCGCCCGGCAGCAGCTCAACGTGTTTCGCATGGAGCTGATGGGCGCGACCGTGATCCCCGTGGAAAGCGGCGGACGGACGCTCAAGGATGCGGTCAACGAAGCCTTGCGCGATTGGACCGCGAGCTTCACCGACACCCATTACCTGCTCGGCACGGCCGCTGGTCCGCACCCCTTCCCCTTGATGGTCCGCCAGTTCCAGCGGGTGATCGGCCGCGAAGCGCGCGCGCAACTGCTCGAAGCGGAGGGACGGCTGCCGGACGCAGTCGTGGCCTGCGTCGGCGGCGGCTCCAACGCGATCGGGATATTCAGTGACTTTGTGGGCGACGCCGGAGTCGAGCTGATCGGGGTCGAAGCCGCCGGCAAGGGCCTCGACGGTCACGAGCATGGCGCGACCATCCTGCGCGGCCGTCCCGGCATTCTGCACGGGGCCGAGACCCTGCTGCTTCACGACGACGACGGGCAGATCAGCGACAGCTGGTCGATCTCCGCGGGGCTCGACTACCCCGGCGTCGGACCCGAGCATGCCCACCTCAAGGACAGCGGGCGCGCGACCTATGTCGGAGTGGAGGATGGCGACGCGCTTGCTGCATTCCAGGCGCTTGCTCGCTCCGAGGGAATCATTCCCGCATTCGAGAGCGCGCACGCCGTCGCGCACGCGGTCACTTTGGCCGAGCAGGCCGAGCGGGACATGGTGATCGTGGTCAATCTCAGCGGGCGGGGCGACAAGGATATGGCGCAGGCGCGGACCTTGCTGGCGGCGGCCGCATGAGTCGCTACGATGCCATGTTCGGGCGCTTGCGTTCGAGTGGGGAGGGCGCGCTTGGGGCGTTCCTGATGCTCGGCGATCCCGACGTTACCACCAGCGCCCATCTGCTCGACGCCGCAGTTGCGGGCGGCGCGGACATGATCGAAGTCGGGATTCCCTACTCCGATCCGGTGGCCGACGGGCCGGTCATCCAGGCGGCGGCCCAGCGTGCGCTCCGCTCCGGCGCGCGGGTTGACGACAGCTTTGCGCTGATCCGCGGCCTGCGGGCGAGACATGCGGACGTACCGATCGGCATCCTCACCTACGCCAACCTCCTGGCCGCGCGTGGGCGGGAGCGCTTCATGCGCGACGCTGCCGAAGCGGGCGCGGACTCGGTCCTTGTGGCCGACGTTCCAAGTCTGGAGGCCGAGCCATACTCGGCAGCGGCGGCGGCGGAAGGCCTCGACCTTGTCATGATCGCCGCCCCGAACACGCCGGAGACGGTCGTGGACAGGATCGCGCGCCTGTCGGGCGGCTACACCTATTGCGTCGCCCGCGCCGGGGTCACCGGGGCCACCGAAACGCTCGCGCTCGACCACGACCGGTTGTTTGCCGCGCTGACGGAAGCGGGGGCACCGCCGCCGGTGGTCGGCTTCGGCATCTCAACGCCATGGCATGTGCGGCAGGCGCTCGCGGCGGGCGCCGCGGGGGTCATCGTCGGGTCGGCGATCGTCCGACTGATCGAGCAGGGTGAGGACGCGGAGCTGGCAATCTCCCGCTTTGTCTCCGAGCTGAAGGCCGCTACTGCCCCGGCCTGAACGAAGAGGTAGGCATGACGATCGATCTTGGCGGACGGACGGCGCTGGTCACCGGCGCAGGCGGCGGCCTCGGGCGCGCCCACGCACTTCTGCTGGCCCGCGCCGGAGCCCGGGTGATCGTCAACGACATTCCGCACAGCGGGGCCAAGGCCGAAAGCGTTGTTGACGAGATCCGCAGCGCCGGCGGTCGGGCAGAGGCGATTGCCGCTTCGGTCACTGATGAAGCTGCGGTGGCCGACATGGTAGGCCAGGCAGGGGCGATCGACATCCTCGTCAACAATGCCGGCATCCTGCGCGACAAGAGCTTCGCCAAGATGAGCATCGAGGAGTTCCGGCAGGTAGTCGACGTCCACCTGATGGGGAGCGTGATCTGCACCAAGGCGGTGTGGGACGGAATGCGCGAGCGCAACCATGGCCGTATCGTCATGACCACCTCATCGAGTGGGCTGTACGGCAACTTCGGTCAATCCAATTACGGCGCGGCAAAGATGGCGCTGGTCGGCCTGATGCAGACGCTCAGCCTGGAAGGCGCCAAGTACAACATCCGCGTCAACGCCCTCGCCCCAACCGCGGCCACCGGCATGACCGAGGGACTGATGCCGCCGACGATGCTGGACCTGTTCCGGTCGGAGCTGGTCAGCCCCGCGCTGCTCGCGCTCGTGGCGGAGGAGGCGCCCAGCCGGACCATTCTGTGCGCCGGAGCCGGCGGCGTGGAGCAGGCGCAGGTGACCCTCACCCGCGGCCTCAGCATCGCCGGACTGGATGGGTTGGAGGCCGCGCAGCTGATCCTTGATCGCCTAGGCGAGATTGGCGATCCGGCGACCGCAACGATCCCGCAGGCCGGCCTCGAGCAGGCCCAGCTTGAAGTCGCCAAGGCCAGCGCCACTCGCTGATGGACGCGGGGCGCGCCTGGCATCCCGGGAGCTGGCGCGGTTGCACTGCCGCCCAGCTGCCCCTCTATGCGGACGCGGCGGCGCTTGCGGAGGTCGAACGGACGTTGAGCCAAGCGGCCGCAGTTGCCGCCATCGATCAGAGCGAAGCGTTGAAATCGCTGCTGGCCGAGGCGGCGGCCGGACGCGCGCTGTTGCTGCAGGGGGGCGACTGCGCCGAAACGCTGGAGCCACCATCCCCCGCCCGGGTGCATGCTCTGGCCGAGCTGTTTGGGGCCATCGCAAGGCAGTTGGGGCGAGGCTTCGACCTGCCGCTCGTGCAGGTTGCCCGCATCGCCGGCCAGTTCGCCAAGCCGCGCAGCATGGCGACCGAACGCCAGGGCGACCGAAGCTTGCCGGCATGGCGCGGCGACAGCATCAACGCGCAACGGTTCGAGGGCACGGCGCGGGTGCCCGATCCCCGTCGCATGCTGCTCGCTCACGCCCACGCGCTGGCGACCCGCGCCCTGCTGCCGGATTGTCTGTTCACCAGCCATGAGGCCCTGCTCCTGCCTTACGAGGAGCCGTTGATTCGGCGCGACCCGACCACCGGACGGCATTGGTCCGTGTCCGGGCACATGCTGTGGGTCGGCGATCGCACCCGGCAGGTCGATGGGGCTCATGTCGAGTTCTTGAGCGGCATCGCAAACCCGGTCGGGATGAAGTGCGGGCCAGAACTCAGCGCCGAGGACTTGCTCACCTTGTGCGACCGGCTCGATCCCGCACGCGAACCAGGCCGGCTGACGCTGATCGTTCGGCTCGGCGCGGAGCGGATCGGCGACCTGCTGCCGGGCTGGCTGCGCGCTGTCGGGCGGGCGGGCCGCGCGCCGCTGTGGATCAGCGATCCGATGCACGGCAACACCGAGCGCGAGGCGGGTCGGAAGATCCGGCGGCTGGAACGCATTGCCGCCGAAGCGGAAGCGTTCTTCGCCATCGCCCGCAGCGAAGGGGCTTGGCCGGGCGGTCTCCATATCGAGATGGTGCCGGAACCTGTCACCGAGTGCCTCGGCGGACGAGGTCCCGCGACCATCGCCGAGATGGACGCGAACTTCCGCAGTGCCTGCGACCCGCGGCTCAATCCCGATCAGGCGTTGCAGCTGGCGGAAGTGGTCGCGCGCATCGGCCGGAAGGCGGCGGCGTGAATCTGAAGGCTTTGCCTCGCGGTCCGCTTTCGGGCCGGTTCCCGGTGCCTGGTGACAAGTCGCTGTCGCACCGGGCGCTGATCCTGGCAGCGTTGGCTGACGGCGAGAGCGTCATCTCCGGACTGCTGGAATCGGACGACGTGCTTCGGACCGCCGAGGCATTACGCGCATTCGGAGTGCGCGTGGAGCGTTTCGGACCGCAGCGCTGGCGAGTGATGGGCCGGAAATGGCGGTCCCCGGACGGGGCTATCGACTGCGGCAACAGCGGAACCGCCGCGCGGCTGCTGATCGGCGCGGCGGCGGGACAGGGCGTGAGCGCGACTTTCACCGGGGACGCATCGCTGAGCCGCCGTCCGATGGGCCGGGTCACGGCTCCGCTGGAGGCGATGGGAGCAAGCTTTGAAGGCGGTCCAATGCTTCCGATGACCCTACACGGGGCGCCGCTCCGAGGGATCCACCACGTCAATACGCCCGCGTCGGCGCAAGTGAAATCGGCCCTCCTGCTCGCCGGGCTCGGCACCGACCAGCCGGTCGACATTGCCGAGCCGCTGCCGAGCCGCGATCATAGCGAGATCATGCTTCGGACCTTCGGCGTCGATGTTGAACAGGACGGACGCGTGGTCCGCCTGGGGTCGCAACGGCGGCTGACCGGAGGGCTGGTGAGCATCCCGGGCGACCCCTCCTCCGCCGCGTTCGCATGGGGCGCCGCGGCGATCGTTCCGGACTCCGAAGTGAGGACGGACGGTGTGCTGCTGAACCCGTTGCGAGCAGGTTTCATCATGGCGCTGCAGCGGTTGGGCGGCGACCTTCGGCTCGACAATGTCCGGGGCTCCGGTGGCGAGACCATCGGCGACGTGCGGATCCGCCACTCTCGCCTGTTCGGCGCGGAGTTCACGGCCGTGGAAATCCCCTCGATGATCGACGAAATTCCGATCCTCGCGGCGGTTGCGGCATTCGCTCGCGGTGAGACGCGGATCGAAGGATTGGACGAGCTGCGCCACAAGGAAAGCGATCGGCTGTCGGGCATGGCGGAGGGCCTGTGCGCCTGCGGAGTGGATGCGAGCGCCGACGGCGACGCGCTGGTGATCCGCGGCGGCGCGGTTCGCGGTGGGGGCTTGGTCAGCACCCATGGCGACCATCGGGTGGCGATGGCGCATCTGGTGTTGGGCCTTGGCGCCGAGCAGCCGGTCGTAGTCGACCAGGCGGAGATGATCGCCACCAGCTTCCCGGCCTTCCGCGACGCCATGCGAACCATCGGCGGGACAATCGAGGAGACGGCGTGAGCGTCAATAGCTTCGGGCACCTGCTGCGGGTCACCACCTGGGGCGAAAGCCATGGGCCGGCGATCGGTTGCGTGGTGGACGGCTGCCCACCCGGGCTGGAACTGGACGAAGCGTGGGTGCAGCAATGGCTGGACCAGCGGCGGCCGGGAACCGGGCCGAACGTCTCGCCGCGGCAGGAACCGGATCGGGTGCGGATCCTGTCGGGCACGTTCGAAAGTCGGACGACGGGCACGCCGATCAGCCTCATCATCGATAATGTCGATGCGCGGTCCAGGGATTATGCCGGCCTTCCGCACCGGCCCGGTCACGCCGACTTCGCCTACGAGGCCAAGTACGGCATTCGCGATCCGCGCGGTGGTGGACGAGCGTCGGCGCGGGAAACAGCGTGCCGGGTAGCGGCCGCCGCGGTCGCGCGGCGGATCATTCCGGAGGTCACCGTAACCGCGCGAGTGGCCGAGATCGGCGGCGAGACGGATCACCGACGGTGGGACGAAATGCTCGCGGCGGCAAAGGCCGGCAGCGACAGCCTGGGCGCGGTGATCGAATGCGTTGCCACCGGCGTGCCGGCGGGCTGGGGTGCGCCGGTCTATGCCAAGCTGGACGCGGAGCTGGCCGGAGCGTGCATGGGCATCAATGCGGTAAAGGGCGTGGAGATCGGCGAAGGCTTCGCCGCCGGCCGGGCGCGGGGCCGGGAAAGCCTTGAGGCGATGACGGCGAGCGGAATCGACGGCGGCATTTCGACGGGCAGGTCGATCGTCGTGCGTGCCGCGTTCAAGCCGACCTCGAGCATCGGCATCGGTGGGCGGCACGACCCATGCGTCGGCATTCGCGGGGCGCCGGTGGTCGAAGCGATGGTCGCGCTGGTGCTGGCAGACCACAAGCTGCTGCACCGCGCCCAGTGCGGCTAATGACACTTGAAGCGGTCGAACGGCTCCAGGCAGGATTTGCAGCGATACTGGCTCTTGCAAGGCGTCGAGCCGAAACGGCTAACCTCCTCGACCTCTGTCGAGCCGCACTGTGGACAGGCCACCTCGCCTGACGGCGACGGCGGGGCGATGCCGTAACGGCGGAGTTTCTCGCGGCCCTCCGGCGTGATCCAGTCGGTGGTCCACGGCGGCGCGATCACTGTCTCGATCCCCATTGAGCGGTAGCCGGCCGCGTCCAGTGCGGCGCGGATGGCCTGCTCGATCGCGAGCGTCGCCGGGCAGCCGGAGTAGGTCGGGGTGATGATCACTCGCCCATCTTCGACCGCGCGGACGATGCCGAGTTCGACCACCGACACGGCGGGGATCTCCGGGTCAGGCACCTGGGCCAGCACCTCCCAGATCGGTTGCATCACACCCGCTCGATCACCATGGCGATACCCTGGCCGACACCGATGCACATCGTCGCCAGACCGTAGCGGCCGCCGTTGCGCTGCAGCTCTTCCGTCGCGGTCAGCGCCAAGCGGGCACCGGACATGCCGAGCGGATGGCCAAGCGCGATCGCGCCGCCATTGGGGTTCACTCGTGCATCGTCGTCGGGGACGCCCAGCTGACGCAGCACCGCTAGCCCCTGAGCGGCAAAAGCTTCGTTGAGTTCGATCACGTCAAGCTGGTCGAGCGACAGGCCTAGGCGCTTGAGCAGCTTCTGGGTCGCGGGTGCGGGTCCGATACCCATGATGCGCGGGGGCACGCCTGCGATCGCTGCGCCGAGGATGCGGGCACGGGGCCTCAAGCCATTGCGGCTGGCTGCGTCTTCCGAGGCGATGATCAATGCGGCCGCGCCATCGTTGACACCTGAGGCGTTGCCGGCGGTGACCGTGCCGTCCCTACGGGCGATCGGCTTCAGGCCGGCGAGCTTGTCCAGGCTGGTCAGGCGCGGGTGTTCGTCGCGCGCGATAACGGTGGGCTCACCCTTGCGGCTGGGAATGGTGACGGCGACGATCTCCGCATCGAAGCGGCCATTCGCCTGCGCCGCCGCCGTCTTCTGCTGGCTGCGGAGCGCAAAGGCGTCCTGGTCCTCGCGGGTGATCTGGAACTCCTCCGCCACATTTTCGGCCGTGCTGGGCATGGTGTCGTCGCCGTAGGCGTCCTTCATCTTGGGATTGACGAAGCGCCAGCCGATGGTGGTGTCGTAGATCTCGGCCGTGCGGTCGAACGCCGACGTAGCCTTGGGCATCACGAACGGAGCGCGGCTCATGCTTTCGCTGCCGCCGGCGATGATGAGGTCGCTCTCCCCGCCGCGGATGGCGCGAGCCGCCATGGCCACCGCGTCGAGGCCGGACCCGCACAGGCGATTTAGGGTGACCCCGCCGCTGCTGTCGGGCAGGCCGGCGAGCAGGCCCGCCATTCGCGCGAGGTTGCGATTGTCCTCCCCCGCCTGGTTGGCGCAGCCGAGGATCACGTCGTCGAGCTCGGCCCAGTCGACGTTGTGGTTGCGCTCGATCAGGGCCCGGATCGGAATTGCGGCAAGGTCGTCGGCGCGCACCGAGGACAAGGCTCCACCATAGCGGCCGACGGGAGTGCGGATGGCGTCGCAGATGTAGGCTTCGGTCATTCCGCCGAAATCACACCACGCCGGATCTGATCCAGTTCGATGCTCTCGAACAGCGCCTTGAAATTGCCCTCACCGAAGCCCTCATTCCCCTTGCGCTGGATGATTTCGTAGAAGATCGGGCCGATCACGTTCTGGGTGAAGATCTGCAGCAGCAGGCCCTGCCCTTCCGTTGGCGCTCCATCGACCAGTATGCGGCGCTTCTTGAGTTCGTCGAGCGGCTCGCCATGGTCCTTCACCCGCTCGTCGAGCAGGTCGTAATACGTGTCCGGCGTGTCCTGGAAGGGGATGCCGCGCTCCGACAGGATATCGACCGAGGCGTAGATGTTATCCGAGCCCAGCGCGATGTGCTGGATCCCCTCACCCTTATATTCGCGGAGGAACTCCTCGATTTGGCTCTTGTCGTCCTGGCTCTCGTTGAGCGGGATGCGGATCTTGCCGCAAGGGCTGGTCATCGCCTTGGAGAACAGTCCAGTGACCTTGCCCTCGATGTCGAAGTAGCGGATCTCGCGGAAGTTGAAGAGCCGCTCGTAGAAGTCCGCCCAGAAGCTCATCCGGCCGCGCTGGACGTTGTGGGTCAGGTGATCGAGGTAGGTAAGATGCGCATTGGCATCCCGCTCCTTGGCCTGCCAGCCATCCTCGAACTGCCAGTCGCCGTTCTTGTACGCCGACCCGTCCGTGCCATAACGATCTACCAGGTACAGCCGCGAGCCGCCGATGCCCTCGATCGCCGGAAATCCCAGGCCACCGCCGCTGGCGTCCGTCGCGCCAAGCTCCAGAGCCCGCGCGTGGGCCTTGGGGGCATCCTTGACCCGAAAGGCCATGGACGCGGCCGAGGGACCATGGGCGGCCGCGAACTCGGCAGCCGGGCCACTGGTTTCGGCATTGATCAGGAAGTTGATGTCGCCCTGCCGGTGCAAGGTGATGTTGAGGCGATTGTGCCGGGCGACCGCTGGGAAGCCGAGCTTGGCGAAGAGCGACCGTAGCAGTTCCGGATCGGGGGCGGCATATTCGACGAATTCGAAGCCGTCTGTCCCCATCGGGTTCTCGAGGCCGAGCGGCGACAGGTCAGCGGTGGCGGTGGCCATGGTTCAAACTCCTTCTCTCCCCTCCCCACTGCTCCCTTGACCCGACCGATTCAAGGGCGCGGAGTTTTGGAAGTTTAGCCCTCAACGTGCGCATTCGCCCACCCGCGTGCGTGGGCGACGCGCTGCTCCCGCCGGGCACGTTGTGCTAAACGCGCGAGAGACTTGTGGGACAGGAAGAACGATCATGGAGACGCCGGAAGGCTGGACCCGTAGCGACGATGCGCTGACCCGCACCTACCGTTTCCGCGACTTCGCCGAAGCGTTCGGGTTCCTGACGCGGGTCGCGCTGCACGCAGAGAAAGTGGATCACCACCCGGAGTTCTTCTCGTGCTGGAACCGGGTCGATTTCCGCCTCACCAGCCACGACGCCGGCGGGGTAACGGAGCGGGACGTGGCACTGGCGGCGGCGATCGACCGGTTGGCCGCGCAGATGCCGCCGCCAGCATCACGCAAGGCTGGTTAGGGGAGGATCAGCCCCTGGCGGACCAGCTGGACGCATTTGGCGATCGTTCGGTCCCGCTGGAGCGAATCGTCGCTCACTTGCACCCCGAACTCCTCTTCCAGGCGCATCGCGATCCTCATCAGGTCGAGGTCGTCGAAGCCGTGGTCGGCGCTCAGGTCGTCGGTGAAGCGAAGTGCGCTGCGATCGAACCCGAACTCTGCAGCGACCACGTCATGAACTCGGCTCGCGACCTCAGGCATTGCGCCAGCCCTCCTGAAGTTGCCGCAGCACTCCGCTCACTTCAGGTCGCGGAGTGTAAGGCCCGGACGCGACGCGCTTACGCTTACCACCATGGCCCAGATAGATCTGGACCGCCTTCAGAGCTTCAGTCACCTTGGCTAACCTCTCAGCTGACCATGAGAATGGGGGTGCTCGAGCAAAGCCGATTATAGCGGAATCGGCGCTAAATTTCTGCTCAAAGCGACCTAGTCCACCAACAGTTCACCGCAAGCTGGCGGCCGGAGCGAGGGCGTGAGGGAGCGGCCTTGCACCCGTGGCGCAGGAGATTGCCGCTCCCTCGACGCTCCGCCTGCTCTTCCTCGTCCCGACCGCGGCAGCCGTCAGCGGGTCAATTCGAACTGCATGGAAACGCTGGTGCCGAGGGTCAGCTCGCCTGGGGCCACCGGCGTAGGAGGCGGCGGAGGCGGCGGCGCGCCGTAGCCGCCCATGCGGCTGCCGGTGACGACGATCTCCTGGACCGGATAAACGCCGCCGCCTTCGCTGATCGACAGAATGCGGGCGACGCGCATGCCGGCGGCGCGGGCATAAAGCTCCGCGCGTTGGCGCCCGGTAGCCACCGCCTCCACCCGCGCCTCGTCGAGCGCGGCCTTGCTGTCGTCCAGGGTGAAGGAGGGTCCGTCGACCTGATTGGCGCCGCTTTCGATCAGCGTATCGATGATCCTGCCCATCTCCCCCAGGCGCCGGACATGGACCTGGACGTTGTTGCGCGCTTCATAGCCGATAATTCGTGGCGGATCGGGCTGGGCCGGCGGAACATACGGCTGGCGGAGCTCGCGCGCGCGGATCTGCGCCTCGCGCTCCGGATCGCTGTAGCGTGGCTGAAGGCTGATCGCGGCAGTCTGGATGTCGCGATCGGCGACGCCGGAGCGGCGCAGCCCGGCGATGACCGCCTCCATCCGGCGGCTGTTGCCAGCGATCGCCTCTGCCGCCGTGCGGCCTTGGGTGACCACGCCAGCGTTGAAGATTGCCAGGTCCGGGGTGCGCCGGCTGCGGCCCTCGGCCGAAATGCTCAGGAGCGCGCTGTTCGGGCCGAGCGGCGAGATTGCGGTGGCCGGGGTTTGAGCAATGGCGGCACCGCCGCCGAGCAGCAACGCGAACGCAACGAGACTCTTCATGATCACCTCCGGCTGGAGCCGGCAGTGTAACGTCCGCCCGGATGGTGCGGTTCAGCCGCCCGTCGAAAGGTGGCGATAGGCGATGCAGCCGAACTGATGGTAGCTCGGCACCGGGTGGCCGTGGCGGCGGAGCCAGCCTGCCCAGCCGCGATATTGCGACTCGCTGGGCGAGACGGCAAGGCGGCGGTCCTTGGCCTGGGCCAGCGCGTCGAGTGGCGTCATGCCGCCGTCGACCATGACGCAGAGCGCAAGCAAGGGTGAGCGGCCGATGCCGTGCTGGCAGTGGATCAGCACGCGCCGCCCGGCGTCCAGGTGCCTGCGCGCGAAGCCGACCCCGTGGTCAAGCCGGTCGAGCGTCGCCGGGTGGAGGTCCGGCGTCGGCAGGTGGAGAAAGGCAATCCCGACCTGCGCCAGCGCCTGGTGCTCGTCACGATCTTCCTCGCGCAGGTCGACGACCGCGCCGATGCCATGCTCCGCCGCAAGCGCCGGAGCGTAATGCATCGGAAAGCAGCCGCTGACTGCCAGCCCGTCCGCCAGCCAGTCGATGTCAGGCTCCCATCCCTCCGTCAGGATGGAGGCGGCGACTGGGGAAAGGGTCAGGGAAACCTCCGTTCGAGAGCGTCGCACAGCTTGCCGACGCGGCCGTGCGACCAGGCCAGGCCCTGGTAGGTGCGAAGCGAGAGCCGGGCCCAGCCGGTATAGAGACCGGGCTTGTCCATGGCCCGCGCGACCGCAAAGATTCGGTGGCTCCAGCGGGCGATCCACGCGCGCATCCGGTAGACCAGCCGGCGCCGCAGCGGCATCCCGGCGGCGGAGGGAGGCACCCGCTTGACTGCGCGCAACCCGCGCTTGGGCCAGGTCAGCCGGTACGCAAGGCCTTCGCGGCGGTGACGGAAGCCGGCTGCCTGGGTCTGGATGATGAAGTCGGCGCCGACCGGCTCAAGCTGCAAGCGGCCGTCCGTTCGCGCTTCCTCGATCAAGCGGTGGAGCTCGGGCGAGCGGACGATCGCGACGTTGGTGCCGCGGCCATCGGAGCTGTACGGCTCAACCCACGCATCGCCGAACGCGATGTCGGCGGTTTCGGCGACCACGTCGTCGCACCAGTTGCAGGCCGAGTTCTGGAAGAAACCGGCGCCCCAGTCCCCATCCGCCAGATGCCACCAGTCCTCGGACGCGGTGCTGCCGTCGTCGAGGGTGAGGTGGGCCCGGTACCAATTGGCGGGACGGCTCGCGTCCTTGATGCGGTAGTCGACCGCGCGGACGCGGCGCATCTCCTGGTCCAGTTGGGCGGCAAAGCTGTCGACTAGCCGGGCGCTCTTCATGTGACCGCAGAACAGGCCAAGCGTGTGGGTGATGCGCTCGCGCAGGACCGGGTCGGCGCGGCGGAGCAGGTGGACGGCCTTGATAAAGCAGGGGACGCCGACGACCGCATAGCGCCCCGGTGAGGCGCGGATCTCGGCCAGCACGGATGACAGCTCGATCGGATAATAGCGCGACTTGGCGCCGGCGTTCAGCGTGCCGAGGTCGCGCGAGATGCCGTAGCGGAAAAAGGCGCCGTCGGGCCGCGGATGGGCGGGCGACACGTGAGCGACACCGTCCACCGCCCCGCTACGCAGCAGCTCGGCGGCGACCCAGCTGACCAGCCCGCCCGAACTTCCGTTCATGCGGAAGCCCTCCTCCGCGACGTGGCCGACATAAGCGGCCTCGAAGCTGCCGATCTTGCCGTCGTGGTGAGCAGGGGCCGGGAAGCGCTGGTGAGCGATGTCGTCCTCGTTGGGCGCGGACGGCGAAAAGGGGCAGGCGCGGGCAAAGGCTGCGCTCTTGCCTTCGTACCAGCCGGTCGGGCCGTGCGGCTTGAGCTCGCCGAAGCGATCCCATTCCATCCGCGCGTCCGGCTCCCCGGCAACGCAGCCGCCGCAGCCGATGCACAGCCCCGAGCGCACGACTTCGGCCGGGCTGATGCTCTCGCCCGCCGTGTCGCGCGGGTCAGCAAAGTGCCGCATCGAGGAAGCTCTGGCTGCGCTGGCGATAGTCGCGGATGCGGTCGTGGACAGCCTGCTCGAGGGGGGTGTCGAGCAAGGCGTCAAAGGTATGCTGCGGCGTGTCGGACCCAACGATGCGGTGCGGCAGGGCGAGCTTGGCGGCGAGGTCGCGGACCTTGTTGAAGCGGTAGTCGCTCGGAGCGGTGGCGAGCGGCTTGCCGTTCAGCAGTGCGAACACGCAGCCATGGAAGAAGTTGGTCACCACGGCGCTGGCGCTCGCCATCAGGCCGGCGAACTCCTCCGGCCCGGCCTCGATGCGTTGCTCGTCGGCCCAGCCGGTGGCGTAGCCAACGCTGACCAGCCGGATTCCGCGCGCTTCGCTCCAGCGGCGGGTAGCGGCGCCGAGCCAGTCCGGAAAGCCGTGGCCATAGATCAATGCGTAGGGCCGCTCGGCCGGCACGGGCGCGGCGGTGATCGCGTCGGGAAATTGCAGGCAGGGGTCGAGCACCAGCGTCGGCTCGGTGCCCAAGCCGTCGCTCACCAGGCGGCGGCTGTTGTCGTCGCGTACCGAAATAGCGGCAAAGCGCTCGAGCCGGCTGGCCCAGTCGGAGCCCAGCCCCTGCTCCGCGTCATAATTGCCGAAGCTGGCGGCATAGGACACCAGCCGATCGGTCCGCAGCCCCTCGCCGAAGAAGATGGGGGCATTGCCGTACCAGGGGTGACGGTGGTTCCAGACTTCATCGCTGCCGATCACCACCGCGTCGAACGCGCCGGCATCCTGCGGCTGGTGAAGCGAGAAGCGGCGGGAAGTCGGGAGGCGCTCGAACGCATCGAAGAACTTGCGCGCCTTGGCCTTGTAGCGGGGAAGATCGCGTCGCGGCGTCCGTTCCGGCAGCGTTGGCTGGAGCGAACAGCGCAGCTCCGCCTCCCCCACCCGCGGGCAGTCATGCTCCAGCAGCACCGCCTGGTGACCACGGGAGCGCAGGCCTTCGACCAGACACCGGGCCTGCCAATAGCTGCCGTAGTTGATGCACTTGTGGAAGGTGAGAACCCCGATCTGCCGCGCCGCCATGCGATGCACAACCGGTCGGCGGGGTGCCGGTTCCTAGGGGACCGCGATGCCCCGGCTGGAAAGGAATGCGCGCGTTTCCGCGACCACCCGCCGGGTGCCGGATCGACCGACCGCAAAGCCCATATGGCTGCACCCGATCTCGACAGCGCAATCGCTCTCTTCCGGCAGCCCGTACGCCGCGCGGGGGGCGACAATCCCGTCGCGCCGCGACCACAAGGCGAGGGTCGGAACGGGCGGCTTGGCGTGGCTGCGCTCGATCGGCGGGCGGTCGACCGGATGGCCGGCGACCCACTCGTACAGGCGCCAGACATTGTTCCAGCGCGGATCACCGGAAAAGGGCGAGCCGAGGCTCACCACCGCCGACACCTCGTCCGGGCATTCACGCGCAAGCTCCCGCGCAAAGACGCCACCGAGGCTCCAGCCGACGAGCAGAACCGGCTGTCCCTCGCCGATCGAGCGGAGCCGCGCCAGCAGCACTTGCAGGATGTCGGGGCGAGCGCCCTTGTTGAGGCCCATGTTCCAGCCGTGGGTGCGCCACCCGCCCTCCGCAAAGGCGCGGCGAAGTTCCATGCTGGTCCGGTCGGTGGCGACGAAGCCGGGGATGACCAGGCAGCGGGGGCCGTCATCCGGTCCGCGGGGCCCGAGATGGCCGAACCCCCGCCAGACGCGCGGGGCGAGAGCGCCGAGTTCATGGAGCTTGGCGAGCTGCGAAGGCGGGCGTTCGTCGGGGTCCGCGGGGGTCACACTCACTCCGTAGTCCTGAGCCTGTCAGACGGCCGTCCATCTTAATGGATGCAATGGCAGTGCTTCAACAAGCTCAGTGCAGCGGTCCTGCCTCTAGAGGAACTCGCCCCCGCCCATGAATGGCCGAAGCGCCCCCGGCAGCCGTACCCGGCCGTCCTCGGTCTGATGGTTCTCCAGCAGCGGGACCAGGATACGCGGCGAGGCAAGCGCGGTGTTGTTGAGGGTGTGGGCGAAGCGGACCTTGCCGTCCCGATCGCGGTAGCGAAGGTTGGCGCGGCGAGCCTGCCAGTCGTGCAGCGTCGAGCAGCTGTGCGTCTCCCGATACTTGCCGAGCGACGGCACCCAGCTTTCGATATCGTTCATGCGATATTTGCCGAGGCCCATGTCGCCGGTCGAGGTTTCGATCACCTGGTAGGGGATCTTTAGGTCGCGCAGCAGCTCTTCGGCTAGACCGAGCAGCCTTGCATGCCATTCGGCCGAGATGGAATCGTCGGCTTCGCAGATGACATATTGTTCGACCTTGAGGAACTGGTGGACACGGAGCAGGCCGCGGACGTCGCGCCCGGCGCTGCCGGCCTCCCGCCGGAAGCAGGGCGAAGTGCCCGCATAGAGGATCGGTCCGGCGGACAGGTCGAGGATCTCGCCCGAATGAAGCGAGGTCAGCGCGACCTCCGCGGTCCCGGCCAGCCACAGGTCGTCGTTGGGAAGCTGGTAGGTTTCCTCACGGTGACCCGGGAATTGACCCTGGCGAACGAACGCATCCTCGCGGACGATGGCCGGCACGGTGATCGGGGTGAAGCCGGCGGCCGCGATCTTCTGCAGCGCCCAATTCATCAGCACGCCTTCAAGGATCGCGAGGCGACCTTTGAGGCAATAGGTGCGGCTGCCCGACACCTGCACGATTCGGGTAAGGTCTGCCCAGTCGTTCTTCTCGATCAGCGCGACATGGTCGAGCGGTTCGAAGGCGAACTCAGGCAGGGCGCCCTCGATGCGGACGACCGTGTTGAAGCTCTCGTCAGGGCCGACCGGAGCGCCTTCCCAAGGGATGTTGGGCAGGCGGAGCATCAGCTCGCGCAGCCCGGTTTCCTTCAGCGCAAGCTCTGCGTCCAGCTCTGATGCGCGAGCCCCAGCTTCCTTGGCGCGACGGCCGAGCTCCGCCTTTTCCGCGGGCGCGGCGGTCTTGAACGTTGCAGAGATGGCATTGCGCTCGGCCCGGAGCCCGTCGGTTTCCGTCTTCAGCGCGCGGATCTCGCCGTCCAGCCGCAGCAGAGCGTCCAGGTCGAGCGAGACCCCCTTTTCGGCAATGGCGCGTTCAACGACCGCGCGGTTTTCACGAATGGTTTGAATCGGAAGCATGGCCTTGCCGATGCGGCAACGCCAAGTCAGTGGCAAGAGGGCGGCGAGCAGGTTACAGCCCGTCAGCTTCGCGATCCTGGAGGTTTCATGCTGACGGCCGTGGTTTCATTGCTCCTGTTGACTGCCGCTCCGGCCTCGACCCCGCTGAAAGCATCAACTCCGCATCGTGCCGACACACCTACGACCATCGAGCTGCCGGCCACCGCCGGACGCAAGCTGTCAGTGACGGTGTTTCCCGCGGCCAAGAGCAAAGGTGTCATCATCTTCGGCCATGCGATGGGCGCGGAGCCCAGCACCTACCAAGCACTGATCAAACGCTGGCAGCAGGCGGGCTTTACTATCGTCGCCCCCTTATCCGTCGACAGCAAGGCGCATCCGTCCCGCAGCAAGTTCGATCTCAAGGCGGGCTTCGGCGCCAGGGCCGAGGACCTGGCCATTACCCGCGGCTTCGTTGCCGACCGTTTCCCGGGCCAAGACGTAGTGCTCGCCGGGCATAGCTATGGATCGTTGTTTGCGTTGATAGGCGCTGGCGCAAGCACTCCGGCCGGAACGCTGAGCGGACCACCGATCGTCGGGGTGCTGCTCTTCTCCTCCCCGGGCGCCATCCCCGGCATCGTGTCCCCTGGAGCCTTTTCCCAGTTGCGCGCACCGTTGCTGATGATCACGGGTGACAAGGACATCGTTGCTCCCTTCGCGCCGGATCCCAAAGTGCATCGGCTGGCGTTCGAGGAAGCGCCGGTCGGCCGGAACATGATGGTGACGGTGATCGGCGGCGACCATTTCCTCGCTGCCAAGCCTTCCGCATCGGCCTTTGAGGCGGTAGCCGCGATCAGCATCGACTTTGCTCGTTCGGTAACTGGAGACGGTGCGGCGGCAAAGCGGCTTGGTACCATTCGCGCGGGCAAACTCTTCAGCATCGAACGCCGCTAAGGATCACAAAAACATGCCGTCCGGTCTTATCGCCCTGCTCGATGACGTCGCTACCCTTACCAAGCTCGCCGCAGCATCGATCGACGACATTGGTTTGGCCGTTGGCAAGGCCGGGACCAAGGCAGCGGGCGTCGTGATCGACGATACCGCCGTGACGCCGCGCTATGTCACCGGGCTGTCGCCTGAGCGGGAGCTGCCGATCATCGGCAAGATCGCGCTGGGGTCCTTGAAGAACAAGCTGCTGATCCTGTTGCCGGTTGCAATGCTGCTTGCAGCGTTCGCCGAGTGGCTGATCACGCCGCTACTGATGATCGGCGGCGCTTACCTGGCGTTCGAAGCGACGGAGAAGATCTGGGAGAAGCTGTCCGGGGATCATCACGCGGAGGCTGAACTGCTGGCGGCCGATACGCCGCAGGAGCTGGAGGAACGGCAGGTCGCGGGAGCGATCCGGACCGACTTCATCCTGTCGGCCGAGATCATGGCCATTGCCCTCAACGAACTCGACGGCATGGGCCTGTGGATGCAAGGCGCCGCGCTGGCGGCGGTGGCGATAGCAATCACCGTCGCGGTCTATGGCGTCGTCGGGCTGATCGTGAAGCTGGACGATATCGGGCTGCACATGGCCGCTCGCAGCAACAGCGCCTCGCAGGCATTCGGCCGGCTGCTGGTCACTGGAGTGCCCAAGCTGCTCACCGCGCTGGCGGTGATCGGCACTGCGGCGATGCTGTGGGTCGGGGGACAGATCCTGCTGCACGGCATGGAGGAGCTCGGCGCCGACACGGTGGCGCACCTCGTCCATGACACGGCGCATCACCTGGCCGAGGGGCTGGGGTTCATGGTGGGCGCATGGGAATGGCTGTTCAATGCCATCGGCGGGGCGATTGCGGGGATCATCGTCGGCGGGATCATCGTCGCCGCGTTGCACCTGATGAAGCGCAAGCCTGCCGAAGAAGCGACCGCCCATTGATGCATTATCTGCTGGTGTTCGTCGGCGGCGGCCTTGGCGCGGCGCTGCGGCACGGGGTCAACCGATTGTGCATGTGGTTGGGGACCGGCTTTCCCGCCGGAACGCTGACGGTCAACGTGCTCGGATCGCTGCTGATGGGGCTGCTGATCAGCCTGCTGGCGGAAGGACCGCCGGCGTCGCAAGGATTGAGGCTGTTCCTCGCGACAGGCTTGCTGGGCGGTTTTACGACCTTTTCGGCCTTCAGTCTGGATGCCCTGACCTTGTGGGAGCGCGGGCAGCCGGCGCTTGCAGCGCTCTACGTTGCGGGGTCGGTGCTGCTGTCCCTGGCGGCCATCGCGGCGGGCTTCTGGAGCGCGCGGCTGCTGCCTTAGTCGAAGTGCAGCCGGCGATAACGGCCGCGGAAGTACAGCAAGGGATCGAGGACGGGGTCGAAGCTCGCGCGGAGCACCTGGCCGATCACGATATGGTGATCGCCGCCATTGTGGACGGCATGGGTGGCGCATTCGAACACGCCGAGCGATTCGCGCAGCACCGGCGGCCCGAACTCGCCCGGACTCCACGGGGTGCTCCCGAAACGATCCTGGTCCTTGGTGGCAAAGCGGCTCGAGGCGGGCTGCTGCCCGGTCTGGAGCACGTTCACGGCGAAATGACCTGCGGCAGTCAGCGCCCGAGCGCTGGCGGCGCGCTTGTCGACGCAGACTAGGAGCAGAGGGGGATCGAGCGACACGCTGGTGAAGCTGTTGGCGGTGAGGCCGACCGGCTCGTCGTTCTGATCGAGGCAGGTGACGATCGTCACGCCCGTCGCAAAGCAGCCGAGCGCCGCGCGCAGGGTGCGGGGGTCGGAACCGGTGCGATATTCGCCAGGATGGTGGGCGGCGGGCTCGGCCATGCCGATCGTATAGCGGTGCAATGAGGCGCGGGACAGGGCAGCCGCGCCGCCAGCCCCCAGTTGCGGGACAAACAGAAAAGGGCGGGCATTGCTGCCCGCCCTTCCCTGTCCCGTTGCCGGAGACGTGAAGCTTAGAACTTCACGCGGACGCCGGCGGCGAAGCGGCGGCCCAGCGCGTCGTAGGTCGACGGGAAGACATTGCCGCTGTTGAAGGTCGTCGAGCCGATCGAGTTCCCAACCACCTTCGGCTTGTTGTTCAACAGGTTCTGGATGTTGAACGTGAAGGTGATGTTGTCGGTCGCGTTGAAGCGGGTCGCGAAATCGAAATAGTGCTCCGCCCCGATCTTGCGGAACTCCGGCTCGACGATGCAGGCATCCGGATCGGCGCCCAGCGGATCTTCGCAACCGGCGTCTTCAGCGAAGGCCAGATCGTCCTGGAACTGACGCGGCTCAAACTTCACGGCATCGATCCAGCGCCACAGCAGCGACAGGTCGACCTTGCCGAAGGTCAGAGTGGTCCGCTGCGAGAACTGGAACTCCGGCTGGATGGAGCCGGTGAACGAGCAGTTCACGCTGTAGTAGCCGGCGCACTCACGGAAGAAGCTGTCCTCCGACTCAACGTTGGCATTGTACTCCGAGTTGCGGGTCCAGTTGCCGACGAACGACAGAGCCAGGTCTGCGAAGCCGAGGTCGCGGCGGTAGTTGGCAATCAGGTCGACACCGTCCGTGAACAGCTCACCCAAGTTGGTGGTTGCGAGGAACAGGCCCGGAGTCGTGGCCGGATCGCCGTCGAGACCGCCGGTGAACGGGTTACGCCCTATGCTGGTGCAGGCCGGGTTTGCAGCGCTGGCCGCGGTGATATTGCCGAAGCAGGCATTGATCACGTCACCCGGAAGCGCTGAACCGATCACGTCCTTGATGCGGATGTTGTAGTAATCGACCGACATCGAGAAGCGCGGCAGGAAGTCCGGCTGAAGCACCACACCCACGGTGTAGGTGTTGGCCTTTTCCGGCTGCAGTTCGAGGTTGCCGCCGAACACGGCATTGGCCTGGCCTGCCGTCGGGTTCGTAATCGAACCGATGGTGCCCACCGGAGCACCCTGTGCCAGGCAGATCGCACGGAGGTCCGCATTGGTGGTCGGAGCTGCACCGGCGCACGGATCGATGCCGAGGTTGGTCAGACCGGTAGTCTGTGGTGTGAACAGTTCACCGATGTTGGGTGCACGGACGGCGCGGCTGTAGTTACCGCGGAACTTGACGCCCGCACCCGGTTCCCAGCTGCCGCCAGCCTTGTACGTCCAGGTGTTGTATCCGCCGGCGCCAAGGATGTGGTAGTCCGAGTAACGCGCACCGGCTTCAAGGGTCAGGCTCTCGAAGAACGGACGATCCTCGATCAGCGGCGCGATCAGCTCGGCATAACCCTCGTAGACCTTGTACCCGGCCGGGTCGTTGACGCCGATATCCGGCGAAGCACCGCCGGCACCGCCGAGTTCACCCGGGGTCTTGGCCAGCGTATCGGACTCCGCGCGAGCGGTGTAGCGGCGATATTCGGCGCCGAGAGCGAAGCCGATTGGCTGAGTCGCCCACGGCAGTGCAAAACCGAAATCGCCGGAGACAATGCCGCGGCCCTGAGCCAAGGTCGTGTTGGTGATGCTGAAGCTGTTCTCCGAAAGGAAGTCAGCGGCAGCCGGAGTGATCGAGCCTTCCGGACCAAAAACGTTGACCGCAACGCACCCGTTCGATGGATCCTGACAGACCGGGTTGGCAAGCGTCCCGTTGACCAACACGCCCTGACGGAACCGCGACTGCAGGGTGTAGCCCTGAATGGTCTGGGTGTTCTTCGATTCGCCGTAGGCGCCCGAGACATCCCAGTCGATGGTGCTGGTGATCGGACCGCGAGCGCCGACACGCGCGTCGAAGATCTGCGTTTCATAGGCCGAGATGCGCGGACCCACTTCCACGGTACGACGGCTCAGGGTCGCTGTCACCGTGCGATAGTTCGGATCGGTTGGGCCGGTCGCCAGCGCCGCTGCAGCACACTGCGCCGGAGTGAAGCGCGGAGTATACACCGCTGCTGCCGGGTTGATGTCGAACGCGCAGAATTGTTGACGAAGCGCGGCCGGCAAGAACGGGTTATTCAAGTTGATCGTCACGGCGCCACCGAACGAGCCGGACGGAGCGATGATGGTGTCAACCGTATTCTTGGAGAACAGACCGCGGCCGTAAACCTCAACCGCGTCCGATACCTCGTAGTTCGCCTGACCGAAGATGTTGTACCGGTTAAACGGCGTCTGGAAGATGTTGTACGGGTTGAAGTTGAAAGTCGCGAAAGTCGGGACCGCGCGGCCAGTCACCGGATCAATCTGGCGGACGCCGCCGTTCGCAACCGCCGGGTTGGTGCTCGGCAGGCCGGTCGCCGGATCGATCGGACGAGTGCCCGAGAAGCGCGACGGCACCGAGGTGCCCGAACCGCCTTGGCCGCCCGAGTAGGAGTCGACCTGGAAGAAGGAGAAGTCGCGGTCGCCCTGATACACCGGATCCGAGTTCTGGTAGCCAACGCTGACCACCGCATTGCCACGGCCGTCGTCGAAGTTCGCACCGAGCGTCAGGTCGGCGCGGACATAGTTGCCGTCACCTTTCTGGGTGATCTGGTCCGACACCGAAAGCTCGACGCCGGCGAAGTTCTTCTTGGTGATGAAGTTCACCACGCCGGTGATGGCGTCGGCGCCGTAGGTGGTCACGGCGGCGCCGGTCAGGGCGTCGACGCGCTCAACCAGGGCGAGCGGAATATTGTTGAGGTCGACCCGGCCGGCGAGGCCCGACGGAGCGATCCGATTGCCGTCCAGAAGGACGATGTTGCGGATCGAACCGAGACCACGAAGGTCGACGTACGACGCGCCGCCGTTGCCGTTGTTGACGGCGGAACCGATGCTGGAAACCACGCCCGGGATTTCGCGAAGAACTTCCTCGGCGACGTTGGACTGCTTCAGCTCAATGGTGTCGGCGGTGGTCACGTTGACCGGAGTCGACTGCTCGAGGTTCGGGTTGCGGATCAGCGTGCCGGTGACGACGATCTCTTCCGGCTGGTCACCAGCGGGGACGGTCTGGTCAGCAGCTTCCTGCGGAGCAACGCCCGGCGCCGGAATCTGATTGTCCGCAGGCTGCGGAGCGGCAGGCGTGCCCTGCTCGTTCTGGCCCGGCTGGACAGTGTCCTGCGCAGCGGCGGGAGCAGCGAACGCCATCCCGGTGAACACGGTCGTGGCGAGAAGCGCACCCCTGAAATACGTCTTCGACATTTTCTTCCCCTTCCCTTGGTACGCCCAGGCGCACCCCGAAATCATTGCACACCATCCACATCCGGAAGGCGGCTCAGGGCGGGTTCCTACGAGCAGAGAGCAGCGCGAAACAATCAGGCCGGCGTCGGGAGCAGCCGTTTGTGACGATCCTGTTGCGCCTGGAACACAGTTGCATATTGCCGTGGCGCTGGCACTCTACGCGCGCCAGACGCCACCCGGGGATGATTAAACACATGTTTCGCGCCACTTCCGCCCTGCTGCTAAGCGTGGCGCTGCTGTCCGCTCCCGCCCTCGCCAAGGATCGCGTGCCGAGCGCGCCGTCGCCGCTGGTCGGTTCGCTCGCCGCCTGCCGGGGCCTCGGCGACTCCGCCCAGCGGCTCGCCTGCTTCGACAAGGCCGCGGCGAACCTGGTCGCCGCGACTCAGAGCGGTGAGGTGTCGGTGGTGGACAGGGGCCAGGTCCGCCAGGTGCGGCGGTCGCTGTTCGGCTTCGGCTCGCTGAAGGTGCCGTTCCTCAACGACGATGACGGCGAGTCGGACGAGATCAAGACCACCGTCCGCTCGGCGCGCTCGATCGGCGGCGGCAAGTTCCGGATCGTGCTGGCCGACGGCAATGCCGTCTGGGAGACCACCGAAAGCTACGTCAACTTCGACGATCCGGAGCCCGGCCAGGAGATCGTGATCAAGCGCGGACCGCTGGGCAGCTACCTGCTTCGGATCGACGGGCAGCGCGGTTTGAAGGGCCGCCGGGTCGGCTGAAGATCAGCGTGGCGCTGCTTCGGCCTTGAGGCTGGCGGCGGCATCGACATACGCTTCCTGGCGGGCGACGCTCCAATAGCGCAGCATGTCGAGTGGGATCGGAACGCCCGTCACCGCACAGCGGACATGGTCGCCATCGGCCAGCAAGCGGAACGTGCCGGCCAGATAATGCACCTTGGCTTCGCGGCGATGGCCGGTCATCAGCATGGTCTTGGATCAATCCTCCGCATCGAACAGCCCCCGCTGCGGAGCAACATAGGGGCGCGGACGCTTGCGCTCAACTGGGGGCGGGGCAGTGCCGGCTACGGTAGCATCGACCCGCCCGTCCGCGAAGTGGAGCGCGAGTTCCCGAACGGCGCGAGCGTCGGCGGCATGGGTCAGCGTGCGGCCTGACCGGTCGGTGACCTTGACGTAGCCGCGGCTGAGCGGCCGTTCGGGATGGACCAGCTGCGCCATCTTCCACACCGCGGCGAGCTTGTCTGACAGGCGCGCGATCCGCTGGTCGAGCAATTCCTTGCGGAGGCGCGGGACGACCGCATTCATGTCGGCGCGGGCGTGGCTGGCCCGGGCGGCAAGGGCGCGCGGCAGGCGCTCGCCGATCTCGTCGAAGCGCTGGCGGGGCATGGCGAGCAGGGTCGCCGGTTCGGGAAAGCGACAGGTGGTCAGCGCCAGCCGCTCGCGCGCGAGATCAGCGCGACGAGCGAGACAGCGGCTCTTGCGAGCCATCAGCTCGTCGAGCTGGGCGACGAGCTCCGCCCGGACCGGCACGGCGAGCTCGGCGGCAGCCGTAGGGGTCGGTGCGCGGAGATCGGCGGCATGGTCGATGAGGGTGGTGTCGGTCTCATGCCCAACGGCGCTGATCAGCGGGATCGGGCTTTCGGCTGCGGCACGGACAACCTCCTCTTCGTTGAACGCCCACAGATCTTCGATCGAACCGCCGCCGCGAGCGACGATCAGCAGGTCCGGGCGGGGCCTGGCTTCGGGAAAGCCCCGGATGGCGGCGGCGATGCGCGCCGCGGCGCCCTCGCCCTGCACCGGCACGGGCCAGACGATGACGTGCGTCGGGCAGCGGTCCTCCAGCCGGTGCAGGATGTCACGGATCACCGCGCCAGTCGGGGACGTGACCACGCCGATGACTTTCGGCAGGAACGGCAGCCGGCGCTTGCGGGCGGCATCGAACAGGCCCTCGGCAGCGAGCGTCCGGCGGCGCTTGTCGAGCAGCGCCATCAGCGCGCCCTCGCCCGCCAGCTCCATGCGGTCGACCACGATCTGATATTTGGACCGGCCGGGGTAAGTGGTGAGCTTGCCCGTGGCGATGACTTCGGGCCCGTCTTCCGGTCGAAACGCAAGCGCCGAAGCACCGCTGCGCCAGATTACCGCGTCCAGGCAGGCCGCGTCATCCTTGAGCGTGAAGTAGCAATGGCCGGACGCGTGGCGCTTGAATCCGGAAATCTCGCCGCGGACACGGACCCGACCGAACCCCTGCTCGACCGCGCGCTTGACCGATCCTGCCAGTTCGCTGACCGTCATTGGCGGCGAATTGTCGCCTGCCGGGGTCTGGGCTAGGAGACCCGCGCTATCGTTGGGAACTGACATGAACATCCTGCTGCTTGGGTCGGGCGGGCGCGAAGATGCGCTCGCGTGGCGGTTGAGGCAATCGCCAAGCTGCGACCTGCTGCTGGCAGCGCCGGGCAATCCGGGCATCGGGCGATGGGCCGAGTGCGTGGCAATCGATCCGTGCAACGGCGAGCGGGTGGTCGAGCTGGCCCACGCCCGCGGGATCGACCTGGTCGTGGTCGGGCCCGAAGCGCCGCTGGTCGCCGGAGTGGCCGACGCGTGCCGCGCAGCCGGAGTCGCGGTGCTCGGGCCGAGCGCGGCCGCGGCGCAGCTGGAGGGGTCCAAGGGCTTCACCAAGGATCTGTGCGCCGCCAACGCCATTCCGACTGCGGACTACGTCCGGGTCGAGACGGAGGCGGAGGCCCGCGCGGCGCTGCATCGGTTCCCCGTGCCGGTGGTGATCAAGGCGGACGGACTGGCGGCAGGCAAGGGCGTCACTGTCGCGATGAACCACCGCGAGGCCGAGGAAGCGATTGCTGCGGCGGGCGACGGGCCGATGGTCATCGAAGAGTTTCTGGAGGGCGAGGAGGCGAGCCTGTTCGCGCTGGTCGACGGTGAAGTGGCGGTGCCGCTGGCGTCGGCGCAGGACCACAAGCGCGTCGGCGAGGGCGACACCGGACCCAACACGGGAGGCATGGGTGCCTACAGCCCGGCGCCGGTGCTGACCCCGGAGCTCGAAGCGCGGGCGATGCGCGAGATCGTCGAGCCGACGGCGCGGGCGCTGGCCGAGGCGGGAACGCCGTTCAGCGGGGTGCTCTATGCGGGGCTGATGCTGACGGCGGATGGGCCCAAGCTGATCGAGTATAACGTCCGCTTCGGCGATCCCGAGTGCGAGGCGATCATGCCGCGGATCGAAGGCGATTTTGCCGAGCTGCTGCAGGCAGTCGCGACGGGGCGGCTCGGCGAGATGCCCGCGCCGGCGCTGTCGGACGAGTGCACCATGACTGTGGTCATCGCCGCAGAGGGTTATCCCGGCACTCCGCGCAAGGGCGGGCTGATCGAGGGGATCGAAGCGGCCGAACGCGAGCATGGAGTGACCGTCTTCCAGGCCGGAACAGCGCGGCATGGGTCGGGCGCACTGCTCAGCGCGGGAGGCCGGGTGCTCGCGGTGACCGCGCGCGCGGGAACGTTCGCCCTCGCCCGGGCCCGGGCCTATCGCGGAGTCGACGCGATCGACTTTGCCGAAGGCTTCCACCGCCGGGATATCGGCTGGCGGGAGCTGGCAAGGCAGGAGCAAATTGGTAACGCCTCGTAGCTATGGTGCGTCACTGACGGTACTATGAATTGGATCACGGTCCCTATTTCCGGAGGGCGCATATTCGGCGGTGTTGTGAACGCCCGCGACTCTTGGCGGCAAGAGTTCGGCAAGCTAGTCAGCCTCGCGGCATTGGGCCGCACCCAGTCCGGAGGACAATGACCCGCAATCAAGGCCTGCTGATCGGAGCCGGCGCGACGCTTGGCGTTGCCGCGCTGTTCCATGGGCCGCTCGGCGCCGCAGCAACACTGGAGTCCCGGATCGAACGGGCCGCCCGGGTCGAGCTGGATCGCAACGAAATGGTGCAGATACAAGCGCAGCTGGCGGACCGGCCGCTGTCGCGCACGCTGATCCTGTCCGGGCCCGCAGACGATTTTCAACGCAGCGAGCTGGTGCGGGTAATGGGCGAGATCCCGGGAGTCGCGGCAGTCGAATGGGACCCGCGCTCGCTTCCTCAAGAAAGCCGGCCGCGATGATCCCGCTTTTCGCCGAAGCGGCGCTGCTCGGGCTGGGGGGCTATGCGGCGGGTTTGTTGCTCGCTTATCTTGCCGAACTCCACCGCCGCAGCCAGGCGCGGTCGTGGACCGGAACCGTTCGAGAGGATGAGGAATGAGCGAATTGTGGGCGAACTATTGGCCGGTTATCCTGATCGCCCTGGTGATCGGGCTGATTGTCGGCTTCCTGATCTTCCGGCCCAAGCAGCGCGTGACGCTGAGCCGGGAGGAAGCGCCGGTCCGCCCGCACATGGCGGCCTCCGCAGTGCCCGCCGCCGTCGCGCCGCCAGCTCCCCAGCCTCCCGCTCCCCAGCCACCCGCCCGTCGGGCGCCCTCTCCTCATGACAGTGACGGCGGCGGAGAAGGCGAAGGCATCGCCGACGAAGCCGCGGCCGCGGTCAGCGACATCGCTGGCGAGATCATCGGCGCTCCGGTCCATTCCCACCTGCCGGGCTCGCAAGGCGTGCCCGACAACCTGCAGCGGATGAAGGGTGTCGGACCCAAGCTCGCTGCCCTGCTCAACAGTCGCGGACTGGTGCGCTACGAGCAGATCGCGGCGCTCTCGCCCGAGGACGTCGAGCGGATCGACGCCGACCTTGGCGCCTTTCGCGGGCGGCTGGTGCGCGACCGCATCGTCGAGCAGGCGGGGTATCTGTCGCGCGGTGACATGGGCGGCTACGAGGCGCAGTTCGGGAAGCTTTGAAGGCGGCCCCTCGGGACGAGCCTTCTTCTCCGCAGCCACTCATTCTCCCGCTGAGCGAAGTCGAAGCGACGTCTCCAAGGATCAGGCGGCCTCTTCCTCCTCGACCTTCTTCTTCCGCTTGGCGCGGCTCGCCAGCAGCTTGTCGATCTTGCGGCCGTCCATGTCGACCACCTCGAACCTCCAGCCGTCGTGGGCAAAGCTTTCGCCAGTTTCCGGAATGCGCTTCAGCACCGACAGGGCAAAGCCGGCCACCGTCGAATAGTCGCGCTCGGACGGCATGTTGACGCCGAGCCGGTCGGCAAGGAGGTCGGCATTGGCGGCACCGCTGACCAGCCAGGTGCCGTCTTCGCGCTCGACCAACGGTGGGTCGTCGTCCTCGCTGTCGCTGGCAAAGGCGCCGGCCAGCGCTGCGAGTATGCTGCCGGGAGTGACGATTCCGTCAAGATGGCCATATTCGTCGTGAACCAGCGCCAGCGGCACCTCCGACCGGCGCAGCACCGCCAGCGCGTCCATCGCATCCATCATGTCGGGGATGACCGGCGCCGCCTTGGCCAGCGCGCGAAGATTAAGCGCCTGCCCATCGAGGGCGGCGTTGAGGAGATCGCGGGTCTGCACCACCCCGACGATATTCTCGATCGTCTTTTCCGCCACCGGCAGGCGGCTGTGCGGGGACTCGGTGAGGGCTGCCCGCAGCTCCTCGGGCGAGCAGTCGATGTCGATCCAGTCGACGTCGGTCCGCGGCGTCATGACTTCGCGGACCGGGCGGTCGGCCAGCCGGACGATCCCGGAGATGATCGCCCGCTCGCTTTCCTCCAGCACGCCGGCGGTCTGCGCCTCGGCGACGACGAGGTGGAGCTCCTCGGCGGTGACGTGGTTCTCGCCCTCGCGCTTCATCCCGAGCACCCGGAAGATGAGCGCGCTGGTGCGGTCAAGCAGCCAGACGAGCGGCGCGGTGAGCTTCGAAAGCCACAGCATCGGCCGGGCCATGATCACCGCGATCGGCTCCGGGCTGCGCAGCGCGAACTGCTTGGGAACCAGTTCGCCGACCACCAGGCTGGCATAGGTGGTGGCGGCGATCACCAGGCCGAAACCGAGTGTCTGGGCGGTTTCGGGGGACAGGCCAAGCAGCGCAAGTCGCTGCGCGACCGGCAGGCCGAGGCTGGCCCCCGAATAGGCGCCGGCGAGGATACCGATCAGGGTGATCCCGATCTGCACGGTCGACAGGAAGCGGCCCGGGTCGGCGGCGAGCGCAAGCGCGGTGCCGGCCCCGCGGCTGCCCGCCTTCGCCTGACCTTTCAGCCGTGCCTCACGCGCGGAAACGATCGCCATCTCGCTCATCGACAGAACGCCGTTGAGGACGATCAGCGCGAGGATCAGGACCAGGTCAAACCAGGGAAACGGGAGCAATGGGTCGCTCATCGGGCAGTCAGGTCCTAGCTTCTATCGGGAGAAACGCCAAGCGGGGCGTTCGGTTCGGACACGGAACCACCGGTGACGGCAGCCGGTTTCGTCCGCCAAGCAATCAAATGATGGAGTACTTGACGAATGCGTACCACTCGTAGCCTTGCGGCAGCCGCCCTTGCCGCCACGCTGCTGACCACCGCGGCCTGCACCACCAATCCCGAAACCGGCAACCGGCGGATCGACCGGACGGTCGCGGGCGCGGTGCTGGGCGGGCTCGGCGGCTATTTGCTCGGCGACCTGGTCGGCGGTCGCGGTGACCGGACGGAGAAGATCCTTGGCGCCGGCATCGGCGCGATCGCCGGCGGCGCCGTCGGCAACTACATGGACCGCCAGGAGGCGGAGCTTCGGCGCCAGACCGCCGGCACCGGCGTCGACGTGATCCGCCAGGGCGACGACCTTGTGCTGCGCATGCCGAGCGGGATCACCTTCGATGTCGATCGCAGCGACATCAAGCCGCAGTTCCAGTCGACCCTCGACGAGGTCGCGCAAACGCTGGGCCAGTACAACCAGACCTATATCGACGTGCTCGGCCACACCGACTCTACCGGCAGCGATGCGTACAACCAGGCGCTGTCGGAACGACGCGCGCAGGCGGTCGCCGGCTACCTCTCCTCGCGCGGCGTGGCCCCTGCCCGAATGGCGGCGCGCGGCTTTGGCGAGACCCAGCCGATCGCGGACAATGCGACCGAGTATGGCCGGGCACAGAACCGCCGGGTCGAAATCAAGGTGGTGCCGTTTCGCGGCTAGGGTGAAGCGGACGCTTGCTCGTCCTGAGCGCAGCGGAGCGAAGTCGAAGGGAGTTGTGGGCCAAAGCCCGGATCGGCGCCCTTCGACAACCGTTCCTTGGGACGAGCGAGATCCTCTAGCGCCTGTCCCTGAAGAATCCGCGCAATTGCTCCGCCGCCTCGTCCTCACCGATTCCGCCGAGTAGGTCGGGGCGGTGGTGGCAGGTCGGCTGGGCGAAAATACGCGCGCCGTGAACCACGCCGCCACCTTTTGGATCCTCGGCCGCGAAGCGGAGTGCGTCGATCCGGGCCAACGCGATTGCCCCGGCGCACATGGCGCAGGGCTCCAGCGTCACCCACAAGGTGCAGCCGTCGAGTCGGGGTGAGCCGAGCGCCTCCCCGGCCCGGCGGATTGCGACCATTTCGGCGTGGGCGGTCGGGTCGAGCGAGCCACGCATCGCGTTGCGGGCCTCGGCCACGATGCGCGAGTCGCGGGTGATCACCGCCCCAACCGGCACTTCGCCCACGGCCGCGGCCTCCGCGGCAAGGTCAAGGGCGCGGCGCATCGGCGGCGGCAGCGGAAAGCCCTGACCCAAGCCTTGCCGGTCCCGAGCATCGTCCAGGGGTCGAACGGCCATGCCGCCGCGCTAGCCGATCACCCGCGTCTTGTCAGTTGCTACTGCTGGGTGGCGTCGGTGGTCGGGACGTTGCCCCCTTGGGCCGACGGCGGCGCAGGCTGTTGTCTCGGCTGCGGCTGCGGTGCGGCCCCGGGCGCCGGCCGGCGGGTCTCGGCCGGGCGCACCTCGATGCTCGGCAGCTTGACCGCGCGCTCTGTCGTTCCGATCGCCACCTGGCCAGTATCGACGTCGAACTTGGGTGCCTGGCCGCCCTGCGCCGCGACGCCTTCGCGGCTGGCCCGGATGTCGGGCGCTTCGGCGGAGCGGGTCTGGTTGATGTCGAGGAACCCCGTCGCAACCGCGGCGATAACGCCCACCACAACCAGAATCAGAATGAGCAGGACGCCCCGCATGGCTTTCTCCAATCAGTGTCGTTACGGCCCTCCAACGCTTGCTGCCGCCTGCGGTTGCCTGCGCCGCGAAGGTTGACGCACCTGGGGTGAGCGGTTATCGGGCGGCGCTTTCGTAGCGCCTTTGCGGCGCTCGCTTCATATCGGGATTTGAAACCATGTCGCGCGTTTGCGAGCTGACCGGCAAGGGCCGGCAGGTGGGCAACAATGTTTCCCACGCCAACAACAAGACCAAGCGGACCTTCCTGCCGAACCTGCAGAATGTCACGCTGATCAGCGATTCGCTTGGCCAGAGCGTCAAGCTGCGCGTGTCGACCCATGGCCTGCGCTCGGTCGAGCATGTCGGCGGTCTCGACAACTGGTTGACCAAGACCAGCGAAGACAAGCTGAGCCTCAAGGCCCGCAAGCTGAAGCGCGAATTGGCGAAGAAAGCCGCGGCTTAGGCAGGACTGCCGCGGGCAGTCCTCGCTGCGGGTGGCGCGGCAGCTCAATTGCCCGGCAGGTCCAGAGCGATCAGCAGCGTGTCCCGCACGCGGCTGAGATCATTGTCCGTTATCATCCATAACCGCACGCCGCCCCCTGGCCGCGGTTGGGCGGCGAGCCCTTCCACATTGTCGAATGGGCCGAGCGGAAGGGCCGCGACCGGCCGCAGACGGTAACCGGGGCTCGAGCGCTCGAGCCGCGCAATCCGGTTGCGGATGCCCGTGATCCCGAAGCGTCTTACCGTGACCAGCACCGTGCCGTCCGGTAGCCGGGTGGCATCGGCCGGCGCGCCCCCGGCATCGCGTAGCGGCAGGCGCTGAACCCGGCCGGAACGCACCCGGACCACCTCGCGTCCGGATTCCGAAAGCAGGAGCAGTCCGTCACCATCCGCAACCATCGCCTCCGCCCCGGCATTCACCGGCCAGCGAAGCCGGGACAGGTCGGTCCGCCCCCTGGCATGGCGGACGGCCGGATCGAACAGCCACAGCGAGTGGCGATGTTCGAAGCCGACCCACCAGCCCGAACCAGTGGCGGAGAGCGACTCGGAGTCGCGAAACTTCTTGAAGGTGGGCCGGCCTGGACCTGCCGGAAGGTCGCGGACGAGGGCCCGTGTCGGCTCCGCCGCGGGATATGGCAGATCGATGAGCACCCCCGAATCGGTCAGAGCACGCAATCCGTCAGGCCGGATCGCCAGCGCCGACACGCCGCCTAGCCGCGCCGTTTCGCCTCTCACGCGCCACAGGCCAGCCAGCGGAGGACGGGCGGCGAGCGGTTCGAAGCTGATGGAGATCATGTTCGGAGGAGCGGGAATCCGGTCCGGACCCTCAAACCGTGCGTCTCTTGCAACAAGCAGGAAAAATGGCAGGGCGAACAACAGGAAGCGGCTCGCAAAGATGAATTTCCGCTGTAGAGCTGGTTCAGCCGGGATGAACCGCGAGTCGGTGATAAGCCGTTCAGCGGACGGGGTTTTTCCTCCTGTCAATTCCGCGGCGTCACCGGTTTCGGTGGGTGTATGAGTTCCCTCGCGTCGCGTAACGAGGGGGGTTCGGCGCGGGTTGCGTATTGCGCCGAACCCATCCTCCCGATCGGCCGTCCCGGAGACGTTCGAGCCGTCAATCTCCATCGAACAGACCGGCGAGTTGCTCGATCAGCGCTCCGCCCAGCTGCTCCGCATCCATGATCGTCACCGCCCGTCGGTAGTAGCGGGTCACGTCATGGCCGATGCCGATCGCCGCCAGCTCCACCGGCGAGCGCGTCTCGATCCACCCAATCACCTGCCGCAAATGCTTCTCCAGATAGGAGCCGCCGTTGGCGCTGGCGGTGGAATCGTCGACCGGCGCGCCGTCGCTGATAACCATCAGCAGGCGCCGCTCCTCGGGCCGGGCGATCAGCCGGCTGTGCGCCCACAGCAGCGCTTCGCCGTCGATATTCTCCTTGAGCAAGCCTTCGCGCATCATCAGCCCGAGGTTGCGGCGGGCATGGCGATAAGGCTCGTCCGCCCGCTTGTAGAGGATGTGGCGAAGGTCGTTGAGGCGTCCAGGGTTCGGCGGCCGACCTTCGGATAGCCATGCCTCGCGGCTCTGCCCGCCCTTCCATGCGCGGGTTGTGAAGCCGAGGATTTCGGTCGCGACGCCGCAGCGCTCCAGCGTCCGGGCAAGGATGTCGGCGCAGATCGCGGCGATCGAGATCGGGCGGCCGCGCATCGAGCCGCTATTGTCGATCAGCAGGCTGACGACGGTGTCCTTGAACTCGGTCTCGCGCTCGACCTTGTAGCTGAGCGAGTGGCCGGGCGAGACGATTACCCGCGCCAGCCGGGCGGCGTCGAGCAGCCCTTCCTCCTGGTCGAAGTCCCAGCTGCGCGCCTGTTGCGCCATCAGCCGGCGCTGCAACCGGTTAGCGAGGCGGGTGACGACGCCGCCGAGCTGGCCGAGCTGCTGGTCGAGGTAGGCGCGCAGGCGGGTCAGTTCCTCTTCGTCGCACAGGTCGTGGGCCTCGACCTCCTCGTCGAAGCGCACGGTAAAGGCGCGATAATCGGCCGAGAGGTCGGGCTCCGTGGGACGGCGGTTGGGGCGCGAACTGGCGGATTCATTGCCCTCCTCGCCCGGCGCGGCATCCTCGTCGGGCGAGTCCTGCTCCTCGAACTCCTGCTGCTCCTGTTGCTCGCCGTCCTGTTGTTCGGCGCGCATCTCCATCTCGCCGGTAGAGGCGCCGGAGTCGCTCTGGTCCTCCTCCGTCTCCTCGTCGCCCTGGTCCTCACCCTGCTCCTCTTCGCCGCCGTCGTCCGGCTCCTCGTCGGCCGGCTCCTCGGCGTCCGCGAGGTCGAGATCCTCAAGCAGCCGGCGGGCGAGGGTCGCAAAGGCGCCCTGATCGTCGAGGGCCAGCGCGAGCGCATCGAGGTCGTTGCCGGCCTTTTGCTCGATCCAGTCACGAACAAGGTCGAGGCCGTCGTTCGCGGCGGCCGGAGGCACTTCGCCGGTCAAGCGCTCGCGCGCCATCAGCCCGAGCGCGGTGGCGAGCGGCACTTCGTCCATGGTCCGTGCGCGGGTGATGGCGTCGCCGCGGACCCGCGCTTCGGCCAGTTCGGCAAGATTGGCCCGAACCCCGCCCATGCTGCGGGAGCCGAGCGCCTCGACGCGGGCACCCTCCAGCGCATCGAACACCGCGCGGGCCTCCGGTTCGGACGGCGAGCGGAGCAGATGCGCGCCGGCGTCGTGGAAGCGCAGCCGCAGCGCCAGCGCATCCGCGGCGCCGCGCGCCTCCGCCACCAGCTTGGGTGCGAGCCCCGGCCCAGGCGAGGCGACCCGCGCTGTCTTGCCGCCGCTGACGCCGCCTTCGGACGAGAAGGCAACTTCCACGCCGGAGTCGCGGGCAATCGCGCGGGCGGCGCCGGCAAGCACGCGGCGGAATTCATCAAGGGGCGTCCGGTCGGCCATCGGCCCGCTCTACGATGCGGCCTTCCCGAGGCAAAGTCCCAGTTCGGAACAGCTTTGCGGCGTTCCGCAGAAAACGCTTACGAAAGAGTTAATTGCGGTTGACTCTGATCCATTTGCTTCGCAGTTTGCCGAGCCCTTTGTTCAATGCGTGTCCGATTTCTCGACATCATCGATTCACTGGCTGCGGGAGGATGTTTCCACATGGCTCGACTTACACCGACGCAGGAAGTCTTTTCGGAAGATTATGCTCGTATCGGCGGCGAGATCGCGGACGCTCGCAACTTCAGCGCGACCGTCGCATCGCCGCTCGACTCGACCGGACTCCCCGACCTCGCCGAAGCTGGCGAGACCATCCGCGGCAAGCCGGTCTTCGGACTCCCTGGCGATTGGGACAAGACCCGGGCCGGGGACAACAATGTCCGCTCGCAACTGGACTCGGGCCTCAGCCACGATGTCTCGGACGGGGTGATCACCTACGCCTTCTTCGACCTCAAGCATTCGGTCGGGCTGAACAACAACCCGTCGTTCGGCGAGGGCAAGGGGTACACTCCGTTTACCGCCGCGCAAAAGGCCGCGGCGGTCATCGCGATCGGCAATTGGGACGAACTGATTGCTCCCGAATTCGTGCAGGCGGCGGACAAGCCCGGCGCCAGCGGGTGGGCCCAGCAGACCGCCGACATCCTGCTTGCGAATACCTCGACAGGGCCCGCGCAGGCATGGGCCTATTATCCAGGTTATGGGCGGCAATATGAGCGCGTCGCCGGCGACGTGTGGGTCGCCGACCCGCGCTTCAACACGAGCAACGCGCAGCTCGACCCGGGCTTCTACGGCCTGCAGACTCTCAACCACGAGCTCGGCCATGCGATCGGGCTGAGCCATCCGGGCGAGTATAACTTCGGCGACGACAATGACGGCGACGGCCAGCCGGACCCGATCACGTTCGAAGGGGACGCCTTCTACTTCCAGGACAATCACCAATATTCGATCATGTCCTACTTCGACTCGTACGAGGCGGGGAACAACCAGGTCGACTGGAACCTGATGCGCTTCGTCTACCCATCGACGCCGATGGTCCATGACGTTGCGATAGCGCAGGCCAAGTATGGCGCCGAAATGTCGACCCGCACAGGCGACACGACCTACGGCTTCAACGCCACGGCCGACGTCACGAACGCTGCGATGCGCTTCACCAGTGGCGAGATGCTGACCATCTTCACGATCTGGGACGCGGCCGGCAACGACACGCTCAACCTGTCGGGCTATTTCACCGACTCAGTGATCGACTTGCGCGAAGGCGCCTACAGCAGCGCCGGCGGGTTCGGCGCCTATGACGCAGCTCGCGCAGACGTTGATCCGTCGACCCTGTCGAAGGCCGACTATCTCGCGTTCGTCAACGCCAACAACGCCAAGTTGAGCCTCGCCAGCAGGACGGCCGCGTACGATCTCTACTTCGGTGGGCGCGAGGGGGCCAATGAAGGGATCGCCTGGTCCGATATCATGGGCCGCGACTGGGTGATGGAGAACAACATCGGCATCGCCTACGGCGCGGTGATCGAGAATGCGGTCGGCGGCGAAGGCGACGACCGGATCAACGGCAACCAGGCGAACAACAGCTTCACCGGCAACGGGGGCGCGGACACGTTCGTGATCGCAAACTACACCGGCACCACGGCGGCGGGGAAGAAGATCACCGACACGTCGATTGACCGCATCCTCGACTTCGATCGGGACGAAGGCGACAAAGTCGATCTGTCCGAGCTTGGGGTGGACTTCAGCGACCTGTCGTTCAACGATGCGACGGACACGGTCACCGTCAATGCCGACAATGGTGTGCTCCAGTTCGTGCTGGTCGGCGCGTCCTCGATCCAGCAGTCGGACTTCTTCTTCGGCTGATCGACGATACGAGAAAAGAAGGAGGCGCTCTGGGTAACCGGGGCGCCTTTTTCGTGTCCGCGTCAGGCCCGGGCGGCGACGCTTTCGGGCAGATCAGCGCCGAACACCCGCTGATAATATTCGGCGATCAGAGACCGTTCGGATTCGTCGCACTTGTTGAGGAACGACACGCGGAAAGCGAAGCCGACGTCGCCGAAGATCAGCGCATTCTGCGCCCAGCTGATCACCGTGCGCGGGCTCATCACGGTCGAGATGTCGCCGTTGATGAAGCCCTGCCGCGACAGTTCGGCGACCTTGATCATCTTGTCGACCTGCTCCTTGCCGCCGGGAGTGTCATACTCGCCCGACTTGGCGAGCACGATCTGCGCCTCCACCGCGGCGGGCAGATAGTTGAGCGTGGTGACGATGTTCCAGCGGTCCATCTGCCCCTGGTTGATCGCCTGGGTGCCATGGTAGAGACCGGTGGTGTCGCCCAGGCCAATGGTGTTGGTGGTGGCGAATAGGCGGAAGAAGGGGCTGGGGCGGATCACCCGGTTCTGGTCCAGCAGGGTCAGCTTCCCTTCCACCTCCAGCACGCGCTGGATGACGAACATCACGTCGGGGCGGCCGGCGTCATACTCGTCGAACACCAGCGCCACCGGATGCTGCAGCGCCCACGGCAGCAGGCCCTCGCGGAATTCGGTGACCTGCTGGCCGTCACGGAGCACGATCGCGTCGCGGCCGATCAGGTCGATGCGGCTGATGTGCGCGTCGAGATTGATTCGGATGCACGGCCATTTCAGCCGCGCCGCCACCTGTTCGATATGGGTCGACTTGCCGGTGCCGTGATAGCCCTGCACCATCACCCGCCGGTTGCGCGCGAAGCCGGCGCAGATCGCCAGCGTGGTGTCCGGATCGAACACATAGGCGGGGTCGAGATCGGGAACACGCTCGTCGGCCTCGCTGAAGGCCGGCACTTCCATGTCGCTGTCGACCCCGAACAGGTCGCGGACCTTCACCACCTTGTCCGGCGTCGTCATCAGCGTTTCGCCGGAGGGAAGCTGGGATTCGTTTGCAATGTCGGCCATTTGCCGCCCTTAGCTGCGCGCCGCCCCAGTCTCAACCAGCGGACGTCTCGCCTGGCGGAACGTCGGCTTTGGGCGGCAGGGTGAAGAGCGACAGGAAACGCTTGGCAAGCCGTCGGTCTCCCTCGATCTTTAATAGGTCGAGCGGGGCGCCGCCGTACACCACGCCGGCGATGTCGGTCGGCGGGGCGATGATCATGGCCTCGCCTTCGCCGGGCTCGCCGCGGCGGACGTGGATCTTCCCGCCCTCGACCTCGGCCAGGTAGGTGACCTCGCCGAAGCGGAAGGCGACCGCTGCCGCGAGACCCCTTGCCCGCTCCGGGTTCAGCATGGCGGTGAAGGACAGCATGATCGACACGCCGGAGAGCGGGAGGGTCGGGTCGTGCGCCGGCGAGCGCGCCGCCCATCTGCCCAATTCGCGGATCAGGGTTGCCGTTTCGAGTCCCCACTCGGTTGCCTCATAGACCTGCACCGACGCGGGCGGCGGAAGCCGGCGGCGGCGTACCAGCCCACGCACCTCCAGCTCCGACAGGCGCTGCGTCAGCACGTTGGCGCTGACTCCCGGAAGGTCGGCGCGCAGCTCCGAAAAGCGGCGCGGACCAAGCAGCAGCTCGCGCAGCACCAGCAGCGCCCAGCGCTCGCCGATCAGTTCCAGCGCATGCGCCGTCCCGCAGGCATCGTCATAGCCGCGGCGTGCGTCATTCCGTCGCACCTTGGTTACTTTATCTAACTGCACGGTTGCAATGTATGACTTTCGGCGTCATGGTTCAAGCCGTCGAGTCGCCGCGCTCGACCATGCCTGAAATCGCGCGGCCCGGGAGATCGACGATGACCTACATCGAAGGATTTGTGTGCGCCGTCCCGACCGCCAGGAAGGACGCCTACATCGACCATGCGACCGGCTTCGCGCCCATCATCCGGCAATTCGGCGCCTCGCGAATGGTGGAAAGCTGGGGCGACGATATCCCCGAGGGTAAGGTCACGGATTTCCGGAAAGCGGTGCAGGCCAGGGAGGACGAGACGGTGGTCTTTTCGTGGTTCGAATATCCGGACCGCGCCGCTCGCGATGCCGCGAACCAGAAGATGATGAGCGACCCGCGGATGGAGGAGATGACCTCCGAGATGCCGTTCGATGGCAAGCGGATGATCATGGGCGGGTTTGACGCCATCGTGGACGAACACGCTTCCGGCCCCGCCGGCTACACGGACGGCTTTTTGGTCCCGGTGCCGCAGGACAAAAGGGACGCCTACCGCGCCATGGCGCAGACGATGGCAGACAAGTTCAAGCAGTGGGGCGCGGTGCGGGTGATCGAAGCGTGGGGCGACGACGTGCCCGACGGCAAGGTCACCGACTACAAGCGCGCGGTGCAGGCCCAGGATGGCGAGGGGATCGTCTTCTCCTACGTCCAGTGGCCCGACAGGGAGACCCGCGACGCCGGCTGGGACAAGATGATGAACGACCCCGAGTTGCAGCCGCAGGGCGAGATGCCGTTCGACGGCAAGCGCATGTTCTGGGGCGGGTTCCGGCCGATCCTCGACACCGCAGCGGAGTAAGCGCCATGGCGAACCCGGCAGGCAGCTTCATCTGGTACGAGCTGATCACCCCCGACGTGGACGGCGCCAAGCGCTTCTACGATGCGGTGGTTGGCTGGAATGTCGCCGATCGGTCGGACTTCCCTAACGGCTACCGAATGATCGGGCGCAGCGACGGCACGAGCGCGGGTGGCATCCTGCCGCTCTCCGCCGAGATGCAGGAGCATGGCGCGCGGCCGGGGTGGCTCGGCTACGTCAGCGTCGACGACGTGGACGCTGCCGTCGACCGGATGAAAGCCGATGGCGGCACGGCGCTGATGCCGCCGTTCGACATTCCCGGCGTTGGACGGGTAGCCCTGGTTGCCGACCCGGACGGCGCGCCCTTTTACCTGATGCGGCCGAGCGGGTCCGACACCGACAGCGACGTCTTCTCGGCCGACCAACCGCAGCACGTCCGTTGGAACGAGTTGTGGAGCGGCGACCCGGCCGAAGCGATCGCCTTCTACTCCCGCCACTTCGGCTGGCGTCAGGAGGGCGACATGGACATGGGAGAGCTGGGCAAATACCAGTTCCTCTACCACGGCGACACGATGATTGGAGCCGTCATGCCGCGGATGCCCGACGTGCCGAAAGCGATGTGGAATTTCTACATCGGCGTCGACGACATCGACCGCGCGGTAGAAGCCGTCCGCTCCGGCGGCGGGCAGGTCTTCCAGGAGCCTGTGGAGATTCCCGGCGGCGAATATTCGATCAACGTTTCCGATCCCCAAGGCGCGATGATCGGCTTCGTCGGTCCTCGCCACCCGTAAGGAGAGACAGAGATGTCCGACAAGCTGATCCCCTGCTTGTGGTTCGACCGCGGCGAAGCGCGCAGGGCGGCGGAATTCTATGCCGCGACCTTTCCCGACAGCCATGTCGGACCGCGGCATGCCGCTCCCTCGGACTTTCCCGGCGGGCAGGCCGGCGACGAGCTGACCGTCGAGTTCACCCTGCTTGGACGGCCGTTCATGGGCTTGAACGGCGGACCCGAGATCAAGCCGAGCATGGCGTTCAGCCTGACGGTCGTCACGGAAACCCAGGAGGAGACCGACCGCTACTGGAACGCCATTGTCGACAACGGCGGGCAGGAAAGCCAGTGCGGCTGGTGCAGCGACCGCTGGGGCTATTCCTGGCAGATCGTCCCGCGGGTGCTGCACGACGGCTGGACCCATCCCGATCCGGCCGTCGCCAAACGGGTGTTCGAAGCGATGATGACCATGGTCAAGATCGACCATTGCGCGATCGAGCGGGCAATCGCGGGGGAGCCGGCGAATGCGTAGGATCCATGGCGCATGCTTCGTGTCACTGGACGGCGTCATGCAGGCCCCGGGTGGACCGGAGGAAGACTGGACCGGATCCTTTCCCTACGGCGGGTGGCTCGCTCCGCTGTTCGACCAGGCTACCGGAGAGGCCGTCGACAAGGTCTTTGCCGAACCCTTCGACCTTCTCCTAGGGCGCCGGACCTATGACATCTTCAGTGCCTTCTGGCCCTATGCCGAGGGCGATCACAAGCCAATGGGAGAGCTGTTCGATCGCATAGGCAAATATGTCGTCACCCACGATGACGCGCCGCTCGACTGGCAGAACAGCCATCGTGTCGGCTCGATCGAGGCGCTTGCCGACATCAGGGGCGGCGATGGACCGGACCTCGTCATCCAGGGCAGCAGCACGCTTTATCCGCAGCTGCTCGCGGCGGGCCTGCTGGACCGGCTGACGGTGATGACCTTCCCGGTCGTGCTTGGGACCGGCAAGCGGCTGTTCGGTGACGGCACGCCGGCAAGGATGATGACCATGGTCGACCACCAGGTCTCCCCGGCAGGCGCCGTGATCGCCGTCTACGAACCGGCCGGGCCAGTGCAGACCGGCAGCTTCGCCGCACCGGAGCCGAGCGAGCGTGAGCTGGAGCGACTCCGCAAGCTGGAGCGGGAAGAAGGGTCCCCGGCATGACGCTGGAGCTCCATGGTCACCTCTTCTCCTCCTACACCTGGAAGGCGCTGATTGCGCTCTACGCGAACGACACCGGCTTCGAGTTCAAGCAGATGGCGACCGATCGCCCATTGAACGAGCAGTTCGCCGGCAGGGTGCATCCGGGCGGTCACATCCCTGTCCTGGTCGACGGAGATGCAGTGGTCGTCGAGGCAACCAGCATCGTCGAGCACCTGGCAGTGCATCATCCAGGGCCCGCGGCCCTGATACCGGCGGATCCGGCACAAGCCGTCGTGGCACGCATGATGGATCGCGTCTTCGACAATTACGTGATGGGAAACATGCAGCGCGTGGTTTCCGCCTTCTTCATCAGCCGCGACAAGCCGGAACTGGGCCTGCGCGACAAGCCCGACGAAGCAGAGATTGCGGCGGGCAAGTCCAGACTTCGGCAGGCCTACGCGTGGCTTGAAGGGTGGCTGTCCGGCCACGCGCTTCCACCGCACGTGTCGCTGGTTACCTGTGCCGCGGCGCCATCCTTGTTCTACGCCGACTGGGTCGAGCCCATTCCTGCCGATTGCCCGCGCGTGTCGAGCTTGCGGGCCGAGTTGCTGGCGCTAGCCCCGGTCCGCCGGTGCGTCGAGGACGCTCGCCCCTACCGCGAATACTTCCCGTTCGGCGCACCCGACCGCGACTGAGCGGCTTGACGGCCGTATGTGACACTATAACATGCCTGCTGTCACAAGGAGCTGTCCATGCGCATCCTGCCCCTGCTGCTCGCCGTCCCGCTGCTCGCCTCTTGCCAGGCGACCAACCCCGATCCGCGTGGGGTGGAAAAGGGCGAGACCCTTCTGACCATCGCAGCGACCGGCCGGGCCGAAGCCCGTCCGGATGAGGCGCGGCTGCGGATGGGGGTGGTCAGCGTCGGCCCGAGCGCCAGCGAAGCGAGCCGGCTCAATCGCGAGAAGATGGCCAAGGTGACGGCTGCGCTGACCCGGCTCGGGGTGAAGCCGGACGACCTCCAGACGCAGCAATTGACCCTCGAGCGGATCGAATATGGCCGGGAGCGCGGCCAATACCGGGCGTCCAACGTGCTGGAGGCCCGGTTGACGGCGATGAACCGCGTCGGGGAGGCGGTGACTGCGGTGACCGAGGCCGGCGCCAACCTGCTCGGCGGGCCCGACCTGCGCGTGTCCGATCGCGAGGCGGCTAACCGGTCGGCCTATGCCAATGCCTTCAAGGCGGCCCGTTCCCGCGCCGAAGCCTATGGCGAGGCTGCCGGGCTGAAAATTGTCCGGGTGGTCAACATCGTCGACGGCGGCGAATATGGCGGGCCGGTGCCGCCCCCCTACCTCCGCACCCAGGGCATGGACGCGAACGCGGTGGCCCAGGTGTCCGCACCGCCGCCGACCGAGCAGGGCGCGCCGTTCAATCCCGGGCTCAACCGCACCGAAGTCCGGGTCCGGGTCGACTTCGCGCTCGAGCCTGCGTGATCGGCCGCCAAGCGACTAGGCGAACGCCGGTGCCTTCTTGAGCACTTGCCACGCCTCGATCACCTGGTTGAGCTTGGTTTCGTGCCGTCGGTCGCCGCCGTTGCGGTCGGGGTGGTAGCGGCGGACCAGGTCGGAGTAGCGCTTGCGAACGGCATGCAGGTCGCTCTCCTGCCCCAGTCCGAGCGTCTCCAGCGCATGCTGCTCCTGCCCGGAAAAGCGGGAGGAGCGCTGGCCGCCGCCCTCCCGCCGGGTGCCGAACCGGCCCGCGATGGCGTCGAGCGGATCGCGAAAGTCGCTCCAGGGGGGCGCCGGGTCGCCTCCGGCCGCGGCGAATGCACGGGTGGCTCGGTCCCAGCCTGCCAGCGGAGACTGCGCCGCCTCGATCTCCTCGGCGCTCATTCCCTGAAAGAAATTGTAGCCGGCGTTGTGTTCGCGCACGTGGTCGAGACACAGCCAGCGCCAGTCGCCCGGACCGTCGAAGCTGCTGGGACTGAGCGGCGCTTTATACTCTCCCGCCTCACCGCAGCCTGGGACCGCGCAAGTTGCGGCCGCCCCTTCTACCCGTCCGTGCCATTTCTGCTGTCGTGACGCCATGCTTCCTCTGACCGTGCCAGCCGTCCTATATAGGAGCCATGAATGCCCCTTCCACCGGACCGGTCGCAGCGGAGATGGCCCTGCGGCTACAAGTGCTCAGCCCAAGCCGGTTCGAGCTGATCGACGACAGCGAGAAGCATCGCGGCCATGGCGGCTACAATCCCGCCGGGGAATCCCACTTCACCTTGCGGATCGAGAGCGCCGCCTTTGACGGCAAGTCGCGGGTTGAGCGGCAGCGGATGATCTACAAGGCGCTCGGCGAGCTGATGGACGAGCGAGTCCATGCGCTGGCGATCCAGGCGAAGGCACCCGGCGAATGAACAACGACAGTTCCATCCTGATGAGCCTGGCCCCGGTCAGCCACGACCTCGGTGGGTTCAAGGTCCACCGCACCCTGCCGCACACGCTGCGAACGATGGTCGGGCCGTTCATCTTCTTCGACCAGATGGGGCCGGCGCGGCTCACCGCCGGCGAGGGGATCGACGTCCGCCCCCACCCGCACATCAACCTGGCAACCGTCACCTATCTATTCGAAGGAGCTATCGATCACCGGGACAGCCTGGGTACGTTCCAACGGATCGAGCCGGGCGCGGTCAACCTGATGACCGCCGGTCGCGGGATCAGCCATTCGGAACGCTCCCCGGCGGACGAGCGCAGCGGCGGCGCGGTGCTGGACGGCATCCAGACCTGGACCGCGCTTCCCCGCTCAAGCGAGGAGCAGGAGCCGGCGTTCGAGCACATCGCCGCTGACCGGCTGCCCGTTGTCGAGGGCGACGGCATTCGCCTGAACCTGATCATGGGCGAGGCCTTTGGCGCGCGGTCGCCCGTGACGCAGCACTCTCCGACCCTCTACGCCGCCATCGACCTGGCGCCCGGCGCCGCCATCGAGATCGAGCGGGAGGCGGACGAGCGCGCGGTGTACCTGCTTGAGGGCGCGGCGACGATCGACGGCATCCCGCTTGAGCCGCAAAACCTCGTGCTGCTCGCGCCGGGGCACCGCCCGGTGCTGCGCTCGGCCCTCGGTGCGCGGTTGATGCTGTGCGGCGGCGCGCCGATGGATGGCGAGCGGCATGTGTGGTGGAACTTCGTCTCCTCCAGCCGCGATCGCATCAACGAAGCCAAGCGCGCCTGGAAAGCCGGCGAGTTCGCGCTTCCGCCCGACGATCATGACGAGTGGATCCCGATCCCCGACGTGCCGAAGACGGTCAGCTATCCCTAACCGCTCCCCTTTGCGGAGCAGGTGAGTTACCCCTCCGTCATGCTCCCGCATGACATCTCCCCCCGGGGGGAGTAGCTGATCGGGATGCGCTTCGAGAAGCTTTCCCTCTCCACCGGCGTCACGCTGAACGTCGCGCTGGCCGGGCCTGCCGACGCGCCGCCCGTCATCCTGCTGCACGGCTTTCCCGAATCCCACCGTACCTGGCGCGGCGTGGCGCCCCTGCTCGAGGATCGCTTCCGCCTGATCATGCCGGATCAGCGCGGGTTTGGCGCGTCGGACATGCCGCAGGAGGTGGACGCCTACCGCACGGACACGCTGATCACGGACCTGTTCGCGCTGGCGGATGCGCTCGGCGTCGAGCGGTTCGCCCTGGTCGGCCATGACTGGGGCGGCGCGGTTGCATGGGCGGCGGTGATCAAGGGCAATCCGCGGATCGAGCGGCTCGCCATCGTCAACTCGCCCCACCCGGTGATCTTCCAGAAAAGCCTGATCGAGGATGCCGAGCAGCGCGCCGCGTCCCAGTACATCACCGCGTTCCGGGCGCCAGGGTTCGAGAAAGCGGTGGAGGCGATGGGCTGGGACAAGTTCTTCACGAAGAGCTTCTCCGGCCATGTCGACCTTGGCCTGATCCCTGACGCGGAGCGTGCCCAGTACATCGCCGAGTGGAGCCAGCCCGGCGCGCTGACCGCCATGCTCAACTGGTACCGCGCCTCGCACATGGTCGTCCCGCCGCCATCGGTGACCCTGCCGATTCCCGATTGGGTACTCGGCGCTTTCCCGACGATCCTCATCCCGACCCTGGTCGCCTGGGGGATGCGGGACAAGGCCCTGCTTCCGGTCCAGCTCGACGGGCTCGACCGGCTGGTTGCCGAACTGCGGATTGAACAAATCCCGGACGCGGGTCACTTCGTCCCGTGGGAGAAGCCGGACGCGGTGGCCGCGGCGCTCGGGTCTTTCCTTGCCGGCGAAGGCGCGGCATAGCGGGCGGCCTCATGACCAGTTCGACCCGCTCCCGCTCGCGCTCCGCCGCGAGGCTCGCTGCCGTTCAGGCGCTTTATCAGATCGAGATGGAGCCGCTGCCGCTGCCGCAGCTGCTGCACCAGTTCCACGAGCATCGGCTCGGCGAGACGATCGACGAAGCCACCCTGGTCGACGCCGAGGCGCAATTCTTCGACGACCTGGTGTCCGGCGTCCAGGCGAGGCGGCAGGAAATCGACGTGCTGATCACGGCCGCCCTTGCCGAAGGATGGAAGCTGGAGCGGCTCGACCGGCCCATGCGCGCCATCCTCCGCGCCGGGGTGTACGAGCTGCTCGCCCGCAAGGACGTGCCGGTGGGCACGGTGATCAGCGAATATCTCGACGTCGCCCATGCCTTTTACGACAAGAAGGAAGCGGCATTCGTGAACGGCCTGCTGGACGCGATCGCCAAGGATGCCCGCTGATCGTCATTGCGAGGAGCGCAGCGACGCGGCAATCCAGTACGTTCCAAGATACTGGATTGCTTCGCTCCGCTCGCAATGACCACTGAGACCGCCATCATCGAACGCCTTCGCGCGGTTGCGACGGACCCGGCGGCGCGCGGGTTGCGGGACGATGTGGCGGTGCTCGGCGACCTGGTGCTGACCCACGACAGCATTGCGGAGGGCGTGCATTACTTCCCCGCCGATCCGCCGGCGTCCGTCGGCTGGAAACTGGTGGCGGTGAACCTGTCCGACCTTGCCGCCAAGGGCGCAGAGCCCGTCGCGGCACTGCTGTCGCTGACGCTGACCGGTGACGAAGCCTGGGAGACCGCCTTCCTCACCGGGGTCGAGGCCGCGTGCGAAAGCTACGGCCTGCCGCTGGTCGGCGGCGACACCATCGCCCTCTCGCCGGGCGCGCCGCGAGTGCTTGGGCTGACCGCCATTGGGCGCGGTGGAGGCTCCATCCCGGCCCGCGGCGGCGGGCGGCCGGGGGATCGGCTATGGCTGGTCGGAACGGTGGGCGACAGCGCCGGCGGTCTCGCGCAACTGACGCAGGACACGCATGCGACCGGGCCCCTGGTCGACATCTACCGCCGCCCGGTGCCGCTGCTTGCGCCGGGCCGGGCACTGGCGCCGCATGCAACGGCAATGATGGACGTGTCCGACGGGCTGCTCATCGACCTCCAGCGGCTGTGCGAGGCGAGCGGCTGCGGGGCCGAGGTCCGGCTGGACGCCCTCCCGCTGTCCCGCGCCTTCATTGCCGAACGGGGACAGGACCGCCGCGCCCGGCTGTTCGCCGCAACCGGCGGCGACGACTACGCCCTGCTCGCCGGCCTGCCGGCGGAGTGCGACCCCTTAAGCCTTTCTTTACCTGAAGGGACCACGGTCACGCGGATCGGAACCCTGGTTGCCGGCGGCGGACTTGCGCTGGCCGATGCCGAGGGTCCGGTGCCGCTTCCGGAGGTGCTTGGCCATGAACATCGCTCATCCTGACCTGCGGCAATGGTGCATCGCTTGCCTGGGACTCGTGTCCGGCATGTCGGTTGCGTTGCTGCTAGCCTAGACAGCCTCCGTTCATCCCCTTACGCCTGCCGCGTTTTCTGTTTCGAAGACGCGTGAACAGGGGGATGTTCAGCTCATGACTTTGGTTCTCATTGCGATCGCCTGCGGGGTGATCGCGGTTGTCTACGGGATTGTGACCAGCGGCCAGGTGCTGCGGTCGCCGGCCGGCAATCAGCGCATGGTCGATATCGCCGGCGCCATCCAGGAAGGCGCGCAGGCCTATCTTGGTCGCCAATACACCACCATCGGCATCGTCGGCGTGGTCGTCGCCGTGCTGGTCGGCCTGTTCCTGGGGGTGATCCCGGCGATCGGCTTCGTGGTCGGCGCGCTGCTGTCCGGCGCGGCCGGCTACATCGGCATGAACATCTCGGTTCGTGCCAACGTCCGCACCGCCGAGGCCGCGCGCACGTCGCTGCAGGGCGGCCTCACCACCGCCTTCCGCTCCGGCGCGATCACCGGGATGCTGGTGGCCGGCCTCGCCCTGCTCGCCATCTCCGGCTTCTTCTATGTGCTGGTCGGAGTGATGGGCAACGAGCCCAATGAGCGGATCGTCATCGACGCGCTGGTCGCGCTGGCGTTCGGCGCATCGCTGATCTCCATTTTCGCCCGTCTCGGCGGCGGCATCTTCACCAAGGCCGCGGACGTCGGCGCCGACCTGGTCGGCAAGGTCGAGGCGGGAATTCCCGAGGACGACCCCCGCAACCCGGCGGTGATCGCGGACAACGTCGGCGACAATGTCGGCGATTGCGCCGGCATGGCGGCCGACCTGTTCGAGACCTATGTCGTGACGGTCGGAGCGACCATGGTCCTGACCGCGCTTCTGGTCAGCGGCACAACGGCTGAACTCACCGCCCTGATGGGTCTTCCGCTGCTGGTTGGCGGCGTGTGCATCATCACTTCGATCATCGGCACCTACATGGTCCGGCTCGGCAAGGGCCAATCGATCATGGGCGCGCTCTACAAGGGCTTCTGGACGACAGCGGCCCTGTCCGTCCCGGCGCTGTTCCTCGCCACCTGGTTCACGCTGGGCGATCTCAACACCGTCATCGGCGGACCCGAGGCGGCCGGCACCGACATTGCCGGCGCGACGGCTGAACAGACCGGCGGCTTCACCGGCTGGGACCTGTTCTTCTGCATGCTCATCGGCCTGGCGGTCACCGGTCTGCTGGTGTGGATCACCGAATATTACACCGGCACCAACTACCGCCCGGTCCGCTCAATCGCCAAGGCGTCGGAGACGGGTCATGGCACCAACGTCATCCAGGGCTTGGCGATCAGCCTGGAATCCACCGCGATGCCGACGATCGTGATCTGCGTCGCAATCATCTCCTCCTACCTGCTGGCCGGCCTGATCGGCATTGCCTTTGCGGCGACTGCGATGCTGGCGCTGGCCGGCATGGTGGTGGCGCTCGATGCTTATGGTCCGGTCACCGACAATGCCGGCGGCATTGCCGAAATGGCCGGCATGGAGGACGAGGTACGCCGCCGTACCGACGCGCTGGACGCGGTCGGCAACACCACCAAGGCGGTCACCAAGGGCTATGCGATCGGTTCCGCGGCCCTCGCCGCGCTCGTGCTGTTCGGCGCCTACACCACCGACCTCCAGGAGTTTTCGAGCGAGCTCGGCATTGCGCCCGGCTCGGTCGATTTCTCGCTGAGCAACCCATACGTGGTCGTCGGGCTGCTGCTCGGCGCGCTGCTGCCCTATCTGTTCGGGGCCATGGGCATGACCGCCGTTGGCCGCGCAGCGGGCGATGTGGTGCTGGACGTGCGTGAGCAGTTCCGCAGCAATCCGGGCATCATGGACGGCACCTCGCGGCCGAACTACGCCCGCACCGTCGATCTGGTGACCAAGGCCGCGATCAAGGAGATGATCGTCCCGTCCCTGCTGCCGGTGCTGGCACCGATTGTGGTCTACTTCTCGATCTCGGCGGTCGCCGGGCGCGAGCAGGGCTTTGCGGCGCTGGGTGCGCTGCTGCTCGGCGTGATCGTGTCGGGCCTGTTCGTCGCCATCTCGATGACGTCGGGCGGCGGTGCGTGGGACAACGCCAAGAAGTATATCGAGGACGGTAATTACGGCGGCAAGGGCAGCGAGGCCCACAAGGCCGCGGTGACCGGCGACACAGTCGGCGATCCCTACAAGGACACCGCCGGTCCGGCCGTCAACCCGATGATCAAGATCACCAACATCGTCGCCCTGCTGCTGCTCGCGGCGCTGGCGGGAGGCGGCGTGGCGGGCTGATTGCCTCGAGCACGAACTTGGAAAAGGACCCCGTCCGGCACGATGCCGCGGCGGGGTCTCTTTTTCCGACGGTTAAGCGTCGTGCCTGAACCGGGGCCGCCCACCCATTCGATACATCAACGCGCCCGCTGAGCTTGAGGCTGCGACTGGTAAGTCGTCGGTCGCTTCTGCGCCACCATCGGGAAGGTCTCGCCCCCGTGATAGGTCACGGTTCCGCACATGAAGTCGCCTCTGGCCGAGAGCCTGCCGTCGAACCGGACATCGCCTTCGGTCGACGCGACGATCATGTGGATGTTGTCTCCAGTCATCATTAGCTTGCGCAAGACAACGGGCGCGGTTCTCGCCGGGGCGAGCGACCCGCCATAGTCCGCACCGACGAAGCCGATCGACATCAGGCCGAAGCTGGGGGTGCCGCGGGGAACCATCAGAAAGTCCCAGTGCCCATGAAGGTTCGGAGCCTCGCCGTTGGCCCTGACGGGGCCCGGGTCACAGGTCACAGCGACCGAGGTTGGGGGCTTAGCAGCGAGAGCGGCAGGGGCAGCGAAGGCGGCGATCAGGGCAACCGTCATCGAGCACTTCATTTTCATTCTCCATGTGGGAGGAGCGGTGGGCGCTGATTGCGCCGGCGCAGTGCTCATCCATCTGCCCCGCCACCTCGACAACCGGGAATTTCGCAAATAGCCTTTGGCGCTTCGGAGATGCCGCGCAGATGCCGTTCACGACGCGCCAACGACTAGGCTGGCCCTTGGCGAGGCGCGCCGGTCCTGCGCTCGCTCTTGGAGTGCTGCTCGGGTTCGCAGGGCCGTTCGGAGGAGATCCACCCCTAAGCGCGCCGGTCCGTTACGCATTCTGGATGGGAATGGTGCTCGCGGGTTATGCCGCTGCGCTCGCGGCGGAAAAGCTCGTCCCTAGAACATCTGGTCTTCGCCCCGGGTTGCGCCTGGGTGCGGTGGTGATCGGCTCCGCATTGCCGCTCACCTTTGTCGCGGCTTGGGCCATCTCGCTGGTCCGGCCTGGTCACGCACTCGGTCCACTGCGGCTCTTGGCCTTGTTCGGCCCCGTGGTTGTCGTCCAGCTCGCGATAGTCTTCACTCTGCTGCGCTCGCCGCGTGCTCCGCTCCTGCCGCCGTCGCCGGAAGGCAGGACGAGATCCGGCGCGTCCACGCAGGCTCTGCTTTGGCGCTTGCCGAACCGGTTGGGCAAACAGATCATCGCGCTGGAGGCCGAGGATCACTATCTTCGGGTCCACACGACCTTGGGTTCGGATCTTGTCTTGATGCGCCTGTCGGATGCCATCGCCGCGATTGGACCCGATGTGGGTTTCCAGGCGCACAGGAGCTGGTGGGTGGCTCACGAAGCGGTGGCCGAATGCCTCAGGTCCCAGCAGCGAACTTACCTCAAGTTGACCAATGGGCAGCTGGTACCGGTAGGTCGCACCTACTCAGCTGCTGTGCGCTCGAGAACCGCCCATCATACGGTTGGAGCCTAGCCTCCGCCGTCACCTTCGCCCCACCTCGTCCGGTGCTCGCATTTGCGCAGAGAAGAGGTCACCGGTCCTCGCCGCCTGCCCGATCAAACTACGCCGAGGTAATTGGATTGGATCAGGAAGGCAGTCACGGCGAAGCTGGCGAACGCTAGCGCCAATGGCCGTTCGGCCAGCCGGTCTGCCAGCGCTGTCAGGGTCAGGCGTTCGGATCGAACGGGACGCTGTGTCGACTTGCGGTCCTTACAGCCGAGGTCTCCGTTCATGCGAACACCGAACGCGTGAAGAACAACTGATGGATGGTCACCAGCGTAGCGAAAGTCGCAAAGGTCGTCAGTGCCATGACGGCGTAAATGCGCGCTGTCAGTCCCGTGGCGCTTGGCGACGGTGGAGCTGAGCGGTCTGCTTCCGTGCCCGCGCGAGCGGCGTCAGCGGACTTAGGCACGGACGACACTCGACAGCTGGCTCGGCGCGGCCTGCGCAGGTCCTACGGCGGCACCGACGGTCACACTGCTCATTACGAGCGCGGCGCAAAAAGCGACAATGGTTGGGCTTGCCAGCGCGTGAAACATGGTCTGAGATCCTCTTGTGAAAACTGCACCGTGCAGTTCCTCCGGGATCTATCCACGAAACGTGCCAAACCCGGAAAAGCGCCAATTGTGGTCGCAACATCGGGCGTTAACGGGGCGTCGAATGGCTACCACGACCAAGGTTCGGCGTAACTTCCTAAGCACCGTTCGTGCGTGCGGAGCCGACACGTCGAGCGTCTGCGCAGGGTGGGAAGCGGAACGGCTGCCTTCGGGTGAGCGCAGGTAGATAGCCGACGCTCGTTCATGCGGAGCGGATGCGGGCTACAGCGGCTGTTCGCGTCCAAGGTGAACGATCAGCCTCTTTCCTCGCTCATCTAAATGGCTTCCGCACTTCCGCCAAACTCGCCGCCAGCTCGTCCTTGCGAAAAGGCTTGGTAAGGCGTGGCAGATCGGGGGCGATGCCTTCGCTCTCGGCGTATCCGGAGACGATCAGCACAGGGAGGTCAGGACGGAGGGCGCGAGCCTCGCGAGCGAGGTCCGTGCCATTCATCCCGGGCATCAAATGGTCAGTCACGAGCAGGTCAAACGATCCACTGCTGCGCTTGAACAGGCGTAACGCCTCCTCTGCAGACGAGGCCTCCACGACCCGATATCCAACATCAGCGAGCATGTCGGCAGTGCTGAGGCGGACCAGATCCTCGTCGTCCACCAGCAGGGCAGTGCCTCGTCCAGCCTCCACTCCACCTTCGGCAGGCGATGGGGGCGCCACCGCATCCAACTCGGCCCCGGCGGTACTTATCGGTAGCCAGAGCTCAACATTGGTGCCGACGCCGAGGCGACTTCTGATGGTCAGCGCGCCGCCGAGCTGAGAGGAGAGGCCGTGGACCATTGACAGGCCCAGACCGGTACCTTTGCCGACCCCCTTCGTAGAGAAGAAAGGCTCGATCGCACGGGCAAGCGTCGCCTCGTCCATCCCGGTGCCCGTATCGGCAACCGAGAGGCGGATGTAGCGGCCAGCAGGTAGCGCTGAGGGATGATCCTCTCCGACCCGCTCGGCATTGGCCGAGATGCGCAGCGTGCCGCCCGTTGGCATCGCGTCGCGTGCGTTCACCGAAAGGTTCAGGAGCGCCATTTCAAGCTGGTTAGGATCGGCCATGGCGAGCGGGAGGTCTTCGGCGGTCTCGACTGCCACCCGAATTTGAGGCCCCGTCGTGCTCGTCACGAGTTCGCCCATCCCTGCGACGAGCTTTGCGATATCGACCGGCACTGCCTGAAGCGGCTGACGACGGGCGAAGGCGAGCAGGCGCTGCACCAATGTCCTTGCCCGCTCGGCCGACTGCATCGCGCCGGCGATCAGCCTCTGCTCGCGCTCTCCGCCGAGCTTCTTGTGCTGGAGGAGATCAAGGCTCCCGACGATTGGAGTAAGCAAGTTGTTGAAGTCGTGAGCGACGCCGCCGGTGAGCTGGCCCATCGCTTCCATCTTATGGCTCTGGCGCAGCGCCTCCTCCGCCATCACCTGGCGGGTGACATTGCGGCTCGAGCCAATCAGCCGAACGACATGCCCACCTGCGTCGCGCATCGGTACGAGCGAGGTATCCCAGTGCTGCGGATCGCCACTGAAATCAAAAACTTCGCGATACATGTGAACGACGCCAGTCTCGACGACGTGACGGTAGGTTTTTAGCACCTGCTGCGCGAGTTCGGCGGGCAGAAGCTCCGCGACCCGTTTGCCGCGGATCTCGTCCGACCGGAAGCCAAGAGCAGCTTCGTGAGCCGGATTGACCTGCTCGACGCGAAAATCACCTTGTGGATCTACCTCGACCACGAACAGTGCTTCAGGGCTGTTCTCGAAGTAGGCGCGATATAAGGCGTCGGCATCGCGCCTTGCCGCCTCGGCCTCGGCAAGGCGCTGCTGCTCGCGCACTCGGTCAGTGACGTCGTAGACAAACTGATAGGCGCCCATCTGCGTGCCTGCCGCATCGCGCAGCACATGGTACTTCATCTCGTAGCTACGACGCTCCCGGCTTGGCTCTCCGAATTCGCCGACCGCCGTGAATGCTTCACCGGCAAGCGCCCTCGACCACACGGCTTGGACGGCGGCTTGGTGCTCAGGTAAATGGGCCAGCGCATCGAGCATCGATTCACCAACCTTGGGCCGGACGCCGTAGATGCGCTCAAATTCCTGGGCGGCGGCAGGGTTGATCGCGAGCCACCGGAAATTGGCGTCGGCGACCTGCACGAAGGCGTCCGTGGTTTCGACCAGGTCGGCGAGGACCTTTCGCTCAGCTAGTGCCTCGGCAATCCGCTGCTCAAGCGTCCCGTTGAGCTCTCGCAGGCGCTGCTCGGCAACACGGCGGTCATGGATGTCGGTCGAAGCGCCGTACCAACGAACAATTCTGCCGCTGTCGGGGTCGCGGTAAGGCTCGCCCCGAACTAGGAACCAGCGATATTCACCGTCCGCCGAGCGGATCCGGTGCTCAAGCTCGTAGGTCGTGCCAGTTCGCCGTGCCTCGTCGAAGACCTTCATGGTCCGAGCCGTATCATCAGGATGCACGTAGCGCTCCGCGACGTCACGGGCGGTGATGGGCTCAACTGGCGCGCCGGTATATTCATACCAATGGCGATTGAAGAACTCGTTGCCCCCCTCGGCGTCAGTGATCCAGATGATCTGCGGCGCGGCATCCGCCATTAGGCGGAACTTCTCCTCGCTTTCACGTAGTGCCGCCTCGGCGTTGCGCCGTTCGTCGATATCGATGACCGAGCCGACATAGCCGAGGAACTCGCCGGATGGGCCGAAGCGCGGCGCAGCGGCGTCAATCGCCCAGCGATAGCTGCCGTCAGCGCGGCGCAGGCGATATTCGACCCGGAAAGGACTCTGTGTGGCATTCGCCTCGAGGAAGACGCGCTCGGCCATTTCCCTGTCGGCGGGGTGGGTCGCCTCGAGCCAACCGAAGCCCTCGGCCTCCTCGGCCGTCTGACCGGTGAACTCGTACCAACCTCGGTTCAGATAGGTGCAATAGCCGCTCTCGTCGGTGACCCACATCATCACAGGCGCATGGTCGGCCATGTTGCGGAAGCGTGTTTCGCTCTCGCGCACCGCCCGCTCGGCGAGCACCTGACCGGTCGTTTCCGTGCACGCGCAGAACATGCCGGCCACATTGCCGGTCTCGTCACGGACCGGCGAGTAGGAGAAGGTGAACCAGGTCTGCTCGTCATAGCCGTGCCGGTTCATAAGCAGCGGCAGGTTTTCACGAAAGCTCGCTTCGCCGGCGAGCGCGGCGTCAACCAGTGGCGAGATGTCGGGCCAGATCTCAGCCCAAATGTCGTGGAACGGCCTTCCGAGTGCCTGCGGATGCTTGTCGCCGAGGATCTCGGAATAGGAATCGTTATAAAGGAAGCCGAGCTCTGACCCCCAAGCGACGAACATCGGGAATCCCGAGTTCAGCATGAGGCTGACCACCGATTGAAGCGACTTCGGCCAAGACTCGGGCGGTCCAAGCGGAGAGTTCGACCAATCGTGGGCCCGCATCATCGCGCCAGTCATGCCGCCGTCGATGAGGAAAGTGGAGTTCGCTGCGTGGGAGAGCTTCGCCAATTTCGATTCTTTCCGTCACGCAACAGCACCCGCACGATGCGATCGAGGCGTAGCGCATCGGCGAGCAGCCGTCATGGGGGAGGGATTCTCATGCAAGGAATTTTTCCCCGGACGTCGGCGGCATGGTCGGGCTTGGCGGAATCCACTTCAAACCTGCCGCCCAGAGACCCGACCTTCCTTATGGCATCTGCTCATGTCCAGGCCTGACCTTGTGAACATTCCCCCGCACGCAGGGAGCGCCGCTCCACGGTTCGCAAAGTAAGCAGGGGCTGTTGTCAGCTTCGGCCAATGCAAAGCCATAAGCTGAGAGCCGGTACCCTAGCGCCGCTCACCCTCGCTTGACTGGCGAGCCGCCGCATAAGCACTGCCCGGAAGCCAGGAGGGCCAGTTGACCCCGTCGGCCACCATCCGTCCGACCCGGTAGGCGGCGAGCGCCTCCTGGGCGGTTCCCGCGAAGGTCCAGCTGTCGCTGAACTCGTCGCACGGTTGGTGGTAGCAACGCACATTATAAGCACCGACAATCTGCTGCCCGGCCTTCGTCCCTCCAACCTTGAGGTCCCGGCCTGCCCGAAACGCAAGCGCGGGCACGCCGCGTTGGGCAAAGGGGAAGTGGTCAGACCGGAAATACCAGCCGGCCTCGGGGCTGGGCTCGGGATCGACCCGGAGACCTTGCTCGCGTGCCGCCTTGACGAGCAGGCTCTCGAGGTCGGTCTGCCCGGGCCCGATGAGCTCGAGGTTGCGGGCAGCTGGCAGCACCACATGCGGGTCGAGGTTGATGACCGCCGCAGTGCGCGTCAGGGGATAGAGCGGGTGCTGAGCGTAATATTCTGCTCCGAGCAGCCCCTTCTCCTCGGCCGTCCAGGCGGCGAATACGACCGAGCGGGCCGGCCGCTTGCCGGCTGAGAAGGCTCGCGCCACCTCCAGCAGTTCGGCTGTGCCGGTCGCATTATCGACCGCCCCGTTGCGGATCGCGTCGCCACTCCGGTCGGGGCCGTTGTGCCCGTTGGCGTCCCAATGCGCGCCGTAGAGGAGGAACTCGTTTGGCCTTTCCGCTCCCCGCAGGATGCCGACAACGTTGTGGCTGACGACCTCCTTGGCGCTGTTGGTAGCGGAAACGCTGACCGTCCCGTCTAGCGGAAAGGCCCTAAACGCCGCCGAGCGCGCCCGCTGCTTCAATGCCGGAAGCGTTAAGCCCATTCGCGCAAGGATCGGCAAGATCGCGGGCCCGCGTACGATCCCGCTGAACTGAAGTGGGTTGGGCTTGAGCGGCGCATAAGAAAAGCTCGGCACGCGGATGCTGTTGCCCGCTTGGGAATAGGGCCAACTGTAAGCCGCGGTCTCATGGATGAAGAGCACGCCAGCCGCGCCTGCCTTGGCCGCCGCCGCTGCCTTGGTGCCGCCGCGCCCACCGAACACCAGGGCGCGCCCGCCAAACCCTAGGTCCTTGCCGCCCTCCAGGTCGGGGTCCCCAGCAAGCATGATGACCACCTTGCCCTTGACCTCCACTCCCTGGAATGCGTCCCAACCACGTGCCGGATCGGGTGCCCCCCAACCCGCAAAAACGAGGGGGACGTTGGAGAGGCTCGTCACACCCGCATTCGTCGGATTGATGTCGAGATCGGGTCCATCGCGAAGCACCGTGGCCCGTCCACGAGCGCGGATGGTCGCCGTCGCGCCTGGAGCCGTGTCGAGCCGCACCAACGGAACCTTCTGAAACCAGCCGCCGTCCTCACCACCAGGTGCCAAGCCTGCCGCTGCCATTTGCTTGGCAAGGTATTCGATTGTGGCCACTTCCCCTTTCTCGCCCGGTCCTCGTCCGGCGAAGGCATCAGAGGACAGGGTGCGCACATCAGCCTTGATCCGCGCGGGAATGATCGGGCCAGCAGCGGCGAGGGTCAGGGCAGCCAGGGCCAACAGGACAATGCGCATGTCCGCACGATGACGGCTCGGACGTGCCCTGCCAAGCTCTTGATGGCAGACCACAAGAACGGTGCCGAGCAATAGTATCGGATTCACTGACGAACCGCTCGGTGGCGCCAGACGGCTCCTCAGCAATCTTGCATTGGCGTCTGCTCAGCCGGCTCGATCACCCTCGAGCGGACGGTCCGCTCCCGGCGAACTCTTGCCCGCAGTTAGCACCGCTCGCGAACGGCGCTGAAGTTGATCCCTGGCCAGTCCTGCTGGAAGCGCCCGAACTCCCAGGAGTTGCGCATCAGCAGTACGGGTTCGTTGTCCTGGTCGTCCGCCATGGTCGAGCGAAGCGTCTCCATCAGCTTCTTGAGCAGCGCGGGATCATCCGAACGAACCCAGCGCGCCACTTCGTAGGGCGAGGGCTCAAAGTCGAGCGAGACCCCATATTCCTGATCCAGACGGGTCTGCAGGACATCAAGTTGCAGTTCGCCGATTACCCCGATGATCCATTGAGAGCCAATCACCGGCTTGAACAGGCGGATCACGCCTTCCTCGGCGAGATCAGACAGTCCCCGCCGCATTTGCTTGACCTTCATCGGATCGCCAAGCCGCACTCGCCTCAGGATCTCCGGCGCGAAGTCCGGTAGCCCGGTGAACGTCACGTCGCCTCGCTCGGTCAGCGTATCGCCGACCCGCAGGGTGCCGTGGTTCGGGATGCCGACAATGTCGCCGGCAACGGCTCCATGTGCAAGTTCGCGGTCGCGAGCGAAGAAGGTGATCGGGTTGTGCAGGGCCATGGGCTTGCCATTCCGGCTGTTCAGCACTTTCATGCCCCGCTGGAGCTTTCCGGAGCAGATCCTGACGAATGCGACCCGGTCGCGGTGATTAGGATCCATGTTCGCCTGTACCTTGAACACAAAGCCGGTGAGCCGCGGCTCATCGGGTGTCACTGGAGCGGGTCTGGCCGGCTGCGCCTGCGGCGGCGGTCCATCATTGGCAAGAATATCCAGGAGCTGCTCGACCCCGAAGCTTTTGAGTGCGCTGCCGAAGATGACGGGCGTGAGATCGCCCTGCCGGAAGGCATGGAGATCGAAGGCGGGATAGGATGCAAAGGCCAGCCCGCCCTCTTCGCGCAGGCTCTCGGCGGCAGCTGCCGGGATGGCCTCGGCAATGGCCGGATCATCGGTGCCGTTGGTCTCGATCCATCGTCCGGGAACGACACCGTCGCTGCGGTCAGCGACCAGAAGTTGACGCCGTCTGAGATCGTACAGGCCGTGGAAGAGCCCGCCGATCCCGGTCGGCCAGTTCTGTGGGCTGACATCCAGCTGGAGAACCTCGGCAATCTCGTCGAGGAGCGCGAACGGACTGAGCCCCTCCCGATCCACCTTGTTGATGAAAGTGACGATCGGGACGTTGCGCAGTCGGCAGACCTCGAACAGCTTGCGCGTCTGCGGCTCGATGCCCTTGGCGGCGTCGATGACCATGATCGCACAATCGACTGCGGTCAGGGTCCGGTAAGTGTCTTCGGAGAAGTCCTGGTGCCCCGGTGTGTCCAGGAGATTGAAGAGGATGTTCGATCGCTGGAAAGTCATGACAGAGCTGGTGACCGAGATGCCGCGCTGCTGCTCGATCTTCATCCAGTCGGACCTCGCGCGGCGGCGATCCCCACGCGCCTTCACTTCTCCAGCTTCGTGGACCGCACCGGCGGCCTGCAGGAGGCTCTCGGTCAGCGTCGTCTTGCCGGCGTCAGGGTGCGAGATGATGGCGAACGTCCGGCGCTCCAGATCGCTGAAGGGCGGGGGATCGAAAGTGGACTGGTCCGTGCTCGCGGGAACGCATTCGCTGCGCGTTGCTTCTTCGAAATTCAAGTTGGGCTCCTGCCCGGCCATGGTCTGGCCGCGTGATTCTTCTGCGCTCGCTTACGGCAAGGACGCGCTTGTGCGAAGCGCAGGAGTCGCGTGCCAACTGAGAGCTGGAGCTGGGGAACGTCCCGGGCGCGGAGGAGGTTGGCCGCGGGAGCCGGCGTAGCGGGCTGGCCCAACCGCACGGGTGAGAAGAAAGGCCCGCCCCGGAACCCGTGTCCGCCAGAACCGCCGGGTTGCGCGGCGGCCCACCGCAACTGCTGCTCAAGCCGCGCTTGAACAATAGGACTTCACCTGCTTGCGTGCCATGCGGCTCGACCGCTTGGCTCTTTCTCAACACTGGTCCTCACCACCGCGGAAGCAGCTCGTCACCGTGAACATTGTGAACATTCGCCGCTCAGCCGGCTCCCTGCCCTGCTTCCCTTTTCGCCCTGCTCCGGCTAAGCCGCGCCCGATTTTGTCTCTTCAACACCAAGGAATTGCATGGCCAAGGAAGAACTTCTCGAGATGCGCGGGCGGGTGGTCGAGCTGCTGCCCAACGCCATGTTCCGCGTCGAGCTCGAGAACGGCCATGAGATTCTCGGCCACACCGCCGGCAAGATGCGCAAGAACCGCATCCGCGTGCTGACCGGGGACGAGGTGCTGGTCGAACTGACGCCCTACGACCTCACCAAGGGCCGGATCACCTACCGCTTCATGCCCGGCCGCGGAGGCCCTCCCGGCTATAACGGCTAGGCCCCTGCCGTGCGGCTGATCCTCGCCTCGGCGAGTCCGCGGCGGCTGGACCTGCTTGCCCGCATCGGCGTCGTTCCCGATGCCGTGCTCCCCGCCGACATCGACGAGAGCGTGCCCGCCGACGAGCTGCCGCGGGTCCATGCGCTACGGCTGGCGCAGGAGAAAGCGGCGGCGGTCGCGGCTGAGCAGTCGGACGCACTGGTCCTCGCCGCCGACACGGTTGTCGCGGTTGGCCGTCGAATCCTCCCCAAGGTGGAGGATGAAGCCACCTTGCGTTCCTGCATGAAGCTGCTGTCCGGCCGCCGCCACCGGGTGATGACGGGAGTCGCACTGGCTGCGCCCGGCGTTCCGGTGCGAAGCCGGCTGGTCGAAACCGCCATCGTGATGAAGCGGCTCTCCGCCGAAGAGATCGCCTATTATGCGAGCCACGGCGAATGGCGCGGCAAGGCCGGCGGCTATGCGCTCCAGGGCTATGGCGAGGTCTATGTCCGCCACATCGCCGGGAGTTACTCCAACGTCGTCGGCCTGCCACTCGCCGAGACCCGGGTGATGCTCAAGGCCGCGGGCTATCCGCTTGCCTGAATGGTGGGTCGAGCGCGGGATCGGCGAGACCCGCGCGGCGCTGGTTGAAGGCGGCCGGATCGTCGAAAGCCTGGTCGAGCTCGACGGCGGTTTCCGCGCCGGGGAGCGGGTCGCCGCCCGCCTGGGCAGCATCGGGCAGAACGGGCGCAATGCGATCGCTCGAACGACGGAGGGCCGCGAAATCCTGCTGCCAAGCCGTCCGACCGGAGTGTCCGAGGGGTCGGCGCTGACGGTGGAGATCACGCGTGAGGCGATCCCCGGGCACGAGCCGTGGAAGCGCCCGATCGGACGGACGGTGGATGGATCGGCCTCGTCCGTCCCGCCGCTTGAAGCGCGCCTTGGCGGTAGGCTGCTCCCCTTCCCGCCCTCGCCTGGCGATCCGCTGGGCGAGGCGGGCTGGTCCGATCTGCTGGCCGAGGCCGCAAGCGGGCTGGTCGACTTTGCCGGCGGGCGGTTGCGCCTGTTCCTCACCCCGGCGATGACGCTGATCGATGTCGATGGCGTCCTCCCGCCGGACGAGCTGGCGAGCGCGGGAGCCGCAGCAGCGGGCCAGGCGATCCGCCGCCTCGGCATTGCCGGGTCGATCGGCATCGATCTTCCCACCACGCGCGGCAAAGCGGCGCGAGCGGCGGCAGCTGAGGAGTTGGACCGGGCGCTTAGGGGAACCCAGTTCGAACGGACGGGCGTGAACGGCTTCGGCTTCGTTCATCTGATCCGCCCGCGCCGCCGTCCTTCGCTGCTGGAGCTATATGGCGAGCCGGTTGCGGCCGAGGCGCGGGCATTGCTGCGCCGGGCCGGGACAGCCGGCTTCGGTCCCGCCCGGCTGGCAGCGCACCCGCGGGTCGTCGCCCTCCTCGGGGAGAACCTTGGCTGGCTGGAGCAGCTTGCCGTGCAGCGCGGCGGAGCCGTCACCTTGCGCCCGGACGAAATGCTCGCCATCTCCGCAGGGCATGTCGAACCCGCCTGATCCCAAGACCAAGCCGTGCCCGCTGTGCAATCGGCCCGCTGCCCCCGACACTGCCCCGTTCTGCAGCCGTGGATGCAAGGATCGCGACCTGCTGCAATGGCTTGGCGACGGCTACCGCATCCCCGGTCCGCCAGCGGACGTCGGGCTGGACAGCGATGAGGGCGCTCGTTAGGGGAGCCTTCCCGACGCGGACCGGAGCCGCGCAGCGAGGGCCCAGGTAGCTCAGTTGGTAGAGCATGCGACTGAAAATCGCAGTGTCGGCGGTTCGATCCCGTCCCTGGGCACCATGCCTTGGCCTTCCCGGCTGTCCCTAGAATTCGACAAACGGCCGATTTCCGCGATGGGCTACACCCCTTTGCGCTGAACACGACCGCTATCGGTGCTATGTTATAGCCGTAACGACTCGCCGGGGGAGGCGGTTATGCGGTCTGGGGAACACCATGAATGCCGGCTGCTCGACGAGCTGAAGGAGTTCGCGAGCTTCACCACCGCGGAGCAACGCTACATCCGGTGCTCGCTGGAGGTTTCCACCGCACGCGCCGATGCCACCGAGCATTGGGCACGCGGTCCTGGAGAGGCGGCGGAGATCGGACGGCAGGCCAAGGTCTATGCCGACATCGAGCGCATCCGGTCACTCATCCCGGTTGGGCTTGACGAAGAGGATGCTTCCGCACTGCTCGGTCCGCTGATCGTCATGTCCGCCTTCGATCTGGAGCGGGGCAAGTTCAGCAGCTTTGCCGCTTATCGCTTCCTGTACGAGCGGCTGATCGGCCCGGCGGTGCGCCCGTGGCTGGTTAGCGCCTTTGCGGCGGCGGCGGCGTTGCCGTCGATCCATCCGGAGCTTCGGGCCGAGCTGTTCGCCTCGCTGCGGTGCGAGCACCTCGCAGCTGCCGGCTGGTCGGCACGCGAGCCGATCTTCTTTCCCGAATGGATTGAAAAGGTGCCGGTCGCGTCCTGAGGCTAGTGTAGCCCGAACAGGCTCAAGCTGCGGCGGCCTCCGGCTCGCCCGTCAGCCCGCCTTCATCGACATCCGCTTCCGTCTCGCTGGCGACGCCTTGTTCCAGCGCCTGTTCGTCGGCCGCCAGTTCCGCCGCATCTTCGGGAAGGATACCGAACCGGCCCGCCACGTCCGGCGCGAAGCGGAGCAGGTCGGGGCGCAGCTTGATGATCGACACGTCCTTGGACTTGCCCTCCATCATCACGTCGAACTCCAATCCTTCCGCCATGCGCATGAAGGTCGCGAACTCGAACGGATTGGTGAAGTCGCTGTGGCCCGTCCAGATCGGCGGCAGCAACACCGTCACCCGCGCCGTCGCCTTGACCGGAGCCTTGGTCAGCGCCGTGGACTTGCTCGCCCTGCCCGCTCTCGCCGCCGCGCGCTGCTTGGGCGTGATCTGGCGCTTGACCTCGCGCATCTCGGTCCTCGGCGAGGAGAAATGGATCTTCGGCCTCGCGCTGTGGCCCCAGGTGGCCAGGAATTTTTCAAGCGTGTCGCGCATGTCCAGCCGCTCGGGATTGAGGCACCAGAAGTGCTGGTAATCGAACACGCAGCGCACTCCGCAACGCTCCTGGATCCACAGGACGTCGGCGGCGGAGAAGCGGATGTCGTCATTCTCCAGCACCAGTCGGCGCTTCACATGCTCCGGACACTGATCGTAGCCTTCGATCCAGCGCGCACGGCTTTCCTCCCGGTTCCCATAGACCCCGCCGACATGCGTCACGAGCACCGCCTCGGGACCGCAACCCATGCGGTCGAGCATCTCGGCCTGGCTCGACAGGTCCCAGATCGACTTCTTCGTGAGCTCCGGATCCGGGCTGTTGAGCAATACGTATTGGGAGGGATGGAAGCTCAGGCGGATACCGAGTTCGCGCGCCTTGCGGCCGAACGCCGCCAGCTCAACATCGCTTTCCCCGACCATGGCGTGGAACTGCGGCATGTCCGGGTGAGTGGCATAGGGAGCCAGGTCCGAGCTCAGCCGGTACATGCGAATGTCGACCGTGTTCAGATAGTCCAGGATCTCCGACACATATTCCAGGCTGGTCTTGAGGTGCGGGTCCTTCTGCCAGCGGCGGGTGTCGTTGGACTTGAGATCCGGGCGCCCCATCACCTTGACCGGAAAGCCGAGGCGGAGGGGCGTATCGGGAGCGCTCATGCGATCTGTTCCTCCGGGAAGCCGAGGGCGACAACGAACCGGTTCCACTGCTCGTGGCCGCCGTCCCGCTCCGGCGCGGCTTTCGGGACTGCATGCATCGCCATGGAGCCTCCAACGGGCAACTCGGCGCTTCGCTCCGCAACCTTTGGTTGACGACGCCGTTCGCCTGAAGCCACCCATCTGGAGGAATGAACAATGATCACCCGCTCGGCGCGCGCGCGTTATGAAGGCATGGGCAAGACCGGCAAGGGCTGGGTTTCCACCCAGTCGGGCGTGCTTCAGGATCAGCGCTACGGCTTCAACACCCGGTTCGAGAACGAGCCCGGCACCAATCCGGAGGAACTGATCGCCGCGGCGCATGCGGGCTGCTTCACCATGGCGCTCAGCTTCCGCCTGGCTGGCGCCGGGGTCGAGAACGGGACGCTTGAGACGGAGGCGCGGGTCAAGCTCGAGCAGGACGGAGCGGGGTTCAAGGTGACCCGGTCGGACCTTCGCCTGACCGCCTCGGTGCCCGGCGTGGACGAGGGCAAGCTGCGGCAGCTGGCGGAAGAGGCCAAGGCCAATTGCCCGATTTCCAAGCTGCTCAATGCCGAGATGACGCTGGAAGTGGAGGTCCGCTGACGCTTTCGGTTGCGTGAGTTGAAGGTGCTGGCCATGGCTCCTGGTCGATGAGCCAGGCCGACACCGAACGCGACGAGAAGATTGCCGGCCTGGCGCTGATGGCGGCGGCGGCGGCGGCGCTGCTGGTCGCCAACTCGCCGCTGGCAGCCTCGTACCAGGGCCTGCTTCACCTCAAGCTGGGCCCGCTCGATGTCCACCACTGGATCGCCGACGGGCTGATGGCGCTGTTCTTCCTGTTGGTCGGGCTGGAGGTGAAGCGCGAATGGTTCGCCGGACGTCTGGTCACGCCCGCGCAGCGGCGGCTGCCGATCCTCGCCGCCGCGGCCGGGATGGCGGTTCCCGCGCTCATCTACCTGTTGGTAGCCGGTGGCGAGCCTGGCCTCAGTCGTGGCTGGGCCGTCCCGGCGGCAACCGATATCGCCTTTGCATTGGGGGTGTTGGCGCTGCTCGGCAGCCGAGCCCCCGCCTCGCTGAAGCTGCTGCTAGTCACCATTGCGATCATCGACGACATTGGCGCGGTGGTGGTGATCGCACTGTTCTATACCGCCGACCTCCATCCCGGCCCGTTGGCCGCCGCGGCCGCGATCCTGGCCCTCATGGGCGCAATGAACCTATTCGGGGTGCGCCGCCTGTGGCCCTACCTGTTCGGCTTCGCAGCCCTGTGGGTCGCGGTGCACGAATCCGGCATCCACGCGACCATCGCTGGCGTTCTCGCCGCCTTGACCGTACCGCTCGGCAAAGGCGAGGCGCGCTCCCCGCTGAAGGTGCTTGAGCATCGATTGCACAAGCCGGTGATGCTCGGCGTCGTCCCGCTGTTCGGCTTCGCCAGCGCCGGGGTCGCGTTCAGCGGTTTGGACGCAATCCTCAGCCCCCTGCCACTCGGGATCGCGCTTGGCCTGTTCCTGGGTAAGCAGATTGGCGTCGTCGGCGCGGTCCATCTGGCCCACCGCAGCGGCCTTGCCCCCAAGCCGGACAGCGTCACCTGGCGGCAGGTGCACGGCGCGGCGCTGCTGTGCGGGATCGGCTTCACCATGAGCCTGTTCATCGGCGCGCTCGCCTTCGGCGATCCGGCGCTGGTTGACCAGGCCAAGATCGGGACCCTGTTGGGTTCGCTTGCGTCGGGGATCGCGGGCTTCCTTGTCCTTCGCACCGCGCCTCCGCTACCAAGCAGCGAGGCCGATCGCAGCGAGGCGCTGAAGATCTTCGGCGAGGACCAGGGAAGGACCACTGCTTGACCCGTTTCCACCGCTGGATCTCGGCGATCCTCCTTCCCCTGACGCTTGCGGCCTGTGCCACCGCCGCTGCTCCGCGCGACAGCCTCGATGCGATCGCTCGCGATTATGTCCGGCTGCAGCTCGCGATCGGGGAGAAGGAAGAAGGCTATATCGATGCTTACTATGGCCCGGACGAGCTGAAATCCGAGGGCAAGGCGCTTGGCGCCGCCTCCTCGCTCCCGCAGTTGGCTTCGAAGGTCGACGCCCTTCAGGCCCGCCTCGCCGCGGCAGCTGCTGCCGAACCGCGCCGCACCGCCTTCCTGCAGGCGCAGCTGACCGCCGCCAGGACCCGCCTGCGGATGCTAGGCGGCGAAAAGCTGAGCTTCGAGGAGGAGGCGGTCGGGCTGTTTGCGGTGCGGCCGGAGCTGAAGCCGCTCACCGCCTATGACCCGGTGCTCGCGCGGATCGACAATCTTGTCCCCGGCCAAGGGCCGCTGTGGCAGCGGGTAGATGCGTTCCAGGACCGCTTCACCATCCCCAAGGAGCGGCTGAAGCCGGCATTCGACGCCGCAATCGCGGAGTGCCGCACACGAACGATGCGTCACATGACCCTGCCGCCGACCGAGACATTCGCAATGGCCTTTGTCACCGGCAAGAGCTGGTCCGGCTACAATTATTATCAGGGCGACTTCGCCAGCAAGATCGAGATCAACACCGACCTGCCGATCCGCATCAGCCGCGCCGTCGACCTCGGCTGCCATGAAGGCTACCCCGGCCACCACGTGCTGAACGTGCTCCTGGAGCAGAGGCTGGTGCGCGGGCGCGGGTGGATCGAGCATAGCGTCCAGCCGCTGTTCTCGCCGCAATCGATCATTTCCGAAGGCTCGGCCAATTACGGCATCGACCTGGCGTTCCCGGGGCCTGAGAAGCTCGCCTACGAAGTGCGGGCGCTCTACCCTCTCGCCGGATTGCCGGTGGCGGACGCGGCGCGGTACGACGCGCTGTTGACCGCGCTGCGCGACCTCGGCGGAGCTCGTTTCACCATCGCCCGCGAGTTCCTGGAAGGCCGGGTACCGGAGGCTGAAGCCGTAGCGCTCACCCAGAAGTACCAGCTGGTGAGCGAGGCGCGAGCCAGGCAGTCAATTGCTTTCACCAAGCAATATCGCACCTACGTCATCAACTATGGCCTGGGCCGCGACATGGTGCAGGCGGATGTCGACAGTCACGGCCCGGACCAGGCGGCCAAGTGGCGGCGGATGGAGCAGATATTGTCGGAGCCGACCCTTCCGTCGGACCTGCGGGCGCGCTGATGCGCTGTTTCTGGGACGAGCAGCAGCGGCTGCACGCCCCGGCCACGGAATTCTTCAATGGCGCGCTCCACCCGGCTGCGGAGCATCCCGGCCGCGTCGACTCGATCCTGTCGCCGATCGGTCCGACCGAAACGCCGCAAGATCATGGCCTCGAGCCGATCCTTGCCGCCCACGATCCCGCCTACGTCGAGTTTTTGCGCACCGCCCACGCCGAGTGGCTGGCGGCAGGACGGGCCGGCGACGCCCTGCCCTATGCCTTTCCGGTTCAGCGCCGGAAAATGGCGCTCGATCGGATTGACGCGCGGCTCGGGCGCTACAGTTACGATACTTGCACGCCGATCGGCCCGGGCACGTGGGAAGCCGGCTATTGGGCCGCGCAGACGGGCTTGTCCGCGCTGGCCGCGGTCCAAGCGGGCGCGAACGCCTTTGCCCTGACCCGCCCGCCGGGCCATCACGCCGGACCCGATTACATGGGCGGCTATTCCTACCTGAACACAGCCGCGGTCTGCGCACTTTCGGCGGGACAGCGCGCCGCGATCCTCGATGTGGATTACCACCACGGCAACGGCACCCAGGACATTCTGGCCGAGCGCCAGGGCATTCACTTCGCTTCGATCCACGCCGATCCGCGGCACGACTATCCATTCTTCTGGGGTCATGCCGATGAAAGCGGCGGCAACCTCCTCAACCTGCCCCTTCCGCGCGGAACCGATTGGCGCAGCTATGAGCCCGCCTTGGTCCGATCGCTGGAGTGGCTAAGCGAGGGATCGCCAGAGCTGCTGATCGTCAGCTTCGGCGCGGATACCTACGCAGGAGACCCGATCAGCCACTTTGCGCTGGAGACTGGCGATTACACGCGCATGGCAAGGCACATCGCGGAGCTCGGCTTGCCGACGCTGATCGTCATGGAAGGCGGCTATGCAATCGAGGCGCTCGGCGCCAACGTTGCGAACTTCCTCAGCGGCTTCTGATCAGTTCGACCTGCGCCGCTCGCCGGGGTTGCACAGCCAAGCCAACACTTCGCCCGGTTCGAACAGCCGGAGCAGACCGACGAACTACAACTTCTCCGTCAATTCCGGCACTATCTTGAACAGGTCGCCGACCAGGCCGACGTCGGCGACCTGGAAGATTGGCGCTTCCTCGTCCTTGTTGATCGCGACGATGACCTTGCTGTCCTTCATGCCGGCGAGGTGCTGGATGGCGCCGGAGATGCCGATGGCGATGTACAGCTCGGGAGCGACGATTTTGCCGGTCTGGCCGACCTGATAGTCATTGGGCGCATAGCCCGCATCGACCGCAGCGCGGCTCGCGCCGACCGCCGCGCCGAGCTTGTCGGCGAGCGGGTCGATCAACTGGTGGAAAGTCTCGTTCGAGCCCAGCGCGCGCCCCCCGGAGACGATGATCTTGGCGCTGGTCAGTTCGGGCCGCTCGCTTTCGCTGGCTTCCATGGAGACGAAGGACGAGCGGTCGTTGGATTCACCCGCCTCGACCTGCTCGATCGAAGCCGAGCCGCCGCCGCGCTGCGCCTTTTCGAAAGCGGTGCCGCGGACGGTGATGACCTTCTTGGCATCCTTCGAGCGAACGGTGGCGATCGCATTGCCGGCGTAGATCGGCCGCTGGAACGTCTCCGGTCCCTCGACCGCAACGATGTCGCTGATCTGCATGACGTCCAGCATCGCGGCCACTCGCGGCGCGATGTTGCGGCCGGTGGTGGTCGAGCTGGCGAGCAGGATGTCATAGCTCTCCATCAGCCGTGCGAGCAATGGGGCGACCGACTCTGCCAGCTCATGGTCGAGCGCGGCGTCCCCGGCGATCAGCACCTTAGAGACGCCGGCAATGGTCTTCGCGTCTTCCGCGACGGATGGCGCACCGGAATCGGTAAGCAGCAGATTGACCTCGCCGCCGAGCTTCGCTGCCGCGCCGAGGGTGGCGAGGGTCGAGTCCTTGACCTTGCCGTTGTTATGTTCACCCAGAACCAGGATCTTCATCTTCGGTCCTCTTCAAAACCCGTGTGGGCTGAGCTTGTCGGATCGAAGAGACCCGAAGGGGCAAGCCCTGCCCTGCTCCTTGTGACTGAGCCGAAGAAGGACAGCCCTTCGACCGGCTCAGGGCAACAGTTAAGTCAGGCCACGACCCCCAGCGACTTCAGCTTGGCGACCAGTTCGTCAACCGACCCGACCTTGGCGCCAGCCTGGCGCTTGGACGGTTCAACGACCTTGAGCGTTTCGAGCCGCGGTGCGGTGTCCACCCCATAGTCGGAAGGCGTCTTGGTCGCGAGCGGCTTCGACTTGGCCTTCATGATGTTGGGCAGCGAGGCGTAGCGCGGCTCGTTCAGGCGGAGGTCGGTGGTGACGATCGCCGGGAGCTTCAGCGCCACCGTCTCGAGGCCGCCGTCGACTTCACGAGTGACATTGGCGGTGTCGCCGTTGACCTCGATCTTCGAGGCGAAGGTGCCCTGGCCCCAGCCGAGCAGCGCGCCGAGCATCTGCCCGACCTGGCTGCTGTCATCGTCGATCGCCTGCTTGCCGAGCAGGAACAGGCCGGGCTGCTCCTCTTGGGCAATCCTGGCGAGGATCTTGGCGACGGCCAGCGGCTCGACCTCGTCGTCGGTCTGGATCAGGATCGCGCGGTCGGCACCCATCGCCAGCGAGGTGCGCAGCGTTTCCTGCGCCTTGGCCGGGCCGATCGAGACGGCCACGATCTCCGTCGCCGCGCCCTTTTCCTTGAGGCGGATGGCTTCCTCGACGGCGATCTCGTCGAAGGGGTTCATGCTCATCTTGACATTGGCGAGATCGACGCCGGAGCCGTCCATCTTCACCCGCGGCTTGACGTTGTAATCGATCACTCGCTTGACCGCGACCAGGACCTTCATCTGCTGCTCTCTTCCTTCAAAGCGCTTCGAGACGGGCCTTCGACTTCGCTCAGTTTCTCCTCAGCGTAAGCGGATCCAGTAAACCCGCTCATGCTGAGGAGCCGGTGAGCTTGTCGAACCGGCGCGTCGAAGCACGTGAACCTCAAGCCGCCTTCTTCACCTCGGCGACGATCTTCTGCGCGGCATCTCCAAGATCGTTCGCCGCAACGATTGGCAGGCCGGAATTGGCCAGTATCTCCTTGCCCTGCTCGACGTTGGTCCCCTCCAGGCGAACCACCAGCGGCACGTCCAGATGCACTTCCTTCGCCGCGGCCACGATGCCTTCCGCGATCGTGTCGCAGCGCATGATCCCGCCGAAGATGTTGACCAGGATGCCCTTCACCGCCGGGTCGGACAGGATGAGCTTGAACGCGGCGGTGACCTTTTCCTTGTTGGCGCCGCCGCCGACGTCGAGGAAATTGGCCGGTTCGGCGCCGTTCAGCTTGATGATGTCCATCGTCGCCATGGCGAGGCCAGCGCCATTGACCATGCAGCCGATGTCGCCGTCGAGCTTGATGTAGGCGAGGTCGTGCTTGGACGCCTCGATCTCGTGCGCGTCCTCCTCGGTGAGGTCGCGCAGCTCGGCGAGGTCCTTGTGGCGGAACATGGCGTTGCCGTCGAAGCCGACCTTGGCGTCGAGGACCATCAGCTTGCCGTCGTCAGTGACCGCCAGCGGGTTGATCTCGATCTGCTCGGCGTCGGTGCCGAGGAAAGCGTCGTACAGCTTGGCGAGCACCTTTTGCGCCTGCTTGGCCAGATCGCCGGTCAGGCCGAGCGCCGCAGCGACCGCGCGCCCGTGGTGCGGCATCAGCCCGGTTGCGGGATCGATGGTGATCGTCTCGATCTTCTCCGGAGTGTCATGGGCCACCGTCTCGATGTCCATGCCACCTTCGGTGGAGGCGACCACCGCGATCCGGCCGGTGTCGCGGTCGACCAGCAGGGCGAGGTAATATTCCTTGGCGATGTCGACGCCGTCGGTGATGTAGAGGCGCTGCACTTCCTTGCCCTCGGCGCCGGTCTGGATGGTGACCAGCGTCTTGCCGAGCATCTCCTCGGCATGGGCACGGACTTCCTCCACCGACCTGGCGAGGCGCACGCCCCCCTTGGCGTCAGGGCCGAGTTCCTTGAACTTGCCCTTGCCGCGGCCGCCGGCGTGGATCTGGGCCTTGACCACCCACAATGGGCCCGGGAGCTGCTCGGCCGCCTTGACTGCCTCGTCCACCGTCATCGCGGCATGGCCAGCAGGCACCGGCACGCCGAACTTCGCAAGCAATTCCTTGGCCTGATATTCGTGGATGTTCATTCGTGATTCCCGCGAGCTGTTTGGGGCGCCTAAAGCAGAAACTCGCAACCGGTGCAAAGTGGTGCGGCACGCCCGGAACCGAAGATGGCCACAGGCCAATGTTCACAATGTTCACACTAACGGGGCGTTCCCGGCCCTTGCACCCCACTGCCAGATCAACCGACGCGCCTCTTGATCCGGTGTAGACTCGCCGCCGCCCTGTAGGACACAGAAAGTCACCGTGCCCGACTCCTCGCTGCCTGTTCGCAAGATCATCCACATCGACATGGATGCGTTTTTCGCCAGCGTCGAGCAGCGCGACAATCCCGAGCTGCGTGGGCGGCCGGTGGCGGTCGGCGGCGGACACCGCGGGGTCGTTGCGGCAGCCAGCTATGAGGCGCGGAAGTTCGGTGTTCGTTCGGCGTTGCCCTCGGTCACCGCAAAGCGGCGCTGCCCGGACCTGGTGTTCGTCAAGCCGCGGTTCGACGCCTACAAGCAGGTCAGCCAGCAGATCCGCGCGATCTTCGCAGAATTCACCGAGCTGATCGAGCCACTGTCGCTGGACGAGGCCTATCTGGACGTGACGGTCGACCGGCATCGGCTGGGATCGGCACGGGCAATCGGCGAGGAGATCCGGCGCCGGATCCGGTCCGAGACGCAGCTGACCGCATCGGCGGGGGTGAGCTACTGCAAGTTCGTCGCCAAGCTCGCGTCGGACCAGAACAAGCCGGACGGGCTGTGTGTCATTACCCCGGCGCAGGCCTCGGCCTTCATCGCCTCCCTGCCGGTCGCCCGCTTCCACGGCATTGGCCCGAAAACCGCCGAACGGCTGAACCAGCTGGGCATCCACACCGGCGCCGACCTGCAAGGCTTGTCCCGAGAGGAACTGGAGGGACGCTTCGGAAGCTCCGGCGAGTGGTATTGGCGAATTTGCCGGGGGATCGACGATCGGCCGGTCCGCGCCCATCGCACGGCCAAGTCGATCAGCGCGGAACGCACCTTCGATGAGGACCTGAGCGATCCCCACGCGCTGCTGACGGAGCTCGAACGGGTCGCGGGGCTGGCCTGGGCTCGGATCGAGCGCAGCAGCGCGACCGGCCGCACGGTAACGCTCAAGGTGAAATATGCCGACTTCCAGCTTTGTACCCGCTCCAGGAGCTTTGCCGAACCGATCGCGGACGCCCGTTCGTTCACGGCCGCGGGGCGCGAGCTGCTGACTGCGCTGCTTCCAACCGCCAAGGGTATCCGTTTGTTAGGGCTTGGTATTCACAACTTGATCGAGGTTGATAATCAGGCACCGAGGCAGCTGGCGCTGGCTATCTGATTGCGGTTGTGTTACATGCTGCACCGGAACTGCCGCCTTCTGCGGCCGTTGTATCGCAAGCAGTATTCTCGAACGAGGAAGAGCCAGAGGACCGCGGGTCTACTTGGGGGGCGCGGCGGATTCCGAGGGCTAAGACTCATACGCATAGGAAGGTGAACGGATGGCAGCGAAAGCCTTGAGCTTCGACGTTGGCGATTATGTTGTTTACCCCAAGCATGGCGTTGGCCGGGTTGTTGAACTGCAAAGCACCGAAATCGCTGGTGCCAGCCTCGACCTGTACGTCCTCCGCTTCGAAAAGGAGAAAATGACCCTCCGCGTGCCGGTCCTGAAGGCCGACTCGGTGGGGATGCGGAAGCTGTCGTCCGACAAGACGATGAAGGATGCGCTCGAGACCCTGAAGGGCAAGCCCAAGGTGAAGCGCACCATGTGGTCGCGCCGCGCGCAGGAATATGAAGCGAAGATCAACTCGGGCGACCTGACGTCGATCGCCGAGGTGACGCGCGACCTGTTCCGTGCCGACGATCAGCCCGAGCAGAGCTATTCGGAGCGGCAGATCTTCGAAGCCGCCTCGTCGCGCCTGGCGCGTGAGCTGGCGGCAATGGAGCAGGTCGACGAGCCGACCGCGCTGCAGAAGATCCTGGAAATCCTCAACAAGGCCGCGGCGATTCACAACAAGGCCAAGGAAGACGCCTGAGCGTCGCTCCCGTCGAGCCTGAGATCGGGGCGCTTCCGCAAGGAGGCGCCCTTTTCTTTTGCTTGCCCGCCTCGGTGCGCTGCTGTATTACGTAAGCAACACGCCGAGAGGAGAGTCATATGCGAGGCTTTTGGATTGGGACCACGGTGGCCCTGGCGCTTGCCGCCTGCGGCCAGGGCAAGGCCGAGGAGGCCGCCGAACCAGGCCCGGCGATCCAACGCAGCTTTCCGGTCGGCAGCTTCAGCAAGATCGAGGTCGCCGGCCCGTTCCATGTCGAGGTCACGACCGGCGGGCAGCCCGCCGTATCAGCCCGGGGTCCGTCGGAAGCCCTCGACAAAATGGTTGTCGAAGTCGTGGACGGAACCCTCAAGATTCACCCGCAAAGAAAGAAGGGGATGTTCCGCGGCTGGAACTGGGGCGACCACAAGGACACCGTGCAGGTCGCGGTCGCGGGCCCGATGCTGAGCCGCGCGACGATCGCAGGCTCGGGAGATATGGTCGTCAACCGGATTGCCGGTGAGCGATTTCAAGGCACCGTGGCTGGCTCCGGCAATCTCAACCTGCCCAATGTGGCGGTGCAGCAGCTTGGCCTCGAAATCGCGGGTTCGGGGAACGTGACAGCGCGGGGCCGGGCCGAACGCGTCGCGTACGAGATCGCCGGTTCGGGCGAAATCCGCGCAGGCGAGGTCCTGGCGGAGGAAGCGGCCGCCGAGATCGCCGGCTCCGGCAACATCGCCGCGCAGGCCACCCGCACCGCGAAAGTCGACATTGCCGGGTCCGGCAATGTACAAGTTTCCGGCGGCGCCAAGTGCAGCGTGTCCAAGGCAGGCTCCGGCAACGTGACCTGCTCTTGACCCGGCGTTAACCATCGGCGCGCAAGGGTGGCGGGATGATCAGGTCCGCTTTCCTCGCGCTTTCCGCTGGTATCGCCGCGGGCACTCCAGCGCTCGCCGCCGAGCGCAACTTCTCCGTCACAACGTTTGACCGAGTTCGGGTCGAGGGACCCTTTGCCGTGTCCCTTTCGACCGGTCGCGCGGTGTCGGCCAAGGCGAGCGGCTCGCCGCAGGCGCTCGACGGAGTCGCGGTCGAAGTGCAAGGGCGGACGCTGATCGTTCGCCCCAACCGTTCGTCATGGGGCGGCTATCCGGGCAAGCCGGCCGGTCCGGTCCGCATCGCTTTGTCGACCCACGATTTGGCCGCGGCGATCGTCAACGGCGCGGGCAGCCTGACCATCGACCGGGTCAAGGGTCTCGCGTTCGAGTCCATGGTCCAGGGTTCGGGATCGGTGGCGATCGGCGATGTCGCGGTCGACCGGCTGAGCGCGGGCCTGGACGGCTCGGGATCGATGCAAGCCGCGGGCAAGGCACTCAAGGTCACCGCGATGGTTCGCGGCAGCAGCAGCTTCGACGGGTCCGGGCTGTCAGCCAAGGACGCCACGGTGGGCGCCGAGGGCCCCGCGACCGTGCAGCTGACCGTCACCAATACGGCCCAGGTCACCGCCGCCGGCTTGGCGACCGTCACCCTTGCCGGGCGTCCGGCCTGCACCGCGAAGGCAAGCGGCTCCGCGTCCGTGTCCGGCTGCCGTTAAAGCAGCGCGAGGGACGTCAGCTTGCCGTACAGGCGTGGCGGCAGCAGGCCGATGCCGGTCTCGTCACTGTCGCCTGGTTTCGGCGCGTCGTCCGCTTCGAGATAGCGCCACCCCTGATGCGCGCGCTTGGCGCGAGGGGCGATCGCCTGCAGGCTTGCTGAGCAGACGATATCCAGCCGCCCGTCGGTCCGGTCTTCGAAGCGCAGGATTGTCTGGCAAGCGATGATCCGGTGCTTGACGATCCAGTAGAGGGAGCCGCCGATGAGCTCCTCCATCCGTTTCGGCCGCATCCGAGTGACCACCCTAACCTCTCCGTTCTCGGACCGGCCAGCGATGCGCTTGTCGAGCGCCTCGGAAGTTCGGCAACCGACCGCGACTTTTGTGAGGTGCAGGTGAGACACCCGGCCGAGATAGCCCCGGGCTCAGCGGAATCAACGGGTTGCCGCCATCACGGCGTACTCAGCCGGTCACTCCTGCCGCGGTCGCCAGACCCAGGAAGATCAGAAAGCCCATCGAATCCGTGACCATCGTCACGAACACGCTGCTCGCCACCGCCGGGTCGGCGCGGAGCCGCTCCAGGGTGAGCGGCACAAGCACTCCGACCAGGCCGGCGATGATGATGTTGAACAAGGTCGCCGCCGCGATTACCGCGCCGAGGCTGTTGTTGGACAGCACCACCGCGACCCCGACGCCGACCAGCACCGCCACCGTGAAGCCGTTGAGCAAGGCGACCCGGAACTCGCGTCCGACCGCCCGCCAGCGGTTGGAGCCGGTCAACTGGTTCGTCGCCAGCGCGCGCACGGTGACCGCCAGCGTCTGGGTGCCGGCATTGCCGCCAACCCCGGCGACGATCGGCATCAGCACCGCGAGGATGGCGAACCGTTCGATGCTGCTCTCGAACTGGCGGATGACGGTCGCGGCGACCAGCGCGGTCAGCAGGTTGGCGATCAGCCAGCGGACGCGCGCCTTGTAGCTGTCGCGCACCGGTTCGTTGATGTCGCCCTCGCCCGCGCCGGACAGCAGCAGGACGTCCTCACTGGCTTCTTCCTGGATGATGTGGACCACGTCGTCCACCGTGATCATGCCGACCAGCCGGCCGCTGCCGTCGACCACAGCGGCGGACACCAGCGCATATTTCTGGAAGCGCAGCGCGACGTCCTCCTGGTCCATATCGACCGGGATCAGCGTCTGCTCCTCGACCATGATCTCGCCGACCCTGGCCGAGCGCTGGGAGCGAAGGACAGAGGACAATTTGCAGGTGCCGACCGGATGGTGGTCGGGCGAAACCACGAACACCTCCCAGAAGTCGTTGGCGAGTTCGGCGTCCGAGCGGAGGTAGTCGATCACCTGGCCGACGGTCCAATGCTCTGGCACCGCGATCAGGTCGCGCTGCATCAACCGGCCGGCGGATTCCTCGGGATAGGTGAGCGCTTCTTCGATCGCCGCGCGATCGTCGGGCTCCATCGCCCGGAGCACGGCACGCTGCTCATGCTCCTCCAGGTCCTCGATCAGCGCGACCGCGTCATCGGTGTCGAGCTGGCCGGCGAGGTCGGCGACCTGCTGCGGCTCCATCTCGTCGATCAGCGCCTCGCGGACGTGCTCGTTCATTTCCGCCAGCACATCGGCGTCCACCAGGTCGGACAAGGCCGCGACCAGGCCTTCACGCTCGTCGGAACGGGCGAGCTCGATCAGGTCGGCGACGTCGGCGGGATGGAGCGGCTCGACCAGCCGGTGCGCGGTGTCGACATCGCCAGCCTCGACGGCGTCGAGCACTTCGGCCACGAACGCCGGCCGGAGCCGGTCCTCGGCGTCCATGACGCTCTTGTCGGGATCGGATGGTGGCGGAGCGGCGAGCGCAGCCTCTGGCACAGGCGCGGCGGTGGCGATCTTCTCGCTTTCGCTCATGCCCATAATCCCCTTGCCGACCCCGTGGCGCCCCTGTGTCATGGAGGGGCCCGTTTGTCACCTTCCGCTCGCAGGGCGAGGCCGAAGCGGCGTCTCCAAGGATTGCAGTGCTTCGAGACGGGCCTTCGCCAAACGCAGTCCCTCCTCAGCATGAGCGGCGAGTTGCGTGTTGGCCCGGAACGCCTACATGGCCGCCAACCCAAACAAGGAGACCACCCCATGGCCGACGCGCCGCAGACGCTGACCCTTACCCTGTCCACCGGCGGTGACGTCGTGATCCGGCTTCGTCCCGACCTCGCGCCTGGCCATGTCGAGCGGATCGCTTCGCTTGCGAACAATGGCTTCTACGACGGCGTGGTGTTCCACCGCGTGATCCCCGGCTTCATGGCGCAGGGCGGCGACCCCACCGGCACCGGCATGGGCGGGTCACAGCAGCCCGACCTCAAGGCCGAGTTCAACGCCGAGCCGCACGTTCGCGGCACCTGCTCGATGGCTCGGGCCGGCAATCCGAACAGCGCCAACAGCCAGTTCTTCATCTGCTTCGACGACGCCCGCTTCCTCGACAAGCAATATACCGTCTGGGGCCAGGTCGAGAGCGGCATGGAGCATGTCGACGCGCTGCCCAAGGGCGAGCCGCCGCGTGAACCGGGCAAGATCGTGAAGGCGACTGTAGCCTGAAACTGCACCAGCCCGCTGGTCCCGAGGGAAGTCGAGGGGCGCTTGCTCGCGACCTCAACGCCGCTCGACTACGCTGCGCTGCGCTCGGGACGAGCGAGTGTCGAAGGAGTAGGTGAGTGACCCGACCCGTTGCCCTCGTCACCGGCGCCTCGGCCGGCCTCGGAGTCGATTTTGCGCGGCAGCTGAGTGCCGACGGCGCCCGGCTGGTGCTGGTCGCCCGGCGCAAGGACCGGCTGGATGCCCTTGCGGCGGAGCTTGGCGGCGCGCGTGCGGTGGAGCTGGACCTGTCGGTTCCGGAGGCCGCGCGGCGGCTGATGGCCGATCTCCAGGCGCACGGCGAGCATGTCGACCTGCTGGTCAACAATGCCGGCTTCGGCCTTGCTGGGCAATTTGCGGACCAGGAGCCGGCGCGGCTGCGGCAGATGATCGATCTCAATTGCGGGGTGCTGACGGACCTGGCCCGCGCGGTCGTTCCCGGGATGATCGAACGGCGGCGGGGCGGGATCCTCAACGTCGCCTCGACCGCGGCCTTCCAGCCGGGCCCCGGAATGGCCGCCTACTTCGCCACCAAGTCCTATGTGCTGAGTCTGTCGGAAGCCCTGCATGAAGAGTTGAAGCCGCACGGCGTTCGCGTCACTTGCCTGTGCCCTGGGCCGACGCGGACCGAATTCGGCGAGGTCGCCGGCTGGGGCGGGCGGTTCAACAAAGCGATGGAGCGGATCGCGATGGACTCGGCACCGGTCGTCGCGGCCGGGCTGAACGGGCTTCAGAAAAACCAGGCGATCGTGGTGACCGGCGGGCTGAACAAGGCCGGCGCCGTGGCCACGCGCTTCCTGCCGCGGGCGCTGGTGCGCAGGATCGCCGGCTCGCTCAAGATGTAGCGCCCCTTTTTTCGTTTCGCTGCTGTCCCACATTGAACCCGAAGCGCCGCGCCGGGTTGGGAAGCGGGAGGGAAGAGGAAATCGAATGGCCGACGTCGACACTGCCGTGACTGATACGCGGCGGCTGCAAGTTGCGAACCTGCCGCCGGCGGACAGCGGCCGGGGCATTGCCCGGATTCCGCGCAAGGTGATGGAAGCGCTGGCCCTCGCGGACGGCGACGTGGTCGAGATCGCCGGCAAGCGCAGCACTCCCGCGCGCGCGCTTCGCCCCTACGGCGACGACGAGGGATTGGACATCATCCGCCTCGACGGGCTGCAGCGGGCCAATGCCGGGGTGGGCTCAGGCGACTTCGTCGATATCCGCAAGGCCGCCTCCAAGCTGGCGAGCAGGGTCGTGTTCGCGCCGGCGCAGAACAACGTTCGGCTACAGGGCTCGGCCGACGCACTGAAGCGGAGCTTCGCCGGGCGCCCGCTGACCGCTGGCGATACGGTCGCCACGGCGGGACACCAGCGGGTCAACGCCGACATGCCCGAACATGTCCGCCAGATCCTCAACGCGCCGGCCTTTGCCTTGCAGGAGGTCCGGCTGGCCGTGGTGTCGACGACACCAAAGGGCATCGTCCACATCGATGCGACCACCCAGGTCGAGCTGCTGCCGGAGTTCACCGAGCAGCATGGGGAGCGACGAGCGGACGTCACCTACGACGACCTCGGCGGCATGCGCGACACGATTGATGCGCTGCGCGAGATGGTCGAGCTTCCGCTGCGCCACCCGGAACTGTTCCAGCGGCTCGGCGTCGACCCGCCCAAGGGCGTGCTGCTCCACGGTCCGCCCGGCACCGGCAAGACCCGGCTGGCGCGCGCGGTGGCCAACGAGAGCGACGCGCAATTCTTCCATATCGCGGGCCCCGAGATCATGGGCTCCGCCTATGGCGAGTCCGAGAAGAAGCTGCGCGACCTGTTCGCGGAAGCCTCGGCAGCAAGTCCGTCTATAATCTTCATCGACGAGATCGATTCCATCGCGCCGAAACGCGGCCAGGTCAGCGGCGAAGCGGAGAAGCGGCTGGTCGCGCAGCTGCTCACGCTGATGGACGGGCTGGAGCCGCGCCAGAACCTGGTGGTGATCGCGGCCACCAATCGTCCGGAGGCGATCGACGAGGCGCTGCGCCGGCCCGGCCGGTTCGACCGCGAGATCGTCGTCGGCGTGCCCGACGAGAACGGCCGCCGCGAGATCCTCGGCATCCATACCCGGGGCATGCCGCTGGACGGCGGGATGGACCTGGATGCCCTCGCCCGCCGCACCTACGGCTTCGTCGGTGCCGACCTCGCCGCGCTGACCCGCGAGGCCGCGCTGGAGACGGTCCGGCGGATCATGCCGGAGTTAAACCTGGAGGACGGGACCATTCCCAACGAGGTGCTCGACAAATTGTCGGTCCTCGCTTCGGACTTCGACAATGCGCTGAAACGCGTCCAGCCGTCGGCCATGCGCGAGGTCATGGTGCAGGTCCCCAACATCGGCTGGGACGATGTCGGCGGCCTCGACCAGGCTGCGACGAAGCTGCGCGAGGGCGTGGAGCTGCCGCTCAAGCACCCGGAGGCGTTCAAGCGGCTCGGCATCCGCCCGGCCAAGGGTTTCCTGCTCTATGGTCCGCCGGGCACTGGCAAGACCCTGCTCGCCAAGGCCACGGCGCGCGAGAGCCAGGCCAACTTCATCGCCACCAAATCATCCGACCTGCTGAGTAAATGGTATGGCGAAAGCGAGCAGCAGATCGCCCGCCTGTTCGCCCGTGCCCGGCAGGTCGCGCCGACCGTCATCTTCATCGACGAATTGGACAGCCTGGTCCCGGCGCGCGGCGGCGGGATGGGCGAACCGCAGGTCACCGAACGCGTGGTCAATACCATCCTGGCCGAGATGGACGGACTGGAGGAGCTGCAGGGCCTGGTGATGATCGGCGCCACCAACCGCCCGAACCTGATCGACCCGGCGCTGCTTCGCCCCGGCCGGTTCGATGAACTGGTTTATGTCGGGCCGCCCGATACGGCCGGCCGCCGCCGAATCCTCGCGATTCACACGGAGGGCATGCCGCTCGCCCCCGATGTCGATCTGGAAGCGCTGGCGCAGCGCACCGACCGGTTCACCGGCGCCGATCTCGAGGATCTGACCCGGCGTGCCGGCCTCACCGCACTGCGTCGCGGGCTTGACTCCGCTTTGGTGACGATGGCCGATTTCGACGCCGCGCTGACTGAAACGCGCGCGTCCGTCACGCCGGAGATGCTGGAGGAATATGCTCGCATCCAGGACACGCTGAAGAGCAATGCGGTCCGCCCCGATGGCGGGATCGGCTTTGTCACTCCCGGCATGCTGCGGTCGCGCTCGTCCGCCAAGCAGGCCTAGGGGCTGCTTTCCGCTAAGCGCGCAGCCGGGAGCGGCCCCACAGGAACAGAGCGGCGAGGATCACCGCGCCAACCGCGAACGGCAGGTGGCGATCGGCGGCGTAAAGCGCCATCCCGATCGCCGGCGCAGCGATGAAGCTGATCCCGTTGGCCGACGTGATCACTCCGGCCACTGCGCCCTGCTCGGCTAGCGGCACTGCCAGGCTGGCACCCGCAGTAAAGCCCGGACGAGTCAGGCCGAAGCCGGTCGAGGCGATGCCGAAACCGAGCACAAGGTCGTAAAGGTCGGTCGCGAACATGGTGACGAGCAACCCGGCGGCCGCGATCGGCGCCCCCCACAGGATCAGCGATCGCGGGGACAGCGCCAGGCGGGGGATGAGCCCCCACTGGGCTGCGAGCGTCGCTCCCGCGCCCGCCATCATGACGATGGCGATCGGCCCTTCGGCTCCGTTCGGCTGGAGGTTCAGCCGGTCGATGACGAAGAAGCCGATGCAGGTGAGGATCGCAGCCTGGGCGTGGCCGGCCGCCACTCCCGCGGCAATCCACGGGCGCACGCGCGGGTCGCGCCAGCTGAGGCGCTTCATCCGTTTGGGCGCGGTGGCCGCGGTCACGCTCGCGCCGGTGATCATCGAGGCGAGGCTGGGATAGCTCATCGCGGCGCCTCGGCCGTCACGGGGACCGGAGGCATCATTGGGAAGCCACAGCAGGATGGCCGTGAACACGCCGATGGCGATGAGCGCGAAGGCGAACAGGGGACCGGGCAGCCCAATGAACGGAAGCACGAACAAGGGCGCAAGCGCCGGACCGACGATCGTGCCCAGCCCGAACGAGGAGGACAGCGCCGACAGCGCGCTCGTCCGGGCCGAGCGCCGGGTGCGGCTGGCGAGATAGGCCTGCGTCGCGCTGGGCGTCGCGCAGCCCAGGCCGCCGTAGATGGCGCGGAACACCCCGAACAGCACGAACGTCAGCACGCCCCCGATCCAGCCGTTGAGGCCGGCGGCTAGGGCCAGACCGCACAGCGCCATCGAGACGATGAACCCGGCAAGACCGAGCAGGGTCAGCGCCTTGCGTCCATGATGGTCGCTCTTCTCGGCCCAGAACGGCGCCAGCCACACCCACAGGACAGCCGACCAGGTATAGGCAATGGCGACCCAGAAGTCGGCGATCCCGATCTCCCGGCCAATCGCCGGCATGACAGACTGCAGCGCGGTGTTCCCCGCCGCCGCGACCAGCATGGCGGAAAACAGCAGCAGAAACTGCGTGTTGGTCAGCGCACTGCCGCCGACCTTCTGCCGAACCCGTCCGTTTCGCATGACCCGGCTGTAACGGCGACTGGCCGTGCGGCAAAGCCCGCCAGCGGAACTTGCCAAGGCGACAAGCATTTGCCAACGACTGCCGCCATTCCTTCCGCTTGACCGGAGCCTTCATGCAAGTTTCGTCCGCCCGCGCGCTCAAGGGCCCCCGCCGTTTTGCCCGCACCGCGCGGAACACCAGCAATCCGCGGCTGCAATTCCTTCGCGGCTTCCTGAAGAACCCGGTGATGGTTGGCTCGGTGATCCCTTCCTCGTCCAAGCTCATCAACAAGATGCTTGCGCCTGTCGATTGGGAGAACACGAAGCTGTTCGTTGAATATGGGCCGGGTGTCGGGACGTTCACCCGTCCGATCCTGGAGCGAATGAAGCCCGACGCGGTGCTCCTGACCATCGACACGAATGCGGAGTTCACCGACTATCTGCGCCAGGACATCGACGATCCGCGGCTGATGCCGGTCACCGGATCCGCGGCCGACGTGGAGAAGATCCTTGCCGACCGCGGCTTCGAGCATGCGGATTACGTTCTGTCGGGCCTGCCCTTCTCGACCCTTCCGCCAGGTGTCGGCGACGCGATCGGGGCTGCGACGGCGCGGGTGATCCGCCCGGGCGGAGCGTTCCTGGTTTATCAGTTCAGCCCCAAGGTCCGCGACTTCATCGCTCCGGTGTTCGAACGGATCGAACGTGGATTCGAATGGGTCAACGTTCCCCCGGCGACGCTGTTCTGGGCTTACCGCGAGCCGCGCGACTGAGGCTTACTTCTCAGCGCCGAAGTTCAGCCGGCGAGTGACCGTATAGTCCATGCTGGTCACCAGAAAGTGCGACAGGGTCCACTTCAGCCGGCGCAGGACATTGGCCCGCCGCTTGTGCAGTTCGGGCGTGATCCGCAAGCTGCCTTGCAGTTCGCCTTCGAAGTAGCGGCGCATCCGCGCGGCAAAGGCCGCATCCTCGATCCGCAGCATGTTCTCGAGGTTGAGGTACAGGCTGCGGAAGTCGAAATTGGACGAGCCGATGTGCACCACGTCATCGACGATGACGAGCTTGGTGTGCAGCTTCTCCGCCTGATACTCGTACATCTCGACACCGTTGCGAAGCAGCCTGGCGTAGGTGTGTCGGGCCGCCGCGATGGTGGCATTGTTGTCGGATCGTGCCGCCGTGATGATCCGCACCCGCCCGCGCCGCCCGAGGCGGGCAAGCCTGCGGAGCATGGCAAAGGGCGGGGAAAAATAGGCCGCGATCATGTCCACCTGCTCCCCGCAGATGATCTCCTTGGCGAGTTTCGACGGCCACGGATTGCGCACACGCATCGGCCCGGCATAGCGCCACTGCAGCGCACCGCGATGCTGGCTATGGCGGTGGATGATCCGGCGCAGGTCGCGAATCCGCGCGCCCTTGGTCGTGGTCCACCCGAAAATGGCATCATAGTAACGCGTGAGCGGCTTCACCGCCGCCCCTTCCAGCCGAAGCCACAGGTCCCGCCAGCGGCTATCGCTGTGGGCGCTGAAGTAATCGTCCGCGATGTTGGCTCCACCGACGATCGCCACACGGTCGTCGGCAATCGCCATCTTCTGGTGGTTGCGCAGCAGGTAGCGGCGGCCGTAGCTCGGGTGAAACAGGCAGAAGGCTCCGCCCGCATTCGTCAGGGGCGCGAAGAAGTTGGCGATGCCGTTGGAGCAGCCGAACCCGTCGATCACCAGCTTCACATCGACCCCGCGCCCCACCGCGCGAACCAGGGCGTCGCGAACGGCTTCGCCCGAGGCGTCGCCCGCGAACATGTAGAACAGCAGGCGGACGCTGCTGCGGGCAGCATCGATCAGCGCAAGCAGCGCCTTCAGCCGCTCCGGCCCATCGTCCAGGATCAGCAGGCGCGTCCCCGCGATCTCCGCGGCGATCGGCTGCGAGCGGGTTGAAGCCAGGGCATCGACACGGGCGGCCATACCGGTCTCTTGCCCCCCGACCCGCATCGGCGCAAGCGCGGGCGGGTGCGACCAGGCAGAGGGGAAGCGGCTGATTTCCTTGACGGCGGCGCCCTCCCGCATTAGGTGCGCGATCATCCAATAGCTTCACTTTTCAAGAAGGCAGGCCGCTGATGGCGCGCGTCACCGTCGAAGATTGCGTCGACAAGATCCCCAACCGCTTCGACCTGGTGCTTCTGGCCGCCCAGCGGGCGCGGCAGATCTCGGGCGGCGCCGACCTGACCCTCGATCGCGATCGGGACAAGAATCCGGTCGTTGCCCTGCGCGAGATTGCCGAAGAGACGGTGCGGCCGACTCACTTGCAGGAAGCGATTGTGTCCAGCCTGCAACGGGTTCAGATCGACGAAGAGGATGAGACGGACGAGCTGGCGAGCCTCAGCGAGTCCGCCGAGGCGCTGCGCCTGACCGCGGCCGCTCCGCCCCGCCCGACTCCAAGCGGCAACGACTACGAGTGATCGATTCGTCTCCCGGCCCGCCGGGAGACCTTTAGCTGTTTGCCGCCTTGGGCGTGTGCGGGAGGGCCTGCGCGCTCGGCTGGAGCGGGCGCCGGTAGCGGGTGCCGGACGCGTCGATCCACATCAGGTCGTGCAGCTCGAGCTCGCGCCCGTCATGCGCCTGGATGCAGATGCGCCGGATGGGCTTGCCGTCGCGCATGTCCGCGGCGACGAACTCGTTCGAGCCGTGGCCCCATTCCAGCCCCCATTGGCGGAGCGCCAGCACCACCGGCAGGAGCCCCTTGCCCTTTTCGGTCAGGGAATAAACGACCTTGCGCCGGTCCCTTGGGTCGGCGGCCCGCTCAAGGACACCGCCGGCGACCATCTTGGAAAGCCGGTCGGACAGGATGTTGCGGGCAATGCCGAGGCAGGCCTGGAACTCCTCGAAGTGCTGCAATCCGTTAAGTGCCCCGCGCACGATGAGGAAAGCCCATTTCTCACCAACAAGGTCGATCGCGCTCGGCAGCGGGCACTTGAGCGCCGCCGCCTTGTACGCGTCGATATGGTCGATATCGCGACCCAAAGGGCCCCCTTTCCGTTCGGCACCCCGATTGAACCATAAATCCGCTGTCCTGAACAGCAATTAGCGGCCCCAGGAATGACCGGGACGTCGCCACGGCACTTCGCACTTGCAACATGCGGGGCGCGCGGCCCACATAGATGCGGTGCTTCGTCAATATGAGCTTGTTGAGCGAGTCCGCTCCTACGACCCCGATGCCGATGAGGGGCTGATCAACCGCGCCTACGTGTTTTCGCTCAAGGCTCATGGTTCGCAGATCCGGGCGAGCGGCGATCCTTATTTCAGCCATCCGATCGAAGTCGCGGGGATCCTCACCGACCTGAAACTCGACGACGAGACCATCGTCACCGGCATTCTCCACGACACGATCGAGGATACGGTCGCCACTCCCGACGAGATCGAGCGCTTGTTCGGGACGAATGTCGCCAGGCTCGTGGACGGCGTTACCAAGCTGTCGAAGATCGAAGCCCAGTCCGAGAACGAAAGGGCCGCCGAGAACCTCCGCAAGTTCCTGCTGGCATTGTCGGACGACATCCGCGTGCTGCTGGTGAAGCTGGCCGACCGGCTCCACAACATGCGAACGCTGCACCACATCGAGAGCGAGGACAAACGGCGCCGGATCGCCCGCGAGACGATGGATATCTATGCCCCGCTCGCCGAGCGGATCGGCATGTATGAGATCATGAACGAGATGCAGACGCTGGCCTTCCGGCAGCTGGAGCCGGATGCCTTCGCCTCGATTACCCGGCGGCTTCAGCAGCTCCATGCCGAGGGCGGGGACATTGTCAGCCGCATCGGCCTCGGCCTCCAGCTGCACCTCGCCGACAACGGCCTGGAGGCGGAGGTCACCGGGCGGGAGAAGCATCCGTACAGCATCTGGAAGAAGATGGCCGAGCGGCACATCAGCTTTGAGCAATTGTCCGACGTGATGGCGTTCCGGGTGATCGTCGACGATGTCGCCGAATGCTACAAGGCTCTTGGCCTGATCCACAGCCGCTGGCCGATGGTGCCGGGCCGGTTCAAGGATTACGTCTCGACGCCCAAGCGCAACGGCTACCGCTCGCTGCACACGTCCGTGATCCATGATTCCAAGATGCGAATCGAGATCCAGATTCGCGACCGCCGGATGCATGACCAGGCGGAGCGCGGCCTCGCCGCCCACTGGGCCTACAAGGAAGGCAAGCCCGCGGCCGACATCCGGGTGCCCTGGATCGACGACCTGGTCGAAATCCTCGACCATGCCGCAAGCCCTGAGGAACTGCTCGAGCATACCCGGATGGCGATGTACCAGGATCGGATCTTCGCCTTCACTCCCAAGGGCGAGCTGATCCAGTTGCCCAAGGGCGCGACGCCGATCGACTTCGCCTACGCCGTGCACACCGACCTTGGAGACAAGACGGTCGGGGCCAAGGTCAACGGCCGGGTGGTTCCCCTGCGCACGCTGCTGGAAAACGGCGATCAGGTGGAGATCCTGGCCAGCGAAGCGCAGCATCCGCAGCCGTCATGGCTGCGCTTCGTCGCGACCGGCAAGGCGCGCTCGGCGGTGCGGCGCTTCGTCCGCCACAAGGAACGGGACGAAACGGTCGAGCTGGGACACAAGATCTACGACGAGATAGTTGCGCGGCTGCCGATGCCGCTCCCGGCAGAGGCGCTGCCGCGGGCACGCAAGAAACTGAAGATGGAGGATGACGACGCCTTGATGATCGCCATCGCCCGCAAGCGGATCGGCGACGAGGCGCTGATGGAAGCGCTGATGCCCGGCTCGACCGGCGGCGATGTCGCGCCGCGGCCGGTCGCGCAGCGTCAGGCGATCTCCATCAAGGGCCTGACCGCGGGAGTCGCCTACCATCTGGCGCAATGCTGCCACCCGATCCCCGGCGACCGGATCGTCGGCCTGCGCCGCGAGGACGAGGAGATCGAAGTCCACGCGATCGGCTGCGAGAGGCTTGCGACCGGCGTCGACGCCGACTGGCTGGACCTCGCCTGGGGCGATGGTTCGGACGGTGCGACCGCCCGGCTGTGCGTGATCCTGCGCGATGTCGCGGGGGCGCTGGGAGCGATGGCGGGAGTGTTCGGGGCCAAGGGCGCGAACATCGTCAACCTCAACCTGGTCCACCGCGACGGCAGCTTCCATACCTTCCACGTCGACGTGGAAGTGCATGACCTGGCGCACCTTCACGCCATCATCGCCGCGCTCCGAGCGGCCGATCAGGTGTCGAGCGCGGAACGTATCTAGCTAAGCGTCATTCCCGCGCAGGCGGCGAATGACGAGATTTTACCTCCGCCGTGCCCGGTCCGCGCCTCCGGCCCCGAGCACCGCCAGAGTCACCAGGTCCGTGGCGGTGGCGGTCATCGGCGCGATCTGCACCGGCAAGGACATGCCGAGCAGGAACGGCCCCAGCACGCTTTCGCCACCCACCGCGCGGAGCAGCTTGGCCGACAGGCTGGCAGATTGCAGGCCGGGCATGATCAGGATGTTGGCCGGGCCGGACAGCCGGCTGAACGGATAGTGCCGGCGCTGCATGTCGTGGTTCAGCGCGACATCCGGCGACATCTCGCCTTCATATTCGAAGTCGGTTTCCTGGCCGTCGAGCAAAGTCACCGCATCGCGCAGATTATCGACGTAAGCGCCGGGCGGGTTGCCGAACGTCGTGTAGCTGGTGAAGGCAACCCGCGGCTCCTGTCCCATACGGCGGGAGAAGCTGGCGGAGCGAATCGCGATGGCGGCGAGTTCCTCGGCCGTGGGCCGCTCCGTCACCGCCGTGTCGGCGATCAGGATGGTCTTGTTGTGACCGACCACGATGTTGATCCCGAACGGTGGTGCGCCCTCTTCGGTATCGATCACCAACTGCACCTGCTTCAGCGACTGGCTGAACGGGCGGGTGGTGCCGGTGATCATCGCATCGGCTTCGCCCAGCGCCAGCATGGCGGCGGCGAAATAGTTGCGGTCCTGGTTGACCATCCGCTCGACCTCGCGGCGGAGCATCCCCTTACGCTGCAGCCGGGCGTAGAGATGGTCCACCGCCCGTCCGACCAGCGGCGAGTTGCGGCTGTTCAGCACCTCGTAGCCGGAGGGATCGTCGACCCCCAATTCCCTGAGGTGATCGTACACCTCGTCGCGGCCGACCAGCACCGGCGTGCCCAGCCCGCCCTCCTTGAAGGCGATGGCAGCGCGCAGCACGTTGCGCTCCTCGCCTTCCGCGAACAGCACCCGCTTGGGATTGGCGCGTGCGGCCTCGTAGGCAAGGGTCAGGACCGACACTGCCGGGTTGAGCCGAGCACGCAGGGTCTGGCGGTAGGCGGCCATGTTCTCGATCGGCTTCTGTGCGACTCCGCTGCGCATCGCCGCTTCGGCGACAGCGGCCGGCACCACTTCCATCAGCCGGGGATCGAACGGCGCCGGGATGATGTAATCGGCGCCGAACTTGTGGCTGGTCCCGCCATAGGCTGCGGCCACCTCCTCCGGCACTGCCTCGCGGGCCAGGTCCGCCAGCGCCCGGGCGGCGGCGATCTTCATCTCGTCGTTGATCGCCCGCGCCCGCACGTCCAACGCCCCGCGGAAGATGAAGGGAAAGCCGAGCACATTGTTGACCTGGTTCGGATAATCGGAACGGCCGGTCGCCACGATCGCATCCGGGCGCGCCGCCTTGGCCTCCGGCGGAGTGATCTCCGGGTCGGGGTTGGCCATGGCGAAGATGATCGGACGCGGCGCCATTTCCAGCACCCAGTCCGCTTTCAGCGCACCGGCGGCCGACAGGCCGAGGAACACGTCAGCGCCCTGCAGCGCGTCCTGGAGCGTGCGTGCATCGGTTTCCACCGCATGCGCCGACTTCCATTGGTCAAGGTTTGTGCGGCCGGTGTGGATCACGCCGGAACGGTCGCACATCAGCACGTTGTCGCCGCGAACGCCCATCGCCTTGATCAGCTCGGTGCAGGCGATTGCCGCCGCCCCGGCGCCGTTCACCACCACCTTGATGTCGCCCAGTTCCCGACCGGTCAGCAGGCACGCGTTGATCAGCCCGGCGGCGGTGATGATCGCGGTGCCGTGCTGGTCGTCATGGAACACCGGGATGTTCATCTTCTCACGCAGCGCCTGCTCGATCACGAAACAGTCGGGCGCGGCGATGTCCTCGAGGTTGATCCCGCCAAAGCTCGGCTCCAGCAGCGAGACGGCGTCGATGAACCGCTGCGGATCCTCGGTGTCGAGCTCCAGGTCGATCGAATCGACGTCGGCGAAGCGCTTGAACAGCACCGCCTTGCCTTCCATCACCGGCTTGGAGGCGAGCGCGCCGAGGTTGCCCAACCCGAGGATCGCAGTGCCGTTGGAGATCACCGCGACCAGGTTGCCCTTGGCGGTGAAGTCGTAGGCGCAGCCCGGATTCTCCGCGATCGCCCGCACCGGGACCGCTACGCCGGGCGAATATGCCAGGCTCAGGTCGCGCTGGGTCGCCATCGGCTTGGAAGCGATGATCTCGATCTTGCCGGGCCGACCGCGCGAGTGGAAGTGGAGCGCCTCGGCTTCGCTGAACTTGACGTTGCTTTCGGACATGGGGGAGCGGTTACCACCCTCATTGGCTCGCAGCCACCCCACTTGTCCGTTCGTCACGAGCCCTTCGCCTGCCTGCCTGCGGCAGCCGCTCAGGATGAACGCGTCGGGGCCCTTCGGCTGAGCTCAGGACAGGCGTGTCTCGACTTCCCTCGACACCAAACGGAAGTGGTGTTGTGTTCACCCCAAACCCGCTAACCCGCTCCCATGGCCCGCGCCGACGCCCCCACCCCCATGATGGAGCAGTATCATCGCCTCAAGGCCGAGGCGGTTGATGCGTTGCTGTTCTACCGGATGGGCGACTTCTTCGAATTGTTCTTCGACGACGCCAAGGCTGCCGCCGCCTGCCTCGACATCGCGCTGACCAAGCGTGGCGAGAGCGGCGGCGAGCCGGTGCCGATGTGCGGCGTACCGGTCCATGCCGCGGAGAACTACCTCGCGCGGCTGATCAGGGCCGGGCACCGCGTCGCCATCGCGGAGCAGACCGAGAGCCCCGCGGAAGCCCGCAAGGCACGCGGCTCCAAGGCGCTGGTTGAGCGCGCAATCGTCCGGCTGGTGACGCCCGGCACCCTGACCGAGGACACGCTGCTGGACAGCGGGGCGGCAAACTGGCTGGCCGCGGTGGCGCGGGCGGGCGACGAATGGGCCATCGCAGCCGCCGACATCTCGACCGGTCGCTTCGAGCTGGTCGCCTGCGGTCCCGGCGACCTGCAGGCGGAGCTGGCTCGCCTGTCCCCGGCCGAGACGATTGCCGACGGCAAGCTGCCCGGAATCCACTCGACGGCCGGCAAGGGCGGCTTCGACAGCACCGCGGGCGAGCGCGCGCTCAAGGCTCGGTTCGGGGTGCAGACGCTTGACGGCTTCGGTGAGATCGGCCGTGCCGAGCTGGCCGCGGCAGGCGGGCTGCTAACCTATCTCGAGGCGACCCAGAAACAGGCGACCGCGTTCCTTGCGGCTCCCCGCCGGATCGCGCGGCTGCAGCATATGGCGATCGACGCCGCGACCCGGACCAGCCTGGAGATCTGCCGGGCGGCCGATGGTCGGGTCGCCGGGTCGCTGCTGGCGGAGGTCGACCGCTGTGTCACCGCCGCTGGACGCCGGATGCTGGGGGCGGACCTGGCCGCACCGCTGGTCGAGCGGCGGGCGATCGAGGCACGGCTCACCGCCGCCGCCTGGCTGCAGGAGGACGCGCTGCGGCGCGGCCGCGTCCGCGAGGCGCTCCGGGCCATGCCGGACATCGGCCGGGCATTGGGGCGGCTGGTCGCGACCCGCGGCGGCCCGCGCGATCTTGCGCTGTTGCGCGACGGTCTGAGCGCGGCGGCCGAACTGCGCGCGATGCTGGAGGGGGAGCCCGACCTCCCGCAGCTGCTGACTGGCCTCCTGCCGGCACTCACCGGGCATCATGCACTGGTCGAGCGGCTCGCCGCGGCGCTGGTTTCCTCACCGCCGCTGGACGCTGCCAAGGGCGGGTATATCGCCGACGGCTACGACGGGCAGCTCGACGCCCTCCGGCTGGCCTCCTCCGACGGTCGGCGCGCCATTGCCGCGCTCGAGGCACGCTACCGCGACCTGACCGGGATCTCGTCGCTCAAGATCCGGCACAATGCGGTGCTCGGCTATCATGTCGAAGTCAGCGCCCGCCACGCCGACGCGCTGCTGGCGGCGGACAGCGGCTTCACTCACCGCCAGACGCTGGCCGGTGCCGTCCGCTTCAACTCGCCCGACCTTCACGCCGAAGCGAGCAAGGTCGTGGAAGCCGGTGCCCACGCGCTGGCCGCCGAGGCTGCGCACCTCGAGGAATTGACGGCTCTCGCGGTGGCATCCGCGCCACGGATCGCCGAGACCGCCGACGCGATCGCCCGGATCGACGTCGCCGCGAGCCACGCCGAGCGCGCGGCCGAGGGTGGCTGGTGCCGCCCGGAGCTTGCCGACCAGTCGTGCCTGGAGATCGAGGGCGGCCGTCACCCGGTGGTCGAGTCGGCGCTGAAAGGCTCGGGCGAGCGGTTCATTGCCAACGATTGCGCGCTCGGCCCCGTCGACCGCCTATGGCTGATCACCGGGCCCAACATGGGTGGCAAGTCGACCTTCCTCCGCCAGGTGGCGCTGATCGCCCTCCTCGCCCAGGCCGGCTCGTTCGTTCCCGCCAGCCGGGCGCGGGTCGGCATCGTCGACCGCCTGTTCAGCCGGGTTGGCGCGTCGGACAATCTCGCGCGGGGCCGTTCGACCTTCATGGTCGAGATGGTCGAGACCGCCGCGATCCTCGCGCAGGCCACCCGCGACAGCCTCGTCATCCTCGACGAGATCGGCCGCGGCACCTCGACTTACGACGGCCTGGCAATCGCCTGGGCCGTGGTCGAGGCGATGCACGACCAGGTCGGCGCCCGCACCCTGTTCGCGACCCACTATCACGAGCTCACCAGGCTGGCCGACCGGCTCGACGCATTGTCGCTTCATCATGTCCGCGCCCGCGAATGGAAGGGCGACCTCGTCCTGCTGCACGAGTTAGCGGACGGCCCCGCGGACCGCAGCTACGGCATCGCCGTTGCCCGGCTGGCGGGCCTGCCGCCGGCGGTGGTCGCGCGCGCCAAGGCGGTGCTCGCCAAGCTTGAAGCCGGCCGCGATGCTACGGGCGGGATCGCCGCGGGGTTGGACGACTTGCCCCTGTTCGCGGCGCTGGCGGCGGAGCCCGACCTGCCGGCCGACCCGCTGAGCGATGCCCTCGCCGGCATCGACCCCGACGCGCTCACCCCGCGCGAGGCATTGGACGCATTGTATCGGCTGAAGGCGTTGGCTCAGCCCTCGCCGTAGCTGCCGATCGACTGGAACATGGCCGTGAGAGCCGCGCGTTCGGCGTGGTCGAGTTCAGGGCGCCATATTTCGAACAGCAGGACGACTCGCGTGGAATCGCTGTCGTTCCAGGCTTCATGCTGGATGCTGTCGTCGAAGATCATCATCTTGCCCGCTTCGACCATGCGCTCCTCATTGCCGACACGCAGGCGGCAGTCCGGCGGCACGATCAGCGGCAGGTGGCAGATCAGGCGGGTGTTGAGCATTCCCCAGTGCGGCGGAATGTGGGTCCTGGCGCGGAGCATCGAGAAGATCGCCATCGGCGCGCGGCCGATGATCCGAGGCAGCGGCACCTGGTCCAGCGCGGCCATAGTCACCGGGCAGCGGCGCGCATTCTGCTCGACCGGCTCGCCGTTGCGCCACAGGTCAAACGCGCTCCACCGGGAATCGTCCAGCAGCGCATGCTCGCGGTTAGCTCGCGCCGGGTCTCGCTGGACATAGGGGTGGAACCCCGCCTCGTCGCGCAGCAACCCTTCCAGTTCCGCGCGGATCGCGGCGGTTTGGGCTTCCAGCCCGGCGACCCAGCCGAATACCGCCGGATCGAAGAAGCATGTCTGCGGCAGGCCCGGATAGAAGAAGCTGGTCGGCTGCTGGATCTGGATCGGCTTGCGCCCAGCAGCGATATCGAGCGCTTCCTGGAAGCGCTGCGGACGGCCTGCCCGGTCGATCCCGGCGTCTGCCAGCGCCTGCTCGAGATGATCCTCGAAGCGATCCTGCACCGCTGCCACCTTCTCGGCAGCGCGCTGCACAGACGCGCGAAGCGCCGGCGGCAGCTCGGCCGGCGCAACCTGAAGCGCAAGGGTGAAGAAGCTCGCCGCCCCGCGCTCGTCGCCGCGGGACAGCACCCGCTCACCCTTCGCCAGCAGCGCGATCAGATTGCGGGGTTCGACGTTGAGCGCGCCGTCCAGCGCCCTCTCTTCCGCCTGTGGATCGCCGAGGTGGGCGCAACATTGTGCGAGCATCAACCAGCTGTGCGCATTGCCGCCGGCCGCCGTCACCTGTTCGAACGCGGCGCGCGCGCTGCGATGATCGCCGGATCGAAGCGCGGCTGCCCCGCTGGCGGCAAGCTGCTGCAGGTCGGGACTGCTCATGTGCGCAAGGCATATCGCAGTTTCGCCGTTCCGCAATGCTGCCCCCGGCGCGGCTTTGAGGCATACACGGCACCATGGCCAAGCGTTTCGACCTCATCGCGGACCGCCGCGCGATCATCGACCGGCGCTTGCTGTCAGATCGGATCGAAGCATTGTGCGGGCCGGACGTCCGCACTCGGGCCAGCGCCCTGCTTAGCGAGGCGCTGGCAGCCGGACGAGCGGAGATCGCGAAGCGGATCGCGGCCCAGCCGTCCAGCGGGAGGACCCACGCCGCCGCGACTGCCTGGCTGACGGACCAGATCGTCCGGGTCGCGCACGAGATCGCGACCACCTGTATCTACCCCAATGCCAACCCGACCGCGGCCGAGCGGATGAGCGTTGTCGCGCTGGGCGGCTACGGGCGCGGCGAGATGGCGCCGTTCAGCGACGTCGACCTGATGTTCCTGACGCCCGCTCCCCGGGCGCCCTGGTGCGAGCAGGTGATCGAAGCAATTCTCTACCTGCTGTGGGACCTCCAGCTGAAGGTCGGCCAGGCGATCCGCACCCTGCCCGAGCTGCTGGTGCTTGCCCGTGACGACATGACGGTTCGCACCAGCCTTCTGGAAGCCCGGTTCGTGTGGGGCGACCAGCCGCTGTTCGCCGAAGCCATGGCGCGGTTTCGGTCCGAGGTGGTTGCCGGGACCGCAGCCGACTTCGTCGCGGCCAAGCTGACCGAGCGCGACGAGCGCCACCAACGGATGGGCGACAGCCGCTATGTGGTCGAGCCCAACATCAAGAACGGAAAAGGAGGCTTGCGCGATCTCCACACGCTCTACTGGATCGGCAAGTATGTCCACGGGGTGAGCTCGCCGGCGGAGGTTGTCCGCGCCGGCCTGCTGTCCGCCCAGGAGTATCGCCGGTTCGACCGCGCCGAGCGCTTCCTGTGGTCGGTGCGGTGCCATCTCCACCTCGCCACCGGCCGGGCCGAGGAACGGCTGAGCTTCGACCATCAGCGGACCATCGCCGAGACGATGCGCTATGCCGACCGGCCCGGCAAATCCGCGGTCGAGCGGTTCATGCAATTCTATTTCCTGCAGGCGAAGACAGTCGGTGACCTCACTGGCCTGTTCCTGGCGCAGCTGGACGAGCAGCTTGCGGCCGAAGGTCGGCGGTTCACCATGCCGGCGTTCCTCCGCCGCCCCAGGCGCTTGAACGGCTTCATGCTGGACCGGGGACGGCTGTCGCTCCCGCGGGAGGACTTTCTGGCGGAAGATCCGGCGCGGCTGATCGAGCTGTTCGCCCTGGCGGCGCGCGAAGGGTTGGAGGTGCATCCCACGGCTATGAGGGCCGCCACTCGCGAAGTGCGGCTCGTGAATCAGGTCCGCGATGATCCGCACGCCAACGCCCTGTTCCTTGAAGTGCTGACCAGCACGCGCCCGGACTTGGCACTTCGCTGGATGAACGAGGCAGGTGTGTTCGGCCGCTTCGTTCCCGATTTTGGCCGGGTGGTCGCTCAGATGCAGTTCGACATGTACCACCATTATACGGTGGACGAGCACACCATCCGCGCGGTTGGCCTGCTGGCGGCGATCGAGCGCGGCGAGCTGGCCGACGACCATCCCCTGGCAACGGCCTTGTTCAAGCAGATCGGGTCGCGGCGCGCCTTGTACGTCGCCGTGCTGCTGCATGACATCGCCAAGGGCCGTGGCGGCGACCATAGCGAACTCGGGGCGCAGATCGCGCTGGAACTTGGCCCGCGGTTCGGGCTGGAGCCGGGCGAGACGGACATGGTGGCGTGGCTCGTCCGTTACCATCTGCTGCTGTCGGCAACGGCGTTCAAGCGTGATCTGGCCGACCCCAAGACCATCGACGACTTCGTTGCGGTGGTTCAAAGCCCCGAACGGCTGCGGCTGCTGCTGATCCTGACCGTGGTCGACATCCGCGCCGTCGGTCCGGGGGTCTGGACCGACTGGAAGCGACGGCTGATCCGCACCTTGTTCGACCTGGCCGAGGAGAAACTGCGGCTCGGCCACAAGCAACGGGGCCGCACCGAACAGGTGGCGGAGCGGCAGCGGCAGCTGGGCGACGCTCTCGGCTGGCCCGCGGCGGCGCTTCGCGCCCATGCACGGCGGCTGCCGGACAGCTATTGGGTGGCCGAAAGCCCCGAGTCGATCCTGGCCAATGCCCGCCAGATCGCGTCCGCCGAAGCGCGGATCGGAGGGTTGGCGGCAAACGTCACGGCGGAGGGCCAGGAGGAAGGGGCAACCCGGGTCACCGTGTTCGCCCAGGATCGCCCGGGATTGTTCTACCGCATCTGTGCCGGTTTGGCCGCGGCCGGAGCGAACATCGTCAGCGCGCGCGTGCACACCACCCGCGACGGGCTCGCCCTCGACAACCTGCTGGTCCAGGATCGCCGCGGCAGGCCCTATGGCGACCGACGGCAGCGTAACCGGCTGGTCCGCTCGGTGGAAGCGGCGCTGGCCGGGCAGGACCTGCCGGCGCTGCCGTCTGTGCCGAGGTCGAGCGCCTTTGCCATCGCCCCGGCGGTGACAGTCGCCGAGCGGGCGTCAAAGCGGACCACCGTGGTCGAGGTCATTGCCTCGGACCGGCCGGGCCTGCTGGCCGATCTGGCCCGAGCCATCCACCGGGAAAATCTGGTGCTCCATTCCGCACATATCGCCACCTATGGCGACCGCGCGGTGGACGTCTTCTACCTGACGGGCGCCGACCGGCAGAGGCTGCCTGCGGAGCGCATTGCAAGCATCCGATCAGCCTTGCTCGCGGCGGCGGCAGAGCGCTCGGGCGAACTGGCGAGCGCCGGATGAGCCTGGCCGGTTAGCCGCTATTCACCCTGACCAAAAAAAGCCCCGCCATCCTCTGGCGGGGCCTTTTTCCTCAATGACCGAAGCTTAGCCGCGGACCGGTTCCGGCGCCGGCGGCGGAGGGGGTGGCGGCGGCAGCGGGCAGCTGTCCGTCGCCAGGATCACCGAACCGTCGGCGCAAGTCTGGGTCGGCGCTGGCGGCGGTGGCGGCGGCGGCGGGAGCGGCGCCGGCGGAGCGACTTCCGCCGGACGGCCTTCCGGCGCGAACTTCATCCGCAGGGTCAAGCCATAGGTCCGCGGCTCGGCGAGGAAGGCGCCGAACAGCTGGGTCGACCGGTTCAGGTTTGGCGCATTGTTCGAGCAGAAGCCGTTGAGCGCTCCGCGGGTCGTGCAGCTGCCCTGCAGGAAGGCGTCGAACGCGACTTGCTTGTAGTTGGTATCGAGCAGGTTCTGCCCCCATAGCTCCACAGCCCACAAGTCCTTGGGACCGCGCAGACCGACGCGGCCGTTGAACACGGTGTAGCCGTTGTCGATCTTCTCGATGTCAAGATCGGAGCCGGTGTTGAACTCCGACTGATGGCGCATGTCGATGTAGAACAGGCCGCGCAGCCCGCTCCCACCGATCGGCGGAGTCCAGCCGAGCGAAGCCGTGCCGACGAACGCGGAGGAGTTCGACACCCGGCGCCCAGGCAGCTGGAACAGGGCAGGCGAAAGCGCCCGGCCGCCTGCGCCGACCAGGTTCTTGCGGTACTTGGTGTCGCCCAGCGTGCCACCCAGATTGAAGGTGACGTTCGCCAGCGGCCGGGTGAACACCTCGACCTCGATGCCACGGCTCTTCACGCCGGCGCGGGTGTCGCCGGTGCACTCGCCGGTCGGAACGACCTGGGAGTTATCGGTATCGGCACCGTTCAGGTCGTCTTCGCAGGAATTGATGTTTTCGACGAAGAAGTTGAGCCCGTTGAACGTGTTGAGCTGGAAGTCCTTGAACAGCTGCCGGTATACGGCAACGTTCACGTCGAACCCGCGACCGTTGTACTTGGCGCCGATCTCCATTGCGTCGTTGATCTCGGGCCGGAACTCGAGATCCTGGAGCGAAGCGGCGGTGGTCACGGCGCCCGGGACCGGAACGCCCGAGCTATTCAACGCGATCGTCCGGGTCAGGCCCGAGCGGTCGAGGTTGTAGCCGCCGGCCTTGTAGCCGCGCGAGTAGCTGGCATAGGTCAGTAGCTCGTCCGTCGGCTTCCAGCTGAGTACCGCCGTGCCCGACAGCTTGTTCTCCGTGCGCGAATCCTTCTCGGAGAAGGTGCCGCCAGGAAGCGTCGGGATGATGCACGGCAACTGCTGCAGCGAGGCCAGGGGGCCGCCGGAGAAGAAGCTGCACAGGCTTGGCCCGCCCGTGTCGTTCAGATCGACGTCGAGCGTTTTCTTCTCTCGCGTATAGCGGGCGCCAACCGTCAGCTTGAGCGCATCGGTGATCGAGAAGATGTTGTGCGTGAACAGCGCCAGATTGTTGCTGGTCTGGTCGAACATGTCGTTGGTACCCGCAAAGCCGCGAGCGCCGCCGCCGAACGCCAGCGCGACATTGCCGAAGCCATTGTTGCCGAACGCCGCGCTGCCGAAGTTCGCCGGCGGCGAAAGCACGACCGGCCCGCCCGGAGTCGGGAAGGTCAGCAGCGGGCTGTTGAGGCGCGCAAAGGCGCTGATCACGCCGATATTGCCGGCCGCCAACCGCGCTGCGGTGAGGTTGCCGGCCGCAACCGCCGCATTGAATTGCCCGAGCAGCGCGGCTTGTACGCCGGCTGCGACCAGCGGCTGGAAGCATGTCGGGCTAACGCCGGGGGACAGCAGCGCCGCCTGACCCGTGGCGCCAACGAAGTTGTTGGCGACCAGGCAGTTGGCATAGCGCGGATAATCCGCGCCAAAGGCGATGTTGTCGAGAACCCGCAGCTTCTCGTTGGCGTAATAGCCGCCGACCAGCCAGTCGAGCCGGTCGTTAAAGGTGGTGCCCTGAAGGCGCAGTTCCTGGCTGAAGGTCTTGAAGCGGTTGAAGGCGCCGCCGTCATCGTCGCGGAAGACGATGTCGAGGTTGTTGAAGTCGGCGTCCTGGCCGCGCACGTACTTGTTGTAGCGGTAGGCGGTGATGGAGGTGAGCTCCATGCCACCAAAGTCGTAGACCAGCTCGCCCGACAGGCCGCCGTCCTTGACGTCGGACCGGAAACTGCGACCCGGCGTGATCGAGACTTCCCGATCGAACGTATCGTCGTTAATCCTTGCCCCGAGCCCTTCGAGGATGCGGCGCACGCTGGACGGACTTTCGACCGCCTCGCCGTTGACGGCGTTCACGTCGAAGGTCCGCAGGTACGGGGCGGCGCAGCACTCCTCATCGCGCTTGGCGTAATCGGCGATCAGCCGGACCGACACGTCGTCGTTCGGCTGGAACAGCAACTGGCCGCGCAGCAGGTAACGATCACGATCGTTGACGTCGCGACCGGAAATCACGTCCTCAAGGAAGCCGTCGCGCTTCAGGTAAACGGCGTCGACGCGGGTCGCGAGCGTGCTGCTGATCGGCCCGGTCGCGCCAAGCTCGACCCGGCGCAGGTCGTAGTTGCCGATCGTCAGTTCGCCGTTGAACGCGGTCTGGAACCGCGGCTTGGCGGTGATGATGGAGATCAGGCCAGCCGAAGTGTTGCGGCCGAACAGGGTGCCCTGCGGTCCGCGCAGGACCTCGATCCGATCGATCTGCCCAAGTTCGGTCAGACCGGTGCCGGTGCGCGAGCGGTAGACGCCGTCGATGAAGGTTCCGACCGAGCTCTCGAGGCCCGGGTTGTCGCCCACCGTGCCGATGCCGCGGATCCGGGCAACGCCGGCGCCGGCCTCCGACGACGTGGAGGAGACGAGCAGGGTCGGCGACACCTGGTTCAGCTGCCGGATGTCGACGATACCCGAATTCTCGATCGTCTCGGCGGTGACCGCGCTGACCGCCAGCGGAACGTCGCTCAGCGCCTCGTTGCGGCGAGTTGCGGTCACGACGATTTCGCCAGCCTCGCCGGTGTCGACCGGCTGCTGCTCGACCGCCTGGCTGTCGACCGCGGCGCCTTCAGTGGCGCCCGGGGTCGGCTGGGCGGTGCCCTGATCCGTGTCGGTGGTTTGCTGCGCCACCGCCGGCGCCGAGATTGCGAACAGGCCTGCCGAAAGCAGCCAGACGGACTTGCGCATGTTTCCCCTCCAGAACGTGTCTTGGGGGAAAGGCTAGTGCAGCCTCATCTTAGTGGGAAGCGAGCCGCCACTGACAGACCTGTTAATCCAGCAGACATGTGGCTCAATAGCAACATGCTGCAATGCAGCACCAGTGCTGCGCCCGCTCACTTGGGGGCGAGCACCATCAGCATCTGCCGGCCTTCCATACGCGGGTGCGCCTCGATCTTAGCGATGTCGCTGACCTGTTCCGACGCCCGCTGAAGAACCGCCATCCCGAGCTGCCCATGCGCCATTTCACGCCCCCGGAAGCGCATGGTGAGCTTCACCTTGTCACCTTCGCCCAGGAACTCGACCACCTTCTTCATCTTGGTGTCATAGTCATGGTCGTCGATGTTGGGACGCATCTTGATCTCCTTGATCTCCTGCGTCTTCTGCTTCTTGCGCTGCTCGTTGGCCTTTTTCTGCGCTTCATACTTGAAGCGGCCAATGTCTAGGAACTTCGCGACGGGGGGATCGGCATTGGGGCTGATCTCAACGAGATCGAGTCCGACGCTGACCGCCTGCTCATAAGCTTCGCGCGTATACATCACGCCCAGGTTCTCGCCGTTCTCATCGATCACCCGGACCTTCTGGGACTGGATGAACTCGTTGTAGCGAGGGCCGGTAAACTGCGGCGGCGCCTGCGGGCGGCGCGGATAGGGCGGTGGAATGAAGCGATCTCCTGAAGTGATTGGTTCTGACGCCGCGAACTAAGGCTTCGGGCCGGCGAATGGAAGGGGCCGCGAGGCCCCGGCTCCGTCTTTTTCGCCGGTCTGTGGCGGAGTGGCGTCACTCCGCGCCGGGGCACCCGCCCCGAGTCAGGTCCACCCTGCGCTGCTCCAGCTCAGCCCTGCCCAGGGGCAAGATCGGGCGGAACGGCTTCTGCCGCAAAGGCCGCGAGGGCCTCGTCGAGGGCCATCAGCTTCTGATGCTGGTCGCTGCCAAGCCGGCGCACCGCGACAGTGCCCTCTTCGGCTTCACGCTTGCCGACGACCAGCAGCAGCGGGACCTTTGCCAGGCTGTGCTCGCGCACCTTGTAGTTGATCTTCTCGTTGCGAAGGTCGGTATCGACCCGAAGTCCGGCAGCCCGTAGCCGCTCGGCGACCTGCTGCGCATAGCCGTCGGCGTCCGACACGATGGTGGCCACCACCGCCTGCACCGGCGCAAGCCACAGCGGGAACTTGCCGGCGTGGTGCTCGATGAGGATGCCGATGAACCGTTCGAACGTGCCGAGGATGGCGCGGTGCAGCATGACGGGGCGGTGCTTCTCGCCATCCTCGCCGATGTAGTTGGCATCCAGCCGTTCGGGCAGCACCCGGTCGGATTGGATTGTGCCGACCTGCCAGGTGCGGCCGATCGCGTCGGTGAGGTGGAATTCCAGCTTGGGCGCATAGAACGCCCCCTCGCCCGGAAGCTCTTCCCAACCGAATTCAGGGGTAGCGCGGCCTGACGCCTCCACTGCTTCGCGGAGCTCCGCCTCGGCCTTGTCCCAGTCGTCGTCGCTGCCGAAGCGCTTGTCCGGGCGCAGCGCCAGCTTGATCGCGTATTTGTCGAAGCCGAGGTCATGGTAGACGCTGTCGAGCAGGTCGCAAAAGGCCTTCACCTCCTCGACCAGCTGATCCTCGCGGACGAAGATGTGGGCGTCGTCCTGGGTGAACTGGCGCACCCGCATGATGCCATGCAACGCGCCGTGCGGCTCGTTGCGGTGGCAGCAGCCGAATTCGGCCATTCGGATCGGCAGCGACTTGTAGCTGGTAATGCCCTGCTTGAAGATCAGCACGTGCGCCGGACAGTTCATCGGCTTCAGCGCCATCAGGTCGGCATCGCCGCTAAGCACCGGAGCATCGTCCTCGCCGGACGGAATCTCGTCCGGCACGACAAACATGTTCTCGCGATACTTGCCCCAGTGGCCTGAGCGTTCCCACTGTCGCGCATCCATCAGCTGCGGGGTCTTCACCTCGTGATAGCCGGCCGCATCAAGGCGGCGACGCATGTAGGCCTCCAATTGCCGCCACAGCAGAAAGCCCTTGGGATGCCAGAAGACGCTGCCATGCGCCTCGGCCTGGAGATGGAACAGGTCCATCTCCTGGCCGATCTTGCGATGGTCTCGCTTGGCGGCTTCCTCCAGCCGGACGAGATGCTCCGCCAGCTGCTTCTTGTTGAGCCAGGCGGTGCCATAGATGCGGCTCAGCATCGGGTTCTTCGGATCGCCGCGCCAGTAAGCGCCCGACACGCGGGTCAGCTTGAACGCCTGCGGGTCCAGCTTGCCGGTGGACTCGAGATGCGGCCCCCGGCACAGGTCCATCCAGGCCTGATCACCCCGGCCTGAGCGATACATGGTGATCGGCTCGCCGTCGGGCAGTTCCATCACCCATTCGGCCTTGAAGCTTTCCCCGGTGCGCTGGAAGAAATCACGCACGTCTTCGCGCCGCCAGACCTCGCGCACGAGCGGCTCGTCCCGTGCGATGACCCGACGCATCTCCTCCTCGATGGCCGGCAGGTCCTCGTCGGTGAACGGTCCGCGCTCCGCGGTCGGCGCGAAGTCATAGTAGAAGCCATCATCCGTCGCCGGGCCGAAGGTGATCTGCGTGCCGGGATAGAGGTTCTGCACCGCTTCGGCGAGGACGTGGGCAAAGTCGTGACGGACCAGCTCGAGGGCGTCCCTTTCGTCGCGCGAGGTAACCAGCGCGACGCTTGAGTCACCCTCGAACGGGCGGTTGATGTCGCGAAGTTCCCCGTCGACCCGCGCCGCGAGCGCAGCCTTGGCAAGGCCCGGTCCGATGGCCGCTGCGACGTCGGCTGGTGTCGAACCCTCGGGCATCTCCCGAACGGAGCCATCCGGGAGGGATATCTTGAACATCTTGGACATGCCCCGCCCCTTAGCGGCTGGGGCTCCGGATTTGCACCCCCAAAGGCTTAGCGGCGCTGCTCCCGCAGTGCGGCAGCCGGAGAACGACCACCGACATTGTAGCTGACGACCAGCGGCACCTCGCATCCGCCGATCCGGCGGTAGACGGCCGCGTAATGGTCTGCACCCGGCATCTCACCCAGGGTACGCGGCTGCAGCCTGCCGCCTTCGCGCCGCGCTAGGGTGGCCGCCGTCTCGGGGCAGTCGGCGCGCTGAGGTCCGCCGGGAGTGATGGCGGGCATGGCCCGGGCGGGTTCAGCGCGCTGAGGCGGAGGCGCGCTTGGTGCGGGAGTGCTTGGCGCGGCGCCCGACAGGAGAATCAGGACCGGCAGGACCAGAAGACGCATGGCTCACCTCCTGCTGTCTTATACCAGACCGGACTTCAGACCGTGAAACTTTCCCCGCACCCGCATGCGCCCTTGGCATTGGGATTGTCGAACACGAAGCCGGCGGTGAAATCGTCCTCGCGCCAGTCCATCACCGAGCCGATCAGGTAGAGGATCGAGGCGCCATCGACGTAGAAAGTGCCGCCCGGCGTGACGATCTTCTCGTCGAAGCGGTCCTCTTCGGTGACATAGTCGACCGAGTAGGCGAGGCCGGAGCAGCCGCGACGAGGGGTGGAAAGCTTGACCCCGATCGCGCCTTCGGGAGCGCGGCTCATCAAGTCGGCGATGCGCTGCTCGGCCGCGGCGGTGAGGGAGATGGCCGCGGGCCGGGCGCGGGTTTTGGTGCTGGTCATATGGAATACCGAATTGCCGCTCGTCCCGAGCGGATCGCAACGTGCGAAGTCGAGCGGAATTGTTGTTGCGAGATCATCTCAAAGCATCCCCAGTTCAAGCCGGGCCTCGTCGCTCATCTTGCTCGGATCCCACGGCGGATCCCAGACCAGCTTGACCTCCGCATCGCGGACGCCCGGAACCGACAGCACCCGCAACTCGACCTCACCCGGCATCGATTCCGCCACCGGGCAGTGCGGCGTCGTCAGGGTCATGGTGACCACAGCATCGCCATCCTCGTCGACTGCCACGTCGTAGATCAGGCCGAGCTCGTAGATGTCGACCGGGATCTCCGGGTCATAGATCGTCTTCAGCGCCTCGACGATGGCGGCCTGAACGTCACCGCCCGGGCCGTGGGCAGGCACCTCGTTCGGCTGCTCGGCGAGGAAGCCGGCGAGATAGTCGCGCTTGCGCTCGAAGGTCTCGGACGGCGTTTCCGGCTCGACCCGGGCACGCGGCGGCGGGGCAATCTCCGTCACTTCCTCGACCTCGATCTTCTTTTCCTCACCCATCATCCGAATATCCGTTGAACGCGCTTCAAACCGTCGACCAGCGCCGCGATGTCGTCGCTGCCCGAATGCACCGCGAAGCTGGCGCGGCAGGTGGCGGGGACGCCAAGCACCTCCATCAGCGGCTGGGCGCAGTGATGCCCGGCGCGGATCGCCACTCCGGCATCGTCCAGGATGGTGCCAACATCGTGCGGATGCACCCCCTCGAGCGCGAAGCTGACGATTCCGGCGCTCTCCTCGGGCCCGAACAGGCGGACCGAGTTGAACCCGCGCAGCGCCTCACGGCATTGGCGAACCAGCTCCAGCTCGTGGGCGTGGATAGCAGCGCGGCCGAGGCCTTCGACCCAGTCGAGCGCGGCATGGAGTCCGATTGCTCCCACGATGTGCGGTGTGCCCGCTTCGAACCGCGCCGGCGCATCGAGGTAGGTGGAGCGCGCGAACGTCACCGCATCGATCATCGCCCCCCCGCCATGCCACGGCGGCATGGACTGGAGCAAATCAGTGCGGCCCCACAGCGCCCCGATCCCCGTCGGACCGTAAAGCTTGTGGCCGGAAAAGGCGTAGAAGTCGCACCCGCTCTCCGCGACATCGACAGCAATCCGCGGCGCCGCTTGGCAGCCGTCGAGCAGCAGCAGGGCGCCCTTGCTGTGGGCGATCTCCGCAGCGCGCCGAGCGTCGAGGATCGAGCCGAGTACGTTGGAGATGTGCGCCAGGGCGATGACGCGATGCTGATCGCTGACCAAGCGCTCGGCAGCGTCAAGGTCGATGCAACCGTCGGCGGTCAGGGGAACGACGTCGATCTCGTACCCAGCGAGCTGCCACGGGACGATGTTGCTGTGGTGCTCCAATGCGGAGAGGAGGACGCGGTTGCGGCCCTCCTTCGGAAGCTGGCGGGCGACCAGGTTGATCGCCTCGGTTGCGCCGCGGGTGAAGACCACTTGGTTCGCCGCCGCCCCGATGTAGCGGGCGATGGCAGAGCGGGCCTCCTCATAGGCCAGTGTCATGTCGCTAGAGCGCTGGTACACGCCCCGGTGCACGGTGGCATAGTCGCGCGCGTAGGCGAGGTCGATCGCGTCGATCACCGCCTGCGGCTTCTGTGCGGTGGCGGCCGAGTCGAGGTAGTGCCAGTTGGCGAGCGCCGGGAATTGGTCGCGGACGCTCAGCTCACCCCCTTCTGGAGAGGTGGCGCGAAGCGAGGGAAGGGTGAGTGACCCCTCTGTCGAGCTGGGCTCGACATCTCCCCCGAGGGGGAGAAGCTGGCTCTCGCTCACTTCGTCACCTCACGCAGCGCAGCCCGGGTTGCCTCTACCAGCGCCTCACGCTGCGCCTTATCGGGCACGTCGTCCCAGAGCTGCAGCACGAAACCCTCCAGCAGCAGCGCCTTGGCGCTCGCCGGATCGAGCCCGCGGCTCATGGCGTAGAACAGCTGGTTGGGGTCAAGCTCGCCAACCGACGCGCCATGCGCGCATTTCACGTCGTCTGCGTAGATTTCGAGTTCCGGCTTGCAGTTCGCCATCGCGCCGCGATCGAGCAGCATGGCCTTGACCGACTGCTCGCCGTCCACCTTCTGCGCGTGGCGGGCAACCGCGACCTTGCCGAGGTAGCTGCCAGTCGCCTTGCCGGCGAGAACGGAGCGCACATACTGGCGCGACGTGCCGTTCGGCTCGACGTGACGAACTACGGTGACGATCTCTTGCGTCGCCTTGCCGCCACCGATGTTGGCGCCGTCGAAGGTGAAGTTGGCGCCTTCGCGGACTTCGACATCCATCTCGTAGCGGCCGTATTCCGACGCGGTGTTCAGCGCGAAGATCGACAGCTCCGCGCCGGGCTCGACAATGATCTCGGCGCGGCGGACCTGAATCGGCTCGCTGGTCGGCAACAGCGAATGCCAGTGCTTCTCTCCGGCCGGGACAACAATCTGCCGCGGCGCTTCGAGGGCATCCCAGACGCTCTTAAGTGCGTCCAGATCGGCGTAGCGCCAGGCCTCATCCTTGCGCGATGGAAACAGCTCCTCCCCCTTGGGAAAGCTAGCGCGAAGCGCCGGAGGGGTGAGTGACCCCTCTGTCGAGCTTCGGCCGACATCTCGCCCAAGCGGGAGAAGCTCGGTGGTGCTCACGCCGCCACCTCCGCATAGCCCTCGCGCTCGAGCTCGTGGGCGAGCTCCGGCCCGCCGCTGCGAACGATCCGCCCTTCCGCGAGCACATGGACTCGGTCGGGCTGCACCACGTCGAGCAGGCGCTGGTAGTGGGTGATCAGCAGCACGCCCTTGTCGGGTGCGCGCATGATGCGGTTGATGCCGGCTCCGACGATCCGCAGCGCGTCGATGTCGAGGCCGCTGTCGGTTTCGTCCAGGACGGCGAAGCGCGGGCGCATGATGCCCATCTGGACCATCTCGGCGCGCTTCTTCTCGCCGCCGGAGAATCCGACGTTGACCGGGCGCTTGAGCATTTCGATGTCCATCCCGAGCTCGGTCGCTTCGACGCGGGCGAGGCGGATGAATTCGGCGCCCGAGAGTTCCGCGTCACCGCGGGCGCGGCGCTGGGCGTTGAGACTCTCGCGGATGAACTGCATTCCGGAGACGCCGGGGATCTCGACTGGATACTGGAAGCCGAGGAACAGGCCCGCGGCGGCGCGTTCGTGGGGTTCCTGCGCGAGCAGGTCTTCGCCCATGAAGGTCACGGAGCCTTCGGTCACCTCATAGCCGGGCCGCCCGCCGAGTACGTAGGCGAGGGTCGACTTGCCCGCCCCGTTCGGCCCCATGATAGCATGCACCTCGCCCGCTGGAACGGTGAGGCTGAGGCCGTTCAGGATCGGCTTGTCCGCGACGGTCGCGTGGAGGTTGGTGATTTGAAGCATATTTGTCCTGATTAGTTCGCGGGCTTAGCTGCCCGGTCGGCGCGTATCCGCTGAAGCAGCTTGTCAAAATTCGGCTTAGCCTGCGCTTCAAGCATAGCGTTCAGCTCTGTCGCCTGAGCGGGCGTGTAATCGCGAGCAATCGCCGCGCCGAGCTGATCCTTCAGCTCTTTGCAGCCGGCGGTTGCATCGGCGAAGATGGATTGGTCGGTCGCTGCAGTATTCGTCAGACGAACCGCATAGGTCGTCATACAACGATCATGCGCTTGGGCGAGCATCATTGCACTCGGCTGAGCAGTCTGTGCAGAAATCGGCTGAGCCGCCACTACTGCACCCGGAACGGCAATCGACCAACCAATACGCATTACCCAACACTCCCCTCTAAACTAATCCCCAGCAGCTTCTGCGCCTCTACCGCGAACTCCATCGGCAGCTGCTTCAGCACCTCGCGGGCGAAGCCGTTGACGATCAGCGCCACCGCCGCCTCCTGGTCCAGCCCACGGCTCATGGCGTAGAACAGCTGGTCCTCGCTGATCTTGGACGTGGTCGCCTCATGCTCGATGGTCGCGGTTGGGTTCTTGACCTCGATGTAGGGGACGGTGTGCGCGCCGCATTGGTCGCCGAGCAGCAGGCTGTCGCACTGGGTGAAGTTGCGGACGTTCTCCGCGCCCGGCAGCACGCGCACCAGCCCACGGTAGGTGTTGTCGCTGCGGCCGGCGCTGATGCCCTTGGACACGATCGTCGAGCGGGTGTTGGCGCCGATGTGCACCATTTTGGTGCCGGTGTCGGCTTGCTGCCGGTTGTTGGTCAGCGCGACCGAGTAGAACTCGCCGACGCTGCCCTCGCCCTTGAGGATGCAGCTGGGGTATTTCCAGGTGATCGCGCTGCCGGTCTCGACCTGGGTCCAGCTGACCTTGGCCCGCGCGCCCGAGCACAGCGCCCGCTTGGTGACGAAGTTGAAGATGCCGCCACGGCCTTCCGCATCGCCCGGATACCAGTTCTGGACGGTGCTGTACTTCACCTCCGCATCCTCGTGCGCGAAGATCTCGACCACCGCGGCGTGGAGCTGGTTCTCGTCGCGCATCGGCGCGGTGCAGCCTTCGAGGTAGCTGACGTAGCTGCCCTTGTCGGCCACGATCAGCGTGCGCTCGAACTGGCCGGTATTCTCAGCATTGATGCGGAAATAGGTCGACAGCTCCATTGGGCATCGGACGCCCTCGGGGATGTAGACGAAGGTGCCGTCGGAGAAGACCGCGCTGTTCAAGCAAGCGAAGTAATTGTCGCGCTGCGGAACGACGCTGCCGAGATATTTGCGGACGAGGTCCGGAAATTCCTTCACCGCTTCGCTGATCGAGCGGAAGATGACCCCGGCCTTGTCCAATTCCTCGCGGAAGGTGGTGGCGACGGAGACGCTGTCGAACACCGCGTCGACCGCGACCTTGCGCGCGCCCTCAACTCCGGCGAGCACCTTCTGCTCCTCGATCGGGATGCCGAGCTTTTCGTAGGTGCGGCGGATCTCCGGGTCGAGTTCGTCCAGGCTCGCGAGCGTCGGGCGCTTCTTCGGCTCCGCGTAATAATAGGAGTCCTGGTAATCGATCGGGGGGATGTCGAGCTTGGCCCAGTCGACCTCCTCCATCTCCAGCCAGGCGCGATAGCCCTTCAGCCGCCAATCGAGCAGCCATTCCGGCTCGCCCTTCTTGGCGCTGATGAAGCGAACCGTGTCCTCTGTCAGGCCCTTGGGCGCAAAGTCGGACTCGATGTCACTGGTGAAGCCCCATTCGTAGGTCGCGAGCTTGTCCGCCGCCTCGTGCGCTTCGCGGTTCTTGAGGGTGGTCTGTTCGTTCACTTGGCGAAACTCGGAATGGAGGAAATCCGCTCATGCTGAGGAGCCTCTGAGCCTGTCGAAGTAGCGTCTCGAAGCACCGGTTGCGCATGCCCTTCGAGACGGGCCTTCAATGCGCTTCGCTTCCTCAGTCCCTCCTCAGGGTGAGCGGCAGTGGGATAGGCGAGGCTCTCCAGCGTCACCGCCGCAAGCGCACCGCGCACTGCATTGCTGACCACGCTCATGTGCGGCTTGACCCGGCACATGGCGTCGAGCGCGCAGTCGCTCGCCTCGTCCGAACCGCTGCATTGGGTCATGGCGATCGGGCCCTCGACCGCTTCGACCATGTCCGCGAGGGTGATGTCAGCAGGAAAGCGGGCGAGGACAAAGCCGCCACCCGCTCCGCGCACGCTGACCAGGAGGCCGGAAGCTGCAAGCTTGCCCATCAATTTCTGCGCCGTGGGCAACGGCACGCCCGTGTCCTCCGCCAGCACCGACGCACTCAGCCGAGCCCCCGCGGGAGCACGGGCGGCAGCGGTCATGATCACGACCGCATAGTCGGCAAGGTGGGTCAGGCGCATCTATTCGGAGCTTTCCAGTCCGATTTGTGCGCTCGGTCGCGGAAAATCAAGTCAGGGGAAGTGCGTAGGGCTCGATGTGCTCCCGCGCAGGCGGGAGCCCAGTCCGGCGCAGAGCGCCGCTTGCTGCCGCAAGAGTCATTGGCTTGGGGCTGGGCTCCCTCCCCCGCGGGAGCCCAGCGCCTACCCCTTCGTCCGCGTGATCCATTCGTCGACGCGCTTTTCGAGCATGTCGAGCGGCATGGAACCGGCCAGCAGGATCGTGTCGTGGAACTGGCGATCGTCGTAGCGTTCGCCAAGCTGCTGCTTCGCCCGGGCGCGCAGCCCCTCGATCTTGAGCTTGCCGATCATGTAAGCGGTCGCCTGGCCCGGGTAGACGACATAGCGCTCGATCGCCTTGACGATCCCGCCCTTGGCATCGGCGCTATTGTCCTCGACGTACTTGATCGCCTGTTCGCGGGTCCAGCGCTTGTGGTGGATGCCTGAGTCGACCACCAGCCGGATGGCGCGGTGGAGTTCCAACTGCAGCCGGCCGAAATCGCGGTACGGGTCCTGGTAGAGGCCCATCTCCTTGCACAATTTCTCCGCATACAGCCCCCAGCCCTCATCGGTGGCGTTGTAGCCGCTGAACTGGCGGAACGGCGGGACCGAGCCCTTGGGCAGTTCTGACAGCACCGCGCCCTGCAGGTGGTGTCCGGGGATTCCCTCGTGACAGTACAGCGCCTCGACCTCGGTCGAAGGCATGTCGTTCATGTCGTAGAGGTTGACGTAATAGATGCCGGGCCGAGAGCCGTCGGGCGGCGGGTCGTTGTAAAAGGCCTTGCCGGCGCTCTTCTCGCGGAATGGCTCCACCGGCTTGATCTGCAACTCGGTCTTCGGGAGTCGGCCGAAGAAGCGCGGCAGCACGGCCTGGACCTGAGTCTGAGCCTTGAGGCTTTCGTCCAGATACATCTGCTTACCCGCGGCATTGTTGGGGTAATAGAATTGCCTGGACGTTCGCATGTGCTCGAAGAAGTCGCGCAGCGAGCCCTTGAAGCCGACCTTGTCCTTGATCGCGGTCATCTCACCATGGATGCGGGCAACCTGTGCGAGGCCGAGATCGTGGATTTGGTCGGGGGTGAGATCGGTGGTGGTGTAATAGCGGGTCCGCGCCTGATATTCGGCGGCACCGTTGGGGAAGCGCCAGATACCGTCGTCGTGGCCGGCCTTGACCTGCTGCGCCTGCATCAGGGCGATGACCCGCTGGTAGGCCGGCTTCAGATCGCGAACCATCGCCGTGCGCCCAGCGTCGAGCAGCCGCTTCTTGGTCGCGGCGTCGGCGTGGAGCTTGGCGACCTTGCCCTTGAAGTCGGCCCACAGGTCATTGTCCTTGGCCGCGTCGAACGGCGCGCCCCTAATGAGATTTCGGCTGTCGTCGATGATGTAGGGGAACACCCAGCGCGGCGGCAGCACGCCCAGCGCCTCACGGGCCCGCGCCTCGGCGATCGATTGATCGAGGTAGCGGGCGACCGCGCTAATCCGCGAGACATAGGCTTCCGCCTCGGCGACGTTCGCAACCTTGTGAATGTTGATCAGGAACGCCGGGCCATCCGCCTGGGCGCCATTCATCTGGTCGAACACGTAGCCGCTCTTGCGATACGGCCACAGAGAGTCAGAACGGGCGATGCGGTACAGGAACAGGTCGTAGCTGAGCTGGTCCTCCGGGCTCAGCGACGCGCGCGGGAAGCGGCTCTTCAGGTCGGCGGCGTAACGCTGGTCGAGCGCGCGATTCTCCTCCGCCGCGGCGTCGGTGAACTCGTCCCACTTGCCATAGTCGCCATCCTTGATCCCGCGATAGGCCTTGGACAGGGGCGACAGCGCCAGTTCGGCCTTGTCATACTCCTCGAAGAAGGCGGCGAGCTCCGGGTTGGCGGCCGGGATCGGTGCGACCGCCGACTGCGCCGCCTCTGTCGGAGCGGCGGGAGTGCCTTCTGTTGCCGGCGGCGGCGCCAGCAGCGGGTCGGTGTTGGCGGTGGAGGCGCACGCCGCAAGCAGGGCGGCGGAGGCGAGGAGAAGAATACGCTTCAACGTTCGGCCTTTCGCTGGCGCGGCCAGCTGGATTGCTTCGCCGCGCTCGCAATGACGAGTGAGTCGTCATCGCGGGGAGTGGCGTGCGAAGCAATCCACCTTTCGACAAAATGCTTGCGCTGCCATAACCCGGGCGATGAGCCTGTACCCGCTGCTTCGCCCATTGATCTTCCGGCTCGATGCGGAGCGAGCGCATGGCCTCACCATCGCCGCCTTGAAGGCGAACCCCCGCCGAGCCGGCGCTGGCCTCCCAAGTGCGCTGGCCAGCACGATCGCGGGGCTCCGCTTCCCCAACCCCGTCGGACTCGCCGCCGGGTTCGACAAGGACGCCGAGGTACCGGAGGCGTTGCTGCGGCTCGGTTTCGGCTTCGTCGAGGTAGGGACCCTGACGCCGCGACCGCAGTCGGGCAACGCCCGGCCGCGCCTGTTCCGGCTGGTCGAGGACCGCGCCATTATCAACCGACACGGCTTCAACAATAGGGGGCAGGAGGATGCGTTGCGGCGCCTTGCGCGACGCAGCCGGCAGAACGGACCCGTCGGGGTGAACATCGGGGCCAACAAGGACAGTGCCGATCGCATCGCTGATTATGCTGAAGGGGTGCGGCGCATGGCGCCGGTGGCTGACTATCTGACGATCAACATCAGCTCTCCCAACACGCCAGGATTGCGCCAGTTGCAGGACGAAGGCGCGTTGCGCGACCTGCTGTCGGCGGTCCGGCAGGCGCGAACAGCAAGCGGCCCGCCCGTGTTTCTCAAACTTGCGCCGGACCTGGGCGCTGACGAGCCGGGGCAGATCGTTCGAGCCGCCATCGACCATGGCGTCGATGCGCTAATCGTCAGCAACACCACAATCAGCCGCCCGCCCCTCCACTCGCCCCATGCGGCCGAAGCGGGTGGTCTGTCGGGCGAGCCGCTGAAGCCACTCGCCCTCGAAGCGCTGCGCCGTTTTCGCTCGGAAACGGGCGGTCAGCTGCCACTCATCGGGGTCGGCGGTATCGCTTCGGCGGACGATGCGTGGCAGCGCATCCGCGCGGGAGCGAGTCTGGTCCAGCTCTATTCGGCGCTGGTCTACGAAGGGCCCGGCCTGGCGCTGCGGATCGCACGCGGTCTCGCCGATCGGCTGCACGAGCATGGCTTCGCCACCATTGCCGAGGCGGTGGGGAGCGAGTAGCCCACGGTCATGCGTGCCCCTCTCCTGCTGCTTGCCGGCGCCTTGCTCCTGCCCGGCTGCACCACCGTTCCAACCTCACCTGCCACCACGTCCAGAGGGGTCGTCAGCGCCGCTGATCCCCGCGCTGCGGATGCGGGGGCGGAGGTGCTGCGTCAGGGCGGCAGCGCCGCCGATGCGGCCTTTGCGACCCTGCTCGCCCTGACCGTGGTCGAGCCGCAGTCGAGCGGCATCGGCGGCGGCGGCTTCCTGGTCTACGACGATGGCGACGGTACGCCTGAGACCTATGATGGGCGCGAGACCGCGCCGGCCGCGGCGAACGAAACCTGGTTCTTCGTCGGCGGCAAACCGCTGGACAACCGCGCGGCGGTTCCCGGCGGGCGTAGCGTCGGCGTTCCGGGCAACATTCGAATGATGGCACTGGCCCATCGCGGCCAAGGGCGGCTCCCATGGGCCAGCCTGTTCGAGCCGGCGATCCGCCTGGCGCGCGACGGCTTCGCGATCAGCCCGCGGCTTGCGGAGTTTCTCACCCGCTTCAAGGAAACAGGTGCGCTGAGCGCTGAGGGCCGAGCACTCTTCTACCAGCCAGATGGGTCCGCTAAGCCGGCCGGTACCCTGGTCCGCAACCCGCAATTGTCGGTGTTCCTGGAGCAGGTTGCGAGGCGCGGACCGGAGCATTTCTACAGCGGCCAGAATGCGGCGGCGATTGCCTCCGCCGTCGGCAACGCACCGCGCAATCCGGCGCCGATGACTGCCGCGGACATCGCCCGCTATCCGGCCAAGCAACGCGACCCGGTGTGCGGCAGCTATCGTGGCTACCGCATCTGCGGCATGGGTCCGCCCTCGTCCGGCGGTACCACCGTGTTCGCGATCCTCAAGCAGCTTGAACGTTTCGACCTCGCCCGCCTCGGCCCGGCGTCGCCCACCAGCTGGCACCTGATCGCGGACTCCATGCGGCTCGCTTTTGCCGACCGCGATCGCTACCTTGCCGATCCCGACTTCGTAAGCGTTCCGACGGCGGGCCTGCTGGCTCAGGATTATCTCGCCGCGCGCTCGGCGCTGATCGCGCCCGACCGCGCTCTCGCCGAGGTGCAAGCCGGAACGCCGGCGAAGGCGACCCCGGTGCGTGCGGGGCTGCAGCCGGTTGAGCAAGGCACGTCGCACTTCGTTGCCGTGGATCGCTGGGGCGAAGTGGCGAGCCTGACCTCGACCATCGAGAGCGCCTTCGGCTCCGGCCTGATGGTCAACGGCTATTACCTCAACAACGAACTGACCGACTTCAGCCTGGTACCGAACGTCGACAACGACTGGGTGGCCAACCGCGTGCAGCCGGGCAAGCGGCCGCGCAGTTCGATGGCGCCGACGATCGTCTATGGTCCCGACGGCAAGGTCCGACTGGCGATCGGGGCGGCCGGCGGCGCGACGATCATCGCCCAGGTCGCCAAGGCGATCATCGGCGTCGTCGACTGGAACATGAACGCCCAAGACGCGATCGCCGCACCGGTGATCTTCGCGCCGGAGAAGACCATCTACCTCGAACGGGGCAGTGCGCTGGAAGCGATGGCGCCGTCGCTCCGGTTACTGGGCCACACGGTCGAACTGCGCGCGCCCAGCTTCAAGGGCAACGCAATCGAATGGCGGGCCGGTCGCTGGGTCGGAGCGGCCGATCCGCGCAGCGAGGGAGCAGCAGTTCCAGAATGACCAAGCGTACTCAGCTCGAGGTCTTTCCCAACCTCGTTGCCATGTTCCTCAACCGTGCCGACGCGAAGGGCGCCGAGCCGTTCCTGTGGCGCAAGTCCGGCGGGCAGTGGCAGTCGATCAGTTGGCGGGACGCCGCGCACCAGGTGGCAGCCCTGTCGGCCAGCTTGCTGCGATTGGGCCTGAAACCCGGCGACCGGGTCATGCTGGTCAGCGAAAACCGGCCGGAATGGCTGATCGCCGACCTTGCGATCATGGCCGCGGGCTGCGTGACGGTGCCGACCTACACCACGAACACCACCCGTGATCATACCCACATCTTGGGCAACAGCGGCGCACGGGCGGTGATCGTCTCCAACCAGAAGCTGGCCCGCAACCTCATTCCGGCGGTCCTGTTCTCGTCCGACTGCCACGACGTGATCGGGATCGACGACATCCGCACCGGGCAGGCGATGGAGGGCGCTCGCTTCCATGCCTGGGACGAGCTCACGAAGGATGGCGGCGACGTCGCGGACGTTCGCAGGCGCATTGCGGCGGTCCGGCGGGAGGACCTTGCCTGCCTGATCTACACCAGCGGCACCGGCGGAGCGCCGCGCGGAGTGCGCCAGCACCATGGCGCAGTCCTCCACAACGTGGCTGCCTGCACCGACGTGATCGCCAACGACTTTGGCTGGCACGACGAGATCTTTCTCTCCTTCCTGCCCGCGAGCCACGCCTACGAACATACCGGCGGTCAGCACTTCCCGATCGGGCTCGGCGCGCAAATCTATTATGCCGAAAGCCTGGAGAAACTGGCCGCGAACATCGAGGAGGTCCGACCGACCATCATGGTGGTCGTGCCCCGCCTGTTCGAAATGCTCCGCGCGCGAATCCTCAAGACAATCGAGAAGGGCGGCGGCCTGTCACGACGGTTGCTGAACCGAGCACTGCAGATCGGGGCGGAACGCTACCAGAACGGGACCATTCCCCTCAGCGACAAGCCCATGGACCTGCTGCTCGGACTGACGCTTCGCCGCAAGGTCGGCCGTAAGTTCGGCGGTCGGATCAAGGCAATGGTGTCGGGCGGCGCGCCGCTGAACCCGGAAGTCGGCATCTTCTTCGACGCGCTCGGCCTCACCCTGCTGCAGGGCTACGGTCAGACCGAGGCAGGGCCGGTGATCAGCTGCAATCGGCCCAAGAACGGCATCCGAATGGATACGGTGGGACCGCCGCTCCTCAACACCGAAGTGCGGATCGCCGATGACGGCGAGATCCTGGTCCGGGGCGAGCTGGTTATGCACGGTTATTGGCGCAACGACGAGGAGACTGCGCGCGTCCTCAAGGATGCCGGCGACGGGACGGGGGTGTGGCTGCATACCGGCGACGTGGGCCACTTCGACGAAGCTGGTCGGATCAAGATCACGGACCGAAAGAAGGACCTGATCGTCAACGACAAGGGCGATAACGTTTCGCCGCAACGGGTCGAGGGCATGCTGACGCTGCAGCCGGAGATCGCTCAGGCGATGGTCGCCGGCGACCAGCGGCCGCACCTGGTCGGGCTGCTGGTGCCGGAACCGGAGCTGGTGCAGCAGATGAAGGGCGACGAGTCGGCGATCCGGGCAGAGCTGGGCAAGGCAGTCGACCGGGTCAATGCCGACCTGTCGGTGATCGAGAAGGTCCGCCGCTTCACCATTGCCGACGAGCCGTTCACGGTCGAGAACGAGCAGCTGACCCCGTCGATGAAGATACGCCGCCACGTCATCAAGGCGCGCTACGGCGAGCGGCTCAACGCACTCTACGGTCGTTAGGTCAGCCGCGGCGGCGGCTTGGCCCCGTGTAGGGCACGAAGTCGCCCAGCGAGCAGGAGCCGCCATTGAAGCCGCTGACAAGGTCGACGACCTGCACGATCTCGCCCCGGCACAGACCGGTGCCACCGACGGTGCGGATCACCATCGTATAGCCAGGCCGGCCCAGCGGGGAGCAGCCGCCCGGCGGGTCGTTCCGCCAGACGCGGTTGGAGCCATCACGGAACAGGATGGTGTTGTCGTCAACAACCACCATGTTGTTGCGGGTATAGAGCGGCAGGCAACTGCGCGGCTCGCCGGCGACCTTGCCGGCAAGGTAGCGATCGAGTTGCTGTTGAGCCTCCGCGGTGCGTTGCGGCGGATTGGCGGTGCTTGTCGCGCAACCGGCGAGAAGGCCGGCCAAGACAGCAATGGGGACGATATGGCGCATGGGGGACCTCTCGGGTTGCGAGGTTCTAACGCTTAACTCTCTTGCGCTTTCCGTCATGAACGAAAGCTGTCCTTGGCCTCCCGCAGCTGAGCGAATTCGCCGATGTCGCCGGCGCGCATGAACAGGTTGGTCGAACGCTCCTGACCGATGGTGGTCGGAAGAGTGATCTCACCTCGCCGGCGGGCTTGCTCGACCGCCGCGAGCCGCTCGGCAACCGCGGGATCATCGGGGGCCATCGCGGCGGAAAAGCGGGCGTTGGCGAGCGTATATTCGTGCGCGGCATATATTGCGGTGGTTTCGGGCAGCGTCGCGAGGCGCTGGAGGTTGTGGTGCATCTGCTCCGCGGTGCCCTCGAACAAGCGGCCGCAGCCCATCGCGAACAAGGTGTCTCCGACAAAGGCGAGCGCCGCATCGTCGAACAGGTAAGCGATGTGTCCGGCAGTGTGCGCGGGCACTTCCCACACGCGCGCTTCCAGCGAGCCGACCGCAACCCGGTCGCCTTCGCCCACCTGCCGATCGATGCCGGGAATACGGTCGGCCTCCGCGGCAGGGCCAGTGATGATGCAGCCGGTCGCCTGCTTGATCCCGAGGTTGCCGCCGACGTGATCCGGATGCCAGTGGGTGTTGAGAATCTGCGTGATGCGCCAGCCGCGCGCATCTGCGGCGCGGAGCACCGGCTCGTCGACCGCAGGGTCGATCACCGCGGTTTCCCCGCTCGCCGGGTCATGGAGCAGCCAGACGTAATTGTCGCTGAGCGCCGGGACGACCTCGATGGCGAAGGCGGCAGTCACCAAGCCCCCGTGTTGGGCATGGAGGCCCATGGTTCGGCCGGAGCCTGCGCCGCACCCTTCTGGAGCAGTTCGATCGAGATCGCGTCGGGTGTCCGGACGAACGCCATTCGGCCGTCGCGCGGCGGGCGGTTGATGGTCACCCCCGCGTCCATCAGTCGGCGGCAGGTCTCGTAGATGTCATCCACCTGATAGGCGAGATGGCCGAAGTTGCGGCCACCGCCGTACGGCTCCGGATCCCAGTTGTGAGTGAGTTCGACCTCGCCGCCCTCGTCGCCCGGAACGCCGAGGAAGATCAGGGTGAAGCGGCCGGCCTCGTTGTCAATGCGGCGGCGCTCTTCGAGGCCGAGGAGCTTGAAGAAGCGGACGGTCGCGTCCGGGTCCGAAACCCGGATCATCGTGTGGAGAAATTTCATGCCACTCACTTGGGAGCGGCGGGCTTGTCCAGCAAGGCCAGGGCTTCGCGGGCAGCCTTGCCGGTCGGGCTGTTCGGCTCCCTTGCGGCGGCGCGGGTCCAGTAATCGCGCGCTGCCTTCAGGTCGCCGATGAAATGCGCGACGTGGCCGGCTTCGAACAGGATCAGCGCTTCGTTGGGAGCGAGGGTGAGCGCGCGGCCGATGGCATTCCTGGCCGTTACGGCATCGCCTTCGCGGATCGCCAGCGCGGCCGAAAAATACCACAGGAACGGGTCATCGGAGATGCTGGCCTGCGCCTCCGTGACCTTGGCCCGGGCGGTCTTGAGGTCGTTCTGCGCTTCGGCGGCCCGGGCGCGATCGAGCAGGGCTTCGCCGCGCTGCTCGGCCTGGAGGCCCGCACCGGCAAGCGCCTTGTCGAGCGCGAGCGCAGCCTTGCCCGGCTGGTCGGCGGCGATCCACAGGTTGCCGGCCGCCGCGAGCGCGCGGTCACGAGCCGCGCCCTGCGAGGCGGAGGCCAGCGCTTCGAACTCCTGCGCGGCGGCGTCGTGCTTGCCGGCGTCGCGCGCCTGGAACGCACGGCAGACCGCGCCATCGGTGCCGGACGCGCAAGGCGCGGGCGCCTGGGCCAACGCCGCGGCAGCAAGGAGGGTGAAGATCATCGGGCAAGCTCCAGAAGGTCGTCGGCGCTACGCAAGATCGCGCGGATCTCATGCGGCTCCGACAGGCGGTGCCCGCCGCCCTTTAGGATGTTCAACTGGACATCGGCTGAACGCAGCCGCGCCTTGAGGCGAAGCGCCACCCCCACCGGAACGTCCGTGTCGCCATCCCCGTGGATCAGCCGCACCGGTCCGTCGAACGCAATTTCTTCGTGGAGGAGGCGAAGCTGCTCGCCCGACTGCCAGAAGCCCAGTGTCGTCAGCTGAGCCTCGCCCCCGTAGGGATCCGCCCGTTGCAGCCGGCCGTCCCGCCGCAGCGTTGCCTTGTCCTCGGGCGTGAAGCCCCAGTCGGTGAAGTCGGGCGCGGCGGCGATGCCGAGCAGACCGCGCACCCGCTCGCGCTGTTGCAGCGCCAGGTGCAGCATGATCCAGCCCCCCATCGACGAGCCGGCGAGGATCAGCGGGCCTTGGGTCAGCCGGTCGATCGCCGCTCCTGCGTCCTCGATCCAGCGAGCCAGCGTTCCGTCCGCGAAGCGGCCGGAGGAGGAGCCAGTGCCGGAATAGTCGAGGCGCAGCATGGCGATGCCACGTTCGGCCGCGAAGGCGTCGAGCGCGAGGGCCTTGGCGCCCTCCATGTCCGAGGCATAGCCGGGCAGGAAAACGAGGGTCGCGGGACCCTCGCCGGGACGAAAGCGGGTTGCGATCCGGCGGCCGTCCGGCAGATCGATGAAGTGGATGTCGGGCTGGGTCATCGGGGTCGAATGTTCACAATGTTCACGGTGACGGGGGCGATTTTCTGCGGATCGTTCCTCCGTCGTTACCTGTTGACAGGTGCCTAGAACACATCGGCCTGTGTAGGACAGCGCTACGATCCAGTTCGCTCATCCGGAGGAGCCGCTGAGCTTGCCGAAGCGGCGTCTCGAAGGATTGCCGATGCTTCGAGACGGGCCTTCGACTTCGCTGCGCTCGGCTCAGTCCCTCCTCAGCATGAGCGGGTTGGAAATGATCTCCCCCGCCAGCACCGCCGCCTGCAGCGCCGCCATCTCGTCCGCCCAATAACGGTCGGTTGTGAGGTGGGGCGAAAGCTCGCGCACCTTGGCGTGCAGCTGCTGCAGCGGGGCGCTGGTCCTGAGCGGCGCGTGGTAGTCGACGCCCTGTGCCGCGGCGATCAGTTCGACCGCAATCACCCCGGCCGCATTGCGGGCGATGGTTGCAGCCTTGCGCGCGGCGATCGGGGCCATGGAGACATGGTCCTCCTGCCCCGCGCTGGTCGGGATGCTGTCGACGGACGCAGGAAAAGCGAGGCTCTTGTTCTCGCTGACCAGCGCCGCGGCGGTGACCTGAGGGATCATCAGGCCGCTGTTGACGCCGCCGTCGTCGACCAGGAACGCCGGAAGCCCGCTCATCTTGGGGTCGACCAGCACGGACGTGCGGCGTTCGGACAGGCTGCCGACTTCGCACAGCGCCATGGCAATAGTGTCGGCGGCAAAGGCGACCGGCTGGGCGTGAAAGTTGCCGCCGCTGATGGCGGAGTCTTCATCCTCGAACACGATCGGATTGTCGGTCACCGCCGCCGCCTCGATGGTGAGCGTGCGGGCGGCGTTGGCGAGCAGGTCCAGCGCGGCGCCCATTACCTGCGGCTGGCAGCGGAAGCTGTACGGGTCCTGGACCCGGCCGCAGCGGTGATGCGAGGCGACGATTTCCGAGCCGTCGAGCAGGCTGGCAATCTCGGCGGCGACGCGGATCTGGCCGGGCTGGCCGCGCAGCGCCGAAATGCGCGGGTCGAACGGCTTGACGCTGCCCTTCAGCGCATCGACCGACAGCGCCCCGGCGGCGAGGGCGGCGCCGAACACGCGTTCGGCGGCGAACAAAGCGTCGAGGGCGATGGCGCAACTCGCCTGGGTGCCGTTGATGAGGGCGAGGCCTTCCTTGGGACCGAGCTCGAGTGGTGCGAGGCCGAGCCGCTGCAGCGCCGCCCCGGCGGCGATCCGCTCACCGGCGAGATCGATCCAGCCGAAGCCCATCAGGGTTGCTGTCATGTGCGCCAGCGGGGCAAGGTCGCCGGACGCGCCGACGCTGCCCTGCGCCGGGATCACCGGCGTGGCGTCGCGCTCGAGCAGGCTCTGAAGCGCGTCGATCACCTCCGGCCGAACCCCCGAATAGCCGCGGCCGAGGCCGAGCAGCTTCAGCACGATCATCAGCCGGGTGACATGCCGCGGAAGCGCGTCGCCGAGGCCGCAGCTGTGCGACAGGATCAGGTTGCGCTGAAGCTCGGCGAGGCGCCCGGCCGGAATGCGCTCGTTGGCGAGCAGGCCGAAGCCGGTGTTGATGCCGTAGACGGTCTCCCCACCCGCGACGATGCGCTCGACCGCGGCGGCGGAGTCGCGCACGCGGTCCACGCTGGCGGCGTCGAGGCGGGAAGGCGCGCCGGTCCAGAGCTGGCGCAGGGTGGCGAGGTCGATGGCTTCGGGGTTGAGGGTGAGCATGGGTGCGGCGTTTGGCAGATGAAAAGCAGAGCGACTAGTCACGACCAACACGAGCGCTTCACGCTGCCAAGTCTGATAAAAACACAAGCAGGCGCTCTGGTCATCTTACCTAGGGCAGCTCAGAGCATCGGCAAATCGAGCCCCTGCTCCCGAGCGCAGTCCATCGCATCCTCATACCCTGCATCCGCATGACGCATCACGCCGGTGCCGGGGTCATTCCACAGGACCCGCTCCAGCCGGCGGGCCGCCTCTTCGGTGCCGTCGGCGACGATGACCATGCCGGCGTGCTGGCTGTAACCCATGCCGACGCCGCCCCCGTGGTGGAGGCTGACCCAGGTGGCGCCGCTCGCGGTGTTGAGGAGGGCGTTCAACAAAGGCCAGTCGGACACGGCGTCGCTGCCGTCCTTCATCGCCTCCGTCTCGCGGTTGGGTGACGCGACGCTGCCGCTGTCGAGATGATCGCGGCCGATGACGATGGGGGCGCTGACCTCGCCGCTCTTCACCATCTCGTTGAAGGCAAGGCCGAGGCGGTGGCGCTGGCCGAGGCCGACCCAGCAGATGCGGGCGGGCAGGCCCTGGAATGCGATCCGCTCTCGCGCCATGTCGAGCCAGCGGTGGAGGTGCGGGTCGTCGGGGATTAGTTCCTTCACGCGCTGGTCGGTGCGGTAGATGTCCTCCGGCTCGCCGGAGAGGGCGCACCAGCGGAACGGGCCGATGCCGCGGCAGAACAATGGGCGGACGTAAGCAGGCACGAAGCCGGGGAAGTCGAAGGCGTGGGTGACGCCGGTGTCGAGCGCTTCCTGGCGGATGTTGTTGCCATAGTCGAAGGTCGGAACGCCCAACTCCTTGTAGGACAGCATCGCCTCGACATGGCGGGCGATGGATATGCGGGCGGCGTGCGCGACGGCTGCGGGATCGCGCTCGCGCATGTCCTGCCACTTGGCGACGCTCCAGCCGATCGGCAGATAGCCGTTGGCGGGGTCGTGGGCGCTGGTCTGGTCGGTCAGCGCGTCGGGGCGGATGCCGCGGGCGAGCATCTCAGGGATGATCTCGGCGGCGTTGCCGAGCAGGCCGACGCTGGTGGGCTCGGTGGCTGTGCGGATGATCTCCAGCGCTTCGTCGATGCTAGCAGCGCGGCGGTCGAGATAGCGGGTTTCGAGGCGCTTCTCGATGCGGCTTTCCTGGCACTCGATGGCGATGCAGTGGGCGCCGGCCATCACCGCCGCGAGCGGCTGCGCCCCGCCCATGCCGCCGAGGCCGGCGGTGAGGATCCACTTGCCGCGCAAGTCGCCGCCGTAATGCTGGCGGCCCATCTCGGCGAAGGTCTCGTAGGTGCCTTGGACGATGCCCTGCGTGCCGATGTAGATCCACGAGCCTGCGGTCATCTGGCCGTACATCATGAGGCCCGCGCGATCGAGTTCGTTGAACTTCTCCCAGGTGGCCCACTTGGGCACGAGGTTGGAGTTGGCGATCAGCACGCGCGGGGCGTCGGGGTGGGTGCGGAAGACGCCGACCGGCTTGCCGGACTGGACGAGGAGGGTCTGGTCGTTTTCGAGGCGCTCGAGGGTCTCGACGATCTTGTCGTAGCAAGCCCAGTTGCGCGCGGCGCGGCCGATGCCGCCGTAGACGACCAGGCTCTGCGGGTCCTCGGCGACTTCCTCGTCGAGATTGTTCATCAGCATGCGGACGGCGGCTTCGGTGAGCCAGCTTTTGGCCTTGATCTCGTTGCCGCGGCGGGCGCGGATGCGGCGGCTGTTGTCGCGTCTTTGGTCCAAGTCGGTCCCCGTCATTGCGAGCGCAGCGAAGCAATCCAGTGCACTTCGATGCGCCCAAGAAAACTGGATTGCCGCGTCGCTGCGCTCCTCGCACTGAGGAGGCTAAGCGTCCACCCCACCCACAATCCGCCGCTCCGGCCCCGGCAGACCGATCCAGTAGCCGAGCTCCGCCAGGTCGGCGATGCGCCAGACGCAGATGTCGGCAGCCATGCCTGGAGCGAGGACGCCGATCTCGTCGGCGAGGCCGAGCGCGGCGGCGGCGTTGATCGTCATTCCGGCGAGCGCCTCTTCCGGCGAGAGGCCGAACAGGGTGCAGGCCATGTTCATCGCCAGCTGCGGGTTGAGCAGGGGCGAGGTGCCGGGATTGCAATCGGTGGCGACGGCGATCGGCACGCCATGATCGCGCAGCAGCTGGACCGGCGGTTTCTGCTTCTCGTTCAGCGCATAAAAGGCGCCGGGAAGGAGCACGGCGACTGTGCCCGCCTCGGCCATCGCCTCGGCGCCAACCGCGTCGAGGTGTTCGAGGTGATCGGCGGACAAGGCATTGTAGCGCGCGGCGAGCTTGGCGCCGCCACGATTGCTGAGCTGTTCGGCGTGGAGCTTGACTCGAAGGCCATGATTGTCAGCGGCGTCGAACAGCCGCTCGATCTCGTGCGGCAGGAAGCCGATGCCTTCGCAGAAGCCGTCGACCGCTTCCGCAAGCCCCAGTCTCGCCACCGCGGGGATGAGCTCCTCGATCGCCCGATCGACGAACTCGGTCCTCTCGGCGCCCTGCGGAAGAGCATGAAGCGCGAGGAGGGTGGGGACGATCCGCACCGCCTCCTGGTTACCGAGGGCACGGACGACATTGAGCAGGCGGATCTCGCTGGCGGGGTCGAAGCCGTAGCCCGACTTGATCTCCACGGTGGTGCAGCCGCCAGCCATCAGCGCACGAAGGCGGCGGCGGGCGGAATCGATCAGCTCGCTGGAGCCGGCCGCCTTGGTTGCGGCCACGGTGGAGGCGATCCCGCCGCCCGCCCGGGCGATCTGCTCGTAGCTCGCCCCGGCGCGGCGCATGGCATGTTCGGCCGCGCGGGTGCCGCCGAAGACGAGGTGAGTATGGCAGTCGATCAGGCCCGGCGTGACCCAGGCCCCGCCGAGCGGAACGACCTCCTTCGCCTGAAACCCGGCCAGCTCGGCGCGGCGGCCGACGCGGACGATCTTGCCGTCGGCGATGCCGATCGCGGCGTTGTTGACCAGCCCCAGCGGATCGCCGCGGCGGCCGTCCATTGTCGCGACATTGCAGTCGGTGAGCAGGCGATCCCACATGGCGCGGCCTTTGGCACGCTGCTAGGCAGGCGCGCAATGACGAGCGCCTGGCCGAACCTCCAAGACCTGCTGTGCGATGCGACGAGCGATGCGCCGATCGGGTTGGTGGGAGCGCCGCTGGCTGCCGGCTCGGTCACCCCCGGGCGGTGCGACCTTGCTCCGGGCGAGCTGCGCCGCGTGCTGCGGCGGATCGGCCGCTACGATATCGAGACCGGGCGGGAGCTGGGCAGCCGAATCGCCGATCATGGCGATGTAGCGGTTGAGGGGCTGAGCATCGAACAAGCGACCGCACCGATCCGCGGGGCGGTGGCGGCCAGCGTCCGACGACATGACCTGACCCTGCTGCTCGGCGGCAACAATGCGGTGACCCGGCCTGGGCTGCACGGGCTGGCGGAGGGTTTGGGAGTCCCGCTCGGGCGCTGCGGGCTGATCACGCTCGATGCCCATTTCGACATGCGCGAGACCAGCGACGGGCTGGGCAACGGCAACCCGGTGCGGGCGCTGATCGAGGACGGGCTGCCGGGCCGAAACATCGCGCAGGTGGGATTGGCGCCGTTCGCGAACAGCCGCGCAATGCACCAGGATGCACTCGCCGCCGGCAATCTGGTGATCAGCATCGGCGCGGTGCGAGACAAGGGAATCGGGGAGGCGCTCGATCGCGCGTTGGCTCACGTAGCCGATTGCGAGGCTGTGCTGGTCGACTGCGACATCGACGTGATCGACCGCAGCGAGTTTCCCGGAGCGCCAGGTGCGCGCGCCGGAGGGATGAGCGCTCTTGATTTCTTCGCCACGGTCCGCCGGCTGGCGGCCGAGCCCAACGTCAGGGTGGTCGACCTGACCGAATGGGACCCGCCGCTCGACCCGTCCGATCTCAGCGGGTTGACGGCCGGGCGGTGGCTGGCGGAAGTGGCTGCGGGATTTGAGATGCGATGACTCCCGGTCCGCTCATCCTGAGCAGCCACTGAGCGAGGCCGAAGTGGCTCCTCAGGATGAGCGGGTTTGGAGAATCTTCCTCCCCTTCTCCGACAGGCTCCGGAAGGTGATGGACCATCGCCGCTCCGGGTGAGCGGCGATGCCATGCTCCCACGTCTGGCGGACCTCACCCCGGAGCAGGTACGCGCTGCGCGTCTCAAGCGGCAGCTTTACCCGGCGGAAACCCTTCTCCAACCGCTGGCGGAAGGCCAGTTGCACCGCCGCGCCAAGCGAAATTCCGACCACATCCTCGAACACGGGCCGGTCCTTGTGCCAGCCGATTCCTGCGCCGGGATCGTAGCGGATCAGCAGGGCGTGGCCGAAATCGTCCGGCGGAAGACCGGCGAATGCGGCAGCGCGGTCGCGCAGCGGCAGCAGCCAGTCGGGAAGCGGTTCGGCCTGGCAGAAGCTGCCATCCTGAAAATCGTAGCGCCAGCCGAAGGTGCGGGTCAGGCGCTTGCCTTCAAAGCCCTGGAACTTGAACGGGGCCAGTTGGATTTCGCCGATCCGGGCGATCAATTCCTGTTCCTCTTGCGCAGTCACGAATTCTTGCCGGACCCGGAGGCCCGGAATCAGGGGAGCGTCGAACAGGTCCATCGTCAGCGGCCAAGCAGTTGCTTCAATTCCGAAGGGGTAAGCGGGTGGCGCAGCTGGTCCATGCCGCATTGCTCCGGGGCTTTGTCGGGTCGGCGGCGGAGCAGGCGCGTTCCATGCCTAAAGCGATCCGAGGTCACCTGATCGTAGAGGACTTCGACCACAATGGCGGGCCGGAGCGGAAGCCACTCGCTTTCCTGCCCGCGATTCCACCGGCTCGGCCCGCCGGGCTTTGCGCCGGTGAAGCCCGGCGGTTCAATCAGCGCTTGGAGCTCCGGCGTCCAGGCGCGTTTGTCCGCGGCCGAGAAGGAGGAACAGAAGCCGACATGGTTGAGCTTGCCGGTCTCGTCGTAGAGCCCGAGGAGCAATGACGCCATGTCCGCGCTGGCCTTGCCGGTGCGAAAGCCGCCCACCACGCAATCGGCGGTCCGATGCTGCTTCACCTTGATCATCGCGCGTTCGCCCGACCGGTAGCTGTCCGTCAGGCGTTTGCCGATCACGCCGTCGAGCGCGCCGCCGCTCCGCCCGAGCCAGTCGAGCGCGGCCCCCCGGATGGTGGTCGCGGGTGAGAGGAGCAGCGCCGGCTCATCCTGCTGCGCCATGAAGCGCTCGAGCGCCGACCGCCGCTGCTGCAGGGGCCGGTCCTTCAGATCCTCGCCGTTCAGTTCTAGCAGGTCGAAAACCAGCAGCGTGGCCGGCGTTTCCGCTGCCAGCTTACGGACGCGGCTCTCGGCCGGGTGAAGGCGCATCTGCAGCGCGTCGAAACTGAGTCCCTCATCGACTTCGATCACCAGCTCGCCGTCGAGCGCGACACGATCGCCCGCGAGCCGGCCGAGCATCGCCACCACTTCAGGGAAGTAGCGCCCGAGCGGCTTGCCCGACTTGGACCACATCTCGACGTGGGCGCCAACGCGAACCGCGATGCAGCGGAAGCCATCCCATTTGGGCTCATATTGCCAGCCGGGCTCGTCGGGCAAATGCTCGACCAACAGCGCTTCCATCGGCGCGGGCGCGGTCATTGGAGCTCGATCCACACTGGCGCGTGATCGCTTGTCTTCTCCATCGCGCGGACGCTGCGATCGACCCCGGCCTGCTTCAATCGCCGGCTCGCCGCGGCGTTTAGCAGCAGATGGTCGATCCGCAGCCCGGCATCGCGCGGAAACGCGTTGCGGAAGTAATCCCAGAAGGTGAAGATCCGTTCGTCCGGATGGAGATGGCGTAGGGCATCGGTCCATCCGCCATCGAGCATTCGCTGGTACGCCGCTCGCGCTTCGGGTGCGAACAAGGCATCGTCCAACCAGCGTTCCGGTTTGTAGACGTCGGCCTCCGTAGGAATGATGTTGTAGTCGCCGGCGAGCACCACGGGCTCCTTCAGCGGGAGAAGCTCGGCCGCGAGTGCTTCGAAGCGCGCGATCCATCGAAGCTTGTAGTCGAACTTGGGTCCGGGCTTGGGATTGCCATTGGGCAGGTACAGGCAACCGACAAGCACGCCGTTCACCGCCGCTTCCAGGTAACGGCTGTGCGCGTCGTCAGGCTCGCCCGGGAGTCCGCGGCGGGTCTCCACCGGATCGCAGCCACGCGCCAGGATCGCGACCCCATTCCAGCTTTTCTGGCCGTGCCAGATGGCGCCGTAGCCGGCCTCCGCGACTGCCTGCCGCGGGAACTTCTCGTCCGAGGCCTTCAATTCTTGGAGGCAGACGACATCCGGGGCCGTCGCCTCCAGCCACGTCAGCAGCACCGGCAGGCGCCCGTTGACACCGTTCACGTTGTAGGTTGCGATCCGCACAGGCAGGTGAACCGTTCGGTCCGGCTTCGGTTCAATTGGGGTCGCGGCGGCGCTGCTCCTCGAACTTGTAGCGATCGCGGATCCGTGAAAAAGCGGCCGAGAGAGCCGGACGTTCTCAGTGCGTCAACTTCCTGGAGCGGCACATCGCAGGGGCAATGGCCGGTCCAGAAGCGGGGCTGGGCCGCGGCTGCGGAGCGTGTTCTTGCGGCGGTGAGCCCCGCTGGCGAACAAGCCGAGCCAATCCCGCGGCACCAAGTCCAAAACGCAAAAAGGCCGCCCGAAGGCGGCCTAACTGTGCTGGTTGCGGGGGCAGGATTTGAACCTGCGACCTTCAGGTTATGAGCCTGACGAGCTACCGGGCTGCTCCACCCCGCGCCAGTTCTGCCGGCCGCCAGGCGGCACGCGCAAGGCGTCCCATCTGTCGATCCAACAAACGACAAAGCCGCCGCTCGGATCTCCGGCAGCGGCTTCGTCAAACATGTGAATGGGTTTTCTTCCACGCAACGCCAGCTGCAAAGCCTGGCGACGACCTACTCTTCCACAGCTTAAGCTGGAGTACCATCGGCGCTGCCTGGTTTCACGGCCGAGTTCGGGATGGGATCGGGTGGGTCACAGGCGCTATGGTCACCAAGCTATGAAGCTGGCGCTGAGCGGAAGTTCTAGAAATCGTACGACCATTATTCTGGCGTCATCTAGCTGAGGTCAAACCAATCGACAGAGCTGTCGATGATGGTGGGACTCTCAAGCGCGAACAGAGCAATTAGGACCGGTTAGCTCCATGCATTACTGCACTTCCACACCCGGCCTATCAACGTGGTGGTCTTCCACGGCTCGATGATACCTTATCTTGAGGGAGGCTTCCCGCTTAGATGCTTTCAGCGGTTATCCCGTCCATGCATAGCTACCCTGCTGCGCGGCTGGCGCCACGACAGGTCCACCAGAGGCATGTTCACCCCGGTCCTCTCGTACTAGGGGCAACTCCTCTCAAGTATCGACGCCCACGGCAGATAGGGACCAAACTGTCTCGCGACGTTCTGAACCCAGCTCACGTACCACTTTAATTGGCGAACAGCCAAACCCTTGGGACCTGCTCCAGCCCCAGGATGTGATGAGCCGACATCGAGGTGCCAAACAACCCCGTCGATATGAGCTCTTGGGGGTTATCAGCCTGTTATCCCCGGCGTACCTTTTATCCGTTGAGCGATGGCCCTTCCACGAGGGACCACCGGATCACTATGACCGACTTTCGTCTCTGCTCGACTTGTCAGTCTCGCAGTCAGGCGGGCTTATGCCATTGCACTCTAACAGACGGTTTCCAACCGTCCTGAGCCCACCATCGCGCGCCTCCGTTACTCTTTAGGAGGCGACCGCCCCAGTCAAACTACCCGCCACAGAGGGTCCCTGCACCGGATAACGGTGCGAGGTTAGACTGTAGAAAACAACAGGGTGGTATTTCACCAGTGGCTCCACCCGAGCTGGCGCCCGGGCTTCAAAGCCTCCCACCTATCCTACACAATTGTTTCCCACAGCCACTCTGAAGCTGCAGTAAAGGTGCACGGGGTCTTTCCGTCTAACCGCGGGTACTCCGCATCTTCACGGAGAATTCAATTTCGCTGAGCAGGTGTTGGAGACAGTGGGGAAGTCGTTACGCCATTCGTGCAGGTCGGAACTTACCCGACAAGGAATTTCGCTACCTTAGGACCGTTATAGTTACGGCCGCCGTTTACCTGGGCTTCAATTCAGTGCTTGCACACCTCCTCTTAACCTTCAGGCACCGGGCAGGCGTCAGACCCTATACGTCGTCTTGAAGCCGACTTAGCAGAGCCCTGTGTTTTTGTTAAACAGTCGCTACCCCCTGGCCTGTGCCCCCTCAAAGCGGTTGCCCGCAATGAGGGCCTCCTTCTTCCGAAGGTACGGAGGCAATTTGCCGAGTTCCTTCAACACCCTTCTCTCAAGCGCCTTGGTATACTCTACCTGCCCACCTGTGTCGGTTTCGGGTACGGTCTATACGGTGGGGCTATTTCCTGGAACCGGTTCGCCGCCCTTACCAATCCGATAAGGAAGAACGACTTTTCCGATCCGTCACACACCACCAGGTTCAGGAATATTAACCTGATTCCCATCGACTACCCCCTTCGGGCTCGTCTTAGGGGCCGACTCACCCTGCGCGGATTAGCCTTGCGCAGGAACCCTTGGGCTTTCGGCGAGAGGGCATCTCACCCTCTTTATCGCTACTCATGTCAGCATTCTCACTTCCGATACCTCCACGGTCGGTTACCCTTCCGCTTCACAGGCTTACGGAACGCTCCGCTACCGCGTGATCTTGCGATCACACCCTAAGCTTCGGTGCATCACTTTAGCCCCGTTACATCTTCGCCGCAGGAACCCTTAATTAGACCAGTGAGCTGTTACGCTTTCTTTAAAGGATGGCTGCTTCTAAGCCAACCTCCTGGTTGTTTTGGGATTCCCACATGCTTTCCCACTTAGTGATGACTTGGGGACCTTAGCTGTAGGTTAGGGCTGTTTCCCTTTTGACGACGGACCTTAGCACCCGCCGTCTGTCTCCCGGACTATACTCTGTGGTATTCGGAGTTTGGTTAGAATTGGTAGACCTCGCGGCCCCCGCATCCATCCAGTGCTCTACCCCCACAGGAAAACATCCGAGGCACTACCTCAATAGTTTTCGCGGAGAACCAGCTATTTCCCGGCTTGATTGGCCTTTCACCCCTAAACACAACTCATCCGGTAACTTTTCAACGTTAATCGGTTCGGGCCTCCAGTGAGTGTTACCTCACCTTCACCCTGGTCATGCCTAGATCGCCGGGTTTCGGGTCTAATGCATCAAACTCAATCGCCCTATTCAGACTCGCTTTCGCTGCGCCTACACCTAACGGCTTAAGCTTGCTTGATACATTAAGTCACTGACCCATTATGCAAGAGGTACGCGGTCAGATCTCAAGGATCCTCCCACTGCTTGTAGGCAACCGGTTTCAGGTACTGTTTCACTCCCCTCATCGGGGTGCTTTTCACCTTTCCCTCACGGTACTAGTTCACTATCGGTCATACACGAGTATTTAGGCTTGGAGGGTGGTCCCCCCATGTTCAGACAGGATTACACGTGTCCCGCCCTACTCGAGTCCTTGTTGATTGCTTTCGCATACGGGGCTGTCACCCGCTCTGGCGCTACTTTCCAATAGCTTCTGCTAACTAACAACAAGGCACTGGCCTGGTCCGCGTTCGCTCGCCACTACTTACGGAATCTCGGTTGATGTCTTTTCCTCCAGGTACTGAGATGTTTCAGTTCCCCGGGTTCGCTTCACTAAGCCTATTTTATTCAGCCAAGTGATATCCTTCCTATATAACCGCAACCGAGCGAACTCGATTGAGAGTATATAGTGAGGATGGGTTTC
>NZ_JBHTDI010000001.1:475000-1538819 GCF_042666415.1 Sphingomonas sp. GCM10030256
AGCCCGATCCGCCGGGTGTTGAGGAACGCATCGTCGAACGCGGCACGTTCGGTGAAGGACGTGAAACGCGAGCTGGTGATCTGCTCGAGGCCGTTGAACGTCTCGTGATTGCCGATCGTGAAGCTGTATGGCTTGCCGGCCGGTGCATAGGTCAGGATCACGTCGCCGAAGCCCACCCCGGCATTGGCGAAGTCCGCTTCGAACTTGTAGCCGAAGCCGCCCGGAATGGTGCCCTCAGCGCCGAGGCGGATGCGGCGGGCGCGGGTGTTGAAGCCGAGGTTGCGGGTCACCAGCGCATCGTCCGGATTGTCGACGTACCCGGCATCATACTGGATCCGGCCGCGCGGTTTGAAGGTGAAGCCGGCATCCTTGTCGGCAAATTCGGGCGCACCTTTCCATGACGGCGTTGCCTTCACCATGCCGGCCTTGACCTGCTCGAGAGCCTCCTGGAGCGCGGTTACCTGCTCCTGGAGCAGCTCGATCCGGGCCTGGGCCTCATCGACCGGCTGAGCGCCCGCGATCGCCGCGTCGGCGGCCGCGTCGGACTGAACCGGTTCTGTCTGTTCCGGCTCCTGCTGGGCCGGAGATTCCTGCGCAGCCGCCGGCGCTGAGAAGATAAAAGCGCTGCCGCACAGCAGCGTGAAGAGCATCGACTTGCGAATCATGGTCACCCTTTCCCCCGGCTCCGGCCCCTCCGGAGCGGCAGTGCGCGAGCCGCCGAACGGCACCGAGCACCTTTTGCTTCGATGTGTGGCGCAGCCTACTTCAGGCTCGCCAGGTTGAGCGGCGACAGGGTCCGCGCGGCCTGCTGGCTACGGGCCCGAACCGGCGTCGGCGCTGACACCATGCCGAGCTGGAGCAGGTAGCCTTTTGGCCCGAACGCGCTCTCCTTGGTGAACTCGGCGACGAAAGCCCGCACGGCGGGAACCGCGGCGGCATGGGCGTTCTTGACGTAGATGTAGAGCGGCCGAGCACCCGGATAACGAAACGAGCTGATGGTGGCGTAGCTCGGCTGCACGCCGTTGATCGCGACGCCCTTCAGGCGGTCCGCATTCTCCTCCAGGAAGCTGTAGCCGAAGATCCCCAGCGTGCCGGGGTTGGCCTGCAACTTCTGAACGATCAGATTGTCGTTCTCGCCCGCCTCGATGTAGGCGCCGTCGGTCCGCACGGTCGTGCAGATCGCCTTGAACTTGGCTTCATCGCTCTTCTTGAGCGCGGCCATGCCGGCATTCGCCTCGCACGGCGGGGTCAGGATCAGCTCGGCCAGCGCGTCGCGGGTGCCACTGGTCGACGGCGGTCCGTAGACCCGGATCGGCAGCGCAGGCAGCTTCGGGTTGACGTCCTTCCAGGTGCGAGCCCGGTTCGGCTTGCCGAACGGCATCTTGGCCAACGCCATGTAGATGTCGCGCTGGGTCACGTTGCCGAGCGGGGTGCGCTTGTCGGTGGCGAGTGCCACTCCGTCCAGGCCGACCTGGACCTCGGTCACCTTGCTGACGCCATTGGCGGCGCAGGCCTGCGCCTCCTTGGCCTTCATCCGGCGCGAGGCGTTGACCACGTCGGGGAAGCGCTGGCCGACACCGGCGCAGAACAACTTCATGCCCGCGCCAGTCCCGGTCGACTCGATGATCGGAGCTCCGAGCCGCGGATTGGCACGGGACACGCGCTCAGCAACAGCCTTGGCGAACGGATAAACGGTGGAAGAGCCGACCGCCCGCATCTGGGTGCGAGCCTCGGCCATCGTCGGAACAGCGATCGCGACGGCAGCAATGACGGCGGCGCGAGAAACCGTGATGATCATTTCAGAATACCCCTAGAGCGAGCCTCAGCCCGCCGACGGGACATTTGCTAGAAGGTGCCCGGGTCACCCCGATGACCGACAGGCTTCCGTTTTGTGACAGACCTTCCGGCCTAAAATAAAAAAAGGGCGGCGAGTCCGGCCCGCCGCCCTTGTTCGTCGTGGTATCGCCTCAGCCGGTCAGGCGGCTGGCGCAATTTCCCCGTCGCCTTCGGCCACACGCGGCCGGCGAGTCCGGCGGCGGGGGCGCGGCGCTTCCTCCGCATCGTCGGTGGACGCGGCCGGCTCATCGGCGATGCCGATTGCGGGGGGCAGCGTGTCGAAGGCGATCCGCTGCTCGCCCTCGTCAGAGGCCGTTTCACGCGGGCCGTTCAGCGGACGCTCGCGCCGCTGCGGTCGCTCGGGCCTTTCCTGGCGCTCAGGCCGCTCCGGACGCTCGCCGCGATCATCGCGGGCATAGCGCTCGCGGCGCACCTCGCCGTCGCCCTGCTCACGCTCGCTCCGGTCCCGATCGCCCCGGTTACCGTCGCTGCGATCACGGTCGCCCCGCTCCCGGCGACGATCCTGCCGCTCAGGGCGTTCCGAACGCTCGTTGTCGCCGCCGTCCTCGTCGCCGCCCTCTTGCGAGTCGTCTTCGAGATCCTCCTCGTCGTCATCCTCGCCGCGAGCACGGCGCTGTTCGTCGTAGCGCGACCGGCTCTCGCCAAGCACACGAAAATAATGGTCGGCGAACTGCAGGTAATATTCGGTTTGTACCCGGTCGCCGGCCAGCTGCGAATCCCGGGCGAGTGCCTTGTACTTCTCAAGCAACTGCGCCGCGTTGCCGCGCTGGCGGTTGTCCTGGCGATTCCCGCCGCCGGAAGAGCCTAGGCCCTGCGGCCGAGGCCCGCCACGGCCGCGCCGGCGATTACCCTGTCGATTGTTGATCAAATCTTCGTTCCTCGTCGCACTGGCGCTTGCTCCCTAGCAGCGCGTGACAACCCGCCCCCCTTGCGCGCAGCAGCGCGGCGCGAAGAGAAGCGCCGCGGTGCCCCTGTCGTCTATCGAGTTCGCGAAAATTGAGCGCTCGAACGACCGATTTCGTCGGGGGTAGGTGCGGGAGGCAATCCGGCCCAGCCTTCGCTGGTACGCCGTGAAGCGGCCCCGTCCCTAGTTGCTAGATGTAAGCGCTCTTTCAAGCTTTTCCAAGGACTTTGTCGCCGACCCTGATCAGCAGGGCCCGCGGGCGTCCGGCAAGATCGTGGGCAAGGACCGGGTCGAGGCCTTCGCGGCGAAACAGGGCAGGGGCGCTGTCCTCCTGATCAGCGCCGATCTCGATCGCCGCCAACCCGCCCGGGCCAAGTAGCCGCGCAACCTGAGGCGCGAGGCGGCGGTAGTCGTCTAGCCCGTCCGCCCCGGCAAACAAGGCCTCCCCCGGTTCATGCTCCGCCACGCCGGGACCAAGGTCGGCATTGCTCGCGACGTAGGGAGGGTTGCACAGCAGCAGGTCGAACCGCTCGGTCACGCCGTCGGCCCAATTGCCCAACCGAAAGTAGGCCCGCGGGGACAGACCCAGCCGCCGAGCATTGGCCCGGGCGAATTCCAGCGCGACCGGTGACTTGTCGATCCCGACCCCGGTCGCGCCAGGCCACTGGTCGAGGGCGGCGAGGAGCAGGGTTCCAGGGCCGGTGCCAAGATCGAGAATCCGTTCCGGCCCCTCGCCTCGCCCAAAATGCTCCACCGCCGCGGCGATCAGTGTTTCACTGTCGGGGCGCGGGATCAGGACGCCGGGTCCGACCTCCAGCTCGATGTTCCAGAACGCTCGGCGGCCGACGATATAGGCGACCGGCTCCCCGGCCAGCCGCCGGTCCAGCATTGCCCTGAAGCCGCCGGGAACGGCTCCGTCCGGCGGGCGGAGGAGCAGCGCGTCACGCTCGATCCCGAGCGCACAGGCCATCAGCAGTTCGGCGTCGAGACGCGGCGTGCCGCTGCTTGCCGCAAGGCCGCGCGCCGCGTCGATCAGCGCGCGTTCGACCGGCCTCACGCCTCCTCGAGGCCGGCCAGGCGCTGCGCCTCGTCCTCAGCGATCAGCGCATCGGTCAACTCGGCAAGACCCGGCCCTTCCAGAATGGCGTCGAGCTTATGCAGCGTCAGGTTGATCCGGTGGTCGGTCACGCGGCCTTGCGGAAAATTGTAGGTGCGGATGCGCTCCGACCGGTCGCCCGACCCGACCATCGACTTGCGCGCGCCCGCCCGTTCGCTTGCGAGGCGCTCGCGCTCCATTTCGAACAGGCGGGTGCGGAGCACTTTGAGCGCCTTGGCCTTGTTCTTGTGCTGCGACTTCTCGTCCTGCTGAATGACGACCAGGCCGGTCGGAAGGTGAGTAATCCGGACCGCGCTGTCGGTGGTGTTGACCGACTGCCCCCCCGGGCCCGACGAGCGATAGACGTCGATCCTGAGATCCTTGTCGTCGATCTGAACATCGACATCTTCCGCCTCGGGCAGCACCGCCACGGTCGCGGCGGAGGTGTGGATCCGGCCGCCGCTCTCGGTGGCGGGAACGCGCTGGACCCGGTGGACTCCGCTTTCGAACTTCAGCCGGGCGAACACCCCTGCACCATTGATGGACGCTACCGCTTCCTTGTAGCCGCCCACGTCCGACACGCTGGTGGAGATCAGCTCGAACTTCCAGCCATTCTCCTCGGCGAACCGTTGGTACATGCGCAGGAGGTCGCCGGCGAACAGGGCCGCCTCATCGCCGCCCGTGCCGGCGCGGACCTCCAGCATCGCGGCCCGCTCGTCGGCGGAATCACGCGGGAGCAGGTGCAGCGCCAGCGCCCGCTCCGCCTGCGGCAGCTTGACCCGGATGTCCTCGACCTCCGCCTCGGCCATTTCGCGCAGTTCCGGCTCGGCGCTTGCGTCGGCGGCCATCCCGTTAAGCACCTCCAGCTCGGCGCGGAGCCGGCGGACCTCGCGAGCCGCCGCGGCCACCGGTTCGATCTGCGCATATTCCTTGGACAAGCGAACGAACTGGTCGGGCGGGAGATCGCCGGCCGCCATGGCCTGGCCAAGCTCCTGCCGCTTCGCCTCGATCTGGGCGATCCGCTCGGACGAGATCTGGGTCATGCGCGAACCGCTGCGGCCAGCATGTCGAAGGCCACCGCGCGCTGCTCGCCGGAGCTCAGTTCCTTGACCTGCGCTGCTTCGCTGGCGAGTTCGCTGTCGCCCAGGATGATGGCTGTCCGGGCACCGCTTGCGGAGGCGCGTTGCATGCGCTTCTTCATGTTGCCGCGATATGCCATGTCGGCGGCGATCCCCTGTCGGCGCAGGTCCGCGAGGATGGCCATGGCCCGTTGCTCCGCCGCCTCGCCCATCGGGACCAGCACGGTATCCGGCCGATCAGGCTCGGGAGCGTCGATCATCATCGCCAGCCGCTCGATCCCGGCCGCCCAACCGATTGCCGGCGTATGCGGACCACCCAGCGCCTCGACCAAGCCGTCGTAGCGCCCGCCAGCCAGCACCGTGCCCTGCGCGCCGAGGCTGTCGGTCATGAACTCGAACGCAGTGTGGCGGTAATAGTCCAGTCCGCGCACCAGCCGCGGGGCCCGCTCCCAGCGGACACCGGCCGCATCGAGCCCGCTCGTCACTGCAGCAAAGAAATCAGCCGCTTCCGGAGTGAGGAAGTCGTCGATCGGAGGCGCGGCATCGACGATAGGCCAGTCGGCATGCGCCTTGCTGTCGAGGATTCGCAGCGGATTGCGCTCCAGCCGGTCGCGGCTGTCCTCCGACAGATCGGCGGCGTGCTTGCTGAAGTGCCCGGACAGCGCATCACGCCACTTCTGCCGCGTCTCCGGGTCGCCGAGCGTGTTGAGCTTGAGCACCGCATTCCCGCCGATGCCCAACTCCTTGAGAAGTTGGTCAGCGAACAGCAGCATCTCGACATCGGCCTGTGGCTCGGCGGCACCAAGAATCTCGGCGTCGAGCTGGTGGAACTGGCGAAAGCGGCCTTTCTGCGGGCGTTCGTAGCGGAAGGCCGGGCCGTGCGTCGCGACCTTGAGCGGCGCATATTGCTGCCAGCCTTCGGACAGGTACGCGCGCGCGATCCCGGCGGTGAATTCCGGCCGAAGGGTGACGCTGTCGCCGCCCTTGTCCTCGAACGAATACATCTCCTTGGAGACGACATCGGTGGTTTCGCCGAGCGAGCGGGCGAACACTGCGGTTGGCTCGATCACCGGCACTTCGACCCGCTTGAAGCCGAACAGGCGGCGCACCCGGTCGAATGCGGCGGTGACCGTGTGGAAGCGATCCGCCTCTTCGCCCAGAAGGCTCTGCGTTCCGCGGACGGGTTGTGGTGGGGAAACTTGCGCCATGACTGGGCGCGCGCACTAGCGGCTGGCTCCGCTTCTGGCTAGGCGGATGACCCATGCGCTTGTTCGTCCCCTTCGCCGCGCTGATGCTGATCGCGCCTCCTGCCCTCGCCCAGAACTCCGCGCCCCAGCCGGTGCCGATCGTGCAGACGATCCCCGAGGCGCGTGACGTGCCGTATCCGGGGACGATGACCCTGGAGGTGGACGCGACCGACACCACGCAGGGCATCTGGAAGGTCCGGCAGCGGATTCCGGTGGCGCAACCCGGCCGGATGACCCTGCTCTATCCCCAGTGGCTGCCCGGCAACCATGCGCCGCGGGGCGAGGTGGAGAAGCTGGCCGGACTGGTATTTCGCGCCGGCGGCCAGGTGCTGCCGTGGACCCGCGATCCGCTCGACATGTTCGCTTTTCACATCGACGTGCCGGCCGGCGCGACGGAGGTGGTGGCCGATTTCCAATTCCTGACCGCGACGGCGCCCGACCAGGGGCGCATTCTTGTCACCCGCGAAATGCTGAATTTGCAGTTCGAGGACGTGTCGCTGTATCCGGCCGGTTATTTCACCCGGCAAATCCCAGTCACTGCTTCGGTCAGCTATCCGGCGGGCTGGCAAGCGGCCACGGCCCTGCGGCCGCCAGGCGCGCAGACCGGCAACCGGGTGACATATGGCACGGTCAGCTACGAGACCCTGCAGGATTCGCCGGTGTTCGCGGGCAAGTATTTCCGGCGCGACGAGCTTGGTCTCGGAATCGCCCTCAACAGCGTTGCCGACCATCCCAAGGAGCTCGCCATCCCCGCAGCGGTGCTGCAAAAGCATCGCAACCTGGTGACTCAAGCAGTGCGGCTGTTTGGCGCCCGCCATTATGACCATTACGATTTCCTGCACGCGGTGACCGAGCGCATGGGCGGCATCGGGCTGGAGCATCACCGCAGCAGCGAAAACCAGAACGATCCCGGCTACTTCATCGACTGGGACAACAGCCTGCCCGACCACAACCTGCTGCCGCACGAGCTGGTGCACAGCTGGAACGGCAAGTTCCGCCGCGGCGCCGACCTGTTCACCCCCGACTTCCGGACGCCGATGCGCGACAGCCTGCTGTGGGTCTATGAAGGGCAGACGCAATTCTGGGGCTATGTGCTGGAAGCGCGCTCCGGCATGTCGTCGAAACAGGACGTGCTCGACAAGCTGGCGGTGATCGCCGCCAATTTCGACGTTCGCCGGGGACGCGAGTGGCGCGCACTTCAAGACACCACCAACGACCCGATCATCTCCGCGCGGCGGCCCAAGGGTTGGACCAACTGGCAGCGTTCGGAAGACTATTATGCCGAAGGCATGCTGGTCTGGCTGGAGGCCGACGCGATCATTCGGCAAGGCACGCGCAACCGCCGCGGAATGGACGATTTCGCGAAAGCCTTTTTCGGCATTCGTGATGGTGACTGGGGCGTGGTGACCTATACCTTCGATGACGTGGTGAGCACGCTGAACCGCATCCATCCGCACGACTGGCGCACCTTCCTGATTACGCAGCTGACCGAGACCGGCGCGCCCGCGCCGCTCGGCGGCTTCACCCGCTCCGGGTATCGGCTGACCTATGCGGAAACGCCAACCAAGGCGCAGGCGTTGGCAATGAAGTCCAGCAACAGCACCGACCTCAGCTATTCGCTCGGCCTGTCGATCGACAAGGACGCGAAGATCACTTCGGTCATCTGGGGCAGCCCGGCGTTTGCCGCAGGCCTGACGGTCGGCCAAACGGTGGTTGCGGTGGATGGGCGTACCTTCAGCGCGGACGCGATCAAGGAGCGGATCACTGCCGCCAAGGGCGGAACGGCTCCGATCCGGCTGACCGTCAAGCGCGGCGAGGAAGTGCGCGACGTGCCCCTTCAATGGAACGGCGGCTTGCGCTATCCGCGCTTCACCAAGACCGGCGGCCGCGCTGCCCTCGACATTCTGCTGGAGCCAAAGTGAACCTTGACCTCGTGCCGGCCGGGACCAACCCGCCGGAAAGCATCAACGTCGTCATCGAAGTGCCGATCGGCGGCGAACCCGTGAAATATGAGCTCGACAAGACGTCGGGCGCAATCTTCGTGGACCGCATCCTCCACACCGCGATGCGTTATCCGGCGAATTATGGATTCGTCCCGCACACGCTGGGCGAGGACGGCGACCCGCTCGACTGCCTGGTGATGGCGCGCTGGCCGTTCATGCCCGGCTGCGTCGTCCGCGCCCGGCCGATCGCCGTTCTGTTCCTGGAGGACGAGGCGGGTGGCGACGAGAAGCTGCTCGCCGTTCCGGAGATCAAGACCAGCCCTTATTATACGGACATCAGCGAGGGCGAGCATCTGCCGCCGATCGTGCTCGATCAAATCGCCCACTTCTTCACGCACTACAAGGATCTGGAGCCCGAGAAGTGGACCCGGGTCGGGCGCTGGGGCACCGGCGAGGAAGCCAAGCGGGTGATTGTCGAAGGGCTGGAGCGGGCCAAGGCCGCCGGTTTCTAACGCGCCGGCGGCCCTTGCCGCTGGCCGGCCCGGCCGGAGAAACGGCTGGGCAGGAACAGCTTGCGGATCGAGATGCTGATCGTGCGGCCGGCCGGATCGAGCAGGTCCGGCTGGAAGTTGACTGGAGTCGCGCCTCTCCCATCGCGCACCTGCTGCTTGGCATCGAACACATTATCGACCGAGAAGCGTACCTGGGTTCCGCGTAACCACGGATATTTCAGGACGAGGCCGATCTGCTCGCCCAGGTTGGCGAACGCGCGCAGGTTGAGCTTGGCCAGCGAGTCGAATTCGAGATCGCCGTTGGTACCCCCGGTCACCCGGGTCGCGCTGCGCCAGTCGACCGACGCGCGCAGGCCGAGGCCGTTGTTGAAGTAGCCGCCCTCAGCCTCCAAGCGGTGGCGCGGACGCCCGCCGCCGCCATCCGCCGCCTCGCCGTCGAGATAATCGAGCACCGGCAGGTCGGGCCGGATCCGGACTTCGTCCTCGAGATTGTAAGTGTGGTAGACAGACAGTTGCAGCCGTCCGCCCTGACCCCCGCCAAAGCCGCCGCCGCCAAAGCCGCCGCCGCCGGAACGGCGGGCACCGCTCCCGCCTGCACCCCAGCGCCGGCTGCCATCTTCCGGACGAGGCCGGTCGGCACCCTCTCCAGCAGGCCGCTGCGGCCGTGCCGGGAGGCCCGCCGCCTGGCGCAACTGGTCCCGTTGCGACTGGGTCGGCCGACGTGAGCGGAGCGGCTTGGAAAAGTTGAAGCCCCACCGGATGTTCGCCTGGTCGGCTCGCTGGAAATTGACTGGGCGGAGATCGACCAGAACGAGATTGCCATCCGAGTCACGCTCGAACCGGTCCGGGAAAGCGGCTTCGATCGCAGCCGTCGGCCCGGGGAAGCCGGAAATTGGATCGGTGATCCTGCTGCTCACATAGTCGGCACGAAGATCGAGATCGGTCTCGCTGAACGGACGCCAGGTTCCACCCAGCTTGAACACGGTGCGCTTATCAGCGGCAAGCAAGCGGTTGCCGCCGCTAATTGCGGTGACCAGCACCGTTTCGCCCGTGCGGAAGTCGAAAATGCGCGTACCCGGCGTTTCGAGCACCGGATTGCCCAGCTGCTCCAACCCCGGTGCGCCTTCCTCCCGCGTGAAGGAGGCGATCAGGTTCAGCCGCTCGACCGGTGACCAAACCAGTCCACCCCCGTAGGTCGTCAGGGTGCCGAAATCGGAAAAACGCTCCACCTCCGCATTGGCGTTGAGTGACAGGTTGCCGATCGCGCCAAGCGGGCCGTCGCGCTTCGCGACCGGCAGGTCGACGTTTGCCGCGACCCCAGCCCGGTCGCGGCCAAGATCGACCTCGGTCAGGGCCGTGCCGCGCCGACTTTCGGAGTCAAGATCGCGAGTGTCGCCGCTGAGCCGGACGGTGACATTGGCCCGCCCCGCGGGCAACTCGGCGAGCGGCCCGTTCGCGACCAACACCAGGTTGCCGGCACGGTTCAGCGTCCGCGCCCGGTCGCGGCTATCCAGCGGCTCTTCCTGCCGGTCCGATCGGGTCAGGCCGCGCGTCAGTTCATACCCACCGTCCGCCGACCAGCGCCAAGACCCCTCATTGCCGTTCAGCGCGAAGCCGAGGCGCGCATTGTCGGTTGTGGTATTGCGGTTCAACGGCTCGATCCCAATGAAATCCGGACCGAAAAGCGTTTCGCCGGTCACCCGCTCAACCCGGCCGTCCAGCGTCGCGGAGATGTTCTCCAGGATCGTCCGGTTCACCGTTCCGCCGAGGCGCACCTGCGAGCGCTCGCCGATCAGGGTGCGGAACGGCCGCGGGTCGATGTCCGAGCCGCCGATCGTCACCGGCACGAGGCGGAGGTCGCGTTCCGCCTCCGTCAACGCGCCTCGGTGCTCCGCATGTGCGTTGAGGCTGACGCGGCCGTTCTGCTGCAATTGCAGGCGAGTGATGTCCAACTCGCCGCCGAGCTGACCGCCTGCGGTCGGAGCGTCGGCCTCTGCCCGGACAGCGGTGGAGCGAAAGCGGGGGCGCAGGACAATATTCACCACCCGCTGGTCAGCACGATATCCGTATTTCAGCGCCACTTCCTCGGGAAGGATATCGACCCGGAAGATTGCTTCAGGCGGCAAGTCGCGGATTTCGCCAAAGCCGGAGATCCGACGGCCGTTGAGCAGCACCACTGGAGCGCCACCGCCTCGGCCGCGACTGCTGCCGGTCTGCGGTGCAAGGTCGGCAAGCAGTTCGGTGATGCTGGACGCGCCATAGGCCCGGATATCTCGGGCGCTGAGCTGGTTCTCGGGCGGAATGTCGCCGATGACCGCGCCGCGCTCCCGCAGCCCTGTAACAACGATCTCCTCGCCGTCCTCCTCCTCAGGGGCAGGATCGCCGGTCTCCGGCGCAGTTTGTACAACTGGCTCCGGGGCGAGAACAGTGGTCTGCTGTGCCAGGGCGGGTGTTGCAAGAACGGCGGCGGTGGAAAGCAGGAAGGTACGGGTCATAGGAACGCAGGTACTCGGGGGAAGGGAAAGCAAGCGCTTGAGCCGGAGCCATGAACCTGAAATGACCTAACTGTTGCGCTTCGACCAACGGGAGTTCCCCTTTGACCAATGGCCTGCGTTCCGCGCCCCTGCTTGCACTGCTGCTCGGCGCCTGTTCCACTGCTCCGGCCTTACCTCTTGGCGCCGGCGAGGCACCGCCACGCCCTCCAGTCGTCCAGCCGCTGTTCGGTGGGCCGGCAGAGGAGAAAGCGGCGCTGGCTGCCGACCGCATCCGTCGGATCGACCCGCTGCTTCAGTCGGTGATCGCGATCGAGCCGAGCTATCTCGAGCAGGCAAAGCGGGTGGACAGGGCCGGGAACAAGGGACCGCTTGCCGGGGAGCCCGTGCTGATCAAGGATAACATCGAGGTGGCTGGCCCGCTGCCGACGACCGCCGGCAGCCTGGCGCTGGTCGGCAATGTCACCAACCGCGACGCGCCGCTGGTCGCCCGGCTGCGCGCTGCGGGGGCGGTGATCATGGGCAAGACCAACCTTTCGGAATGGGCCAACATCCGCGACAATGACTCGGTGAGCGGCTGGAGCGCGGTCGGCGGGCAGACTCGGAACCCCTACGCCCTCGACCGCAATCCGTGCGGAAGCTCCAGCGGCAGCGGCGTGGCGGTCGGCGCGGGCCTGGTCCGAATGGCGATCGGCACGGAAACGGACGGCTCGATCACCTGCCCGGCCGCGATCAACGGCATCGTGGGCATGAAGCCCACTGTCGGCCTGGTCAGTCGCACCCACATCATCCCGATCAGCGAAAGCCAGGACACCGCGGGACCGATGACAGCCAGCGTGCGGGAAGCCGCTGCCCTGCTCGCGGCCATCGCAGGCAGCGACCCTGCGGACCCGGCCACCCGCGAAGCCGATGCGCGCAAGGCCGACTATCTTGCGGCGCTCAGCCCGCAGGCCCTGCGTGGAAAGCGGATTGGCGTGATGCGCTTCGCCAGTGGATTCGGAACCGACGACGCGTTCGAAGCGGCGCTCGCCACTCTCCGTGCCCAAGGGGCCGATCTGGTCGAGGTCAAGGAATTCAAGGGTCGCGACGTGATCGGCCGCAACGAATTCACCGTACTAATGAACGAATTCAAGGCGGGACTGAATGACTATTTAAAGAGCAGCCCGGCGCCGATCCCGGTGCGCACGCTCGCCGAACTGATCGCCTTCAACAAGGCGAATGCCGCCCGCGAACTCGCGTTGTTCGGGCAGGACACGTTCGAAACGGCGGAAAAAACCAAGGGCCTGAAAGATCCGGAGTATATCAAGGCTCGCGATACGGCGCGGTGGCTTGCCGGACCGGAGGGGATCGACCGCCTGCTACGCGAGCACAAGGTCGTTGCGCTGGTCGGTCCGACCATGCCGGCCGCCTGGAAGATCGATGCGGTCAACGGCGACCAGATCAGCGGTGGTGGCGGCGGTAGCCTGGCCGCGGTGTCGGGCTACCCGCACCTGACAGTGCCCATGGCGCAGGTAAAGGGGCTGCCGGTCGGTCTCAGCTTCATCGGTCCGAAATGGTCCGAGGCGCTGTTGCTGTCGCTCGGCTACGCTTATGAGCAGGGGCGCGGTCCCTTGCCCGCGCCTCAGTTCGTCCACTCGATCGAGGGCAGCCCGGCGATCGCTCCCCATCTGGTTCGGATCCGCTGATCAGCCGGTCATCCTGAGTCCCGCAATGGCGGCAACGATGACCAGGATCAGGAGGGCGCGAAGGGTGCCTGTCGGCTCCCCGAAGAAGGCCATCCCGACGATCACTGTCCCGACCGCGCCGATCCCGCCCCAGACGGCGTAGGCGGTGCCCATCGGGATCGTCCGGGCGGCATATTCCAGCAGCCCCATCGATAGGGTCACCGAGACCAGGAAGGCCAGTGTCCAGGCCCAGTTGCGAAATCCGTCGACGAACCGCAGCGCGGTGGTGAAGCCGACTTCGAACAAGCCGCCGAGAATGAGAAGGAACCAGGCCATGCGCCGCTATACCGACGCTTCAAGCGCTGGCGAAGCTTCCTCCGGCTTGCGGGCGGCAAGCACGCAGCCGATGACGATCAGTACCGCGCCAGCCAAAGTGAATGGCGACAGGGTCTCGCCGAAGATGGTCCAGCCGAACATCGCCGCCCACAGGAAGCTGGTATATTCGGTAGCGGAAAGATAGCTCGCCTCAGCCCGCGCATAAGCCCACGACAGGAGCAGCAGCGACAGGGTCGACAGCAAGGCAGCGAGCGTAATCCACGGCCATTGCGCGGCGGGCGGCGGTGCTGCTCCGACCAGCGGAAAAGCGGCCAGCAACACTGCGGCCACGGTGAGGTTCTGGTAGAAGGCGATCTCGACCGGACCGGCGGCCAGGCTTTGCCGCCGCATAAGGATGATGTTCACGGCATAGCAGACAGCGGAGGCGAGCACCGCCAGCGAGCCCAGCAGCGCTTCGCGTCCAAGGTCCGCCTGCGCCTGTCCGATGAAGATCACGACCACACCGGCGAAGGCCAGCAGCGACGCTCCTACCGTTCGCGGCCCAACCTTCTCGTGGAGCCAAATGGACGCGAGATAAAGAGCGATCAGTGGAGCAATGAAGGCGAGCGCGATCGCCTGAGCGAGCGGCACTCGGCCAAGGCCCCAGAAGAACAACAGCCCCATTAAGGTGGTCAGCACACCGCGTCCGACGTGCAACCTCATCGTGGCGCGGGCCGGCCACGGAGAGCGAAGCGTTCCGTAAAGAGTGCCGGCAAGGCCAACGCCGACGAAGCTGCGCCACAGCAGGGTCGCATAGGTGCCAATCGCCAGCACCAGCCCCTTCATCACCGCGTCCATGATCGAGAACAAGGCGATTCCCAGGGTGCCGACCAGGAAGGCAGCGAGAGGGGAATGCCGGGGCGCGTGCATGCGCCACGCCCGTAGCGAACGCTGTTGGCCAACGCAGCAATATTACGAAGTCGGTTCAGCCGCCGGCGAGATCAGGTCAGTGACGGTACGATCCAGATGACCGACATCGCGATCACGATCAGTAGCAGTGAGATCCCGAGGATCCATCGGACCACATGCTCCTGGCTGCCGCCGGTCGCCTCTTCGGCGTTGAGGTGGGTTTCCTCGTCGATGCGGTGCACGCTGCTTCTCCTGTCCGGCGGAGTCGGAGCCTAGGATATACCATCAACCGCATGGCGGAGGCGAATGCCGGAGGGCCGGCCGGACCGCTCTCAGCGGTCGGCGGCCAGCCAGCCGGTCAGGATGTAGAGAGTGAGCGTCACTGGCGCTGCGACGAGCAGGCCAAGAACGAGGGAAAGCCGGACGACCAAGGCATCGACGCCGAGATAGTCGGCGATGCCGGCGCCTACGCCCATCAGCTTGGCCTCGCTCCGGTTGAGCAGGAATTTGCGGTTCATGAGCGTGATCCTCAAGCGAGCGGCAGCGGGCCGATAGCGGCGCTGACGAACAGAAGGGCGGAAACGAACGCGCCGGCGAAGGCGACTGCGGTGTGGCGAAGGTCATTGGCGGAAACGAACATCGGAGAAACTCCCTGGCAACGGACCCGACCATCGGGCCCACGCCGCATTCAATGCAGGGAGCGTGCCAAGTTCAAAAAGTTGTTTGTTTTCATTTGCTGACGCTGACGAGCCGCCCCAAGCTGGCGGATTTCACGCCACGGGATGGGACTTTTCACCATTGGGCAACGGCGGTCACCCGTTGACGATCGTCCCGCCGTTGGGATGCAGGACCTGGCCCGACATGTAGGAGCTGTCCTCGCACGCCAGGAACAGGAAGGCCGGGGCGACCTCGTTCGGCTGGCCCGGACGACCCATCGGCGTGTCCTTGCCAAAGTCCTTCATCTTCTCCGGCGGCTGGCCACCGAACGGGTTCAACGGAGTCCAGATCGGCCCGGGCGCAACCGCGTTCACCCGGATGCCGTCCTCGATCAAATTCTCGGACAAGGAGCGGGTGAAAGCGGTGATTGCGCCCTTGGTGGCCGAATAGTCGAGCAGCAGCTTGGACCCCTTGTACATGGTGATCGAGGTGCAGTTGACGATCGCGGCGCCACTCTTGAGGTGGGGCCGTGCCGCCTGGACCATGTAGAACATCGAGAAGATGTTGGTCTGAAAGGTCCGGCGAAGTTGCTCGTCGGTGATGTCGCGGATGTCCTCGTCCGGATGCTGCTCGCCGGCATTGTTGACGAGGATGTCGAGCCGGCCGAACGTGTCGACGACCTGCTGGACAGCGCTGTCGCAGAATGCCTTGTCGCCGAGATCGCCCGCGATTGTGATCGCGCGCCGCCCTTCCGCCTCGACGATGTGCCGGGTCTTCTCGGCATCGTCATGTTCGCACAGGTAGAGGATGGCGACGTCGGCGCCTTCGCGGGCATAGAGCGCCGCCACCGCGCGGCCGATCCCGCTGTCGGCACCGGTGACGATCGCGACCTTTCCCTTCAGCCGTCCCGAACCCGGGTAGCGCGGCTCCCACTCCGGCTTGGGCTGGAGCTGGCTTTCATGTCCAGGCAACTGGTCGCCTTCTTTGACCGGCGGCTCGATGGTGTCCGACATGGGTGTCCCCTTGAGACGCTATCGCAACGCCGCCGCGCCCGGCTTAGCCCTCGCGGCTGGCGAGAACGGTTACCGGCTTCTTCTGCGGCTTGGCCGAAGCCGGCTGAGCCGGCTGCGTGGTGCGGCATTGGGCGATGATCGTGGGGAAGTCGAACTCGGTGTTCGCCGCCAGGGTCGAGGTGGTCGCCGCGGTGCAGGCCGCCTGGCTCTCGTAGCGAGCCGGAAGCGTCGCCACCGGCTGGCACGCCGCGGAGCCGTCCGCGCAACCCAGAATGGCAATGACGTAAGTGACTGGACCCATGATCTTTCTCGCTCGGATACTTGCAGGCTAAACCAAGGTTTAATCGTCCGGTTCCATTCATTTCGCGGCGCGCGATTGCCGCAGGGCAGGCGGCGACCTACCTCGAGGACATGGCGGCGGGTGATCTGGCGATGAGGGAAGAGCGCGGCGCGCGGGTGCTGCTGCGCTTCCTTCCGTTCCTGTGGCCCGCGGGACAGCCGGTGTTGAAGCTGCGCGTCGCCGCCTCCTTCCTGCTGGTGCTGCTGTCGATTGGGCTGACCACCCTGGTCATGCCGCGGGCATTCGGCGCGGCGGTCGACCGGATGACCGTGGGGCAGGAAGCCGCGGTGAGCATCGCCATCGCGCTGGTCCTGGCGTTCACGGCGGCGCGGTTCGGCGGAGTGCTGCTCGACAATCTGCGCAACGGCATCTTCGAAACGGTCGGCCAGGAAGCGACGCGGCGCCTGTCCGAGCAGACTTTCGCCCACCTGCACCAGCTCTCCTTGCGCTTCCACCTCGAGCGGCGGACCGGGGCGGTCACCAAGGTCATCGAGCGCGGCAGCAAGAGCATCGACATCATGCTCTACTTCCTGCTGTTCAACCTGGCGCCGACGATGCTCCAGCTCGGCATCGTCGCGGTGCTGTTCTGGACCCAGTTCGGGCCCGGCCTGGTGGTGGCGACGGCTGTCGCGGTGATCGGCTACATCTGGTTCACCAAGGCGATGACCGATTGGCGGGTGCGGCTGCGCGAGCAATGGACGGAGCATGACACCTCCACCACGGCGCGGGCGGTCGACAGCCTGCTCAACTTCGAAACGGTAAAATATTTCAACGCCGAAGGCCGCGAGCAACAGCTCTATGCCCGTGCCGTCGAGCGGCTGGCCAAGTCCACGGTCAAGGTCGAGACTTCGCTTGCCTGGATGAACGTCGGCCAGTCGCTGATCACCAACCTGCTGATGGCCGGCGCGATGGCCTACACCGTGTGGGGATGGAGCGCGGGCCGGTTCAGCCCCGGCGACGTGGTCGTGGTCAACACCCTGCTGAGCCTGCTGTTTCGCCCGCTCGACATGCTTGGCACCGTGTACCGGACGATCCGCCAGGGCCTGACCGACATGGCGGCGATGTTCTCGCTGCTCGACACTCCGGCCGAGGTGGTCGACCGGCCGGGTGCTCCCGCGCTCAAGGTCAGCGATGGGCATGTTCGCTTCGAGGACGTGCATTTCGGCTACGATCCCGAGCGGCCGATCCTCAAGGGTGTGACGCTGGACGTCGCGCCCGGCACCACCTGCGCGGTGGTGGGGCCGTCGGGGGCGGGCAAGTCGACGCTCGCCCGGCTTTTATACCGTTTTTACGACCCGCAGGGTGGGCGGATCACGATCGACGGACAAGACATCCGCGAAGTGACGCAGCCGAGCCTTCGCGCCGCGATCGGCATCGTTCCGCAGGACACGGTGCTGTTCAACGACACGATCGGCTACAACATCGGCTATGGCCGTGACGGCGCGACGCAGGAGGAGATCGAGGCGGCCGCCGAGGGAGCGTCGATCGATCGCTTCATCGCGGTGCTGCCCGATGGCTACCAGGCCCTGGTCGGCGAGCGCGGCCTCAAGCTGTCCGGCGGCGAGAAGCAAAGGGTGGCGATCGCCCGCACCCTGCTCAAGAACCCGCCGGTCCTGATCCTCGACGAGGCCACCAGCGCGCTCGATAGTCGCACCGAGGAGGCGATTCTCGATACGCTGAACGCAATCGCTGCCAACCGCACCACCATTACGATCGCGCACCGCCTTTCGACTGTAATCGGCGCCGACCAGATCGTGGTGCTGGACGACGGCCGCGTGGCCGAGCAGGGCACGCATGCCGAACTGCTCCGGCGCGGCGGGCTTTACGCCGACATGTGGGCGCGCCAGCAGGCCGAGCGCGAAATGCAGGAAGCGGCGGAGTAGGAGGGTACTGCACTGACGCGGTCGCCAATCACGATGTTTCCAGTGACGAGCAGGCAAAAACCGACAGGCTCGGGCGCTGCCAGTGGGGTCGGTTTTGCCGGTTTTGCTTTCGGCGAGCCCGTAAGAAACGATGTATTAAGATGAGAAATAGCCGGACGGCAGCACCGCCGCGGCAAGCCAAGCCACGCGCAATCCTGTTGTGCAAGGATGACGTGCCGGCCGGCTTTGAACGGACGGCGAGCGGCTATGGCACCACTGTGGTGAACAGATACACGGCAAAGATGACCAGGTGCACCGCCCCTTGAAGGACGGTGGTCCGTCCGGTGCCCAGTGAGAGCGTCGAAACCACGAGCGTGAGGAAAAGCAGGACGGCGCTTTTCGTATCCAGACCCAGGGCGATCGGAAATTCGGCTACCAGCGAGAGGGCAGCAACGGCCGGAATCGTCAGCCCGATTGCCGCCAGTGCTGACCCCAGCCCGAGATTGAGGCTGGTTTGAAGGCGGTTGGCCAAGGCGGCTCGTACCGCAGCAACGCTTTCCGGCAGAAGCACCAGGGCCGCGATGATCACGCCGGCAATCGCGATCGGGGCTCCCGCGGCGGCCACGGCACTCTCGATCGGCGGCGCAAGCGCTTTCGCCAGCAGGACAACCGCGCCGAGGCAGGCGACCAGCAGCACCGAAGAGATCAGGGTTTTGCGGTTTGACGGCGGATCGGCATGGACTTCATGGTCTGCCGCCACGGTCTGGTCGGGCAGGAAATAGTCGCGGTGACGCACGGTCTGGACGGCAACGAACGTGATATACAACAGGAACGAAACCACCGCGACGAAACCAAGCTGGGATGGGGCGTAGACGGGTCCCGGCTCGCTCGTGGTGAAATTGGGAAGGACGAGCGTGAGCACGGTCAAGGCGCAGATTGTGGCGAGGGACGCGCTTACGCCCGTCTGCTGAAAGACCTGCTCCTTGTGACGAATTGCTCCGATGAGGATGCAGGTGCCGACTAGGCCGTTCAGGATGATCATGACAGCGGCAAACACCGTGTCCCGGGCCAAGGTCGTTGCGCTTTCCCCACCGGCCGCCATCAGGGTGATGATCAGGCCAAGCTCGATCACGGTCACCGCAATGGCAAGAAGAAGCGTCCCGAACGGCTCGCCCACGCGATGGGCGATCAGCTCAGCATGATGGACCGCGGCCAGCACGGTCCCGACCAGCCCCAAGCCGATCAGCTCCGACGGCAGCGAGAAACTCCGACTGAACGCGAGGAGAAGCCAAGCCACTGCAGGGGCGAGCGATGTCCAGTGAAGAAGTGCCTTGCCCATCGATCCCTTCTAGGTGGGTAAGCAATGTCCGCAATGGGCCGTACCCAGGCCGACACCCGTCACGCCGCCGCTGTCGTCCATCCCAGCCGGGGGATGGCGATGCTCCGCTTGCCGCTCAGGTCCACGCGCGTGACGATGAGCTCTCGGCTTTCGATGTAGGTCAGCAGGCGGCGGGCTCGGCCGAGGCTGGCGGTGCCGTAGCTGGCAGCAATTTCCTCGTCGCTGGGACAGGGCTGGGCCTCGCGCGCGGCTCGGGCCAGCAACAGGAACGGGCCGAGCATGTCGTCGGGGAGGTCGTTCGCGGCCTCCAGCGCGGGGGCCCAGCTTTCGTCTTCGTCGAACAGGCCGGCGCGGGCCATGGACAGGCGGCGGGTGAAGGCGGGGAGGTCGAAGGGCGGTCGGCTGAGGCCGGCCATGCGGCAGCGGATGGTGAAGTCCTGGTAGAGGACGGGGGCGGAGCGGCCGGCGCTGTCGGGGTCGGCGGTGAGGACGCGCAGGGTGTCGGCGACGATCGCGGAAGTTTCTTCGGCGGTTTTGTCGGATTGAGTTCGGACCTGAGGTGCGACCGAGGCGGCCAGTCTTTCGAGAAGGGTCTCTGACGGCGGACGGGAGGGTTCTTTGCGTCCCTCGACTTCGCTCGGGACGAGCGGGGATGTGGACCGCTCCTCCTCCTTGGGTGCAAACAACAGGCCCTGCATCTCGCCCTCTGCCGGTGCTTGCGGCAGCGGGACCAGCTTGGGGCTCATCGAGCGGGCCTGCGTCTCCACAGCGCCGATCGCAACCGACAGCGGCCGCCGCGAGATCGCCGGGCCGAGGGCGAGGAAGGTGCCGCGCGGCAGGTCGCGGATCGCTTCGGCCTGGCGCCGCTCCATGCCGAGCAGATCGGCAGCACGGGCCATGTCGATGTCGAGGAAGGTCCGGCCCATCAGGAAGTTGGAGGCTTCCGCAGCGACATTCTTGGCCAGCTTGGCGAGGCGCTGGGTGGCGATCACCCCAGCGAGGCCGCGCTTGCGGCCGCGGCACATGAGGTTGGTCATCGCCGAAAGGCTGGCGCGGCGGACCTCCTCCGCCACTTCGCCGCCGCCCGATGGCGCGAACAGCTGAGCCTCGTCGACCACCACAAGCGCCGGATACCAATGGTCCCGCGGAGCATCGAACAGGCCGGACAGGAAGGCGGCGGCGCAGCGCATCTGCCCTTCCGCCTCCAGCCCCTCAAGGCTCAGCACCACCGACGCGCGATGCTCGCGGATTCGGCCTGCCAGTCGGGCGATGTCCTTTTCATGCAGCTCGGCCGCTTCGACCGCGACATGGCCATAACGCTCCGACAGGGTAACGAAGTCGCCTTCGGGATCGATCACCACCTGCTGGACCTGACCGGCGCTCTTTTCCAGCAGCCGCCGGAGCAGGTGCGACTTACCCGAGCCCGAATTGCCTTGCACCAGAAGGCGCGTCGCGAGCAGTTCCTCGAGGTCGATCGTCACGGTCTCGCCCGCGGGGCCGAGACCCATGTCCACGCTTACGGTCATTGCCTCTCGTTTGGCCGTACCGCCCGGCATGAGCAAGCTTGCGCGGGGAGCTCGCAGCCACGAAGAGGGCCGCTGTGACCGACCCGCACCACCTGCTCAAATCCGTTTTCGGCTTCGATCACTTTCGCGGTGTGCAGGAGTCGGTGGTCGACCGGGTGCTCGCGGGGCAGCGCACGCTGGCAGTGATGCCTACCGGCGCGGGAAAGTCGCTGTGCTATCAGCTGCCGGCATTGGCGCGGGAAGGGACGGCGCTGGTGATCTCGCCGCTGATCGCGCTGATGCACGACCAGATCCGCGCGGCCGATGCGCTGGGGATCAAAGCGGCTTCGTTGACTTCGGCCGACGATCGGGAGGCGGTGGTCGGGCGCTTCCTCTCGGGGGAGCTCGACCTGCTCTACGTCGCGCCGGAGCGGGCGACGGGGGACGGCTTCCGCCGGCTGGTCGACCGAGTGAACCTCTCTCTGATCGCGATCGACGAGGCTCATTGCGTGTCCGAATGGGGGCACGACTTTCGCCCCGACTACCGCCTGCTGCGGCGCTTGCTGGACGACCATGCCGAGGTCCCGCGGCTGGCCCTGACCGCCACCGCCGACCGGCGGACCCGCGCCGACATCCTCCAGCATCTCGACATCCCTGAGGACGGACTGATCGTCGCCGGGTTTGACCGGTCGAACATCCGTTACGTCGTCCGCCCGCGCGAGCAGACCGGCAAGCAGTTGCGGCAGTTGCTCAGCGATCGGCCGGGCCCGGCGATCGTCTATGCGCCGAGCCGGGCGAAGACGGAGATCATTGCCGGGGAGCTTGCAGGGGGTGGCCGGCCGGCGCTGGCCTACCATGCCGGGCTGGATGCAGGTGTCCGGGCGCGCAACCAGGCGGCGTTTGTCCGTTCGGAGGAGATGGTGATCGCCGCGACCATCGCCTTCGGCATGGGCATCGACAAGCCGGACGTGCGCACCGTCGCCCATTCCGCGATCCCGAAGTCGATCGAGGCCTATTACCAGGAGACCGGCCGTGCGGGACGTGACGGGGAGCCGGCGGAAGCGTGGCTGTTCTGGGCGGCCAAGGACTTCACCCTCGCCCGCCAGCGGATCAATGAGGAGACGCCGCCCGAGCGCCGTGCGCAGGAGCTGGACAAGTTGAATGCGCTCGCCGCGCTGATCGAGACGCCGGGCTGCCGCCGGGCGGTGCTGCTGCGCCACTTCGGGGAGGAGCCACCGGAAAGCTGCGGCAATTGCGACAATTGCCTCGACCCGCCGGCGACGATCGATGTGACGGAAGTGGCGCGCAAGGTCTTATCGGCGGCGTTCCGGACCGAGATGCGGTTCGGGGTGGGACACCTGGCCGACGTGCTCGCCGGCAAAGAGACGGACAAAGTGCACAGCTTTGGCCATCATCGGCTGTCGGTGTTCGGCATCTGCACCGAGGACGAGCTCAAGCTGGTCAAGCCGGTCGCCCGGGCTCTGGTGGCGCGGGACGCCTTGCGGGCGGACGATTATGGCGGGCTGAGCTTCGGGCCGGGCGCCAAGCCGGTCCTCAAGGGCAAGGAGACGGTGCTGATCGCGGTGCCCCCGGTACGGCGCAAGCGCCGGCGGGCGGACGACGGTCCGGCCGATCCGCTGTTCGAGGCGCTGCGGAATGCTCGGCGGACGCTTGCCGCCGAGGCGGGGGTGCCGCCCTACGTGGTGTTCCACGACAGCACCCTGCGGGAGATTGCCGCCCGGCGGCCGCGGAGCCTGAGCGAACTTTCCCGGGTTCAGGGCGTGGGCGAGGCGAAGCTTGCGCGTTATGGTGAGGCGATGCTCGGAGCACTTCGCCGGGCACAGGAGACGAGCGATGTTCCGGCAGCTTGACGACAAGACCCTGGTGTCCGGCCAGATCGGCCCAGACCAGCTGGAGGAAGCGCGCCGCCTGGGCGTCACGATGATCGTCAACAACCGGCCCGACGGCGAGGATGCCGGCCAGCCGCTCAGCGCCGATCTGGAACAGGCCGCGCGCTCAGCCGGGCTCGATTATCGGCACGTCCCGATCGTTCGCGGCATGGGCCCGGCGGACGTCGAGGCCATGCGCGACGCGATGCACTCGGCGGGCGACGGCAAGCTGCTGGCGTTCTGCCGGTCCGGCAATCGCTCCACCCTGGCGTGGGCGGTGGCGCGGGCGGAAGACGGCGTGCCGCGGGAGGAACTGGAGCGCTGTGCAGAGGGTGCGGGCTTCAGCCTGGCGCCGGTCAGCCATTTGTTGTGATCCGTCATCCCGGCGAAAGCCGGGATCTCAGGAGTTTGACAGGGTACCCTTGCCTGCTGAGGTCCCAGCCTGCGCCGGGACGACGCTAAGCCGCGGTTCCCCCAACTGTCAGTCCTTCGATCAGCAGCGTCGGCTGACCCACCCCGGCAGGGACCGACTGGCCGCCCTTGCCGCAGATGCCGACGCCTTCGTCGAGTTCCAGGTCGTTGCCGACCCCCTTGACCCGGGTCAGCACGCTTGGCCCGTCGCCGATCAGGGTCGCGCCCTTGATCGGCGCGCCCAAGCGGCCGTTCTCGATTAGATAGGCTTCGGTGCAGGAGAACACGAACTTGCCGCTGGTGATGTCGACCTGCCCGCCGCCGAAGCTCTTGGCGTAGATGCCCCTGGGCACCCGGGAAAGCAGTTCGGCGGGATCGTCCTGGCCGCCCAGCATGAAGGTGTTGGTCATCCGCGGCATCGGCGCATGGGCGAAGCTCTCGCGGCGGCCATTGCCGGTCGGCTCGACACCCATCAGCCGGGCGTTGAGCCGGTCCTGGAGATAGCCCTTGAGGATGCCGTCCTCGATCAGCACGGTGCGGCCGGTGGGGGTGCCCTCGTCGTCGACAGTCAGAGAGCCGCGCCGCTCGCCAATCGCACCCTCGTCGATCACGGTGACCCCGGGCGAGGCGACTCGTTCGCCGATGCGGCCTGAGAAGGCCGAGGTGCCCTTGCGGTTGAAGTCGCCCTCCAGGCCATGGCCGACGGCTTCGTGCAGCAGCACGCCCGGCCAGCCGGGGCCGAGCACAACCGTCATCTCGCCGGCCGGAGCATCGACCGCTTCCAGGTTGGTCAGCGCCTGCGCTAAAGCGATATCGATCGCCCGGTTCCACTCCGCAGGGTCGAATAGCCGGTTGTAAAGATAGCGCCCGCCGAGGCCGTGAAAGCCGACCTCGCGGCGGTCGCCTTGCTTGGCGACGATGCTGACGTTGAGCCGGACCAGCGGCCGGATATCGGTCGCGACGAAGCCGTCGGCACGGACGATCTCGACTACGCTCCAGCTACCTTGGAGGCCGACGCTGACCTGCGCCACGCGCGGGTCGCGGGCGCGGGCGGCGGCGTCGATCCGCTGGCACAGCGCAACCTTGTCTGCGAAGGGAATGGCGCTGAGCGGGTCGTCGCTGCCGTACATCGCCTGGTTGGTGCGCGGCGGCGGCCCGGCCGGAGCGCCCCTGGCGGGGTCGAGCAGTTGCAGGGTGGCGGCGGCACGGTCGATCGCCGCGGCGCTGATCTCGTTGGCATGGGCGAAGGCGGTGGTCTCGCCCGACACTCCGCGCAAGCCGAAGCCCGCGCCGGTGTGGTAGTCGGCGGTCTTCAGCCGGCCATCGTCGAAGCCGAACGCCTCGGAGGTGCGGTATTGGAGATAGAGTTCGCCATCGTCGCAGCCGCCGAGGTGACGGGCGGCGAGGCGCCTCGCCTCATCGGGATCCAGCGCCTCCCGATACAGGAAGCGGCGCGGATCGTGGACGGTCACGCGGCCTGCCCGTCATCGGCGGGTCCGCCGATCAGGACGAAGCGGCGGTCGCAATAGCCGCATTCGACGAAGCCCTTTTCGTCGATGCGGAGATAGACTTTAGGATGGCCGAAGGCAGGGTCGATCGCCCCGCCTCCGTCACATGATACGCTGTTCGACTTGACCCGGACGGTTTCAGGAGGCGGTTGCTGCATGGCACGCACGTAGCAACCGCCCCCCGCCGCTTCAATAAGAGTGGGGTCTTATCGAACGAGCGGCGAGCCTTACTTGTATTCGGCGGTCAGTGAAAATTGTGCCGTATACAGGCCGTTGGCCTGGTTAGCGGCGATGTCGAAGGTCCCGCCGACCCCGATCAGGAGAGTGCCGCCGGTTCCAAGGTTGCGCGTGGCGGTCATTCCGCCAAGGCCGTCCAGTCCGAGGGCGCTTACAGCGATCTGGGCGCCGCTCGGCCCGTTCAGAACGTTGCCGGTCGGCGGGGTCAGGGTCAGGTCGACAGACTGGTTCGCGGTGCCGACCGCCGTGAACACGGCGCGTCCACCGGGATTCAGCGCGACCAGGCTTACGCCGCCGGCGCCTCCGACGCTGCGAGTGCCATTGTTAGCATCCACGGTGACTGTCCCGGCAGTCCCGCTGGCAAGAACCGTGCCGAAGTCCAAGTCGCGATTCTTGGTAAGCGAAAGCGGCAGCAGCACGGTTCCGCGCGCTTCGGCCAATTCAGTATCTTTGATAACGGTCTGTGCAGTCGCCGGAGTGGCGAAGGCAACGGATGCGGCGAGCGCCGCGCGAGTGATGTTCAAGCGCATTGTTTGGTTCCCCACACGTTAAGTGCGAAATCCACAATGCCGAGGGCGCCTCAACAGGCTTTCAACAGTCTTGGTTGGGCCGCCGTTAACCGCGATCGTCAGGGATATTGGATCGTCACGTCGAAGCTCCCGGTGTAGAGCCCTTCCATCTGGTTGGCCTTCACGTTGAGGGTCGCTCCGATACTGAATTCGAAGCTTTCCATCCGGGCGAGCGTGCGCTTATCCTGTCCTTGCAGCGTCCAGTTGCCAACCGTCATGGTCTCGGTTCCGCCGACGCGGGTGAGCGTGATCGGCTGGTTCGGAATCTTGATGTTGACGACTACCGCGCTCTTCGACGCGCCGATGAAGGTCGCCGGGATCGGATTGCCGCCGAGCGGTGTGACTGCTCCAGTGACTGACAGGGCGCGGGTGTTGGGGTTGATCACCGCCGTGCCGGCTCCCGCCACGCCCAGATAGCCGAAGTCGAGGTCGTTCCTCTTCACCACCGTCAGCGGGTGGATCAGCGCCGTCTGTGCCTTTGGCCGCGGGTCGGGTGCTAGAGGCACGGCGGGGGCCGGCGCAGCGGCCGCCAGCAATGGCAGCGCCCAGGCAGGGGAAGATCGGAAGGGCGGTCGCATCAGGCCTGCCGAATTAGAAGGTTAATGGTAAATCCACCTTAGCAGGTAAGGTAAATGCCGCGTTTACCTGGCCGCCCTTCCGCAGCCGGGGAGCCGCCGCTATGCGAATCGCATGGCGAACAGCGACGCAGCGATCCGGATCGAAGGCCTCGGCAAGACCTATACGGGCGGCAAGCGGGCGCTCGACGGGGTCAGTTTCGACGTTCCCCGGGGCCAGATCTTCGGCCTGCTCGGCCCCAATGGCGCGGGGAAGTCGACCCTGATCAACATCCTTGCCGGGCTCGTCGTGAAGACCGAGGGCAAGGCGACAATCTGGGGGTTCGACATCGACGAACACCCACGCAACGCCAAGCTGTCGATCGGCATCGTTCCCCAGGAGATCCTGTTCGACCCGTTCTTCACCCCCCGCGAGGCGCTGGAAATCCAGGCCGGACTGTACGGAGTGCCGGCCGCACGGCGGCAAACCGACGCGCTGCTGGCCGCCATGCACCTGACGGACAAGGCGAATGCCTACGCCCGCACCCTGTCGGGCGGGATGAAGCGGCGGCTGCTGGTCGCCAAGGCGATGGTCCATTCCCCGCCGATTTTAGTGCTCGACGAGCCGACTGCGGGGGTGGACATCGAGCTTCGCCAGCAGCTGTGGAGCTACGTCAAGGAGCTCAACCGCGAAGGCGTGACAGTGGTGCTCACCACCCACTACCTCGAGGAAGCCGAGCAGCTGTGTGACCGGATCGCGATCATCAACCATGGGCGGGTGGTGGCCAACGAGCCGACCCGCGAGCTGGTCGGCCGCGCGCAGGAGAAAGCGGTCGTGGTGACCGTCGACCGCGACCTTCTCGCCGCCCCGGACGCGCCCTGCTTCGACAAGATCGAGATCACGGGTGAGCGGACGTTGTCCATCACCTACCGCAAGGATCGGGTGAATGCAGGGGACGTGCTTGCCGCGCTGCAGCGGGACGGACTGGGGATCGTGGACGTGTCGACCCGCGATCCGGACCTCGAGGACGTGTTCCTGAGCCTGGTGCGGCAGAATGGTTGAAGTCCATCTGATCGCTGGAGGAACAGGCTCGGGCAAGACCACTTATGCGAGGGGCCTCGCTAGCAAGATGCGCGCAATTCGCTTTTCGATCGACGAGTGGATGACGACCCTCTTCTGGATGGACAGCCCTCAGCCGATCGAATTTGAGTGGACGATGGAGCGGATCGGGCGCTGTGAGATGCAGATCCGCGAGCAGGTAGCCGCCCTTGCCGAGCGCGGCCTCGGGTCCGTGCTCGATCTGGGCTTCACGCGGGCCGCTCACCGGCTCGCCTTCGCAGACTTCGCGCGCACCATTGGCGCCCAGCCCGTGCTCCACTACCTCAACGTTCCCGCGGAGACCCGCTGGCAGAGGGTTCTTGCTCGCAATGTCGAGCGCGGCGACACCTATCGGATGGACGTCGACAAGGCCATGTTCGAGTTCATGGAAGGACAGTGGCAGGCGCCGGACGAGGGCGAACTGCAGGCGACCAACGGACACGTCTTCTCTTGAGCGCCGCCTTTGACGTCCTCGTCGTCGGTTCGGGCGCCGCCGGGCTGACGGCCGCGCTCAACCTGGCCGGGACACGCAAGGTAGCGGTGATCGCCAAGGGTGCGCTGGGCGAGGGCGCGACCAATTGGGCGCAGGGCGGCATCGCGGCGGTGCTCGAAAAAGGCGACAGCTTCGAGGCGCATGTCGAGGACACGATGGTTGCCGGCGCCGGTCTCAACGACCGGGCGGTGGTCGAGCATGTCGTCGGCGCCGCGCCGTCTGCCATCGCGCGGCTGATCGAGCTGGGGGTGCCGTTCGCGCAGGAGAATGGCGCGCTTCACCTGACGCGCGAGGGCGGCCACAGCCACCGCCGCATCGTCCATGTCGCCGACGCCACCGGCTGGGCGGTGCAGCTGGCGCTGGAGAAAGCAGCGGTCGCCAACCCCAACATCACTTTGCTGCCGGACATGGTCGCGATCGACCTGATCACCGGCCGCCATGCCGAGCGCTTCTCGACCTCCGGCGCGGTGCACGGCCTGTATGCCTTCAGCCGGGCGGCTGGGCGGGTGGAGACGCTTACCGCGCGGGCGACGATCCTGGCGACCGGCGGTGCCGGGCGCGCCTATCTTTATTCGACCGCACCGCGCGGGGCGACCGGCGATGGGATCGCGATGGCCTGGCGGGCTGGGTGCCGGGTGTCGAACATGGAAATGATGCAGTTCCACCCGACCTGCCTCTACAACTTGCAGGTTAAGAACTTCCTGATCACCGAGGCGGTGCGCGGCGAGGGCGGGCACCTCAAGCTTCCAAGCACGGGCGAACGGTTCATGCCCCGCTTCGACGGCCGCGCCGAGCTGGCTCCGCGCGACGTTGTGGCGAGGGCGATCGACCATGAGATCAAGCGGCTGGGGCTCGACTATGTCCACCTCGACATCAGCCACCGCGACCCGGAGTTCGTGAAGGGGCACTTCCCCAACATCTACGAGAAATTGCTCAGCCTCGGCATCGACATCACCCGCGAACCGATCCCGGTGGTTCCGGCGCAGCATTATACCTGTGGCGGGGTCGCGGTAGACCTCGACGGGCGGACCGACGCGCCTGGTCTGTATGCCGCCGGCGAGGTGACGGAAAGCGGGCTCCACGGAGCCAATCGCCTGGCCTCGAACAGCCTGCTGGAATGCCTGGTGTTCGGCGAGGCGGCGGCGCGCCACATCCTGAGCTACTGGGACGACCTGCCGGTCTGGCCGGCGATCCGCGAATGGGACGAAAGCCGGGTCAGCAACAGCGACGAAGAGGTCGTCATCCAGCAGATCTGGGGCGAGATCCGCCGGTTCATGTGGAACTTCGTCGGAATCGTCCGGACCACCAAGCGGCTGGAACGGGCCAAGCGGCGGATCGACATGCTGCGCCAGGAGGTGTCGGACTACTATCGCAACTTCCGGGTCACCCCCGACCTGATCGAGCTTCGCAACCTGGTGGAGGTCGCCGACCTCATCATCCGTTCGGCCCTGGCCCGGCATGAAAGCCGCGGGCTGCATTATACGCTCGACCATTCGCAGATGCTGGCGGAGGCGCGGGACACGGTGCTGGTTCCGTAGCATTCCGCGCGGCGGATCGCCCATCGGGCCAATTGCACGACCCTTCGATTGGGAGCACAGGGCGTCGTCACCGCCCCGAGTCGCGGCGGAGGCCTGTCGTCCTGAAGGAGGAAGGCCATGAACGCACCCCACAAATTGGCATTGTTCTTAGCGGCAATAGCGGTCGCGGTTCCGCAGCCCGTCAGCGCTAAGGCGCCGTCGAAAGCTTGGGCGGGCACGTGGGACCTGAACTCGGCGAAGTCCAAATTCAGCTCACCCGACAGCGCCACCAAAAGCGAGACTCGGACCTATACGGTCAGCGGCAACCGGCTGACGATGAGAAGCACCATGGTCGACGCGGCGGGCAAAACGATCAAGTGGAGCTATTCTGCCGGCCTGGACGGCAAATGGTATCGGATGATCGGCAACCCCAATGCGGACCAGATTTCCTTGACCTCGGTCGGCAAGCGGGAGGTGAAGTCGCAAGCCAGGCTGAATGGGAAGGCTTCGGCCCGAGCGACGGCGACCCTTTCCGCCGATGGCAAGCAGATCACGATCCGTCGCAGCATCCTGACCGCGAAAGGCGGACCCACCGACGACACGCTTGTGTATGACCGCATGAAGTAAGGCCTGCAGGGACGGCAGGCGCGAACGGCGGGGCGGAGCGGCTTCCCTCCGCCGTCTTCCCTGCTAAACCCGCGCGTTCATGGCCGAACAGAACCACCTCTATCTCGTCGATGGGTCGAGCTACATCTTCCGCGCCTACCATCGGTTGCCGCCGCTCACCAACCGGCATGGGCAGCCGGCAGGCGCGGTGTATGGCTACACCGCGATGCTGTGGAAGCTGGCCGACGGGCTGAACAAGGCCGACGGGCCGACCCACATGGCGGTGATCCTCGACAAGTCGGAGTCCACCCACCGCAACGCCATGTACGATCAGTACAAGGCCAACCGGCCTCCCGCGCCGGAAGACCTCAAGCCGCAAATGCCGCTCATCCGGGTCGCGACCCGGGCCTTTTCCATCCCGTGCATCGAGGAGCAGGGGCTGGAAGCGGACGACATCATCGCCTGCTACGTCACCGTCGCGAAGAGGCAGGGCTGGAAGGTCACCATCGTCAGCTCCGACAAGGACCTGATGCAGCTGGTCGACGAAGACGTCGACATGCTCGACACGATGAACGACCGGCGGATTGGCACCGAGCAGGTAGTCGAGAAGTTCGGCGTCGGCCCGGAGCTGGTCGGCGATGTGCTGGCGCTGATGGGCGACAGCGTCGACAATGTCCCGGGCGTTCCCGGCATCGGACCCAAGACCGCCACCCAACTGATCCAGCAGTTCGGCAGCCTCGAGGCGGTGCTGGCCGGCGTCGACGAAATCAAGAAGCCCAAACTCAAGCAGTCGCTGATCGATCATGCCGACGCCGCGCGGCTAAGCCGGGAGCTCGTGCGGCTGGTGTGCGAGCATCCGCTGCCCGAACCACTGGAAGCGCTGGCGCTGACGGGCATTCCCAAGCAGCCGCTGCGTGAGTTCCTGGAGGACCAGGGCTTCAAGACGCTGATGAACCGGATGGTCGGCGCGGGTTCGGCCAAGCCGGCGACCGCCGCCCAGCCTCTGCCGATAGCCGAGCCGCGCAAGATCGGCCCGGATCCAGCCGAGCCGATTACTGTTGATCGCTCTGCGTACGAGACGGTGACATCGCCCGAGGCGCTCGACCGGTGGATTACCGAAGCCGAGGCGCAGGGCCTGGTGGCGATCGATACCGAAACCGATTGCATCGATTGCATCGTCGCCAAGCTTGCCGGAATCAGTCTGGCCACGGCGCCGGGACGTGCCTGTTACATCCCGGTCGGGCACAGCGGCGGCGACATGTTCTCGGAAGCGCCGCAGCAGTTGCGGCTGCAGCAGGTGATCGATCGCCTGAAGCCGCTGCTGGAAAATCCCGCGGTGCTGAAGGTCGGGCACAATCTGAAATACGACTGGGTGTTGCTCGCCCGGCACGGCATCGACATGGCGCCGCTGGACGACACGATGCTGATCAGCTTCGACCTGGATGCCGGGGCCGGGCTGGGCGGGCACGGCCTGGATGAGCTGGCCCGGTCGAACTTCGAGCATGAGTGCCTGCCGTTCAAGTCGCTGGTCGGCACGGGCAAGAACCAGATCACCTTTGACAAGGTGCCGCTACCGCAAGCGACCGAGTACGCGGCCGAGGATGCCGATATCGTCCTGCGGCTGTGGCAGCGGCTGAAGCCGCGAGTCGCCACAGAAGGCGCGACGCGAGTCTATGAGCTGGTCGACAAGCCGCTGGTGCCGGTGATCGGGCGGATGGAGCAGCGCGGGGTAAAGGTCGACCGCGACTATCTGGCGCAACTGTCGTCCGATTTTTCGACCGAGATCGCGAGCCTGGAGCAACGCGTCTACGAGGCGGCATGCGGACCCTTCACGATCGGCTCGCCGCAGCAGCTCGGCCAGGTGCTGTACGAGCGGCTTGGCCTCAAGGGCGGGCGCAAGGGCAAGAGCGGAGCCTACTCGACCGACGTCAACGAGCTGGAGCGGCTTGCCGGCGAGGGTGTGGAGTGTGCCCGGTTGGTGCTCGACTGGCGCCAGCTGACCAAGCTCAAGACGACCTACACCGACGCGCTGCAGGCGCAGATCAACCCGGAGACCGGCCGGGTCCATACCAGCTACGGTCTTGCCATGGCGCAGACCGGGCGGCTGTCCTCGACCGACCCAAACCTGCAGAACATTCCGATCCGCACCGAACTCGGCCGCAAGATTCGTGACGCGTTCGTGGCCGAGCCGGGCCACCTGCTGATGAGCGCCGATTATTCGCAGATCGAGCTGCGCCTCGCCGCCCACATGGCCGACGTTCCGCAGCTCAAGGAGGCTTTCGCGGCGCGCGAGGACATTCACAGCATGACCGCGGAGGAGCTGTTCGGAACGGTCGATCGCGACACCCGCAACAAGGCCAAGACCGTCAACTTCGCCATCCTCTACGGCATCTCGTCGTGGGGACTGGCCGGGCGGCTCGGCATCCCTCGGGAGGAGGGCAAGGCGATCATCGACCGCTATTTCGAGCGGTTCCCGGGCATTCGCGGCTACATCGACGAGACGCTGGCCTTCGTCCGCGAACACGGCTTCAGTCAGACCCTGTTCGGCCGCAAGACCCACTTTCCCAACATCCGCGCTTCCAACCCAAGCCACCGCGCCGGAGCCGAGCGGGCGGCGGTGAACGCTCCGATCCAGGGCACCAGCGCGGACATCATCAAGCGGGCGATGGCGCGCATGGACGAGGCCTTGGCCGGAGCCGGCCTGGTCGACGTACGCATGCTGCTGCAGGTGCATGACGAATTGGTGTTCGAAGTGCCCGAAGGGCGCGAGGAAGCGGCGGCGGAGGTCGTCCGGCAAGTCATGGCGGAGGCAGCCGAACCGGCAGTCAAGCTCACCGTGCCGCTGGATGTCGAGGTCGGTTGGGGAGCGCACTGGGGCGCCGCGCATTGAACGAACCGGCCCACCATCAGGGATTACCGAGCCACACCGCGGAAGGACAAGAGGCTCCGTCCGCCGACCTTGCCGCGCTTGCTCGCGGCGGGCGGATCAACTTCTTCGGCTTCGTCCTCCGCCTGGCGGCGCGCCTTCCTTTCCTGTTCATCGCCGGCCGGATGTACGGGCCGGAAGCGCTCGGCCGCTTCGCCTACGCGGTGCTGATCGTCGAATTCGCGGCGCAGCTCGCCACGCTCGGCCTGAAGCGGGGGCTGGCGCAGCAGCTCGCCCGGACCGACAAAGACCATGTCTGCGTGGTGTTCGACGGCTTGCTGGTGGCGGCGCTTGGATCGGCGGTCTGCATGGCCCTGCTGTTCGTCTTTCCCCAGGCGATGTTCCCCAACAGCGAGATCCACGGTCTCGAATGGCTGCTGCCGGTGGCGGTCATCGCGGTGGCTGGATCGGATATCATGCTGGCGGCACTGGCTTACCGTCACGACGTCGGAGCCACGGTTCGGGCCCGCGCGGTGGTGGAGCCGTGGACAATCAGCATCGCTGCCTTCGTGCTCGCCTATGTGTCGAAGCGCGACGGCCTTATCCTCGCCTATGCGTTGTCGATGGTCGGTGCGTTGATCGCCTCCGCCATTCCGTTCCTCAAGAGCTACGGCCTGCCTAGGGGCTGGAGCCCCGATCCGGCGAGCCTGTGGCGCATGGCGCGGCGCAACCTGCCGGTCGCCGCGGCCGACGCCGTCGAGTGGGGCAGCCGCCGCGTGGACATCGCGATCCTCGGGCTGTTCGCCTCGCCGGCCATCGTCGGCATCTATTATGTCGCGCAGAACGTCGCTTCGCTGCCGTCCAAGCTGAAGACCAGCTTCGACCCGATCCTTGGTCCGGTGATCAGCCGCAACGTCGAACGGGGAGACCGGGCGGCGGTGGCAAAGCAGGTCCGGCAGGTCGGCTTCTGGGTGATCGCCGCCCAAGCTGCCGTCGCGCTCGCGCTCGGCATCCCAGGGGAAGCAGTGATGGGGTTGGTCGGGCCGGAATTCGTCGCCGGGACGGCGGCGCTCGCCTTCCTGCTCGGTGCCGAAGTGGTGGCCGCAACCGCCACAACCAGCGAAGCGGCGCTGATTTACACCGCGCGCCACCGCAACATGGTTCTGTCGCTGCTGATGATCGGGCTGCAGGCCGCGCTGACGCTCGGACTTATCCTGCTGATGCGCCGGCTGGGCTGGCCCGAGATGTGGCAGGCAACTGCACCGGCCATTGCGCTTGTTCTGGCGCTGGCGTTTGCGGCGGTGACAAAGGCGAGGCTGCTGCGACACCTGCTCGGCGCGCGGGTCAGCGGCTGGCGCTGGCCGTTGGTGTGGGCTGCGCTGGTCGCCGGCGTAGTCGGCCAGCTGTGCGTGTGGCTGCCCGAGTGGCTGGAGCTGTTGGTCGGCATCCCGGCCATCCTGGCGGCCTTCGGCTTCGTGATATGGACCCGCGGCTTCGGGCCGGAAGATCGGGAGCTATTCCGGATGCGCAAGGCCGACATTGCCGAACTGAACGCCGAACTACCGGTGCCGGGAACCAGTCCGGGCGCACCGCACTAGGCGCGCGGCGCGTCTCAATGCCGGAAGTGCCGCATTCCGGTGAACAGCATGGCAATGCCGGCCTCGTCGGCCGCCGCGATCACCTCGTCGTCGCGGATAGAGCCGCCGGGCTGGATCACCGCCGTCGCTCCAGCCTCGACGGCAGCCAGCAAGCCGTCGGCGAAAGGAAAAAAGGCGTCGGAGGCTACAGCGGAGCCGACCGTCCGCGGCTCCGGCCAGCCGAAGGTTTCGGCGGCTTCGCGGGCCTTGGCTGCGGCGATCCGCGCCGAGTCGCGGCGGTTCATCTGACCCGCGCCAATCCCTGCAGTGACGCAATCCTTGGCGTAGACGATGGCGTTGGACTTCACATGCTTGGCGACGGTCCAGGCGAAGCGGCAGTCGGCGACTTCCTGTGGTGTCGGCTGACGGCGGGTCACCACCCGAAGCTCGGAATCGCGAATCACCCCATTGTCGCGGGCCTGAACCAGCACGCCGCCCGCAATCGTCTTCATCATCAGGCCGCTCCGGGCAGGATCAGGCAGCTCGCCGGTCAGCAGCAGGCGCAGGTTCTTCTTGGCCGCGAACACCGCCAGTGCCTCGTCGTCGGCACCCGGCGCGATCACCACTTCGGTGAAGATCTCCACGATTGCCCGGGCGGTGTCTCCGTCCATCGGCGAGTTCACCGCGACGATGCCGCCGAACGCCGACACCGAATCGCATTCGAATGCTTGGCGGTATGCGTCCGCGAGGGTGGAGCCGTTCGCCACTCCGCAAGGATTGGCGTGCTTGACGATGACGCATGCCGGGCGGTGCCCGCGGAATTCGCTGACCAGTTCCAGCGCCGCGTCGGCGTCGTTGAGATTGTTGTAGCTCAGCTCCTTGCCCTGCACCTGGCGCGCGCCGGCCAGGCCCGCAGCGCCGCGGCTCTGCGGAAGATAGAGCGCGGCGGCCTGATGCGGATTTTCCCCGTAGCGGAGCGAGCTGCCGCGGGTGAGCGCCAGGGGGAGGGTGTCGGGAAAGATCTGCTGCTGATCGGCAAAGGCGAACCAACTGGCAATCGCCGCATCATAGGCGGCGGTCAGCGCATAAGCCTTGGCCGCAAGGCGTCGGCGAAGGTCTAGCGACGTCATGCCGCCATGCTGGTCAAGCTGGCCGAGCAAGGCTGGGTAATCCGCAGGGTCGGTGAGGATCGCCACATGGGCGTGATTCTTGGCGGCCGAGCGGACCATCGAAGGACCGCCGATATCGATGTTCTCGACGATCTCGTCCCGCTCCGCACCGCGGGCGACCGTCTGCTGGAACGGGTACAGATTGACCACGACGAGGTCGATCGGCGCGATGCCATGCGCGTCCATCGCCGCCTGATGCTCGAGATTGTCGCGCACCCCGAGCAGGCCGCCATGCACTTTGGGGTGAAGGGTCTTCACCCGGCCGTCCATCATCTCGGGAAAGCCGGTCAGCTCGGCCACGTCGCGCACCGGGTGACCAAGCTCCCGCAGGCGCGCGGCGGTGCCGCCGGTGGAGACCAGTTCCACGCCATGCCGGACCAGACCCTCCGCCAGCGCTTCGATCCCGGTCTTGTCGGACAGCGACAGGAGCGCGCGGCGCACGGGGGTCAGGTCGGTCATGATCTCTCCGGTTCTCGTCAGCTGGAGCGGCGAAACTGCCACCCGATCTCGGCACCCAATGCCGAGACTTCGCCGACGATGGCAAGCTGGGTGGTGGCACGAAGGCGTGCGTCGCCATCGACGAACACGCTCTCCTCGATCGACAGCTGGGCGCCGCGGCACCGGAAGTTCCACGGCGGAGCGCCGGCCGAGCGGAGGATGGCGCCCATGCCGTCGGCGGTCCGCACCGCTTCCACCGCCGGGTCGAGGTGGAAGCGGACTGCGAACGGCGCGGCTTCGCGGATCTTCTTGCGCCCGCGCGGCATCAGTCGGTCGAGTCCGCGAATTTCCTTGCCGTCGTTGCCGAGCGACAGGGCGCGGCTGTGCGCGAGGCCGAAGGCGCGAGCATAGCCTTCGTGAGTCGCCTCGATGCGGCTGACGTCGTCATCCTCGCTGCGATCCACGGCGACATCTTCCACCCCTTTGCCGAGCGATCCGTCGGGAAGGATGGCGGTGGAATTCGAATCGCCGAGCGTCAGCGTGCTGTGGGCCGCGGTAGTGCGGAGCGCCTGGATCAGTTCCGACGGGATGATCGAGGGAATTCGTCCCGGCCCGCCGCAATTGACCACCAGCCGCTGCGCGCCATCGCTGATCTCCACCGCCAGCGTCGAGGCGGAGCCGTTGCGGGCCATCCTGGCTGGCGGCGGCGGAGCGGCGTCCATGACAATGATCGTGCCGAGAGCGGACAGGCGGTGGTAGCCCCATGCCCGCGCTTGGCGCAGTGGACGGGCACGCAAGCCGCAGCCTTCGAACACCGCCGCAAGCCGCCGCGAGCTGCCGGGGTTTCCGCCTTGCCAGCTGGACATTGCGCCGTCGCCCATGGTGACGCCATGAAGCGCCGCGAACGCCGCGGCGGCGGCATTCTCCAGCGCGTCGGGCGGGGTCTGCTTGGCCGCCTGGTAGGCGGCGCGGAGCAGGCCGAGACGATCCACCAACAGCAATTGCTCCGCCGGCGAACGACTGAGCAGCCCGCCGTCTTCGCTTTGGGAAGTGGCCAGCGCCCGGGCGAGTCCGCTTTCCGCCCGCGCAACCTTGGTCGCTCCCCCTTGGAGAAGCAGGCTGGCGGCCGTGACTCCGGCCCAGGCCGTGATCCGCGGCAGGCCGGGCGGGGTCTTATCGCCGGTGGTCGCGACGTGGCGAGCTCCCCGTGCCATAGTGTTGAGCATCGCCGAACGGTAGTTGGGGTCGCGGCTGGAGAGGAGGTAGGGTGCATAGGCCGTCCAGAAGAGCAGCCGCTCGCCCCATAGCTCGGGGGCCCAGGCGGCATCGACCTTGCTGCCGTGTGCGACGAGCCAGCGCGCGGCGATGCCTTCGGCCACCTGCGAGCCCTTGTCCCGGGTGGCCGCTGCGGCGAGGTCTCGCAACCAGGAGAAGCCCTGCAGCTCCGCGGTGAGCGGATCGTCGGTGCCAAGCGCCGCCAGATCGAGCTCTGGTAGCGCGAGCATGGCGCTGCCGCGGATGAACTTGCCGGCGAGCATCGCATCGCCGCGAATCCGGTCGCCCACGACATGATCGCGCGGAACAGCGGTCAACCGCAGCGGCTGCTTCGCATTGCCGAGCCAGCGCGACAACAACGGTGCGCGGCCCAGCTTCTCGACCACGGCGTTGGTGGCCGCGGCCTCGCTCACGCGGCTCCTCGCAGGGCCGCGATGTTGGCCGCGTAGCGATCGGGCCCGCCGCGGAACGCCGCGGTCCCGGCGACGAGGGCGCTCGCCCCCGCATCGGCGGCCTGCCGGGCGGTGACCGGATCGATCCCGCCATCCACCTCGATCGTGACCTCGAGCCCTTCCTTCGCGACGCGCCTGGCGATCGCTTCGATCTTGCGCAATTGACTGGCGATGAACGTCTGGCCGCCAAACCCCGGGTTGACGCTCATCACCAGGACGAGGTCGACCTCTTCCAGGACATAGTCGAGCGCCTTGGCGGGCGTAGCCGGGTTGAGCGAAACGCCCGCCTTCTTTCCCAGCGCCTTGATCCGCTGCACGGTGCGGTGGAGATGCGGGCCGGCTTCGGGATGGACGGTGATGATGTCCGCGCCCGCTTCAGCGAACGCTTCGAGAAACGGGTCGACGGGGGCGATCATCAGATGGATGTCGAACGGCTTGCCGCTGTGAGGACGGAGCGCCTTCACCACCGCCGGGCCGATGGTGAGGTTGGGCACGAAATGCCCGTCCATCACGTCGATGTGGATCCAGTCGGCCCCGGCCGCATCGATGGCGCGGACCTCCTCGCCCAGCCGAGCGAAATCGGCAGACAGGATGGAGGGGGCGATCAGGGGTACGGGCACCGGCTGGGATTAGCCGCTAAGGTGCCGATCGGACAAGGCGCGCGACAAAGAAGCCGTCGAGCCCGCCAACCTCCTCCAGCATCGATGGAAGGATTCGCAGCCAGCCCTTTTCGGTCGGGGCTGTCCCCACCGGCACTTCGGAACTTGCGACCGGAGCTGTTTGAAAGGCCGGCGTGCGCTGGAGAAAGGCCTCCACCGCCCTCTCTCCTTCGTCGGGTTCGAGCGAGCATACCGCGTAAACGAGGGTGCCGCCGGGCACGACTTGCGTCGCGGCATGATCGAGCAGCCGCCACTGCAGCGCGGCGCTTTCGGCAATGATCGCGGGCCGGGCGCGGTAGAGCACCTCGGGGTGGCGGCGGAAGGTCCCGGTTGCCGAGCAGGGGGCGTCGAGCAGCACGGCGTCGAACAAGGCTTCGCCCTGCCATTCCAGCGCATCGGCGGTGACGGTCGTGGCAGAAAGCTTCGTTCGGGCCAGGTTCGCGGCAAGTCGCGCCAGACGACTTTCAGACCGGTCGACGGCGGTGACCTGGTGACCGGCCGCAACCAATTGCATCGTCTTGCCGCCTGGCGCAGCGCACAGGTCAAGGACACGGCGAGGCTCAGCCGGCATCAGCCTGGCCGGAAGCGAAGAGGCGAGGTCCTGCACCCACCATCGTCCCGCGCCGAAGCCCGGCAAGTCCGTTACTCCGGCGCCGCCGGTCAGGCGCACGTGCCCACGCGCCAGCTGCATTCCGCCGTTCGTTGCGGCAAAAGCTGAAGCTTCGTCGTCGTCGGCGAAGCTGAGGTCGAGTGGCGGCCGGCGGACAATGGCGCGCCGGGCCGCGGCGACCTCGGCGTCGCCCCAGGCGGCACTCCAGCGGGCTTCGACCTGTTCCGGGAGCCTCGCTCCACCGGTCTGCGGGAGCGGGCGGCGAAGCAAGGTGCCCAGCACCCCATGGACCAGCCGCCGTGGGCCGCCGTCCACCAAGGGCAGCGCGGTCGCGACCAGGGCATGGTCGGGCACCTGGAGCGCAATCTTCTGCGCAAGCGCGAGCCGCAGCACCATCCGCGCCTTGGCATCGTCCGGCAAAGGCTGCCGTGTGGCACCGTCGATCAACTCGTCGAGGTCTGGCAAACGCCGCAAGGTCTCGCCGACAATCGCCAGGGCGAGCGCCTTGTCCGCCGGCGTGAGCTTCGCGCCCAATTGCGCCGCATTGTCGAGCGTCTGCCCACGCCGCAGCACCGCGTCCAGCATCGCCAGCGCCGCTTGCCGGGTGGGAAGTCCTTCAACCCTTGGCAGCGGAGCTTTCATCGCCCATCTCGCCATGCATGAAGCGGCCCAAGCACCTCGATCCGCCAGCCACCCTCAGCCCGTCGCCTCCAGTGCCGGAGCCGAAGGCAATCGCGCCGACCCCGCCGCCGTCCGGCGACAAGCCTCGGCTGGAGCCGACCCGTTATGGCGACTGGGAGCAAGGCGGCATCGCCTGGGATTTTTGAGCGGCTCACCTAGTGGCTCTCCGGGCGCGGCGGCCGGCTGAGGAGGCTTTCCAGCACCTCATCCACCTGTGCCCGGCCGGCGAGCAGATCGTCCACCGCGGCGACGATCGGCATGTCGATGCCGCGCTGCTCGGCAAGCCGCCGAAGCACCGGCGCGGTGAACGCGCCTTCCGCGACGGTGCGCCGGTCCGCCATGAGATCCGCGGCGGCGCGACCTTCGCCGATCCCCTTGCCCAGCGAGAAGTTGCGCGAGCTGGTGGATGAGCAGGTGAGCACCAGGTCGCCGAGGCCTGACAAGCCGGCCAAGGTCTCGCGCCGGGCGCCGCAGGCTAGGCCGAATCGTGTCATCTCGGCGAAGCCGCGGGCAATCAGTGCCGAGCGGGCGTTCTGGCCCAGCCGTTTGCCTTCGACGACCCCGCAGGCGATCGCCAGCACGTTCTTCACCGCGCCGCCGACTTCCGCGCCGGCAACGTCGTCGGACAGGTAGATGCGGAACGACGGCTGCCCGAGGCGGTCGCGCACCGCCTCCCCCTTGCCGCCGTCACCGTTGGCGAGTGTCACCGCGGTGGGCAGCCCGGCGGCAACCTCATGGGCGAAGGTCGGACCGGACAGAACCATGACGTCCGACGCCGGGCAGCTCGACCGCGCAACGTGGTGGAGCAGGTCGCCGCTGCGCTCCTCGATGCCCTTGGAACAGAGGATCAGCGGCCCCGCGAACGACGGCGCGGCCGACAGCACCGCGCGCATGTGCTGCGCCGGAGTGACCACCAGCCAGGCGTGACAGCCGGCCAGGTCGGCCAGGTCCTCCGTGGCGCGGATCGCGGGAGAAAGCGTCTGCCCCGGCAGGAACAGGGCATTCTCCTGCCGCTGATTGATGCTCGCCACCACGTCCGGCTCGAGCGCCCACAGCAGGGTGTCGCGCCCGCCCGCGGCCGCGACCTGGGCCAGCGCCGTGCCCCACGCGCCGCCGCCGATCACCCCTATGCGCTCAATCATGCCTTCACCCCTGCCCCGCGCACCGTCTCCGCCGCCGGATCGAGCGGCCAGCGGGCCCGCGCCGGCGATTCGAGGCCGTCCACCGCCCCCACCGCAAGCCGCTCCGCCCCCGCCCAGGCGATCATTGCTGCATTATCGGTGCACAACCAGCTGGGCGGGACGGCAAAGCTTCGCCCGTGCCGCTCCGCCAGACTCGCAAGTGCGGCACGGATTGCGCCGTTGGCCGCCACTCCGCCGGCGACGACCAGCGCCGGAGCGTTGCTTGTCGCCAGCGCCCGGGCGGTGCGGTCGACCAGGCAGTCGATCACCGCCTGCTGGAAGCTGGCGGCGATGTCGGCGGGCCGGTGCGTTCCGGCGACTACAGCGCGCTGCACCGCGCTCTTCAGCCCGGCGAAGGAGAAATGCGGCTCCGGGCTGCCGAACAACGGCCGGGGCAGCGGAACCGCATCAGCGTCGCCCTCCTCCGCCAGCACCTCGATTGCCGGCCCGCCCGGATAGGGCAAGCCGAGCAGCTTGGCGGCCTTGTCGAACGCCTCGCCCGCGGCATCGTCGATGGTGGTCGCCAACCGGCGGTAATCACCGACCCCGCAGACCTCCAGCAGCTGGCAATGCCCCCCGCTGGCGAGCAGCAGCAGATAAGGAAAGCCAAGCGCCGGATCGACCAGCCGCGGTGACAGCGCATGGCCTTCGAGGTGGTTGACCGCAACCAGCGGCTTGCCCGCCGCCAGCGCCAGCCCCTTGCCGGTCAGCAGGCCAACCATCACTCCGCCGATCAACCCCGGTCCAGCGGTGGCGGCGATCGCATCCACCTGCGCTACCTCGACGCCGGCGTCGTTCAGCACCTGCCGCACGAGGCCTGGCAGCACCTCGACATGGGCCCGGGCGGCGATTTCCGGCACGACGCCGCCGAATGGCTGATGCGCCTTGTTCTGGCCGACCACCACCTGCGCCAGGATCTGGCGGTCGCTCGTCACCAGCGCCGCCGCACTGTCGTCGCAGGAGGATTCAAGGCCGAGGATGAGGGTCATTGCTGCGCGCCCTTTGCCCGAAGCGCCTCCGATGCACTAGGGGGCGACAATGGATCGCCCTCTTGTTCTTGGAACCCGGGGTTCGCCGCTGGCGATGGCTCAGGCGCGGATGACGGCTGGCGCGCTGGAGGTGGCGCACGGCTGGCCCGAGGGCAGCGTCGTGCTACGCCCGGTGAAAACCAGCGGCGATCGGATCCAGGACCGCCCGCTGGCCGAAGTGGGCGGCAAGGCGCTGTGGACCAAGGAGCTGGACCTCGCCCTGCTCGCCGGAGAGACCGATTTCTCCGTTCACTCGATGAAGGATGTGGAAAGCGAGCGGCCGGACAGCCTGTGCATCGTCGCGACCCTCGCGCGGGCGGATGTGCGCGACCGGCTGATCGGAGCGCCATCGGTCGAGGCGCTCGGCCAAGGCGCCAAGGTCGGTACCTCCTCGCCTCGCCGGGCGGCCCAGCTGCTGCGGCTCCGTCCAGACCTGCGCGTCGAGAGCATCCGCGGGAACGTCGCGACCCGGCTGACGCGTCTGCAGGGCGGAGAATATGACGCGACCCTGCTGGCTGCAGCCGGGCTCGACCGGCTCGGGATAGAAGTCGGTACGCCGGTCGAGATCGGAACCATGCTGCCGGCGCCCGGCCAGGCCGCGATCGGGATCGAGTGCCGCTCGGACGACGAGCGCACCCGCGGATTACTGCAGGCGATCAACCACACGCCGACCCATCATGCGGTCACCGCCGAGCGGCGCTTTGCACGCGCCATCGGTGGCTCCTGCCACTCACCGGTGGCCGCGCTCGCAGTGGAGCACGGCGACGGCCGCGTCTGGCTGCGGGCCGAACTGCTCAGCAGCGACGGCGCGGAGCATGTCGCGGGCGAACTCCTGTTCGATCTTGAGCCGGACGAGCAGGCGCCCGAGCGGCTCGCAGCCGGACTGCTGGAGCGCGCGCCGGCCGCGGTTCGGAGCTTGTTCGGCGGGTGAGACGGCTGGTCATCCTGCGGCCGGAGCCGGGTGCCAGTGCGACCATGGACCGGGCGCGGAAGCGAGGTCTGGATGCGGTCAGCCTGCCATTGTTCCGGATCGTGCCGGTAGAATGGCAATGTCCTGACCTGGCCCGGATCGATGCGCTGCTGGTCACCAGCGCCAACGCGGTGCGCCATGCGGGAGCGGACCTGCCCCGCCTGACCCGCTTGCCGGCCTATGCGGTAGGAGCGGCGACGGCAACGGCGTTGCTTCAGGCGGGGTTCGGGGTGGCGGCGAGCGGACGTGGCGGGGTCGATGCTTTGCTCCGCGAAGTGGAACCAACAATCCGCCTGCTGCACCTTTGCGGCGAGGAGCGTCACGAGCCAGCCCTCGACAGCCATGCTGTCACATCGGTGGTGGTCTACCGGGCGGTGGCGGTGGAAGGAGCCATCCCGCCGGGAGCGCTGTCCGGTGCCGTAGCGCTGGTCCATTCGCCACGGGCAGGCCAGCGTCTCGCTGAACTTGTGCGGGAACGCGCGACGACAAGCATTGCTGCGATCAGCGCTACAGCCGCGGCCGCCTGCGGTCGAGGCTGGGGGGAGGTGGCCATTGCCGCGGAGCCGCGCGACGAAGCCCTGCTTTCCCTTGCCGAGCGGCTGTGCAACTGTCCGGTCCCGGAATGACGAGCGCACCATCACGACGCAGATTGAGCTTCGGCACGATGCTGCTGCTGACCTTACTCCTTCTTCTGGCCGCCGCGGCGGCGACGGTCTGGGCTCTTGCCCGCTGGCCGGGCGCCGCGAGGTTTTTGGGCGTCGCTGAGCCGGGGGCTCTCGCTGCCCCACCCGCTCCGGCGATGAGCCTTGCCGTCCAGCCGCAAGCGTCGGCCCTGCCGTCGGCTGACGCGGTTCGCCTTGCCGCGCTCGAAGGTCGCTTGGCGCGGGTGGAAAGCGCAACTCAGCGGGCGGAAGGATCCGCAGGTCGAGCCGATGCGCTACTGGTTGCCTTCGCTGCCCGCCGTGCGATCGATCGCGGCGTGGCGCTGGGCTACCTGGAACCCTTGCTGGTGGAGCGGTTCAGCGCCACTCACCCGCGTGCGGTCGCCACGGTCGTCACCGCGTCGCGCAACCCGGTCACATTGGACCAGCTGACCGCGGATTTCGATGCGCTCGAGCCGGTGCTCAAGGGCGGCGCTCCGAACGAGGGGGTGTGGGACGGGGTGCGGCGCGAGCTTGGGTCCCTCGTGTCGATCCGCCGCGCCGACCGCCCCTCGCCGCGGCCAAATGCCACCTACGACCGGGCGCAGGCGCGGCTGGCTGCCGGACAGGTCGACCTTGCCCTTACCGAAGCGATGCGGCTTCCCGGCATCGCCCGCGCCGGCGGGTGGGTCCGCCGCGCCCGGATCTATGTCGCCGCGCACCGTTCGCTGGACGAGGTGGAGAGCGCCGCCCTGCTCGCCGGGGCGAACTGACCAGCATCGGACAGCTGCCCCCCGCGACGAAGTGGCTGGACAGCGAGTCCGGCCTTTGCGATTCTACCGCCTCGATCACGGAACACAGGTTTCGTGCAGGACGCAAGTTACCAAGGCCTTCGTTTCAGGGGCCTTGCCGGGGGTTGAGGTCATGACGTCAGTGCGGCTTGGGGTGGGAACCATTGTTGCGGCTGCGCTTCTGGGCCCGGCTGCTTCGGCACAGGTGGCGGCGCCCTCGCGGCCGGTCGTCATGCGGCCCGCACCGCCGGCGCTTCTCGCTTCGCGGATCAACGGGCTGGGCGCCGGCTTCAACGGCCGGGTCGGCATCGCCGTTCAATCGGTGGAGAGCGGTTGGCGTCTCGGCTGGCGTGCGGACGAGCTGTATCCGCAACAGAGCGTGAGCAAGATGTGGGTCGCCCTGACCGCTCTCGACGCGGTCGACAAGGGGCGGGTCAGCCTTGACGACCGGGTGACGCTCACCCAAGGCGATCTCACCCTGTTTAACCAGCCGATTGCCCAGAAGGTGCTTGGGCAGGCCGGCTACACCACCAGTCTCGGCGCGCTGATGTTCGAGGCGATCACCAAGAGCGACAACACGGCCAACGACAAATTGATGCGCTCGGTCGGCGGCCCCGCCGCGGTGCGCCGGATGATCGCCGAAAAGGGCTTGGGTCAGATCCGCTTCTACGACGGCGAGCGCGCGCTGCAGAGTCGAATCGCCGGGCTGACGTGGAGCCAGAGCTATTCGATCGGTGATGCCTTCTACAAGGCACGCAATGCCCTGCCGCTGTCCCTGCGCCAGTCCTTGTTCAATCGTTATATCGAGGACCCGTACGACGGCGCCTCGGTCAGCGCGATCGTCGACACCCTTGCGCGGCTGAAGCGCGGAGAGCTGTTGTCTCCGGCGTCGACCGCGCGGCTGCTGACGACCATGGGCAACACGCGCACCGGCAAGAACCGGCTTCGCGGCGGCCTGAAGCCGGGATGGTCGCTGTCGCACAAGACCGGCACCGGGCAGGTGCTGGGCGCGGTGCAGGCCGGGTATAACGACATCGGCATCATCACCGCGCCGGATGGCCGGAGCTATGCGGTGGCAGTGATGATCAAGAAGACCTCAACCCCGCTGATCACCCGCATGACCCTGATGAACAATGTCGTGCGCGCGGTAATCGAGCAGCACGAAGCAGGCAGCGGGAATCGCTTCATCCTGTCGCGCTGATGCCCGGCTCGCCTCCTCGGCGAGCATTGCAGTTTGTAAGATCCTGGGCAGTTTTGCGCCCGAAGGCCGCTGGAGCGGGCGAAGGGATTCGAACCCTCGACCCCAACCTTGGCAAGGTTGTGCTCTACCCCTGAGCTACGCCCGCTCTGGCGCCATGAACAGGACCGCTGAACCGGTCCCGTGGGTGAGGCGGCGCGCCTAGCATGGGCTTTCGGCGGCGCGCAACCCCTTCGTTGATGCGGGCCGCGAACCTTGCGGGCCACCGATGCGCCGCACATATGGCGGGCCACACAGGATAAGGGTGGCGGCGTGGCGACACTGGGAATGAGCGCTGAGGAGCGCGAGGCGATCAAGAGCTTCCAGGACAATGTCCTGCAGCCGTCCATGACCAGTCTGGTGATCCTCGACTTCTGGGCGGAGTGGTGCGGCCCCTGCAAGCAGCTCGGGCCGGTGCTGGACAAGGTCGCGGCCGACTATGCCGACAAGGGCGTCAAGCTGGTCAAGATCGACGTCGACAAGGACAAGGTGATCGCGGCGCAATTCCGGATCCAGTCGATCCCGACCGTCTACGCGCTGTTCGGCGGCCAGCCGGTTGCCGACCTCACCCAGTATCGAAGCGAAGGCCAGATCAAGCGGGTTCTCGACCAGCTGCTCGGTCAATTGCCGGTAAAAGGGGAAGCGCAATCGCTCGAGGCGGAGATCGAGCCGCTGATCGCGATGGGCGAGGAAGTGCTTGCCACTGGGGACACCGAGCGGGCGGAGAATATCTTCCGGCAGATACTCGACATGGCGCCAGAGCATCCGGAGGTGCTCGGCGGGCTGGCCCGTGCGCTGATTGCCTCCGGTCGCGCCGACGAGGCGCGCGCGACCCTGGACGCGGCGCCCGAGGATGCGGCGAAGGATCCCGCGCTGGCCCGGGCTCGCGCCGCGCTGGACGTCGCCACGGCCGCACCGAGCGGCGAGACCGCCGAACTGGAGGAGCGCGTCGCGGCCAATCCTGACGACCACCAGGCGCGCTTCGACCTGGCTGGGGCGCGGATGGCGGCGGGCGACCGCGAAGGCGCCGCCGATGCGCTGCTGGAGATCATCGCGCGCGACCGGGAGTGGAGCGAAGGCGCGGCCCGGACTCGCTTCCTTCAGCTACTCGAAGCGGCCGGGTTGGAAGACCCTTGGGCGCGCAGCCAGCGGCGGCGCTTGTCGGCATTGCTGTTCACGTGAGCGAAGCCATCGTCCGGGTACCGCTCTTCCCGCTGGCCGGAGCGATCCTCTTTCCGCGCAGCCAGTTGCCGCTCCACATCTTCGAGCCGCGCTATCGGGCAATGATCGAGGATGCCGGCTCCGCCCTAGGCCGGATCGGGATGATTCAGCCGCAAGGGGTGGGGGATCAGGTCGACGACCATCCCCCGCTCTACCGGGTCGGCTGCATCGGGGAGATCATCGGCCTGGAGGAGCTCGACGATGGGCGCTTCAACATCATCCTGCAGGGCAGCCAGCGCTTTCGCCTGATTGCCGAAGCCGATGTCGGCACCGCTTACCGCCAGGCGGACGTGGACACCGCGGCGTTCGACGATTCGGAACCTCAACCGCTCGGCCTCGCCCAACGGTCGGAGGTCGAGCGAGAGGCGCGGCGGCTTGGCGATGCCATGGGGCTGACGGTGGACTGGGCAGCGGTGAACCGGCTCGATGACGAGATGCTGGTCAACGCCATCGCCCAGGTGGCGCCGTTCGACGCCGGCGCCAAGCAGGCCCTTCTGGAAGAAGCCACCCTTGCCGGCCGCGCTGACCTGCTGGTGCAACTGATGCAATTTCTCCGCGCTGCCCACGGCGGCAGCGACCTCAGCCCGCGCTTGCAGTAGGGCTAGAGCGCCAAGATCAGATCGGCAGTCCGCGCAGCAGCAGCGGAAGGTCGCCGCTGGTCCCCCGCGCTTCTGCATTGAGTCTGGCCTTGAGCGGGCCAACGCGGTCTATCATGCTCATTCCGAAGCGGCGGACCGCCGATGCGGCTCGGCCGGGCAGGCCGTAGAGCCGGGTCAGCCCGTCGGTCGAGGCTGCAACCATCAACGTGTCGAGACTGCGCCAGCGCTGATAGCGGTCGAGCAGCTGTCGGTCGCCGAGATCGAGGCCGAGACGGGCGCCCTCCACCAGCACTTGCGCCAGCGCCGCCGCATCGCGGAAGCCGAGGTTCAGCCCCTGCCCGGCGATCGGGTGGATCGCATGCGCCGCATCGCCGACCAGCGCCATCCGGTGGGCGGTGATCCGCGCCGCATGGTGGAAGCCGAGTGGGTAGGTCGACCGGGGCGCCACAAGCCGCACCTGCCCAAGGAAGCCACCCATGGCCTGCTGCGCTTCCGCCGCGAAGTCTTCGTCCGACAGCGACATCCAGCCATGCGCGTCCGCGCTCGGCACCGACCAGACGATCGCCGAGCGATGGCCGTCGGCGCTGTCAGTCATCGGCAGCAACGCGAATGGCCCGGTCGGGTAGAAGATCTCGTATGCGACCTGCTCGTGCGGCAGTTGGTGGGTCAGTGTCGAAACGATCGCCGCATGATCGTAGCGCCAGCGCGCGATCCGGATCCCCGCCGCCTCGCGGGTTGGTGAATTGCGCCCTTCCGCGACCACCAGGAACGGGGCGCGGACCACCGACCCGTCGTTCAGCGACGTCGTGACGCCATGGTCGGTCCGGTCCGTAGCCACCGCCGACGACTTCCACCGCAAGCGAATGCTCGTCCCCGCTTCCGCCCGCGCCAGCAGTGCCGCGCGCAGGTGGCGATTTTCGTGCATCCAGCCGAGCGCCTCGTCATCGTCCTCCGGCTCGAAGGTGAGCCCGCCGGGCTCCAGGCCGTCGGCCACGCGGATCGAGTGGATCGGGCTGCCCGGTTCGGGGAAGTGCCCGGCCACGCCCGTCGCCTCCAGCATTCGCATGCTGGACGAGGACACCGCGCTGGTCCGGCCGTCGAACCGCGCGTCGCGGCGCTGGTCCGGGTCCGCCGGATCGACGATGATGCTCGAAAGGCCGCTCACGTCGAGGGCCGCGGCGAGGGCCAGGCCGACCAGCCCGCCGCCCAGAATGATGACGTCCGCATGATCCATGTGATGCATGTATGCCGCACAAGGGCGCTTGGCGAGGGGCGTGCCGGAGGCCACATCCTTGACCCCCGACTCCCCGGCAAGGCATTGTGGCGCCACGGCACAGGCACGGGTGGGGATCTAAAAGGATGGCGACCGCGGCAGGGCGGGCTCAGCGGCGCGAGCTGGAGCCGGATTGGCGGGAGAAGCTGCAGGCATCGCTGCGGGCGTTCCTTGTCCGCACTGGCGGCGCGCTGCTGCTTTCGCTCAGCATCGCGCTGGGCATTGCGCTGATCACCCATTCGTCGACCGATCCGAGCTGGAGCACCGCGGCGGGTGGGCCGCCGCTCAATTGGCTCGGCGCTCCGGGCGCCTACGCCAGCGACCTCCTGCTGCTGCTGTTCGGACTTGGGTCGGCTTTGTTCCTGCCGGTGATCGCGCTGGCCGGGTTGCGTCTGCTGCGCGGCGAGGGAGCGGGTCGCCCGGGGAGAGCGCTGCTAGTCGCCGGGGGCGGCGCCGCGCTGATCGGGGTCGCCCTGGGCCTGACCGCCGGGTCGGCGGTGTCCGGCCTGCCGGGCGGATGGGGCGGAGCCCTGGGCCTCGCCGGGGCGCATGGCGTCAATGCCGGGCTCGCCCTGATCGGTAACCCCGGCGTGGAAGGTCCCGCCCGGCTGACCCTGATCCTGTTGTTCGCCGCGGGCGGGCTGTTTCTTGCGATCGTCGCGCTCGCGCTCCGCTCCGAGGAGAAGGGCTGGGTGGCGAGCCTGTTTGCCCGTGCGCCCCGCGATCAGGAGCCCGCACCTCGCCGAACCGCCGAACCGCGCGACAAGGCACCGGCTGCCGCTGCCCCGCCACGGTCCCGGCCCACGGTGGCGGTTACGGAGCCCTCGGGAGCGATCGCGCCCGCCGCTGGCAAGAAGGAGGCCAAGGTCCGTGGCCGCGCAGATCCGCAGCAGCAGCCCGGCCTTGCCTTGGGCGACAGCTATCAGATGCCGCCGATCGACCTGCTGAGCCCGCCCGCCGAAGGGAGTCGGCAGCCGATCGACAAGGCCGGCCTCGAGCGCAACGCCCGCCTGCTCGAATCGGTGCTGGAGGACTTCCACGTTCGCGGCGACATCGTCGAGGTTCGGCCCGGCCCGGTGGTCACGTTGTACGAGCTGGAACCTGCCAGCGGGATCAAGGCCAGTCGTGTCATCCAGCTGGCCGACGACATCGCCCGCAACATGTCGGCGCTGTCCGCGCGCGTCGCGACCATCCCCGGACGCAGCGTGATCGGCATCGAGCTGCCCAATCCCAAGCGCGAGATGGTCTCCCTGCGCGAGCTGGTCGCAAGCCAGGCGTTCGAGGATCAGGCGATGAGCCTGCCGCTGATCCTCGGCAAGAACATCGCCGGCGACCCGGTTATCGCCGACCTGGCACCGATGCCGCACCTGCTGGTCGCCGGCACAACCGGATCCGGCAAGTCGGTCGGCCTCAACTGCATGATCCTGTCGCTGCTCTACCGGATGGGTCCGGACGAGTGCCGGATGATCATGATTGATCCCAAGATGCTGGAACTCAGCGTCTACGATGACATTCCCCACCTGCTCTCCCCGGTGGTGACCGAGCCGGCCAAGGCGATCCGCGCGCTCAAGTGGACCGTCGAGCAGATGGAGGAGCGTTATCGGATGATGGCGAGCCTCGGCGTACGTGCCCTGGCCAGCTTCAACGCAAAGGTGCGCGACGCCAAGGCCAAGGGCTCCAAGCTCGGGCGGCGGGTGCAGACCGGCTACGACGCCGACTCCGGCCAGCCGCTCTACGAGACGGAGGAGCTCGAATATGAGGTCCTGCCGCAGATCGTGGTGGTGGTGGACGAACTCGCCGACCTGATGATGACAGCCGGCAAGGAGGTGGAATTCCTAATCCAGCGCCTCGCCCAGAAGGCCCGCGCGGCGGGCATCCACCTGATCATGGCCACCCAGCGCCCCTCGGTCGACGTCATCACCGGCGTCATCAAGGCCAATCTGCCCACGCGAATCAGCTTCCAGGTCACCAGCAAGATCGATTCCCGCACGATTCTCGGCGAGCAGGGCGCGGAGCAACTGCTGGGCAAGGGCGACATGCTGTACATGCCCGGCGGCAAGCAGATCCTTCGTGTCCACGGCCCCTTTGTCAGCGACGAGGAGGTGCGCAGCATCGCCGAGCATTGGCGCCGGCAGGGGGTGCCCGACTACATCCAGGCGGTCACCGAGGAGCCGGAGGACGGCGGCTACATTCTCGACGGGCAGCCCGACGGCGAGGAGGATGCCGAGACCCAGCTCTACCGCAAGGCGATCCAGATCGTTGCCGAAAGCCAGAAGGCGTCCACCTCCTACCTGCAGCGACAGATGCGCATCGGCTACAATAGCGCGGCGCGGCTAATCGAGCGGATGGAGAAGGACGGCCGCGTCGGCCAACCGGACCATGTCGGCCGCCGCGAAGTGCTGATGGACACCGACGGCCACCCCTTGTGAGGCGCCCAGGGCTGAACCCAGGGGAACCGGCGGGTTCAGACCGCATTCAATGGCGGAGCGCCATCACCCGCGCAAACATTCCTTGAGGAGACCCCATGCCTTTCAGCCCTCTTTCCGCGCGCCTACTGGCCCCTGTTGCCGCGATCGCCGTGTTCGCCGGCAGCGCTGCGGCCGCGCAGGGCAGTGGGGTGATCGACCAGGTCGAACGCTCGCTCGGCGCCACTCAGTCGATGACCGCCAGCTTCTTCCAGACCGACCAGCGGAACCGCTCGCTGCGCGGCAGCCTTTCGCTGAAGCGTCCCGGCCGCATCCGCTTCGAATATGGCAGCGGGGCCAACATGCTGCTGGTCGGCAATGGCAAGACGCTGACCTTCATCGATTATGACGTCGGCCAGAAGTCGGCTTGGCCGGTCGCCAAGTCGCCGCTGAGTGTGCTGCTGTCGCCGAACCCAGAGCTTGACCGAATCGCTAGGGTGCTTCCCACCAAGGATCCGCGGGTCGTGCTGGTCCGCGCACGCGACGCGCGCCGGCCGGAGTTCGGGACGTTGATTCTCGCCTTCGTGAAGTCGGCCTCCGCGCCGGGAGGCCTGCTGCTGGAGGGCTGGACGGCGATCGACGCGCAGAACAAGCGCACCACCGTGAAGCTCGACAACCAGCGCTACAACGTCGCGGTGCCGGAGACCGCCTTTGCCTTTGCCGAGCCCAAGCGGCGGAAATAACGTCCTGAATTGCAATCGTTCATCGCCGGGTCAGCAGTGATTGTCTACAGGCGGTGTTGATCGTCGATGAGCCGGGGTTTCCCCCTGTTACCCGGACTTGGCGATCACCTCGCGTGACGAACGCTTGGTCGGCCCTCGCTCCATGCCCCCGGAGCGGGGGCCTTTGCGTATGAGGGCCACTCGCCTTTTCCCCGAACTTCACGCTAGAGCGGGCCTGTGACGACCCTGAAGATCGCCTCCTGGAACATCAACTCGGTTCGCGCCCGGACGGCCATCGTCGAGCGCCTGCTGCGGGAAGAAGCTCCTGACATCCTGTGTCTGCAGGAAACCAAGGCGCACAACGACGTCTTTCCGGCCGACTTCTTCCGCAAGGCCGGTTACGAGCACATCCTGCTCAACGGGCAGAAGATGCACCATGGCGTGGCGATCATCTCCAAGGTGCCGCTGGGGGACCCGGGCCGGCACGACTGGCAGGACAATGGGGAGGCGCGGCACGTGGGGGCGCTGTTGCCGCACGGCATCCGATTGGAGAACGTCTACGTTCCAGCCGGGGGCGACATCCCCGACCGGGCGCTCAACCCCAAGTTCGGCCAGAAGCTCGACTTCATCGAGCGGATGACCCGCTGGTCGGGAAAGTTGGCTCAGCCGACTTTGATCGTCGGCGACTTCAACGTCGCGCCACTGGAGTGCGACGTGTGGAGCCACAAGGCCTTGATCGACGTGGTCAGCCATACGCCGGTCGAGATCGAGGCGCTTGGCCAGTTGCAGGCGGCGCACGACTGGGTGGACCTTGGTCGCCGCTTCGTTCCCGCACCCGAACGCTGCTTCACCTGGTGGAGCTATCGCTCTCCCGACTTCACCAGGAACGACCGCGGCCGGCGGCTGGACCATATGTGGGCGAGCCCGACCCTCGCCGAGCAGGCCACCGGCCACCATGTGCTGGAGCCGTGCCGCAGCTGGGAACGGCCGTCCGATCACGTCCCGCTGGTCGTCGAGCTGACTCTTTGAGCAGCGTCGCCGAAGCGATCGCGGCACTGAGGGCTGGACGCCCCGTCCGGATCGGCCGGCAGGCCTTTCTGCCGATCGAGACGGGGAGCGACGAGCTGCTTGCGGTGCTCGATCCAAGCGAGTCCGCAAGCGTTCTGCTAAGTGCGGAGCGAGCGGCGGCGCTGAGATTGACCAGCGAACGCGAAGCGGCTTCGGGTCCCGCGATCATCGCACGCTGCGCGTGGCTCGACCGGGACATGGTAAGGGCCTTGGCTGATCCAGGACGCGACCTGTCGCGGCTCACGCCCGGCCCCCTGACCGTTCTCCCGCTCGAGCGGCCGGAGGAGACCCAGGCGGCCTTGACCCTGGCTCGCCTGGCCGGCCTGCTTCCGGCACTATGGCTGGTCCAGTCCGACACTCCGCTCCACGTCGAGCCGGACGAAGTTGCGGAGGCAGTCCGGAGGCAGCGCGCGGTGATCGCCTCCCGCGCCCGGCTGCCCCTGGACGGCGTTCAGGATGCGCAGATCATCGCTTTTCGCGTTTGCGACGACGGAAGCGAGCATGTCGCGCTGATGGTCGGAGCGCCCGGCGGCCGGCCGCCGCTGGTGCGGTTGCATAGCGAATGCCTGACCGGGGATGTTTTCGGTTCGCTCAAGTGCGACTGCGGACCGCAGCTGCGCTCCGCCCTCCGGCTGATCGCGGACGGGGAGGGCGGGATACTGCTTTACCTGCGGGACGAAGGGAGAGGGATTGGGCTGGCCAACAAGATCCGGGCCTATGCGCTGCAGGACCGTGGCCTCGACACGGTCGATGCCAACCGGCGGCTGGGATTTGCCGACGATGCGCGCGATTACGGGCTCGCGGCGGCGATGCTCCGGGCCTTGGGGGTCGAGGCCGTGCGCCTGCTGACCAACAATCCGGCCAAGGTTGCTGGACTTACAGGCGCCGGGATCGAAGTTGTCGAGCGCGTTCCCCACCGGCTGCCGCCGAACCCCCACAATGCCGCCTACCTTGCCGCAAAACGCACCCGTAGCGGCCACCTCGACTGACGGGTCGGGCTAGTCCTCGAACAAGGCCGTCCCGACCCGCACCGCGGTGGCGCCCAGCATCACCGCCGCACGATAATCGGAGCTCATTCCCATCGACAGTCCGGTGACGTCGTGGCGTCGCGCCAGCTTGGCCAGCAGGGCGAAGTAGGGAGACGGCTCGACCCCTAGCGGCGGAATCCCCATCAGCCCGGCCAAGGGCAGCGGCGAGGATCGTACCTCCGCCAGGAAGGCCGACAGCTCGGCCAGCGCTACGCCCCCCTTCTGCTCTTCCTCACCGATGTTGACCTGCACAAATGCGCTCGGGAACTTACCAGCCTTTTCCCCGGCGGCCACCAGCGCGTCGAGCAGCGAACGGCGATCCAGCGAATGCACCGTCGTGAACAGCTCCACCGCGGCTTCGGCCTTGTTGGACTGCAGGCGCCCGATGCAATGCAGCTGAACGTGCGGACAGCGGTGAAGCAGCGCTGGCCACTTGGCCTCGGCCTCCTGCAGCCGGCTCTCGCCGAAATCGCGTTGGCCAGCCTCGATCAGCGGCTCGATGGCCTCGGCGCCGCGGGTCTTAGAGACGGCGAGGAGTTTCACATCGTCTGCCCGACGGCCGGCGGTGCGAGCCGCAGCGGAGATGGTGTCGAGGATCTGCTGGCGGCGGAAGGCTGGGTTCACGGGCGCTGCTATAGGTGGCGCCATGCCGCGCCGCCACCCCGAGACCCCCACTGCCTGGCTGATCACCGATCCGCGGCTTGACGCCGAACTCCTTGCCATCATCCGCCGGCTTCCCCGCGGATCGGGCGTCCTGGTGCGCCATCACCACCTAGGGCCGGGAGAACGGGCGCGGCTGCTCCGCAGGATTCGACGAGGGGCGGCAGGCCGCCAGCTAGTGGTTGTGGATGAGACGCAAGGCAGGACAGCGCGAGTGCACTCCGCGCGGGAGATCGCCCGGGCTCGGCTCCAGGGCGCCCGGTGGCTGCTCGTGTCGCCGGTGTTCCCCACGCGCAGCCATCCTGACTGGCGGCCCCTGCCGAGAATGAAAGCCGCCGCACTTGTCCGCCTGGCGGGGCATGCGGCCGTTGCCTTGGGCGGGATGGATGTACACCGCTTTCGGCAGGTAGCCCCGCTCGGTTTTGCCGGTTGGGCGGGGATTGATGGCTGGCCGATGCGCAAGAAGCCGTCAGGAAAGTAAATCCCGCGACATCGCTTCAGTGCGCTGCGACCGCTTGGCTTAGAACTTGAGCGCGGTTCCGACGTAGACCGCCTGGCTGTCGCGGCGCTGATCGTTCAGCGTGGCGACGCGGTCGCGCTCGATCTTGTAGCGCACGCCGCCAGTTACCGCGACGCGGTTCGAGATATTGTACGCGCCGCCGACATCCAGCGCATAGGCCTTGGATTCGCCAAGCGCGGGGACATCCCGTTCGGCATGGTCGGCGCTGGCCGCAACCCGGCCCGTAAACCGCTTCAGGTCGTAGCTGAGCCCGAGGACCGCGGCCTCGCGCTGACCGAGCGCGGGATTGCTGCTCTTGGCGGTCGCCACGTCGCCCGAGATCGCGAACCTCTTCCAGCCCACCGCTACGCCGAGGTTGTACGTCGCCGGAGTGAGCGACACGCCGGCCGCGGCGGTTTGCGCAGCAACGTCGCGAACCCGCTCAACGGCTTGCCCGGGAGTCTCGGCGCGGGCGCGGATCGCCACGCGAATCTGCGAAGGCCGCCGCTTGCTGGCCGTCGGAGTGAACTTGAAATCACTCGCCAACACCGGCCGGTTGGCGAAGGCCGCGGCCAGCCGCGGATCGGCCTGCGCCGGGGTGAAGCCTTGCTCGAAGCTCAACGCAACCGCGGGCGGTCGCTTCTTCACGGCGGGGGCAGCGAGTGCGAACGTCGCAGGCAACAGGATAGCTACTGCGGCACCCACCGCAGCCACCCTGATCACACCGGACGATACGCCAATCACCAAGCCCTACTCCCTGCCGAGTCGAATATAGCCCGGCCAACCCGAATGTTCCACGACTGCCGGGAAGAAGCCAGCGGCCTGTGACCTTGAATCCACATTGCTGCCCCGGTGCGAGACGGCTTGCGGCTTGGCGTGCGCCTCTTATAACGCCGGCGAACCTTTTCGAGACAGGAAGAACCTGATGGTCCGTCTGCCGCTTGCTGCCGCTGCGCTGATCCCGCTGGCGCTCTTTTCCGCGGGCTGTTCGCGCAACCGCGATCTGCCCAACACGCTGGCGCCCTCCCGGATGACCGCCATCGGCGTCAACACCTACCTGTGGCGGGCCGCAATCGACACTCTGAGCTTCGCGCCGCTGATCACCGCCGACAGCAATGGCGGCGTGATCGTCACCGACTGGTACGCCAGCCCCAGCACACCGGGCGAGCGGGTCAAGCTGACCGTCTCAATCCTCGATCAGGAGCTGCGCGCCGACGCCTTGCGGGTGGCTGCGCTGCGCCAGGTCAACCAGGGTGGCCAGTGGGTCGATGCTCCGGTCAGCGCCGCCACGGTGCAAAAACTGGAGGACATCATCCTCACCCGCGCCCGCGATATCCGCCGCACCACGGTGGGCGGCTGAGAGCCAAGAAGGACATGTGAATGACCGACCGTTTCGACCCGGCGGCGAGTGATTCCCGCTGGCAGGAGCGGTGGGAACAGGCCGGGAGCTTCCGCGCCGACAGCGGCAGTCCCAAGCCCAAGAGCTATGTGCTGGAGATGTTCCCCTATCCGTCGGGGCGCATCCACATGGGCCACGTCCGCAACTACACCATGGGCGACGTGCTCGCCCGCTTCCGCCGGATGCAGGGCTTCGAGGTGCTGCACCCGATGGGCTGGGACGCGTTCGGCATGCCGGCCGAAAATGCTGCGATGGAGAAGAAGGTCCATCCGGGCGCGTGGACCCGCCAGAACATCGCCACCATGCGAGCGCAGCTGAAGCGGCTCGGTTTCGCGCTCGACTGGAGCCGTGAACTGGCGACCTGCGAGCCCGAATATTACGGCCACGAGCAGGCGCTGTTCCTTGACCTGTTCGAAGCCGGCCTCGTCTACCGGAAGGAATCGGAAGTCAACTGGGACCCGGTCGACATGACCGTGCTCGCCAACGAGCAGGTGATCGATGGGCGTGGCTGGCGCTCCGGGGAACTGGTCGAGCGGCGCAAGCTCAGCCAGTGGTTCCTGAAGATCACCGACTTTGCCGAGGACCTGCTGGCGGGTCTGGGAAGCCTGGAGCAATGGCCGGACAAGGTCCGCCTGATGCAGGAGAACTGGATCGGCAAGAGCCGCGGCCTGGAGTTCGAGTTCGAGATCACCGGCGCACCGGCCAGCGTGGATCATGCCCATGTCCGGGTGTTCACCACCAGGCCGGACACGATCTTTGGGGCGAGCTTTGTCGCCATCTCGCCAGGGCATCCGATCGCCGAGACACTCGCAGCGGAACGGCCCGAGGTGGCCGAGTTCATCGCTCGCTGCCGCGCCGGCGGAACCAGCGCCGCAGAGATCGAGACTGCCGAGAAGCTTGGGCTTGATACCGGGCTCGAGGTCGCCCACCCGCTTGACCCCGAGTGGCGCCTCCCGGTGTGGATCGCGAACTTCGTGCTGATGGACTACGGCACCGGCGCGCTGTTCGGAGTGCCGGCGCACGACGCGCGCGATTTCGAGTTCGCCACGAAGTACGCTTTGCCCATCCGCCGGGTCGTCGCCGCCTCCGCCGGACAGGCGGGGGATTCGGTCGTAGAAGCGGAGACCGGGCACGGCGTTGCGGTGAACTCGCGCTTCCTCGATGCCCTGCCGACGGCCGAGGCGTCGGTCGAAATCATCCGCCGCGCCGAAACCGATGGATGGGGGCACGGCAAGGTCCAGTACCGCCTGCGCGACTGGGGCGTGTCGCGGCAGCGCTATTGGGGCACGCCCATCCCGATCATCCATTGCGACGCGTGCGGAGCCGTCCCGGTTCCACGCGACCAGCTCCCCGTCGTGCTGCCCGAAGACGTGTCGTTCGACATTCCGGGCAACCCGCTCGACAGGCACACGGCCTGGAAGGCTGTCCCCTGCCCGAACTGCGGCAGCGCCGCCCGCCGGGAAACCGACACGCTCGACACTTTTGTCGATTCCAGCTGGTACTTTATCCGCTTCGCCAGCCAGCCGGGCGACAAGCCGTTCGACCGCGCAGAAGCGGAGCAGTGGCTCCCCGTGGGCCAATATATCGGCGGGGTCGAACATGCGATCCTTCACCTGCTGTACGCACGCTTCTGGACCCGGGCGCTGGCGAAGATCGGCCGCCTCGGCGTCACAGAGCCGTTCCGCGGCCTGTTCACGCAAGGCATGGTGACGCACGAGACCTATCGCGCCGGCGACGGCAGCTGGTTGAGCCCGGACCAAGTGCGGCAGGACGGCGACGACTGGATCCACATCGACAGCGGCACACCCGTGGCGCTCGGCCGCGTCGAAAAGATGTCCAAGTCGAAGAAGAATACGGTCGATCCCGAGCCGATCGTCGACCGCTTTGGCGCCGACGCGGTGCGCTGGTTCATGCTGTCGGACTCACCGCCCGAACGCGACCTCGAATGGTCGGAGGCCGGCATCGAAGGCGCTGCCCGGTTCGTGCAGCGGGTGTGGAAGCTGGCGATGGCTCCCGCGGGCGCAGACGGCGGCAATCCTGCGCTCGACAAGAAGGTGCACCGGACGATCGCCGCCGTGGGTCAGGCGATCGAAGGACTGCAATTCAACAAGGCCGTGGCTGGCCTTTACGAACTCACCAGCGCGATCGAGAAGGCTGCGCCGAGCGCCAGCCGTGAAGCCGCTACCCTCACCTTGGTCAAATTGGTCTCGCCCATGGCACCCCACCTGGCGGAAGAGGCGTGGGCATGCCGCTGCGGCGAGGGCATGATCGTTGACCAGCCATGGCCGCAGCATGACCCCGCGATGCTGGTCGACGATGAAGTAACGGTGGCGGTGCAGGTCAACGGCAAGCTCCGCGACACGCTGACGGTCGCCCGGGGCGCTTCGCGAGAGCAGCTTGAGCAGATGGCTCTGGGGGCCGACAAGATTGCCCGGCTGATGGACGGCTCCACCCCGCGCAAGGTGATTGTGGTTCCCGATCGGCTGGTCAATATCGTCCTGTGATCCGCGTCGCCGCCCTTGCCCTCACCCTGTTCCTGGCCAGCGGCTGCGCTCTGCAGCCGATGTACGCTGGGGGCGAGCGCGGGGAGGTCGCCGTCTTCCTACGCGATGTTGGGGTGCAGCCAATCCCGGGCCGGACCGGATGGCTCGTCCGCTCCGCACTGGTCGACCGGATCGGCGAACCCTCGGGCGACGATACCTATCGGCTCGAAGTTGAGCTGGACGATGATATAACCGCCTTCGGGCTTCGCACGGACAGCGCTGTCACGCGCGAACGCCGTACCCTGCGCGCACGCTATCGCCTGGTCCGCAATGCGACGGGAGAGGTCCTGCTTGACGCGACCGCCGGGTCGGACGCGGGCATCGATGTGGTCGGGTCCGAATATGCCACCCTGGCAGCTGAGCAGAGTGCGGCCGAGCGGCTGAGCAAGGTCGTTGCGGACCAGATTATCACCCGCCTTGGCCTGTTCGCCGCGCGGCGCGGCGCCCCGTGAAGAGCAATCGGGGAACGATCGCTGCCGCGATCGAACGGCCCGACCCGAACTGCCGTTTCTACCTTTTCCATGGCGCTGACGAATCCGGGTCTCGAGCGCTGGCGGCGCGCCTGCTATCTTCCCTGGCGGCCGAGAAGGTTCCGTTCACAGGGGCAGCGCTGAAGGGCGACCCCGCCGCGCTCGCCGACGAGGCGGGCGCAATTTCGATGTTCGGCGGCAGGCGGCTGCTGTGGATCGAACCGGCCGGCGACGATTCCGTAGCGGCAGTCGAGGCTCTTCTGGCGGCTCCGGCGGTCGAAAGCGCGGCGGTGGCGATCGCCGGCACGCTGCGCAAGACCTCGGGCCTGCTGAAGCTCGCGGAGGCCCACCGGGCAGCACTGGCGCACGCCTCCTACATTCCGGAAGGTCGCGATGCGGACCGGATGATCCAGGAGATCGGCCGCTCGGAAGGACTGATCATTGGCCCCGCCCTAGCGAGCCGAATCGCGACGGCAACGGCCAACGATCAGGCTATCGCCCGTCAGGAACTCGCGAAGTTCGCCTTGTATCTGGGGGCTAACCCGGCATCGCCACGCGAGTTGGATGAAGACGCTGTCGATCTGCTTGGCGCTGATGACTCCGACACCGACGCGGGCCGTCCGGGTGATCTGGCGCTTGCTGGGGACGTCCAGGCGCTCAGCGACGAGCTGGAGCGGCTGCAGAGCTGCGGTATCGACCCGTTCCCCGTGATCCGGGCCTTGCAGAGGAGGCTGCTTTCAGTCGCCCCGCTGCTCGCCAAGGTTGCGGCGGGCCAGCGGATCGATGCTGTAATGGCGTCGGTTTGGAAGCGCGACCAGGTGCCGGTCGGCCGCATCCTCCGAAAGTGGACGCCAGAGCGGCTCGCCCGGGTCACGACGCGAGTGAGTGAGCTCGAACGAGAGGTCCTGCTCAGCGCGGTTGATGATCGGGCGGCACTTGGCGAGGAGTTGCTGCAGATAGCGCGGGCAGCGCGTTAAAATGACTCGCCGGTGAGCTTCTGGCAGATCAGGTCGAGCTGATCTAGGCTCGAGAAGCTCACGCTGACCGTGCCACCACCATCCTGGTGCGCGATCCGGACCTTGAGGCCAAGGATGTCCCCAAGCTGCCGCTCGAGCGCGGTCGTGTCAGCATCAGCGGGCGCGGACGGGCGGCGGGCGCGCTCCTTCGCGGGCCGGGAGCCGCGAGCGCGCGCTTCGACCTGCCGCACCGACCAGCCCCCCGCGATCGCGTCGCGGGCCATCTGCTCCGGATCATCCGCCGCAGCGAGCGCGCGGGCGTGGCCCATGCTCAACTCGCCGCGCATCAGAGCCTGCTGAACGAAGGCGGGAAGGTCCAATAGTCTCAACAGGTTAGCGACATGGCTGCGAGACTTGTGGACGAGCTTGGCGACTTCGTCCTGGCTGTGACCATAGGTCGAGATCAGCGCGCGGTATCCCTCCGCTTCTTCCAGCGCATTCAGGTCCTCGCGTTGGATATTCTCGATCAGCGCCACCTCGGCGGTGGCTGCCTCATCGAAGTCCCGAACGATCGCCGGGATGCGATGGAGCTGCGCCTTCTGTGCGGCGCGCCACCGCCGCTCGCCGGCAATGATCTCGAACCCGTCACCTGCCGAACGCAGCAAAATCGGCTGAAGCACTCCGCGCCTGGTTATCGAGTCGGCAAGCTCCACAATCGCCGCTTCGTCGAAGTGCCGGCGCGGCTGCTTCGGGTTGGGCCGGATCGCCGCGACGTCGACCTCACGCACGCCGCCGCGCTGCGCCGGAGCCTCGGGCTCGGAAGGCGCATCGCCCAGCAGCGCGGACAGGCCGCGGCCGAGGCCTCGCTGACGAAGCTCGCTCATGCGGCCTCCGCCCGCTGCGGAAGGCGGGCCATCAGTTCGCGCGCAAGCCGAACATAGGCCTCACTGCCCGAGCAGCGAAGGTCGTAGATCAGCGCGGGAAGGCCATGGCTTGGCGCTTCGGACAAGCGAACGTTGCGCGGCACGACCGTCTCGAACACCGTCGGGCCTAGGCAGGCGCGAACATCTTCGGCGACCTGCTTCGACAGGCTGTTGCGCCGGTCGAACATCGTCAGCGCGATTCCAAGGATCGACAGGTCGGGGTTGAAGCGGGTGCGGATCCGCTCAACGGTTTGCAGCAATTGGCTCAGTCCTTCCAAGGCAAAGAATTCGCATTGCAGCGGCACCAGCAAGTGTCGTGCCGCAATGAGTGAGTTGACCGTCAGCAGCCCGAGCGAAGGCGGGCAGTCCATCAGGCATATGTCCCATCGACCCGGCGGTACCTGGGCGAACGCATCGGCGAGGCGGTGAGTGCGTCGATCGAGCCCCACCATTTCGACCTCGGCTCCCGACAGGTCCTGGACGGCAGGAAGAAGGTCGAGGCGCGGAACGCGGGTCGGCACCGCCGCATCCACGATGCTCGCCTCGCCCATCAAAACATCGTAGCTCGACCGCTCGCGCGCGGCGTGGCTCACGCCAAGGCCAGTGGACGCGTTGCCCTGCGGATCGAGATCCGCCAACAGAACCTTCCAGCCGGTCGCGGCGAGCGCGGTCGCGAGATTGATCGCGGTCGTGGTTTTCCCCACACCGCCCTTCTGGTTCGCCACTGCGACGTGGATCATCCCCTGCCCCTTGGCTTGACGCCCTCGGCCACAACGATCACCGCTTGCCCATCGGTGATGCTTGGCTCGGTCGAGAAGCGACCTTGCCAGTTTGCGCGCGCGTCGGCCAGTTCTTTCGCTCCGCTCCTGCCCTTGGGCAAGATCCACCGCGTGCGCTGATGGGCCAGGCCGACCGACATGGCGAACAGCTTGTCGATCGTCGCCACGGCTCGCGCGGTGATCACGTCGTAAGTGCCACGGACTGCCTCCGCCTTGCCGCAGCAGACGGTCACCCGATCCCGCAACTTTAGCACCCCGACGCAATGTTCAAGGAATTCGACCCGCAAGCGGCGCGGCTCGACCAAGGTAACAGGGCCGCTGGTGAGAAGGGCGATCACAATACCGGGGAGCCCGGGGCCCGCCCCAATGTCCAGCCATGACGAGTCCGGCCGGGGGGCAAACCGGACTAGCTGAGCACTATCGAGGATGTGGCGATCCCGCAGTTGATTTTCGGACGACTTGCTGATGAGGTTCTGCCGCTGGTTTTCTCGGAGCAGCAACTCGGCATAGGCCGCTATACTCCGTTCTGTTTCACGTGAAACTTCGACGCCGAACTCCCGCAGCCGATCAATCATGCGGCGCGCCGGGAGACTGCAACGTGCAACGCGGTCAATGCTGCTGGCGTGATGCCTGCTATGCGTGACGCCTGGTCGATTGTCTCGGGACGAGCGAGCAGCAGCCGTTCGGCCATTTCGGTCGACAGCCCTGGAACGGCGCAGAAGTCGAAATCGGCGGCAATCCGGGCGGCGCAATCGGCAACTACCGAACCCCATTCTCGGCGTTGGCGCTCGATGTAGGGCGCATAAAGCGCGTCTGCCTGACCCTCGGTCGTGTCGGCAAATTCGGGGCGTCCGCGGGCTTGCAGGTGAGCTTCGATGTGCCGCCGTCGTGCTGCCGACACGGCATCGGCAGCCATCGCCTGCTCGCCCAACCGGGTCGTGGCATTGTCGGCCCGGAGGGCCAAGCGATACTCCGCGCGAGCGGTCATCATCCGATAAGGTTCGCTTACCCCTTGTAGAGTGAGATCATCGATCATCACGCCCATGTAGCTAGTCCGCCGATCGAACTGCACGGGATCCAGTTCCATGGCATGGGCGGCAGCGTTCAGTCCCGCAACGAGCCCCTGCGCCGCTGCCTCCTCATAGCCCGTCGTCCCGTTGATCTGGCCAGCCAAAAACAGACCTCCCAGAGCAAGGCATTGCAGGCGCGAATCCAGCCGGCGCGGATCGACGAACTCATATTCAACCGCATAGCCGAAGCGCGCGATCTCGACTCGCTCAAGCCCCGGAATGCTCCGAACAAACTCCAGCTGCACATCTTCCGGCAAGGATGTCGATATGCCGTTCGGATAAACCAGCGGGTCGTCCAGCGCTTCGGGCTCGAGGAAAATCTGGTGACCGTCGCGATCACCGAAGCGTTTGACCTTGTCTTCAATCGAAGGGCAGTAGCGCGGCCCTCTCCCTTCGATCGCACCCGCAAACAACGGCGAGCGGTGAAATCCTGCGCGGATCAGATCATGAGTTCGCTCAGTCGTGCGGGTAATGGCGCAGCGCAGTTGCGGCAGATCCGAGCCGGTCGGAAGTGCGCTCATCAGCCACGGGTCCGAATCGCTCGGCTGCTCTTCAAGCCGGCTCCAGTCGATGGTTCGCCCGTCCAGCCGCGGCGGGGTGCCGGTCTTCAGTCGGCCTTGGCCGAGTCCGATCTCCCTCACTTGCTGGGCGAGCGGAATGGATGGGCCTTCGCCGAACCGGCCAGCCTTGCGGCAGGACTCGCCGATGAAGATCCTGGCATCCAGAAAAGTGCCAGTCGCGATCACCAGCGATCGGCATGCGATCGCAGTGCCATCGGCCAGCAAAATTCCGGTGATTGCGCCGCGCGCCTCGGTGAGCCGAATGGCTTCCCCGAGCAAAATTTCGACGCCAGCTCCGGCAAGTACCGCCTGAACCGCGGCTCGGTACACGCTCCGGTCGGCCTGCACCCGTGGGCCATGCACCGCTGGCCCCTTGCTGCGGTTGAGCATCCGGCGGTGAATCGCCGCCCGATCCGCAGCTTGCGCCATGATCCCGTCGAACACGTCGAGTTCGCGGACCAGATGCCCCTTCCCCACGCCACCAACGGAAGGATTGCACGACATCTGACCGGCATCATCTGCCCGGAAGGTAAGCAGCCCCGTCCGGGCCCCTCTCCGCGCCGCCGCCGCCGCAGCCTCGCAGCCAGCGTGGCCAGCGCCGATCACCAGAACATCGAACATTTTGCCGCCTGTAGTGGCCGCGGCTGTACCGGTCAAAGGCTGCCTCCTGTTCCACGTGGAACATCACTTGCCCAAGCAGAAGCGCCGGAAGAGCTGATCGAGAACGTCTTCGATACCCACCCGTCCGGTCACTCGGTCGAGCGCTGCCCTCGCCGAACGGAGGTTGTCGGCAACCAGGATGAGGTCGGCGGGAGCAGCGCTTAGTGCGGCACTGGCCAGCTCGATTGCGTTCGCCTGGCGCTGGTTCAGTGCGACTTCCCCTTCCCGGGGGAGCAAGGACTGCGCAAGTTCAACAAGCCGCAGGGTGAGTTCCGGAAGCCCCGCGCCCGAAACCGCAGAGACGGGCAGGGTTCCACTCGGAGCGACAACGCGGTTCGGGAGGTCACACCGTGGATGGACGATCACGCGAGCCGCGGCGGAAGGCGCGTGCTTCGGCTCACCGAGCCAGAGAAGAACGTCGGCCACCCGGACCTCGCTCCGGGTCCGCTCCACTCCTAGCCGCTCGACCGCGTCGTCGCTGGCCCGCAGGCCGGCTGTATCAACCAAGACCAGCGGCACACCGCCGATACTGACCGGGACCTCAATCGTGTCGCGGGTAGTTCCTTCGATCGGTGTCACGATCGCTCTATCCTGCCCGACGAGGGCATTGAGCAGGCTGGACTTGCCGGCGTTGGGCGGCCCGGCGAGGACGACGCGGATGCCATCCTTCAGCGGTTCGGCCCGCGGCCGGCGGAGCCATTCGCCCATTTCCGCGCCGATCAGGGCGGCCGCCCCAGCAAGCTGTTCCGGATCGGCGGCAGTCTCGTCTTCATCGCCGACGTAATCGATTGCGGCTTCGGCTTGGGCTGACAGCATCACCAACCGGACAGCCCAATCCTCGATCTGCCGCCGGAGCGCACCGCCGGTCAGCATCAGTGCGGCGCGGCGCTGGCTCTCGGTCTCGGCCTCGAGCAGATCTGCAAGTCCCTCGGCCTCGGTCAGGTCCAGCCGGCCGTTCACCAAAGCGCGACGGGTAAACTCGCCCGGGAGCGCAGCGCGCAAGCCGGGAGCGCGCCCCAACTCGCCCAGGATGGCCTCGATCACGGCGCGACCGCCGTGGCAGTGGAACTCGACCACATCTTCGCCGGTCGCGCTGGCAGGACCATCGAACCGTAGAACGATCACCTCGTCCAGCAGGGTACCGTCCTGTGCAGACAGGGTCCGCAAGCCGGCGACCCGCGGCGGAGGAAGGCTTCCGCATAATTGCTGCGCAGCCTGGTGCGCCTCCGGTCCGCTCAACCGAATGAGGGCAATCGCCGCCGGCGGACGGCCACTCGAATGAGCGAAGATCGTCGAGCGCTGCGGCGTGACCGGTCCTCCCGGCGGCGTCAGGCGAACAGCCGCCCGAGGCCGACTTGCGGATCGACCCAGCCGTCGTAGATCATCTTCAACGCCACCCACAGGATCACGGCCAGGCCGACGTAGGCGATCCAGCGGTAACGCTCGATGTAGCGGGCGATGAGATTGGCGGCGAGGCCCATCAAGGCAACCGCAAAGATCAGGCCGACAATCAGGATGCCGGGGTGATCACGGGCCGCGCCCGCCACCGCCAGCACATTGTCGAGGCTCATGCTGACGTCGGCGATCGCTACGGCCCAGGCGGCTCCGGCAAAGCTCTTGGCCGGACGCAGGCCGCTATGCTCGTCGCCGTGGATTTCAGGCGATCCGCCGCTCTCTCCGGCGTGGCGCAGCTCGCGCCACATCTTCCACGCCACCCACAGGAGCAGCAACCCGCCGACCAGGATAAGGCCAATGATCTGAAGGAGTTGAGTAACGATCAGAGCGAAGAAGATCCGCAGCACCAAGGCGGCGAGCACGCCGAGCAGAATGACCTTCTTGCGCTGTTCAGCGGGGAGGCCTGCAGCCAGGGCGCCGACCACGATGGCATTGTCACCGGCCAGGACGAGATCGATCATCAGCACCTGGAGGAAGGCCGAAAAGGCAGCCGGCTCGGTGATGTTCGAGAAGTCGCTGACGATCGCAGCCCAGATTTCCGCCGGTCCTCCGAGGCCTGCAGCCGCGGCGAGCATGAGATCGATCATCATCATCGGTGGTTCAAGTCCCTGTTCTGGTCACGATCCGGCGGTCGCCAGGTGCGGCCCCAACCTGGGCCTCACGCGGGAGGCACATTCCTCGCGTCGGATCCGCTTACTGGTTCATCGAAGCGAAGAAGTCTTCGTTGGACTTGGCGTCCTTCATCTTGTCGAGCAGGAACTGCATCGCGTCGATCGTCCCCATCTGCATCAGGATCCGGCGAAGCACCCACATCTTGGTAAGGATGCTGGGGTCGACGAGCAGCTCTTCCTTGCGGGTGCCGCTCTTGCCGACATCCAGCGACGGGAAGATGCGCTTGTCGGAGACCTTGCGATCGAGCACGATTTCGCTGTTGCCGGTGCCCTTGAACTCTTCGAAAATGACTTCGTCCATCTTGGAGCCGGTATCGATCAGCGCGGTGGCGATGATCGACAGCGAGCCACCTTCCTCGATGTTGCGAGCGGCGCCAAAGAAGCGCTTGGGCCGCTGCAAGGCGTTGGCGTCGACGCCGCCGGTCAGCACCTTGCCCGAGCTCGGCACCACCGTATTGTAGGCGCGGCCGAGGCGGGTGATGGAATCAAGCAGGATCACCACGTCCTTCTTGTGCTCGACGAGCCGCTTGGCCTTTTCGATCACCATTTCGGCGACCTGGACGTGGCGTGAGGCCGGCTCGTCGAAGGTTGAGCTGATGACCTCGCCGTTCACCGAGCGCTGCATGTCGGTGACTTCCTCCGGCCGCTCGTCGATCAACAGCACGATGAGGAAGACTTCCGGATGATTGTCGGTGATCGCCTTGGCGATGTTTTGCAGCAGCACCGTCTTGCCGGTACGCGGCGGAGCGACGATCAGGGCCCGCTGGCCCTTCCCCTGCGGCGCGACGATGTCGATCACGCGGGCCGACTTGTCCTTGACGGTCGGGTCAAGCGTATCGAGGCGGAGTTTACTGTTGGGATAGAGCGGAGTGAGGTTGTCGAAGTTAACGCGGTGGCGAACCACCTCGGGATCGTCGAAGTTGATCGCCGTCACCCGGGTCAGCGCGAAGTAGCGCTCGCCGTCCTTGGGGCCCCGGATCTCGCCCTCGACCGTGTCGCCGGTGCGCAGGCCGAAGCGGCGGACCAATTGCGGAGCGACGTAGATGTCGTCGGGACCGGCCAGGTAATTGGCCTCGGGTGAGCGAAGAAAGCCGAAGCCGTCGTTCAGCACCTCGATGGTGCCGGTGCCCATGATCTCGGCGCCGCTTTCGGCGCGCACCTTGAGGATCGAGAACATCAGGTCCTGCTTGCGCATGGTCGATGCACCCTCGACGCCCATCTCTTCGGCTTGCGCGACGAGTTCGGCGGGGGTTTTCTGCTTCAAGTCCTTGAGGTGCATGGGGCTCTTTTTCGCGAGGCTTTGTCTGAATGACAGCAAGGGCGGGAGGAGAGGCCCGCCAGGAACTGCGGTCACACCGGCTCGAATGGAGAATACGGGCCGGCGCGGCCGTATCCGCTGGCGTTATGTCGCAGGACGAGCCAAGTCAACATGAAGCCAGCGCCACTTGCACGGCGGCAGGCCTGCCGGAAAAGGTCAGAAGGGCTTCACGATCACCAGCACGACGATCACGGCGGTCGCGATGCCCGGGATTTCGTTCATGATCCGCAAGGTGCGGTTCTCCAGTGGCCGGGTGCCCTTGGCGAGCTTGCGGCCGTAGGCGCTCATCCAGCCCTGGTAGCCGGTCAGCGCGACAACCAGCGCCAGCTTGGCATGGAACCAGCCTTGCGAGAATGCGCCAAGGTGCATGGCGAGCACCAGCCCGAGCACCCACACGATCACCATGGCCGGGGTCAAAATGATCGATCGCGCGCGGCCTTCGCGCTCGATCCAGGCGCGATCCTCGGCTGAGCCGGGAGTGGTCGCATGGTGGTAGACGTAGAAGCGCGGCAGCAGGAACAAGCCCGCAATCCAGAAGATCACGAACGTCACGTGCGCCGCCTTCACCCATGGATAGGCCGCGCCGAGAATACCGATGAACTGGTCGAGACTGCTCACAATGTCTTCCCTAGCAGGCCAAGCAGCTGTTCGACATGCGCGATCGGGGTCGTTTGCTGAATGCCATGGCCAAGGTTGAAGATGTGCGGACGGTCGGCGAAAGCCTTCCGGATCGTGCGCACCGCCGTCTCAAGCGCCTCGCCTCCGGCAATCAGCGCCAGGGGATCGAGATTGCCCTGCAACGGTAGATCCCTTGGCAACTCCCGATGCGCCCAAACGGGGTCCACCGTCTCGTCCAGACCGAGCGCATCGACCCTGGTTTCCCTGGCGTAGGCGGCAAGCTTTCCGCCGGCCCCCTTGGGGAAGCCGATCACCGGAATGCCCGGCCGTTCCGCGCGCAGCCGCTCGACGATGCGGGCGGTCGGCGCGATCACCCAGCGCTCGAATTCGGCGGGGGCGAGACTGCCCGACCAGCTGTCGAACAATTGCACCGAGTCGACGCCGGCATCGATCTGGCCGAGCAGGTAGGTGACAGTGGTGCGCTCGATTGCCTCGATCAGTTCGGCGAAGCGATCGGGCTCGAGGTAGGCGAGCTGGCGCGCCTCGGCCTGCTCGCGGCTGCCCTGCCCCGCGACCATGTAGGTGGCGACCGTCCACGGACTTCCGGCAAAGCCCAGGAAAGTCGTCTCAGGCGACAATTGGGCCTTCACCCTTCCCACCGTCTCGTAGATGGCTTCGAGTCGCCGTGGCACGGCCTGGAGGTCCGGCAAACGCGCATTGGCGAGCGGGGGCGAGAGCCGCGGTCCTTCGCCGGCGACGAAGGTCAGATCCTGGCCTAGCGCGAACGGAACGATCAGGATGTCGGAAAACAGGATCGCGGCGTCGAGCGGGAAGCGGCGCAGCGGCTGCAAGGTGATCTCCGCCGCGGAGGCAGGATCATAGACCAGATCGAGGAAGCCCCCCTTGTCGGCCCGGAGTGCTCGATATTCCGGCAGGTAGCGTCCTGCCTGGCGCATCATCCATAGCGGGGGCGGATCATGGCGCTCACCCCGGAGGACCGCGAGCAAAGGCTTCCGGGACTCAACCGAAGAGCCCTGTTCGAGGGGGTCTTGGCGCGGGGGCTCGGCCACCCTTCTCTCCTCTTTATATAGATTCTTATTGGATGAAGAAAATTGATGGGCGGCTGGAGGCGGGGAATAGGCATGCTTCCCGACTTTGCCAACAGGTGACGGGAGTCGAGTCGCTGGGGACTCCGGCGAGTCGCACCGGCGGGCTCCCATGACTCACAGGCTGGGGACTGTTTGGGAGGGGCGTGGACGAATCTCGGGAAATGTCGCGCAATCCTGTTCGCGACTTTCCCGAGCGGGTCATCCCCGGCAAAGCGAGCCGGAGAGTCACCGCCTTATCCACAGGAACATCGATGGACCTTCTGCTCGCCTCGACCAGCCCGATCCGCCGCACCCTGCTGCTGAACGCGGGGGTGCGCCATGAGGCGGCGGCGCCGGAGGTAAACGAGGCTGCATTGAAAGCTGCCCACCCCGACGAACACGATGCGGGCCTGGCGCTGCTGCTGGCACAAGCCAAGGCGCTGCGGGTGAGCGAGGCGAACCCGGAGGCGCTGGCCTTGGGCAGCGACAGCCTGGTCTCGGTGGACGGCCGCCGGTTCAGCAAGCCGGCCGACAAGGCCGAAGCGTCGGATCACCTGCGTTTCTTCTCCGGCAAGACGATGACCCTGACCAGCGCCGCGGTTCTCGCACGGGGCGGGATGGCCGAGTGGCGCCACGCGGAACAGGCGCGGCTGTCGGTCCGGCCGCTCAGCGAGGCGTTCATCGGCGAGTATCTCGACCGCGAATGGCCCGAGGTCGGCTATTGCGTCGGAGTGTTTCGGCTGGAGGGACCCGGAGTGCAGCTGTTCGACCGCATCGAGGGCGACCATTTCACGATCCTCGGCTTGCCGCTGCTCCCGCTGCTCGGAGCCTTGCGGCGCTTCGGGGCGCTCCAGGCGTGACGTCGGCGCGTTTCCCCTCACCCCCCGGCGAGCTTCCGTACGCGGAGGTCATCGGTGACCCGATCGAGCATAGCAAGTCGCCGGTGATCCATGGCTTCTGGCTTGGAAAGCTCGGCCTTGCGGGCGATTATCGCCGCCAGCGGGTGAGTCGGAGCGAGCTTCCGGCCTATCTTGCGGCTCGGCGGGACGATTCCCGGTGGCGCGGGTGCAGCGTGACCATGCCGCTGAAGCTGGACGCGCTGATGGCCGCGGAGCGCAGGAGCGACGGAGCGATCCAGGCCGGCGCCTGCAACCTGCTGATCCCTCACGAGGGTGGATTGCTGGCCAAGAACACCGACATCGGCGCGGTGACGACGGTGATCGCGCGTCTTGCGGCGAACCGAACTACCGGCAGCATCACGGTTCTGGGCAGCGGCGGGGCGGCTCGCGCGGTGCTGGTGGCTTGCAAGCGGATGGGCATGGAGCGGATCGCCATCCACGCGCGCAACGCGGCCGAGGCCCGCTCGCTTGAACTGGCGTTCGACCTGACCTTGCCTGCCCAAGCAATGGAGGCGGAGATCGCAACCGACGGTTTGATCAATGCCACGCCCCTGGGGATGGCGAGGCAGCCGCCACTCAACGTCGATCTCGGCGCCATGCCCCGCAATGGCTGGGTGTTCGACCTGGTCAGCAACCCCGCTCGCACCCCCCTGGTGCAGGAGGCTGAGCGTAGGGGTCTTGCGGCCAGCCGCGGGCTGAGCATGCTGGTCGAACAGGCGAGTGAAGCGTTCACCTATCTGTTCGGGAGCGAGCCCCCGCGTGATGCCGAGAGTGAGGCCGAATTGATGCGGAGGCTCGTTGGATGATCCGCCTCGGCCTGACCGGCTCCATCGGCATGGGCAAGTCGACCGTCTCTGCGATGTTCGCCGCTCGCGGTATCCCGCTGTTCGATGCCGATGCGTGTGTGCGGCAGTTGCAGGGGCTTGGCGGAGCGTTGGTCGGACCGATCGCCGAACGCTTTCCTGGTACGGTTCGCGGTGGCGCGGTGGATCGGGAAGCCCTTGCCGCCGCGGTTCTCGGCCGCCCGGACGAGCTTGCCGCCCTGGAGGTTATCGTTCACCCGGCTGTGCACAAGGCACGCGAGCAATTCCTCGCGGAGAACCGCGCTGCCCCGGCCTTGCTGTTCGACATCCCGCTGCTGTTCGAAACGGGCGGCGAGACGGCGTTCGACAAGGTCATCGTCGTCAGTGCGCCAGCCGCCGTGCAGCGCGAGCGCGTGCTGAAGCGCCCGGGAATGACGCCGTCCCGGCTCCAGTCGATCCTCGCCCGGCAACTGCCCGACGATGAGAAAAGGGCGCGCGCGGACTTCGTCATCGACACCTCGGGCCCGCTGGCGGAAACCGAACGCCAGGTGGATGCGATCCTGACTTTACTGGGTCTCGCGAAGAGCGCATGACATCCTTCATGCGGGAAATTGTGTTCGACACGGAGACCACCGGCACCAATCCGGCCGGTGGGGATCGCGTGGTGGAAATCGGTTGCGTCGAACTGGTCAACCGGGTCGAGACCGGCCGGACCTTTCATTGCTATTTCAACCCCGAACGCTCCATGCCGTCCGAAGCGGAAGCGGTGCACGGCCTGTCCAGCATCTTCCTGTCGGACAAGCCGCGGTTCGCCGAGAAGATCGACGATCTGCTGGAGTTCGTCGGGGACTCGCCGCTGATCGCGCACAATGCCGGGTTCGACTTCGGCTTCGTCAATCACGAGCTGCATCGGTGCGGGCGCGACCCGATCTGCCTCAGCCGGATGATCTGCACTCTAATGATGGCGCGAACCCGGCATCCGGGAGCGAAGCACAGTCTCGATGCGCTCTGCTCCCGCTTTGGCGTCGACCGGAGCCAGCGGGTCAAGCACGGCGCACTTCTCGATGCCCAACTTCTCGCCCAGGTCTACGTGGAACTGACCGGCGGCCGGCAGATCGGCCTGACCTTGCTCCCCGAAGCGCCGACCCCGGCGCAAGCCGCCGCCGCACGGAGCGGCCCGGCGCAGCGGCCGTTCCGCCCAGCGCGGTCGCACTCGCCGTCGCTTGAAGAATTGGCGCGTCATGCCCAGTTCCTCATGGGGCTCAAGGACCCGCTCTGGCATCGGCTTTCGCCGGGCGCAGCGGCTGCCTGAGATTAATTCCGCAAGCGTCTTGCACGCGCCGCGGGTGATGAAAGGAAGGGGACACGTGGACGTTCGGGTTGCTGGCCACCAGGTCGAAACCGGTGAATCGCTTCAGGAGCATGTTTCCACTCGGATCGAGGCGCTGTCGGAGAAGTATTTCTCGCGGGCGATCGGTGCCAACGTGACCTTCGGCAAGGGTCCGCACGACAATGGCTTCACCTGCGACATCGTCGCTCCGGTTGCCAACGGAGTCGTGCTCAAGGCCTCGAACCGGGGCCCCGAAGCGCGCGTCGCATTCGAGGGTGCCGCCGACAAGATCGAACGGCAGCTGCGGCGCTATGTCAGCCGCCTGCGCGAGCGCAAAGGCGGCGGAGCCAACGGGGCCGAGGTACTCGAAGCCGGGTACACCGTCTTCGCCGCATCGCCCGACGTGGAAGAGCCAGCTCCCGAGCATCCGCCGATCATTGCGGAAACCCGGGTCGACATCCCCGAAGCCAGCGTGAGCGATGCGGTGATGCTGATGGACCTGCGCAACACCGGCGCGCTGATGTTCCGCAATTCGGGCACTGGGACCTACAATATGGTCTACCGGCGCGAGGATGGCACCATCGGCTGGGTCGAACCGAAAGCCGCCTGACACGTTCGTCCCTGGCCGGATTGGCTTCCACGAGCCGGCTTGTGCCGCTCCAGTTTAAGACTGCCGCCCCGATGCAGCTAAGTGCGTTTCTCGACTTCGATTCGATCAAGCCGTCGCTTGCCGCGAGCAACAAGCGCGCCTTGTTCCAGCTGCTGAGCCAGGCGGCTGCCCAGCGCCTTGGCCTGGAACCGGCAGTCATCGTTGCCTCGGTCAGCGAGCGCGAGCGCCTAGGCTCCACCGGCTTCGGCAACGGAGTGGCGATCCCGCACGGCAAGGTTGACGGGATCGGCCGGATCTATTGCTCCTTCGCGCGGCTGGCCGAGCCGATCGACTATAAGGCGATTGACGGCGGTCCGGTGGACCTGGTCTTCTTCATGCTGTCCCCGCCGGACGCGGGCGCGGAGCATCTCAAGGCCCTTGCCGCGATCAGCCGGGTAGTGCGTCACGGGCTAACCCTGGACAAGCTGCGCGGTGCCCGTTCGCGCGATGCGCTGGCGGCCGTTTTGCTGGGTGTTGATGAGCGCGACGCAGCCTGATCCTGTGCTGCAAACGGGGGAAAGCGCTCATTTCAGGGCGCTGGAGTCGCTGTACCGCTCGGCGCCGGTCAATCAGCTGTTCCGGTCGCGGCTTGCAATCAGCGCCGCCGGCGAGTCGATGATCGACTTTGACGTCGACACCTCAGCCTTCCACGCCGCCGGAGCCGCTCATGGTACGCTCTATTTCAAGATGCTCGACGACGCTGCCTTTTACGCGGCCAACAGCTTGGTCAGCGATCGCTTTTTGCTGACCACTGCGTTCAACCTCCATTTCACCAAGCCGATGAGCGGCGGCGCGGCGCGCGCCGAAGGCCGCTGGGTCAGCGGACGCCGGCGCGTCTTCGTGGCCGAGGCGCGCATTGTCGATCAGGCGGGAGAGGAATGCGCCCGAGGGACGGGCACATTCATGCGCTCGCACATCGCGCTATCCGGCTTGGCTGGGTACCGCAGCTGACGATGGACACCGGCCTTGCACCGGGCGTGGAAGTTTCGGCTCTGATTCGGCAGACCGAAGGAAACGGCGGATTTGCGACCCTTGTCCACAAGGGTGACCCCGACCGGGGCGCGATCCTGCTCGTCGTCAGTCAAAGAGGTCAGCACCACGCCGTGCTCGAACGCGCGTTGCAGCGCAGCGGACAGTACGGCTGGCAATGTTGCGGACCCCGTCCTCATGAAGCGGATCAACTCTCACCATATCTTGCGCGGCGGCGATCAGCGGACCCCGATTGTTGGGTATTAGAACTGGATATCCCGCATGCGGAACGATTCGTCGCTGAAACAACCGCGACGAGTTGAACCTTCCAAAAAAATGCGGTCAGCAGGGAACCAACAGGAGCGGGGGGTTTCCGCAGCCGCAGTTCGGCGGATGACGGAAGCCACGCAGACGGGGGACCACCAGCCACGCCAACCGGCCTTTTGAGCCTGTTTTCGCGCGGCATCGGCCGGTCCACCGCCACTGACGGGTTTTTGAATGTTGCATCGTTTCGCCGTGATGGTTGCTGCGACGGCCATGGCCGCCAGCTCCGTGGCTCCGGCACAGGTCGCTCCGCAAAGCGCATTTGCCGCCAAGTCTACCGCCATCGCAATGAACGATGTGCTTCCAACCCAGGTCCTGCAGCCGGTTGCCAACACCGCCGCCGCCGATCCGCTTGCTCCCGCTTCAGTTGAGGAGCAGCCTGCAGCCGAACAGCCCGTGGAAGACGTGACTGCCGGCGCAACCCTGTCCGAAACCGTTGCCAAGTTCCGCAGCTCCGATCCGGGCAGCCGTGAGCTCGAATGCCTGGCCGTCGGGATCTACTTCGAATCCAAGAGTGAGCCGCTCAGCGGCCAGCTCGCCGTCGGCGAGGTGATCGCGAACCGGGCCAACTCCAAGGGTCGGTTCCCCTCCTCCTATTGCGGTGTGCTGTTTCAACGCGGGCAGTTCAGCTTCGTGAAGGGTGGCCGCTGGCCGGCCGTCGCCAAGGGCGGCGCCCAATGGAAAAATGCGGTGGCGATCGCCAAGATCGTCGACAAGGACCTGCACGACAGCAGCGTCGGCAAGGCCCTGTTCTTCCATGCGCGCCGAGTGTCGCCAGGCTGGCGCCTGACCCGCGTCGCGACCGTCGGCAACCACGTCTTCTACCGCTGAGCCGGTTTGAACGCTGAGGCCTTAGGGCCTAGCCGATGTATTCCTTTTGTTCTAATGCCCGGGGGTGAGTAGCGCCCCCGAATCGCTCCTGGAGCCGCCTTGCTTCGCCCATGCCCCGCCGATCGCGGCGGAGGTGGCGCGCGGGGTGACCCGGCTGTTCTGCCGCCAGGACGTTTTCGCCATCTGCGAAGTGCCGCTGCCCAACAATCGCCGGGCTGACATGATGGCAATCGACAGCAAGGGCGCACTGACCATCGTGGAGATCAAGGTCAGCAAGGCCGACCTGCTCGGCGATTCCAAATGGACCGATTACCTCGACTACTGCGACCGCTTCTACTGGGCGGTGCCAGGAGCCCTCGCGGGGCTGCTGGAGGCGGAGCGCTTCCAGCCGGGCGCGGCGGGCCTGATCGTCGCCGACCGCTACGATGCGGCGGTGATCCGCGATGCCGTCCACCGGCCACTCGCGCCGGCACGGCGCAAGGCAGAGCTGCTGCGCTTCGCCCGCCGAGCTGCCCGGCGCCTGTCGGCGCACATCGACCCGACGCTTGGCGACGGCAACTAGAGCTTCGGCCCGGCCACCTGCGGCTTGGCCTTGGCAGACGCGGTCTCGATCAACCGCACCAGTTCAGTCGAGCGCCGGTCGAGCTTGGCATAGTCGCGCGCCGTGCGTCCGCTGGCATTGTCCGGCCGGTCAGGGTTCGCCCCCGCCTCGAGCAGCCGCTTGACTACGGGAAGTTGCCGTTGCTGGACGGCGACGATCAGCGGCGTTTCGCCAAGCCGGTTGGCAAGGTCGACCTTGCCGCCGCTCCGCAGCAGCAGGTCCACGCCTTCAAGGTAGCCGATCCGCGAGGCCACGAGCAGCGGCGTGTCGCCGGCGCGGTTCTGCAAATTGGGGTCGGCCTGCTTGCCGAGCATGAACCCCATCCATTGGCGGTCGCGGCCGCCCGCCAGGATGTGCAGGGCGCCATTGCCCTTGTCGTCGCGGAAGTTGACCACGGTGGAGCCCTGCGTCTGGAGCAGCTCGGTCGCCTTGCCGCCGTCGCGTTCCTCGACGGCTTTCAGGAAGGTGAAGCCGGCGCTCATCTGCGCGCCCGCGCCCGCGGCGCTCAGGCCAAGCAGAACCGCAACTCCCAATGCCCTCATCTTGCTGGACAATTTTCCTCGACCCCCCCGACTGAAACCTTGATCACGGGCGATTAGCAGACCAAGGCTGGCGACGCCATGAACAGCGCATCGTCCCGGATGGCCCCCTGGTGGGAAAAGCCGCTCGCGTCCCTCGATCGCGGGGAATGGGAAGCGCTGTGCGACGGCTGCGGACGGTGCTGCCTCCACAAGCTGGAGGATGACGAGACAGGGCAGCTGTTCCCGACCAACGTCGCCTGCAAGCTGCTGGATCGCCGGTCGGGCCAGTGCAGCGATTATGGCCACCGCAAGCGGCATGTCGCGGATTGCGTGCAGCTTCGCCCCGGCAAGGTCGAGGAGTTGGAGTGGCTTCCGACCACCTGCGCCTACCGACTTCGGGCGGAGGACCGGCCGCTGCCGGAGTGGCACTATCTGATCTCCGGGAGCCGCGAGACGGTCCATGAGAAGGGGATGTCGACCCGCGGCTGGACGGTCAGCGAAGTCGATGCAGGCGAGCTTGAGTGGCATCTTGTCGACCGCGACCTTTGAGGTTGCTGGGCTGTCGCTGCCGGTGGTCGTACGACGCTACCGCTCGGCACGGCGCATGCGCATGCGGGTCGACCACCATGCCGGCCTGATCCGCCTCTCAGTCCCGAGCCGCGTGACGGAACGAGCGGCGCTCCGTTGGGCCGGGTCGCAGGGCGCCTGGATCACCGAACAGCTGCAAGCCGCTCCGCCGGCCATCGCTTTCGACTCGGGTGCGCTCATCCCATTCGAGGGAGCAGACCTGTCGCTGCGCTGGGCGCCGGAGCGACGTCGTGGCGTCATTCGGGTGGAGCAGGAGCTAATCGTCGGCGGTCCCCGCGATGGCTTCGCCCGTCAGGTTGAGCGCTGGCTGCAGGCGCAGGCGCGGGACACGCTGAGTACCTTGACGGCGGAGACCGCGACGCTTGCTGGGGTGAGCGTACGCTCCGTCAGCATTGGCGATCCGGTTAGTCGCTGGGGAAGCTGCTCGTCGTCGGGCAATATCCGTTACAGCTGGAGACTGATCCTCGCTCCACCCCCGGCGCTGCGCTTCGTGGTGGCGCACGAGGTCGCGCATCGGCTGCACATGGACCATTCACCGGCGTTCAAGGCCGCAGAAGAGCGCTTGTTCGGCGGGCCGGTTGCGCCCGCGCGCGCCTTATTGCGTGAACTCGCGCCGGCCCTGCGTGCCATCGGGCAGGGTCGCTGAAGGCGGCGGAGCGCGATCGGGCGGCGGAGGAGCGCCTTCGCGCGGAGGCGGCGTGCCGCCAAAGATGCGGTCGAGCTCGCCCTGGTCGGGCGGCGTTCCCGGCTGGGGCTGTTGGGGAGGTGGCTGCTGGGCGAACGGGTCCGTTGTCGGGGGGGCGATCGGGTTGCCGTCGGCGTCGACCAGAGGTTCGCTGGGCATCAGCTCGTTGGCGAAAAGGTCCTCTTCCGGATCAAGCTGCCAGTCGGGCATCGGAACGTCGGTTTCGAACGGCCTCACCGGGCGATTGGCGACCGCGGTCACCATGAAATCGTGGAAGGCGCGGGCGGGCGCGGTCCCGCCCTGGAGTCCTCCGATGGCCTTGGCATCGTCGCGGCCCATCCACACGCCTGTGGTCAGTCCCGACGAGAAGCCGATGAACCAGCCGTCCTTGTTGGACGAGGTTGTGCCGGTCTTGCCGGCCACCGGACGTCCGATCTGGGCCGAGCGTCCGGTCCCCGACAGAACCGCCGTCTGGAGCAGGTCAGTCATCTCCGCGGCGACCCACGGCGCCACCAGAACCCGCTCCTCGGTGCCCTCGTGGCGGTATAGCAGGCGACCGTCGGCGGTGGCGACCTTGGTGATACCGTAGGGCATGACCGAGACGCCCTTGTTGGCGACCGCGGCATAGGCGCGGGTCATGTCGATCAGGCGCACGTCGCTCGTCCCAAGCACCATCGAGGGATAGGTCGAGATCTTGCCGGTGATGCCAAAGCGCCGCGCCATGTCGGCGATGGTGGAGAAACCGAGCTGTGCGCCAATCTTGGCGCTGACCGTGTTGATCGATCGAGCGAAAGCCTCACGCAGCGTCACCGGGCCCAGGTGGGTGCGGGTGGAGTTGCGCGGCCGCCACCCTTCGATCGCGATCGGCTCGTCGACGATGGTAGTGGTCGGCTTCATCCCGGATTCAAGCGCGGCCAGGTAGACGAACAGCTTGAACGCGGAGCCCGGCTGCCGTTCGGCCTGGGTGGCGCGATTGTAGAGCGAACTCACATAATCCCTGCCGCCGACCATCGCCCGAACCGCTCCATCGGAGTCCAGCGACACCAGCGCCCCTTGCGCCGCCCGGGGCGTGTTGGCGTTGATCGCCCGATCCGCTGCTGTCTGCATCCGCGGGTCGAGGGTGGTCCACACGTCGATCGGGTCCGACGTCTCGTCGATCAGCGTATCGAGTTGGGGTAGGGCCCAGTCGGTGAAGTAGCGGAAGCTGTTCTGCTTTTCGGTCGGCTGGATGACGATCCGCGCCGGATCGACCGAAGCCGCCTGCGCCGGGCTGATGAAGCCGTTTTCGACCATCGTCTGCAGTACCACGTCCGCGCGGCCGCGCGCGGCCTCGACATCGGCGGTGGGCGAATAGTTGGACGGGGCCTTGACCAAACCGGCGATGATCGTCGCTTCGCCCAGGCTCAGGCTGGTCGCGTCATGGCCGAAGAAGCGCCGGGACGCGGCGTCGATCCCGTAGGCACCGCCGCCGAAGTAGACGCGGTTGAGGTACAGCTCGAGGATCTGGTTCTTGCTGAACTTGCGCTCGAGCGCCAGCGCAAGGATCATCTCCTGAAACTTGCGGCCGACGGAGTAGCTGTTGGTAAGGAAAATGTTGCGGGCGAGCTGCTGGGTGATGGTCGATCCGCCTTGCAGGCGGCGGCGGCCGGCGTTCTCGACCGCGAAGCGCGCGATCCGGGCAAGAGCGATCGGATCCACCCCGATGTGGCTGCGGAAGCGCTTGTCCTCGACCGCGATCATCGCACTGCGCATCGACGGCGGGATGTTGTCGTAGCGAATCCACTCGCCGAAGCTCGGTCCGACCGAGACCAGCAGCTGGCCATTGGCGGCGCGGACCCGGATCATCTGCCCAAGGTCGTTGCGGCGGGCCAGTTCCGAGTAGGACGGCAGCGAGGCGATCGCGACGCCCACCGCCACGATCAGTGCGAGGACCCCGACCCCGGCGAGGTACATCAAATACTTCAACGCCGAAACGAAGGGACGGCGGCGCGGAGAAGCGGTGGCAGGCGGTGGCGGGGAGGGCGTTCGGGCCATTGGTGACGCAGGCGTAAGGGGTCCGAACGGGTCCGGCAAGCTCTACTCTGCCGAGCCTTTATGCCTGGTCGGAGCCGTCCGTGTCCGGCTTGAACTGCAGGGACGCGGAGTTGATGCAATAGCGCAGCCCCTCCGGTCCAGGCCCGTCGGGGAAGACGTGGCCGAGGTGGCCCTCGCATTTTGCGCAGCGGACTTCCACCCGCTGCATGCCGTGGCTGGTGTCGGTGATCTCCTTGACCGCGGCCTTGTCCGCCGGAGCGGTGAAGCTGGGCCAGCCGCTCCCGCTCTCATATTTGGTGTCGCTGGCGAACAGGGGCTCACCGCACGCCGCGCAGCGATATTCACCGGCCGCCTTGTTGCCCAGCAAGTCGCCGGACCAGGGGGGCTCCGTGCCGGCCTCGCGGAGAATGCGGTATTGCTCCGGCGTCAGCTGCTGGCGCCATTCGTCTTCGCTACGGGGCAGATCGGCCATCCAACACTCCTTGATCGGCCGCATGTGGTGGCGGCTGCGTTCGGCAGCAATGGTTAGGAGCTGATTTACCATGCTTACACCATTATGGACCTATTCCCGCAGGCATGTGGCGCACGGTGCTTCCCTTGTCGGTGTTGTTCGGGCTGCTCGCGGCCTGGCCAAACGCTCGTGCGCAGGCACTGCAATGCCGCCTGTGCAGTGCCGACGAGCAAGCCTTGGGCAGCACCGCCAACGTCGCTGCGACACCGGTCGCCGTCGAGGTCCAGACCAGCCTTGAATTCGACCGCCTGGTGCTCACCGGCCCGAGCGGCGGCATCGCCCGGCTCGAACCGGACGGCTCGCGAGCGACCAGCGGAGCGCTGAGCGAATTCAGCGGCCGGGCGATGGCTGGAAGCGTCGCGATCCGGGGAGAGCCGAACCGGCTGGTCCGGGTCGACTTGCCAACGCAGGTCGTGCTGGAGGGCCTGAACGGCGGACGAATCATCATCGAGCGGATCAGCAGCGACCTGCCCTCCGCACCGCGAATCGACCCCGCCGGCCGCCTGTCCTTTCGCTTCGGAGGCGAGCTTCGCGTGCAAGGCGATGCCGAGGGCGACTATCGCGGCGAGGTGCCGATCACCGTCGAATATCTCTGATCCGGCGATCGTGTCCGAAACCGCGCGATCCTCAACGCGGCATTAACCATCCCCTTGAGCAAAGCCGAAAGCGATCAGGGTTAATGACCCACTCACCGAACAAAGCCGGCCGAAAGGGCGGCAACGGTGTGACAACCAAGTGGGGAATGATTGATGACCAACTTTGCTCGTTTTGCTGCTGTCGGTGCCGCGGTGGCCGGCCTTGTCCTGGCCGCCACTCCGGCAGCCGCCGCTCCGGCGGGAGCCGCCACGCCCGCCAAGGCCAATGCCCGGATCATCAAGCCGCTGTCGCTGACCGCAACGGGCGTGCTGAACTTCGGCACCATCGTAATGAACGGCGTGTCGGCGAACCGCACGATCAAGCTGAGCGATGCGAACGTGCTGGATTGCGCCGGCGGGAGCACCGAAGTGGTGTGCGACGCGACCACCACCACCGTTCCGACCTACACGGTCAAGGGTACGCAGGGGCAAACCGTCACGGTGACCAAGACGGCCAGCCCGTTGACCGGCTCCAACGGCGGCACGCTGAGCCTGCTGCCGACCGGCCCGGCATCCGTGTTCCTGGCGAACTCGGGCACGGTCGGCAGCACCTTCGCGATCGGCGGCGAGATCACCATCGCGGCGGATACGCTGGATGGGGTTTACAGCGGCGACATCAACGTGACCGTCGATTACTAAGAACTCCGGTCCGCTGAAGAGGGGTCGCCGGAGACGGCGGCCCCTTTTTCGTTTCCGATCGCCGTGATGGTTAGTGTTGTTTCAACCATTTTGGGTGAATTTGCCTCCATGCCGGCCAAGCGGCCGTGACTTCTCGTGGGAGCAATTGAAGCAATGACGACCTTCCGCCGCGCGGCCGCTGCCGCAAGCCTGGCAACGCTGTTGTTCATTCCGGCTCCGGCCGTCGCCGGCGTCGGCGACCTTCTCGTCGCTCCGACCCGGGTGGTCCTGAACGGCAGCCGCGGTACGGAGATCATCCTCAACAACATCGGGGACGACGTCGCCACCTACCGCATCTCGGTGGAGCTTCGCCGGATGAAAGCCGACGGCTCGCTGGAGGAAGTGACCGCTCCAAACGCCCAGGAGAGCGCGGCTCGCGACATGATCCTCTACGCTCCGCGCCGGGTCACCCTTCCTCCCAAGCAGCCGCAGGCGATCCGCCTGTCGGCCCGGGCGCCGCAAGGACTGGCCGACGGCGAATATCGCGTGCACCTGCTGTTCCGCGCGGTCCCGCCGCCGCGGCCGGCGGTTAAGGCGGACAAGGAGTTCAAGGGCATCGGATTTGCGCTGACCCCGATCTACGGCGTCACCATCCCGGTCATCGTCCGCCTCGGCAACCTCCAGGCGACCGCAGCCATCACCGACGTGAAGCTGGACAAGGCGAACGGCACTCCGGCCATCAGCCTGGGACTTCAGCGGAGCGGCGCGCGCTCGACCTTCGGGGAGGTGCGCGTACTCAAGGCCGGCATGACCGAGCCCTTGGCCATCCAGCGCGGCATCGCCGTCTACACGGAATTGGGCGCGCGCAAGGTCAGCATCCCGCTCAGCAAGGAGGCCGCGGCGCAGGCGTCTGGCCCGGTCACCGTCCAATATGTCGAGGTTGCCGATGGGGTGAGCAGCACTATTGCCGAAACACAGGCAGTGCTGCGCTAGGCTGGGGGAGATCGGCGGAGTTCATCGGTGAAGGGGCTGCCACGCCTGCTGGGCCGTGGACTGGCCATGCTGGCGATCGTCGCCAGCACCGTCAGCGCGCCCGCCGCGACTCCGGTCACCAAGGCCTGGTCCGCCGACCCTGAAGAACAATTCCTGCTCGACGTTCAGATCCGCCAGTATCGCCTCGGCGACGGGGTGCGCGCTTACCATACCCCCGAAGGCACTTGCGTGCTGCTGGGCGACTTCCTGGCCACGCTCGATGTGCCGATGAAGATCGACCTTGCCGCCAGCAAGGCGAGCGGCTGGGCGTTCACCGAAAAAAACCGGATCAGCATCGACCGGAGCGCGGGTGTCGCCGAGTTCGGCGGCCAGCGCGAAGATTTTGCGGCCGAAGCCGTTCGCGAAGTGCCCGAAGGCTGGTGCGTGGACGTCGGCGCACTCAGCCGCTGGTTCGGGATCGGAGTGACCGCCAAGACTGCGGGCTCGATGCTGCTGCTGGAAAGCGAGGCCAAGCTTCCGGTCGAACTGGCCATGGAACGCCGTGATCGCGCCGCGCGGATCCGTAAGGCCTCCTTCGACCTCGCCGCCTTGCCGCAGGTCAAGCTGCCGTACCGCATGTGGCGCGCTCCGGCAGTCGATTTCATGGTCAGCGCCGGGGTCACATACAATGCGCACAGTGGTGCACGGGTGGACCGCCGCGCCGCCATGCAGGCCGCCGGAGAGATTGCCCGCCTGTCCTATGACGCAAGGGTCGACACCGACTCCAAGGGCATCCCGCGCAGCTTGCGGGTCAAGGCCTATCGCTCCGATCCGGACGGAGAGCTGTTGGGACCGCTGCGAGCGACTCATGTGGCGATGGGCGACGTGCAGGGCGTGCAGTCGGTGCTGGCCGGAAGCGGTGCCGCCGGGCGCGGCGCAGTCCTCACCAACCGCCCCCTGATCCAGCCGGTTGCGTTCGATCGCACCAGCTTCACCGGCGAGCTGCCGGCCGGCTGGGACGCGGAACTCTATCGCAACGGCGAGCTGATCGCGTTTGCGGCGGGCGGGGCGGACGGCCGCTACCTGTTTGCCGACGTTCAACTGCTCTACGGCGACAACCGGTTCGAGATCGTCAGCTACGGCCCGCAAGGACAGGTTCGAAGTCGCCAGGAAGTGCTCAACGTCGGAGCCGACCATGCTCCGCCGGGCGAGACTCGTTACTGGGCGGGCGTCGTCGACCCCGGGCGCGACCTGCTAAGCGTCCGCAAGGACCAGCAAGCGCAAGCCAATGGCGCCGGTCTCCGCGGCGCGGTCTCCGTCGAGCATGGTCTCGACAAGCGGACGTCGGTTGCAGCGCTGGTGCAAAGCCTCGTCGTCGATGACCAGCGCGTGACCTATGTCGAAGGAGCGGTCCGCCGCTCGGTCGGGCCAGCGCTGGTGGAGATCGCGGGCGCCGCCGACGACAAGGGCGGACTTGCGCTACGGACCCAGGCGCTTGCCCGGGTCGGACAAGTCAGCGTCGCCGCGCAGTCCGTGGTCACCCGTGGTTTTCGCGCGGGCCTCGACCGGAGCGGCGTCGTCGGTGACCATCGGCTGGCGGTCGATGCTCCGCTCAAGCTTGGGCAGCGCACGGTGCCGCTGCATGGCGACGTCCGCATGATGCAACTGGTCGGTGGCGACCGGCAGATGGAAGGCAACCTTCGCGCCTCCGCTTCGCTCAACCGGTTCAACCTCGCCACCGCGTTTCGTTATCGCAAGGTGATGACGAACGGCGGTCCGGCGCCGCCGGCTGAGGTGGAGCTGGGGCTGCTGGGCAGCGGACGGCTCGGACCTGTGCGCCTTCGCGGCTCCACCGAATGGCAGGTGGCGCCGCACTCGCGATTCGAGCGAGCCGAACTGTCCGCCTACTGGTCCGCCGGGGAGACTGCGGACTGGGAAGGATCGGTCGCCTACGAAGGCTCGGGCAAGCGCACGCGCGGCCGCGTGTCCTACATCCGCCGGTTCGACCGGCTGAGCCTGGCGCTGACCGGGGAAGCGGCGAGCGACCGATCGGTCGCGGCCGGAGTCGCGCTCAACTTCTCGCTGGATGGCGGAGCGACCGGATGGCGCATGTCGCGGCAGCCGCTGGCCAGCGCTGGCAGCATCCGGGCGCGCGTCTACCGCGACCTCAACGCCAATGGCACGCGCGATCGGGACGAGCCGCTTGAACGGGGGGCGCTGATCACAGCCGGGCTTCGGGTTGGCGACCAGCCGACGGGCAAGGACGGGCTTGCCGCGGTCGGCGGCCTCGAGAACTATCGCCCGATTGCGATCGGAATCGATGCCAGCAGCCTGTCCGACCCGTCGCTCACCCCGGCCAAGACCGCGCAAGTGGTGGTGCCTCGTCCCGGGATCATGGCCGAAGTGGAGATCGCGCTGATCGGCGGCGGCGACATCGAAGGGGTGCTGGCGCGGAGCGGCGGCGGCGGGTTCGAAGGCCTCGACGTAGAACTCGTCGACCGCTCGGGCCAGGTGGTCGCCACCACGCGGTCGGACTTCGACGGCTACTTCCTGTTCGACCGGGTCGCATACGGCCGCTACTCGCTCCGGTTGAGCAAGGCTAGCGCTGCTGTCGCCGCCGTGCCCGCGCTGCTGCGTTCCGGGATCGAGGTCACCGCTGCCAAGCCGTCGGTCCGCATGGGCACCATCGGCCTATGGCAAGCGCCTTCGCAGGTCGCCATTAACCAAGAAGTTGGCTCAGACGACTTGTTGCGGCGCTAGCGCGACGCTCAAGCCGCTGCATCCCAATGCTCCTTCGCGGGTTTGATGTCTTGAATGATTCGGATCGGTGAGCGCTGTTGGCCAGATTGCGGGTGAACGAGGATGAAGCGCGGCAGACCCTGCTGGTCCGCGCCGTCGAGATCGAGGACGGCGAGGCGCTGGTCCTGACTTCCGATGATCGGCACTATGCGACGGCCATTGCGCTGATTGAGCGACCGCTTGGAGACGATCGGTCCGGGCGGGACACGGCCGCCTTCCTGAGCCGGCGGGCGGAGCTTGCCACCGGCAGGCTGACTGCTCGATACCCCCACTTGCATCGCGTGCTGGCGCTCGCCCGCTGGCCGCGTTGGCTGAGTTGGACCGTTCCGCTTGCGGCATTGCTGATCGGGCTGGCAAGCAACGTCGTGCAAGGCCGGCAACTCAACATCGTCGCCTTTCCCCTGCTGGGAATGCTGGTCTGGAACCTCGCCGTGTACCTGTGGCTGGCGGTGTCCGCCTTACGACGGCTGCTCGCGGCTAAGAACCGGACGCCGCATCCACTGCTGGCGCGGTTCGAGCGGTGGGTCCGCCCGGCGACCGGCGGCCTTGTGGGTCAGCCAACGCTGGAGCGCGGCGTGACCCGCTTCGCCCGCGACTGGTCGCTCGCCGCGGCGCCGCTGACCCGGGCTCGGGCCAGCCGGACCCTGCACCTGGGTGCAGCCTTGTTCGCCATCGGGCTGCTTGCCGGAATGCTGTTCCGGGCGCGCTACACGGCCGACTACACCGCTGGCTGGGCGGGAACCTGGGCCGGAGCAGAGCAGGAGGTCGAGTGGCTTCTTGACGTCATCCTCGGACCGGCCAGCCTGCTGACCGGCATCGCCCTTCCCTCGGCTGCGCGGCTGGCCGAGTTGCGCGGCGGGGCCGAAAATGCGGGGCCCTGGCTGATCCTGTGGGCGGTCACGGCGCTGCTGGTCGTGATCGTTCCGCGAGTGGTGCTGGCGCTCGTCGGAGCCGCCCGGGCGGCGATGCTGAAGCGCCGCATGGCAGTTCCAGGGACCGAGGATTTTTATGTCCGCACCCTGCTTCGTAACGCACTCGGCCAATCCGGGCGGGCGCGGGTGATTCCTTATGCCACCGAGCCAACCAGCGACGCGCGTGATCGTCTCAAGCGGCTGCTCGGCCAGGCGCTGGGCGAGCGCACCAAGGTCGAGATTGATGAGCCGGTGCCGTACGGATCAGAGGACGAGTGGCTGCAGCGGCACGGCCAGGAACTCCGCGACGCCGACCATCTGATCCTGCTGTTCGGCCTGTCTTCGACGCCGGAGGCCGAAAACCACGGCGCGTTCGCGACCGGGGTGATGCGCACGGTTGGCGCGGGTGGACGAGTGACGATGCTGATCGACGACAGCGCATACCGCCAGCGTCTCCGCGGCCAGCCATCGGCCGAGCGACGGCTCGGCGAGCGGCTACACGCCTGGAAGGCGGTCCTGGCCCCCACGGCTGCCGAACCCGTCCTCGTCAGCCTGGAGCCTGGCGAAGAGGAAGTCGGCGCCCGGCTGCTGGAGCGCGCGCTCCATCGCTCGCCGGTGCCGGCATGACCGGAGAGGCCCACCCCCGCACGGTCAATCTCAGCCTGGTCAGCCATACCAACGCTGGCAAGACCACGCTGGTGCGCACGCTGCTCGGGCAGGATGTGGGCGAAGTCCGAGACGCGGCCCATGTGACGGAGGTCGCGACCGGCTACCTGATGCTTCAGGACGGTGCCGACAGCCTGATGCTGTGGGACACGCCTGGGTTCGGCGACACCGCCCGGCTGGTGGGCCGGTTGCGGCTGACCGGCAATCCGATCGGCTGGCTCCTGACCCAGGTCTGGGACCGCTTCCGCGATCGCCCGTTGTGGTCCAGCCAGCAGGCCGTCCGCAACGCCCGGGACGAAGCGGATGTTGTGCTTTATCTCGTCAACGCCAGCGAGGATCCGGCGGGCGCCGCCTACGTGCCGCTCGAAATGGAAGTGCTCGCCTGGGTTGGCAAGCCGATCCTGCTGCTGCTGAACCAGACCGGCCCGCCCGATGCAGGCAACGCCGCGGAAGAGGGGCGCTGGAGCAGCCACCTCAAGCAATATCCGCTCGTGCGGGGCGTGCTGACGCTTGATGCGTTCGCCCGCTGCTGGGTTCAGGAAGGCGAACTGCTCCGCCGGGTGGCGCCGCTGCTGCCGGGTGACAAGCAGGATGCAATGCATCGGCTCAACCGTGCCTGGGCGGATCGCAACCTGGAGCGATTCCATGCGGCGATGCGGATCCTGGCGGAGCAGATTGCTTCGGCCATCACCGACCGCGAGGAAGTGCCCGACCGGCAGATCGGAGATCGCATCCGTGGTGCGATCCTCAACCCGGGTGGGGGGGACAGCTCGCTCCAGGCCAAGCGGGCCATGGGACAATTGGCCGAGCGGCTGGACGCCGCGATCCGCACGTCCACCGAGCGTTTGATCGCGCTCCACGGACTGAGCGGCCGCGCGGCGCGCGAGGTGCTGAAGCGGATGCGCCATGACTATTCCGAGTCCGCCACGGCTCGCGAAGGGGTGGCGACGGTGCTCGGCGGGCTCATTTCGGGCGCCGCTGGGGGATTGGCGGCGGACCTTGCCGCCGGCGGGATGACGCTGGGCGCAGGAATGCTGGTTGGGTCCGTTCTGGGGGCATTCGGCGCGAAGAGTGCGGCCCGCGGATACAACATGGCCAAGGGCGAGGAGGTGAACAGCGTCCGCTGGTCGGACGAATTCGTCACCGGCCTCGTCCGGTCGGCGCTGCTGCGTTACCTCGCGGTCGCCCATTTCGGCCGCGGCCGCGGGGAATGGGAGGAAGGCGAGCATCCGACCCATTGGCAAGAGGCCGTCGCTCGGGAAGTTGCTAGCGAACAGCGCGCGATCCGCCGCTGGTGGGGGTCCTCTAACGACGAGGCTGGCGCACTGGCCGGGCGCGTCGAGGAAGTGCTGATACGCTGCGGTGAGCGGCTGCTGACGGGTATGTACCCGGAGGCGAGCGAGATCTTCGACGCGGAGGAGCGGCTGCAATTCGCCGCCGAAGAGCCGCCGCGAGCGTGAATGCACCCGTGCCCCCGGCCCGATGAAGCCCTGCTTCACCTTTCATATTGGTGCGGTCGAGAAGACTCGAACTTCCACGGCCTTTCGGCCACAGCGACCTCAACGCTGCGCGTCTACCAATTCCGCCACGACCGCACTCGTAGATCGACGGCCCGGATCAGGTCGTCGCTGGCAAGGCGCGTGCCTCTAGCAGCGCGTTCCAAGGCGCGCAATGGCCGCGAGCTGTTCCGAAATGGAGCAATCCTAAACAAGCTATTAACCCTTCGGGCCAATAAGGGTTACAGTCGGCGGGATGTTGCTTCTGACGCTCCTCGCTGCGACCATTCAGCCGCCGGCAACGCCGCGGGCACAGTCGCGATCGACCGCGCAGGCAACGATCCGTATTCTTCAGGCTGCAAGCGTGGAGGGCGGGCGCACTCGAGAGCCGCATACTCGCGGCCGGGCGCGGGTGGCCGATCCCGGCGAGGCCGAGCGCGTCATTCCGTTGGTCGAATTCCAGTAGGGGCTAGTTAGCCGGCTGCGGCAGGCTCGGCAGGCGTCGGCCGGCATGGGCCCTGCTCGCTAGCCTTCGCCGGCCGGTCGAACGAGACGTCCAGGCAAGCCGCGGCGGGCGGGATATTGAGCTCGGCGCTGTTGAAGGTCGCGCTTCCGCCCGGCGCCAGCGTCTGTGCGGGGGGCGGGATGGTCCACTTGTACACCACCTTCTGCTCCAGCGAGCGAAGCTGAGCCTGAAGCGGTGGAACCCGCTGCGCCTGATCGGTCGGATTGATCACCCGGCCGCTGACCTCCAGCAGCTGGTTGCCGCTGGCGAGCTGCTGGCGGCTATGCTGCTCGACCTGGAGCAGCAGCGGCGTTTCGGTCGATGCGGTGGCGATACCCAGCTTTTGCTTCCATTCGGGCGGGGCCAGGAACCAGATCGCAGCGGCCGCCGCCGCGATCACTGCCAGCGCCAGCAACAGGTAGAGCGGCCCGCGCCCCCGCGGCTCCTCATCGATGTCGCGGCTGGCGAACGGGCTGTAATCTTCCTCGGAATGGCTCCAGTTGCCGCCGTTCGCCGGCTGGGCGCGATACTCCTCGGCCTGTCCAACCGGCGAGGCTTCCGCCGGAAGCTCCTCACGAGAGTGCTCGATGCCGACGGTCGTCGAGGCTGCGGGAGTGTCCAGCCGGGGTTCGGGCAGCGGATGTGAGTCCGGGTCGTCGGCATAGTCCACTTCGGCACTCAGATCGGGATGGGCATGGTCGGCAAGCGCGCTCTCCGGCGGCTTGCCCTCCACCTCGCCGGCAGGGTGTGTTCCAGGCGCAGGGGCTGGCATCTCCTCAAGCGTGTCGCGAGGCTGACCGCCACCGCCATCGGGATCCTGGTGCCAGCTATGCTTGCACGACGCGCAGCGCACCTGCCGGCCGCCGTCGGGAATGGCACCGTCCTTCACGACGTAACGGGTCCCGCAGGCTGGACAGGTAAGGATCATCGAAGGCCTTTCGGGTAATCGCGCGTAACCGCGCTTGGTAAACCCCATGGCGGCACCATTGGCAAGGCGCAGCCCGCATGCCAGAGTCGATCGGCGTGAGGGTGGGGAAGGACACTGACGGCCATCGTCGAATTCGATAGCGTCGGGCTACGTTACGGGACAGGCGCGGAGGTGCTCCGCGACCTGGATTTCCGGCTGCGTCGCGGAGGCTTCTACTTTCTGACCGGCCCTTCGGGAGCCGGCAAGACCTCGTTGCTCAAGCTGCTCTACCTCGCTCAGCGGCCGACGCGCGGCCGGGTTCGAATCTTCGGCGAGGAGCTGTCGGAGGCGCCGCGTGACGTCATGCCGGCATTTCGGCGGCGGATCGGCGTGGTTTTCCAGGACTTTCGCCTGATCCGGCACTTGTCGGCCTTCGACAATGTCGCGCTGCCGCTGCGGATCGCCGGCCGGACCGAGGGCGAAGTCGAGGGTCCGGTGCGCGAAATGCTGGCCTGGGTCGGACTGGCCGACCGCGCCAGCGCCCGGCCCGCAACCCTGTCGGGCGGCGAGCAGCAAAGGGTCGCGATCGCCCGGGCCGTGATCGCGCAACCGGAACTGCTGGTCGCCGACGAGCCGACCGGCAACGTCGATGCGGAGATGGCGGCGCGTCTGCTCCACCTGTTCGAGGCTCTCAACCGCCTCGGCACCACGGTCGTGGTGGCGACCCACGACCTGTCGCTGATTGCCGCGACCAAGGGGGCGCAGATGATTCGGCTGGAAGGCGGGCGGGTGGTCGACCCAACGGGAACCCTGCGCAACCCCCCCCAGCCCGTGGCAGCCCACGGATGATCGGCTGGCTGTTCCCTGCACCGTCCGAGCGCCGCCTGCTGCCCGAGACGCGCGGGCGCCCGATGCCGTGGGTGATCGCGATCATGATGTTCGTGACCCTGGTGGTTGCCGCTGCCGGCCTTGCCATCGCCAACGCGGCGGCGCGCGTCGGCGCCGGGGCGGACAACCGTTATTCCGTGCAGATTCCCGGCGGCGCCAGCTTCGGTCCGCGTGCGACCGCCGTCTTGCGGAGCGATCCGGCGATCCGCTCGGTCCGTCCCGTTGCCGAAGCAACGGTCCGCGCCCTGCTGGAAAGCTGGCTAGGCAAGGATGCGGCTCAGGCCGATCTGCCGATCCCCGTTCTGATCGACGTGGATCTGGCGCCGGGCGCGGACGCGGGACTTGTCTGCAGGCGCCTGCGCCAACAGGTGCCGGAAGCCAGCTTCACCGCTTACCGCGAGCAACTGGCTCCGCTCGCCCGATCACTGCAGGCGCTGCAATGGCTCGCGCTCGCCTTGGTCGTCCTGATGGGGATGGCGACCTCCGCCGCCGTGGTACTGGCCGCGCGCAGTGCGCTCGACGCCAATCGCGGAACGATCGAGGTGCTCCATGGCATCGGCGCGACCGACGACCAGGTGTCGCGGCTGTTCCAGCGGCGGATCGCCCTGGATGCGCTGGCGGGTGGACTTGGGGGCGGCATTCTCGCCGGTCTCGTGCTGCTGCTGGTGCTCGGAACCGCGGCAGGGCTGATGGGCGACTTCGCCGGCGGCACTCTGCTCCGGCCGCGCGACATGCTGCTGCTGGCGCTGCTGCCCGTGGCTGGAGCAATCCTGGCGACAGCCATTGCCCGACGAGCAGTTCTTGGGGCACTCCGCGCCGCTCTATGATACTCCGCGCCGCTGCCATCCTGCTGATGCTCTACGCGCTCGGCTTTGCCCTGTTCGGCGTCACCCTGTCCTCGCCGGCGGGCGCCGACCGCACCGACGCCGTCGTGGTGCTGACCGGCGGTCCCGGCCGGATCGAACGTGGCATCGAGGTCATGCGCGACAAGCAGGCCCGCCGGATGCTGATTGCCGGCGCAGATCCCAGCGTCACCCGGCGGGATCTGGAGCGGCGGCTTGGACGGCCGGCGGTCGCGACCCTGCGCTGCTGCGTCGACCTAGGCTCGGAATCGGTCGATACACGTTCCAATGCCGAGGAGGCGAAGCGTTGGCTTCAGCCGCGGGGTTACCGCTCGCTTCGGCTGATCACCAACGACTGGCACATGCGCCGTGCCGCTTTTGAGTTCCATACGGCGCTCGGTTCGAGCTACCGGATCGTCGAAGACGCGGTGCCGACCCGGCCCCGGTTCGTGACCCTGTTCGGCGAGTACAACAAGTATCTGCTGAGGCGGATCGCCGCGATCCTGGAGCTGTGATGGCCGTCCTCCGTTCCCTCCTGTTCACCCTGCTCTTCTACCCAGGCACCCTGCTCTATGTGCTGGCGACTCTGGCCGTCAGCCCGTTCGGTTCGCGGCCGGTGCAGGCGGTCGTTCATGGTTGGGCGGCGTTTCATCACGTGCTGGTCCGCCATGTGCTGGGTATCCGCTTCGAGATGCAGGGCAGCATTCCGCCGGGCCCCCACCTGATCGCGCTCAAGCACCAGGCCATGGTCGAAACGATCGAGGCGCTGCAGCTCGCCGACACGCCGGTCGTGGTGATGAAGCGAGAGCTTACGGTGATCCCGCTGTTCGGACCGGTCGCCGTCCTTTACGGCGTCATCGGTGTCGACCGGGAGGCGGGTGCAAGCGCGCTGCGCGAGATGATGGTGCAGGCCAAGGAGGCAATCGCCAAGGGGCGGCCGGTGGTGATCTTTCCCGAAGGCACCCGCGTTCCGCCCGGGGAGCAGCCGCCGCTCAAACCGGGCTTCGCCGGCCTGTATCGGGCGCTCGGCCTGCCGGTGGTCCCCGTCGCACTCGACAGCGGGCGCATCTGGCCGCGCTCGCTGGTCAAGCAGCCCGGCGTGATCCATCTGCTGCTCGGGGAGACCATTCCGCCGGGCTTGAAGCGCGACGAGGTGGAACGGCGGGTCCACGCCGCGATCAACGCGCTGGAGGTCAGCTCCGCAGCCGGGCCCCAAGCTTCGCCGCCGCAGCGATGATCCGGTCCGACACCGTTCCAATCTCGGCATCGGTCAGCGTCTTGTCGCTCGGCTGAATCGTCACATCGACTGCCAGGCTGAGCTCACCGCCGTCCGGCTGATAGCGATCGAACACCCGCGCATCGGTAATCAGCGCCCGGTCGACGCCGCGGATGGCGCGGACCAGGCCGTCGGCCGACAAGTCGTCTGGCACGACAAACGCGAAGTCGCGATGGATCGGCTGGAGGGCTGGCGGGGCGAAGGCCGGGCGCGCGCGGCCCTTGTCCCGCGGCTGGGGAATGGCATCGAGGAAGATCTCGGCTGCTACTGCCCCGACCGGGGCGTCGAGCAGCTTGGCCAGGCGCGGATGCAGCTCGCCGAACGTGGCGACAATGGTCTTTGGCCCGAGGCCAAGCTTCGCCGAGCGGCCGGGGTGCCAGGTGTCGCCTGCATCGGGATAAAGCTGCAGGTTGGCGACCGGAGCGCCCGCGGCTTCAAGCAGCCCGATGACTTCGCCCTTGATGTCGAAGGCGTCGAAGGGCGTCGCCTTGCCCGTGCGCCACCCGCGCGGCTCCCGCTCGCCTGCGAGCAGGACGGTGAGGGTCGGCCGCTCGCCGTCCGCAAGATAGCGCCGGCCAACTTCGAACAGGCGCACCGATGCGGCCCCGCGATCGATGTTCCGCCGTGCCGCGCCAATCAGGCCGGGGAGGAGGGAAGGACGCATCACCTTCATCTCCTCGCTGATCGGGTTGGCGAGGACCCACGGGGCGCCGCCGAACGCCGCCGCGTCCGCTTCGCCGATGAAGCTCCAGGTGACGGCCTCGTCCAGTCCCCGCGCGGCAGCCGCCCGGCGGATGCGCCGCTCCAGTCGCTGCGCGGGGGTGGCGACCGGCTTGGCCACGCCTTCCTCGCGGGGCAACGGTGTCGCCGGGACCCCGTCGAGGCCATGGATTCGCACGATCTCTTCGACCAGATCCGCCTGGCCGTCGATATCCGGGCGCCAGGTCGGAACCCGCACCACCCATGCGCCCGGACCTGCGGCCTGCAGCGCGGCACGGGCGGCGAGGCGCTCCCCTTCGTTGAGGAAGGAATCGGGGTCCTCGACGTCCATCGCGAAGAAGCCGAGCCTGCCGAGGATGGCGAGCTGCTCCTTTGCGTCCAGGGCAACCCCGCCAAGCTCTCGCACCCGCACGGGCCGGTGCACCAGCCAGTGGGTGCGGTTCGGGTAACCGTCGGCCGGGAAGTCGCCGCTGAGCCGCGGCTCCGACGCTTCCCCGCCGCACAGGTCGAGGATCATCTGGGTTGCGCTCTCGATCGCGGTCGACAGCTTCTCCGGATCGATCCCTCGCTCGAAGCGGGAGCGGGCATCGGTGCTGACGTTGTGCCGCCGCCCGGTGGCGCCGATCACCTCCGGATCGAACCAGGCGCATTCGAGCAGGACGTCGGTGGTGGTCTCGTCGACTCCGGTCCGATCGCCGCCGATCACTCCGCCGAGACCGATCGCGCCGCCCTCGTCGGCAATGACGCAATCCGCGGGTGTCGGCGCATAGTCCTTGCCGTTCAGCGCCAGGAAGCGATCGCCCTCGCGACCGCGGCGGGCCGTGATCCGCCCCTGCACCTTGCTGACGTCATAGACGTGCAGCGGGCGCGCTTGATCGATGGAGAAGAAGTTGGTGACATCCACCAGCGCCGAGATCGGACGGAGGCCGACCTCGGTCAGCCGCTGTTGCAGCCACTTCGGGCTCGGCCCGTTCCGCACGCCGCGAATGACCCGCCGCCAGAACACCCAGCAGCCGGAATCGGGCTCGACCACCACTCGGGGTTCCGGTTCGAAGCCGCCTTCGACCAGCCCGCGGGTTCGGGCCGAAACCTTGAACTGACCGAGCCCCGCCGCGGCAAGGTCACGAGCGATGCCGTCGACGCCAAGGCAGTCGGGGCGGTTGGGCGTGGTGGCAATGTCGAATACCGGATCGTCGAGCCCGGCATAGTCGGCGAAGCTCTGACCGACCGGCGCATCTGCAGGAAGCTCGATGATGCCCTCATGCTCGTCGCCGAGCTGAAGCTCCCGGACGGAACACATCATGCCATTGGACTCGACCCCACGGATCGCCGCCACCTTCAGGGTCATGTCGATGCCTGGCACGTAGGCGCCCGGCGGGCCGAATACGCCCTTCATTCCGGTCCGCGCATTGGGCGCCCCGCAGACCACCTGGAGCGGACCGTCTCCGGCATCGACGCTTAGCACCTGGAGCTTGTCGGCCTTGGGGTGCTTCTCCGCGGTGAGAACCTCGGCCACCCGGAAGGGCGCCAGCTTCTCGGCCGGATTGGTGACGCTCTCGACCTCCAGCCCAATTGCGGTCAGCCGGTCCGCGATCTCGGCCGGCGAGGCGTTGGTCTCGAGGTGGTCCTTGAGCCAGGAAAGGGTGAACTTCATGCGCCCACTCCCGCCGAGAGGGTAGGCACGGCCAGCGCCGAAAAGCCGTAATGCTTAAGCCAGCGAATATCGCCATCGAAGAATTGGCGGAGGTCGTTCATGCCGTATTTGAGCATCGCGAGGCGGTCGATGCCCGTGCCGAATGCGAAACCCTGCCATTCGTCGGGATCGAGCCCGGCGGCGGCGAGTACGCTGGGATGGACCATGCCGCTGCCCAGCACCTCCATCCAGCCTTCCTGTCCGCCGACCACCCGGCGACCTTTTTCCATCGACCAGCCGACATCGACCTCGGCCGAAGGCTCGGTGAAGGGGAAGTAGCTCGGGCGCATGCGGATGGCGACGTCGTCGCGCTCGAAGAAGGCCTTGAGGAAGGTCTCCAACGTCCACTTGAGGTGGCCCATGTGGATCGCCTTGTCGATGACGAGGCCTTCGACCTGGTGGAACATCGGGGTGTGGGTGGCGTCGCTGTCCGACCGGTAGACCCGGCCCGGAGCGATGACCCGCAGGGGCGCGCCATGCTTCATCATCGCCCGGATCTGCACGGGCGAAGTGTGGGTGCGCAGGACCCGCGCCGGCTCACCGTCGAGAGGCTCGCAGTAGAAGGTGTCGTGCATCGCCCGTGCTGGGTGGCTCTCGGGCATGTTGAGCGCGGTGAAGTTATGCCAGTCGTCCTCGATCTCAGGCCCCTCCGCGACGGCAAAGCCCAGGTCAGCGAAGATTTCGGCCAGCTCGTCCATGACCTGGCTGACCGGATGGATGGTGCCGGCAGGCCGCGTGGGGGCGGGCAGGGAGAGGTCGAGGCGCTCGGTGGCGAGCCGGCGGTCGAGCTCTTGGGCCTCCAACTGCTCCTTGCGAGCGGCGATCGCATCGCTGACCGCGTTCCGGATGCCCTGGATCTCGGGACCGCGCTGCTGCCGCTCGTCCGGCGTCATGCCGCCAAGGGTCTTGAGGAGTGCCGTGACCCAGCCGCTCTTGCCGAGCGCTTCCACGCGCACGGCGTCGAGGCTGTGGAGGTCGGGCGCGCCGGCGATGCGGTCGAGGGTCTGCTGCAGATCGCTCATGGCGCGGGGCTGTAGCGTCCGCTCCCCAGTTCGTCATCCCCGCCGCATACGGGCGAGGGGGTCAGTTGGCCATGAACGGGTAGGGCGAGATCGTCTTGGTATTCTCGTGCACCGCCAGCGCCCGTCCGGCCGGCGGGGTGGCGCGGTACGGGCATTGCATCCGCGGGCATATGGCGCAGGCGGGTCCGACCGGCGTTGCGGGGGTGTTGAGCAGGTCCAGCCCGTCCGAATAGGCGATCCGGGGGGCGTGGCGAACGTCGCAGCCGAGACCGATCGCGAGCAGGCTGTCGTCGCGCAGATCGGGGCGGATCGGCCGCTCGATCGTCCGGCTGATGGTGAAGAAGCGCTGGCCGTCCGGGGTCTCGATCAGCTGGCGGATGGTCTGCCCGGGGGTCTGGAACGCCGCGTGGAGGTGCCAGCGCGGGCAGGTGCCGCCGAAGTGGCTGAACGGAAAGCTTTCGCCCGCATAGCGCTTGGAGATGTTCCCGGCGGGGTCGACCCGAAGCATGAAGAACGGCACTCCGCTGGCGCCAGGCCGGCCGAGCGTGGTGAAGCGATGCGCTACCTGCTCGACGTTAGCCCCGAAGTCAGCGCACAGCCGGTCGAGCGCATAGCGATGCTGCTCCGCGGCGCGCAGGAACTTGCCGTAGGGCATCATGATCGCCCCGGCCGCATAATTGGCGAAGCTCATGTGAAGCAGCCGCCGGCTCCCCGGATCGGGCGGGCGCGCGGTGTCGAGCATCCGCATGATGATCGGGTGGAATTCCAGAAGCGACAGCTGGTAGGCGATGCCGAAGGTGCGGTTCTCCGGCCGCAGCAGCGACGAGAGCATCAACAGCCGCCGTTGCGGGTCATAGGCTTGGCTTGCCTGGTCGAGCGATTCGGGCGGGACGACCTTGGTCTCCACCCCATAGGCTTCCTTCAGCCGGCGCCGCAGCGGCTCGGCGACCGACAGCGGGTCCCCGAGCGCTCCTCCGAGCGTTTCGGCGCCCTCCTCCAGTTCGGCATAATGATTGCGCTGCGACTGGATGTAGTCGCGGACCCAGGTTTCGGGCGTGATCAGCACCCTCGGGTCGGACCCGCCAGTAGCCGGGGGCTGGCGCTGAAGCTCGCGAAGCGCGGTGTACAGCCGGGTGATCCCGTCGGCGACGGAGGGGTTGTTGTCGGCCAGCTCGACCAGCTCGGAGCGGCCCACGCCAAGGTCACCGAGCATCGGATCGGAAAAGATCTCGGCGAGCTGCTCGGCCCCCGCCCGATCGCCGCCGTCGCTCGCAAAGCCCTTGATGTCGATGTCGAACACTTCGGCCAGGCGGAGCAGGATGCCGGCCGTGACAGGGCGCTGGTTGCGTTCGAGGTGATTGAGATAGCTTGCCGAAATGCCCAGCTCACCGGCCATTGCGCTCTGCTGCAGGCCACGCTCCCGGCGAAGCCGCTTCAATCGAGCACCGAGGAAAAGCTTGCGCTGAGCCACCCGGTGAAGCTGTCAACAATTTACAACAACCACAAGTCTGAATCTGTCTGCTGTTCCCTTTTCGGCTCGGCGATCGGCGGAAACTGACGTTTGATCACTCCTTCGCTTTTCGCCGGAGTCGCCAGTCCATGTCCGAATTCTCGTCAGTTGTTTCGTCTCCGTCCGGCCGCTTCGACGGGATCGAGCGGCCTTATTCCGCCGCCGACGTGCTCCGCCTGCGCGGGTCGATTGCGATCGACCATACGCTGGCCCGGCGCGGGGCGCTGAAGCTGTGGGAACTGCTGGCGCGCGACGAACCCGTGCGGGCCCTTGGCGCGGTCACCGGCAACCAGGCGATGCAGCAGGTCCGCGCCGGACTGGAGGCGATCTACCTGTCGGGATGGCAGGTTGCCGCCGACGCCAACACCGCGGGCGCGATGTACCCCGACCAATCGCTCTACCCGGCCAACGCCGGGCCCGAGCTTGCCCGCAGGATCAACCGGACGCTCCAGCGGGCCGACCAGATCGAACATCTCGAAGGCGGCGCCGCGCGCGACTGGTTCGTGCCGATCGTCGCCGATGCGGAAGCCGGCTTCGGCGGTCCGCTGAACTGCTTCGAAATCATGAAGGCCTATATCGAAGCGGGCGCTGCGGGCGTGCATTTCGAGGACCAGCTGGCGTCGGAAAAGAAGTGCGGTCACCTTGGTGGCAAGGTGCTGATCCCGACCCAGGCGGCGGTCCGCAACCTAGACGCGGCCCGGCTGGCGGCCGATGTCTGCGGCGTGCCGACGGTGCTCGTCGCCCGCACCGACGCGGAAAGCGCCAGGCTGATTACTTCCGATGTCGACGAACGCGACCGCCAGTTCATTTCCGGCGAGCGGACGGCGGAGGGCTTCTTCCGTTTGTGCGAAGGCAGCGGGCTCGACCATTGCATCGCCCGGGGGCTGGCCTTTGCGCCGCATGCCGACCTGCTGTGGTGGGAAACCTCGCACCCGGACCTGAACGACGCGCGGACCTTCGCCGAAGCGGTGCACAGGGAGTATCCGGGCAAGCCGCTGGCCTACAATTGCTCGCCCTCCTTCAACTGGGCGGCCAAGCTCGACAAGGACACCATCGCGAAGTTCCAGCGCGAGCTCGGGGCGATGGGGTACAAGTTCCAGTTCGTCACTCTGGCGGGCTTCCACAGCCTCAACCATGGCATGTTCGAACTGGCGGCCGGTTACCGCGACCGCGGCATGGCCGCCTATTCCGAGCTGCAGCAGGCCGAGTTCGCCAGCGAGGCGATGGGCTACACCGCCACGCGCCACCAACGGGAAGTGGGAACCGGCTATTTTGATGCGGTCGCGACTGCGGTTTCGGCTGGCCAGGCATCCACGGTCGCCTTGTCCGAATCCACCGAAGCGGCCCAGTTCGCCGCCGCGCAATGAAAGGGAGCACGTCCATGGGTCAGCGTTATTGGGTTGTTGGCGGAGAATATTCCGATTGTGCCTTCAAGCAGCTTCAGCCGGGCACCGAACGGCTAAGTGGACCATTCGCCGATGAGCTGCATGCCCGCATGGAATGGCAGCGGCTCACCTTCCGCGATCATTGCCACGCGACCGAGCGCTACACGATCTGCATCGAACCGGAAGTCCGTGCCCAGTGAGCACAGTGATTGACCGGCTTGGAGTCACGGCGGCGGCGACGAGCGTCGCCGGAGCGGAAGAAGTCCTCACCCCGGGTGCGCTGGAATTTCTCGGCGAACTGCACGAACGATTCGACGCTCGCCGCCGCTCTCTGCTCGCGGCGCGGATCGACCGCCAGGTGCGGTTCGATGCCGGCGAGCTGCCCGACTTTCCGGAGAACACCAGGGACATCCGCGACTCCGACTGGAAGGTGGCGCCAATCCCGGCCGACCTCCAGGACCGCCGGGTCGAGATCACCGGGCCGACCAATGCCAAGATGGTCATCAACGCGCTGAACAGCGGCGCGCGGGTGTTCATGGCCGATTTCGAGGATGCGACCGCGCCCGCCTGGGACGAACTCGTGCAGGGCCAAGTCAACCTGCGCAATCGCTGGCGTGGCAGGCTCGATTTTACCGATCCTGAAAGCGGCAAGCAGTATCGCCTGAGCGACAGTCCCGCCGTGCTGATCGTCCGCCCGCGCGGGTGGCATCTGGACGAACGCCACCTGACCGTGAACGGCGAGCCGATTTCGGGCAGCCTGTTCGACTTCGGCCTCTATTATTGGCACAATGCACAGGCCGCGCTGAGCGCCGGCTCCGGGCCCTATTTCTACCTGCCCAAGCTGGAAAGCCGATTCGAGGCCGAGCTGTGGAGCGAGGTCTTTGCCTTTGCGGAGAACCGCTGCCGCCTCGACCGCGGGACGATCAAGGCCACCGTGCTGATCGAGACCTTGCCCGGCGCGTTCGAAATGGACGAGATCCTCTACGCGCTGCAGGAGAATATCGTCGGCCTGAACTGCGGCCGGTGGGACTATATCTTCAGCTACATCAAACGTTTCGGCCGTTCGCCCGACAGGCTGACGCCGGACCGCGCGGCGATGACCATGGATAAGGCGTTCCTGGCGGCCTACTCCCTCCGCCTGATCGCCACCTGTCATCGCCGCGGAGCCTTCGCGATGGGCGGCATGTCCGCCTTCATCCCGGTCAAGGGCGACGAATCCGCCAACCAGGCCGCGCTTGACAAGGTCCGCGCGGACAAGGAGCGCGAGGTCGGTAACGGCCACGATGGTACCTGGGTCGCGCATCCGGCGCTGGTGCCGGTGGCCATGCAGGCCTTCGAGCCGATGGAAGGGCCCAATCAGCTGGACCGGATGCCGGATCGCGTGCCGGGCCGTGACGCGATGCTCGAACTGCATACCGGCCCGCGGACCGAGGAGGGCGCCCGGGAGAACATCCGTGTCGGCGTTCAGTACATCGCCGCCTGGCTGAGCGGCAAAGGCGCCGTGCCGCTGTACAATCTGATGGAGGATGCGGCGACGGCTGAAATTTGCCGGACGCAGCTGTGGCAATGGCTGAAATATGAGGCACCGCTCGACAATGGCCAGCGCTTCACCCGCGAATTGTTCGAGCGGCTGTTCGATGCCGAGCTGGTTGCGCTTGGCGACGTGCCCCACATCGGCGAGGCCGCTGGCCTGTTCCGGCGGATGGTGCTGGCAGACGAATGCGAGGAGTTCCTGACCCTGCCGGCCTATCCATTACTGCCTTAGGTCGCAGGGTGGATCGCTGGCCCGAGCTCAATCCCGCCACCGACGCGGACACCTGGGCGGTGCTCCACCTTGCCAGCCAGATGCTAGGTAAGCTGCGGGTCCGGCATTCGGTGTGGACCAACCACGGCTGGAATGTCACCCTCCATCCGGTTCCGGAGGGGCTTACCATCGAGCCGATCGCAACGGGCGAGACGAGCTTTTCGCTGGTGCTCGATCTCACCCGGCACGCCATCGTGCTTCATGTGGCCGACGGAGAGATCGACCAGTTGCCGCTCGACGCCGGCTCCATTGCCCTGCTGCACCATGCCTTGATCGCCATGCTGGACGCGCATGGCCTGCCATCGACCTTCCATGGACAGCCGAACGAGATCGCCGACCCGGTGCCGTTTGCGCTGGACAGCCATCGACGCGACTATCGCCCGGATGCTGCCGAGCGCCTGCTGGCTGCCCTGTGCTGCATCGAGCCGATCTTCGAGCGCTTTCGCGCCGGCTTCGTCGGGAAGGCGAGCCCGGTGCACTTCTTCTGGGGCAGCTTCGACCTGGCCGTGACCCGATTTTCCGGACGCCTTGCGCCGCCGCATCCGGGCGGTGTCCCCGGCCTGCCCGACCGGATCACACGAGAGGCCTATAGCCATGAAGTGTCGAGCGCCGGCTTCTGGCCGGGCGGAGCCGCGGCGGCCGAGCCGATTTTCTATAGCTACGCCTATCCGGAGCCGGCCAGTTTTCGGGACCGTGCAATCGAGCCGACCGAAGCCCGGTTCGACGAGGCTCTCGGAGAGTATATGCTGGCCTATGATGATGTTCGGCGGTCCAACGATCCGGACGCGATGCTGACCCGCTTTCTCCAGTCGACCTATGTTGCCGCTGCCGACGCTGCGGGATGGGACCGGGCGGCCCTGGAGCGAACCCCCGCCGCCCCATGAGGAAAGGGCGCCCCGGTTTCCCGGAGCGCCCTTCCTTGTTTCACGTGGAAAGCTGAAGCTTTACGCGGCCGCCTGGCGGTCGCCCTCGTTCGGCAGCGCCTTCTTCGCCTGCGCGATCAGCGCGCTGAACGCTTCGGCTTCATGCATCGCGATGTCGGCAAGGACCTTGCGGTCGAGGTCGACGCCGGTCAGCTTCAGCGCGTGCATGAACTGGCCGTAGGTCAGCCCTTCGGCGCGAACCGCGGCGTTGATGCGCTGGATCCACAGGGCGCGGAAGCTCCGCTTCTTTACCTTGCGATCGCGGTAGGCATACTGCCCGGCCTTCTCGACCGCCTGGCGGGCGATGCGAATAGTGTTCTTGCGGCGGCCGTAATAGCCCTTGGCCTGGTCCAGGATCCGCTTGTGCTTGGCGCGGGTGGTCACACCCCGCTTGATGCGTGCCATGTCTTAGCGCTCCTTACTTGAGGCCGTAGGGGGCCCAGAGCTTCACCCGCGCCGTATCGGCGTCGGCGAGAACATCGGTCCCACGATTCTGGCGGATATATTTAGCGTTGTGGCTGATCAGCCGGTGACGCTTGCCGGCGACGCCGTGCTTCACCTTGCCGGTCGCCGTGAGCTTGAAGCGCTTCTTCACGCCGCTCTTGGTCTTGAGCTTGGGCATTTTCGTCTCCTTGTAGTCCCTTTCGGGACGACGTTTCGCGAACAGCCACGGCAGCCCTCACTGGCCGGGCGGTTCGTTTTTCCACCAATCTGGAAAGCGCGCGCCTATAAGGGTGGGATCGTCTCAAGGCAAGGAGACTCGCAGATGGAGCGCAACGAGGATCAGGGGCCGAGCCGCGGAGTGACCCCGCATCTCGGGATTCGTGGCGGAAGGGCAGCAGAGGCAATCGACTTCTACAAGCGGGCCTTCGGCGCCGAGGAAGTCACGCGAATGCCGGCCGAGGACGGCAAGCGATTGATGCACTCACACCTGAAGCTCAATGGCGACTCGCTCATGCTTGCCGACGACTTTCCTGAATATACCGGCCGCGAAGCTGGAGCGCCCGAAGGGGTGACCCTCCACCTGCAGGTGGACGATGCCGACGCATGGTTCAACCGGGCCGTCGAATCGGGCGCCAGCGTGACCATGCCGCTGGAAGACCAATTCTGGGGCGACCGTTACGGCCAGGTGCAGGATCCGTTCGGTCACCGCTGGTCGATCGGGGCGCCCGCGGTGCTGAAGCAGGACTGAGCCGGGCACCGGATGGCGAGGTACTCGCTCGCCTGCCGTCCCTCAGCGAAAGGTGTTGCAAATGGCTGGAAAGACTTTGCCCGACATCAGCGAAGCGATGCGCGACATCGACTTCTGCATGCTGTCGACCCGCACCGATGGCGGCGCGATTGCCGCGCGCCCGATGAGCAACAACCGCGAGGTCGAGTTCGACGGCGACAGCTACTTCTTCACCTGGGCGGATTCGCGCACGGTGCAGGACATCGGCCGTGACCCGCAGGTCGGGCTCGGATTTCAGGGGAAGGGTAGCCTGCTGGGCGCGCCCGGCATGTTCATCTCGGTCGAGGCCCGCGCCGAAGTGATCCGTGACAAGGCGCGGTTTGCCGAGCATTGGACCGAGGACCTCGACCGCTGGTTCGAGCAGGGCATCGACACTCCCAACCTGGCGATGATCAAGGCACGCGCCGCCCGGATCCACTATTGGGACGGCGGCGAGGAGGGCGAGGTAAAGCTCTAGGCTCCCTCACCAGGGGACTGTCTGCCCCTGATAGTCGAGGAACGCACCCGAGCGTTGCGGCGTCAACTCCTCGATGACCCGCCGCATGCCGGTGATGCTCTGTTCGGGTGTCACCGGCGCGCCGGGCCCGCCCATGCGCGTCTGCACCCAGCCGGGATGGAGCATGGCGCAGGCAAGGTCGCGGTTGGCCAGCGCGAGCGTGGTCCAGGCCATGTTGAGCGCCGTCTTGGACGAGCGGTACGCGAGGAAGCCGCCGCTGCCGTTGTCTGCGAGCGAGCCCATTCGGGTGCTGATCGCGACCAGCTTGCCTCCGGCGGCGCGGACCTGCGGCAGGACGGCCTGCGCCAGCAGGTAAGGGGCGACCGTGTTGACGGCGAAGGTGTCCAGCCACTCCTGCCCTTCGGCGGCGCTGCTCGCCTCGCGCGGGCCATAAGTCCCGGCGTTGGCGATCAGCAGGTCGAGCTGCTCGACACCCGGCGAGAAGCCGCTGACCGCCTCGAGACTGCTCATATCGAGCGGCAGCACGCGGGCGCCGGTCCCCTCGAGGTCCGGCGAGGTCTGGCGCGCGGTGGCGATTACGTCCCAGCCCGCGCCCGCATATTGACGCACGAATTCCAGACCAAGGCCGCGATTGGCCCCGGTGATCAGCACTGTCGGCACACCGATTCTCCTTCCGGCTGAATAGGAGAACGCCGCTGCGCGCGGAGGGTTCAGGCTGCCTGGACGCGCAAGCTTCCTGGGGCGCACGGGCGGAGGAGGTCGCCGGCCGGAGATTGATGATCCAGCCACTCGCGCCAATGCTGCGGCGGGAGAACCGCCACCTGCCGATGATGATAAGGCTCCACGTCGGGTCCCGGGGCGGTGGTCAACAGGGTGAACGCCTCGCCGACGCCCGGATCGTCGCGGACGAGCCCGGCGATGGCGAACGGCTCGTCGCCCGCCGGCGTGAACAGCCAGCGGTTCTTGCGCTTGGCCTTGGGATCGGCCGCCGCGGTATATTCGTAAAAGCCGTCGGCGAGCACCAGGCAGCGACCCTGCGGGAACTCACGGCCGTCGCTGCGGAAATTATAGACGGGCTTGCCGCCCGGTCCCGGCCACGACCAGCGCCGCTCGACCAGCTCCGGGGAGCCGGCGATCACCCGCACGATCGGCGCTCGGTCGGTGATCCGCACCTCGCGCGGCTCGAGATTGGGAACGCCTTCCGGAAAGTCGAGCGGCAGGCCGGCGCTGCCGAACATCTGCCGGATGGCGTCCGGTGGGGTCTCCAGGCGGTACAGGTTGCACACCGCTGCGCGCCTAGTCGAACAGGCTGGAGACGCTGCTCTCGTCGGCGATCCGGCGCACCGCCTCGGCCAGCAGCGGAGCGATGGTCAGCCTTCGGACCTTGCCGCTGGTGTGATCAACTTCCCCCGAAAAGATCGAATCGGTGACGACCAGTTCCGACAGTTCGGACGCGCCGACCCGCGCCACTGCGCCACCGGACAGGACACCGTGGGTGACATACGCCACGACCTCCTCCGCGCCCTGCTGGCGGAGCGCGGCTGCGGCGTTGCACAGGGTGCCGGCGGAATCGACGATGTCGTCGATCAGGATGCAGCAGCGGCCCGCCACGTCGCCGATGATGTTCATCACTTCGGACTCGCCGGCCCGCTCGCGCCGCTTGTCGACGATCGCCAGCGGAGCGTTGTTGAGCCGCTTGGCCAGGCTCCGCGCCCGGACCACGCCGCCGACGTCGGGAGAGACGACGGTGATCGGCTTGCCCCCGAACCGCGCCTGGATGTCGGCGCTCATCACCGGTGCGCCGAACAGATTGTCGGTGGGAATATCGAAGAAACCCTGGATCTGCCCGGCATGGAGGTCGACCGAAAGGACGCGGTTGGCGCCGGCGACAGTGATCAGATTGGCGACCAGCTTGGCCGAGATCGGGGTCCGCGGCCCCGGCTTCCGGTCCTGGCGGGCGTATCCGAAGTAAGGCAGCACCGCGGTGATCCGCTTGGCCGATGCACGGCGCAGCGCATCGATGCAGATCAGCAGCTCCATCAGATTGTCGTTGGCAGGGTAGCTGGTCGACTGGATCAGGAAGACGTCCTCGCCGCGCACGTTCTCGAGAATCTCGACGAAGATCTCCTCGTCGGCGAAGCGGCGTACGCTCGCCTTGGTCAGCGGGATCTCCAGGTAATCGGAAATCGCCTTCGCCAGGGGAAGGTTGGAGTTTCCGGCCAGCAGTTTCATGCGCACCCCTTTTCGCTTGGCGCTCCTCTAGCGAGAGCCGGCGTTGGACGGAAGGGCGCCCGCCGCTAAGGAGTGGGCATGACCGAACGACTGACCATTGCGCTCGCCCAGATGAACCAGCGGGTCGGCGACCTCCAGGGCAATGCGGCGGCCATGCTGGAGGTGCGGAGGCGCGCCCGCGGCTGCGACCTGCTGCTGGTACCGGAGCTTCAACTGACCGGCTACCCGCCCGAGGACCTGGTGCTCAAGCCCGAGTTTCTGCGCCGGACCGAAGAGGAAGCAGCTCGGCTGGTCGCGGCGACGGCGGAGGATGGGCCGGCGCTGATCTTCGGCTCGATCGTGGTTCGGGGGGGGCGGCCATACAATGCGATGATCGTCGCGGAAGGCGGCCGCGAGCTGTTTGTGACTCTGAAGCGCGAGCTGCCCAATTACGGCACGTTCGACGAGAAGCGGGTGTTCGCGGCCGGGCCGCTGCCCGACGTTTTCCTGTACAAAGGCGTGCGGATCGGGCTGCCGATCTGCGAGGACATCTGGTTGGAAGACGTGTGCGAGCACCTCGCGGGCCAGGGCGCGGACCTGCTGCTGGTGGCGAACGGCAGCCCCTATGAGCTCGACAAGGACGATTTGCGGCAGACGCTGGTGGAAGGCCGGGTCGCGGCCTCCGGTCTTCCGCTTGTCTACCTCAACCGCGTCGGAGGGCAGGACGAACTGGCGTTCGACGGCTCGTCCTTCATCGTCAATCCCGGTGGCGAGCTGGTGGTGCAGATGCCGGATTGGGACGAAACCCTCCTGGTCACCGAATGGGAGCGTGGCGGGGGCGGCTGGCGCTGTACGACGCGGGCGGACCATGGGCTCGACCCCTATCCGGCGGACATCTACCAGGCGATGGTCGTCGGCCTGCGCGACTATGTCGGGCGCAACGGCTTTCCCGGGGTCATTCTCGGCTTGTCGGGCGGGATCGACAGCGCCTTGTCGGCTGCGGTGGCGGTGGACGCGCTCGGCCCCGACAAGGTGTGGGGCGTGATGATGCCATCGGTCTACACGGGCAGCGAAAGCGTGGAAGACGCTCGCGAATGCGCCCGCCTGCTCGGCATGCGCCATGACGTCATCCCGATTGTGCCTGCGGTCGACGCGCTGGACGGCATGCTGAAGGAGCAGTTCGCCGGCACCACGGCGGGACTGGCCGAGGAGAATATCCAGGCGCGGCTGCGGATGGTGACGCTGATGGGCCTGTCCAACCGGTTCGGACACATGCTGCTGACCACAGGCAACAAGAGCGAGATGAGCGTTGGCTACGCGACCCTCTACGGGGACATGGCCGGCGGCTATTCGGTGCTGCAGGACGTCTACAAGACGACCGTGTTCGCCCTGTCGCGCTGGCGCAACTCCACTCGTCCCGACGGCGCGCTGGGTCCGGCCGGCCCAGTCATGCCGCAGCGGGTGATCGACAAGCCGCCGTCAGCCGAGCTTCGCCACGACCAGAAGGACGAGGACAGCCTCCCGCCCTACGATCAGCTCGATCCGATCCTCGTCGGCCTGGTTGATGCCGAAAAATCAGTCGAGGAGGTTGCCGGCGAAACCGGCGTCGACCTCAAGGTTGTGGCGGACATGGAGAAACTGGTGCTTCGCGCCGAATACAAGCGGCGGCAGGCTCCGCCCGGGGTCAAGATTGGGGGTCGCAACTTCGGCCGCGACCGGCGCTACCCGATCACCAACGCCTTCCGGACGCACCGGGCATGAGCGTCGTTACCCGCTTCGCGCCCTCGCCGACCGGTCGGTTGCACGTTGGCAACATCCGCACTGCGCTGCACAATTTCCTGTTCGCCCTGAAGCACGGCGGTATCTTCTTGCTGCGGATCGACGATACCGATCGCGAGCGTTCGAGCGCCGAGCATGACCAGGCAATCCGCGATGACCTGGCGTGGCTCGGCCTCCATCCGCACGGCATGGTCCGGCAATCGGATCGCTTTGCCTTGTACGAGCGCGAGTTCGAGCGGCTGCGGGCGGCCGGACGGGTCTACGCCTGCTATGAGACGCCGCAGGAACTCGATCTGCGCCGCAAGGTACTGCTCGGGCGCGGGCTGCCGCCGGTCTACGAGCGGCCGGCCGGCGAGAACCCGCCCGTCGACGGCCGCGCCCCGCATTGGCGCTTCCGGCTGGACCACGATTCGCCGATCGGCTGGACCGACCTCGTTCGCGGCGATCAGGCGTTCGACCCCAGGCTGCTGTCCGACCCGGTGATCCGCCGCGCCGACGGCAGCTGGCTGTACCTGCTGCCCAGCGTGATCGATGATATCGATCTTCGGATCACGCACATCGTCCGCGGCGAGGACCATGTCTCCAACAGCGCCGTCCAGCTGCAGATGTTCGCCGCGCTCGGAGCGCAGCCCCCGGCGCTGGCGCACGAGGCTCTGCTGGTGGCGGCGGAAGGCAAGCTGTCCAAGCGCTTGGGCTCGCTCGGAGTGGATGCGGTCCGCGAGGCCGGGCTGGAGCCGATGGCGCTGCTGTCCCTGCTGGCGCGCCTTGGAACCTCGCAGCCGGTCGAGGCGGTCGCGACGGTCGAGGAAATCGCACGCGACTTCGACTTCGCCCATTTCGGCCGCGCGCCGGCACACTTCGATTTCCACGATGTCGAGCTGCTCAACAGCCGGCTGCTGCACCAGCTGCCCTACTCTGCCTTGGCCGACCGACTGCCGGCGGCGGTCAGCGAAGCCGATTGGCTGATGCTTCGGGGCAATCTCGCGCACCTTCGTGAGATCGAGCAGTGGCTGCCGGTGCTCGACGGCGACATTGCCGTGCCGGAAGTCGCGCCAGACGACTCGGCGTTCCTTGCTCGGGCCGCTGAGGCCGCGTCCGCCATGTCATGGGACGATGACCCCTGGCATGCCCTCACGGGAGAGTTGAAGGCGGCGACCGGCCGCAAGGGCAAGCCCTTGTTCCTGCCACTGCGGCTCGGGTTGACCGGGCAAGCATCGGGACCGGAGATGGCCCCCCTGGTCAGGCGGATCGGCAAGGAGCGCTGCGTCGAACGGCTTCGGCGAGCCTCGATGCGATAATCGAGAGACCCTCGGACCTCGGCAAATCAGTCGCTTGACCGGGTTATGTAATAATGTAACATCATTTCCTCACATCGAGGAGGTTGCGATGCTTGCTTACGCCACCCACCGTCGCCAGGGCCGCCACGCACATCCCGCCGCTCTTGCCCTCATCGTTGGAGCCCATGCCGTCGCCTTGGGCCTGCTGATCACCGCCAAGATGGATGTCGGTTCGCCGCTGGAAATCGTCCGTACCGAGCTTCGCAACATCCCGCTTCCCGCCGATCCGCCGCCACCGACGCCCGAGCAGCCTAAGGTCCAGCCTGCCCCGACACCGCCCGCCTCGCAGCTCGACATACCGCCGGTGCGGATCACGGTACCGCTCAATGCTGGCCCAACCATCGAGCCGCTGCCCACCCCGCCACTGCCCGGTCCAGTGATCGGCCGATCGCTGGATCCGACTCCGCCGCCGCCCACCATCCCGCTGCCGCCGCCCCCGGCCAGGGTGACCAAGCTCGCGCAGCTGGCAACGCCGGCGGACCGGCTGCGGCCGCCCTACCCAGAGTCCAAACGGCGGCTGGAGGAAGAAGCGGTGCTCCGGCTTCGGCTCGCCATCGACGATCGCGGACGAGTGGTCAGCGTCGATCCGGTCGGAGCCGCCGATCCGGAGTTCGTCGGCGCCGCGCGGCAGCACCTTACCCGGCAATGGCGTTACAAGCCCGCCACCGAAGACGGACGCGCGGTCGCCTCCACTCTGGTCGTCAGCCTGCGCTTCGAACTCGAGGAATAGACGAGCGAATGGGGCGGGGCTGGCGGTCTGCCGGGCCCCGCCTTATCTTGTAGCGATGCCGGTGTTACCGCCCACAGCCTCGCCCCGCGCCGCCCTTGCCGACTTGCGCGCCTTTCTCAGCCGCCGCAGCCGGGAACAGGCCATCGCCGGCGCATTGGCGTTCCTGATCACAACGATCATCATCATCGTCTTCCTTGTCGATGCGACCATCAACACCGCCCCGCCGCGGCAGATCATCTACACCGAAAGCTGGAGCGCCGATCGCACCGATGCGGAGATCATTGCCCAGCAGAAAAAGGATCAGGCGCTGCGCGAACAGGCCCGCGCTGCCCGCCGCGCCGAATATCAGAAACTGCAAAAGCAGCTCGGCATTGAGTGACGCAGCGTGGATGGCCGAGGCGATCGCCCTCGGCCAGGCGGCGCGCGGCCGAACCGCACCCAATCCCAACGTGGGCTGCATCATTGTCCGGGACGGCCAGCCGGTCGGCTCCGGCGCAACCGAGCGGGGCGGGCGGCCCCATGCGGAGGCAGTCGCTCTGGCCCAAGCGGGACAGCGCGCGCGGGGCGCGTCCCTGTTCACCACGCTCGAGCCCTGCGCCCATCGGAGTCATCGCGGCCCCGCCTGCGCCGATCTGATTGTCGAAGCAGGGGTGAGCCGCGTCGTCGCAGCGCTGGTCGATCCGGACCAGCGCACCGCCGGTGATGGGCTTGACCGGCTGCGTGCGGCCGGGGTGGAGGTGACGGCCGGTACTGGCGAGCAGGGTGCCGCCGAGTCGCTGACTGGCTGGCTCACCCGCATGCGCCTGGGACGGCCACGGATCACGCTCAAGCTGGCGCTGTCGATCGACGGAAAGATTGCGTTGCCGAGCGGCGAAAGCAAATGGATCACCGGCGAGGATGCCCGCGCCCATGTGCACCTGGAACGCGCCCATGCCGACATGATCCTGGTTGGCCGCGGCACCTTTCTTGCCGACCAGCCGCGACTGGACGTCCGCCTGCCCGGCCTTGAGGAATGGTCGCCGCGCCGCGCGCTGCTGACCCGCGGCGAACCGGTCGAAGGGTGGGAGATCCTCCGTTCTCCCCAGGACGTGTTCCGGCTCCATGACGTCAATGACCTGCTCGTCGAAGGCGGCTCATCGACCGCCACTGCCTTCCTCGCCGCCGATCTGGTCGACCGCATCCTTCTCTACCGTGCTCCCATCCTGATCGGCGAGGGCAAGTCGAGCGTCGGCTACCTGGGCCTCGACGCCATCGCGGATGCCCACGGCCGCTGGGAACCCCGCGACGGGCGCTCGCTTGGCATCGACCGCCTCGAAGTCTACGAGCGCGTCCGCACATGAGTAATCCGCTCACCCCGAGCAGGGTCTGAGCCCGTCTAAGGCCCCATCGCAGGACATGTTCACCGGAATCATCACCGACATTGGCACCGTTCGCAGCGTCGAGCAGCGCGGTGACCTGCGGCTGGCGATCGGCTGTGCCTACGACATGGCCGGGGTTGATCTTGGCGCCTCCATCGCCTGCTCAGGCGTCTGCCTGACGGTGGTCGACAAGGGGGAGGACTGGTTCGCGGTGGATGTTTCCGCCGAAACCCTGTCGCGCACCGCAGCCGGGCGGTGGGCCGTAGGTGCTCGCCTCAACCTCGAGCGGGCATTGCGGCTGGGCGATGAATTGGGCGGCCACATTGTCACCGGCCACGTCGACGCGGTCGGAGAGGTGCTCGGCATCTGCCCCGAAGGCGCTTCGAGCCGGGTCGGAGTGCGAATTCCGCGCCGCCTTGGAGCGGCCTTGGCACCCAAGGGCTCGGTGACACTCGACGGCGTGTCGCTGACCGTCAACGAGGTGCGCGACGAAGGGGAGGACACGCACTTTGCGGTCAACATCATTCCCCATACCGCGCAGCAGACCACGCTCGGGCAACTCAAACCGGCGGCACAGTTGAATGTCGAAATCGACGTCTTGGCCCGCTACCTCGACCGCATGTTAAGCGCTCGTCAACACTCCACTGCATAGCGAGCCCATTTGCCATCACATTCGAGTGTGATACAAACAGCAAATGTCGTCCGCTCTTATCGACCGCCTCACTGCCATCATCGACACCGGCGAGATCAGTCGTGCCGGCCTGGCCCGTGCCGCCGGTCTTCATCCCAACAGCCTGCGCAAACTTGGCCAGCCCGACTGGAACCCGACGGCCGACACGTTGACGCGGTTGGAGAAGCTGCTGCTGCGCGGGACCGCCGAAGTGCTGGTCGGGGCCGAAGCGATCATCGACGAAGCGCGTAACGGCCGCATGTTCATCCTGGTCGACGATGACGATCGGGAAAATGAAGGCGACCTCGTCATTCCCGCGCAGATGGCGACTCCGGACGCAATCAATTTCATGGCCCGGCACGGCCGCGGGCTGATCTGTCTCGCGCTGACGCAGGAACGGGTGGAGGCTCTGGAGCTGCCGCTGATGTCGCGGACCAACGGCACTCGGCACGAGACTGCCTTCACCGTCAGCATCGAGGCGCGGGAAGGCGTGTCGACCGGGATCAGCGCGGCCGACCGTGCCCGGACCGTCGCGGTCGCGATCGACTCGGCCAACGGTGCGGACGCGTTGGTTTCGCCGGGTCATGTCTTTCCGCTGGTTGCGCGGCCCGGCGGAGTGCTGGTCCGTGCCGGACATACCGAGGCGGCGGTGGACGTTTCGCGGCTGGCCGGGCTCAACCCGTCGGGCGTGATCTGCGAGATCATGCGCGAGGACGGGACCATGGCCCGGCTCGACGACCTGATCGACTTCGCCCGCACCCACGGCCTCAAGATCGGCACGATCCGCGACCTCATCGCCTATCGCCTGAAGAAGGACCACATGGTCGCTCGGGTCGCCGAGACCGCCTTCACCAGCAGCAGCGGCGAGCAGTGGCACGCGCAGGTGTTCCGCGACAAATCGAGCGGGGCCGAGCAGCTGGCGCTGGTGAAGGGGCCGCTCGACACCGACAGGCCAGTGCTGGTGCGGATGCACAGCCTCGACCTGTTCGCCGATGTGCTCGGCGAGCGTGGCGACCGCTCCGGCCTCCTCCAGGGGGCCATGCGGATGATCGAGGCGGAAGGCAGCGGCGTGATCGTCGCGCTTCACGCGGCCTCGCCCGGATCGCTGTCCCGCTCCGCCGACCGCCGCTCCGGCAAGGAGGTCGAAGGCGGCGAGATGCTGCGCAGTTACGGCGTCGGGGCCCAGATCCTCGCCGCTCTTGGAATCCACGACATGATCCTGCTCACCAACACCCGCCATTCTCCGGTCGCGCTCGGCGGATACGGGCTGACCATCGTCGAAGAACGCCGCATCGCGGACGCTGCCTGATGGCGCGGGTGCTGATTGTCGAGGCGCGCTTCTACGCCCATCTCAACGACATGCTGCTGGCCGGCGCGCGGCGGGCGATCGAGGCGGCTGGTCATGACCATGAGACGGTCACCGTCCCCGGCGCCCTGGAGGTGCCCGCGGCGATCAGCCTGGCAGCGGAGTCGGGCGGGTTCGACGCCTTCGTCGCGCTGGGGGTGGTGATCCGCGGCGAAACCTACCATTTCGAAATCGTCGCGGGCGAAAGCGCGCGCGGCATCATGGCGCTGACCATCGACGGGCTGGCGGTCGGCAACGGCATCCTGACAGTCGAGAATGAAGCGCAGGCGATCGTCCGGGCCGATCCCGCCCAAGGCGACAAGGGAGGCGGAGCGGCCGACGCGGCTCTCGCCTTGCTCGCGCTGCAGGACCGCTTCCGCTGAGATCAGGCGAGCGGCAGCAGCACTTCGTTGCGGAGTAGCGGCGGCGGGATCATCGGCGAATTGTAAAAGGCATATTCCGGCTCGGTCGTCAGGCACTTCTCGCCGTGACGGGCCAGCCAGCCGCGCAGCCGGTCTTCCGCAGCCACGAGCCGGTCGTCATTGGCGGTGCCGTGGAACAGGGCCGCGCCCACTCGCCGCGGTGGCATCTGCGTCAGGGCGACACCTTCGGGCGGATCGGGATGCTCGCCCCCGGGCAAGACGAAGCGGACCCGCCAGCTGCCTTCCAGTTGATCGTCGAACAGCGGCGGATCGCTTGCCATCGGATCGCCCGAGTCCTGCAGAACCGGAACCCGCATCTCCAGCCGCGGTCCGGCGCGAGATTTACCGGTGAGATAGGCGGCGAGGATGCGGTAGCCCTCGTTCAGCGCGTGCTTGCGCGGGCCGCCGACCACCGTCTCGGCGACAGTCACCGCCGGATAGGCACGGATCTGCAGCTCGCCCTCGCTGGCGAGCACCCGATAGTCCGGTTCCGGGGTCGCTTTCTCGCGCAGCAGGTACGCGATCCCGAGCCCAAGCAGGCCTCCGCCTATCCCCGCCGCCGTCCAGCCCACACCCTTGCGCATGATTCGTCCTCCGCCGGCAAGAATGGCTCAGGCGGCGGCCTGTTCCGGCAGGGTGGGATAGTCCACGTATCCTTCCGCACCCGGGCTGTAGAAAGTCGCGACATCCGCCTCGTTGAGACCGGCATTTGCCCGAAGCCGCTCGACCAGGTCGGGATTGGCGATGAACGGCCGGCCGAAGCTGATGGCGTCGGCCAGACCGTCCGCCACCCGATCACGCGCGCTGTCCAGACGATAGTCGCTGTTGAGCACCAGCGCTCCGCCGAACACCTTGCGGATCGACGGGCTGATCGGATCGACGTCGGAGGCGAGGAAGGTCGACTGGCTCCCGGGCTCGCGCAGCTCCAGGCTGGCGATGCCGAGCTCGCCCAGCGCAGCGCCGGCCGCGGTGAACAGGAGGCGGGGATCGCTGTCGTCCACTCCCTGCACCGCGCCGTTGGGCGACAGGCGGGCATGGGTGCGGTCCTTGCCGACCTCGGCGATCAGCGCCTCCGTCACTTCCCGCAGCAGGCGGATGCGGTTCTCGACCGGTCCGCCATAAGCATCGTCGCGCAGGTTCGAGCCGTCGCGCAGGAACTGATCGACAAGATAGCCATTGGCGGCGTGAAGCTGGACCCCGTCGAACCCGGCTGCCAGCGCATGGCGAGCCGCGCGGACGTAATCGCCGGTGATCCGACGGATGTCGTCCAGTGTCGCGGCCCGCGCTTCGACGTAGGGCTTCTTGCCCTCGTAGGTGTGGGCTTTGAACGGGGCGGTGGTGGCGGAGGCGCTGACCGGCTGACCGCCGCCCAGATCCGGGTGAACCAGCCGGCCCATGTGCCACAGTTGCGCGACGATCCGGCCGCCGGCGCGATGCACGGCGTCCGTGACGGGCTTCCAGCCTTCGACCTGCGCTTCATTCCACAGGCCCGGCGCATTGGGCCAGCCAAGTCCCTCGCGGCTGATGCCCGTCGCTTCGGAGATGATCAGCCCCGCGCCAGCGCGCTGTGCGTAATAGTCGGCCATGATCGCGGTGGGCACACCCTCCCGGGTGGCGCGCCCGCGAGTGAGCGGCGCCATCCAGATACGGTTCCTGAGGGTGAGGGCACCGACGGTGATCGGGTCGAAAAGGCTGGTCATGCGGGAATGGTCCTAACTTGTTTCCGGCCCCATTTGTGTGCAGCGCAGCACGGCAACAAGGACGCAGGCCGAAACGACCGATGAATGGTTGACGAACATCCCGCCAGGGCACACCCGCTCGCATTCGCGGCCCTGCTGGTGGGCAATGCCGCGCTTGCGTTCGGGCCATGGCTGGTGCGGCTGAGCGACGTGGGCGCCTCGGCCGCCGGCTTCTGGCGACTGGCGCTGGCGATCCCCTTCCTGCTGGTGATCGCCCGGGTGGCCGGGCAGCCGCTGCGCTGGCCGGCGCGCGCCCTGGCCATCGCCATCGCCGTGGCGGCGGTCTTCTTCGCCGCCGACCTTGCCGCCTGGCACGCGGGGATCGCACTTACGAAGCTTGGCAATGCGACCCTGTTCGGCAACATCTCCAGCTTCGCCTTCGCTGCATGGGGCCTGTGGCTGGTGCGGCGCTGGCCGACCCGGCTGCAGGCGGCCGCATTGCTCCTTGCGGCCACGGGAGTTGCCTTGCTGATGATCGGCAGCGCGGAGTTGTCGGCTCGAAACCTCCACGGCGACCTGCTCGCCCTGCTCGCCGGCCTGCTCTACACCGGCTACCTGATCGGGATCGAGCGGGTGCGCGGAACGCTCCAGCCGCTCCCCGTGCTGATCCTCGCCAGCCTGTTCGGCGCCGCCGCCCTGCTGCCGTTCGCACTGGCGATGGGCGAGCAGGTCATTCCAGGACAATGGACCCCCGTGCTGATCCTGGCGCTCAGCAGCCAAGTCGTCGGCCAGGGACTGTTGGTCTACGCGCTTGGCGTCGTTCCGCCGCTGATCGTCGGCCTAGCCCTGCTGACGCAGCCGGCCATCTCCGCGCTGATCGGCTGGCTGGCCTATGGCGAGACGCTGACTTCCCTCGACGCGATTGGCGCGGCCTCTATCGCGCTGGCGCTGGTGCTGGTGCGCTTGCGTCCGGCGGCGCCAGCGACCACCTAGGCGGCGTGAGCGAACCCCTGAGTCCCCTGGAACTGATCCGCCGCCGCCTGGCCTTGGCGGTGGGCGAGAATGCCGTGTTCGACGGCTGGACCGCGACCGCGGTCGATGCCGCGGCCGATACGCTCGGAATCGAGCGCGCGCAGGCGCACCTGGCGATGCCCAAGAACGCCGCGGGCCTGATCGACCTCTACGTCCGGGGCGTTGACCTAGCCCTGGAGCAGGCCTTTCCTCCCGAACGCGTGGCAGCGATGAAGATCCGCGAACGGATCCGCCAGATGATCTGGTTTCGGATCGAGACGATGGGTCCGGCTCGGGAGGCGGTCCGCCGTGCCCTCGCGATTCTGGCCATGCCGCAGAACCTTGGCCTTGCGACCCGCATCGGCTGGCGCAGCGCCGACGCCATGTGGCGCCTGGCCGGCGACACCGCGGCCGACCTCAACCATTACACCAAGCGCCTGACCCTTTCTGCGGTCTATGGCTCCACCCTGCTGGCCTGGCTCAACGACGACAGCGAAGGCTGGCACGACACGTCGGCCTTTCTCGACCGGCGCATCGATGAAGTGATGCGATTCGAAAAGTGGAAGGCGGGGTGGAGCCAGGACAGCCTACGCCGTCCCAGCCTGACGCGGTTCCTCGGCCGGCTGCGCTATCCGCCGCGATAGTCGGCCTAGCCAAGCCAAGCAGATAATGATAATCAGTCGCAGCAATGACGCTAGCAGTTCCTTCCGATCAATTCCTGCTGCAGCTCGACCAGCTGAACGTCGGCAACCGCGCGCGGATCGAGTCGATCGACTGGGCGGTGCTGGATGACGGCGAAGGTTCGCGGCTGCGCAACTTCGGCTTTGACGAGGGCGTAACGGTGGAGCCGCTTCACCAGGGCCCGTTCGGCCGCGACCCGCTGGCGGTGCGAGTTGGCCGGATGACGGTTGCGATCCGCCGGTCCCACGCCCGGGCGATCCGGGTCGTTCCCGCTGCCTGAGACCGGCCCCACGTCATGAATCCGGCACCCCTGGTCGCGGTCGTCGGCAACCCTAATGCCGGCAAGAGTGCGCTGTTCAACGCACTGACCGGCGCTCGCCAGAAGGTCGGAAACTATCCCGGCGTCACCGTGGAACGCAAAAGCGGCCGCACCGCGTTGCCCGACGGACGCCCGGTCGAGCTGGTGGACCTGCCTGGCGCATATGGTCTGGACCCGTCCAGCCGAGACGAGGAAGTCACCCGTGACGTGCTGCTCGGCCGTTTTGCCGGCGAGCGGCGGCCCGACGGTCTGATCGTAGTCGTCGACGCCTCCAACCTCGACAACCACCTGCGGTTTGCGCTGCAGGTGCTGGACCTCGGCATTCCGGCGGTTATCGCGCTCAACATGATCGACATGGCCCGGCGGGACGGCCTCGAGCTTTCCGCCGAGCGGCTCAGCGCCGAACTGGGCGTGCCGGTGATCGAAACGGTCGCCGTCCGCCGCAAGGGGGTCGAGGAGCTGCGCACCGCTCTGGCGGGGCAGCTGCTGGGACGCACTTCCGCGCCGGCCCGGGACGCTCCGGCCGACCTCCTCACATTGCAGCGCCAGGCCCGCCGGGTCGCCGAGGCGGCGATCGTCAGCGAAACTCCGGTGCGCCGCTGGACCCACCGGCTGGACCGTGTGCTGCTGCACCCGATCGCCGGACTGCTGATCCTCGTCGCCGTCATGTTCACCATGTTCCAGGCCGTGTTCGCCTGGTCCGAAGCGCCGATCGGCTGGATCGAGAGCGGGATGGGAGTGCTCGGCACCGCGGTCGCCGGCGCACTTCCGGACGGCGCGTTGCGCTCGCTGCTGGTCGATGGAGTGATCGGCGGGGTCGGGGCGGTGGTCGTGTTCCTGCCGCAGATCCTGATCCTGTTCCTGTTCATCCTGCTGCTGGAAGGCACCGGCTACATGGTCCGGGCAGCGTTCCTGATGGACCGGCTGATGAGCCGCGCGGGACTGTCCGGCCGCGCCTTCATCCCGCTCCTGTCCAGCTTTGCGTGCGCGGTGCCGGGAATCATGGCGACCCGGACCATCGACAATGAAAAGGACCGGCTGACCACCATCCTGGTCGCTCCGCTGATGACCTGCTCAGCGCGCCTGCCGGTCTATACCTTGATCATCGCCGCCTTCATCCCTGACCGTACGGTGGGCGGCGGCATCGGCCTGCAGGGGCTGGTCATGTTCGGCCTCTATCTTGCGGGGATCGTCGGCGCGCTCGCCGTCGCCTTGCTGCTCCGCCGGACGGTGGTCCGCGGCGGGTCCAGCTTCTTCATGATGGAGCTTCCCAAGTATCAGCTGCCGGCGATCAAGGATGTGCTGATCGGCCTGTGGCAGCGGGCGCTGATCTTCCTGAAGCGTGCTGGGGGGATCATCCTGGTGACCACGGTAGTGCTGTGGGCGCTGGCCAGCTTCCCGCAGGCCGGGCCCGGCGAGAAGCAGAGTGAAGTGTCGGTCGCGGGCAAGATCGCCAGCGGGATCGAGGTGGTCGTTCGGCCGATCGGTTTCAATCACGACATCGCGCTGGCCCTGCTCCCGGCGATGGCGGCGCGCGAGGTGGCGGTGAGCGCGATCGCCACTGTTTACGCGATCGACCAGTCGGACGAAGCGCAGATGACTCAGAGCCTGGAGGAGCGGCTCGGCGGCAACTGGCCGCTTCCGACTGCGCTCGCCTTCCTGGCCTGGTTCGTGTTCGCCCCGCAGTGCGTGTCGACGATCGCGGTGACCCGCCGCGAGACCAATGGGTGGAAGTGGCCGCTGTTCATGGTCGGCTACCTTTTTGCACTGGCGTATGTCTTCGCTGGACTGACCTACTGGACGACAACCGCGCTCGGCTTATAGCTGCTCTCCAAGCAAGGAGATTGAGCGATGGCTGGCAGCGTGAACAAGGTGATCCTGGTCGGGAACCTGGGTAAGGACCCCGAATCGCGCACCTTCGGCAATGGCGGCAAGGTCGTCAGCTTCAGCGTTGCGACCTCCGAGAACTGGAAGGACCGCACCTCCGGGGAGCGCAAGGAAAAGACCGAGTGGCACAATGTCTCGATCTTCTCCGAAGGCCTCGCCCGGGTTGCGGAGCAGTATCTGCGCAAGGGGTCGAAGGTCTATCTCGAAGGCCAGCTTGAAACCCGCAAGTGGCAGGATCAGTCCGGCAACGACCGTTATTCTACCGACGTGGTGCTGCGGAACTTCAACAGCTCGATGGTGCTGCTCGACGGCCGCGGTGAAGGCGGCGGCGGTGGTGGCGGCTATGGCGGCGGCCGGGGCGGCCAGTCGGACGACGGGGGCTTCGGCTCAGGCGGCTACGGCGGCGGCTCGCGCCAGCAGTCGCGCCCGCAGCCCGCAGCGTTCGACAGCGACCTGGACGACGACGTCCCGTTCTGATGACTGGCTGGTCCCGCGGGGCGGGATCTCGGGCGTTCAACGGATCGTGGTCAGGGCTCGCCGCCAAGCCCCTTGAGCTTGGCCAACGCGGCAAAAGGCCCGGCCTGGTCCTCGCTCAGCACTCCTGCGTCACGCAGTGCTTCCTCCGCCTGGGGCGAGCGGGGATAAGGATCGAGGCTGAGCGCCAGCGTGTCCGCCAGCGCGCTGCCCAGGTCGATCGACGCGCCGTCATGGAACACCACGTCGCAATCCTCTTCGGAGAGTTCGATCTCCTCGTCGGGTTCGGTCTTCGGCTCGGGCATGAACAGGATTTCGAACGGCTCGTCGACGTGTGCCGGCACCGGCTCCCCGGTGGCGACGCAGCTTTGCTCCAGCACGCCCTTGATCCGCCCGCAGGCGCGCACCCGTTGCCCGTCCTCCCGGGCCAGTGCGACATGCGCTTCCAGCCGCTCGAGACTGGGCAGGCCAAGCCGGGCGGCGATGGCTGCCCGCTCCGCGTCGTCGGCGGACAGGTCCAATCGCTCCCCATCGCGGACGCGGTCCAGCGACAGCCGGTCGCTGAACGCGCTCACGGCAGGACCCCGCTCGCCAGCGCCTCGTCGGGCTGCGACTGCAGCGCTGCCCAGAAATCGCGCAGCCAGCGTTCGACGGTCTCGCCCGCCTGTTCGGATGGCAGGGATCCGCGGAACACGCTGCGGCCGACGACCTCCGCCCAGCTCTCCTCGCCTTTCATCACCCGGCGCCACGCTCCCACACGACCGCCCAACGCGCCGACCAGACCGCCGACCCGCTTGCTGACGACCGGGTCACCGACTCCCATCTGGCGCAGCTCGCCGGTCATGTCGTCGATGAAGCATTCGGACAGGCCAACTGACAACCGCCGCGCTTCGTCCTCTCCGCCTTCCAGCCGCAGGTCGACCAGCGCCAGCAGCGTGGTAAGAACGCAGAAGCGGCCCTCCACCGTGTCGGGAACCCCGGCCTCGCGGAACCAGCGCGGCTGGCGGGCGCGGGCGACCACCGCGTCGTAAAGCGGACGAGCGATGCTCGGCTCCGACCGGAACAGCCGCATCAGCGATCGCATCGTCATCCTCCGTTCAGTTGGCACGCGGCATCGCGCGCCCTTGCTGCCCTGTCGCTGTCCGCATATTGGGGGCGGGCAGGGTGACGCAAGGGCAGGCTCGACGGCCGGCCTGCAGGGAGTGGTTGAAGCAATGTCTGTTCGTCTCCGTGGGCTGACCGCCCTGGTCCTCGCAGGGTCGCTCCTCACCGGGTGCGCCGGGTTCAAGCAGAACCGCGGCTACATCATGGACAAGGAGCTTGCCGCCGCCGTCCAGCCGGGCGTCGACAACAAGGATTCGGTGACCAAGACGCTCGGGCGTCCGACCTTCACCGGCCAGTTTGACGAGAACGAGTGGTATTATGTTTCGCGCTCGACCAACACGCTCGCCTTCCGCAATCCGCGGGTGACGGACCAGACGGTGCTGCGCATCCGCTTCGACCAGGCCGGCAACGTCACCGCGGTGGACCGCACCGGCAAGGAACTGGTCGCGTCGATCGACCCCTACGGCAAGGAAACGCCGACTCTCGGGCGCAAGAAGAGCTTCTTCGACGAATTCTTCGGCAACATCGGCGTGATCAACAATGCTGGCGTCGGCGGGCAGCGGCAGCCGGGGCAGTAAGCTGCCCCAGGCACTCGCCGGGGCCCGGATATTCTTCTAGACGCACGGGCATGACCGCCACGCCCACCGGCATGACCTATGCCGATTACCTGCATCTCGACGAGCTTCTGCAGGCGCAGAAGCCGCTCAGTGATCTGCATGACGAGATGCTGTTCATCGTCATCCACCAGACCAAGGAGCTGTGGCTCAAGCAGATGCTGCACGAGGTCGCGCTGGCGATCTCGCTGATCGAAGCCGACAGTTTCGCGCCCGCCTACAAGGCGTTGTCGCGGGTCAGCCGGATCCAGTCGGTGATGACCCTGTCGTGGGACGTGCTCGCGACTCTGACGCCGGTGGATTACGGCAAGTTCCGCGATGTCCTGGGCACCTCGTCCGGCTTCCAGTCGGCGCAGTTCCGCGAACTCGAATACCGCCTCGGCATCCGCGACCCCCGCTTCCTCGACTATTACGAGGGCGGCAGCGAGGGTCACGAGCGATTGAAGCGCGCCCTCGCCGAGCCGAGCCTGTGGGACGTCGCCGACGCCGCGCGGCAACGCGCAGGAGCCCCGGACTGGCTGACCGTGTACCAGGATGCCGACCGCTGGTTCGAGCTGTACCAACTGGCCGAGAAGCTGGTCGACATGGACGATGCGCTGGCCGGGTGGCGGCACAAGCATGTGCTGACGGTTGAGCGGATCATCGGCAGCAAGACCGGGACCGGCGGTTCGGCCGGGGTGAAATATCTCGAATCGACGCTGACCAAGCGCGCCTTCCCCGAACTCTGGTCGCTCAGGACCGCGCTTTGAGCTTCAAGCCGCTGTTTTCGCGGTCGCTGGGCGCGGCGCCCGGACGGCTGCACATGGCGGCCCACAGCCACCACCTGTGGCCTGATGCCAGCTTCGACGGGCAGGTCGAATGCTGGACCGACGCGGCGCGGCTGGCCGACGCCAAGTGGGACCGGATCATGGGCGAGGTCTGGCCCGAGGCGCAGCGTCATGTCGCTGAAGAGCTCGGCACCGGCAGGTCGGACGCAATCGTCTTTGCGGGCAACACCCACGACTTCCTCGTCCGCCTCGCCGCCGCTTGCCCCCGCCGCGCGGGCCAGCCCTTGCGCATCCTCACCAGCGACGGCGAATTCCACAGCGCTCGCCGGCAGTTCGCCCGCTGGACCGAAAGCGGCGACATCGCGCTGGCCGTCGTCGCGACCGAGCCCTTCGCCGACTTTCAGCAGCGCTTCGTCCAGGCCGCGAGCACTGGCCGGTACGACCTGATCCTCGTAAGCCAGCTGTTGTTCGGCAGCGGACGCGTCTTCACCGCGCTGGAGCCGCTGGCGGCACTTGCCGACCCCACGGGACCATGGGTCGTGATCGACGGCTATCACAGCTTCATGGCCATCGACGGGCCGTTTGCGAAGACACTCGGAGAAAAGGCGTTCTTCCTGGCCGGCGGTTACAAATATGCCATGGCGGGGGAGGGCATGGGCCTGATGCACTGCCCGCCCGGCTTCGGCCAGCGCCCGCCGATCACCGGCTGGTACGCGGAATTCGCCGACCTCACCCTTGCGCCCGGAATGGTCGGCTATGCCAAGGATGCGATGCGGTTCATGGGTGCGACCTTCGACGCCTCGGCCCTCTACCGGTTCAACGCCGTCCGACGCATGCTGCAATCGCACGGCCTCACCACCACGACGATCAGCGAGCAGGTGGCGGCGCTTCATCGGCGGCTGCTGGAGGCGATTGCCGACACGCCGCTCGGACGCGCCGAGTTGCTGAACCCGCTCACCGGTGGTCCGCACGCCCGCTTTCTCGCCTTCCGCTCGCCGCAGGCACAGCGGTGGCAGGCCGAACTGATGACACACGGCTGCGTCACCGATGTTCGCGGCGACGTGCTGCGGGTCGGCCTCGGCCTTTACCATGACGCGGACGACGTGGACGCCTTTGCCGGGCTTGCCGCCCAGCTTGGGAACTAGCGCTTCGCCAGCCCGTCGCGGAGCAGCCGGTTGGCCGCTTGCGCCACCGCTGCGGGGTCAGCCGTGCCCAGCACGCCGAAGCGCAGCCCCAGGAAGACGTTCGCTCCCATCACCGCCCAGGCCTCGACCTCACGCGCCAGCTCATTGTCCGGCTTGCGCAGCTCACCCTTCTCCGCGCCCGCACTCAAGCGCTGGGTGATCCGTTCGGCGGTCTGCTCATAGTGACGGCGGTAGCCGTCGGGATCGACGAACTCCGCCTCGTCGATGATCCTGTAGACCTGCTTGTGCCCGGCAACGAAGTGCAGGAATGCCGCCAGCGCGCGCCGTTCGCCGTCCAGGGTTCCCTCCGCTCCCTCCAGCGCCGGCGCGACATGGTCGCGGACCTGGGCCGACATGTCGCTGACCAGCGCCCGGAACACCTCCTCCTTGCTGTCGAAGTAGGTGTAGAAGGTGCCCAGCGCGACCCGGGCCCTTTGGGTGATCCCGACGATCGAGGTTTCTGAAAAACCGCGCTCGCCGAACTCCACCAGGGCGGCGTCCAGGATCTTGCGGAGGGTCCGCTCGCCGCGGGCGGTACGGGGAGCCTTGCCGTCGCTCGCTGAGCTTGCCGCGTCGGCTGTGCCGGCCCCGGCCGAAGCGTTTTTCCGCCCGGCCGTCGGCTCTGGCTTCTTCCTGGCTGACACTAATTTTCCCCGCTGTCCCCTCTTCCTCTTTACAACGAGTTGAAAGGCGGTTCAACTTTCATTACGCAGTCACATACGCGGCGGGCCGGAAATCAGGCTGCGGCCGGGAGGGGGAGTAGTCGCATGCGTTTCCAGTCCATTATTCGCACATCCTTGTTCGGCTCGGTGGCGGCTGCGGCCCTGGCGGCGATGCCGGCCGTGGCTCAGGACGCCACTGCTCGGGCCACGACGCAGGAGCCGGGCTCTGCGGACGCCCAGACCGCGGCCGAACCAGCCGCTGCCAGTGATACGGACATCGTGGTCACCGCCCGGCGCCGCGAGGAAACCTTGCAGGACGTTCCGATCGCGGTCACCGCTTATTCCGGCGAGCAGCTTGAACGGCAGGGTTCGCTCGACATCACCGACATCGGCGACACGACTCCCAACGTCACGCTGGAGCCGTCCCGCGGGACCAACACCACGCTGACCGCCTTCATCCGCGGCGTCGGCCAGCAGGATCCAGTTGCCGGATTCGAACAGGGTGTCGGCATCTACCTGGACGACGTCTACCTCAACCGTCCGCAGGCGGCGGTGCTCGACATCTACGACGTGGAACGGGTCGAGGTGCTGCGCGGACCCCAGGGCACGCTTTACGGCCGCAACACCATTGGCGGCGCGATCAAATATGTGACCCGCCGGCTGTCGCGCGATTTCCACCTGCGCGCCAATGCCAATATCGGCACCTATGGCCAGCTGGACGGGATCCTCAGCGCCTCAACGCCCGTGACGGACACCCTGCGCGTTGGCGCGGCGGTGGCACGTCTCAGCCGCGACGGGTTCGGCAAGAACCTCACCACCGGCAAGGAAAACTACAATCGCGATATCTGGGCCGGCCGGGCGAGCGCGGAGTGGGAGCCGACCGACAACCTGCTGTTCCGCCTGTCAGGCGACTACACCCGCGACGACAGCAATCCGCGCGGCGGCCACCGGCTGATCGCCGGGCAGCTTAGCGGCGCGCCGGTGCTGGACGATGAATTCGACAGCCGCGGCGGCCTTCTCGAGCCCGAACAGAAGATCACGGCCGGCGGAATCGCGGCTCATATCGACGTGGGCCTGGCCGACGGCGTGACCGTTCGCTCCATCACCGGCTACCGCAAGGACAAGAGCGCGACCCCGATCGACTTCGACGCGCTGCCCGCGGAGGACGTCGACGTTCCGGCGATCTACAAGAACGAGCAGTTCAGCCAGGAGCTTCAGCTGCTGTTGAATCTCGGGCGCTTCAACGGCCTGGTTGGCGGCTACTTTCTCGATGCGAGCGCGGAGAACACGTTCGACGTGATCCTGAGCACGACCGGAGCCCTGATCGCCCAGCCGCGGTTCACCGCCTCCACCTTCGGCAATGTCGAGACAGAGACCTGGGCGCTGTTCGGCGACTTCAGCTACGAGATCACGCCGCAATTCTCGGTGTCGGTCGGCGGCCGCTACACCAGCGACCGGCGCGAGGCGCGGGTCATTCGCCGCAACCTGCGCGGCGGACCGCTGCCCGAACTCGGCGGAACCCCGGTCAACGGTGTCTTCAACGCGGTCACCAACCCGAGCGGGCGCCAGGTCGGCCCGCTGACCTCCGACTTCGAGGGCGACGAGACCTTCAAGGAGTTCACGCCCCGCGCCTCGGTGACGTTCCAGCCGAACGACGACAACACCCTTTACGCCAGCTGGTCGAAGGGCTTCAAAGGCGGCGGCTTCGACCCGCGCGGCCTGTCCACCGCAGCTCCCGACCTCAACGCCAACGGCATCCGCGAGGCGGACGAGATCTTCGACTATTTCCTGTTCGAGCCGGAAAAGGTCACCAGCTACGAACTCGGCTACAAGGCGGCGCTGTTCGACCGCCGCCTGCGCTTCGCGATCGCCGGCTTCCTCGCCGACTACAAGGACGTCCAGGTCCCCGGCTCGGTCGGCGCGGTGGTCAACGGCATCCCGACCTTTGTCGGCGTGACCACCAACGCCGGCAAGGCCAAGTTCAAGGGGATCGAGGTCGAGGCCAATGCCCTGCTGGCGCGCGATTTCGCCGGGACGAACTCGCGCCTCAACCTGTCCGGCACGCTCGGCTACCTGGACGCCAAGTACAAGGAGTTCGTCACCAACGTCGCCGCGTTCGACGCCAACGGCAATCCGGCCCCAGCCTCGCGGGCGCAGCCGATCGACGTGGCCGACTTCCGCCGCATCCAGAATACGCCGAAGTGGACCACCTCGGGGACGATCGACATGTCCGCTCCCCTGGGCAGCGGAATGCTGTCGGCCAACGCCACCGCCTCCTACCGCAGCAAGACCTTCCAGTTCGAAACGCCCAGCCCCTTTCTGGACCAGCCCGGCTACACCCTGTTCGACGCCAACCTCGTCTACAGCTTCGCCGAGCGTTTCCGGGTCGGGCTGCACGGCAAGAACCTGACGGACAAGCGCTACATCACCTCCGGCTATCAGTTCCTGACGGCCAACCCGGTGACCGGCCAGCCGATCCGCTCGGCCAGTCCGGTTTCGCCGGTGTTCGCCCAGCCCGGGATCGCACCGTCGCTCGGCCGCGAAGGGGTGGTCACCGCCTTTTACGGCAATCCGCGCCAGCTGTTCGTCTCCTTCGGCGTCGAGTTCTAGGTCGCGGGAGCGGCGCCGGCTGGTCTGGCGCCGCTCGGCCATTGCCGCTAGCCACGGGGCAGGGCCGCCAAGCTGAGGACGAGTGAATGCAGAACAATCCCGCGTCCGCTACCGCGCGCAACCCGAACGTCATCCTCGCCTTTCTGCTCGTCGCCTACATCTTCAACTTCCTGGATCGGCAGATCCTCGGCATCCTTGCCGGACCGATCATTGCCGATCTGAAGCTGACCGATGCCGAGTTCGGCGCGATCGGCGGCCTCGCCTTCGCCCTGCTCTACTCAGTGTTCGGCGTGCCGCTCTCCCTGCTGGCCGATCGCACCAGCCGGAGCCGGGTGATCGTAGGGTCGCTGGCGGTGTGGAGCGGGTTCACCGCGCTGTGCGGGACCGCGACCAGCTTCGGCCAACTGTTCCTCTACCGGCTTGGGGTCGGCGTCGGGGAGGCCGGCGGGGTAGCGCCGGCCTACGCCCTCATCGCCGACTACTTTCCTCCCGAACGCCGCGCCCGGGCGCTGGCCATCTTCTCGCTCGGTATCCCCCTCGGCCTCGCGGGCGGAACCTTGATCGGGGCCTACCTCGCCGCGTGGGTCGACTGGCGCGCCGCCTTCCTCGTCATGGGGGTCGCGGGACTGGTGCTTGCCCCTGTGATGTTGCTGTTCGTTCGCGACCGGCCGCGGGCGTCCGCCGGAGCGGAAGCCGTGCCCTTGTCCCGCGCCTTCTCGATCGTCGCGCGCAAGCCCACTTTCTGGCTGATGGCCTTCGCCGCTTCGTTCAGTTCGCTGGCCGGCTACGGGCTGGCGCTCTGGACGCCCACCGTGCTGGAGCGCAGCTTCGGCTTCAGCCTGATCGAGCGTGGCCAGTTCCTTGCCTCCATTTTCCTCATCGGCGGCACCGCCGGGGTGTTTGCCGGCGGCTGGCTGGCGGACCGGCTGGGGCAGGCGGACCGGCGCTGGTACGCCCGTCTCCCGGCGATCGCCTGGCTGATCACCGCGCCGATGTTCGTGTTCGGCCTGCTTGCCACGGATCCTTGGATCGCATGGCCGCTGCTGCTGATCCCCAACGCGCTCAACATCCTGTGGCTTGGGCCGGTTACTACAGCCGTGCAGCACTTGGTGCCGCAACCGATGCGCTCGACCGCTTCGGCCAGCTTCCTCCTGATCAACAATCTCATCGGCCTCGGAGTCGGGCCGACGCTGATCGGTGCCCTGTCGACCGCCTTCAAAGGCCGTTTCGGCGACGAAGCGCTGCGCTATGCGGCCGTCAGCGTGGTCGGGTTCTACCTTCTCGCCGCCTTGCTGATGCTGCTCGCGGTGCGCCGCTTGCGCCACGATTGGGTGGAAGACGAGCAAGCCTGAGCTCGTCCACGAGAGGGTCTTGCACTCGCCTTCGCGGGGCCGCACCGGAACGGCCCCGGTGCCGGATCGTTGGGAGCGGTTCGAAAAGGAGAGATCCATGAACAGATTCCTACTCGCCGCAGGTGCGGCCGCGCTGGCCATCGCCGCGCCCGGGCTCGCGCAGAAGGGCGACAAGGGCGGCGGTCATGGCGGTGGCCATGGCGGAGGCAAGGCGATGAAGGCCGAGCGCGGCGGCGGTGGCGGCAAGCAGATGGAGCGCGGTGGCGGGCAGCCGGCCAAGGCAGAGCGCCGTCAGGCCCGCGCCGATCGCGGACCGCAACGCAGCAAGGATCGCGAAGTGCGGGTTGCTCGCGGTCCCGACCGGGCCGATGACCGCGGCGGGGACCGGGTCAAGCCTGCCAAGGCACGCTCCGACCAGCGGGTCGCAAAGGCCCGCGATTGGGACGACGATCGCATCCGCTCGGTTCGTCAGGACCGGCGCGAGGACGTGCGCATCGTTCGCGACCGCGACGGCGACCAGTTCCGCCATGCGGCGAATGGCCGCGGGCTTACCAATGGCTGCCCGCCGGGCCTTGCCGCCAAGGGCAACGGCTGCCTGCCGCCCGGCCAGGCGAAGAAGCTGGTCGGCGCCGCCCTGCCCGCGGCGCTGTCCTCGGCCTTGCTGCCGAGCATGTACCGCAGCTGGTACCCCGACACTGACGACTATTACTATCGCAGCAGCGGCGGCTACCTGTACCGGGTGGACCGCGACGACAATCTGGTCGACGCGCTGCTGCCGCTGTACGACAACGAGGGTTATTATCCGGTCGGCCAGCCCTATCCGACCGATTACAACTTCTACAACGTGCCGGCGCAGTACAACGACTATTATGCCGACAACAACGACTGGCTGTATCGCTACGGCGACGGCGCCATCTACCAGGTCAACCGCTCGAACGGCTTGATCGACGGCATTGTTGCCTTGCTTGCCGGCGATCTTGGCGTCGGCAACCCGCTTCCCGCCGGCTACGACGTGTACAACGTGCCGCTCTCCTATCGGGACCGTTATGCCGACACCAACGACAGCTGGTATCGCTACAATGACGGCTACATCTACCAGGTCGATCCCAAGACCCGGATCATCCAGGCGGTGATCGAGGCGCTGGTTTGATCCTCACGAACTCGTCGCAACAGGAGGTGGCGGGCTGCCGGACGGCGGCCCGCCCGCAGGGAGGCAAGATGAAGACCACACATGTTCCGGGCGCCGCGGCGCTGGCGCTCGTGCTGCTGCTTGGCGCGTGCGGACAGCAAGGCGATGGCGGCAATGCCGCCGCCGCGCAGGCCAACGCTGCCGCCCCACAGCAAGCGGGCACGCTGGCCGACGCGATCAACGGGGAACGCAACGGCCAGTTCGCCCGCGCGCTCCAGGCCGCCGGCCTTGGCAAGACGCTGGAAGGCCCCGGGCCGTACACCGTGCTGGTCCCCACCGACCAGGCGTTCGCCAAGCTTCCCGCCGGCGCACTGGACGGGCTGATGAAGCCGGAATCCAAGACGCAGCTGACCGGCATGCTGACGTACCATATCCTGCCCGGCACCATGCTAGCCGCCGACATTTCCCGTGCGGTCGACGCGGGCCAAGGCAAGGCGATGCTGGCGACGATGAGCGGCGGCACGATCACTGCGGCTCGGGAGGGTGACAGACTTGTTCTGACCGACGGACGCGGCGGCAAGGCGGTCGTCACCACGCCCGACGAGCAGCGCAGCAACGGGGTCATCCACCGCGTCGACACGGTGCTGATGCCGGCCGCCGGCGGTAGCGAAACCGCGCCTCCGTCAGGCTGACGCGCTTTCCGCCCTGTTGCCTCTGGCACACTCCCTCCTCCTCGCTATAACGGCGTTCGGCCCGGCCGGTCCTCGGCGGGCGCAGGGGCAAAAGGGTACAAGCGGCGATGAAGGCGACGATTGAACGGGCAACCCTCCTCAAGAGCCTGAGCCACGTGCAGTCGGTGGTGGAGCGGCGCAACACCATTCCGATCCTGTCCAACGTGCTGATCGAGGCGCGTGAGGACGGCTCGATCCGGCTGATGGCGACCGACCTCGACCTGCAGGTCGATGAAAGCGTTCCCGCCAACGTCGCACAGCCCGGGGCGACCACCGTCTCCGCGCACACCTTTTTCGATATCGTCCGCAAGTTGCCCGAAGGCAGCCAGGTCGAGCTCGCCGCCGCGGACGGCAAGATGCAGGTCAATGCCGGTCGTGCCCGGTTCAACCTGTCGACCCTGCCGCGCGACGATTTCCCGGTGATCGCCGAAGGCGACCTGCCGACCCGCTTCGAGCTTCCGGCGGCAACGCTCCGCCAGATCGTCGACAAGACCCGCTTCGCCATCTCGTCGGAAGAAACCCGCTACTATCTGATGGGCATCTTCCTTCATGTCGCAGACGAGCAACTGAAGGCCGCGGCCACCGATGGCCACCGACTGGCGCGCGTTACCGTCGACAAGCCCGATGGCGCCGACGGCATGCCCGACGTCATCATTCCCAAGAAATGTGTCGCCGAGTTGCGCAAGCTGCTCGACGAGGTCGAGGGAACGGTCGAAGTGTCGCTGTCGCCGACCAAGGTCCGCTTCGTGCTCGGCCATGCGGTGCTGACCAGCAAGCTGATCGACGGCACCTTCCCCGACTACAACCGGGTCATCCCGGCCGCCAACGACAAGCTGCTCAAGCTCGACCCGAAGAGCTTCTCCGCCGGGGTCGACCGCGTCGCAACCATTGCCAGCGAGAAGACCCGCGCGGTCAAGATGGCGCTGGATCGCGACCGCGTGACCCTGTCAGTGACCAGCCCCGAGAGCGGCACTGCGACCGAGGAACTCGCCGCCGACTATGGCGCCGACGGGCTCGAGATCGGCTTCAACGCCCGCTACCTGCTAGACATCCTCGGCCAGATCGAAGGGGACAGCGTCGAGGTCCACCTCGCCGACGCCGCCGCCCCGACCCTTCTTCGGGAAAACGACAAGTCGAGCGCGCTTTACGTCCTCATGCCCATGCGGGTCTGATGCTGCTCGCCGCGTTGTTCCTGCTGGCCGCTGCGCCGGACGGGGCCCCGGCCAAGCCCGCGCAATCCGCCCAGGTCGAAGTGTCGGCCAAGGCGGTTGCCTTGTCCCGGCTGCTCAATCCTGAAGACAAGATGGCCGCGCTGGTCGTCCACGCGCTCGACACCGGCTTCCATACGGCGCTCCTTGCCGACACCGCCGAGGCGAAGGTGTTCGACCAGCATCCGGGCCTTGCCGAGGCGATCCTCAGCGCCGCCCGGCCGGTGATCTCCGCCCATGTGAGCAAGTCGTCGCCCAGGATGCTGCGCCGCTTCGCCGGCTTTTATGCCGGCCGGTTCACCTCCGACGAGCTGGACACACTGATCGCCTTTTACTCATCGCCGACCGGCGTGAAGATGATCGAGGGCATGTATTCCGGGGTCAATCTTTCGATCTTGGCGAACAAGCTCAATGACGATCCGGAGGCCAAGCTGGCGACCAGCGACGTGTCTGCGATCACCCGCTCGACGGTGCAGCGCATCTTTCCGGTCTTCAACGACAGCGACAAAGCCGCTTTGCTCACCTTCGCCCGGAAGCCGGTTTATCCCAAGCTGCAACGCGCGATTCCGGCCTTCCACAAGCTGGTCGCAGAGGTCGCGAACGAGCCGGATCCCGAGCTGGACTCCGCGATGAAAGCGACGGTCAAAAAGGCTGTGAAGGAATTCCTCGCCAAGGAAGGTCGATCCGCATCGGTCGGTTGACCCGCTGCCGGGCCGTCCGCTCGGGTGTTTTGCAGCCATGATCCTTGCCCGCCTGACCCTTACGGACTTCCGCAATTATTCCGAGATGACACTCGCTCCCGGCACCGGCTTCGTCTGCCTGTTCGGCGAAAATGGCGCGGGCAAGACCAATGTGCTGGAAGCCGTGTCGCTGCTGGCTCCGGGACGAGGGCTTCGCGGGGCACCGCTTGGCGAGATGGCGCGCAGCGATGGGCCCGGCGGGTTCAGCCTCAACGCTATCCTGAACGGCGCCGGCAGTATTGGGACCGGAACGCTCGCCACTGCGCCAGAGCGGCGGCAGGTGCGGATCAACGGCGCGCCCGCGTCCGTCAACGCGCTTGGCGAATGGCTGAGCATTCTGTGGCTCACCCCGGCGATGGACCGGCTGTTCAGCGGCTCGGCGGGCGACCGGCGGCGGTTCCTCGATCGGCTGGTGCTGGCGCTGGAGCCGGGCCATGCGCACCACGCCTCGCGCTACGAGGCGGCCATGCGCGCCCGCAACAAGTTGCTGGCCGAGCCGGACTCTGCGGATCCGGCCTGGCTGGCGGCGCTGGAAGCCGGGATGGCAGAGCACGGCGCCGCGGTCGCCGGAGCCCGGGCCCGGACGGTGGAAGCGTTGGAGCAGCGGCTTGCCGGAGCGCCCGAGGACAGCTTCGCGCGTGCTGGCATTGCCCTTGAAGGCTGGGCCGCAGGCGATCTCGCGGCGGCCCTTCGTGCCAGCCGCGGCCGCGATGCGGCGGCTGGTCGCGCTACCGAAGGGCCTCATCGCCAGGACCTCGCCGTCACTCACCGGGCGAAGGGGCAACCGGCCGCGCGCAGCTCCACCGGCGAGCAGAAGGCGCTGCTGCTCGGCCTCGTACTCGCCCATGCCGAGCTGGTTGCCGAGCGCCGCGGCGCCGCGCCGATCCTTCTCCTCGACGAGGTCGCCGCCCACCTCGACCCCGCCCGCCGTGCCGCCCTGTTCGCGCGCCTGGAAGGCCGCGGGCAGGTGTGGATGACGGCTACGGAAGCGGCGCTGTTCGACGGGATCGCCCAGGCGAGCCGCTTCCACGTCGAGTCAGGTTCCGCGCACCCTGCCTGAGCCGAGGTGGACATTTCCGCCGATGGCCCTATATCGCACCGCAGCGAGACGCATATTCAAGCGGCGTGATCGGTCCTGAACGACCGGCCCGTGTCTCGGTTATCCCTTGAAGTTCTCCACATCACGCGGGGGCACTTTCACCCGTCTTCCGGGCGCGATCCGTCGTGTCCGGACGCGTTTTGTCTGGAACACCATGTCTTTTGAAACTCTCGGGCTGTCCAAGCCCCTGCTCGATGCGCTTGCGTCGAAAAACTACACCACGCCCACGCCGATCCAGGCGCAGGCAATCCCGACCGTCCTGACCGGGCGCGACCTTCTGGGAATCGCGCAGACCGGCACCGGCAAGACCGCCGCCTTCATGCTGCCCTCGCTGCAGCGGCTGGCTGCGGCAAACCGCATTCCCAAGCCGCAGCAGGTTCGCATGCTGGTGCTCGCCCCGACGCGCGAGCTGGCCTCGCAGATCGCCGCCAGCGCCCAGGCCTACGGCAAGGGCCTGCGCACCAGTGTCGACGTGATCTTCGGCGGCACCGCGCCGATGAAGAGCGTGCGCGCCGTCGCCCGCGGCCTCGACGTGCTTGTCGCCACCCCCGGCCGCCTGCTCGACCTGGTCGACCAGCGCGCCGTCAACCTGCGCGAGCTGGAGATCCTGGTTCTCGACGAGGCCGACCAGATGCTCGACCTCGGCTTCATCCATGCGCTGAAGCGCATCGTCAGCATCGTTCCCAAGCAGCGCCAGACACTGTTCTTCTCGGCCACCATGCCCAAGGCGATCAAGACGCTGGCCGACCAGTATCTGACGGACCCGGCCGAAGTGTCGGTGGCTCCGGTGTCGAGCACCGCCGAGCGGGTCGAGCAGCACGTCACCTTCGTCAACGGCGGTGAGAAGACGGCGCTGCTGACCATGTTCTTCCAGAACACGAAGATCGACCGCGCACTGGTGTTCAGCCGGACCAAGCACGGCGCCGACAAGGTCGTCCGCTTCCTTGAGGCGGGCGGGATCAAGGCCAACGCCATCCACGGCAACAAGAGCCAGCCGCAGCGCGAAAAAGCGCTGGCCGCGTTCCGCTCGGGCGAAGTCCCGGTGCTGGTGGCGACCGACATCGCGGCGCGCGGGATCGACATCCCGGGCGTCAGCCATGTCATCAACTTCGACCTGCCCAACGTGTCGGAGCAATATGTCCACCGCATCGGCCGCACCGCGCGTGCCGGCGCCGACGGCATCGCGATTGCTTACTGTGCCGATGACGAAAAGGCGTATCTGCGCGACATCGAGAAGCTGACCCGGCAGAAGCTGAACGTCCAGCCGCTGCCCGAAGGCTTCATCGCCGCCGCTGCCGCGATGAAGAAGCTCAAGGTTGAGCCGCGCCGCGCTCCGCAGCCCAATCAGCGCAATCGCCGCAATGAATCAGGCGCGCGCGGCCACGCCCGCGATCCGCAGCGCATGGGCCTGCCGCCAGTCCGCGATCCGCGTGCAGACATGCCGCAGGTGGAGGAGCGTCCCCGCGGCGACGGCCGCCGCCGTCCGGCGCATCCCTCGCTCCGCACCGGCGAGCGTGCGCCGCAGCGGGCCGATCATGCCCACGCCCGGCCTGCGACCAGCCACGGCCGTCCCGCACAACCGGGCTCCCGCCCTCAGAACGGCGCTCAGCGTCCGGCCGGCGCCGGTGCCGCCCGCCCACAGGGGCAGGGTCGCCCGCAGGGCCAGGGTCGCCCGGGCGGCAACCGTGGCGGCGGTGGCCGCGCTCCGGGCAATCGCTTCTCCGCATAGTTGATCGAGGGGCTCGTCGCACTCGCGGCGGGCCTCTCGCGTACGCGCGCACGCGTCATGCGTGCCGCGCGCGTCATGCGTGCCGCGCGCGTCGCGCGTGACTTCGGTGGCGGTCTCGCTATACCCTCCGCATGGCAGAAGATCCCAACCAGAACGCATATGGCGCTGACAGCATCAAGGTCCTGAAAGGGCTCGATGCGGTACGCAAGCGGCCCGGCATGTACATCGGCGATACCGACGATGGCTCCGGGCTCCACCACATGGTGTTCGAGGTTTCCGACAATGCGATCGACGAAGCGCTCGCCGGGCATTGCGACCGCATCCTGATCCAGCTCAATCCCGACGGCTCGGTCACGGTCGAGGATAACGGCCGCGGCATTCCAACCGGCATCCATGCCGAGGAAGGCGTCAGCGCGGCGGAGGTCATCATGACCCAGCTGCACGCCGGGGGTAAGTTCGAGAACACGTCCGACGACAATGCCTACAAGGTCTCCGGCGGCCTGCACGGCGTCGGCGTCTCGGTGGTCAACGCGCTCAGCGAATGGCTGGAGCTGACCATCTGGCGCGACGGGGAGGAGCATTGGATGCGCTTCCGCCACGGCGACGCCGAAGCGCCGCTCAAGCAGACCGGCCCGGCACCCGAAGGCAAGAAGGGCACCCGGGTCACCTTCCTGCCCTCACCCGACACGTTCAAGATTGTCGAGTTCGACTTCGAAAAGCTCGAGCACCGCTATCGCGAGCTGGCGTTCCTCAACTCGGGCGTGCGGCTGGTGCTGGCCGATGCGCGCCACGAGGAGCGCAAGGAGATCGAGCTGTTCTACGAGGGCGGGATCGCCGCTTTCGTCAAATACCTCGACCGCGCCAAGACTCCGCTGTTCCCCGAACCGATCGCCATCTCGGCGGTGCGCGACGGCATCGGCATCGACGTCGCGCTGGAGTGGAACGACAGTTATTACGAGAACGTCCTGCCGTTCACCAACAACATCCCGCAACGCGATGGCGGCACCCACATGGCCGCCTTCCGCGCGGCCCTGACCCGCACAGTCAATGGCTATGCCGAGAAATCGGGCATGCTGAAGAAGGAAAAGGTCAGCCTCACCGGCGACGACATGCGCGAGGGTCTGACGGCGATCGTCTCGGTCAAGCTGCCCGATCCCAAGTTCAGCAGCCAGACCAAGGACAAGCTCGTCTCTTCCGAGGTGCGCCAGCCGCTCGAAGCCTTGATGAGCGACAAGATGACCGAGTGGCTGGAGGAGAATCCCGCCAACGCCCGCGCCATCATCCAGAAGATCATCGACGCCGCCGCCGCCCGCGAAGCTGCGAAGCGGGCGCGCGAGCTGACCCGGCGCAAGGGCGTGATGGACATCGCCTCGCTGCCCGGCAAGCTCGCCGACTGCCAGGAGCGCGACCCCGCGCTGTCCGAACTGTTCCTGGTCGAGGGAGACTCGGCCGGCGGCTCCGCCAAGCAGGGCCGCGACCGCAAGTTCCAGGCGATCCTTCCGCTGCGCGGCAAGATCCTCAACGTCGAGCGCGCCCGCTTCGACCGGATGCTGTCGAGCCGCGAGATTGGCACCATCATCCAGGCGCTCGGCACTGGCATCGGCCGCGAGGAGTTCAACAGCGACAAGCTGCGCTATCACAAGATCGTCATCATGACCGACGCCGACGTGGACGGCGCCCACATCCGCACTTTGCTGCTGACCTTCTTCTACCGGCAGATGCCGGAGCTGATCGAGCGTGGCCACCTCTTCATCGCCCAGCCGCCGCTCTACAAGGTCGCCCGCGGCCGGTCGGAAGTCTACCTGAAGGACGATGCCGCCCTGGACGAATATCTGGTCGACGCCGGGCTGGACGGGCTCCAGCTGGAAACCGCCGGCGACCTCCGCCAGGGCAAGGACCTGCGCGCGCTGGTCGACCATGCGCGGCGCGTCCGGACACTGATGCGCTATGCGCCCAAGAAATATGATCCGACGCTGATCGAGGCACTGGCGCTGAGCGGCGCCCTCGACCCGAACCTGCCCGTGGATGGCCGTCGGGCGGCGATCGAAAAGGTCGCCGCGTGGCAGGGCCTTGGCGACCCGGAAGCGGTCTGGTCGGGCGAGATTGCGGCCGAGGGCGGCTATCTGCTCCGCCGGCTGTGGCGCGGGGTGACCGACGTGACCATCGTCGAGCCGACCTTCATCGCCTCGGCGGAGGCGCGCAAGCTCCACACGCTCGCCGCCGAACAGGCCGAGGTCTACGCCCAACCCTCCACGCTGCGCGCGATGAGGAAGGGCACGCCGGCGACCGCACCCCAGGATCCGACGGTCGGACCTGGCGAAGGTGAGGAAGCGGTCGAACAGGCGGAAGCCGACACAAAGGGCAAGCCGACGGCGATCACCCGCCCCAGCGAACTGCTCGACGCGGTGCTCGCCGCCGGCCGCAAGGGCCTCAGCATCCAGCGCTACAAGGGGCTGGGCGAGATGAACGCCGACCAATTGTGGGAAACCACCCTCGACCCGTCCAACCGCTCGCTCCTGCGGGTGGAAACCGGCCAGGCCGACATCGCCGACGAAATCTTCTCCCGCCTGATGGGAGAAGTCGTCGAACCCCGCCGCGAGTTCATCCAGGAAAATGCCTTGAGCGTGGCGAACTTGGATGTCTGAGGACGGACGCGTGGTTCTGGTCTTCGCCTAACCCGTGAGGGGCGGCAGCCCGTGCCGCCCCTGCCGGTCGATCAGCCGCGGAGAAACGCGGTCAGCTCTTCCTTCGATATCGAGCCGTTCTTGTTGGCGTCGGCCTTGGTGAAGGCGGAGCGCAGGTACGCCTTGGTTGGCTTCTCCTTGCTGGCCGCCGTCTGCAGGTCGGTCAGCCAGAGATCGAGCTCCGCGCGGCTGAGCTTGTCGTCGGTGTTGGCGTCATACTTGGCCCAGTCGGCCGATACAGTCGCCGCCGCAGCGTCGGCCTTGTCCGTCGCCGCCTCAGTCGTGCCGGTCTTCGCCGGCGGAGTCGTGGCTGCAGGCGAAGTGGTGGCTGGAGGGTTGGCGCCTGGCTGATCGGCTGGCGGCATCGTCGTGGACGTGTCCGGCGGCGTCCCAGGATCGGCGGGCGGCGGCGGAACGGCCGTGTCGGGCGGACCGGCGGGCGGGGTGGTTTGCGCAAAGGCCGGTGCGGCAACGACCATCAGCGCCGCCAGGATAGCCTTGTTCATGAGCAGTCTCCTTGTCCGGTTACTCTTTTTCGGCTGATGCAGACTGGCCCCGGCGACTAAACGCAGGGCGACGCGCAAGGTTGTCGCCTTCGCCGCCCTTTCGGCACGACCGACCGGTATGGCCACAGCTTGCCAGTGCGGGGTCTCCTCCGCCACAGCGGGGCCGATGCCCTGCCGTTGCTTCTCCACTCGGGAACCCCTGCGACCACCTCGGGTTAGCCAGCCGTGACCTCCCGCCCGATCACCATCGCCTCCTACAACATGCGCAAGGCGGTCGGCACGGACCGGCGGCGCAATCCGCAGCGCGTGCTCGACGTCTTGTGTGAGGTCGATGCCGACGTGGTGGCGCTTCAGGAAGCCGATCGGCGGACCGGTGGGCGGGCCTCCGCGGTCCCCCACGAACTGATCAACACCCATGGCCGCTACAAGCCGGTGCCGGTGGGCGTGAAGAACCGCCGCCTTCTCGACCGCATGCCCAGGGTCGGCGCCCGCGTCGACGAATTGCTCAAGGTCGATACGCGCAACATCGGCTGGCACGGCAACGCCATCCTGGTGAAGCCGCATGTCGGGGTCCTCGATGTTGCCGCGCTGGAGCTGCCGACGCTGGAGCCGCGCGGCGCGGTGCTGGCCGAGCTTCTGATCGACGATCGCCCGCTGAGGGTCATCGGCCTCCATCTTGACCTGTCCGGTCTGTGGCGGCGGCGGCAGATGCGGGCGATCATCGATGCGATCGCCGGGCGCCGTCAGGAGATGCCGACGGTGCTGATGGGCGATACCAACGAATGGCGCACCGCCGCCGGCTGCCTCACGGACCTGGACGGCCAGTTCCGGATTGCTCCGACGGGTGCCAGCTTCCACTCGCGCCGGCCGGTCGCGCCGCTCGACCGGATCATCGTCGACAAGTCGCTCAAGATCGAAGCCGCGGGGGTGCACCATAGCGAAGCGGCGCGGATGGCCAGCGACCATCTGCCGGTATGGGCGCGGGTGAGCTTGTAAGGCCTTAGTCTTTCACCGTGAGCGGAGCGGCTAACCCGCCTTGCCCGAAATGGCCCGCTGCCGGCGCCGCTGGATAGACGAGCCAATCCCCATCGCCTCGCGATATTTCGCAACCGTCCGGCGGGCTAGGTCGAAGCCTTGCGCTTTCAGCAGATCCACCAGCGTATCGTCGCTGAGGATCTCGGTTTCCGCCCCGATCAGCTTGCCGATCGCGGCCTTGACCGCTTCGGCCGACGCCCCTTCGCCCCCTTGCGAGGCGACGCCCGACGAAAAGAAATATTTCAGCTCGAACAGCCCGCGGTCGCACAGCAGATATTTGTTGCTGGTCACCCGGCTGACGGTGGACTCATGCATTTCGATCGCTTCGGCGACCTTGGCCAAGGTCAGCGGCTTCAGTGCCCGCACGCCGTCGCGGAAGAAGCCCTCCTGCTGCTTGACGATCTCCGTCGCCACCCGCGTGATCGTTCGCGCCCGCTGGTCGAGGGCGCGCACCAGCCAGGACGCGCTTTGCAGGCACTCGCCCAGCCACGCGCGGCCTTCCTTCGACTGCGGAGCGGCCTTGAGTTCGGCATGGTAGCGGCGGTTGACCAGCACCCGCGGCAGGTTGGCGCTGTTCAGCTCCACCACCCAGCCGTCGCGGGTGCGCCTGACGAACAGGTCCGGCTCGGGCGCGGTCTGCGGCTCCGGGGCAAAGCGGCAGCCGGGCTTCGGGTCATAGGCGCGAAGCTCGCGGATCATGTCGGCAAGGTCTTCGTCGTCGACCCCGCAAATCCGCTTCAGCGCCGCCGTCTGCCCACGGCCCAGCAGTTCGAGATTGTCGATCAGCCGCGCCATTGCCGGATCGTAGCGGTCGGCTGCCCGCGCCTGCAGGGCAAGGCATTCGGCCAGGTTGCGCGCGCCCACCCCGGGCGGATCGAGCGACTGCACCAGCGCCAGACCCGCCTGCGCCTCCTTGAGGCCGATTTCCAGCGCCGAGGCCACGTCCGTCAGCGGGGTCGTGAGATAACCGGTCTCCTCCAGCTCATGGACGATCGCCTCCGCCGCCCGACCTTCCGCCCCGCCGGCACCGCGCAGCTGGTCCATGAGATGCTCGCACAAACCGGATTCGGCCACCGCCAGCCGGTCGAAGTCGAACCCGTCCTCGCTCGCACCGCCAACTTCATAGCTGCTGTCGGTCTCCAGCGCTGACTCCTGCCAGTCGCTGTCGAGCGCCTCCTCGCCGTGGCTGGCAAGCTCGTCCGACCCTCGCGGCTCCGGTGCATCCTCGCCGGTCTCCCGGTCCGGCGTGACCACCACAGTCTCGCCGCTCTCGCCCGTGCCGGCCTCCAGCAGCGGGTTCTTGGCCACTTCCTCGGCGATGAACGCCTCGATCTCGACATTGCTGAGGGCCAGCAGCTTGATCGCCTGGGTCAGCTGCGGGGTCATCACCAGCGATTGCGACTGGCGGAGGTAAAGGCCCGGACCCAGTCCCACGCTGCCGCCTCGCCCTAGAGCGCGAAGCTTTCGCCGAGATACAGTCGGCGGACATCCTGGTCGGCGACCAAGGCTTCGGGAGTTCCCTGGAACAACACCTGGCCATCATAGATGATGCAGGCCCGATCGACGATATCCAATGTTTCCCGCACATTATGATCGGTGATCAGCACGCCGATGTCGCGGCGCTTGAGGTCTTTCACCAGGTCGCGGATGTCGGAGATGGAAATGGGATCGATGCCGGCGAACGGCTCGTCCAGCAGCATGATCGACGGTTCGGCGGCCAGTGCACGCGCGATCTCGCACCGCCGCCGCTCGCCGCCGGACAGCGCCATCGCCGCCGACGAGCGCAGCGCGGTCAGCCCGAATTCTCCCAGCAACTGCTCCAGCCGTTCGCGCCGCGCCTGCTTGTCCGGTTCGGCGACTTCCAGCACCGCGATGATGTTCTGCTCGACCGTCAGGCCGCGGAAAATGCTGGTTTCCTGCGGCAGGTAGCCCAGACCGAGGATCGCGCGCCGGTACATCGGCAGGTCCGTGATGTCGCGCTGGTCGAGGAGGATCCGGCCCGCGTCGGGTTTCACCAATCCCATGACCGAGTAGAAGCAGGTCGTCTTGCCCGCGCCGTTGGGCCCAAGCAGCCCGACGACCTCGCCCCGCGACACGCTTAGCGAGACGTCATGCAGCACCGCGCGCTTGTCGTAGGCCTTGGCGATGCTGCGCACTTCCAGGCCGCGAACGGCAACGGGTTCAGCCTCGACCACCGGCGCAAGCGGCCGGGCGAAGGTCGCGGCATCGTTCACCGGCCGCTGTTCCGCTGCGGTACCTGGAACCGGCCGGTCACGCGTCCGCCGCTCTGGCCGACTCCGGGAGCGCCGCCGTCGATGACCGCCCGGCCGCTGTCCAGGTCGATCACCAGCCGCTGGCCGTTCACCTGGCTGCCGCCGCGGATCAGCTGGACGTTGCCGATCATGGTGATCAGCTTGCGGTCGAGGTCGTAGACCGCGAAATTGCCGCGCGCGGTCTCCGACGGGCTGCGGATGACAACCCCGCCCGATGCATCCAGCCGCTCGATCTGGATTCCGCCCCCGCTCGAATAAGCCACCGTCAGTCGCTCGGTATCCAGCGCCAGTTCGGCCTGGCGGACCTTGACGTTGCCGACGAACACCGCGCGGTCGACGCGGTCCTGGACTTCGATCCGGTCGGCGCTCACATCCACCGGAGCGTTGGAATTGTGGCCCTTGAGCGCGGACACGCCCTGGGCGTGGGCGAGCCCGGCAAGGCCGAGCGTGATCGCCGCTGCCGCGGACAGGATGAAGGTGCGCCCCATGACAGTCATCTGACCGCCCCTTGCGTGATTTTCAACCGTGCGCCGCCATTGAGGATGACCGTGCGGCTTTCCAGGTCGGCGCGCATGCGGCCGGCAATGAACTGTCCGAGCTCGACCTGCCCGCTGACGCCGTTGCTCAGCGCAACCTTTTTCTGGCCGAGGTCGGCGCGCAATTCCCCGGCGTTGAACTGGCCTACCGGCATCTCGCCCGACACTGCCCCGCCGCTGGTGATGGTGCGGGTGTTGAGGTCGACGAGCACGTCGCGGGTGGCAAGCTGTTGCCCCTCCGGCCCGCTGACCCGCACCATGCCCGGGATCGCGACCTTCTGCGTATCCAGATTGTAGCGCCCGAACGGGGCCTGGATCGCCGCTGGCCCGCGCTGCATGTCGAGCCGCGCGAACATTCCGTTGATGTCGACGATCGGACGGTCGGACGATTGCTGGATCGCGCGGCGGGCGCTGATCACCCACGGCTGGCCCTTGTCGTCGCGCCCGACGTAGCGCGCCGACTCGACCCGCATCCGCTCGGGCGCGGTGTCGACCTGATTCTTGTCGAGGATGAAGCTGACCTCGCTGTCCTTGGCGAGCGGGGCCAGCGCCAGGAACGCCACCAGCACGCCGACCGCGCTCGGCAGGCCGACCTTGGCGGCCTTGACCAGCAGGTCGTGGCGGCTGCCGGGTTCCGCCCAGTGCCGCTTGACCTCCCGGTCCCTGATCGCCGCGTCCGACATGTGCCTGCCCGTCCGCGATCAACTATGCGCGAAAATATCCTGCTCGTCCCATCCGGCGAGGTCCAGACGGGCGCGGGCAGGAAGAAAGCCGAAGCAGGCTTCAGCAAGCTCGGCCCGGCCTTCGCGCTGCAGCCGTTCGTCGAGCTTGGCCTTGAGCGCATGGAGGTAGCGGACGTCGCTGGCCGCATATTCGCGCTGCGGATCGGTGATCTCCGGCGCACCCCAGTCGCTGGTCTGCTGCTGCTTGGACAGGTCCTGCCCAAGCATCTCCTTGACCAGCTCCTTAAGCCCGTGCCGGTCGGTGTAGGTCCGCACCAGGCGCGATGCGGTGCGGGTGCAATAGAGCGGTGCCGCCATGACGCCGAGGTAATGCTGCATGATGGCAATGTCGAAGCGCGCGAAATGGTAGATCTTCAGCCGCGATGGGTCGGCGAGGAGGGCCTTCAGGCGCGGCGCGAGGTAATCGCTGCCGGGGCCGAATCGGACCAGATGCTCATCGCCGCCGCCGTCGGACAGCTGCACCAGGCACAACCGGTCGCGGCCCGGGTGGAGTCCCATCGCCTCGGTGTCGATCGCGATCGGGCCGGGCCCGAACAGATCGTCTGCGGGCAAGTCCTCTTCATGGAAATAGATCGCCATTTCGCTCCTTGGCAGTCGGGGCCGAGACGAGGTGGCCCTTGTGACTCCCCCGCTTAACCACTGCTTGCCAACGGCGCCATGGAATCGGCTGGAGCGAGTCACTTTTTTCCTGTAGGACAGGCTCTCGGTGCGTCCTTTTTCGCGCCATGACCGGTTGCGCCGTGGAGCCCAGCGCGTTGGTTAACGATGATTTTGGGCCAGGGAAGTTTGACGGGCATGGGTTACGATAGAGGGCGTAAGGGAGATCGCGGCGGTCGTGGTCGCGACAAGGGTGATTTCGGCGGCGGCGGCGGCGGCGACTTCTACGGCGGCGGCGGGAGTGACCGGGGCGGCTTTGGCGGCGGCGGCGGTTTCGGCGATCGCGGCGGCTTCGGCGGCGGCGGTGACCGATACGGCGGCGGCGGCGGTGGCGGCGGCGGCGGCTATCGCGGCGGCGGCGGCGGCTTCGGCGGTGGCGGCGATCGCTTCGGCGGCGGCGGCGGCGGTGGTTTCCGCGGCGGCGGCGGCGGTGGCGGCGGTTTTCGCGGCGGCGGTGCGGGTGGCGGAATGCCTCCCCAAGTCGTTGGCGAAGGCAAAGGTGTCGTCAAGTTCTTCAACCCGCAAAAGGGTTTTGGCTTCGTCGTCCGCGATGACGGCGGCGAAGATGCGTTCGTGCACATCTCGGCCGTGGAGCAGGCCGGCCTGACCGACCTGGCCGATGGCCAGCCGCTGGAGTTCACCCTGGTGGATCGCGGTGGCCGCATCTCGGCGACCAACCTCAAGATCGAGGGCGAGCCGATGGCGGTGGAACGCGGCGGCGGCGGCGGCGATCGTGAAGGCGGCGGCTTCGGCGGCGGCGAGCGCGGCCCGCAGCGTCAGTTGACCGGCGAAAAGGCTTCCGGCACCGTCAAGTTCTTCAACGCGATGAAGGGCTTCGGCTTCATTCAGCGCGATGACGGACAGCCGGATGCGTTCGTGCACATCTCGGCCGTGGAGCGCGCGGGCATGCCGTCGCTCAACGAAGGCGACCGCCTGGAGTTCGAGTTGGAAGTCGACCGCCGCGGCAAGACCGCAGCGGTGAACCTGGCACCGATCCAGTAAACTTCGCGAATACGCGAGGGGCAAAAGGCCCGTCCGGAGAGATCCGGGCGGGCTTTTTTCTTGCCGAAGCCGCCGCATCCCGCCCGGCGCCGTTGAGGCGCGGGAGGGTCAGACGTAGAAAAGGAAGTTATCAAGCACGAGGTTGGGACGGGGGAATGTGCCGCCGTCTCCGATCAACGTGCTGTTGTTGATTACGAGCGTATCGATTGCGCTCCAATCGACATCGATCAGCGTCGGCTCATCGTTGTTGATCGTTCCGGAAAACGTGCCGACCACCTCGCCATCGTTGTATCCCGTGAGCGTAACCGCCTGGAGCTCGTCCCAGGCCGCGGTCAGGTACACTTGATCGAAGATGAAATCGGAACCGTCCGACCGGGTGATGGTGACGGGCTGAGATCCGTTGGGCGTGTAGGCGACCCATTCTCCCGGATCGATGCTTCCGAGCTGGTAGCCCGTTCCGGCAATTGAGGCCCGGCTCTCGATCAGGACGAATAGGGTATCATCGCCAACGTCCAGGGTATCAGGCACGACCCAATCGAAGCCGTAGTAGCCATTTGGCACCGGATCCTCCGTGCCGGTGGGCTCGTCTACCACATCCTCGAAGGTCACCAGCAATGGTGAGAAAACGCCGACGATCCCTGTCGGAGAAGACAGATGGCCGGCGACCTTGGCCTCGAAAGCCGGTTCCGAGCTGCCGTTGTAGATCGAAATGGTGCTGCGGTTCGGTCCGTCTTGGGTCAGCACTGCCTGCAGCACCGACGTCATTCCTGACTGATACGACGCCACCCAGATGATACCGCCAAGAGCGCTGAGATCGATGGTGTCCTCGGACGGATCGAAGTCGCTGATCAGGTCGATGCCGCTGGACGCATTCGACTCAGCCAAAGTGAGATACCGGAACGTGTCGCTGCCGCGGCCACCGGCAAGGCGATCGCTCCCGACGCCGCCGATCAGGATATCGTTGCCCGAGCCTCCGCGAAGCGTATCGTTTCCCTCGAGGCCATTGATCGTGTCATCGCCACCACGACCGTTGATGACATCCTTGCCTGGACTCCCAATGATGCCGTCATTGCCCTTCGATCCATGGGTATTGCCTTTGGCGTTCGCTGCTGGCCTGGGCATGGGATCCTCCTTGCGAGCTCGAGACGGGCCCAAGTGATGGCGACCATCATTGAGGGCTCCGAAACCCAAGGTTTTCTAACATGAACTTGCCAGGAGCAGGACTGGGCTCGACGAACTAGGCCCTGTTCCTAGTCATTGCCTGGCATCGGCTTGCGAGACTTCCATGCACAGCCGGCATCCGAATGGTTCTTGAACAATAGGACTTGCCCTGCTGCAGTCCCAATTGCTCTTTGACATCGCGGGCCCTTCCTCGCGGGACGACCCGAAAACCAATAAACCTGTCTTTTCTGGGCTCGTCACCGTGAACATTGGCGTCGACGGCCTGCCTTTCAGTCTTGGCGGTATGGCAACTCCGCACGCATCGCCTCGAGTTCGAATGCGATCACGGTTCGCTCCTCCTCAAGGAACCGGGCGACCGCGTTCCTGAACCCCGCATCGGGGATGAAGTGCGCCGAGCGGGTGATGACCGGCTCGTAGCCTCGCGCCAGCTTGTGCTCGCCCTGCGCGCCCGCCTGGACGCTGGTGAGGCGGTGATCGATCGCCCATTTGATCGCCTGGTAGTAGCTCAGCTCGAAGTGGAGGAAGCGGACCTCTTCCGCGGCACCCCAATAGCGCCCGTACAGCGTGTCGCTCCCGATCAGGTTCAGCGCTCCGGCGATCGGCGTGCCTCCACGCAGCGCCAGCAGCAACAGCACCCTGTCACCCAGCTGCTCGCCCAGCAGGTCGAAGAAGCGGCGGGTCAGATACGGCCGGCCCCACTTTCGCGACCCCGTGTCCTGATAGAACCGCCACATCGCGTCCCAATGCTCCGCCCCGATGTCCGCGCCGGTCAGCGCCTGGAACTCCAGCCCATCGCGTGCTGCCGCCCGTTCTCTGCGGATCGCCTTGCGCTTGCGGCTGGACAGCGCGCCGAGGAAGTCGTCGAACGAGCGGTAGCCGCGGTTCAGCCAGTGGTATTGCAGCCCCTCGCGGATCAGCCACCCGCGCGCCTCGAACAGAGCCTGCTCGCGGTCCGCGATGAAGGTGGCGTGGGCGGACGACAGCTGGTTCTGCTCGACCACCGCCTCGGCCGCGGCGAGCAGCGCCTCGGGCCGATCCCCCAGCAAGCGCCGTCCCGGAACCGGGGTGAACGGCACGGCGATCTGCAGCTTGGGATAATAATCGCCGCCCGCGCGCTGCCACGCGTCGGCCCACCCATGATCGAACACATATTCGCCCTGGCTGTGCGACTTGAGATAAACGGGCGCGGCCGCGACCGTGCGCCCGGCTTCCTCGATCAGGATCGGCAGCGGGGACCAGCCGGTCCGTTCGCCGACACTGCCCGACTCCTCCAGTGCTTGAAGAAAGGCGTGGCTGACGAACGGATCGGCGGTCCCGACCAAGGCGTCCCATTTGGCAGCCGGGATGGACGCGATGCCCGGTGCCAGCCGGGCGACGATGTCGGGCTCACGGTCGGCCATCGTCTTCCCAGATAAGGGCATCCACTTGATCCGCCAGCGTTTTGCGATCTGCCGCAGTGCGCACGGTCCAGCTGTAGACCGGTTGCCGCCGCCGCTGCCGCTGGACCCAAGGCTTCGGCGCCGCGAGGGTCTCCACGGCGAGAAAATCCGGTTTGGCCAGCCACAATGCCGCGCCGCGCTTCCACGCCGGCCAGCGGTCCCGCATCACCAGTCCCCGGCGAAGGTGCGGCAGGTTGGTCGCTAACAGCCGGACCAGCCTGGGGTCGAAGCTCATGACCCCAACCCGGCCCTCATAGTCCGCCAGCGCGGCCCTGAGTGCGGGAACCCAGCGCCACAAGTCTCGCTCGACCTTGACCTCCAGCAGCAGGGGCGCCCGTCCGCCGACAAGTTGAAACAGGCTTTCGAGCGTCGGGATCGAATGCTCGCCAACCCGCAGCCGAGAGAGTTCGGCGTGGGTCGATCCGCTTATCCTGAGCGGGCTGCCGCACAGACGCCTGCCGGTGGAGTCATGAAAGACCAGCACACGGCCATCCGCGGTCAGGCGCAGGTCGCACTCGATCCCCGCGCCGAGTTCAAGCGCCGCGGCGAACGCGAGGAGACTGTTCTCGGGGATCGCGGTACCGGAGTGCAGCCCGCGATGGGCAAAGCCCTTGGGCCCAGGGTCGAGCGGATCAGTCGCGGATGGCGACAACCGCATCCACCTCGACGGCGACGCCGAGCGGGAGAACCGGAACGCCGACCGCCGAGCGCGCATGGCGGCCAGCCTCGCCGAAGACGTCCTGCATCAGCTCGGAGGCGCCGTTGGCGACCTTGGGCTGATCGGTGAAATCCCCGGCGCTGTTGACGAACACGCCAAGCTTGACGATCCGCTCCACGCGGTCGAGCGACCCGAGTGCGGCCTTCATCTGCGCCAGCAGCATGATCCCGCAACGCCGGGCAGCCGCCTGTCCGCCCTCAAGATCGACGTTCTCGCCGACTCGACCGGTGATCAGGCTGCCGTCCTCGGCAAAGCTGATCTGGCCGCTGATGTGAAGCAGGCCATTGGCCTCCACCGCCGGGACATAGGACGCCACCGGAGCGGCGGGCTGGGGAAGGGTGATGCCGAGTTCGGCGATGCGCTGTTCAATGCTCATATGCAGGGCTCAACACCGGTAGGCAGCGACGGTCAAGCCTGGTCCGTCCGCGACACGGTGAAGCCGGCGAAGCTCTGCCGCGTCGGCATCAGCTCGATGGTGTTGATGTTGAGGTGCGGCGGAAGGGTCGCGATCCACCAGATGGTGTCCGCGATGTCCTCCGCCGTCATCGGCTCGACACCAGCGTAAAGCGAGTCCGACGCGGCCTGGTCGCCGCCGGTGCGAACCAGGGTGAACTCGGTTTCGGCCATCCCCGGCTCGATCGACGTGACTCGAACGCCAGTGCCTGCAAGGTCGCAGCGCAGGTCGAGGGAGAATTGCCGGACGAACGCCTTGGTACCGGCGTACACCGCTCCGCCCCGGTAAGGATAGGTCGCGGCGACCGACGACAGGTTGATCACCGCGCCCTTGCGGCGGATGATCCCGGGAAGCAGCGATCGGGTCAGCGCCACCAGCCCGGTGACGTTGGTCTGGATGCTGGTTTCCAGCTTGGGATAGTCGGCATCCTGCAGCGCATCGGTGGGCGGGGCGAGGCCGGCATTGTTGAGCAGCAGGTCGATCTCGCCCCACTCGCCTCCCAGTTCACCGAGGCGCAGCAGCGACTCGGTGTCTCGCATGTCCAGCTCCAGGGGCAGCAGAGCGTCGCCGAGTTCGTCCTGCAGCGCCCGCAGCCGATCGCCGCGGCGGCCGGTCGCGATCACTCGCCAGCCGTTGTGCACGAACAGCCGGGCACTCGCGGCGCCGATGCCTGCGGTCGCGCCGGTGATGAGGATGGTGCTGGTCATGTGCGGTCCCTGAGCTGCTCGATGATCCATGTCGCGGCCGTGGGCCAGTCGTCGATCCGCATGTGGGCATGCGGAGCGGGCGGAGTGACCGCTGCCAGCCGCGGCTCGGCGATCATGTGCAGGCGGATTGTGTCGGGTGAATGCTTGGCGACCGAGGCATGGTGAACGGCAAGATCGTCGACGAATACGCTTCGACTAGCGCCGTGGCGCGCGACGATGGCCTTGAGCGGCTCGCCCTTGCCACCGCGGTTGCACACGACCTCGTGGGTGATGCCGTGGGCGGCAAGCTGCTCGACCCGCCACGGGTGAGCCTCGTCGCCGAGGTTGGTGAGGATGACAATGTCCGCGATCTCGGCGATCCGGCCGAGCGCTTCGAGCGCGCCGGGCACGGGCGTCTGGCGGTGCATCTCGGAGCGGAAGAAGCCGTCGAGCAGCGGCCAGATCTGCTCTTCAGGAACCGGACCCCCATCGGCGGCGAAGGTCAGCGCGCTGCGGAAGTCGGGCTGGCCGAGGTCGAACAGGATGCGATGCTCCTCGTCCAGCCAATCGGCGAAGTGGCTGACCATGTGCAGCAGCACTTCGTCGCAGTCGCTGATCAGGATCGGCCGGCTCATCGCTCGAGCACCTCACGCGCGGCGACCAGCTCGGCCGGCTTGCGCCCGAGGGCGTCGGCTACCGCGAGCAGGTCCGGTTCGTGCGCTTCCAGGAAGAGCAGCACGGAGGCGAGCAGGGCGGGGTCGCCCGCGCGATCGCGCAGGTCCTCGGGGTCGAGACCGCTGAGATCGAGCAGGCGAAGGGCGCGCCGTTCGTCCGAAAGTGTGACAGCGAGCGCCTGCAGGGCAACCGACAGCGGATCGGCCTCGTTTGTGGGGGAGGTGATCATCGATTATGATGCTTCAGGTGAGTGGGGAGCAAGTTCTTGGCCAAGATCCTGGTTGTCGAAGACAATGCTCTCAACATCAAGCTGTTCTGCGACCTGCTTGCCGCCCACGGCCATGAACCGGAGGCGGTGACCGACAGCCGCACTGCGTTCGAACGCGCGCGGGCGTTCGGGCCCGACCTGATCATCACCGACATCCAGCTGCCACATATCAGCGGACTGGAACTGATCCGCCAGTATCGCGCGGACGAGGCGCTTTCGAGCGTGCCGATCATGGCGGTGACCGCCTATGCCGCGGCAGGAGACGAGGACCGGATCCGCGCCGCGGGGGCGCAGGCGTATGTGTCGAAGCCGATCTCGGTGGTGCGATTCGTGGAGGAGGTGACGGCGCTGCTGGAGCGCAAGGAGCCAGTGGCCTGATCTCGCACCCCGGCGAAGGCCGGAGTCCAGTCCGCAACAGAAAAGGGGCGCGGGAGCGCCCCTGAGCCGCTGCCGCGGTTCCCGTTAGCTGGATCCCGGCCTTCGCCGGGATGACGTCCTTAGAGGGACGTCACTTGATCTTCGCTTCCTTGAACTCGACGTGCTTGCGCACGACCGGGTCATACTTGCGGAAGCTCATCTTCTCGGTCTGGTTGCGCGGGTTCTTCTTGGTTACGTAGAAGAAGCCGGTGTCGGCCGTGCTGACGAGCTTGATCTTGACGGTTGCCGGCTTGGCCATCGCAAAAAGTCCTGATTGTGCAAAAACAAAGAGCGGCTGCGCGCCGCTCGGAAACCGCGGCTCCATGACGGGAGGGGGCCGCCTTGTCAAGGTTCCCTGGCCCTGGCCGGGGTGCTTGGCCGGTCGTTACGGACCCGACCGCGGCCTCCGCGCATTGAGCCGCCGATGCGCGCCTTTTCCCAGCTCCTCGATTCGCTTGTCTATACCCGCTCGCGCAACGCCAAGCTGAAGCTGATCGGTGATTATCTCCGGCGCACACCCGATCCCGACCGCGGCATAGCGCTGGCCGCGCTCACCGGCTCGCTCGACATTCCCGCGGTGAAGAGCGCCGTCATTCGCGGGCTTGCGGAGGAAAGGGTCGACCCGCTGCTGCTTCGAATGAGCCACAACTACGTCGGCGATCTCGCCGAAACCGTGTCGCTGTTGTGGCCAGTGCCGGAGGGCGAGCCGCCGGATCTGGACGACGGTACAGTCGGGATTGCCGACGCGGTGGAGCAATTGCGCGCCGTAAGCCGGTCGGACGCTCCGCGGGTGCTGGCGCGTATGCTCGATCATCTCGACGCGTCCGGCCGCTTCGCGTTGCTCAAGCTTGCGACCGGAGAGCTGCGCGTCGGGATCAGCGCACGCAACGCCAAGCAGGCCTTCGCCGACGCCTTCGGGATCGACGTCGAGCAGGTCGAGGAAGTGTGGCACGGGCTGCGGCCGCCATACCTCGAACTGTTCGCCTGGGGCGAGGGGCGCGCCGAGCAGCCGACCGTGCGCGACGTTCCCGTATTCCGTCCGTTCATGCTCGCCCACCCGCTCGATCAGGGAAAGGTCGAGCTCGCCGATTATGCCGCCGAGTGGAAGTGGGACGGCATCCGGGTGCAGCTGGTCCATGCCGGGGGAGACACTCGCCTCTACAGCCGCACCGGGGACGACATCACCCGCAGCTTTCCCGAGATCGCGGCCGCCTTCCGCACCCCCGGCGTCCTCGACGGCGAGCTGCTGGTCCGGGGCGCCGGGCAGGGAGCGGACGAGCATGGCGGCGCAGCGGCCAGCTTCAACGCACTCCAGCAGCGGCTCGGGCGCAAGGTAGTCAGCGCCAAGCATCAGGCGGACTATCCGGCCTTTGTCCGGCTGTACGACCTGCTGTTCGACGGGCAGGAGGACCTGCGCGAGCTCGGCTGGACCGAGCGGCGGACGCGCCTGGAAGCCTACATGCCGCAGCTCGATCCGGAGCGGTTCGACCTGTCCGTCTTGATCGAGGCCGACAGCTTCGAGCGATTGGAGGAAATCCGCTCTGGCGCCCGCGACGCTTCCATCGAGGGGATGATGCTGAAGCGCCGCGATTCGCCCTACGTTGCGGGGCGCAGAGTCGGGCTATGGTACAAATGGAAGCGCGATCCGCTGACCGCCGATTGCGTGATGATGTACGCCCAGCGCGGGTCGGGAAAGCGCTCCTCCTTTTACAGCGACTACACCTTCGGCTGCTGGAACGAAGAGGGCGAACTGCTTCCGGTCGGCAAAGCCTATATGGGTTTCACCGACGAGGAGCTGAAATGGCTCGACCGCTTCGTCCGGCAGAAGACCGTCAACCGCTTCGGCCCCGTGCGCGAAGTCGAAAAGACGCTGGTGCTGGAAGTGGCGTTCGACTCGATCCACCTGTCCAAGCGCCACCGCTCCGGCCTTGCCATGCGCTTTCCCCGGATCAGCCGGATTCGCACCGACAAGCCGGCGGATGAGGCCGACCGGGTGGAAACCTTGCTGGCGATGGTGACGTGAGCGCCTATGCGCCGTGCACCGCCACTTCGCGGCCGCTCGCACTGACCTTGCCGCGATACATGCCGGCGGTGGTAAAGCCCCACGCCGCTTCTCCGGCCGGCGACACGGCAATCATGCCGCCCTTTCCGCCAAGCGCGCCAATCTCGGCCAGCACCCCGTCAAGCGCGGTCTGCAGGTCTTCGCCCTTCATCCGCATGCGTGCGCACAGCTCATGTGCCGCCACGGTGCGGATGAAATACTCGCCCGAGCCGGTCGCGCTGATGGCGGCGGCGCGGTCGTCGGCGTAGGTGCCCGCGCCAATCAGCGGCGAATCGCCGATCCGGTTCCAGCGCTTCGCGGTGAGGCCGCCGGTCGAGGTGGCCGCGGCGACGTGGCCGTTCACGTCCGCTGCAACAGCGCCGATCGTTCCATATTTCACGTCGGCATCGAAGGCGCCGCCTTCCGCCAGCACCCGGTCGAGCATTGCCCGCCGCTCGGGAATCTCGAACCAGCTCGGATCGACGGTCTCCAGCCCCTGCTCGCGGACGAACTCTTCCGCGCCGTCGAACGACAGCAGGACGTGCGGGCTGCGCTCCATCACCGCGCGTGCCGCACTGATCGGAGCGCGCACCGTGCGCAGCCCCGCCACCGCTCCCGCCGAGCGCGTCCGCCCGTCCATGATCGCCGCGTCAAGCTCGATGTGCCCGTCGTGGGTCAGCACGCTGCCGCGCCCGGCGTTGAAGCTGGGGTGGTCCTCCAGCACGCGCGCCGCGGCCTCGACTGCGTCCAGCGCATCGCCTCCGCGCGCGAGAATCGCTTCTCCGGCGTCCAGTGCCGAGTTCAACCCGGCCCGCCCGGCCCGCTCTTCCTCCGCCGTCAGCCGCATCGACCCGCAGCCGCCGTGGATCATCAATTGCCAGTTCGTCATGCCCGAGCCCTAGCCGCCGATGCGGTGCAGAGCTACCCGTTGGCTTGCAAGGCGCACCGGCAGCTAATCGCGCCGCGGGGCCGGTGCCTTACCCTCCAGCAACGCCTCGTCGAGCAGCCGCGCCAGCCGCAGCCCGCCCTTGACCACCTGCATGCGGACCGGTGCGATCAGCGCCTGGACCTTGGCTTCGGTCAGGGTCGGTCGCTCGGTTGGGAGTGGGCCGCAGGGCTCGCCGAGGAGCGAGCCGTAGGCAAAGTCGCGCGCCGCCTGCCAGCTCTCGCGGCTCCAGTCCTCCACGCTCCCGGCAGCCATTGCCGGCCGCTCGGACGGCGGCACCGCATCCAGCAAGGCCCGCGCTCCCGCCGGCGGTGTGGTGATCGCGCGCTCCGGCAGGTAGCCGTCCCAGATGCTGTGGAGGTTGGCCCGCCCGCCGATCAGGCCATAGTTCGCCTTGACGTCGTTCCCGCCGCGGTCGCCGCGGTCGCCGGCATGCATCGGCTGCGCAAGATCGCCAACGAAGTGCACCAGAAAGGCCAGCGCGCTGAGGCGCTCGCGTACCGGAACGCTCTTGTCGGCCAGGAGTCGCGCCTGCCGCTCGACCTGGGCCGACACGCAATTGCCGTCCTTGCACGCCTCCTTGAGGCTGAATGGCTTGCAGATATCGACGTTCTGGTAATGCCACGGGAAGGCATGGCTGAACCGGTCCCCGAGCGGCTTGATACAGTCGGCCCACACGCTCGCCTGTTCGATCGTCGCCACCGGACAGGTCGGGGTATCGAGCAGCCGCCCCTGGCGGAGCAGCGCCTGGATCTCGCGCCGGGTCTCCGGCTTGACCGAGTCCATCGCAATCCGCGCCACGGTCTCGTGGCCATATTCCCAGTAAGCCGCGGCGGGCGTGGCGGCGAAAAGCGCGCACAACAGTGCGGCAAGCAGTCTGACGATCGGCACGGGCGACGTCATAGCGTCCCCGCCCGTACCTCGCTAGCCGACCGACAGTTCGTGCAGCTCGGCAACCAGCCGCCACTGATCGAGGTCCTGGAACATGATCCGGGCCGCCTGTTCGGTCAGGTCGGCAGCGCGGTCCAGCGACGCGCCCGCGCCGAGCTCGGCGGACACCCGCTCCAGCAGAATGGCCGTGTTGCCCGACCGAGCGGCGACATTGCCGTAGTCCCCCTGCACCCTGATCCCGAAAATGGCGGTGCCAACCGCGGGAAGCCCGGCGGACAGGAAGGTGATGGCGCCGGAATGCGCCGCGACGAGATCGGGCACGACCTGCAGCCCGACGATGACCGCCAGGGACACGAGGATCGTGCAGCTGAACAGGGTCAACGCCACCGTTTCGAGCCGCTCGTCGAACCGGCGGCTCTGCGCCGCACTGCGGCGATGATAGGCGATCTGCGGGTCCAGCTCCCGGGCAGCGATCGCTTCGGCCAGTGTCCGCGCCCGCTCCGGCGTCAGCTGCCCTGACGGGCAGCCGGCGCTTCGCCACACGCTGCCGGCGTACCAGTCCACCCAGCGCGACGCGATCGGCTCGGCCGTGGATCCGGGAGGGTCGGGCGCGGCGATCCCGAGCAACTTGAGACTGCGCATCGGCCGCAGGCGCTCGGCCAGCTGGCGATAATCGAGCCAGCGCTGGTGCCAGCAGCGGCGCGAGCCCCACAGGGTGTTGGCGACGACCGCCACGATGATGAGGAATTCCGCAACCGCAGCCGCTGTGGGATCGATCTCGGTGACCAATCCGCTCAGTCCGATCAGCGCACCGGTGGCAGCGAGCAGGAAGTTGAAGATGTGGCTGCTGCGATAAGCCTGGGCGAAATGAGTCGCGAGCCGGTCGGCCCAGGCATAGGCCTCTTCCAGCCAATCGATCTCCGCCTTGACCCCGTGGCAGCCGACGCACTGGTCGCGATAACTTTGCCATTCGGTGCGCATCGCATCGACGCCCGGCCGAGCCAGCAGGTCCGAACGCGACAGGCGGTGGGCTCCAGCGAGAGTCATCAGCAGCGGATACTCGATTCGCCAGCGCAGGCTGTACGGCCGCTCGCTGAGGAAGCGGCCATAAAAACGGCGCTCGATCTCGCTGCGGGGCGGCGCGAGCAGGGAGGCGAGCACCCGGCCGACGAGGTCGGACGTCGCCGGGCTTCCTCGATGGTTGCCGGTGTGCGTAATGACGGCGGGATCGAGGGCGCTCCACAGCAGACGCGGCTCGGCCTGGTCCACCGGCAGATGAAGGATCGGGGTTCCCCGGAGGAGCGCCGTTTCCACCGTTTGCGCGGTTCCTCCGCGCCCACGCGCCGGCAGGCCGTCCCAAACCGCGACCAGCAGGTCGGCATGAGCCACCGTCGCCCGCCCCGCCATGACGTAAGCGTCCAGCGGATCGTCGGCGTCGCCCGGCAACTCCAGTACGCATGTTGCGGCGGCGAGAAGGGCATCCAGCTCGCGCGCCGAGTCCGTATCCTGCAGCGCACGATAGTCACCGCGGCGCAGCGGGAGCACGGCCTGCAGTTCCCACCCCGCGTCCAGCGCGGCGCGCGCGGCGATCTGGTCGACACCGCTGGCAAGCGGCGACACCAGGGTGAAACGCGGTTCGGCGTCCTCGAACCAGTCCGCTTCCGCCTGCAGCAGCGCCAGCGCCCGGCTTCTCAGCAGGTCGAGCGAGCCGGCGAGACTGGCCCGCAGCCGTGGCATCAGAGCAGGGGCAAGCGCCTCCCTCCGATGCCCGGTGATCCCCACCCCTAGCGCGAAGCGGACCTTCGGCGGCGCCTTATGCGAAGCTGCCTCCGTTGCGGATCAGCGGATCGCACGGCGGAGCGCCGCCGGTGAAGTTCAGCTGGTAGATCAGGTCCCGCTTCTCCGTGTTGACGTCGTGAATAGTCAGCTTGTTGGGTTTGCAGTCGGTCACCGAGACCTGTCCGCTCGTGCTGCCCGGCTTTGGCGGACAGTTGCCGCCTTCCTGAACCCAGATGGGGTCGCTCGGGAGAAAGTTGACGCCGGGGCCTCCCGACCGGAGGTGGAAGACGATATCGCGCCCCAGGCCGGGAGGCACGTCGATCGGCTCCTTGCCCTCTTTCGGCGGGTCTTGGAGGCCGAGGTCCCACTCCAGGTCAGGCCCACTGCCGCGCGCCTTCAGGAAAACGTCGATCTTCTCGGCCGTCTGTTGCGCCGGCTGGCCACCCTGCTCCGACTGCATTCCCATCGCCTGTTCTCCTGTGCTGTCGAGTGTCCGTGCTGTTCAGCTTCCCGCGCTGATCGCGCGAAGGTAGGCCGGATCGCGATAGCCCATCGTCGCCAGCTGACCGGCAAGCGGCTGGGCCTCGGCCCCCCGTCCGGCGCGGCGAAGCAGGATCGCCTTGGCGGCGATCTGCCGCGGGGTGACCTCGACCCTGCCCGGCCAGGCGGCGAGCGCCCGCTGATAGGCGCCCTTCGCGCTTTGGGGGTCGCGGGGGGCGAGAGCCTCGCCCAGCGAAGTCTCGGCCGCAGCCAGGGCGAAGCCGCGGTCGACCGGGCGGCGCTCGGTGCGCGCCAGGGCCAGCTGCTGGCGGGCAAGCCGGAGGGCTTCGTCCATGTCCCCTCTGGCCCGCGCCACTCGCCCCAGGGTCTCAAGGCATTGCAGGCGCAGGCCGGTCCGCCAATGGTCGACGCTGCGATCGCGGCGAAGCAGCTTGGCGCCCGTCTCGCAGGCGGAGCGGGCCACCGCCGCCGACACCTTGGTCCGCCCAGCCGCGAGCTCCAGCTCCGCTCGCTCGAAATTGGCATTGGCGCTCGCCTGAAGCCACTCGGTATTGGCCGGCTCCGTCCGCTCCAGCTCCTCTCCGATGGCCGACGCAGCCGCATATTGCGCGAGCGCCGGTCCCACCGCGCCGCGCTCGGCGAGAAGCCGGGCAAGGGCACGCCGGGTGCTCATCTCCTGCCGGCGCAACGTCGTGTCCTCAGGGAACCGGCTCCTGTAGCGCAGCAGCAGCGCCAGCTGCCGCTGCCGATGCCCGGTCGCTTCATCCAGCTGCCCCGTCTTTTCCCGCGCATCGGCCAGCCACGCGAGGTTCTCCGAGAAAAGCTGCTGTACCTCCACGTTGCCGGGCTGCTGGGCCGCCAACGTCTCGACCGGCTCGACCATGCGCTGGAAGACTTCGCCTGCTTCCCGGTTCCGCCGCTGGTCCATCAGCACGGCACCAAGGCTGCTGTCGGCATAGAGTTGCTCCAGTCGGTACTTGGGCTGGTCGGGGGCGAGCGCCACCATCCGGTCGGCCAGTCGGCGGTACTCACGGAATGCTGCCTCCGCCTTTGGCAATTTGCCACGCTGCCGATCGATGTAGCCGACCCAGAACACATTCTGGGCATGGTTGAACAGGTGATCCGGCACGTCCGGCTTGCGCCGCAAGGCTTCAGCCGTCCCGGCCTCGGCCTGCCGGTAGCGCCGCAGCGCGCCGTCCAGGTCACCGCGCGCATTCGCCATCTCGCCCATCAGCGTCAGCGCCTGTGAGCGCTGGGCAAGTGCCGCGTCGGACAAGGCGGCCGTGTCCTGCTTCTCGTAATAGCCCAGCACCCGGGCCCCGACCGAGTCCAGCACATCCAGACGCCCGATCGGCTCCAGCCTGTCGCGCAGGTCGCCGAGCATGAAGCCGATCAGCCCCTCGGCCTCGCGCCGCTGGTCCCGCGCTGCATCCCTGGCCTGCAACGCGGTGACCGACAGGCCCGTGGTGAACAGCATCCCTGCGACCGACGCCGCGACGATCAGCTTAGTGCGCCGGTGCCTCCGCACCTCCTCGCGCTGGACAAGTTCGTCGAGCCCGACGCCGAGCATTCCCGCGACGATCTTGAGGAGGGCCGCCCTGCGCCCGTCACCGGTGTCGCGGATGTCGGCCGCGACCAGCTCCGCGCGGCGGCTGGTCGGCAGCCCGCGATGATTGAAATGCGTCCGCAGCGCCGGCGGGAAGCATTCTTCCGCCTGGCGTCCCGGCAGATCGCTGGCAAACGGCTCGCCCGCGACGATCGCCGCCAGCACCCGTTCCTCCGACTGCAGCTTCTTGAAGCAGGCGATCTCCTCGTTCACCCAGCGCGACTGGGCCGCGGCCGGCGAGCACAGCACCAGAAGGAAGCGGGAACCGGCGATCGCCTCCTCGATCTCGTCCGACAGGCTGTGCGCCGCCGCCAGTTCGTGCCGGTCGCGGAAGATGGGAGTGAGCCGGCTCGGCACTGGCCCCATCTCGGTCAGGCGACCGACCAACGCCGGCGGGACCCGAAACCGCTCCAGCGCCGCGTGCAGCCAGTCGGCGGTCGCGGAATCCTCGTGCGCGTAGCTCAGGAACGCCCAATAGCGCTGGCTGACGGACGGTCGGCCGCTAGGGCGACGGGCGCGGGCGGGGCCGGTTCGTGGCAGGACGACCGAAGCTTCCAATCGAGGCACCCCGAGTCTGGACAGCCGTGGATAACAGAAAATCACCGGAGCCGCGACGCAGCGGCCCGCGCCTTGGCGGGCTGGGCCGTTCGGCCTATATCGCTGCCATGTCCTCCATCCGTCCGTGGCGCACGATCGAGCGCCGGCCGTCCCGCCAGATCATGGTCGGCGCCGTGCCGGTCGGCGGCGATGCACCGATCACCGTCCAGACGATGACCAACACGCTTACGTCGGACGCCCGTGCGACGATCGACCAGATCCGCCGCTGCGAGGAGGCAGGCGCGGACATCATTCGCGTGTCCTGTCCCGACGTGGACAGCACCGCGGCGCTGAAGGAGATCGTCCGCGCGGCGAAGGTGCCGATCGTCGCCGATATTCACTTCCATTACCGGCGCGCGCTGGAAGCCGCGGACGCGGGCGCAGCCTGCCTCCGGATCAACCCGGGCAACATCGGCTCGGCCGACCGGGTGCGCGAGGTCGTCAACGCCGCCAAGGCCAACGGCTGCGCCATCCGCATCGGCGTGAACGCCGGCAGCCTGGAGAAGCACCTGCTCGAAAAGTACGGCGAGCCCTGCCCGGAAGCGCTGGTGGAAAGCGCGCTGGACCACATCCGGCTGCTCGAGGACCATGACTTTCGCGAGTACAAGGTCGCGGTGAAGGCCAGCGACGTGTTCCTGGCGGTCGCCGCCTACCAGCAGCTGGCGATGACAGTGGACTGCCCGCTCCACCTCGGCATCACCGAAGCAGGCGGCCTCGTCGGCGGTACGGTCAAGTCGGCGATCGGAATCGGCAACCTGCTGTGGGCCGGGATCGGCGACACGATCCGCGTGTCGCTGTCCGCCGAGCCGGAGGAAGAGGTCCGCGTCGGCTACGAGATCCTCAAGGGCCTCGGTATTCGCAACCGCGGCGTCCGCGTCGTGTCCTGCCCGTCCTGCGCGCGGCAGGGCTTCGACGTCATCCGCACGGTCGAGAAGCTCGAGGAGCGGCTCCAGCACATCCGCACCCCCATGTCGCTGTCGGTGCTCGGCTGCGTCGTCAACGGCCCCGGCGAGGCTCGCGAGACCGACATCGGCGTCACCGGCGGCGGCAACGGCCGGCACATGGTCTACCTTTCGGGGGTCACCGACCACCATGTCCAGGACGAGGGCATGGTCGATCACATCGTCCGGCTGGTCGAGGCCAAGGCGGCGGAGATCGAAGCCGCCAGCGTCGCTTCGGCCGCGGCCGTGCAGCTGAGCGCCGCCGAATAGCGGCGGATCGCTCCACGCGGGTTGCTTGTACCTCACTGGCCGCTCTCTACCTAAGGGAAGACAAAGGCCCATCAGGAGTTCATGCGATGCAATGCCCATCCGACGGAACCACGCTGCAGATGAGCGAGCGGTCGGGGATCGAGATCGACTATTGCCCGCAGTGCCGCGGCGTGTGGCTCGACCGGGGCGAGCTCGACAAGATCATCGAGCGCAACAACAACGAAGCCGCTAGTGCCCAGCCCGCTCCGCAGGCCCCGCCGCAGCAGCCCCAGCCGCAGGCGGGCCCCTGGGACGGCCAGCCCGGCTATCCCCCGCAGGCGCCCTATCCGCCGCAGGGGCAATATAGCCACGGCTACGGCCACAAGCCCCACAAACGCCGCAAGAGCTTCCTGGAGGAGCTGTTCGACTAGGGTGGAGGACGACCCCCACGATCTCGCCCGCTTCGTCGCGGCGCAGGACGGGGCCTATGCCGCCGCGCTGGCCGAACTTCGGGGTGGCCGCAAGCGCGGGCACTGGATCTGGTTCGTCCTGCCGCAGCTTCGCGGGCTCGGGCGGAGCGACATGGCCAGCTTCTACGGGATCGCCGGCCCGGGCGAGGCTCGGGCCTATCTCGCCCACCCAGTGCTCGGGCCAAGGTTGCGGGAGTGCGTCGACGCGCTCCTCGCCTACGCCGGGCAGCGCAGCGCCGAGGACATGCTCGGCCCCGTGGACGCGGCCAAGCTGCGGTCCTGCCTGACCCTGTTCATCGAATCGGGTGGGGGTGAGCCGTTCGTCGGGGCGCTCGAAGCCTTCTACGCCGGGCAGCGCGACGAGCAGACGATCGCGTTGCTCGCCTGACCGCATTCCGAACGCGGTGGCGCTGAGCCCGACTGCGGTGTTACGCGTTGGTGGCCACCGTCCGACACGAACAAGGAGCGAGCCATGGCTAAGGGTCAGATGAAGTCGAACAAGGAAGCGCGCAAACCCAAGGCGAAGAAGGAAAAGACCATCGCCGCCAACCCGTCGACCAAGGGCAGCGTCAAGCGCGAGGATTGAGCACGCCGCGCGTCCTGGTCGACGCTGACGCCTGCCCTGTGAAGGAGGAGGTCTACCGGGTCGCCTTCCGCCGCGAGGTGCCGGTGGTGGTGGTCAGCAACATGCGGCTGCGCGTGCCGGACCATCCGCTGATTGAGCGGCTGGTGGTCAGCGACCCCTTCGACGCGGCCGACGACTGGATCGCGGAGTCGGCGGACGCGCGGGCAGTGGTGATCACCAGCGACATCTTGCTCGCCGATCGTTGCCTGAAGAAGGGCGCGACGGTGCTGGGCCACAACGGCAAGCCGTTCACGGGCGCGAGCATCGGGGGCGCCGTGGCCACACGGGCGATCATGGCCGACCTGCGCGCCGGCGGCCATGTGGTGGGCGGGCCGGCGCCGTTCGCGAAGGCGGATCGCTCGCGGTTCCTGCAGGCGTTGGACGAGGCTTTGGTGCGGGTGGCTGGCTAAGCACCCTTCCAGCTAGGGAGCTGCAAAAAGGAGTCTCAAATGAGACCACCTCGTTCCTCGGGTACTTCCTCAGCCCACAATGAGCCCACCTTCGAGGTCTCACGCCTTCCGTGAGAAGGGCCTCGGTCGTGGTCCGTCTGGTCATCCCAGATCGCGCCATCGTTACTCAACCCTCCTCCCGTTCCCGCTTCGCTCTATGCTCAGCGATCGCCTGGTCGATGGCGGCGATGCGCTGGCGTTCGGGGGAGTCCCCGGGCAGGCCCTTGAGGCGGCAGGTGGCCCAGAGGGTCTTGCGTTCGGCTTCGAGCTTCTTGAGGTAGAGGTCAGCCATCAGTCGCTCGTCCGGTCGCCGATGCAGAGCTCGCTGCCGATCCCGCGGTATTTCTTGCTCCTCTGGGCCATGCCTTGTTCCGCTCTTGCACACCTTTCACCTTGTTGTCGGACCGCCGCCCCTGCCTTTCCGGCGACGGGAGAGAGAGGCGCGTGCGCTCCTTTACATCACGGATTGAGGAACCTGCATCGTTCCGATCGGCCTGGCCCAGCCCGTCGCTTCGGCTTCGGCCATGGTGTCGCAATATTCCCGGAAACCGTCGACCTTGCCGTCAGGGTCAAGGTGGAGGATGTGGCAGAACTGCGCCGACAGGGAATTGCCGGTCTCCTTGCACTTGCCGCCGTAGCGGCCGGTGGTGACAATCTGGTCGCCGGCGTCGAGATATTGCTCGACCTTGCAGGTGAAGCCGTCGAAATCGCGGGTGATCGGTCCCAGCACCTCGCTCTGGATCGCGGCGAAGCTGCGCTGGGGCTGGGCGCTGGCCCACAGCGAATTCTCCGCCTCCGCCCACTCGAGGTTGGCGGCGAGGCCGCGGCTGAAGGTGTCGAGGTCACCACGGTTGAATGCGTCATAAAGGCCGCGAACGACCTGCAGATTCTGTTGGGACATGGGCTGTCTCCGCTGGATCGCGCGCTGCGTCGCACCGACGGACGCCACGTCCGGCGGCGGGCATCGCGTACACCGACTCGCCTGGAAGCTGACGGCGCGACTTATAGCACGATCCTTTACTTCGCGGGGACGTAGAGATCGCCGCCTTCGCGATAGCGGGCGGACATTTCGGCCATGCCTGCCTCGACCTCGCTCGGTACATGGGCGTCGGCCCCTCCACTCGCCCCCTCATCCTGGCTCGCTGCGCCAATCTGTCCCTCGCGCGCGACCGGGGAGGGGCTGTTCAGCACGCCCGCCTCCTGCTTGGCCGCGAAGTCGCGGACTTCCTGGGTGATCTTCATGCTGCAGAACTTGGGGCCGCACATGCTGCAGAAATGCGCCGTCTTGGCGCCTTCCGCGGGGAGAGTCTGGTCGTGGTATTGCTCGGCGGTGTCGGGGTCGAGCGACAGGTTGAACTGGTCGCGCCAGCGGAACTCGAAGCGGGCGCGGGAGAGTGCGTCGTCGCGGACCTTGGCGGCCGGGTGGCCCTTGGCAAGATCGGCAGCGTGAGCGGCAAGCTTGTAGGTGACCACACCCACCTTGACGTCGTCGCGGTCGGGGAGGCCGAGGTGCTCCTTGGGAGTCACGTAACAAAGCATCGCCGTGCCGTACCAACCGATCATCGCCGCGCCGATACCTGACGTGATGTGGTCGTATCCGGGCGCGATGTCGGTGGTCAGCGGCCCAAGCGTGTAGAAGGGTGCCTCGCCGCACGCCTCCACCTGCTTGTCCATATTCTCCTTGATCTTGTGCATCGGCACGTGGCCCGGGCCCTCGATCATCACCTGCACGTCCTGTGCCCAGGCGCGCTTGGTCAGCTCGCCCAGCGTGTAGAGCTCGGCGAACTGGGCTTCGTCATTGGCGTCGGCGATGGAGCCGGGACGAAGGCCGTCGCCAAGCGAGTAGGCGATGTCGCAGGCCTTCATGATCTCGCTGATCTCGTCGAAGCGCTCATAGAGGAAGCTCTCGCGGTGGTGGGCGAGGCACCATTTGGCCATGATCGATCCGCCGCGGCTGACGATGCCGGTGACGCGCTTGGCGGTCAGCGGAACATACGGGAGGCGAACGCCGGCGTGGATGGTGAAGTAATCGACGCCCTGCTCGGCCTGTTCGATGAGGGTGTCGCGGAAGATCTCCCAGGTGAGGTCCTCGGCGATGCCGCCGACCTTCTCCAGGGCCTGGTAGATGGGCACGGTGCCGATCGGCACGGGCGAGTTGCGGATGATCCACTCGCGCGTGTCGTGGATGTTGCGGCCGGTGGAGAGGTCCATGACCGTGTCCGCGCCCCAGCGCGTGGCCCAGACCATCTTGTCGACTTCCGAGGCGACGTCGGACGCGACGGCCGAGTTGCCGATGTTGGCGTTGATCTTGACCAGGAAGTTGCGGCCGATGGCCATCGGCTCGGATTCGGGGTGGTTGATGTTGTTGGGGATGATGGCCCGGCCTCGCGCAATCTCGTCGCGGACGAATTCGGGGGTGACGTGGTCTGGGATGGCTGCGCCGAAGCTCTCGCCGTCGCGGGCCTGCTGGAGCGCGGCTTCGCGGCCGAGGTTTTCGCGGATCGCGACGTATTCCATCTCGGGCGTGATGATGCCGCGCTTGGCATAGTGCATCTGGCTGACGTTGTGGCCGGGCTTGGCGCGGAGGACGCGCTTGCGGACGTTGGGGAAGGGCTGGACACCGCCCGAGCGGTCGGGGCCGAGCTGGCCATTGTCCTCGGGGCGGACCTCACGCTGCGGCACCTCCTCGACATCGCCGCGGGCGCGGATCCAGTCGCGGCGGAGCTCGGGCAGGCCGGCCATGATGTCGATGCGGGCGGTGGGGTCGGTGTAGGGGCCCGACGGGTCGTAGACGGTGACCGGCGGCTCTCCGCATGAGGGCTCCAGCACCACTTCGCGCATAGCGACGCGCAGGGCGCCGACGTGGATCTTGCGGCTACCGCGGATCGGGCCGGTGGTGACTTTGAGTTCTGTGCGGGCAGGAATGTCGGCCATGGTTCGTCCTCTCCAATGGAGGGACACGGGAGGCCCGCATTCCCTCCCTACGCCCGTGTGAACGGGATCAGGTTCAGCGGGTCGAGTGCCGCCACGCACTCCTCTCAGCCATTGTTTACCCGCCAGCGACACGTCGCGGCGGGAGCAGGCTCCCCGGGGATGAGTCGGGCTTAGAAAGGAAGCCGAGCCCATGTTCAAGTGCGTGGCCGCGGAAAACGGCTAGACTCTTCCCTTCCCGCGGCGGGCAGGCCACAATCCGTGCCCATGAGCCATAGCCACCTCGACCGCCTGGAAGCCGAAAGCATCCACATCATGCGGGAGGTGGCGGCCGAGTGCGAGAAGCCGGTTTTCCTGTATTCGATCGGCAAGGACAGCAGCGTCATGCTGCACCTGGCGCTGAAGGCGTTCCACCCGTCGCGGCCGCCCTTTCCCTTTCTGCACATCGCCACCGGCTGGGACTTCGGGGCGATGCTGGAACACCGCGACCGGATGGCGCGCGACCTGGGGCTGGAGCTGATCGTCTGGCACAATGGCGAGGCAGCAGCGGCAGGGGTGAACCCGTTCGACACGCCCACGCCGACCTACACCCGGCTGATGCTGACCGAGGCGCTGACCGCGGCGCTGAGCGCGGGCGGCTATGACGCGGCGTTCGGCGGCGGGCGGCGCGACGAGGAAAAAGCGCGCGCCAAGGAGCGCATCTTCTCCTTTCGCACGGCGCAGCACCGCTGGGACCCGAAGAATCAGCGCCCGGAGCTGTGGAACCTGTTCAACACCAAGCTGAACCGGGGTGAGAGCGTGCGCGTGTTCCCGCTGTCCAATTGGACCGAGCTCGACATCTGGCAATACATCCAACGCGAAAACATCCCGATCGTCCCGCTCTACCTTGCGGCGCCAAGGCCCACGGTGGTTCGCGATGGAACGCTGCTGATGGTTGACGACGAGCGGCTGGAGTTGCGGGACGGCGAGGAAGTGGTCGAACGGGTGATCCGCTTCCGCACCATGGGCTGCTACCCGCTGACCGGGGCAACCGAGAGCCACGCTGCGACGCTGGACGAGGTGATCCGCGAAATGGCGGCCGCGCGCACGTCCGAGCGGGAGGGCCGGGTCATCGATCGCGACCAGGGCGCCAGCATGGAGCGCAAGAAGCAGGAGGGTTATTTCTGATGGACCTCCTGCGCTTCATCACCTGTGGCAGCGTCGACGACGGCAAGTCGACGCTGATCGGGCGGCTGCTGTACGACAGCAAGCTGATCTTCGATGACCAGCTCGCGGTGTTGGAGGCGGACAGCCGACGGGTCGGCACGCAAGGCGAGGACATCGACTTCGCGCTGCTGGTCGACGGACTTTCGGCCGAACGCGAGCAGGGCATCACGATCGATGTCGCCTATCGCTTCTTCGCCTCGGCGGCGCGCAAGTTCATCGTCGCCGACACGCCGGGACACGAGCAATATACCCGCAACATGGTGACCGGCGCTTCTACGGCCGACGCGGCGGTGATCCTGGTGGATGCGCGCAAAGGGGTGCTGACCCAGACGCGGCGGCACAGCTTCCTCGCGAAGCTGATCGGCATCCGTCACTTCGTGCTGGCGGTGAACAAGATGGACCTGGTCGACTATGACCAGGTCGCCTTCGACAGCATCGTCGCTGATTACGCCGTGTTTGCGCGGGACGCGGGCGTGGAGGACGTCACCGCCATCCCGCTGTCGGGCCTCAAGGGCGACAATGTGATGGAGCGCTCGGCCATCATGCCGTGGTTCGACGGGCCAAGCCTGCTCGAGCATCTGGAGAGAGTGCCGGTCGACGACCAAGCGGAGTCGCGGGCGCCCTTTCGCCTACCGGTGCAGTGGGTCAATCGGCCCAACCAGAGCTTCCGCGGCTTCTCGGGGCTGATCGCCGGGGGACAAGTGCGGCCGGGCGAGACGGTGCGGGTGCTGCCCTCGGGGAAGACTACGCGTGTCAGCCGGATCGTTACCCATGACGGCGATCTCGACGAGGCGGCGGCTGGCCGCTCGGTGACGCTAACGCTTGCCGACGAAGTTGACTGTTCGCGCGGCTCGGTCATCGCCGCAGCCACCGCGCCCCCGGAAGCGGCCGACCAGTTTCAGGCCGACCTGGTATGGATGGGCGAGGAGCCGCTGCTGCCGGGACGGGGCTATTGGCTGAAGCTCGGCACGCAGACCGTCACCGCGACCGTGCACCCGCCGAAATATGAGATCAACGTCAACTCGCAGGAGCAGCTGGCGGCCAAGACCCTGGAGCTGAACGGCATCGGCGTCGTGGAGTTCGCGACCGACGCGCCGTTGGTGTTCGAGCCTTACGCCGACAGCCGAACACTCGGTGGGTTCATCCTGATCGACAAGCTGACCCACGCGACCGTCGCTTGCGGGATGATCCATTTTGCGCTCCGCAGGTCGCAGAACATCCATTGGCAGGCGCTCGAGATCAGCCGCGAGGCGCGTGCCCGGCAGAAGCACCAGAAGCCGGCGGTGATCTGGCTGACCGGTCTCAGCGGCGCGGGCAAGTCGACCATCGCCAACCTGGTCGAGAAGCGCCTGCATGCGCTCGGGCGGCACAGCTTCCTGCTTGACGGCGACAACATCCGCCACGGGCTCAGCCGCGACCTCGGCTTCACCGACGCCGACCGCATCGAAAACATCCGCCGGGTCGGCGAGGTGGCGAAATTGATGACCGATGCCGGGCTGATCGTGATCACTGCCTTCATCTCCCCATTCCGGGCCGAGCGGGAGCTGGTTCGCCAGATGCTGCCGGAAGGCGAGTTCATCGAGGTGTTCGTCGACGCCCCGCTGGCCGAAGCCGAGCGCCGCGACGTGAAGGGCCTCTATGCCAAGGCCCGCGCCGGGGAGCTCAAGAACTTCACCGGCGTCGACAGCGCATATGAGGCTCCGCAAGCGCCCGAACTGCGGATCGACACGATGACGATGAAGGCAGAGGAAGCGGCGGAGCGCATCGTCGAGATGGTGCTTCAGCGCCACTGACCTCGCAATCGGCCATCAGCGCGAAAGCGGCTGGAGCTTGAAGCCGGCGATTGCGGTGGTGAACGAGCATTGGAACGACTGACGCTGCCGCTCGTCCTCGACCGTTCCCCACACGATGATCTTGCTTGGGCTATATTGCTGTACGTCGATGATCCTCACCGCGCCATGCTGAGCCGCGCGTGCGCTGCAGGCGTCGCGGGCTTCCGGCTGAAGATGGGCATTGCTGGCGGGTGTCCCGCGTGCGCTGCGGGCTGCGGCGCCGATTGCGCTTGCGGCCAGGCCGGCGACGCAACCGCCGAGCGTGAGGGCTGCGGCCGGCAGGAACAACAAGGTCAGCATACGCCTCATGCGGGCTTCCTTCGTGCGGGTGGATCAGCGGTCCAGACTATACCTGCGCGCCGCCGGCACCAAACCCATGGCTCGCGCTATTGCGCTTTCGGCTGATGGACGTGTTCCTGGGCAGGCGGCACGGGGGGCCGAGCCGCGCGAAGCACTCCTTCAGGACTGGATGTCGACGACCTGCGCCGGGGGAATGGTAATGCGGTCGGATTGGCCGCGCGGGTCCGGCCGCCCTTGTTCACCCGGTTGCGGCGGCTGGACCACCGGCTCGCCCCTGCGGGCCAGCATTTCATAGTTGCGCGCCAGGGAGAGGTGGATCCTTGCGAGATCGGGCGTCTCCGCCTGGGCCGCCCGAAAACGTTCTATTCCCGCGTAAACCTTGCACCGGTTGCTAAAGGCCTGCGATCGCATCTCGCCACCCGCTGAAGCTGAAATCGGAAAGCGACTCGGCACCGGCAGGGACGGCTGGTGGCCAGCGTCGTTTATACTCGTTTCGGCAGTATACGTCAGCACTTACCAGCTGTAGCCGACCCCGACCGCGCCGAACCAATTGGTCGCGCTGCCGCGATCCGCGACGATCGGCGAACCCTTGAAGTCACCGACCAGGCGCTTGAAGCTGCCAGTTCCGAACAGTGCCCAGCCCTTGCGCAAATCGCCGGACAGCGACTGCGAGGCGAGCAGGCTGAGCTGCCAACTCTTCATGCCGCCCTCGGGCGTGTAGAGCGGGAGGCCGCTCGCCAATGCGTCGTCCGCGTCGATGCCGAAGTAGTAGCGAGCATATTTGTCGCTGGTGAAGTCGGCCGAAACCGACGCGCCGACAAAGGTCTGCAGCGACAAGGGCGTGCCGAAGTCCACCGACGGAGTGAAGACCCAGCTTTCGTGGGCGTTGCCGACGTCCTTCACCGCATCCATCCGAAAGCTTAGCGAGTCGTATGGGTTGGTGATGGCCTTGATCGACACGCCGCCGAAGCCGCCGACCTCGAACGCCACCTTCCGGTCGTCGAGGCGGTCGACGAGATCGTCCTTGATCTTGCCGGTGCGGTTGAGCCGGACGCCGATGATTGGGCCAGCGTCGAAGTCGACCTTGCGGCCGGTGTCGATCACGTCGGCGTAGAGGTAGGTTCCCCGCGACGAAATGCTGATCCCGTTGGTTTTCGCACGGAGGATCGCGCCGGGGATGATGCGATACTCGTCCGAACCCTCGTAATCGGCGGTGATCCCGGCGCCGAGGCCGATGCTGAGATATTCGGTTGGAGCCTGCACGTCGGGAAGCAGCGGCGGCTGGTCGGGGGTGGGGCTTTGCGCGAGGGCCGGCGTGGCGATGGCAACAGCCGCAAGGAAGGCGGCGGTGAGGATGCGAGTCATGATGGCCCCTGTTCTTCTGGAGCCGTAACGACGCTGCGGGCCGCTAAGTTCCTGTAAGTCCGCTCATACTGAGCAAGGGGCACAGGCTCCGGATCGAAGCGCTCCGCCAGTGCGTGGCCACGCAGGATGACGGAAGGCCGCTCAGTCGCCTTCGCCGGGTTCCGCGCTGAAATATTTGTCGTACTTGCCCTCTTCGCCCTTGTGCTCGTCGGCGTCGGCCGGGCTTTCGCGCTTGCGGGTGATGTTGGGCCATTGCGCCGAGAAGGTGGCGTTCAGTTCCAGCCACTTCTCGTTGCCGCTTTCGGTGTCGGGAAGGATCGCCTCGGCCGGGCACTCGGGTTCGCACACGCCGCAGTCGATGCATTCGTTGGGATTGATGACGAGCATGTTCTCGCCCTCATAGAAACAATCGACCGGGCAGACCTCGACGCAGTCCATATATTTGCAGCGGATGCAGGCGTCGGTGACGACATAGGTCATGGCGGTATTCGAGCTCCCTAGTTGACGGCAGCGCTATGCTTCCGGAGCGAGTGCGTCAACGCCCCCGCCCTCCGCGATCTCCTCATAGCAGGCCTGCGCCTCCGGCGCCGGGCCACGACGAACCGGCAGGGCGAGCACGCGCAGGACCCGCACCTCGCCCCGCAAGGGCAAGGCAAGCGTGCTGCCGACCTTCACCGTCTCGCTGACCTTTTGAACGCGACGCCCGTCGAGCCGCGTGCGGCCTTCCTCGATCAGCGCCTGCGCCTGGGTGCGGCTCTTGATCAGGCGGATGCAGAACAGGAATTTGTCGATCCGCAAGGCCTCAGCCCTTGAGTCCCGCCAGCGCGGCGAAGGCGTTCCCGCGCCGCGGCGGCTGCGGGCGATCCGTGCGGGCCGGGCGGTTGCCGCGCCACTTCCATTCCTCGCCTACGCTGCGGAAGCCGACCTCCGCCATCAGCCGCTCCAGCGCCTCGGACGAAAGGCCGAGCGAGGTGACCAGCTCACGGTCGATCGGGTCTGAGGCCTCAGCCGAGCCGGCCGCGCGGACCTGGTGGGCGTGGGTGGCGAGCCGGTCGGCGAGGTCAACCCGCAGCCAGCTTTGCCCCAGCCGGCGGTAAGCGAGCGCCGCGCCGCACGGATCGGCATCCGGCCCCAGGGTGGATGCTCCGGGCGGTGGCAGCGCCGGCATCGGCTGGCCATCGCGCACCGCCAGCAGCGCCGCCCGCCAGCGCTGCGCTTCCGGCTTCAGCAACGAGGGCACAAACGCGTCGAGCGCGCCAAGCCGCACCCGTGCCCGGTACAGCGCCGCCCGCGCCGGCTTATCGAGCTGCGCGATCGGTGCGGCCAGCGCCTTACGCGGCAGAGTGCCGCCGGCCGCGGCGAGCATCGCCGTTAAAGCGCGCACCGCCGGGACATTCTCCTTGTCGGTCGAGGCCTGCGCCAGACGCTGGAGGTCGGCGAGGTGGCGCCCGGTCGCCGTCGCGATCCACTCGTGAAGGCGGGCCTTTAGTGCCTCGCGGCGCGGAGCGGACAGCCGATGGAGCGCGCGGGACAGGCGAAGGTTGGGCTCGAGCAGCGACTTGCCGGGGGTGAGCGTCGCCAGCTTGTGTCCATCCCAGCTGATCGCGACATCGCTCCCCGGCCCGGCGAGCAGCGCGAAATGGCTGTCGTCGGCGGTGGTGAGGTCCTTGGCGCGGCGGTCGAGTTCCTCGCCCAGGCGGCGCTCGGCGGCGGCCAGCAGCAGGCGCTTGTCGGCGAGCCGCGCGGCCGGATCGACCTTGAAGTCGAAGCCGGCGAGATGCCCGATCGGCTCCGGGCCGACGCTGACCTCGCCATCGGCGGAGACCGTCACGGGCAACGCGTCCGCCCCCCGTGCGCCGATGTCGCGGACCAGCACGGCGGTGCGCCGGTCGACGAAGCGTTGGGTCAGCCGCTCGTGGAGAGCGTCGCTGAGGCGGGATTCGACCAGCCGCGTACGCTCGGCCCATTTGGCGGGCTCAGCCAGCCAGTCGGAACGATGCGCGATATAGGCCCAGCTGCGCACCCCGGCGAGCCGGTCGGCGAGCGCTTCGATGTCGCCCTGGACATTGTCGAGCCGGGCGACTTCCGCCGCGAACCAGTCGTGGGCGATGTGCCCGCCTTCGCAGATGTAGCCGAACACCCGGCGGACCATGCGGGCGTGGTGCATCGGCCCGACCTTGCGGAAGTCGGGCAGACCGCAAGCGGCCCACAGCTTGCGCGCCTGTGGTCCACGCCGTGCTGCGACCGCGGGGTCTTCCGCCAGCAGTTTCAGCACCGCCAGGTCGATCGATAGTGGTGCAGGCCGGAGGATCGGATCGTCGCTCTTCGCCTCCAGGCTGGCGATCAGCCCGCGCACGTCGGTGAAGTCGAGCGCGGAGCTGCGCCAGTAGAGATGGTCGAGCGGGCGGAAGCGATGCTCCTCGATGGCGAACACCTCGTCGTCGCTGAAGGCCGGGCCGTTCTCGCCGCCGAGGCCGAGCGTTCCGAACGTGCCATCGCGCTGGTGGCGCCCGGCGCGGCCCGCGATTTGGGCCATTTCCGGGATTGTCAGGCGGCGGTTGCGGCGGCCGTCGAACTTCTCGAGGCCGGCGAAGGCGACATGGCTGACGTCCATGTTGAGGCCCATTCCGACCGCGTCGGTGGCGACGAGATAATCCACTTCGCCGCGCTGGAACATCGCCACCTGGGCGTTGCGGGTGGCTGGCGAAAGCGCGCCCATGACGACCGCCGCGCCGCCCTTGAAGCGGCGGAGCATCTCCGCGAGCGCATAGACCTGCTCAGCGGAGAAGGCGACGATGGCCGAGCGCGGCGGGAGGCGCGACAGCTTGGCCGACCCGGCGAAGGTCAGGGTGGAGAAGCGCGGGCGGCTGACCACCTCGACATCGGGGATGAGGGCGCGAACCATCGGCCTCAGCGTGTCGGAACCGAGGATCAGGGTCTCCTCACGGCCACGGGCGCGGAGCATCCGGTCGGTGAAGACGTGGCCGCGCTCCGGATCGGTGCCGAGCTGCGCTTCGTCGACGGCGCAAAAGGCGAAGTCTCTGTCCCCGGGCCCCTCGACTATGCTCGGGACAGGCATCGATTCGACCGTGCACAGCCAGTAGCGTGCGGCCGGCGGGACGATCCGCTCCTCCCCGGTCAGCAGCGCGACGCTGGCCTCGCCCTTCATCGCGACGACGCGGTCATAGACCTCGCGCGCCAGCAGCCGCAGCGGGAAGCCGATGATGCCGCTGGAATGGGCGCACATCCGCTCGATCGCCAGGTGCGTCTTGCCGGTATTGGTCGGGCCCAGGATCGCCCGCACGGGTGCATCGCCAGGCCGCGAGCGAGTGGAGGTGGCCATGCACCAAGATGTGGACATTGCGGGGGAATGTGCAAGCGAAGTCTGCGGCGAGTGCGGTGGGCGGGCCGCTTAGCGAGCCGTTAACCTTGTTGAGCCACACCGCTTCGCATGTATCATGCGGGCGGCATTGCAAGTTTCGGCCACGGGGCGACGGCGCTTAGCGCGCCGGCGTTCGGGCTTCGCGCCCGGCGGTGCGAGCATGCGCCCTTCGAGCTGGTCGTCGACCTCGGCACCGACCTGTTCAGCCGCCGGTGGTGGCGGGGCGCGGCCACGCTGCTGTTGATGAGCTCCGCCCTCGCCATGCTCGCGCCGGGGTTCGAGCCGCTCGCCGGCGGGCGGCCGGAACCGCTCGGGAAAGCCGAAGCCGAACAGCTCGCCGCCGTGGGCATCGCGCCGATCAGCGCGCGCTCCGCCACCGGCATGGCAATGGCGGAGACCGCCGCCGTCCAGCCGCTTGCCAGCGCCCCCGAACGAACCACGGTCCAGCTCTTCGCCACCCTTCAGGAGGGCGACAGCCTCGGGCGACTGCTGCTTCGCAACGGGGCGGCGCCTGCCGATGCGGCGCACGCGCAGGCGCTGGTTCGCGGTGCGGCTCCGACTGGCCTGGCACCCGGCACCAGCGTTTCGATCCTTCTTGGTGAAAAGGTCGGCAGCGCACGGAGCATCGAGCGCGTCTCGCTCCGGGCGAACCTTGGCCTCAACCTGGTGGTCCGTCGGACCGCGAGCGGCCTCGCGCTGACCTCGTTCCCGGTCAAGGTGAACACGACCCCCCTGCGCATCCGCGGGCGGGTCGGCGACGGGCTTTACTGGTCACTTCGCTCGGCCGGCGCATCTCCGCAGGCTGCGAGCGAATATCTCCGCGCGCTTGCCACCCAGGTCGAGGTCGGCAGCGAGGTGATGCCGCAGGACCGCTTCGACCTGGTGGTCGCTAACCGCCGCTCCGACACGGGCGAGAGCATGGCTGGACCCTTGCTCTACGCCGGGCTGGAACGCAGCATCGGCGGCACCGTCCAGCTGCTGCGCTGGCCGGCCGGCAAGTCGTTCCAGTGGATCGACGCGGCGACCATCGAAGGGAGCCGGGGAGTGGCGGCGCGCGCAACGGCGGGCCTGATGTGGCCGGTGCAGGCGCGGATCACCTCGGGCTTCGGCCTGCGCGTCCACCCGATCCTGCGCTTTGCCCGCATGCACCGCGGGATCGACTTCGGCGCCCGCTGGGGCACCCCGATCGTCGCCGCCGCCGACGGCCAGGTCGCCCGCGCCGGCTGGGCTGGCGGCTATGGCCGCCAGGTCCGCGTCGCCCATGCGGGCGGGCTGCTCACCAGCTACAGCCACATGAGCCGCATTGTCGCCGAGCCCGGCACATTGGTGCGCGCCGGCCAGCTGATCGGCTACGTCGGATCGAGCGGATTATCGACCGGGCCCCACCTGCATTACGAAGTGTATCGGGGCGGCGTGGCGGTGAACCCGATGGGAGTACGCTTTGCACCCGCAGCGCCGATGGTGGATCAGCGGCAGGTGGCGGCAGTGAAGGCGCGTTTGCGGGCGTTGTTGAGTGTGGGCGGGACGTAACGCTTAAGGTCGCGCTGACCTTGATTATCCTTTTGTTAGTTGACACCCACCAACAAGCTGCTCACCCGAGCTGCGGCTCGGGGTATGCTTTGCTTTTTAGGGGGAATGTTCATGTCTATTCGTTTACTCGCCTGCGCACTGGCGCTTGCGTCTACCAGCGCGGCAGCCCAAATCGCCGCAGGTCAGACTGCCAACGTGACCACAACTGCAACTGTTCCCGTGCAAAGCCTGTCGGGGCAAACGGCAGTTGAGATCCCGTCAGCGACGTCGTCGACGGGACCGCTCCTGTGGCGCAACATCACGAGCGGCATGCCGATCGATCGGCTTCATGCTCTTTACCCGCAAGGGTTAAACGTGACCTACAAGAACGACCGGACCGTGCTCAGCAATGTGCCGATCATCGAAGGTTGCGACGCAAAGGTTAACGTCATGCATGAGGCGGGGGCCGTCAAAGAGATTGTCATGCGGGGAGAGGGAGCCATCGCGGGCCGGTGCTCTCTGAAGATCATTACGGCTCTGTCTGGCAAATACGGAGAGCCGCTGGAGAAGGACAAAGTTAAGGGTTCCCTATTTGCTCGGGAGGGAAAGAACTACGTGTGGTCCCGTGATGGTGTAACGCTGCAGTTTAAGCGGTACACCAATGGTCCGTTGGGCGGTGGTGGTCTTCTGGCCGCCAGCTGGGAGATGCGATACGCAGCTAATGCGACTAGCATCGATCTTTGATGTCGATAGCTAGCACTTCCGCTCGCGTTTGAATTTCCAACAAAGTAGAGTCCTGCTGAGGACTGAGTCATCTGAAGCATGAAAATGGCACGACGTGGCGGCGAGTTCGTCACGCCGTGCTTGCATAATAGGGTTTCGCCTGCTGCGGTCGCTCTCGCGGCCTGCCGTCAGATCTTTCTCAATAACGTGGAACGGCTCACGGCAGAACCGCCCAAAGGGGCTGGCGTTCGTCTAACCATGGCGGTTTTCCGGGCGCGTTACCGTGAAGATTGTGAACATTCGCAGCCAGTCGGCTCCGGTGCAAAACCGATCTACGTCATTGCGAGCATGGCGAAGCAATCCAGTTCACAAGAACACTGGATTGCTTCGTCGCTCCGCTCCTCGCAATGGCTGATCAGCGTCCATGCCCGCGCCAGCGCTTGATCGTGCGCTGGATGATCTCCGCTTCGCCGCCGGTCTCGCGCCACAGTTCGGCGAAGCTGGGATCGCTGGAGGCCGGGCGCTTTTCCGGCTCGAGGTCGTCGAAGCGGACGCGGATCGGGATGGCGACGCCTTCCCCGCAGACGATGCACTCGCGGTTTCGCAGTGCCGGGATGGCGTCGAGGAAGCCGCGCGCGCCTTCGGGCATTGCTGCGCGGACGCAGGCCTGGTCGCGGTCGTTGTTGAGGCGCATGGAGATGATGGTGCCGCACTGCGACAGCACGCCTTCGGCCAAGTCCGACGGACGCTGCGTGATCAGGCCGAGGCTGACGCCATACTTACGGCCTTCCTTGGCGATCCGCTCCAGGATCTTGCGCACCGCCTGACCGCCGCTGTTCTCGTCCTTGGGAACGTAGCGGTGCGCCTCTTCGCAGACCAGCAGCAGCGGGCGCTGCGCCTCCGTCCGGGACCAGATGCCATAATCAAACACCATCCGGGCCAGCACCGAAACTACCACCGAGGTGATCTCCGACGGAACTCCCGACACGTCGACGATCGAGATCGGCTTGCCGTTGGCGGGCAGGCGGAACAGCTTGGCGAGGAATGGCGCCATCGTGTCGCCGACCAGCATGCCGGAGAACATGAAGGAGAAGCGCGGGTCGGCCTTGAGCTCGTCGAGCTTGTTCTTGATCCGCTGAAACGGCGTGGTGTCGCCGGCGCGGTCGAGCTTGCCCATTTCGTTGACCAGAATCGCGTTGAGATCGGTCAGGAGATAGGGGATCGGCGAGTCCACCGTGACCTTGCCGGCCGTCTCCGCCGCCTTCGTCTTCATCCGCGCGGCGAGCAGGCATTTGGCGAGGATGTCGGCGTCGCGCTGCCGCTCGGCGCCATCGGTGGTCAGCAGCACCTCGCAATGCTCTTCGAAGTTGAGCAGCCAGTACGGAAGCTGGAGGTTGTCGACGTTGAACAATTCGCCGCAACCCTTGAACGCGGCGCTATATTCGCCGTGCGGGTCGATCATGACGATGTGACCCTCCGGGCTGAGCTGCGAGATGCGGTGCAGGATCAGGGCGACGCTGGTCGACTTGCCGGTGCCGGTCGATCCCAGGATCGCGAAATGCTTGCTCAGCATCGGGTCCACGTACAGCGCGCCGCGGATGTCGTCGGTCGGATACACGGTGCCGATCTCGACGTGCGCCGCCCCGCTCGCCGCGAAGACGGAGCGGAGGTCCTCGGTGGTGACCGGGTGAACCGTGCTGCCGGGAATGGGGTATCGTGTCACGCCGCGGCGGAAGTTGCTCATTCCGCCGGTGGAGTCACGGCTGCCCTCACCCAGGAAGTCGATCGCGGCGTGAATGGTGCCGTCGTCGCCGCGCTTCATAGTGCGGACGTTGGCGATCAGCCAGCTGGAGCCGACCTCCATCTTGACCTGGCTGCCAACCTGTCCGGACATCATCACGGAGGGATCGGAGTGGCACTGCTGCGCGTGGAGCCGCTCGGCATCCAGCACGATCTGCGACCCCGAACCGGCGATCTCCATCACCTGTCCGATCGGCGGCAAGGCCTCGCGGGTGGATGCGACCTGGCCTCCCGTCGCTCCATCGTCGGCGTAGTTGCTCAGCTCGTCGAGGAACTGCTTGAGGCTGGGCTGGTCAGTCATGGCGTCGGAAATCCCCACTCTCGAAACTTGCGAAATCGAGGCGGAGTTAACGGCGGCGTAGTTAAGATTTCGCTTCCTGCGGCTCAGAGGCGGCGGCGGAAAGCCATCGCGGCCAGCCAGCCGAGGAGCAGGGAGAGAAGCACTGCGGCGAGGCCGTAAGCCAGGCTGTAGCGCCGCGCGGCAAGGGCGACGAAGCGCTCGAACCCCGACTTGCCGACCTCGATTTCCTTGGTAGCGGCGGCGATTACCTTGCCCTTGTTGATCAGGAAGGTTTCCGCTGTGTACGTTCCGACCGGCACCCGGCTGGGAATGAAGATGCGCGCGCGATACAGCACGCCTTCGCTGATCTCGACCCCGCTGGGATGCTCGGCGTAGAGCTGGTTGCGCTGCATCAGTTCCAGCAGGCCGGATTCGAACCGCCGCTCCTTGTCCGGCAAGGCTCCGCCACCGGGCGAGAGTTGCAGGTTCTGGAGGCCAAGCTCGTAGATGGCCGCGGTGCGCTCATCCACCAGATCGGCGATCGGGCGCGACGAGGCGACGGCGTAGAAACCGGGCGCCGAGCGGAAGCGGTTGGAATCCGCATTGAGCCAGATACCGGCGATCTTCTGCTTCTCGCGCACGACGATCGGCTGCACCGGACCTTTGAGGACCACCACCACGTCCGCGGGGTTGGTGGGCACTCGCCCGCCGGGATAGAGGATGGCGCCGAACAGCAGCAGTTGCGCTCCGGCAAAGCTGTAGCGGATCTGCACCGCGCGGGCGGAGATGTCGGGCACCAGCCGCGGGCTCGCCTGTCCCATCAGCAGCGCGGCCACCGGCGGCAGCAGGAGGAGCTTGGCCGCCCGCATCACAGATACTCGATCGAATAGATTTCGCCGGGGCGATAGGTAAGGCCAAGCCCCATCCGCAGCGCCACCAGCAGAATGATCATCGCCAGCACCAGGCGAAGCAGGTCCGGCTTCATCCGGGTGGTCAGGCGGGCGCCATATTGCGCGCCCACGACCCCGCCGAGCAGCAGCAGGCCGGCCAGCACGATGTCGACGGACTGGGTGGTGAGGGCGTGGATCAGGGTGGTGACGGCGCTGACCGCGAGGATCATGACTAGGCTGGTCCCGACGACCACCCGCGCCGCCATGCCGAGCAGGTAGATCATCGCCGGCACCAGGATGAACCCGCCGCCGACGCCCAGCAGCACGGTCAGGATACCGGCAATGAAGCCGAGCGCCATCGGCGCCAGCGGCGAGATGTACAGGCCCGAACTGTAGAAGCGCCAGCGCAGCGGCAGCGAGGCGACCCAGCGGTTGTGGCGCGGGCGCGGCTCACTGTCCTCGGCCGGCTTCAGCCAGCCGAGCGCCAGCGCCGCGTCCCGGAGCATCAGTGCGCCAATGCTGCCAAGCAGCAGGACGTAAAGGATGCCGATCACCGTATCGATCTGGCCGCTTCGCTGGAGCAGGCGGAAGATGCCGGCTCCGGCCAGGGACCCCGCCAGGCCGCCGGCGATCATCACAAGCCCCATCCGCAGGTCGACCCCGCCCCGGCGCATGTGGGCGAACACACCGGACACGCTGGCGCCGGTGATCTGGGTGGTTGCCGAGGCTACCGCGACGCTCGGCGGAATGCCGTAGAAGATCAGCAGCGGCGTGGTCAGGAAACCGCCGCCGACCCCGAACATGCCCGACAGCACGCCAACCAGCCCGCCGAGCGCGACGATGAGCAGGGCGTTGACCGACAGGCCGGCGATCGGAAGGTAGATGTCCATGCGTTCGCGGAAGGGTCTAGCCGCACCCGCGGCCATCCGCCAACCGGGCCCGCGTCAGAAATCTCCGGCGATCGTCAGGGCCGGACCGCTGCCGGGCTGCGCGTTGCCGAGCATGCGGAAGCGATAGTCGAGGTGGGCGCGCACGCGGGGCTTGAGCTGCATGGACAGGCGCGGCCCCACGTCGAAGCGCGACAGGCCCGGCTGCATTCCGGCCCATGCCCCGGCCCCAACCGCGAAGCGGGCCAGGAGCGGCCGGGTGGGGGTGAAGCCCGCGTCGGCGAACAGGTCGCCGTTGCGGGTGCCGACCACTCCGGCCTGCGCGTAGCCGTCGAGCCGGAAGCCCCATGGTAGCGCGCGATCGTAGGGGCCGCCCTCCGCGACCAGCGCGAAGGCGTCCCGTCCCGCGCCTTCGCCGACTGCCTTGCGCCGTTCGGCACGCAACCGCACCGGCACCGACTGCAGTGGCTGCCAGCTTAGGGCCCAAGGCGGCCTCGCCGGCGACCTTGGCTCCCTCGGCGGGCCCGGACACGCGCAGGTTCAGGCCGAGGGCGCGCTTGAAGTGGTGGGCGAGCCGAACCCCGGCCTGGCTCCCGCCCAGCATTCCGCTGGGCGACAATGAGGGGTCTTGCGGGGTGAGCGTCGGCCGCGGCGGGCGGACCAGCGCCCAGCTGGTCAGCGACAGCCGATCAAAGCGGGGCGGCACCGCGGCCGGCGTGAAGCTGGGAGTGCCGGGAGCGCCTTGCCCGGTCGCGGCTTGGGGAATGCCGGCAGGTCGTCGCCCAGCAGCGCCTGGCGTGGCATGTCCCCACCGTAGGAGTCCGGCTCCAGCGCGGGAGCATAGGACATCGGCGCTGCCCGCGGTGCGAACCGGTCCTGCGGCGGGGGAGCGTAGGCCGGGTCATAGACCGGGATCGGCACCATGTGCGGTCGCAGCGCCGGCATCGCTCCGTAGGCTGCCGGATAGCCGGCCGGATAGCCCGCCGGAACAGGGTAGACCTGGCTTGGCTGGAGCGCAGGCTGAGCGGTGGCGCCACCATCCAGAGCCACCTGGGTGTCGAGAAGCGGCGTCTGCGGCGAGGGAACCGGGATCGCGGCGAGCGGCGCCGGCAGCAGGGCACCGCCCGCGGCTCTTACCCCGACCCAGACCAGGACGGCGGCGGCCAGGACAAGAGTGGTGAACTCATCGGGACGCAAGCTCCGTTGGAAAGGTGTGGGCCGTCTTGTCCCAGCGGCGCGGGCCGCCGGCGATGTGGACGGCAAGAGCCCGCCGCGTGGCGAGAATGGCGGTCAGGTTGGAGGTCAGTGTTCGCGGAATGGGGGACAGCCCCTCGCGCCAGCCGTAGGTCCGCCAGGTGAAGCCGGCGCGCATCGCCAGCCGCCAGCCGAGCAGCCACAGGATCCATCGGAAATGCAGGCCGATGGGGCAGGCGTGCCGGAACCCGCCGGGCCGCGAGACGGTTAACCGGTTTGAAAGGGCGAAGGAGGACAAGGGCGGGTGGCGGATCGAAAAGGCTGACGCTTGCCCATGTTGAACCATCCCACCGTGAACGGCATCAGCCAGGCGCTTCATGCGCGGTCGGCGGCGCTTCTAGTCCGGATCGAGGACGGGCTGCCGCGGATCGTGCTGCTGTGGATGGCGGCGGCGGCACTGGCGTCGGCCGCGCGGATCGCGGTGAGTCCGTTCCCGGCGTCGCGGATCGATTTCCTACCCTACGTCCTGCTGGTGGTCGCGCCGGCGGCGAGCCTGCTGCTGGCGCTCCACTGGTTCCGCGACGGTGCGGCGATGGCGCAGCCGTCCGTGCGCCTGGCGCGGGTCGGGCGGTGGCGCGAGGTCCCGGCCGACGAAGCGCGGCGCCATCCGCTGTTCGGCACCAGCGGGATCATGGTCTCGCTGCTGGTCGGAATGCTGCTCAACGTGCCGGTGCGGGCGGCGGAATATCTCGCGACCATGCCGGCGATCGGAGCGGCCGCGCCCGAGTGGCTGGCGACATTGCACTTGGCGATGTCGATCGATGCGGTGCTGGTCTCCAGCCTCTACGTCATCGCGTTCGCCGCCGCGCTGCGCGGGCTCCCGCTGTTCCCGCGGCTGCTGGTGCTGGTGTGGCTGGTCGACCTGGCGATGCAATTGCTGATCGCTCAGGCGGCGGTGAGCTCGGGCCTGCCCTCTCAGGTCGCAGGGGCGCTGCTGCAATTCCTCGACGGCAACATCAAGAAGGTGCTGATCAGCGTCGCTCTGTGGTTGCCGTACCTGCTGCTGTCGGCGCGGGTGAACGTCACTTTCCGGCAGCGAGTCGCGGTCTAAACCTTTCGAGTCGCTCCGAGTCGTGCCGAATTAATTACTTGGGCGTAATAACCGCCGTGTCGGACAGGCCACGTTTTGTCCGTGAATGGCACAATTCGGGAGCCCCCGACGATAGCGCCAGCCAAACCCGTCATCTCCAAACTTCCCTCGCAAACAAGGGCTTGGACGTGCGCAAGGCGGGTCGAGTAATTAATATCAATTAAACAAGGATGCTTGACAAAATGTTACCGACTCGGCCTCTTCCTTTCAGCCGAGCGGCCCGGGGGCCTGTATCAGCGATGCGGACATGGTGTTGTATGTCCTGCGTTTTTTGGCATCGAGTGATGCGGGGGGACACCTCTTCGACAAGGTCGTGACGCGTTTTTGGGAAGGCGCCGCCCGTGCGGCGCCTGCTGAGGCAAGAGGGACTACGTCATGACCAATTTCATCAAGATGCTAAACGACGATTCCGGTGCGGCTGCAGCGGAATATGCGCTGATCCTCGCGATCGTGGGTGCCGGCCTGGCCAGCGCCGCGCTGTTCCTGGGCGGCAAGATCAAAACCTCTATGATGGACACGGGCAACAAGATCGCAACTTGCTCGCAGTCTCCGAATAGCAGCGGCTGCTGATCTGGCTCGATGAGGCGCCTACTCGGCGCCTCATCATTCGAGAGAGGAATTCCCATGAACACTTTCATCACCATGCTGAAGGACGAATCGGGTGCGGCGGCCGCGGAATACGCGCTGATCCTCGCCATTGTCGGCGCCGGCTTGGCCAGCGCCGCGCTGTTCCTCGGTGGCAAGATCAAAACGTCCATGATGGATACCGGCAATAAAATTGAGACCTGTTCGCAGTCTCCGAATAGCAGCGGCTGCTAAGTTGACCGAGGGCCGTTCTCCGTTTCGGAGGGGAGCGGCCCACTTCGGGGAAAGTACTATGCCTGCTGTGAGAAAGATGCTGCGAGACCAAAGCGGCGCAAGTGCAGCCGAATATTCGCTGATGCTCTCGATTGTTGGTGCAACCATTGCGGCGGCAGCGCTGGCCCTGGGTGCTTCGGTATCGGACAGTATGATGCAGTCGGGCAACACAATCAGCACCTGTGCGAACCGCTGTTGATGATGTTATAGAGGCGTAACGACGGGCTGGGGGGACTTAATACCATGCTTCGACGTCAGACGATGATTGCCCTGGGGATTGCGGTCGTCCTCGGCTTGTTGGCCGTATACCTGGCCGACGTCTTCTTGGATGCGAAATCCCGCGCAGTCGCGGACACCGGCGGGCCCAAGCTGGCCGTTGCCGCAGTGCCGCTCGACTATGGCGCCGAACTCACGCCCGACAAGATCCGCTTCATCAGCTATTCGGCAGAGGCCATGCCCGCCGGAAGCTATGCGTCGATCCAGGCGCTTCTGCCCGCGGGCAAGCGGCGGGTCGTACTCCGGCCGATCGCGGTCAACGAGCCGATCCTTGCCGGGAAGATCTCCGGCGAAGGCCAGGGCGCATCGATCGCGTCGCTGCTGCCCGACGGCAAGCGCGCGGCTGCGGTTCGGATCAACGATGTGTCGGGGGTCGCGGGCTTCATCCAGCCGAACGATTCGGTCGACGTGCTGATCACCCGTCAGGCGGGCGCGGACCGGATGGCCAATCGCCAGCTGACCGACGTGCTGCTGCAGAACGTCCGTGTGATCGCGATGGACCAGAAGGCCGATGGCGAGGACGGCAAGCCCGCCGTGGCCTCGACCGCGACGCTGGAGGTGACCCCGGTCGACGCGCAGAAGCTCGCGCTCGGCCAGCAGGTCGGAACGCTCAGCCTGGTCCTTCGCAAGCCGGGCGAGCAGCAGGACGCTTCACTGGCCGAGACGGTCAGCCTCGAGGACCTGCGCTACAGTCTCTATGGTGGCAGCTACCCGCGGCAGTCGGCGGTGCAGGCCTCCGCTCCGCGGCCGGTCCGGGTGACCCGGCTGAGCCCGCCCAAGCAACCCGTTCGGCGTCGTGAACCTGCTGCCGCGGCGCCGCAGGGTCCGGTGACGAACAATGTCCAGGTGGTCCGGGGCACCACCAACACCAGCTACGAAGTGGGGGACTTTGGTGGCTAAGCGTACCATGATCGCGGCGCTAGGCGCCGTCCTTGCGGCGGGACTGCCGCTCACTCCGGCACTGGCCCAGGTCAGCGCCGTTTCCGAAACCGACGGCGTCCATGCCGGCGAGCTGAATGTCGCGGTCAACAAGAGCCAGGTGGTGCGGGTCGATCGGCCCTATTCCAAGGCGCTGATCGGCAATCCGGAGATCGCCGATGTCCTGCCCCTGACCGACCAGTCGATCTACGTGCTGGGCAAGAAGACGGGGATGACCAGCCTGACGCTGTACGACCGGCGCAACGCGCTGATTGCGGTGATGGACGTGGCGGTCGGGCCGGATGTCACCGGGCTGAAGCGGCAGCTGGGCGAGCTGATGCCCGGCGATGCGATCGGCGCTCGCATGTCCAACGATAGCATCGTGCTGGAAGGAATCGTCTCGAGCGGCCCGGCGGCCGACCGCGCGGTGCAGATCGCGGAGACCTACGCGCCGGGCAAGGTCGTTAACATGCTGTCGGTGGGATCGTCCCAGCAGGTGATGCTGGAAGTTCGCTTCGCCGAAGTGAAGCGAAGCGCGCTGAAGCAGATCGGCGTCGGCATCCAGGACGGTCCGGACGGCCGGTTCGAGGGCGTCAGCGGCGGTGGTGCCAGCATTACTCCGGGAGCGCCGATCGAAATCAACTCGGGCGGGGTTACGACCAAGGTTCCAGGACCGCCCCTGATCGCCCTGGGCTCGGTGCTCGACAGCTTCGGGATCCTGTCCCGCGCTTTCCGGGCGCTTGGCGGCGATTTCACCGTCACCCTCGACGCGCTGGAGCGCAAAGGGCTGGTGACCACGCTGGCCGAGCCGACGTTGATCGCGCTGTCGGGTGAAACGGCCAACTTCCTGGCCGGGGGTGAATTCCCGGTTCCGGTCGCGAGCGCAAGCAGCGGCGAGAATCTGGCGATTTCGGTCGAGTTCAAGCCGTTCGGGGTCAGCCTGGCCTTCACTCCCACCGTGCTTGCGGACGGGGTGATCAACCTGGTGGTGGCACCCGAAGTCAGCTCGATCGATCCATCCGCGGCGGTGGTGATCAACAACTTCCGCATTCCCGGCCTGCAGACCCGCCGCGCTAAGACGGTGGTGGAACTGCGCGATGGCGAGAGCTTCGCCATGGCCGGCATGCTCCGCCGCGACTTCCAGGATACGGTGCGCCAGTTCCCGGTGCTTGGATCGCTGCCGATCATCGGTTCGCTGTTCCGCTCGACCGGGTTCCAGCGGGAAGAGACCGAACTGGTGATCGTCATCACTCCGCGGCTGGTGAAGCCGGTCCATTCGGCGCAGCTGAAGCTGCCAACCGACCGGGTCAGGCCGCCGGACGAGGCTGACCTGTTCCTCCTCGGCCGCACCGACAAGGCCGTTCCGCCGGTCCAGCCGGTGTACGACCCCAGCCGCCGCGCCGCGCCGCCCGCTCCGGCGGGCACGCCGGGCGCTCAGCTGAAGCCCGCGGCTCCGACCGGCCTGGAAAGGGATTACGGCCATGTCCTTTGATCGCACCCTGATCGCGGCAGCGCTGGCGCTGACCACCGCCGCCTGCTCGACGCCCGAACCGCGCACGGACTGGATCGACCCGGGCATGGGCGAAGCGGTCGCCTGGAACAAGAACCTCCATGTGATCAATCCCGACCCGGTCTACCGGGCCGACGGGGCTCAGCCGGGCGCCAACGGTGAGCGGGCAGCGGATGCGACCGAACGCTACCGCAAGGGCGAGGTGAAGGACGTCAAAGAGGTCAACACGACCAGCAGCGGCAGCGGCGGCGGCGACGCGGGACCGCGGTGAGGGGATGAGCGATGCAACGTCTGTGGCGGAGGCTTGTTCGGGATAATAGCGGCTCGGTCGCCCCGACCGTCGCCCTGTCGCTGATCGCGCTCATTGCGAGCGGCGGGATCGCCTTCGACTATGCCCGCCTGGCCGCCATGGACAGTGAGCTGCAGAGCGCCGCCGACCAGGCCGCGCTGGCTGCCGCGGCACAGCTGGACGGCAAGACCGGAGCCATTACCCGCGCGACGACTGCCGCGCAGAGCATGGTCGCCAACAAGACCTGGTTCTCCAACGACACCAACGCTGCCGGCTCGGCCGTCGGAGTGACCGCGGCAAACGTCACCTTCTATATCAAGGACACGAGCAAGCCCGACAGCATCGGCGCGGCGACGACCGACGACACCAAGGCGCGCTTCGTTTCGGTTACGGTGGACTCGCGCAAGGCCTATTACGCGCTGACCCCGGTGGTCGGTGCGCTGAGCTCCGGCGACATCAGCGCGAATGCGGTGGCCGGCCTCGGCTCGTCGATCTGCAAGGTGCCGCCGCTGATGATGTGCAACCCGGCGGAGACCGGCACCAGCACCGCGTTCAACATCGCCGACTGGACCGGCAAGGGTATCCGCTTAGTTGCCAACGGCCCCGGCGGCGCCTGGGGACCGGGTGTGTTCGGTTATCTCCAGTCGAACCTTGGCAACGGTGCCAGCGCGCTGGAAGAAGCGCTGGGCGCAAACAACCCGCCGGGCGATTGCCAGGATTCCGACAGCGTGACGGTGAAGCCGGGCGTTCAGACCAGCGTCACCGACGCGATCAACACCCGCTTCGACATCTACGAAAGCGGGCTGGTCGGCTATTGCACAGGGACCAGCTGCAGTCCGGCGCTCAACACCCGCAAGGACGTGGTCCATCCCGATTTCTCCACGACGCCGGGCGGGAAGGCTCCCAACTGCGGCCTGACCGGCAAGGACGGTTGGGAAGAGCCGAGCCAGCAATATCTTCCAGTCTCCAAATCGGATTCCGGTCCGACTCCGACCAACATGGGCTTCCCACGCGACATCTGTCACGCAGTCAGTGACTCCGGAAACTGCACCGCTGGGCGCGTCGGGGACGGCGAGTGGGACCGCGCGCTGTACTTCGAAGTCAACTATCCCGGGGCGGGTGCAGCCAACCTGAGCGCCGCAGCGACCTGGGCCGGCAAGAGTTCCACGGCGACCTCCGGGTCGAACGCGCTCCGCCGGTATGACGTCTACCTGTGGGAGGTTGCCGCCGGCAAACTTGGCCGCACCGGCACTGGCCCTTACGCGTACAGCAGCCCGCAATGCGGCGTTGGCGCCGCCCCAGGTCCGTCGCAAGCCGACCGGCGCAAGATCACGGTCGCAATGGTCAATTGCATCAAGGATGCGTCGGGGCTCAACGGTTCGGCGACGGTGCGCCCGGAAAAGTGGATCGAGGTGTTCCTGGTCGAACCTTCCATCGGGCGCGCAAGCAAGCGGACCTCGGCATCGGACGTCTATGTTGAGATGATCGGCGAGGCGACGCCCGTGTCCAACGGGGTCAACATGACGGTGCGGCGCGACGTGCCGTACCTGGTGCGCTGATGGTCGCGCTCACTTCCCTGCTCCGCTGCCGGCGCGGCTCCTCCGCGGCGGAGATGGCGCTGGTCATGCCGCTACTGACGATCATCCTGTTTGGCTCGGTCGAGCTCGGCAACTACTTCTGGTACCAGCATGTGGTGCAGAAGGGCGTCCGCGACGGCGCCCGCTACGCCACGCGCGAGCCGGTCGCCGCCTACACCTGCCCCGGCGGAGGGGTCGACAGTGCCGCCGCCACCCGCATCAAGTCGGTCACCCGCACCGGCGTTCTGGCCGGCGGGACCACTCGGGTTCCCGGCTGGGACGACACTGAAGTGACGGTCTCGGTCGACTGCCAGTCGGGCACTCCGGCGGGCGTCTACGCGTCCGGCATCTATTCGGGCCTGCCGGGCGGAGCGCGCAAGGTCACGGTGTCGGCATCGGTGCCATACCAGTCCTTGTGGGCGGACATGGTCTATCCCGCGGCCAACATCAAATTGGGCGCGATCTCCCAAGCCGCGGTGTTCGGAATATGACCGGCAAACTGCTCCTCGACGACCGTGGCGGTTCCGCCGCCGAGTTCGCGCTGGTCCTTCCGGTCCTGCTGATCTTCTTCGCCGCGATCCTGGATGGCGGACGGATGATGTGGGAGGTGAATCAGGCGGAGAAGGCGACCCAGATGGGAGTGCGCTTCGCCGCGGTGACCACGGTGCCCGCGGGCGGATTGGCGAGCAAGAATTTCGTTGGTGTGACGGTTGGCGGCGTGACCCTGACGCAGGGAGACAACATCCCGGCAAGCGCGATCGGAACGATAACCTGCACCAGCGCGAGCTGCACGTGCCCGTCTGGCTGCCCGAGCGGGATCCCGGGCACCTACAACAATGATGCCTTCCAGAAGATCGTTGACCGGATCGCGGCATTCAAACCCAACGTCCAGGCAAGCAACGTCACTGTGGAATATCGCGGCTCCGGCCTCGGCTTTGCGGGCGACCCGACCGGCATGGACATCAGCCCGATCATCACCGTCAAGCTGAGCGGCTTGCAATTCCGACCGGTGAGCACCCTTGCGCTGGCCCGCTTCAGCCTTCCGTCCTTTGCCTCTTCCCTGACCATGGAAGACGGCGTGGGCACCGTGTCGAACTAAGGACAAACCGTGAGCGTGATCACTCCCAACGAAACCGAACGGGTCTGGCAGCCGCAGGGGCGCGAGGCCGGGGTCAGCCTGTATCTGAGCGGCGCAGTCGGCGATGCCGACGAGCTGTTCGGAGCCCGCGTCGACGGCCTCCCGATCACTCTCAGCCTTGTGCCGGTCAGCGAGTGGATCGACCCGGTGGAGATTTCCACCGCCGCCGTGGCAGTGATCCAGGTCGACGCGGACTCCTCCGCATCGGTCAAGCGGTTCGAGCGGCTGGCCGCGGCAGCGACGATCCCGGTGATCGCTGCAGCCTACGAACCGCCGCTCGCGCTGGTCCGGTCCCTGCTACGGAGCGGGGCGCACGACGTCCTCCCGCTGCCGCTGTCGCTGAGCGATCTCCAGACTTCGATCGCTCCGCTGCGCGAGCAGGTCGCTGCCGCGCAGACTGCGGTGCATGCGGCAACTGGGCGGCTGATCGCGGTGGCCAAGAGCCGCGGCGGAGCCGGCGCGACGTCCGTCGCCACCCAGCTCGCCTGCCGCTTTGCCCATTTTGAAAAACGCGCCGGGCGGGACGCCTGCCTGATCGACTTCGACGTCCAGTTCGGCGATGCGGCGTTCCAGCTTGGGCTCAAGCCACGGATGACGGTGAGCGACCTGGTCGAAGCCGGGGCCCGGCTGGACGGCGAACTGCTGCGCTCGGTCGCGGTGCACCATCCGAGTGGGCTGGAGGTCATCGCCGCTCCGCGCGAGATGCTGCCGCTGGAATCGCTGTCGAACGAGCAGGTGATCGCGATCGTCGAGCGGGCGCAGCGCGAATATGGGTCGGTGTTCGTCGACCTTCCGGCGAACTGGACCAACTGGTCGCTGTCGCTTGCCGCCCGGGCCGATGTGCTGCTGCTGGTGACCGAGCTGTCGGTCCCCAGCCTCAACCGCGCACGGCGCCAGATCGACCTGCTGAACTCGCAAGGGCTGGGCGACGTCGAACTTCGGGTGGTGATCAACCGGTTCGAGAAGAAGGTCTTCGGCGGCCTCAAGCCTGCCGACGTCCGGACCGCGCTGGGGCGGGAGGCGGCGTACACGATCGCCAACGATCCCGACGTGCTGTGCGAGGCGGTGGATCGCGGGATCGGCATCGAGGCGGTGAAGCGCAAGAGCGCGCTTGGCCGCGACCTCGATCTGCTCGACGCTGGCCTCGCCAGTATCCTCAATCTGGAGCGCTAGGCGATGTGGCAGATCCGCAAACCCGAACAGAGTTTTTCCGAGGACAGGCCCCCGGCGCCGACGCTGGAAGAACGGCGGCTGATGAGCGTTGGCGATGCCGGCGCCTTCGCAAAGCGCGACGTGCATACCGACCTCAAGGTCGAGCTTCACCAGCGACTGCTGGACCTCATCAACCTGTCGGCGCTCGACGGCATGTCGCGCGAACAGGTGCAGCACGAGGTCGGCGACATCATCCAGGAAGAACTGGCCAAGCAGAACCATGCGCTCAATCATTCGGAGCGCCGCCAGCTGGTCGACGACGTGCTCGACGAGCTGCTGGGCCTCGGGCCGCTGGAGCCGCTGCTCAAGGATGCCACGATCACCGACATCCTGGTGAACGGTCACGCCAACGTGTTCGTGGAGAAGTTCGGCACGCTGGAGGCCACGCCCGTCCGCTTCAAGGACGAGCGGCACTTGCTGCGGATCATCCAGAAGATCGTGTCGGCGGTCGGCCGGCGGGTCGACGAAAGCTCGCCCCTGGTCGATGCGCGGCTTGCGGATGGAAGCCGCGTCAATGCGGTCGTCCCGCCACTTGCGCTCGACGGATCGCTGCTGTCGATCCGCAAGTTCGCCAAGGTGCCCATCTCCATGACCCGGCTGGTCGAGATCGGCTCGGTGCCGGAGCAGGTGGCGGAGGTGATGAAGGCGGTCGTCGCCTCACGCCGCAACGTGCTCATCTCGGGCGGCACGGGATCGGGCAAGACGACCATGCTCAATGCCATGTCGGCCTTCATCGACAATCGCGAGCGGATCGTCACCATTGAGGATTCGGCCGAGCTCCAGCTTCAGCAGGAGCATGTCGCGCGACTGGAAACGCGGCCTTCGAACATCGAGGGCAAGGGGGAGATCGCCCAGCGCGACCTGGTCAAGAACGCGCTGCGCATGCGGCCGGACCGGATCATCGTCGGCGAAGTCCGCTCGGGCGAGGCGTTCGACATGCTGCAGGCGATGAACACCGGCCACGATGGGTCGATGACCACCGTCCACGCCAACACGCCGCGCGATGCCCTGTCGCGCGTCGAGCAGATGATCGGCATGTCGGGGATCGACATCCCGGCCCGCTCCGCGCGCGCGCAAATCTCCTCGGCGATCAACGTCGTCATCCAGGTGGCCCGTCTGTCGGATGGCCGACGCCGCCTCGTCAGCCTTTCGGAGCTGACGGGAATGGAGGGCGACGTAATCACCATGCAGGAAATCTTCCGCTTCCGGCAGACCGGCATTTCCGCCGACGGTGCGGTGATCGGCAGATTCGAGGCGACAGGGATTCGCCCGCGCTTCCTGGAGCAGACGATGTCCCATGGCATCAGCCTCTCCCCCGAGCTGTTCCGGCCTGATGCGAGGTTCGACTGATGTCCGACGGCTGGCTTCGTGCCCTGTTCCTGATCCTGGTGTTCGCCGCGGTGCTCCTGCTGGTGGAGACGATCGTCGGCAATTTCGTCCGCTCGCGGACGCAAGGACGGGAGATCAACCAGCGGCTTCAGATGATCGGCGGCGGGACCGCTCGGAGCGAGGTGCTGAACAAGCTTCGCCGGCGCGAAACCGCGGTCGGCGAAGCAGTCCCGTCCTGGCTTCGCGGACCCGCCGTGTCGTTCGAACGGCTGCTGATGGCGGCGGGGATCACCGCCCCGACCGGCCAGCTGATGCTCTATCTGGCGCTGACGCCGGTAGGGGTGTTGGCACTGATCATCGTTGCGATGCTGGTGTTGGGCTCGCCGATCGGGCCCGGCCGACTGCTGCTGGTCTCAACCTTTGCCGTGGCGGTGGGCGCCGGCATCCCGCTGATGATCCTGCAGCGCCAGGCCAACAAGCGCCGCAAGAAGATGCAGGAACAGTTCCCGGTTGCCTTGGACGTGTTCGTCCGCGGCCTTCGCGCGGGGCATCCCGTCTCGGCTGCGCTCGACCTGCTGACGGTGGAGATGCCGGACCCGATCGGCAGCCAGTTCGGGATCGTGGTCGATGAAGTGACCTACGGCGCCGACCTCAAGGACGCCCTGCATACCATGGCCGAGCGCTGGGACATGGACGACGTGCGCATGTTCGTGGTCAGCCTGGCCGTTCAGCAGGAAACCGGCGGCAACCTGGCGGAAATCCTGGAAAACCTCAGCAAGGTCATCCGCGACCGCGCGGCGATGATGATGAAGGTGCGCGCCCTGTCGAGCGAAGGGCGGATGAGCGCGGTGATGCTCACCCTGCTGCCGGTCATCACGATGGCACTGCTGTTCATGCTCAACCCGGGTTTCTACCTGGATGTCGCCGACGATCCGGCGTTCGTTCCCGGGTTCGGGTTCCTCATCATGCTGTACGCCGTCGGATATGTGATGATCCGGCGGATGGTCGATCTGAAGGTCTGACGCGATGGTTGAGATCCTTGCCGATAATGAGATGGCGCGGTGGAGCCTGCTGGCCCTGCTGTTCATGGCGGTGGTCACTGTGAGCTTCGCGGTCGCAAGCGTCGTCGGTTCGCGCCGCGCGGTGCGCGATCGCCTGTCGCCCGAGGCGACGGCACCGGCCACGGACCTCCTGTCGCCGGGCTCGCTCCGAAGCGCTTATGCCGAAAGCGCGTGGCTGAAGCTGGTCGAACGGATCGAGAAGAGCGGGCTCAACCTTGCCGACACCAAGGACCAGGCGCTTCGCCAACGCCTGGCGGCGGCCGGCTGGCCGGCGCCTCATGCCAGCCGGGTCTACACGCTGATCCGGCTCGGGCTGGTGATCGGCCTTCCGGTGCTGCTGTTGTCGCTGCTGTGGCTGAGCGGTTCACGGCCGGGGATCGGGACCATCTACTTCGGCGGGCTGATCGCTGCCTTGGTCGGCCTCTATGTCCCGGCCCTGTTTGTCCGGGCCAAGGCGGACCGCCGCCAGCAGAAGATCATCAATGGCTTTCCCGACGCGCTCGACCTCATGCTGGTGTGCGTGGAGGCCGGGCTTGGCCTTGAAGCCGCCTTCGCCCGCGTCGGCCAGGAAATGACCAGTTCGCATCCGCTGATCGCCGAGCAGTTCGGAACGGTGGTGCTGGAGATGCGGGCCGGGCGAAGCCGCGAGGATGCACTGCGGCGGATGGCCGACCGCGCGGAAGTGGACGAGATCCGCGCCTTTGCGACGTTGCTGATCCAGTCGACCAAGCTCGGCTCGTCGATCGCGCAGACCCTGCGGGTCTATGCTTCGGAAATGCGGGACAAGCGGCGGATGCGGGCCGAGGAAAAAGCCCATCGCCTGCCGGTGCTGCTGTCGATCCCGCTGGTGAGCTGCATGCTTCCGGTGATGATCGGCGTGCTGATGCTTCCGGCTGCGATCCGGGTCGTCCGGGTGTTGATTCCGGCCATGGCGGGGAATGGATGATGCTCAAGGGGGGATATGCGGGGCTGGCGTCGGTCGCCATGCTGGCGGTCGCCGGCTGTGGCGGCAGCAATGCCGAGCTGAACATTCGATCGGTGTCGTCGGGCATTGCCGCCGGGGAGCGGCCGGTGCCCGAACGGATTGCCGAGGCGCGCGGCCATTTCAGGCTGGGCAACATGGCGTTGGCGCTGGAAGCTTTCCGGCGCGCGCTCCGCGATGACCGGGCCAGCGTTGACGCGTTGAACGGTCTTGCCGCTTGCTACGACAAGATGGGGCGGTTCGATCTGTCGCGGTCGCATTACGAGCAGGCGCTGGCGCTCGCGCCGGGCGATGCGCGGCTGTACCGCAACCTCGCCTTGTCGCTCGACCTCCAAGGTCGCAGGGGCGAGGCCGAGAGTGTCCGGATGGAAATGAAGCAGCGGCTTGCCGCAGGCCATGCGGCAACGCTCGAGCTTGCCGAGGCCGAGGCCGAGGCCGCCGAAACGGCGGTCGCCGAGAGGCCGGTACCGGTGGTTGGATCGGGCGCCCCGGCGGCAAGCGTGACGGTCGCCCTTGCTCCTGCTCAACCGCAACCGGCAACCAAGGCCAGGCTGCAGCGCTTGTCGCTCGGCGAGGTGGCGCTGGTGACCACCGGCAAGCCGGTGTGGACAGCCCGCAACACGCAACGGCGCGACGAGCCGGCCGCAGCGCGGCTGACCTTGCTCAACGCCGCCCGTGTCGCCGGGCTCGCCGCGCGGACGCGGACCACGCTGGAAGGCCGCGGTTGGAAGCAGATCGCGATCGGGAATGCGTCGCAGGTCGAAGCCCAGTCGGTCATCGCCTACCCCGCCGCCCGGCGGGCGGACGCGGTGCGGCTGCAGCGGCAGTTCGGCTTCGCGCTGCGCCAGCGCCCTTCGGCCGATGGCCCGGTTGTGGTGATGCTCGGCCGCGACGCTGCCAAGGCGTTGCGGGTGCCCGCCACTTCATGATTGCGGCGATTGCGCTTGCCGCGGCGCTTGCAGGGGCACCGCTCGATGAGGCAGCGCATGCGCTTGCCGCCGGCCGCACCGAGCAAGCCCGGACCATGATCGCCCGGGCCGTCGCCGCCGGGCAGAGCGGGCCCGAGGTCGACCGCCTGCTGGCCGACCTTGCGTTCACCAGTGGCGATTGGGCCGTCGCTGCCGGGGCCTATCGCGTGCTGCTCACCCGTGCTCCGAACGACTGCGGCCTGGCCGAGCGCGGGGGGATCGCTGCCTTCCGCGCTGGCGACGCGGAGCAGGCAATGGCCTTGCTGGACCGGCCCGCCTGCGCCGCGACGGTCGGCTGGCATGGGTGGAATGCGCGCGCTGTCGCCGCGGACCGGCAGTCCGACTGGGCCACCGCCGACCGCGCCTACGCCAGAGCGCTGGAACTGGCTCCGTCCGAGGCCCGGCTGCTCAACAATCTGGGTTGGTCGCGGCTGCTGCGCGGCGACTGGAACGGAGCGGTTGAGCCGCTCGAGCGGGCCGCCAGCCTCGACCCGGGCAATCTGCGAATCGCGGCCAACCTCGATCTCGCGCGCTCGGCGGTCGCCGACTCGCTTCCGGCGCGGCGGGCGGGCGAAAGCTCGACGGCATGGGCCGCGCGCCTCAACGACGCCGGCGTCGCCGCGGCGCGCCAGGGCGATCGCGCCCGTGCGGTGGCGGCCTTTGCCCAGGCGGTGGAAGCCAGCGACCGCTGGTTCGCCCGCGCCGCCAACAATCTGGCGGCGGTGGAGAAGCAGCCTTGAACCTTGCCGTCCTTGCGCCCCAGTGGATGACCTTCGCGCTGCTTGCCCTGCTCGCCCTGGCAGCTGCGGAGGATGCGGTTCGGCTGCGCATTTCCAACCTGATCTCCCTTGCCGTCCTGCTGCTGGGCATCGGTGCGATGTGGGCCGTGGGGTTCCGGTTGTCCTTGTGGGAGAATCTGCTGGTGCTCGCGGCGGTCCTGGCCGTTGGGACGTGGCTGTTCAGCAGCGGCCGAATGGGCGGCGGCGACATCAAGCTGTTCGCCGCGACCGGCCTGTGGTTCGACCTTGAAGGCGCCCTCCTGTTGCTGGTTTCAGTGGCGTTGGCCGGCGGGCTGCTGGCCCTGTTCATCCTGGCGATCCGGATGGTGAGCTGGAGCGAGGGCGCCAAGGAGCGCGTGCTGGTGCTCCGGCCCAAGGGCGGCATACCTTATGGGATCGCGATTGCCGCGGGGGCGGCGCTGGCGGTAATGGTGGCCCAGGCGGCGGCGACGACCGCCGACCCGCTGACCAACTGGAGCGCTGTGCCGAAAGCCCGATGAATGCTTGTGCCGTTCTTTGCGCCATGGCTCTCGCGGCCGCGGCGGTGCCCGCATCCGCGCGCGTGCTCGCGGCGAGCGGCAGCTGGGCCGCGGTGGAGCGGAACTCCGGGCGCAGCTGTGAGGCTCTCTCGCGTTCGGAGATCCTGGCTCGCAAGGGCCGCGAGCAGGCGCGCGCAACCTTCAGCTTCGACCGTTCCGCAGCGCGTCGCGGGCAGCTGTATCTTGTGCTCAGCCGTCCGGCGCGCCCCGGCGCGAAAGCCCTCCTGAGCGTCGCCGACCAGACATTCCTGCTCGCGACTCGTGGCAACCATGCCTGGAGCCGAGGGCCGGACCAGGAAGCGGCGATCATGACGGCGGTGCGCCGAGCCACCGACATGCGGGTGAGGGTGCGCGATTCTGCTGGCCGCGGATTTTCCGACCGCTACCTGCTGCCGGGCGCTCCCACCGCGATCGATGCGGCGGCGGCGGCCTGCGCGCCCGGGATGTAGAAGCGGTCGGGGGATAGAAAAAAGCCACAATCGTCGCTACATGGACGCCAACCCATGAGCGCCGACACCACCCTGATGGCCATTCCAGGCCCGATCGATCCCGTGCCCGTTCCGCGCGCGGCCCAGCCGCAGCGTACCGACGGCCGCACCGAACTGATCGGCCTGACGCGCGAGCAGATGCGCGCGGCCCTCACCGATGCGGGGCTGGAGCCGAAGCAGGCGAAGCTGCGGGCCAAGCAGATCTGGCACTGGATCTACAATCGCGGGGCGAGCGACTTCGCGCAGATGACGGACATCGCCAAGGCACAGCAGCCCTGGCTGGCCGAGCGCTTTGTCCTGACGCGCCCGGACGTGGTCGAAGCACAGGTGTCGTCGGACGGCACCCGCAAGTGGCTGCTCAAGACCCACGATGGTCACGACTTCGAGATGGTGTTCATTCCCGACGCGGACCGCGGCACCTTGTGCGTGTCGAGCCAGGTCGGCTGCACCCTTAACTGCCGCTTTTGCCATACCGGGACGATGCGCCTGGTCCGCAACCTGGAACCGCATGAGATTGTCGGCCAGGTGATGCTGGCCCGCGATTCGCTAGGCGAGTGGCCGAGCCAGCCGGAAGGCCGGATGCTGACCAACATCGTGATGATGGGCATGGGCGAGCCGCTCTACAATTTCGACAATGTCCGCGACGCGCTCAAGATCGTCATGGATGGCGACGGGCTGGGGCTGTCGAAGCGGCGGATCACCCTGTCCACCTCCGGCGTGGTGCCGATGATGGAACGCTGCGGCGAGGAGATCGGGGTCAATCTGGCGGTGTCGCTGCACGCGGTCACCAAGGAGATCCGCGACGAGATCGTGCCGTTGAACCGCAAGTACGGGATAGAGGAGCTGTTGCAGGCCTGCGCCGACTATCCTGGTGCCAACAACGCGCGGCGGATCACCTTCGAGTATGTCATGCTCAAGGACAAGAACGACAGCGACGAGCATGCCCGCGAGCTGGTGCGCCTGATCCGCCACTACCGCCTGCCGGCCAAGGTCAACCTAATCCCGTTCAATCCGTGGCCGGGCGCCCCCTACGAATGTTCGGCTCCCGAGCGCATCCGCTCGTTCAGCAACATCATCTTCGAAGGCGGCATCTCCGCCCCGGTCCGCACACCGCGCGGGCGGGACATCGATGCGGCCTGCGGCCAGCTGAAGACGGCAGCGGAAAAGCGGCGCAAGTCGGAAGAGCCGGCGGAGCGCGCCGCCTAGTCCGGCGTTGAACGGGGGCATGCGCGTCGTCCTCGCCCTCACCCTACTGCTCGCTGGCTGCGCGGGTCCGTCCTGGAAGAGCGAGCCGGGTCTGCCCGGCGATCTTGCCCGGCACGACCAGGGCGACCTGTCCGGCGTATGGCGATCGGCCCGCTTGACCGTCACCATCGACCAGCAGATCGGCACGTTCGCCGCGCAAAGCGGCTGTACGATTTCGGGCGGCGTGCTCCATCATATCGAAGGGGGCCGATTTCATCTCTGGCGATATGAGAGCGGCTTCGCCAGCGACCGCTGCGGCCCTTGGCGTAACGGGCCAGAGCTTGCTCCCTTTGACGGAGCCGAGGTCGTTCTCATGGGTGTTGGGAACAGGCTTCGGGCAACCGGCCCCGGGCGAAGCGCCGAGTTGTGGCGGGACGGGGCCTGATGGCCACCCTTGCTCCTCCAGCCGAACTCCTGCGGCGCCAGATCGTCGGCGGGGTGCGAAGCTTCTTCAACGACCAGAGCAAGGGCGAGCGGCCGGTCGTGCCCAGTGATGATGCACTGATCCCGCGCGGCTCGGTGGCGTGGCGGGTGCACGGTGACGTCGCTTCCATGATGGTCGGCGGCATTGCGGCGCTGCTGCTGCAGATGCTGCACCCGGCAGCATTGGCCGGGGTGTGGGACCACAGCGATTTCCGCCGCAACATGCATGGCCGACTGCGCAACACGGCCCGCTTCATCGCGGTCACAACCTTTGGCGAGCGCGAAGCGGCCGAGGCGGCGATTGCCCGTGTGCGCGGCATCCACGATCATGTGAACGGGGTCCTCCCCGACGAAACCCCTTACGACGCCAACGACCCCATGCTCCTGTCCTGGGTGCATCTGGCCGGTGGTCTGATGTTTCTGGATTCATGGATCCGCTTCGGCGAGCCGGAGATGAGCAGCGTCGACCGGGACGCTTACTGGCGCGATGTCGCGCCGGCCGCTCGGATGCTGGGAGCCGAACCGGTGCCGGTCACCGCCGCGGACGCGGCGGCGCTGCTCGGCCAGTTCCCCTCGCAACTGCGCGGCGACGAGCGGACCCGCACCGTGCGCAACGTCATTCTCCGCCAACCGCCGCCAACCTTGGCCGTGCTACCCGTCCAGACCCTGCTGATGCGCTCGGCAGTGGACCTCCTGCCGTCATGGGCGCGGCGGATGCATGGGCTGCGCAGTTCAGGGGTTGGCGCCCAAGCCGTTGGTGCGGCGACCACCGGCCTGGCCCGGACCATCCGCTGGGCGTTCCGGAGCTGACTTGGAGCGAAGGCCTTGAGTCCGCCTGCATTCGCCCCCACTGAGGGCGAATGAGCGCTCTTCAGAAGCTGGTCGGTGGGCTGCTGCCGGACCGCCGGATCACCATTGTTTGGCCTGACGGCAAACGGGAGCTTGCCGGGGGCGGAACCGGCGATAGCGCCATCACGGTCCGTCTGACCGATCGCAAGCTCGTCTGGGAAATCCTGCGCAAGCCGTCCTTGGGCCTTGGCGAAGGCTATATGGACGGCCGGCTGCAGTTCGAAGGCGGGACCATTCTGGACTTCCTGCGGCTGATCGCGCGGAGCAATCCGTGGGAAGGCGGGGGGCAGGGCCGACGGATCATGCTCCGCGGAAAGATCGGGCCGCTGCTTCGCAAGCTGCGACGCAACCCGGCGGACAAGGCGAAGCGCAACGTCGCGCACCATTACGACCTCGATGACCGGCTGTACGCGCTGTTCCTGGACACGGACCGGCAATATAGCTGCGCTTACTTTCGCGACCCGGACCACAGCCTGGAACAGGCTCAGGCCGACAAGAAGGCCCACATCGCCGCCAAGCTCCACCTGAAGCCCGGGCAGCGGGTGCTGGACATCGGCTGCGGCTGGGGCGGGACTGCGCTTTACCTCAACCGCATCGCCGACGTGGATGTCCTGGGCATCACCTTGTCGGAGGAGCAGCTGGCGGTCGCCCGCCGGCGCGCCGCGGAGGCTGGCGTCGCTGACCGGGTGAAGTTCGAGCTGATTGACTATCGCCAGGTGACCGGCCGATTCGACCGGATCGTCTCGGTCGGCATGTTCGAGCATGTCGGCGCCGCGCACTACCGCGAATTCTTCGCCAGGTGCCGGGAAATGCTGACCGATGACGGCGTGATGCTGCTACACACCATCGGCAAATATGGTGAGGCCACAGGACCCGACCCTTTCACCGACAAGTGGATCTTCCCCGGCTACCATGTGCCGAGCCTCAGCCAGATCGCGGAGGCCAGCGAGTCGGCCCGCCTGATCACCGCCGACGTGGAAACGCTGCGGCTGCACTATGCGTATACTTTGCTCCACTGGCTCGCGAACTGCGAGGAGCACCGGGCGGAGATCGAGGCACTGTACGACGAGCGCTTCTTCCGGATGTGGGAGTATTATCTCGCCGGTGGGATCGTCGCATTCGAGAATGGTGCGATGAACAACTTCCAGCTGCAATATGTCCGCGACCGGCGCGCCTTGCCGATTACCCGCGACTACATGACCCAGGTGGAGGAGAGATACCGGGCGCTCGCGTCATCCGGGTCCTGACCCGGGAGCCGCCTTCGACGCTTCGCGATTGCGAGGCCCCCGGGTCAACCCCGGGGGCGCTGCTCCCTACCGCCGCTTGCCCTTGAGTTCCGCGACCAGCGCTGGCGCAGGATAGATCGTCTCCAGCGCTTCCTGCACCGCGGCGGTCGAGACGACGACGGTGCGGTTGAGGTTAGCATCGTAGCCGTAATTGCCGCCGAGGCTGTGGATGTTGCCGTCGAACGCGGCGCCGATCACCGTGCCGGCGCTATCGATCACCGGCGATCCGCTGTTGCCGCCGATAATGTCGTTCGTGGTGACGAAGTCGTAGGTGGTCGCCTTGTCGATCCGCGCCTCGTTACCGGCAAAAGCGGCCGGGAGTTTGAATGGATCCGCGCCCGTCGCCCGCTCGAACGCTCCGCCGAGCGTGGTGCGGGTCGGAACCTGCTGTCCGCGCTCGGTCCAGCCTGCGACCTTGCCGTAGCTGATCCGCAAGGTGAAGGTCGCATCCGGGTAGACGGTCGCGCCATAGGCGCCGAAGCGGGCGGTGGCCAGCCGGGCCTGAGCCGCGGTCACCGGCGCATCGTAGCGCTCGTTGAACAAGCGGGTGAGCTCGCGATCGCGGGCGTCTAGCCGCCTCGCATATTGGATCATCGGGTCATTGGAGGCCGCGATCGCCGCCGCGCCGCCGTCCCACAGCTGCTTGCGATAGGCCGGGTCGGCCAGGCGGGTGCCACTGACCAATTGTTTGGCGAGGCCTTCCGGGCTGTCCCGCCCAAGCATCAGCCGGGTCTGGGGATCGTCGGCACCGAGATACTCGCGCGCCTTGGACAGGCTCCAGCCTAGCGTCAGCTCTTCCAGCCACGGCGTGATCGGCTTGGCGTCGAGCACCTGCTTCTCGAGCAAAGGCAGGGCGCTGTCGGTGTAGCCTGGCAGCCGCTCGCCGTTCGGCTTGGTCCGCTCCTCGGCCGCGCGCACCAAGGCTTCGGCATAGCCGTAAAGGTCGCTCTGCGGGGTGATGAAGCGGTAAGGAACGTAGATGTCGCGATAGGCGCTGACCGCCTGAGCGATCTCCGCCCAAGGGTTGCCGAGCGCGGCATTCCCGGCCGAGCGCTGCTTGAGGTCGGCCTCGGCCGCGGCGAGCTTCGCCGTGAAGGCGGGATCGTTCAGCGCCTTGACCCGGCCGATGAAGACCTTGAGGCTGTTCTCCACGCCGAACAGCGCATCGGCCCCTTCGCGAGCCTTTTCGGGGGTTTGCGCCATCGCCGACAGCAATCGGCCGCGCAGCTCGGAATAGGTCGCCAGCGTGATCGGCAGCGCAACCTCGCGCTGGAACGCGAGCTGGTCCTGGGTCAACAGGCGCTGGGTCGATCCGGGGTTGCCGACCACAAACGTCGCTTCCCCGTCGACCGGTGCGCGCGGGTTCCACTTGAGGTGGCTGGGGCTCGCGACCGGGCGGCCGTTTTCATAAGCGCGCAGGAAAGCGGCATCGAGCGCATAGCGGGGGAAGTTAAAGTTGTCCGGATCGCCGCCGAAGAAGGCCGCGGCGAATTCCGGCGCCCAGGCGATCCGAACGTCGTCATACTTGCGATAGGTGTAGAGCTTGTACTGGCCGCCGCCATAAAGCCGGACCACCTGGCAGCGGGTGCGGGCAGTATCGGCGCAGCCGGCTTTCTCGATCTCCGCGATACGCGCGTCGCGCGCCTTGACGGCGGCTTCGCCCGTCGCATTGCCGATCGCCCGCTGCACGTCATTGGTGACGTCGCTGATCGCGGTTACCACCTCCGCCTGCTGCCCCGGGCACTTGCGCTCGGCGTTCCGGGCGGCCGCCGTGAAGCCGTTGGCCACGAGATCGCTGCTGCCGGTCGACAGGTCCTGAAGGCAGCTGACCACGCAATGGTGGTTGGTCAAGATAAGGCCCGCATCCGACACGAAGCTGGCCGAACAGCCCCCGGTCAGCCGAACCGCCGAAGCGCGCACCTTGTCGAGCCATGCCTGATCCGGTGCCCAGCCGTAGCCGGCGCGCATCTGCTCGGCGGGGAAGGCGTCGAAGGTCCACATCCCCTCATCGGCGCGGGCGGCGCTCGACAAGGCGAACAGGCTGAAAGCGGCACTGGCGGCAAGGGCAAGGGAGTGGCGCATGAGGGTCCTTTGATCGAAAATGCCACGGAGTGATTGCAGACGGCGCGAGCGCGCACAAGCAAGCAAAAGGCCCGGCGGTTTCCCGCCGAGCCTCCTGCTGCACCAACCCTCGCGGGGTGGATCCGCTTAGCCGCGAACGCCGCGCTGCCCCATCATTCGCTGGCGCATCTGCTCGCGCTCCTCGCGAGTGATGCGGCCGTCGCGGTTGGCGTCGACCATGTCGAAATGGCGCACCGCGGCTTGCGTGGCCTCCTGCATCGACACACGGTTGTCGCGGTTGAGGTCGGCCATGGCGAACATCTGCCCACCCATACGACCGCCCATGCGCATCCCGCGGTGCATGCCAGCGCGCTGGCCCCGGTCGCCCCGCGTGGTCCGAACCTGGGCGAACTCGTCGCGGCTGATCACACCGTTCCTATCGAGGTCGAAACGGTCAAAGGCCCTGGCCTGGCGCTCCGCTCGCCGGGCGGGGTCGATCTGCCGCTGCCCGTTGCGGCCCATCCGCTGGCCTCGCATCTGGCCGCGGGCAGCCTGCGCCTCGTCCCGGGTCAGGAAGCCGTCACGGTTGAGGTCCATGCGGGCGAAGCGATCGCGCACGCGCTCGACCACCTCGTTGCGGGTCTGGATGCCATCACGCGGCGCATTGCCGAACTGCGGCTGCACGGTGGAGGACGGTTGGGCGAATGCGGCGGTGGCGGCGAGAACGGCGAGACCCGCGCCCGCGAGCAGCGACTTGATCATGGGCACACTCCTGGGTTGTTTGCCCGTGATTTATGCCCCGACCCCTGTATGCGGGTTGAACAAGGCTGGAAGCGCAGCGCAAGATGATGTCATTCGGGTGACAGCGGGCTAGGGGGACGTCCACGCATGGACTGGATGATCGCGACACCCCCGGATACTGCGGTCCGCTCAGGCCCTCGGCCATGGTGGGAAACGCGCGCGTTCGTTGCGGCGATGGTGGTGCTGTCGATCGTGCCACTGCTTTATCCGCCACTGCCGCCGTTGGTCGACCTGTTTGGCCACATGCTGCGTTATCGGGTGGAGCTGGACGGCGATTCGCCGCCGCTGTCGCGCTATTACGAGTTCAAGTGGGTGCTTGCCGGCAACCTTGGCGTCGACCTGCTGATCTATCCACTCGCCAAGCTGATCGGGCTGGAGCCGGCGGCCAAACTGATTGTTCTCACCATCCCGCCGATGACGGTCGCGGGCATGCTGTGGGTGGCGCGGGAAGTGCATTACCGCTTGCCGCCGACAGTGATGTTCGCGTTGCCGTTCGCCTACGGCCATCATTTCCTGTTCGGCTTCGTCAATTACGCACTGGCTATGGCGTTCGCATTCCTCGCGTTCGGACTGTGGCTGCGGCTTGGCCGATTGGGCAAGAGCAAGCTTCGCGCCGCGATCTTTGTCCCGATCTCGATCCTCGTCTGGCTGACCCATGCATTCGGCTGGGGCATGCTCGGCCTGTTGTGCTTCGCGGCGGAAGCGGTGCGGCAGCATGACCGCGGCCGGGGCTGGATCATGTCGGCTCCGCGCGCGGCCTTCCACTGCCTGTCGCTCTCGGTCCCGGTCCTTTTGATGCTGCTGTGGCGCGAAGGCGCCGGCGGGCTGACGCAGGACTGGTTCAACTGGAAGGGGAAGGGAAAGTGGTTCGAAATGGCGCTGCGGGACCGCTGGCGCAATTATGACCGGACCATGGTCGGGATCGCCGGCGCCGTGTTCCTCCTTGCGATCGTTCATCCGCGTCTGACACTGTCGCGGATGCTGTTCTTCACCATGCTGGTGCTGGGCGCGGCGTTCGTGGTGTTGCCGCGGATCATCTTCGGTTCGGCCTATGCCGACATGCGGCTGGTGCCGTTCCTGATTGCGGTCGGACTGCTTGCGATCCGCTTCAAGGGACCGACCCCGCCGCGGTTCGGCCAATGGCTGGCCTATGGCGCCCTCGCTTTCCTGCTGGTGCGGACCGCCACCGTGACCGCCAGCCTGGCAATCGCCGCAAACGACCAGCGCGAGAAGCTGGCTGCGCTCGACCGGGTGCCGAAGGGCGCGAGAGTGGTCACGCTGGTCGGGATCAGCTGCGCCGATCGCGGCTGGCCGCTGTGGCGTAACGCCCACCTCGGCGGCTTCGTGACGATCCGGCGCCACGGCTTCTCGAATAATCATTGGACGGTCGAGGGCGCCAAGCTGCTGACGGTGAGATACGCGCCGGCTGGCCTGTTTTCCAACGACCCGTCACAGCTGGTGCGGGACCCGCGCTGCCGCCTCAATCCGACTCCCGTGAACATTGCGCTTGCCGCGGTTCCGCGCCGGGCGTTCGACTATCTCTGGCTGCTCGATCCGCCTCCGTTCAATCCGGCGCTCCTCGCCGGGGCGGAGCCGGTCTGGCGCGGCAACAACCGGTCGGCCCTCTACCGCCTGCACCCGGCACAGGCTAACAGGCCGGCACCATGACCGGATTGTCCATTGTCGTCCCCTGCTTCAACGAGGAAGCCTGCCTTGACCTGCTCCACCGCCGGCTGACGGCTGCGGCGCGCTCAGCAATGGGCGAGGATTATGAGATCGTGCTGGTCAACGACGGCTCGCGCGACGACAGCTGGCCGATCATGCAGCGGCTGGCCGCGAGTGACCCGCATCTGGTCGCGATCGACCTGTCACGCAATCACGGCCACCAGCTCGCCCTGACGGCTGGCCTCGACCTGTGCCGGGGCGACAGGATCCTGATCATCGACGCCGACCTGCAGGATCCGCCCGAGCTGCTCGCGCCGATGCTGGAGACGATGGAGCGGCGCGGCGCCGACGTGGTCTACGGCGTGCGCAAGAGCCGGGCCGGGGAAACCCGCTTCAAGCGCGCAACCGCCCATGCCTTTTACCGCCTGCTGTCGCGGGCGACCGAAATCGACATTCCGCTCGACGCCGGTGATTTCCGGCTGATGAGCCGGCGGGCGCTGGACGTGCTGCTGGCCATGCCCGAGCAGGCCCGTTTCATCCGGGGAATGGTGGCGTGGATCGGCTTCCGCCAGATCCCGTTCGCCTACGACCGCGAGGAGCGCGCGGCCGGCGAAACCAAATATCCGCTGTCCAAGATGCTGCGCTTCGCCTTCGATGCGCTGACCGGTTTCTCCTCCGCCCCGCTGAAGCTTGCCAGCCACTTCGGCCTGCTGTTGTCGGCCGGATCGCTGCTGATCATCGTCTACATCCTCTATGCTTGGCTGTCGGGGCAGAGCGTGCAGGGCTGGACCTCGACCATGCTGATCGTGGTGATTCTCGGCGCGGTGCAGATGTTCGTGCTGGCGATGATGGGCGAGTATATCGGGCGGCTGTACAGCCAGGCCAAGCAGCGCCCGCTGTATATCGTCCAGTCGGTCGCAGGCGGCGGGCCGCCGCGGGACGGCCGCCTCGGTCAGGTCGCGGAGGCGACCGCGAACAGGGACAAGCCGGGCGGCAGCGGAACCCTGCCGATCAGGTGACGCTCCGCCGCGAAGGCGCGTTCCAGCGCGGCGTTGAGAGGAGCGGGCGGCAGCTTGTCATCGCTATCCTCCTTGCCGGTGATCTTTCCCGCCACCCGCGCCGCCACCGCGACCGGGAACAGCAGGCTGTTGAAATAACCGATCGCCTCCAGCTTCAGCGGTGAACCGTCGATCAGCCCCTTGAGCGCCGCCTTGGAATAGCGCCGCTGGTGATGGTTGACCTCGTCGTGAGCCGACCACATCCACTGGTGAGCGGGAACCGTCAGCACGAACTTGCCGCCGGGCTTGAGGCGCCGCGCGATGCTGGCCAACGCCGCAGAATCATCGGCAATGTGCTCGATCACGTCGAACGAGCCGATCAGGTCGAATGCCTGGTCGGGAACACCGTCGAGTGCCGGCAACGGTGCCGCGCCGACCGTGCGGCCGAGCCGCTCTTCCGCCATCGCGCGGGCGGCGGGGTCGACTTCGATCGCCTCGACCGAGCCAAATGCCGACAGCATCTCCAGGTTGTGGCCGGTGCCGCAGCCGATCTCCAGGATTTTGGCGCCTTGCGGCGGAAGCGCGCGGCGGCGGATCAGGGCTGCCAGGATTTCGCGCCGGGCCCGGTACCACCAATGCAATTGGTCGAGTTCGGCCATGCGATCGTAGACGACCCGTTCCATCAGCCAGCCCCCTGCAGCATCATGCAAACACCCACTGACGGTTGAGGGTAAAAGTAACCAGCGGCGTGACGAACAGCATCGGGACGATCGGCCACGCCGGGCTCAGCGCCAGCGGCTCGGTCAGCAGCCATACCCAGAAGCTGTTCAGCGCGAGGCTGAGCAGCGATACGACAACGAACTTGGCACCGGTCCCGCCCGTGCGCTCGCCGCCATGGTCCTTGAAGCTCCATCGGCTGTGCAGGACATACCCCGTCGCCATGGCAACAAGGTAGGCGAGCAGATTGCCAAGCTGCGGATGCCAGCGCAGCAGCAAGGCCACGATTGCATAAACGCCGACACCAAGCGCGGTGACCGTTGCGCCGCTCACCAGGAAGCGGAGCAGCTGGGCAAAGATGGTGCGGCGTTCGGGGGACAAGGTCGACAGCATGGCTCGATCTTGCCCTTTAGTGCCAACCGGCTAGAGCGCCAGCCCATATCGGCGGGGATGATCGGGGCATGAGCGGGTTTCTCGACTGGGCGGCGCGGCGGTGGCGCTGGATCGTGCTCTATGCGTGGATCCTCGGCTGCATCGTGCTGATCAACTCCAAGCTAGATGCCATCCGCCTGTTCGACCTGACCGACACGGACGACAACATGCGCATCGCGCAGGTGCGCGCGTGGCTGGCCGGTCAGGATTGGTTCGACCTGCGCCAGTACAAGCTTAACCCGCCCGATGGCGCCAACATCCATTGGTCGCACCTGGTGGACCTGCCGATCGCGGCCCTGATCACGGTTGGCAAGTGGTTCACCAGCGGCGCCCAGGCCGAGCGGCTGGCAGTGGCGGCGGCGCCGCTGATCCCATTCTTCCTGCTGATCACGGCGCTGGCACAGATCTGCCGCCGGCTGATTGCTCCGGCCGCGTTCCTCCTGATGTTTGTCGCCTTGTGGTTCGCCGGGTCGACGCTTGGCATGTTCCTGCCCAACCGTATCGATCACCACAACTGGCAGCTGACCCTGCTGGCGACGGCTCTGGTCGGACTGGCCGATCCGCATCGCCAGCGAGGCGGACTGGTGACCGGGATCGCCACCGCTTTGTCACTCAGCATCGGGCTGGAGATGCTGATCTATCTCGCGCTCGCCGGCGCGGCGCAGGTGCTGATGTGGGTCGACGACCGTGACCAGCGCGAGCGGCTGGGCGCCTACGCCATCGCACTCGCGGGGGGCACGGCGTTTGGCTTCCTGGTTTTCGCAAGCTACGCCAACCGCCTGCCGGTCTGCGACGCGCTATCCCCGGTATGGTTGTCGGACGCGCTGTTGGCGGGTGGAATGCTGGTCCTGCTCGCGTGGTGGTCGCCTGCGGACTGGCGCTGGCGTCTCGGTGCCGCAGCGGTGGCGGGGTTGGCGGTTGCCGCCTTCCACGCGCTGGCGTGGCCCACCTGCCTCAGCCGGCTTGAGGGCGTGTCGCCCGAAGTGGCCAAGCTGTGGCTCAACAATGTGCGCGAGGCCAAGCCGATCTACGAGCACAGCCCGCGGATCATGGTCAACGTGCTGACCCTGCCGGTTGCCGGGCTGATCGGCTGGGCGCTGCTGTTGTGGAACGTTCGAGGCAATCGCGACCTGCTGCGCCGAACGCTTGCGGTGGCGGCACTGTTCGCGACTGCCTTCCTTCTGCTTTTCTGGCAGACCCGCGCCGGGCCGGCGGCGCAGATGATGGCAGTCCCGGGGGCGGTCGCGTTCGTGTGGGTCCTGCTTCCGCTCACCTGGCGCGCTCGCAACTGGGCGGTGATGGCGGTCGGCTCGGCGGCGATCGTGGTGGTCGGCCTCGGCGGAGCGGCGCCGCTGCTTCTCGACACGGTAATGAAGACCAGGCCGACCAAGCGCGAGACGGCCGTTGCCCGCGCCAACCGCCTGTGCCCGTCGCTGCCGGCGATGCGGGCCGTGGCGCGACAGCCAAAAGGAATGGTCTTCACCTTTGTCGACCTGGCGCCGCGGATCATCAGCGTGACCCATCACAACTCGGTTGCGGGACCCTATCATCGCAATGGCCAGGCGATCCTCGACACGATGCTGCTGTTCCGCGGTTCGGCGGACCAGGCCCGGACCATCGCGGCCCGCTATCGCGCCGATTATCTGCTGATCTGCCCCAACATGAGCCAGGCGACCGTGTTCATGGCCGGTGCCCCGCAGGGCTTCTACGGCCAGCTGCAGCGCGGCCAGGTGCCCGGCTGGCTGCAGCCGGTCGACCTGGGCAAGGGCTCGCCGCTGCGAATGTGGCGGATCGTCGGCTAGGGATCAGGCGAGCGCCGGGAAGCTCTGCTTTAGCCCGTCGATCACGAACTGGGCCGCAAGCGCGGCCAGGATCACGCCGAGGATTCGGGTGATCATCGCTTCCACCTTGGCGCCGATCAGCTTCATCAGCGGTCCAGCCGCGAGCAGGGCGGCAAAGGTCAGCAGAAGGACCACGGTCATCGCCGCAAGCACGACGGCGCCCTCGAGCAGGCCCTGCGCGCGGGCCGTGAGCAGCATGATCGAGGCAATGGAGCCCGGCCCGGCGATCATCGGGATCGCCATCGGGAAGACCGAAATGTCCTCCTGCTCGGGCGTCTCCTCGATCTCGCGGGCGCGCTTCTCGCGGCGCTCGGTGCGCTTTTCGAACACCATCTCCAGCGCGATGATGAACAGCATGATCCCGCCCGCCAGACGAAAGCTGGCCAGGCTGATGCCGAGCGTCTTCAGCAGCGGCTCGCCGAGCAGGGCGAAGAACACCAGGATGCACCAGGCGACGATCGCCGACCGGATCGCCATGCGCCGCCGGTGCGCGGCGTCCGCGCCGCTGGTCAGCGAAGCGAAGATCGGCGCGCAGCCCGGTGGATCGATGATCACCGCAAGCGTGATGAAGGCGGTGGTGAACAGCTCGATCATGGCTTGGGGGCGGCGACCCTCTGCTCAAGCACGGTGACATAGCGGCGGCCGTTCCACAGCTGGGCCTGGAACCGGCGCGCACCGTTCTTGGCCACTCGCCATTCCCAGGTCAGCGTTCCATCGGCCGAGCGGCCCTGCCCGGCATCGCTGGGGGGCGAACCGGCAATCTGCGCCGTCGTCTTGGTTTCCGCACGGTAGGCCTTGGCAACCGCCTTGAGATTGGCGCAGCTGGCGCGGCGAACCGCCGGCTGGCGCGGCACCGAAATCGGGGCCTTGAGCTCGTCGCCCCCATCCACCGACCACTTCCACCCGCCATCCTTCTGGCGCACCCACACGGTCGTGAAGTAGCCGTGCTTGCCGGCGTTGCGCCACGGACCGGTGTTCACCGCCTGGTCGCCATCGCACGATACGAAGCTGCGCGCGGGCCACCATTGGACCGACCGCGGAGGGTTCTTGCGCCCCTTGAGGAACTCATGCGCCCAGACCGCCTGCGGATTGAACATGACCGCCGTCGGCTCGGCGTATTCGCGAAAGGCGGCCCACTGGCCCACCCGCTTGGCGCGAGCGGCAAAGGCCCGCTCGGCATCCACGGCGGTGGAGGCGGGCGCGGCCGCCGCAAGCAGCACGGCTATGATCATAGTCCCTCCGGAAGGTTGAGGCCGGCCCGGCGGTGGGCTGCGACGAGGGTGTTGCGAAGCAGCATGGCGATGGTCATCGGGCCGACGCCGCCGGGAACGGGGGTGATCGCCCCCGCCACCCTAGCCACCTCATCGAACGCCACATCCCCCACCAGGCGGGTCTTGCCGTCATTGGCGGGCACACGATTGATGCCGACGTCGATCACGGTCGCGCCCGGCTTGATCCAGTCCCCGCGAACCATCTCCGGCCGGCCGACCGCGGCGACGACGATGTCGGCGCGGCGAACGACCGCCGGCAGGTCGCGGGTGCGGCTGTGGGCGATGGTGACGGTGCAGCTCTCGCCAAGCAGCAGCATGGCCATCGGCTTGCCGACGATGTTGGAGCGGCCGATGACCACGGCTTCAAGGCCCGACAAGTCGCCGAGCTGCTGGGTCAGCAGATGCACGCAACCGAGCGGAGTGCATGGCACCAGCGCCTCAGCCCCGACCGCCAGCCGGCCGGTGTTGACCACATGGAAGCCGTCGACGTCCTTGTCGGGCGCGATTGCATCGATCACCCGGGCGGAGTCGATCTGAGCTGGTAGCGGCAGCTGCACCAGGATGCCATCGACATGGTCGTCGGCATTGAGCTTTGCCACCAGGTCGAGCAGGTCGCCTTCGCGCGTGTCCGCAGGCAGCTGGTGGGAAAAGCTCTGCATCCCGGCTTCGCGAGTCGCCTTGCCCTTGGCCCGGACATAGACGCCGCTTGCCGGATCCTCGCCGACCAGCACGGTGGCGAGACCTGCCTGGCGGCCAGTGCTGGCGTGAAAGAAGTCGGCGACATGGGCCAGCCGCTCCCGAAGCGCGGCAGCGGCGGCGCGACCGTCGATCGACGCCGCGGTCACGGCCTCAAACCGCGACGTCGCTGGCCAGACCGGCTAGCAGCATTCGGATGATGGAAATGGCGATCAGCAGCACGACCGGCGACAAGTCGAGCCCGCCAAAGTCGGGCATGATCTTGCGGATCGGGCGGTACAGCGGGTCGAGGAAGCGCTCGAGGCCCTGAAGGAAGCGGCGAACGCCTTCGCTGGACGTGTTGATGACGTTGAAGGCAACCAGCCAGCTCAGGACCACCTGGCCGATGACCAGCCAGGAGAGGACACGAAGCAGCAGATCGGCGATGTTGAAGAGCGCAAGAAGCATAGGCGCGGCTTAGCCGTCGAGCGTCTGGTGGGCAACACGGCCGCTCACGGCGCAAACCGGTGCGGCTGGGCCTCAGCCAGGACCACCGCGAAGTCGCGAGCATGGTCCGTCCACTCCGCAAGCGGGGTCCACCCGCCCGCCAGAAGCAGCATTCGTCCGCCGCGCGGGCCGTATTTGTGGCTGTTTTCGGTGTGGATGCTTGATCCGCCGGCGAAGCGAAAGGGGCGCCCTTCCACGGAGAAGTCCACGTCGCGCGTCGCCACCAGGTGCATTTCGATGCGAGACAGGATGTCGTTCCAGCGGGCCTCGTGCCGGAAAGCGTCCAGCGGGATCGTGCCGGCCAGCTCGCGGTTGATCCGGGTCAGCAGGTTGCAGTTGAACGCCGCGGTCACACCTTCGGCATCGTCGTAAGCGGCAATCAGCCGCTCGACCGGCTTGACCCGGTCCATGCCGATCAGCAGCAGCGCGCCGGTGCCCAAGGTCTCTCGGAAATGGCGCAACAGGTCGGTCGCGCTCCGGGGGACGAAATTGCCGATGGTGGAGCCGGGGAAAAAACCGAGCTTGGGCAGCGGAGCGGCCTCGGCGGGAAGTTCCAGCGAGTTGCCGAAATTCCCTTCCACTGGGTGGATGGGGAGATGCGGCAGCTTGACGGCCAGCTCGGCCGCGCTGGCCCGTAGATAATCGCCCGAAATGTCGATCGGCACATAAAGCGCGGGCTTGACCGCTTCCAGCAGGATCGGGGTCTTGGTCAGCGACCCGGCCCCGAACTCCACCACTGCCCGGCCCGGCCCCACCCGCGCAGCAATCTCCGGCATGATCCGCTCCAGCAGGGCGGTTTCGGTGCGGGTCGGGTAATAGGACTGCAGCCGGGTAATGGCATCGAACAACTCCGACCCGCGCTCGTCGTACAGCCAGCGGGCGGGAATGGCGCGCGAGACCTGGGAAAGGCCGCGAAGCACGTCGTCTCGGAAAGCCGGATCAGTTGTCACGGGCAAGCCGAACCCCGCTGAACTGCCACCGGGCCGAGGGCGGAAAGAAGTTGCGGTAGCTCGCCCGGCTGTGCCCGCGCGGAGTGGCGCAGCTTGCGCCCTTGAGGACGAACTGCCCGCACATGAACTTGCCGTTATACTCGCCGACGGTGCCTTCGGCAGGGTGGAAGCCCGGGTAAGGGAGGAAGGCCGAGCGGGTCCATTGCCAGACGTCGCCAAACAGCGCGCCACCGGGCTGCGGGATCACCGCTCCGGCGTCGTCGAGCTGATGGCCAAGATGCGGGTCGGCCCCTGCAGCGGCGCTTTCCCACTCCGCTTCGCCGGGCAGGCGTGCCCCGGCCCAGTTGGCAAATGCGTCCGCCTCAAAATAGCTGACGTGGGCCACCGGTGCGGCACGGTCGATCTCCCGCCGCCCCCCCAATGTGAAGGCGCTGCCCTCCTCGTGCCAGTAGAGCGGCCGTGCGATGTTCTCGCGCTGAACCCAGTCCCAGCCCTCGCTCAGCCACAGCCGCGGTTCGCGATAGCCGCCATCGGCGATGAACTGTTGCCATTCGCCATTGGTGACCGGCCGCTGGGCGAGCGCATGCGGATGCAGCAATTCGTGATGGTGCGGGCGCTCACTGTCGAACGCAAAGCCCGATCCGCCAGCGCCGATCTCCACGATCCCCTCGCGCCCGGCAAGCCAGGCCAGCGGCTCGGTCGCTCGACAGGCTACGGGCGGCAGTTGGCCATAGGCCGGCTCAAGCGGACTCTCGGCAAAGGACGCGAGAATGTCGGTCAGGAGGAGTTCCTGATGCTGCTGCTCGTGCTGGATGCCCAGCTCGACCAGCTTGAGCGCAGGCTCCGGCAGGTCGGGCAAGGCCTTTTCCAGCGCCTCGTCGACATGGTGCCGCCAGCCTCGTACCTCATCGAGCGAGGGGCGGCTGATCATCCCGCGCCGCGGCCGCGGATGCCGCTCGCCTTCGCCTTCGTAATAGCTGTTGAACAGGTAAGGGTAGCGGTCGTCGAACAGGCAGTAGCCCCGGACATGATCCCGCAGCACGAAGGTCTCGAAGAACCATGTGGTATGCGCCAGATGCCATTTCGCGGGGGACGCGTCGGGGTTCGGCTGGATCGTCGCGTCGGCGTCGGACAGCGGGTCTGCCAAGGCCAGAGTGAGCGATCGGGTCGCTAACAGGCGCGCGCTCAGAGAGTCTCCGGTCAGTGACCGCGAGTGGCGCCGGGTTGCCACAGCACATCTCCTCCCTCGCCCGCTGCCACGTGGCGGCCAGCAACGAACAGAAGGTCCGACAAGCGGTTGAGATATGCAAGGGCGACCGCGTTGACGGGTTCGCTCGCGGCCAACCCGACCGCGCCGCGTTCGGCGCGCCGGACAACCGCACGGGCGAGGTGCAAAGCGGCTATGGCCGGGGAGCCACCGGGCAGGATGAAGCTGGTCAGCGGCGCAAGGTCGGCGTTGAGCGCGTCGATCTCCTCCTCCAGCCGCTCGACCTGGCGCGCGACAATCCTGAGCGCGCCCTCGATGCCGTCCGGAGTGGCGATGTCAGCGCCAAGGTCGAAAAGCTCGTTCTGAATGCGAGTAAGACTTGCAGCGACGCCGGCGGCGGGATCGATCAGCGCCAGGGCGGCCCCTATCGCGCAATTGGCCTCGTCCACGTCGCCGATTGCGGCCATGCGCGCCGACGCCTTGCTCACCCGGCTGCCGTCGACCAGCCCCGCTTCGCCGGTGTCGCCGGTTCGGGTGTAGATCTTGTTGAGCTTGACCAGTGTCTAGCGTCCGCCACCTGCCAGCAGCAGGACCAGTGCCGCCAGCATGATCGCGACGCCCTGGTAGAGGACGCGCTTGCGCATCCATTGCTGCTGTTGCTCGCCGTTGCCGAGCTTGCCGGAGGCCATAGCCATGACGCCGCGCACCAGAGCGTAGGCGGTGAAGCCCATGGCGACGACGAGGAGGAGGATGAGGAGGGTGGACATGATCGCCTGTATCTAGGCGCTCGCGAAGCGAAAACCAGACGGCAGGCAATCTTTCGCAAGAGCCTCCGCGAGCGCTGGACCGTCCATCCCCGCGGCGCGCATCGCAGCCAGCGTCGGCGCCTGGTCGCGCTTGGCAAGGCGGCGGCCATCGTCGTGGGTGACGAGGCGGTGATGGAGGTAGGTCGGCTCCCGCAGCCCGAGCAGCAGCTGCAACAGCCGCTGCACCGGGGTGGACAGGCGCAGGTCCTGGCCGCGCACCACCAGCGTCACGTCGCTCGCCGCATCGTCGACCACGCAGGCGAGATGGTAAGAGGCGGGGGCGTCCTTGCGCGCGAGGATGGCGTCGCCGATCTGGTGCGGGCGGGCGACGAAGATGCGGCCGTCCACCTCGGTCCAGCTGGGTTGTCCCGCCAGATCCAGCGCCTTGCCGCTGTCCAGCCGCCAGCTGTGCGGCGTCGAGGAACGCCGGGCGGGGTCGTCCGCCAGTCCGCGGCAAGTGCCTGGGTAGCCGCTGGCGGCGTCGCCGTGCGGCGCAGTCAGGGAGGCTGCGATGTCGGCGCGGGTGCAGAAGCAGGGGTAGACCAGCCCCTCACCGCGCAATTGCTCGAGCGCGTCGGCGTAGAGCCGGAGCCGCCGAGATTGAACCAGGAGGTCGCCGTCCGCAGCCAGGCCGAGCCAGGCGAGGTCTTCAAGGATGCCGTCGACGAACTCGGGCCGGCTGCGGGTCGGGTCCAGATCCTCAAGCCTGACGCGCCAGGTGGCGGCCGCCCGGCGTCCAAGCACCGCACTGTAGGCATGGCCGAGGTGAAGCCGGCCAGTCGGCGAGGGCGCAAAGCGGCTGACGCTCACCTGCGCGAGCCCCCTTGACGACGATTCGCCAATGTCCGATTCATCACCATGTCACGTCGGGTTGGCATCCGGCTGGTCACAAGGGAAGATGGGCCACGCCCTCTCCTCCTTGCGTGCGACAGGGCCGGAGGCGGTTCGGGGCTCCCGAACGAAAGGCCTTGCGCGCTCGTGTACCACCCCGACGTCATCCGCCATCCCGACAGCTGTCCGGCGCTGGTGCTCAACGCGGACTACACCCCGCTGTCCTATTATCCGCTCAGTCTTTGGCCCTGGCAGACTGCGGTCAAGGCCATGTTCCTGGAGCGAGTGGACGTGGTCTCGCTCTACGAACGGGAGGTTCATTCGCCGAGCCATACGCTGAAGCTTCCTAGCGTGATCGCTCTTCGCCAATTTGTTCGCCCCAACGAATATCCGGCGTTCACCCGCTTCAACCTGTTCCTCCGCGACCGCTTCCGCTGCGTTTATTGCGGGTCGAGCAAGGAACTGACGTTCGACCATGTCGTGCCACGTGCACAGGGCGGGCGGACAACGTGGGAGAATGTCGCCACGGCCTGCGCACCGTGCAACCTCAAGAAAGGCGGCCGAACCCCGCGCCAGGCCGGGATGCCGATCCACCGTGAGCCGATACGCCCGACCAGCTGGCAGCTGCAGGACCATGGCAAGAGCTTCCCGCCCGGCTACCTCCACGAAAGCTGGCGCGATTACCTCTACTGGGACATCGAACTGGAGCCGTAGGGCACTCACGTCTTAGCGTCCCGTTAACCATTCGCGGTCACACTTGCCCGCATGGACCCGCACGCTCCCGCACCTGGCCGCATCGGCCCGCGAATTCTCGTGGTCAGCCAGAACCGCTCTCACCTGGCGGTGCTTGCCCGAAGACTGAGAGCGGAAGGTTATCAGATTGCCGCCGCGGACAGCGGTATAGCGGCGATCGCGGAGCTTCATCGCGCCCCCGCCGACCTCGTCCTTTCGGAGCTTGTCATGGTGCCGATGAGCGGCGTCGAGCTGACCCGCGCGGTTCGTGGCGAGACCGCCTGGCGCGACCTGCCGGTGATGCTGATCGCCGGCAGGGCCGAGCCGGACGGCGCCGTCCGGGCCTATGCGGCCGGGGCCGACGACGTCATCCTCAAACCATTCTTCTTCGAGATCCTCGCGGCTCGCATCGAGCGGCGCTTGGCGAGTGCCCATGCTCTGCGCCAATTGCGCGAGGATAATGCGACGCTGGACGCCCGTGTCGTCGAGCGCGCGATCGAACTTGGCGAGTTGCGCGATCGCTATCTCGCCAGCGAGGCGGAGCGGCGGCGGCTGGCCACGCTCATGCCCGTCCGATAGCCTCCCGCACTAAGGGCGCAAGGTCCTCCCGCTGCAGCGCCAGCGCGATGGTTGCCCGGACATACCCCGCGCGATCGCCGCAGTCGTGCCGCACCGCGTCGACCTTCACCGCATGGAACGGCTGGCGTCCGATCAGCTTGGCCATCGCGTCGGTGAGCTGGATTTCGCCGCCCGCACCGGGCTCCTGATCGTCCAGCACATGCATCACGTCCGGCTGCAGGATGTATCGACCGATCACGCCGAGCCGTGACGGCGCGACCTCCGGCTTCGGCTTCTCGACCAGCCCTCTGACTTCGGTGAGGTTGCCGTCCGTCGCGCCGGGCGTGACGATGCCGTAGCTCCCCGTCTTCTCGGCTGCGACTTCCTCGGCGCAGACGATATTTCCGCCGACCCGATTGTAGGCATCCACCATCTGCTTCAGCGCGCCGGGCGTGCCGGCCATCAAGTCGTCGGGCAACAGTACCGCGAACGGCTCGTCGCCCACCACATGCCGGGCGCACCACACCGCATGGCCAAGGCCGAGCGGTTGCTGCTGGCGGACGGTAATCAGCTCGCCGAACGGGACACGCGAAGATTCCAGCGGCTGCAGGCTCTTGCCCTTCTCGCGCATCGTCGTCTCGAGTTCGAAGCTCGTGTCGAAATAGTCGACCAGGCTCGACTTGCCGCGCCCGGTGACGAAGATCAGCTGCTCGATCCCGGCTTCGCGCGCCTCGTCGACGGCATATTGGATCAGCGGACGGTCGATCACCGTCAGCATCTCCTTGGGCATGGTCTTGGTCGCGGGGAGCAGTCGGGTCCCAAGGCCGGCAACGGGGAAGACGGCCTTGCGGAGGGGCTTGATGCTGTCGGTCATTGGGGTGTCGCGGGTCCTGCGTCGTCGGTTCGATCTTCTGCCTGGCCGTCGGTTTCGGCGACCGGAGCCGCGCCGCCGTCGGCCGGCGGCAAGTCAAAGCGGTCCGCCTGCCGAGGTTCCGACCGCCGCAGGATTTCGTCGACCCGCTCCGGCCGGGCGTAGGGCGGCGGGGTCAGCAGCTCGTCGGGCGTCGGAGTGGCCCGGGCCAGCTTGGGCTTGACGGGAAGCGGCTGGCCTGGAGGTGGACGCAGCTCACCGACATTGCCGCAGCCGGCGAGCAGCAGGGCCAGAGCGCCCGCCGCTGCGTGGCGCTTTCCCTTTGCTTCACGCCTGTTTAGGGCGGCGGCCATGCGCGGACACATCCTCCTCATGGGCCTGCTCGCCCTTTCCGCATGCGATAGGCAAAACCTGCAGGAGCGGCAAGAAGCGGTCGCCGATCGCGCCGGGCCCAAGGTTGGCCTCGATCGCACTCACGCCGGCAAGCCGATGCCCACGGTCGCCTTCCGCGATCCCGACGGGCAGGAAACCAGCCTCGCCGCATTCTCGGGCAAGCCGCTGCTGCTGAACTTGTGGGCGACATGGTGCGCACCGTGCATCAAAGAATTGCCCACGCTGGACGCTCTGGCCAGCCGCCCCGGAGCGCCGCAGGTGCTGGCCTTGTCGCAGGACATGGGGGCGCAGCCGAAGGTGGAGGCATTCCTCGCCGAGAAGAAGATTGGACTGGAGCCGTACCAGGACCCAGACATGGCAATCAGCGGCGAGATTGGCGCCAAGATCCTGCCCACGACAATCCTGTACGACGCAAGCGGGCGAGAAGTGTGGCGCTACACTGGCGACTTGGACTGGAGCGGGGTGGAAGCACAGTCCTTGATCGGGGAGGCGCGGTAGCGCCTGACAGCCGCGAGTAGCCGTCCGTCTATCGCCGCCAGACCCGCTCCGATCAGGAACAGCCCCGCGATCTGGCTCGCGCCGAACCGTTCGCCGAACGCCAGCGCGCCCGCCACGAGGGCGACCGGCGGAACCAGCAGGGTGACGAGCAGCGAGTTGGTGGCCCCGGCCCGCTCGATCAGGCGGAAGAAGATGACGTAGGCCAGGGCCGAGCAAACGACGGCCAGCACCGCGACCGCTCCCCAGGCAGCAAAAGCGGTCGGCAAACCGAGCCAGGGCCGATCCACCAGCAACGCCACCGGAGTGAGAATTGCCGTACCAGCAATGAATTGGGCAGTGGTCAGTTCAAGTGGGCCCACGCCAAGCCGCTTGAACCGGCGGGCGTGGATCCCGGCGAGGGCATAAAGCAGGGATGCGAGCAGGCACGCCAGCTGCGCCACTAGCTGGTTGCCTCCGTCTCCGGCCAACTGGGGCCCGATCATGATCGACACGCCGGCGAACCCGACCAGCACCCCGCCAAGCCGGGCGGAGGTGATCCGTTCGTCGGCCGTCAGGAAATGGGCCGCGACAACGCCGAAGATCGGGGTTGTCGCTTGCAGGATGGCGGCGAGCCCGCTGGCAATATGCTTCTGTCCCCAGCCGAACAGCAGGAAGGGAATGACGTTGTTGAGCAGGGCCAGCACGCCAACCGATGCCCATAGGGAAAAGCTCAGGGGAAGCCGCTTGCCGCTCACCTTGAGGATCACAAGCGCGGTGAGGGCGGCCATGGCGATGCGCAGCCAGACGTAGGTCACCGGCGGGAAGGACGCGACCGCCACCTTGATGAACATGAAGGCGCAGCCCCAGACCAGGGCGAGGCCGAGCAGCATGGCCCATTCGGTTCGGCCCATTTGCGGCGCCACGACAGAGGCCTTGGCCGGTGCCAGAGCGGTGTCCGCGGCCGGACGTTCGGGGTCGAATAGGGCCATTGATCCTGCTTAGAGGTGCGCCCCAAGGCCCGCCAATCGAAGAGCGGACGGAGTGCATAAGCTCAGCTGATGCCTAGTCGCGCAGCAATTCGTTGATGCTCGTCTTGCTCCGGGTCCGCTCGTCGACCCGCTTGACGATCACCGCGCAGGCGAGACCCGGGCCGCCATCCTTGCCCGGCAACGTGCCGGGCACCACGACCGAATAAGCGGGCACGCGTCCGTAGATCACCTCCCCGCTCGCGCGGTCGACGATCTTGGTGCTGGCGCCCAGGAACACGCCCATCGACAGGACTGCGCCCTGTTCCACGACGACGCCTTCCGCGACTTCGGAGCGGGCACCGATGAAGCAATCGTCCTCGATGATCACCGGTCCCGCCTGAAGCGGCTCCAGCACCCCGCCGATTCCGGCGCCGCCCGAGATATGCACGTTGCGGCCGATCTGCGCGCAGCTGCCGACCGTGGCCCAGGTGTCGACCATCGTGCCCTCCCCGACCCGCGCGCCGATGTTGACGAAGCTCGGCATCAGCACCGCGCCAGGAGCGACATAAGCGCCGCCGCGAACGATCGCGCCGGGGACCGCGCGAAAGGCCGCCGCCTTGAACTCGCCTTCGCTCCAGCCCGCGAACTTGCTTGGCACCTTGTCCCACCAGGACGATGCGCCGGGTCCGCCGGTGATCATCTCCATCGGGTTGAGTCGGAAGCTCAGCAGCACCGCTTTCTTCAGCCATTGATGGACGACCCACTCGCCATCAACCTTCTCGGCGATCCGCGCTTCGCCGCTGTCCAGCGCCGCGATTGCCCGGTCGACGGCGATTCGAACCTCGCCCCTGGTCTCCGCACCGACTCCGTCCCGCGCGTCCCACGCAGCGTCGACGGTCTGCTGCAAGTCGTTGATCATTCCACGTCTCCAAGAAGCTCGTCGAGCCATTCGCCTACGTCGGTGATGGTCAGGTCGATGTGGCCCTCATCGGCCAGGTGGTTGCCGCGCTCGGAGCCATTGTCGACCCACACCGTGGTCATGCCGAGTGCCTTGGCGGGCTTGAGGTTCTGCGCCATGTCCTCGACCAGAACGGCGGCGGCGGGATCGATCCCGAACCGCTCGCACAGCAGCTTGTAGCCGTGCGGATCCGGCTTCGGCTTCAACTCCGAGGCATGAATGTCGTGCAAATGCTCGAAATGCTCGTGGATGCCGATCGCCTGCAGCACGCGCCTCGCGTACGGTGCATCGCCGTTGGTGAAGATGAACTTTCGCCCCGGCAGCCGACCGAGGCCGCGGGCGAGCCGCGGGTCGGGAGCGACGCGGTCCATCGGGATCGCATGGACGTCGGCCAGGAAGTGATGCGGGTCGACCTGGTGCTCGGCCATCAGCCCCGCAAGCGTGGTGCCGTGGGCATGGAAGTGCGCCTTCTGCACCCGCCGCGCTTCGTCAGGTTCGCATTGCAGCAACGCCTGGATGTACGCGCCCATCCGCTCGTCGATCAGAGCGAAGAGCCCGGTGGACGCCGGATACAGGCAGTTGTCGAGATCGAAGATCCAGTCGGCGACATGGCCAAAGGTGGGCTGGTAGCGCGGATTCATGACTGCGCCGAGCCGCCTAGCCCCTTGTCAGGGGGGCTGCAAAGTGAAAGCTTCCGTTAAGCATATCTTGCATATGAAAGCCGTTGTATTCCAGCGGGTTGGGAGTTCGTTGCTATGAACAGGTCGCTTCTTGGCGGCGGCGTCTCTGCCGTGGCTCTGGCATTGTCCGCCTGTGGTGGCGGCGGTGGCGGAGGTGGCGGAGTGAATTCGACCCCCCCGCCGCCGGCGACCCTGACGCCACCGGCGCCCACGCCCACGCCCACGCCCACGCCCACTCCACCACCACCGCCGCCGCTTACGCCGCCGCCAACCAACTACGCCACCGCCGAGTATCAGAATTCCACCGCCGCCGTCGTCGGCCAGGCGATCGCGGCTTACGACAAGGGTGCCACTGGCAAGGGCGTCAAGCTCGCAGTGATCGACAGCGGCATCAATCCGTCACTCAGCGAATTCGCCGGCCGCATCGACCCGGCCAGCCGCGATGTCGCAGGCAGCCGCGGGCTGTCGGACGAGGACGGTCACGGCACCGCGGTGGCGGCAACGGCGGCTGCCGCCAAGGACGACGTGTGGATGCACGGGGTCGCGTTCGACGCGACCGTTCTTGCTTTTCGTGCCGACTCACCGGACAGCTGTGCCAAGACCGGCGAAGACGAGGGCTGCAAGTTCGGTGACAACGCGATTGGCGCGGGAATCGATGCGGCTCGCCTGGCGGGTGCACGAGTGATCAACATGTCGCTTGGCGGAAGTCCGCCGGGCGGGGCCCTGCTGTCGGCCATGGCGCGGGCCACCAGCGCCGGGATCGTACTGGTCATTTCGGCGGGCAACGACGGCGGCAAGCCCGAAGGCAATACGGCCGATGCGTTCGCCTCAGTGCCGGCTTCGCAATTCCCCGGGATGGTGATCGTCGCCGGCTCGATCGGCACCTTCGATCGGGAGGCCCGGGTCACCGTCGCGCTCGACCAATTGTCGCCTTTCTCCAACAAGGCGGGGAGCGCGTCGGCCAGCTATCTTGCGGCGCTTGGCGCTGGGGTGAAGACGATCGATCACACCGGCGGGCGCTTTTTCTATTCGGGGACGAGCTTCTCGGCCCCCGCCATCACCGGCGCATTCGCCCTGATGGCGCAGCTGTTCCCCAACCTCAGCGGGCGCCAGATCGTCGACCTGCTCCTGCGCACCGCCGATGACCTTGGCGCGGCCGGGACCGACGATGTGTTCGGGCGCGGGCGGATGAACCTGTCGCGGGCGGTCCAGCCGGTGGGTGCGACCAGCCTGGCCGGGAGCGCCACGCCAGTGACGGACAGTAATGGCGTAATGCCGGCGGCCGGTGGCAGTCCGGCCGAAAAGGATCCGATCGGCGCGATCGTCCTTGACGGTTATTCGCGGGCTTATGCGGTTGATTTGGCGAAGACCCTGCGGGCGGCCGAGCAGCGGACGCCGCTGCGACACGCGCTTGAAGGCGACGCCCGGGTGGCGGGGGTCAGTGCCGGCCGGGTCAGCGTCGCGATGACCGTCGCCGAACGCCGCGACCTGCGGCACGGCTTCGCGCTGGAGCGCACCGGCATCGGGCCCGAGGATCTGCGCAAGGCAAAGCTGATCGCCGGCTCGGTCGTGGCCAGGATCGATCACAAGACCGCAGTCGCACTGGGCTTCTCGGAGGGCGCCAAGGCGATGGAGCGCAGGCTGAACCGGACGGATAGCGGGGCCTTCCTGATCGCCCGCGATGTCGCCGGCGACCCCGGATTCATGGCTCGCCGCGGTGGCAGCATGGCGGTGCGCCGCGACATCGGCCCCGTCGCGCTGACCTTGAGCGGCGAGCAGGGCGAAGTGTGGCAGGAGGTGAAGACCAGCGCCACCGGCTCTCCCTACCGCTGGGCCGCGGCCACGCTCGACCGCCGCTTCGGCCGGACCTCGCTGTCGGCCGGGATCGGCCGGCTCGACGAGCGGCAAACATTGCTCGGCGGACGGATGGGCGGTGTATTCGGTGGCGGGGGGTCGGCTACGACCTTCCTCGACCTGGAAGCGCGGCGGTCGTTTGGGGCCGGCTTCTCTGCGGCCCTGACCGCGCGGCGTGGTTGGACGACCTTCGCGGGGGGCGACTTTCGCACCGCGGCGTACGGCTTCGACTTCGCCAGGGACGGGCTGTTCACCGCCTCCGATCGGCTCGGTTTCCGGCTGTCGCAGCCGCTCCGGATCGATGGCGGTGGCCTGTCCCTCATGCTGCCCACCGCCTACAGCTACGAGACTCTCAGCCCGACCCTCACGCGCACCGATTATGCGCTGACCCCCAGAGGGCGCGAGATCGATGCGGAGCTCGGCTACTCGACGGCCATGCTTGGCACCGGGTGGATCGGCGGCAACCTGTTCCTGCGGCGGCAGCCGGGCCACGTCGCGTCTGCTGACACCGATTATGGAGCGGCGGTGCGCTTTACCCTTGGGTTCTAGGAAGGGCCACGCGGCTTAGGCGCCGATCGCCTCGGCTGGACGAACAGCGGGGGATCGATCGACGCGCCCGAGCCGTCGATGCCGCATGTTCGTCCTCCCGCAGTCCGGGTGAGAACCGCAGGCGCGGCGATCCCGTGCCTGCCTCTCACCGGAGTTCAGGCGAGCGCGGCCGGCAACGTCAGCGGAACCCTGGCTGCGGTAGCCACCGCCTCGGCCCAGACGGCGACTTTCTCGATCTCGTCACGATACGCCTCGAGTGCGGCGCGCTGGTCGGCCTGCCGCTGCCCAGGCGCGAAAGCGATCCCTGACTTGCTGTCACGGCCGAGTGCCGGATGGGCGGCATAGTCGGTCGGCTGCGTCCGCCCGAGGCCGAGAAAAGCGGCTGCGGCAGCGACGGATGCCGCGGGGTTGCCGGTCAGCCGCTCGCTGTCCAGGGTGGCGATGCGGTCGGGACCGAAGTGCTTGAGGATCCTGGCGAACAGCGCTTGCTGAGCGAGCCAGCCGACCGCCGCCACCTGAAGATCGGTCTGGCGCAGGTAATCGCTTGGCTGGAAACCCAGGTCGACCATGCCTTCTTGGAGCAGGCCCTCAAGCAGCTCGCGCACCCACAAGCGGCAGTCCAGCCCTTTGCGCGCGACCGAGGCCAGGAAAACCGGCAGGGGCGCGGCGAGCAGGATCGCCCTTGACCCGGGGCTCAGCGCGAGCGCTCCCGCGGCCAATCCGTTGAACACGTTCGACGGCTTCAACACCACCGCCTCGCCGGGAGCCCATGGGCGCGCAAGCTGGCGCAGCGCATCGGCCATCACCGCCGCATGCTCATGCGGCCGAGCGCCGCGGCGACGCCAGCCGACCATGTCGTTCAGCAACACCGGTTCCGACAGGCCCATCGCCGCGCCTTCGATGTCCAGCGCTCGCACCAGCATGGTCGAGGCGCAAAACGCCGAATGGAAGATGAAGTGCAGCGGCCCAGGCAGAGGGGCGAGCGGGGCGGCATCGCGGCGGCGGATCACGATCGGCGATGCCTCCGGGCCCAGGTCGGCGTCGATCAAGAAGGCCGCCGACCGATGCCGAGCGCGCTCCACCCGGCGGTAATGGAAGCTGTCTGTCTGCTCGTCGTAACGGTGGCATAGCCACGCCGGGTCGCCGACGATGGACGCGAGGTCGGGTGCGGTGGCCATGCGCCAAGCCTTGCCCAGCCGTTGGGCCACTGGCAAGCTTGCGCCCATGAATGCACCCAGCGCATCCGCCGCCGCCGCCAATAGCCGCGGCATGGCGGCTCTCCAGTCCGGCCGCTTCCAGGATGCCGCCGCCGCCTTTCGCGAAGCTTGCGTAGCTGATCCCACATCCGGCGCATTGCTGCGCAACCTTGCCTCCGCCCATCGCGCCACCGGCGACGATGCTGCCGAGCTCCAGGCGCTGGAGGCGGCGCTGAACATCGATCGGAGGGACCTCATCGCCTGGCTCCGCAAAGCCGAGGTCCACCAGCGGCTCGAGCAGAAAGGCGAAGCCCTGACCGCCTGGAGCGGGGCGATCCAGCTGGCCGAGCCGCTGAAACCGTGGACCGGGGCGCTTGCCGAGGCGCTCGAGCGGGGGCAGCGCTTCTGCAACGGGGCCGTCGCTGACCTGCGCACCGCGGTCGACCGGGAACTCGATCCCCTTGCCGCGGGGCTGGACGAGACCGAACGCCGCCGAAGCGGGGCGTTCGTCGACATGGCCCTGGGGGGTCGCAGGCGCTTTACCAACGAGTGCGCCGGCCTTTATTATCCGTTCCTGCCGGCGGATGAATATTTCGACGATCGCCACTTCCCGTGGTTCGCTGATCTGGCGGGCGCGACCGAGGCGATCCGGGCGGAGCTGCTGGCATTGCTCGAAGATCCAGGGGAGCAACTCCGCCCCTATGTGCGGATGGAAAAGGGCGTTCCCGACAACAAGTGGAGCGAACTGGACCACACGCTCAGCTGGGGGGCGTGCTTTCTGTGGGAATATGGCGAGCCCAACCGTGCAGTACTCGAGCGCTGTCCCCAGACCGCCAAGGCGCTCGCCGCGATCCCGCAGTCGTACATCCCCAACCGTTCGCCGAGCGCATTCTTCTCCATGCTTCGGCCCCACACCCGCATTCCGCCCCACACGGGCGTCACCAATACCCGTGCGATCGTCCACCTGCCGCTGATTGTGCCGCCAGGCTGCGGCTTCCGGGTTGGCGGCGAAACCCGCCAGTGGGAGATCGGCAAGCCGTTCGCATTCGACGATACGATCGAACACGAGGCATGGAATGACAGCGACGAGTTGCGCGCCATCCTGATCTGCGACGTATGGAATCCTCACCTGACGCCGCGCGAGCAGGAGATGATAGTCCGTTATTACCAGGCGGCGGACGCGGCAGGCTATAGCCCGGCAGGGGGCAGCTGACCGCCATTTTGCGCGTCCTGTCAGAACATGGTAATCCGGCGGCTTCTCTTTACCTGAATACAGGGAGTTACCGATGCGCACGATGTCCGTCCTTGCCGCCGCACTGTCGCTGGTCTCCGCGGCCGCCGTGGCGGGGACGCCGGCCGGCAGCGATCGCCAGCGGCCCGATCGTGCGCCCTCGACCATGACTCCGACTGAGATTGCGGCCTTCAACAAGGGCCTCGACCGCGCCCATCCGCAATTCATCAAGTGCCGCAAGGAAGAGGTGATCGGTTCGCTTGCACGCAAGCTGCGCGTTTGCCGGACCAACGCCGAATGGTCGAAATACGCCGACTCCGGCAACCAGAACGCCCGCGACACGATCGATGCCATGGCCAAGGCTCCGGTCAGCGGGAACTAGGGCCAACGACACTCCGGCGCTCAGGCGGGCTGGAGCTCCAACCCGCCGTCCCCTTCATCGACCCGCACCGTCTGGCCGTCGTGGACCGTGCCCGCGAGGATCGCATCGGCCAGCGGGTCCTGCAGATATTTCTGCACCGCGCGCTTCAACGGCCGAGCGCCATAGACCGGATCGTATCCGACCCGTCCCAGCCACGCCTTGGCCGCGTCGGTCAGCTCCAGCTTGATCTTGCGGTCCTCCAGTAGCTTGCCGAGACGGGCAACCTGGATGTCGACGATCGGACCCATGTGGCTGGCGCTCAGCCGGTGGAACAGGATGATCTCGTCCAGGCGGTTGAGGAACTCCGGCCGGAAGTGCGCCCGCACGACCTCCATCACCTGATGCTCGACCTTTTCGGCTGGTTCGTTCTCCCCGAGGCTGGCGAGATACTGGCTGCCCAGGTTGGACGTCAGGATTATAATGGTGTTGGTGAAATCCACCGTGCGTCCCTGGCCGTCGGTCAGGCGGCCGTCGTCCAGCACCTGCAGCAGCACGTTGAACACGTCGCCGTGCGCCTTCTCGACCTCGTCGAACAGCACCACCTGGTAGGGCCGACGCCGCACCGCCTCGGTCAGCACGCCGCCTTCCTCATAGCCGACGTAGCCAGGCGGCGCGCCGATCAGCCGCGCGACGGCATGCTTTTCCATGAACTCGCTCATGTCGATCCGGACCATGGCGGAGGGATCGTCGAACAGGAATTCTGCCAGCGCCTTGGTCAGCTCGGTCTTGCCGACGCCGGTCGGGCCGAGGAACAGGAATGAGCCGAGCGGGCGGTTTGGATCCTGCAAGCCCGCCCGCGCGCGGCGCACGGCGGCAGACACCGCCTTCACCGCATCTTCCTGGCCGATCACCCGGGCGCCGATCGCCTGCTCCATGCCGAGCAGCTTGGTGCGCTCGCCTTCCAGCATCCGCTCGACCGGAACCCCGGTCCAGCGGCTGACCACGGCGGCAATGTCCTGGTCGGTCACTTCCTCGCGCAGCATGGCGTGCTGGGTGGCCGTGCGGGCTTCCTCGAGCTGCTTTTCGAGCGACGGAATGCGCCCGTACTGAAGCTCGCCTGCCTTGGCGAGGTCACCCGAGCGCTGCGCCTGTTCGAGCTCGATCCGCGCCTGGTCCAGTTGCTCCTGGACCTTGGAGGCAGCGTTGATCTTCTCCTTCTCGCCCTGCCACCGTTGAGTCAGCTCGCTCGACTGCTGCTCCAGATTGGCGAGCTCTTCCTCGAGGTTTGCCAGCCGGTCGCGCGAGGCTTCATCCTTTTCCTTCCTCAGCGCCTCCCGCTCGATCTTGAGCTGCATGATGCGCCGGTCGAGATTCTCGATCTCCTCCGGCTTGCTCTCGACCTCCATCCGGAGGCGGGACGCGGCCTCATCCATCAGGTCGATGGCCTTGTCCGGCAGGAAGCGGTCGGAGATGTAGCGATTGCTGAGCGTCGCCGCGGCCACGATCGCCGGGTCGGTGATGGTGATACCGTGGTGGAGCTCATACTTCTCCTTGAGCCCGCGGAGGATCGAGATGGTGTCCTCCACCGTCGGCTCCCGGACGAACACCGGCTGGAAACGGCGCTCCAGTGCGGCGTCCTTTTCGACATGCTTGCGATATTCATCGAGCGTGGTCGCGCCGATGCAGTGCAGTTCGCCTCGAGCAAGCGCTGGCTTCAAGAGGTTGGACGCATCCATCGCGCCCTCACTCTTGCCCGCGCCCACGAGCGTGTGCATCTCGTCGATGAACAAGATGATCTCGCCCGCAGCCTGCTTGACCTCGTCGAGCACGCCTTTCAGCCGCTCCTCGAACTCGCCACGGTATTTCGCGCCGGCGATCAGCGAGCCCATGTCGAGCGACAGGAGGCGGCGATCCTTGATCCCGTCCGGCACGTCGCCGTTGGCGATCCGTAACGCCAAGCCTTCGGCGATCGCCGTCTTGCCCACTCCGGGTTCGCCGATCAGCACCGGATTGTTCTTGGTGCGGCGGGCCAGCACCTGGATGGTGCGGCGAATCTCCTCGTCTCGGCCGATGACCGGGTCGAGCTTGCCTTCGCGCGCTGCCGCGGTGAGGTCACGGGCGAACTTCTTGAGTGCATCGTAGCGATCCTCCGCACCCTGCGTATCGGCGGTGCGCCCGCCGCGCAGCTTGTCGATAGCGGCGTTGAGGTTCTGCGGCGTGACGCCGGCGCGCTGCAGCGCGTTACCGACGTCCGTGCCCTTAGCGAGCGCCATCGCCAGCAGGATCCGCTCTACGGTGACGTAGCTGTCGCCCCCCTTCTTCGCGATTTGCTCGGCTGAATCGAGGATCCGCATCGTGTCGCCGTCGAGCGCGGGAGCGCTAGTCGCGCCGGAGCCGGTTACCGCCGGAATCTTGGCGACCAGCGCATCGACCTCCCGCTGCGCGGCCTTGCCGTCGCCGCCAGCGGCGCCGATCAGCCCCGCGGCCATGCCTTGTTGGTCGTCCAGCAGCGCTTTCAGCAAATGCGGCGGGGCGATGCGCTGATGATGCTCGCGCACCGCAATCGTTTGCGCGGCCTGCAGAAAGCCCTTGGCCCTGTCGGTGAGTTTCTCGAAATCCATAAAGTCAGTGTCCCTCTCGTGGCACCAAGCTAGTGTTGCAATCGGGCAACACAAGAGGGTTAGGCGGTTTTCTGCGCCTCGACGATTCAGTTCAGCGGCGAGAGCGGATCGGACACGACCGGGGGAGCGGAGACGGGCGGCGGCAGGGCTGAGGTCGCGGGACCCTGCGAGGTCACCGCCACGCTGGCCGCCGGTTTAGCCGGAGCGGGCACGGGGGTGGGCACGGCCACAAGAGGCGGTTGGGCCGAGGGAGCGGGAGCGGTGCTGACTGCCACCGGGCCGCGGACGGTCGGTGTTGCCGCGGCAGCCACCGCCACCGTCGGAGCGGGTGGAGCGACGTTCAGCCTGGCGAGCGTCGGAGCGCAGGCAGCAACGCCCGGGTCGCGTTCGCCCCAGCGGCGGAAGCGCCAGGTGTCGACGTGGAACCGCAGCTTCGAATAGAAGCCCAGGCCGACGCCGAAGCGGCCACCCTGATAGGCGTGCGCGGTGCACAGGGTGTCGATCATCGCCGTGCGTGAGATCGGCCGCAGCGGCACCATGTCGAGCGCGAACATGTGGCGGTGGGCGCTTTCGGGAGCTCCCCCAGCACAGGCGTTCAGCGCCGGATTGCGGTACACGGAAACGGCCTCGACCGGTCCGATCGCCGGAACCACATAGCTTTGCACATAGCGAAGCGCGCCAACCAAGTTGGGCCATTCGGAGGTGGGCGGAACTTCGAACGGCTCGGCCCCGCAGCGGTGCCACTGGCTGGCCGTACGCAGCAGCTGCCAGGTCGGCACCACATAAGCGACACCATAGCTGGCGAGATATTGATGGAAGCCGGATACTGCCGCCGACCGCCACGGCTGCGCCATCATCCAGCGGCGATAGCCCGGCTCGTCCTGTCCGATCATGACATAATCGCCGGTCGGGCTCCAAACCGGGCCCGCCGAGGGCAAAGTCCGGAACACCAGTGCAGGCGCCGGGGCGGCCTGCACCTGCGCAGTCGCCGGGCCGGCGAGCAGAATCAGCAGAATGGCGAGCAAGCGTCCCATGGTTCGATCATGGTATAACGCAGGTCGGCTTGAAAAGTCTTGGTTCGTCACGCACGTCGTGGGAATGCAACAGCCCATCCAGGTCGACCTTCCCCACAGCCTTGGCCGCGAGGAAGCGCAACGGCGGATCGCCGCCAACATCCACAAGCTCCAGGGCTACATCCCCGGCGGTGCCCAGGTGACCAGCAACTGGTCGGGCAGCCGGCTCGACATGGCGGTCGGCGCCATGGGCCAGCAGGTCGATGCACAGATCGACGTCGAGGAAACGCATGTCCGCTGCCGGGTCATGCTGCCGGGCCTGCTCGGGATGCTGGCCAAGCCGATCGAAGCCGTGCTTCGAAGCAAGGGCGAGGAGCTGCTGCTGGAAGACAAGAGCAAGTCGAAATAGCCCCGAACTTGCACTCTGCCGCGGCGGGGCTACGCTCCGGCCAACGACCGGAGGGCAAGCGGATGCGGCATTTCGCGGTGATCGGCTCGGGGCCAGCCGGCTTCTACACGGCCGAGGCCCTGACCAAGGCTTATGGTGAGCGTGCCCGGATCGACATCCTGGATCGCCTGCCGGTGCCCTACGGGCTGATCCGCTTCGGGGTCGCGCCCGATCATCAATCGATCAAGGCGGTCTCGAAGCGGTACGAGAAGGTCGCCACCACCCCAGGGGTCCGGTTCCTCGGCAACGTCCACCTCGGCGCCGACGTGTCGATCGAGGAACTGCTCCATTATTATGATGCGGTGGTGCTCGCCACCGGCGCCCCGCACGACCGGCGGCTCGGCATTCCCGGCGACGACTTGCCAGGCGTGGTCGGCTCCGCGGCATTCGTCGGCTGGTACAACGGCCATCCCGACTTCGCCGATCTCGATCCGCCCTTGCATGGACCCGCGGCGGCGGTGATCGGCAATGGCAACGTGGCGCTGGACGTTGCCCGGATCCTGGCCAAGACGCCCGACGAGTTTGTCGGCTCGGACATCGTCGGCCATGCCTTTGAGGCTTTGGCCGGAAGCGGCATCCGGTCGATCAGCCTGCTCGGGCGGCGCGGGCCGCACCAGATTGCAATGACACCCAAGGAACTCGGCGAACTGGGCTACCTGAGGGCAGCAACTCCGCTGGTCGATCTGGCCGACCTGCCGCCGGCTGAGGCGGACGCCGCGCTGGAGCCGGGCCTGCGCAAGTCGGTCGCGCACCTCCGTGACTTCGCCCGCGCCGGTCCGGACGAAACCAAGCCCAAGCGCATCCTGTTCGACTTCTTCGCCAAGCCGCTGGCGATCGAGGGCGACGGCAAGGCGGAACGGGTGATCGTTGAGCGCACGCGCCTGGCCGAAGACGGTAGCGCGCAGGGCACCGGCGAAACCTACGCTGTGGACGCCAGCCTGGTGGTCAGCTGCATCGGCTACCAGACCCCCGCCATTCCTGGCGTGCCATATGACGAGAAGCTCGGCCGCTTTCCCAACAGCGGCGGCCGCATCGCCGAGCGGCTCTACGGCGTTGGCTGGGCGCGGCGCGGGCCGACTGGAACGATCGGGACCAACCGGCCCGACGGCTTCGAAGTGGCGGAAGCGATAGCGGCCCTGTTTCCGCCCGAGGGTGAGTCCAGCGACCGGCCAGGCTCTGCGGGGCTAGACCGGCTGCTGGCGGTGCGCGGCTGCGATCCGGTGCCGTTCGAAGATTGGCGAAAGATCGAGGCCGCCGAAGTCGCCGCGGCCCGCGCCGGCAATCCTCGCGAGAAGCTCGTCCGAGTCGAAGACCTCCTGCGGGCGAGCGGGCATTGATTGTTGCATCCCGCCGCGCCGCCGCCTAAGGAGCCTGCGCCTTGGCTCCCGCATGACGCGCGGGTTCCGGTCGGGGAGTAGCTCAGCCTGGTAGAGCACTGTCTTCGGGAGGCAGGGGCCGGAGGTTCGAATCCTCTCTCCCCGACCATTTTTCAGCTTGGGCAAGCGTCCGCGGGCGCTTGCGGCGCTAAGTCGGCGGAGCGCCCACCTTCTCTAACTCGCAAACCCCGGGTCGAGCCGGTGCGCCTTTCGCAGAAGCGCCGGCCAGGCGAGCAGCTTGGCGGCGACCTTGAGGCCGGCGGCGCCCTGCTGGGCGGCGACTTCGGGCGTGCCTTGAGGCGGGTTGTTGATGCGGTCGCCGGCTGACAGGGCGTAGATCTGCGCTTCGCAGGCGCGTTCCAGGAAATACATGCGGATGAACGCTTCGCCGACGGTCTCGCCGACGGTCAGCGTGCCGTGGTTACGCAGCAGCATCGCGCTTCGAGTGCCGAGGTCGGCGACGATCCGCTCCCGCTCGTTGAGGTCGGTGGCGACGCCTTCATAGTCGTGGAAGGCGAGGTCGCCGCCGACCAGCATCGCGGTCTGGGTCAGCGGCAACAGTCCATCCTCATGCGCGGCAACCGCCTGGCCGTGCGGCGTGTGGAGGTGGATCACTGCATGGGCGTCCTCGCGGGCCATGTGGATCGCGGAGTGGATGGTGAAGCCTGCCGGGTTGGTGATGAACGGTGTCGGCTCGACCGGGTTGCCGTGGAGATCGACCTTGATGAGGGACGAGGCGGTCACTTCCTCGAACATCAGATTATAGGGGTTGAGGAGGAAGTGGTGGTCCGGGCCCGGAATGCGCGCCGATAGATGGGTGAAGATGAGATCGTCCCAGCCGTAATGCGCGACCAGCCGGTAAGCCGCGGCGAGATCGACGCGGAGAGACCATTCCTCTTGGCTGACCTTGCCGCGCAGGCTGGGGATCTCGACGGCCTCAAGGGCCTTGGCCTTTTCCATCCCGGCGTTGATGGCGTCGACGCGGTTCATGGCTGGGTCTCCCTGGGAGCGAAATGGTCCGGGTGGGCTGCGGTGAAAGCGGGCAGTGCGCGCGCGGCGGCGTCCGCCCGGACGAGAGTGGGGTAAAGGTCGAGCGGCACGTCGAAGCGCCGCGCATTGTAGAGCTGGGGAACGAGGCAGACGTCGGCCAGGGTCGGCTCGTCGCCGAACAGGAAAGCGCCTGCCCGCGGGGCGGCCATCGCCTCCAGCGGTCCCAAGCCTTCGCAAATCCAGTGACGATACCATTCGTCGACCGTCGGCTGGTCGTGACCGAGCGTCCCCTTGAGATATTTTAGCACGCGCAGATTGTTGAGCGGATGAACGTCGCAGGCGATCGACATCGCCATGGCGCGAACGTGAGCGCCGTCGGCGGGATCAGCGGGGATCAGCCGCGGCTCGGGGAAGAGCTGGTCGAGGTAGACGATGATGCTGAGCGATTGCGTGAGACGATGGCCGTCGATCTCCAACATCGGAACAAAGCCCTGCGGATTAAGCGCACGGTAAGCGTCCGACCTTTGCGCGCCATCGATCAGGCTGACCGGGTGGCTGTCGTATTCGACGCCCTTAAGGTTGAGCGCGATCCGCACCCGGTAGGATGCCGAGGAGCGGAAATAGTCGTGGAGGACCGGGCGGTTCACGGGCGAATGTTCACAATGTTCACGGTGACGAGCCTGCAAAAGTGCAGGTCGTTTCGGATGATGAACGATTTCGACGGATGATCGGTCTTCATTCGAGCGAGTCTGCCAGCCTGGGTGTCAGTAGGACAGAGGAATATCAGGCCATGAACGGCGCGACCACCTCCGGCGGCACCCGGATCGGCCGGCCGCTGGCTTTGTCGATAATCGCCCACACGGTGCGCGCCTTGACGCAGAGTTTGCCGTCCGGCCCGACAAACTCCATGTGCCGGTCGAACTTGGCCCCCTTGGGCGCTTCGCCGACCCAGGTGCGCCCGGTCACCGTGTCGCCTTCGAAGGCGGGGCGGAGATAGTCGATCTCATGCCGGACGATGACCCAGAAATAATCTTCGGCATGCTTGGGGTCGGCGAGGCTGTACCAGTGGGCGAGCGCAACCTCCTGGATCCACTGGACCCAGACGGCATTGTTGACGTGCCCGAGTTCGTCGATGTGTTCGGGGCGGGCGGTGAGGGTGAGGGTGAGGATCGGGTTGGTCATGTCAGCTCGTCATTGCGAGCGTAGCGAGGCAACCCAGTTCACTCCGGAAGATTACTGGATTGCTTCGCCTTCGGCTCGCTGTGACGCTCATCATTTCGCTCCGCCATTCTGGGTCAGGACGAAGGCGTAAGCCTCGGCCGTTTCCTTTAGCGACTCCCAGCGGCCGGACTTGCCGCCGTGGCCGGCGCCCATGTTGATCTTGAGCAGCAGCAGGTTGTTGTCCGTCTTGGTGGCGCGCAGTTTGGCGGCCCACTTCGCGGGTTCCCAATATGTGACGCGGGGATCGGTCAGGCCGCCGGTGATCAGCAGCGGGGGATAGGCCTGGGGCTTGATTTGGTCATAGGGCGAATAGCTGCGGATATAATCGAAGGCGGCTTTGTCCTTGATGGGATTGCCCCACTCCGGCCACTCGCCGGGAGTCAGCGGAAGCGTATCGTCGAGCATGGTGTTGAGCACGTCGACGAACGGCACGTCCGCGACCACCGCTCCGAAGAGTTCGGGGTTGGAGTTGACCACCGCGCCCATCAGTTCGCCGCCCGCCGAGCCGCCCTGGGCGGCGATCTTCCCAGGTGACGTGAAGCGCTCTGCTACCAGGCCCTTCGCCACATCGACGAAGTCGTTGAACGTGTTGGTTCGCTTGGTAAGCTTGCCGTCCAGGAACCACTGATAGCCAAGGTCGTCACCGCCGCGAATGTGGGCGATGGCATAGGCATAGCCGCGATCCAGCAGGCTCAGCCGGGCAGTCGAGAAGCCGGGTGGAATGGCGTAGCCGTAAGCGCCGTAGGCGTAGAGGAAGAGCGGCTGGCTGCCATCCTTGCGGAAGCCCTTCTTGATGACGACGGACACCGGCACCTTGCGGCCATCGCGCGCGGTGATCATCAGCCGCTCGGTCTGATATTGCGTCGGGTCGTAGCCGGACGGGATCTGCTGGACCTTGAGGGTCGCCAACTTGTCGGTCTTCGGGTCATAGTCGTAGACCGTCGCCGGCGTGACCATCGAGCTGTAGCTGAGGCGATAGGCGGCGGGCGCGAACTCGGGATTGCTGCCGAAACCGGCCGAATAGCTGGCCTCCGCGAAGGGAATGCGCTCCTCCTTGCCGCTGTGGTAATCGCGCAGGATCAGTTGGTCGAGACCGTCGCGGCGGGTGGTCAGCGCAAGATGATCGCGAAAAGCGGTGAGGCCGCGCAGGTAGACGCGGTCCGAGCCGGGGATGACTTCCTTCCACTCGCCCGGCCTGGCCGGATCGGCGGAGGCGACGCGGAAGTTTACATGAGTGTCGTTGGTGTGGATCCACAACTTCCCGTGCGCCGCGTCCACGTCATACTGACGGTCCTTCTTGCGCGGGCTGATCAGCGTCAGCGGCGCGTCAGGCCGGTCCAACGGGGCGAAGCGGACTTCGCTGGTGGTGTTGTCGCCGGTCGAGATGAACAGGAGGCTGCGGTCCTGGCTGTGGCCGACGCCGACCGAGAAGCCGATGTCGTCCTTCTCCTCATAAAGTGTCTTCGTTTGATCGACCGGGGCACCGATGCGGTGGTAGCGGGCGCGATAGCTGCGCCAATTGTCGTTGACCTCGGTGAAGACGACGCCCTTGCTGTCACTGGTCCATACCGGGGAGCCGATGCCGACCGTGGAGACCGTCTCCAGGTCCTTGCCACTGGCCAGGTCGCGGATACGGAGCTTGAAGCGTTCGGAGCCGTCATCGTCGACCAGCGTCGCGGCGAGCCTGCCATCGGGGCTGACCTCCATCGCGCCGAGCTTGAAATATTCCTTGCCCGCCGCTTCGGCGACTTCGTCGAAGATGAGCTGGTCCGGACCGCCGGTCACAGGCTTGCGGTACCATTGCCGGTACTGGGCGCCGGGCTGGAACGCCCACCAGTAGAGCCAATCGCCATCCTTCACCGGGACCGATGAATCGTCCTCCTTGATGCGGCCCTTCATTTCCTGGAACAGGGTGTCGATGAGCTGCGCGTGCGGCGCTTTCCAGGCTTCGAAATAGGCGTTCTCGGCCTTCAGGTAGGCAAGCACATCGGGATCATCGACCTTTGGGTAATCCTTGTCGCGCAGCCAGGCGTAGGGGTCCTCGATACGGATACCGTGGCGTTCGTAGCTGTAGGGGCGCTGCTCGGCTTTGGGCGGGGCGGGAAGGTCGGCGGCTCGGTTCATGGGTGCTTTCTGGGCTGGGGCGGCGACTGTGACCAGGGTGACTGCGAACGCAAATAGGATTGGGCGCATGACTTCTCCACCACATGGCTAAGCTTGCCGGATCAACGAGACCGGTACGGGGAAGCCCCGCTTTTCATCGGCAGGAGTAAGGGGAAGGACAGCCCTTCGACAAGCTCAGGGCAAACGGATAGTGGAATCGCATGTCCAGCTACGCCGACCGCCTCGCCGCCCTTCGCCAGCAACTTAGCGCCGATCGCCTCGACGGCTTCGTGGTCCCGCTGACCGACGAGCATATGAGCGAATATGTCGGAAGCTATGCTCAGCGGCTGGCCTGGCTGACCGGGTTCGAGGGCTCGGCCGGGTCGGCGGTGGTGCTTCCGGCTGAAGCGGCGATCTTCACCGATGGGCGCTACACGCTGCAGGTCCGGGCCCAGGTCGATGGCGAGCAGTGGAGCTTCCAGTCTGTGCCGGAGACCAGCATTGCGGCCTGGCTGAAGGAGCAAGCTCCGGAAGGTGCGCGGATCGGCTATGATCCGTGGCTGCACAGCCGGTCGTGGGTGAAGCAGGCTTCGGAGGCGCTCAGCGCGCGCGGGGCCGAGCTGGTGCCGGTCTCCGCCAATCCGATCGACAAGGTCTGGAGCGACCGCCCGGCAGCGTCCAATGCCAAGCTCGCGGTCCATCCGGAGCGGCTCGCCGGGCGCTCGTCGGCGGACAAGCGGCAGGAGATCGCCGATTGGCTGACGGGCCAAGGTGCCGATGCGGCGGTGCTGGCTGCCTTGGATTCAATCGCCTGGACCTTCAACATCCGCGGCTCGGACGTCAGCCATACGCCGGTCGCGCTGGCTTATGCGCTGGTTCGATCCGACGGAACCGCTGATTTGTTCGTCGCCGGCGAGAAGGTGGACGCGGAGCTTCGCCAGCATCTCGGCAACGGGGTTCGGCTGCACGAGCGGGCGGCGTTCGAAGCGGCGCTGGGGGAGCTTGCCGGCAAGACGGTGGCGGTCGATCCCGAGCGCTCCGTGGCGGCGATCACCCAGGCGCTCGACAAGGCGGGGGCCAAGGTCGTGTCGTTGCGCGATCCCACCGTCCTGTCGCGGGCGATCAAGAATGAGGCGGAGTTGGCCGGGCACCGCGCGGCGCAGTTGCGCGATGGCGCGGCGATGGCGCGGTTCCTGCGCTGGGTCGAGGTTAAGGCTCCGGGCGGCGCGCTCGATGAACTGGCGGCTTCGGACAAGCTGGAAGCGCTTCGTCGCGAGAACCCGGAGCTGAAAGACCTCAGCTTCGACAGCATTTCCGGCGCGGGGCCGAACGGTGCGATCGTCCATTATCGCTCGAGCGAGAAGACCAACCGCAAGCTGGAAAGCGGCTCGCTCTACCTGATCGATTCGGGCGGGCAGTATGAGGACGGCACCACCGACATCACCCGCACGCTGGCGATCGGCGAGCCGACGGCGGAAATGCGCGATCGCTTCACCCGCGTGCTGAAGGGGCATATCGCGCTTGCGACGGCGGTGTTTCCCAAGAGCACCAAGGGCGGGCAGCTCGACAGCTTCGCCCGCCGGCCGCTGTGGGAGGCGGGGCTCGACTATGCTCATGGCACGGGGCACGGGGTCGGTAGCTTCCTGTCAGTCCACGAGGGACCGCAGCGGATCGCTCCGGTGGGCGGCGCCTATGCCGGCGGCGACGAGCCGCTGGCGGCGGGCATGATCCTTTCCAACGAGCCAGGCTATTACAAGACAGGCGAATACGGCATCCGGATCGAGAATCTCGTCCTTGTGGTGCCCGTCACGATCGAAGGTGCGGAAAAGGAAATGCTCGGGTTCGAGACTCTGACCTTCGCGCCGATCGAGCGGCGGTTGGTCGACGTGGCGCTGTTGTCCGACGCGGAGCTCGCCTGGTTTAACGATTATCACCGGCAGGTCCGCGAAAGGATCGGGCCGCAACTGGAGGGGGAAGAGCGTCAATGGCTCGAAAGACAGTGCGCTCCGCTAAGCCGCTGATGTGGATGGCGGCAGGGTCGGTGCTGACCTTGCTCGCGGTGTGGGGTCCGCACAAGACGTTCCACAAGGCTTATGATTCGGGCTCCGCAGCGGCCTCGTCGGTGGCGTCGCTGCTGCGCTGATCGGCCGAGAGTTCGCGCGCCTGCGCCTTTCGGCGGCGCAGATTCTCGCGCAGCTTCGCGGCGAGGCGATCGGCCTTCCCGGCGGCTTTGTCCTTATCGCTCATCTCTTTGCCTTGACACACGGCTCGGCCCGCGGCCATAGGCCCGCGTCCCCAGACAGACTTGGCCCGGACATGCTGCCGTAGCTCAGTGGTAGAGCGCATCCTTGGTAAGGCTGAGGTCGTGAGTTCAATCCTCACCGGCAGCACCATCCGGCCCGGTCTGGTCTCGGCCAGCCACCCCGGCTCTTCCGCGCGGAACAGTGCGACTCGGCTGGCGTTCGTCCGATCAAAACAATCGGGAGTAGCGCCAGATGGCCGACAACAAGAGCAAGCGTGGTGGAAGCGACCGGAGCCGCGTCGCGGCAGGCGAGGGCTATGAAGTACGTTATTTCGCGCGCAAGCACGGGATCAGCCGTGAGCAGGCGGAGCAGCTGATCGCCAAGGTCGGCAATGATCGCGAAAAGCTGAACGCCGCAGCCGAGAAGCTGAAGGGCTGAGATTGACCCGCGCACCGCGGACAGTCAGAGCGGCGGCATGCGTTTCTTTTCGGACAATGCCGCCGCTGCGCACCCGGCCGTGCTCGAGGCCATGGCCGCGGCGAATGCGCTCGACACCGCCTATGACGGCGACGCGCTGAGCCGGAAGCTCGACGGCGCCTTTTCCGACCTGTTCGAGACCGAGGTCACCGCGTTGTGGGTGACCACCGGCACCGCCGCCAACTGCCTGGCGCTGGCGGCCATGGTCCCGGCCTATGGCGGCATCCTCTGCCACCGCGAGGCGCACATCAATGTCGATGAGGCGGGCGCGCCGGAGTTCTTCACCGGCGGCGCAAAGTTGCTGCTGATCGACGGGCCGGGTGCCAAGCTGTCGGTCGAGGCGGTGGCCGAGGCACGGGGGCGGATCCGCGCCGACGTGCACCAGGTCCAGCCGAGTGCTTTGTCGATCACCAACGCGTCCGAATATGGGCTGGTCTACACGCCGGATGAGACTGCGGCGCTGGGCGAGTTCGCCCACACCCATCGCCTGGGGTTCCACCTGGACGGCGCGCGCTTCGCAAACGCGGTGGCGTCGACCGGGGCGAGCCCGGCGGACCTCACCTGGCGGGCCGGGGTGGACGCGCTGAGCTTCGGCTTCGTCAAGAACGGCGGGCTGTCGGCCGAGGCGTTGATCCTCTTCGACCGGGAGCTGGCCGACAACGTGTTGCGCCGGCGCAAGCGGGCCGGGCACCTGCTCAGCAAGGGTCGCTACATGGCCGCCCAGTTGCTGGCGATGCTGGAGGACGACATCTGGCTGGACAATGCGCGCGCCGCCAATGCAGCGGCGACGCGGCTGGCCCAGGCGGCTGGCGACCGGCTGGTCCATCCGGTCGAGGCGAACGAGGTGTTCCTGCGACTGACGCCCGAGGAAGCGGCGACGCTGCGCGACGAGGAGTTCGACTTCTACGACTGGGGTGTCGGCGAAGCGCGGATGGTGACCAGCTGGGATCAGGATCTTGCCGCCGTGGATAGGCTGGCCGCCGCTATCCGCCAGCTGTGAAGGACGTCGATGGACAGCCGGTCCGCGGCATCATCCTGCCGTTCGTCATCTTCACCCTGATCTGGGGATCGACCTGGATCGTCATCCGCGACCAGCTCGGCGTGGTCCCGCCGCAATGGTCCGTGACCTACCGCTTCATCATCGCCGCGGCGGCGATGTTCGCGATTGCGGCGTGGAAGGGGGCGCCGCTGCGGCTCCACCGCAGCGACTGGCCGCTCGTCGGAGCGGTCGGGCTCTGCCAGTTCTGCATCAACTTCAACTCTGTCTACATCGCCGAACATTTCATCACCTCGGGTCTGGTGGCGACGGTGTTCGCGCTGCTGCTGATCCCCAACAGCCTGTTCGCCTGGGCCATCCTGAAGCAGCGGCCCGGCGGGCGGTTCCTCGCCTGTTCGGCGATCGCCATCGCCGGCATTGCTTTGCTGTTCTGGCAGGAACTGCGCCGCGACCAGGCGGCGGACTCGGCGGTGTTCGCCGGGATCGCCTGGACCCTGGCGGGAGTGATCGGCGCCTCGGTTTCCAACGTGCTCCAGGCGACCGACCGCGCGCGGCACATCCACATCTTCTCGCTGCTCGCCTGGACCATGGCGGTCGGTGCTGTCGCCGATGGCGCTATCGCTCTGCTGGTCGCCGGCCCGCCGACGTTCGAGTGGAGCTGGTCCTATTGCGCGGGCCTCACCTACCTTGCGGTGTTCGCGTCGGCTCTGTGCTTCAGCCTCTACTTCCCGGTGGTTCGCAAGATCGGGCCCGGGCGAGCGGCTTATTCATCGGCGCTGGTGCCGATCGTCGCCATGGCCCTGTCGACCCTGTTCGAAGGCTATCGCTGGACGCCGCTTGCGGCAGCCGGGGCTGCCCTTGCGATCGGCGGCATGCTGCTCGCCCTGATGAGCCGGCGGCCGGTTGTTCCCGCTCCCGCCGCGGATTAGGTCCGGGCGATGCTTGATGCCCGCCCAGCCGCTGCTCCCGCCCTCCCGCCCACCATCCGGCGTGAGGATTACCGCGCGCCCGATTGGCTGGTTCCAGTCATCGAGGTGGAGTTCGATCTCGATCCCGAGCGTACGGTGGTTCGCGCCCGGCTGACGGTCGAGCGCAACGGGGAGCATGATCGCGCCCTTCGGCTGGACGGGGACGATTTGGTGCCATTGGCGGTGCGGGTCGATGGCCGCGACGCCAATTACGAGATGGACGGAAGCACCCTGATTGTCCCGCTGACCGGCGCGACGGCGGTTGTGGAGACCGAAGTGGCGCTCGCTCCGGAAGCGAACAGCCAGCTGATGGGGCTGTATGCGTCGGGCGGGCTGCTGTGCACCCAGTGCGAGGCGGAGGGCTTCCGGCGGATCACCTTTTTCCCCGACCGCCCGGACGTGCTGTCGCGCTATCGGGTGCGGTTGAGCGCGGACCAGGAGCGCTTCCCCGTGCTGCTGGCGAACGGCAATCCGGTGGACAGCGGCGAAGGCGAAGGCGGCACGCATTGGGCAGTGTGGGAAGATCCGTTCCCCAAGCCGAGCTACCTGTTTGCGCTGGTTGCCGGAGACCTGGCGGTCAATCGCGACAGCTTCACCACCATCAGCGGCCGGACGGTCGAGCTCGGCATCTGGGTGCGCGAGGCCGACCTGCCGAAGACCGCCCACGCGATGCAGGCCCTCAAGGACTCGATGGCCTGGGACGAGCGCGAATATGGCCGCGAATATGACCTCGACCGGTTCAACATCGTCGCGGTGGCGGACTTCAACTTCGGCGCGATGGAGAACAAGGGCCTCAACATCTTCAACTCGCGCTACATCCTGGCCGACGCGGAGACAGCCAGCGATGCCGACTTCGACGCGATCGCGGCAGTGGTGGCGCACGAATATTTCCACAACTGGTCGGGCAACCGGGTCACCTGCCGCGACTGGTTCCAGCTGAGCCTCAAGGAAGGCCTGACGGTCTTCCGCGACCAGCAGTTCAGCGCCGGACAAGGCTCCGAAGCGGTCGAGCGGATCAGCCAGGTCCGCACCTTGCGAGCCGCGCAGTTCCCGGAAGATGCCGGGCCGCTGGCGCACCCGGTGCGCCCGGACAGCTATATCGAGATCGGCAACTTCTACACCGCGACCGTCTATAACAAGGGCGCGGAAGTGATCCGCATGCTGCGGACGATCCTTGGCCCCGAGGCGTATCGCAAGGGTACCGACCTGTATTTCGAGCGCCATGACGGCCAGGCGGTGACCTGCGAGGAATTCGTCGGGGCCATGGAGGATGCCAGCGGCGTGGACCTCCGGCAATTTCGGCTATGGTACAGCCAGGCCGGCACCCCGCGGGTCGGCGCGCGCCTGCAGCAGCAGGACGGCCGCGCGATCCTCCATCTTACGCAGAGCGTTCCCGCCACGCCCGGCCAGCCCGAAAAGGCGCCAATGGTCGTGCCGTTGCGAGTGGCGCTGATCGGTGCGGACAGCGGCCGGGAAGTCGCGCAACAGCGGACCGTCCTGCTGACCGCGGCCGAGCAGGTTCAGATATTTTCCCCGGTCGAAGAGCCGGTCTACCTATCGATCAACCGCGGCTTTTCCGCGCCAGTGATCGTCGATGCGGAACGGCGTCCAGGCGAGATCGAGGCGCTGGCGGTCAGCGACACAGACAGCTTCGCCCGCTACGAAGCGCTGCAGGAATTGATGTTCCGCGATCTGCTGAGCGCGATCGCCGGGGCAGAAGCGGCACCGGACGCGATCGTTGCGGCTGTTCGTTCGACGCTCGGCTCGGAGACGCTCGACCCGGCGTTCAAGGCCGACGCGATCGCCTTGCCCTCCGAGGCGATGATCGCCGAGCGGCTGGAGATGGTCGATCCGGCGCGGGTCCACGCGGTACGCGAAACATTCCGCGCGGCGATCGGCCGGCACGTGCAGGACGAATTGATCCTCGCCTACCGTCAGGGCTCGACCGCCGATCCGGCGAGCCTTTCGGGTGAGGCCAAGGGCTTGCGCAAGCTGCGCGGCGCGGCGCTGGCGCTGTTGGCGGCAGGCGACGCGAAGCGCGGCGGCGAGCTTGCGGCGCGCCAGTTTGCCGACGCCGCGACCATGACCGAGCGGCAGTCGGCGCTGATGGTGCTGGCGATGCTTGGCGGAGCCGCTTACCGGACCGCTCTCGACGCTTTCCATGAGCGCTTCCGCGCCGATCCGCTGGTGATTGACAAATGGTTCGCGGTCCAGGCGTCCGCTCCGCGCGAGGATACCATCGAGGCGGTGGAGCAGCTGATGCGCCACCCGGATTTCACACTGACGAACCCGAACCGGCTGCGCGCGCTGGTTGGAAACTTCGCCGCCACGCCGGTGGCGTTCCATCGGCCCGATCGCCGGGGCTATGACTGGCTGGCCCAAGTGATCGTGCAAGCGGACGCAATCAACCCGCAGACCGCCGCCCGCTTCGTTGCTCCGCTAGGGCGCTGGCGCAAGTATGAGCCAAGACGGTCCGGCCTGATGCGGTCGGCGCTGGAGCGGATCCTCGCCGCGCCGGGGCTCAGCAAGGATGTGTTCGAGCAGGCGAGCAAGAGTCTGGGCTAGTACCCCGCCGAGGTCCTTAACCTTAGCCCGCGATCCATCTCGCCACGTCCAGCGCGACCTGGTTAGCGGCCTGATTCAGGGCCGGGCCGACGCTTTCGGCCGTGCCGACCGCGGGAACCGCGGCGGTGAAGCGGCGGGTTTCCACCCGGGTGCCGCCATCGGTGCTGAGCGCCGCGTCGTAGGTCACGATCACCTGGCCGGCTTGCGTGTCATAGCCGAAGCGCTGCAGCGTGCCGGTGACCCTGAGGCCGGGATCGAGCGAGGCCTGCTTGGGGTCGAGCACGACGCGGGTGGTGGTCCGCTTGACCGTCTCGCTGAGCAGCTGCTGGAACATGCGGTTGGGCCGGTCGACCCACTGCAGATCCTTGATGTAGGTGACCGCGGTCGGGCCCTCCAGTGCGGGCACCCGGACCTGGTTGAGCTCCTGCGGAACCACCGGCACTTCGATCGTCACCGTCTGGCCAGCGCTGGCCGAGCGCGACAGGTTGTCGACCGGCGCGGCTTGCGGAGTGAGCGTCAGCAGGGTCGCGGGTGCCTTGCCGCCGAAGCAGGCAGCGAGCGACAGGCAGGCGGCGGACGCCAGGAGAAAACGGGGGACACGCATCAGCGGGACTTTCCGGGTTTGTGGTCGGGGAGCTTGGGCGATCCCAGGACCCCGGTCACGCCGCCCTGGTCGAGCCGCTGGCTGAACCCTTCGAGGTTGCCGGTCAGCTCGCGCAGGTCGCGGACTAGGCGGTTGACCTCCGGCAAGGTGGTTTTGGTGAGGTTCTGGACGCCCGGGCGAGCGTCGGCAACCAGCGTATCGATGTTGGCGGTGGTCTGCTGGATGGAGGCGATCGACCGGCGCAGGTCCTCCGCGGCCGGGCGGCCTTCCTCGTTCACCAGGCGGGTCGTGCTGTCGGCCAGCACGCCGACCCGCTCCGCCGCCACTCCAGCCTGGCGGGCGGCGATCCGCGCGTCGCCGATGGCGTCGGCAAGATCGGGAGCGCGCTGGGCAAGCACCCGGGTGGTCGTGTCGACATTTTCGAGGATGTCGGAAATGGCGTTCTGGTTCTTGTCAGACAGCAGCTCGGTCAAGCGCTCGGTCAGGCGCTGGATCCGGTCGAGCAGTTCGGGAGCGCTGTTGAGCAGCGCGCCGAGGCCGCCGGCGCTGGCCGGGATCACCGGGCAGCCCTGGGGTCCAGGCGTGGTCAGCGGACGCGCACCCTTGATCGCGCCGTCGAGCTGGATTTCCGAAACGCCGGTGAAGCCGACGCCCTTGATCTGCGCAGTAGTACCCTGAAGCACCGGCGTCTGCTGGTCGACCTCGATCCGCACCCAGACGAATTCAGGCCGGTTCGGAAGCAGGGAGATCTTGGTAATCTGGCCGACCGGAACGCCGGAGAAGCTGACGTTGGTGCCGCGGTTGAGACCGCCGACGCCCTGGCTGAAGTAGATGTCGAAGCAGCGCCGCTTCTCGGTGTTGAGGCCCGTGATCCAGACGGCGAAGAACAGCAGTCCGGCGAGCAAGGCCAGCACCACCGAGCCGACCAGGACCTGGTTGGAACGCGTCTCCATCTAGGACTTGAAAACCCCTCGCATCATGCTGCCGCCGCAGCACGACCGCGCGGCCCGTTGAAATATTCCTGAATCCAAGGATGGTCGAGTTTCAGCAGCCGATCAATGGTGTCGACCGCGATGACCTTGCGGTCGGCAAGCACGGCTACCCGATCGCAGATCGCGTACAGTGAATCCAGGTCGTGAGTAATCAGGAAAACCGTCAGGTTGAGCCGTTCGCGCAGGTTGAGGATCAATTGGTCAAACGCTTGAGCGCCGATTGGGTCCAAACCGGCGGTCGGCTCGTCCAGGAACAGGAGTTCGGGATCGAGCGCCAGGGCCCGGGCGAGGCCAGCGCGCTTGCGCATGCCGCCGGACAGTTCGGAGGGATATTTGTTGCCGGCATCGGCGGGCAAGCCGGACATGGCGATCTTGTAGCTGGCGATCTCGTCCAGCAGTGCGCCCTGAATGAACGGGAAATATTCGCGGATCGGAACCTGGACATTCTCGGCAACCGTGAGGGTCGAGAACAGCGCGCCGTTCTGGAACAGGATGCCCCAGCGGCGGCGGATGTTCTTGGCCTCGTCCTCGGTGCGGCCGACCATGTCCTCGCCCAGCACCCTGATCTCGCCCGCCGCCGGGGTCTGCAGGCCGATGATCGAGCGCATCAGCACCGACTTGCCCGTGCCGGAGCCGCCGACCACGCCGATGATCTCGCCCTGACGGACGTCTAGATCGAGGTCTTCGTGGACCGCCTGCTCGCCGAAACGGTTGGTCAGCCCACGCACCGAGATGATCGGCTGCTCGCTCCTGCCCGCGCGCCCCGCCATCAGATCCACCCGATCGACGAGAAGAAGACGGCGAAGATCGCGTCGAGCACGATCACCAGGAAGATCGACTGGACCACCGCAGCAGTGGTCTTGAGGCCGACCTGCTCCGCGTCGTTGGCGACGAGCATGCCCTGGAAGCAGCCGGTCAGCGCGATGATGAAGCCGAATACCGGTGCCTTGATCAGGCCGACCCACAGGTCGGTCGCGGGGACGACTTCGGCGATGCGCTGGATGAAAGTCAGCGGCGGAATCTCAAGGGCCACCCAGCAGAACAGCCCGCCGCCGATGATCGCGGTCAGCATCGCCCAAAAGGCGAGAAGCGGCATCATGATGACAGTGGCAATCATCCGCGGGATGACCAGCGCCTCGATCGGCGAAACGCCGATGGTGCGCATTGCGTCCACTTCCTCGGTGATCTTCATGGTGCCGATCTGAGCGGCAAACGCACTGCCGGAGCGGCCCGCGACCATGATTGCAGTCATCAGCGGCCCGAGTTCGCGGACGGTGATCCGGCCGATCAGGTTGATGGTATAGACTTCGGCGCCGAACTGCTGAAGCTGGACCGCGCCCTGCTGGCCAATCACCACTCCGATGAGGAAGCTCATCAGGCCGATGATCCCGAGGGCGCGAACACCGACGACGTCGAACCTCTGGACCACCGCATTGTAGCGGAACTTCCTGGGTCGGCGCGCAACGTTGGCGAAGCCGATCAGGGTCGCGCCGAGGAAACCGACCAGCCCCTTCAGCGTGCGGCCGCTGTCGATCGTCCACGCCCCCAGCTCCGCAACAACGCCCCCCTGATTGTCGGGCCGGACCTTTGCCGGATGGTCGGCGTCGGCGACCTGCTCCAGCAGACTTTGCGCTTCCTCGCTCGCCCCGACTACCTTGGCGCCGCGATCGCGCACCGTGCGGTGCACCAGCCACGCCCCGACAGTGTCCATCCGCTCGACCCCGCTGAGGTCGATGGTGACCGGGTCCGGCACCTCCTCGAGCTCGCGCTGGGTCGATCCGGCACGGCCGATGGTCAATGCGCCAACCGGCCGGAACAGATTGCCGCCGGCACTCTGGCCGGGTTGGAGCTCGGAAACGGGCATGCGGGCGGAGACTTGCTCGAAAAATCCCACTCCGGCAAGGCTCGGCCGCCTGCCTTGTTCTTGCCTGACTTGTCTGGTGATGCCGAACTATGCCGTCCCATGCCGATCGCCCCGCCAATCCCGTGTTCGTGGCCATCGGCGACAATGACGCGCGCATGTTCTCCATGGACACGCGCGAGCGGGCCGAGCGGCTCGCCGGCAACGCCAAGCTGGAGGTGGCACGGGCCGTCGAGCGGGGCCGGGCGGCGCTGCTCGGCAACCTGCAGTTCGCCTGGGACCCGGCGTGGCTGGGCGAAGTGGCGCGGCGGCCGGGAAGCGCGCTGATGGTCGAGGGCCGCCCGGTGCTGGTCAACGTGCCCGCTTCGGACGACCCGGCACCCGTGGCGGCGGCCATGACCGGCGACGCGGCGTTCCAGCCTGACGGCTACCAGTTGCTCGATCCGCAAACGGCGGAACTCAGCACCATGGCCCTGCGCAAGCGCGAGCGGCCGTTCGCCATGCCGCTGTCGAGCGCCACCGCCGCCCAGGCCGAACGCGCCGCCTACGACGCATCCTACAAGGGGGTGACCGATGTTCTGACCCTGTACCTGTGGCGGCGGCCCGCGTTTCACCTGGTCCGCTGGGCGGCGGGTGCGGGGATCAGCCCCAACATGGTCACCTTGGTCGGCTTCCTGCTGTGCGTGGCGGCGTTCTGGCTGTTCTGGGTCGGCCAATATTGGGCCGGCTTCGCCGCGGGTTTTGCCTTCATGGTGCTCGACACTGTGGACGGCAAGCTCGCGCGCTGCACCGGATCGTCGTCGAAATGGGGCGACATCTTCGACCATGGGGTGGACCTCATCCACCCGCCGTTCTGGTGGTGGGCATGGGCGCACGGGCTGGACGGCGTCGGCCTGGCGCTGGAGCCGGTGTACAAGTCGATGGTGGTCGGCGCGATCGTCAGCGGCTACATTGCTGGACGGCTGATCGAAGGGCTGTTCGTCAAGAAGCATGGGATCGAGATCCACATCTGGCGCCCGATCGACAGCAAGTTCCGGCTGATCACGGCTCGGCGCAATCCCAACATGCTCATCCTGTTCGTGTCCCTGCTCGCCGGGCGGCCGGATGTCGGGATCGAGCTGGTGGCGCTGTGGACCCTGCTGAGCCTGATCTTCCACGCCGTGCGACTTGCCCAGGCCAATGCTCGGGCCGACCGCGGCCGCAAGATCATCTCCTGGCTTTCGTGAGCGCGATGCCGCCCTGGACCGCGCTGCTTCTCGCCGGCTCGCGCCCGGAAGGCGACCCGTTCGCGGAGTCGATGGGATCGATCCACAAGGCGCTGATCCCGGTAGGCGGCGAACCGATGGTGCTGCGGCCGCTGCGCGCCTTGCTGTCGAGCCCTGCAATTCGCCACGTGCGGGTCGCGAGCCAGTCGCCCGAGCCGGTCGCCGCGGTCATTCCAGCCGACCCGCGGGTCAGCATTGCCCGGAGCCAGTCGACCATCGCCGCCACCCTCTCGGCGCTGTGCAAGGATCCTGGGACGCGCTTTCCGGTCTTGGTGACGACCGCCGACCATGCGCTGCTCACGCCGGCGATGATCGCGGAATTCACCGCCGCGTCGCGCGACTGCGACATTGGCGTCGCCTTTGTCGAGAGCCAGCCGCTGCTGGCCCGCTTTCCAAACGCGCAGCGAACCTGGCTGCGCTTCGGCAGCGGCAAGTATAGCGGCGCGAACCTGTTCGCCCTCAACACGCCCCAGGCCGCGGTCGCGATCGAGCGCTGGCGGAGCATCGAGCAGGATCGCAAGAAGGGCTGGCGAGTGCTGCTCCAGCTCGGCCTGCCGCTGTTCCTCGGTGCGGTGCTGCGGGTCCACGACATCCAGCAGACCGCCGCCAACCTCGGGCGCAAGCTGGGCATCGTCATCAAGCCGGTGGTGATGAGCGACCCGCTGGCGGCAATCGACGTCGACAAGCCCGCCGACCACGTGCTGGTCGAGGAAATCATCGCCGGGCGCGCCTGAGAGAGACCTAGCCTGATGGACCTTGCCATCTACGACATGGACCGGACGGTGACCCGGCGGGCGACCTACACGCCGTTCCTGCTGCATTGCGCGGTGCGCCGGTCACCGTGGCGGCTGGTGTTCGTGCCGCTGGTCGTCGCCTCCATGCTGGCCTACCTGCTGAAGCTGATCGATCGGGGGCGGCTGAAGGAGATCAATCATCGGCTGCTGATCGGCCACTGGATCCACCCCAAGGACCTGCTGCCGCTGGTGCAAAGCTTTGCCGACCGGCAAGTGACGAGCAACATCCGTCCTGGCGCCCGCGCCGCCATCGCCCGCGACAAGGCGGAAGGCCGGCGGGTGGTAATGGCGACGGCCTCCTATCGCCTTTACGCCGCAGCCATTGCCGAGCGGCTGGGGTTCGACGACGTGATCGGCACCGGGTCGATCATCGGGCTCGACGCACGGGTGCGGGCGAAGATCGACGGCGAGAATTGCTATGGTCCGGCCAAGATGCGGATGGTCGCCGATTGGGTCGAGAAGAGCGGCCTGACGGGCAAGCACGGCCATGTGCGCTTTTATTCCGACCACGCCAGCGACGCGCCAGTGTTCGAATGGTCCGACGAGCCGGTCGCGGTGAACCCGCACGACCGGCTTGCAAAGCTGGCCAGGGAGCGCGGGTGGCGCGTGGAGGATTGGGGCTGAGCCCTAAGTCTCATTGCGAGGAGCGCAGCGACGAAGCAATCCAGTTTTCTCCCGCGAGGAAGTGAGCTGGATTGCTTCGCTGCGCTCGCAAGGACGAAGGTTAAACCGCCCGCAATGCATTCTCGATATCGGCGATAAGGTCGTCCGGGTTCTCGACCCCGATGGAGATGCGTACCAGATTGTCGGTGATGCCGAGCGCCTGCTTGCGTTCGTCGGGCACCGACAGGTGGGTCATCGCCGCCGGGGCGCTGGCGAGCGTTTCGGTGCCGCCGAGGCTGACCGCCAAGTGGGCGATCTGCAGCGAGTCGAGGAAGGCGAACGCCTCCTTCTCGCCACCCTTGAGGTAAAGCGAGAAGGTCGACCCCGCGCCGGTGCAGTGGCGGCGGTAGATGTCGGCCTGTCGGGAGCCCTCCTCAAGGAAGCCGAGGTAGCCGACGCTTTCGACCTTGTCGTGCGTGCGCAGATATTCGCAGACCCGGGCGGCATTCTCGCCGGCGCGGCTCATCCTCAGCTCCAGCGTTTCCAGCGAGCGCAGCAGCATCCACGCGGTGTTCGGGTCGCAGATGGTCCCGATCGTGTTGCGCATCATGCGGATGGGATCGAGGTGCTTCTTCGATCCGACCAGCCCGCCCGCGACGAGGTCGCTATGCCCGCCGGCATATTTGGTCAGGCTGTAGACGGTAATGTCAGCACCCTGGTTGAGCGGCTTGGCCCAAAGCGGGCCCAGGAAGGTGTTGTCGATCGCGATCGGCGGCTGCTCCTCACCGGCGAAGGCAGCGTCGCGGGCGGCCTTGACCGCTTCGACGTCGACCAGCTGGTTGGTCGGGTTGGCCGGGCTTTCGAGATAGATCAGGGCAACTCGGCCCTGGACCTTGGCGGCGGCGATCACAGCCTCGATTTCCTCGCGCGTGGCGCCGCTCGGGAAATCGAGCCAGGTCACTCCGAACTTGCCCAGGATCTTGGCGATCAGCGTCTCGGTCGCGGCGTAGAGCGGCCCGGAGTGGACCACCACGTCGCCCGGCTTGACGTAGGTCAGCAGCAAGGTGGCGATCGCGGACATGCCGCTGGAGAAAGCGAGCGCTTCCTCCGCGCCCTCCCACAAGGTCAGGCGATCTTCGAGTATTTCCTGGTTGGGCCCATTGAAGCGGGAATAGATCAGCCCTTCGGCACCGCCCGGCCGCTTGCCGGTGACGCCTTCGAAGAAGCGCTTCCCCGCCGCCGCATTCTCGAACACGAAGGTGGAGGTGAGGAAGATCGGCGGCTTGAGCGAACCTTCGGACAAGGACGGGTCGAAGCCGAAGCCCATCATCAGCGTTTCAGGGCGAAGCGGGTGGTTGCCGATGGTGGTCGGCGAAGGCTTCGGGCGGCGCGGCGCGCGGGCGCCGCTGATTTCGGACTCGTCTGTCATGCGCGCCCCCTAGCCGAGAAGTGGCTGCAACAGCCAGACCGCGCCGACCATCAACGGAATGCCGAGCAGATCGAGCCATAGCCCGGCCTTGAGCATCCGCGGCAGGGCGATGTGCCCGGTCGCCCAGGCGATGGCATTCGGACCGGTGCCGGAGGGCAGCATGAAGCCCCAACTCGCCGCCCATGCGGCCGGCAGGGCCAGCAGGATCGGGTCGATGCCGGTCGCGGCGATGATGCCGGCGACGACCGGGATGATGCCGCTCGCCGCGGCGACGTTGCTGGCGAATTCGGTGATGAGAACGACAAGGGCGACCAGCACCAGTGCGATGGCGAGCGGGTGAACACCCTTCAATGGGGCAAGCGCCGTTCCGAGCCATTCGTCCAGCCCGGACTCCCCGATGCCGGCCGCCAGGGCGAGGCCGCCCCCGAAGAGCATGATGACGTCCCACGGGGCACGGTTTGCCTCCGGCCAGGTGAGGATCGGCCGGCCGGTGCCATCCGGAATGACAAACAGCAGCAGCGCGGCGAGTATGGCGATCGTCCCGTCGACCAGCACGTCCTTGGGCAGGAAAGAGGCCACCAGCGGCAGCGCCACCCAGGCGGCAACCACGGCAGCGATGATCGGAACCAGGCGCTTTTCGGCGGTGGTCCACGGGCCCGCCTCGCCGATCCCGGCCAGCGCGTCGGCGGCGCGGAAGTCGGTCGGGCGGACCTTCTGCACCCGCATCAGCACCCACCAGCACAAGGGTACCGCGACCAGCACCAGCGGAACCCCATAGGCAGCCCAGGTGACAAAGGTCAGCTGCAGCCCGGTCGAGCGTGCGATGATGCCCGCTGCGATGGCGTTGGTCGGCGAGCCCACCAAGGTTGCGAGACCACCGATGCTGGCGGAAAAGGCGATGCCCATGGCAAGCGCACCGGCAAAGCCATCGGTGTGACCGCTTCCGATCCTGGCGGCATGCAGCACCGCGACCGCGATCGGCATCATGATCAGCGTGGTTGCTGTGTTGGAGACGATCATCGACAGCAGCGCGGTGGCAGTCATGAAGGCGAACAGCATCGCCGCCGGCGTGCTTCCGCCGCGCCTGACGATGGTCAGCGCCAGACGGCGGTGCAGACCGGTCCGCTCGATCGCCAGCGCGATGATCGCGCCGCCCAGCACGAGGAACAGGATCGGAGAATAATAGGCCGCGGCCGCGGCGCTGGCGTTCATCACGCCGAACAGGGGCAGAAGCAGGAACGGCAGCAGCGCGGTGGCGGTGAGCGGCAGCGCCTGCGTCATCCACCAGACCGCCATCAGCGCGACCAGCGCGCTCGTTCGCCACGCCGGCAACGGCATGCCCGCCGGTGGCGGCAAGACCAGCAGCAACCCGAACAGCACCAGCCCGCCCCAGAGCCCCCAACGCGCGGTCGTCATCGTTCCCCCTTCTGGGGACGGCTCATGCCAGAGCTCCCTGAAAGGAGCCAGTGCGACGGCCCAGCTCTTCGGCTCTCCTAGCGGACAACCCCGATCAGGCTGATCTGCCGACCATAGTCCGGTTCGCCGCGGTGGGTGGCGCGGCGGTAGCTGTAGAACTGTTGTTCCCGCGCGTAGGTGTCTTGCCCCAGCGCTTCGATGCGACGGAGGCCCGCGTCGGCAAGCCGAGCGAGAAGATAGCTTTCGAGGTCGAAGTGCGGCTTGCCGGCTGGGCCTTCCGCGAAAAAGCGCTCGTTGGACGGCTCGGCGGCGGTGAAGCGCTCAAGAAAGGCCCAGTCGACCTCGTAGCTGGCCCGCGCAATGCAGGGCCCGATCGCGGCGGCGATACGGGGGCGCTCGGCGCCCAGCTTCTCCATCGCCTCGATGGTGCGGTCGGTGACCCCGCCGAGCGCGCCCTTCCAGCCGGCGTGGGCGGCTCCAGCGATCCCCGCCTCACGATCCGCGAACAGCACCGGGGCGCAGTCGGCGGTGACGATCGAGAGCAGCAGGCCTGGACGGCCGGTAACCAGGGCATCGGCCTTGGGGCGGCTGCTGTCTGGCCAAGGTTCCGTGACGGTGACGACGTCGGCGCTGTGGATCTGATAAAGGGACACCAGAGTCGCTCCGGCGCCAACAGCCTCCACCGCCCGTCGCCGGTTCTCGGCCACCGCGTCGGGATCGTCGGCGCTGCCCAGGCCGCAGTTGAGGCCGGCGACCGCCCCCGTCGACACCCCGCCGGGGCGGCCGAGGAAGCCGTGCGGGATGTCGCCCAGCGCTCCCGCGGTGAGCACCTCCACGGTCACAGGTCCAGCCGCATGACGATGTCCTCGTCTGCGTGATTGCCAACCATGAAGGTGTAGGGTCCTTCCTCGACGAACCCGTATTTCGCGTAGAAGCAGCGGGCGCGGTGGTTGTCGGTGAAGACGGAGAGGTAGAGATGCTCGGCGCGGCGGCGGCGGGCCTCGTCCAGGACCCAGCGCATCAGTTCCCTGGCGGCGCCGGTGCCGTGCCAGGGTTGGAGGAGGTAGAATTGGCGCAGCTCGGTAGCCTGGCCGCGCGGTTCGAAGGGCAGGCTCGGCGGCCCGAGCTTGGCAAAGGCGGCGAACTGCCCGCCGTCCTCTCCCACCCGGACCGCGAACGCGGGATCGGCGAGCTGCTTGTCCCACTCGGCGACCGCGTGGCTTTGTAGGAAGATCGCAAGATCGGCGGGATCGTAAAGGTGGCCGAAGGTTTCGAAGAAGCTGCGCGCGCCGAGGCGGGCCAGGGCGGGCGCGTCTTCGGGCGTGGCGTCACGGAAGGTGATCATAGTCCGGCGGGCGTTGGCCATTCCGGGGCGCGGATTGCAAGCAGCTTGAAGAGGCTGCCCATCTGATCAGGCCGACACAGGCGGGCGCGGCAAGCCTCGATTTCCGCAGTACGATCGGGAGCGGCGTTGGCGAGGGCGCGTGCGCGGGCGAGGATGCCGAGTCGTTCAAGCCAGGGGCCCTGCTCGACGGGGCCGGCGACAGCGGCGCCCGCGGAGCGGGCGACTTCAGCTGTGCGCTGAAAGTCGACGTGGGAGGTGAGATCCTGTTCGCCGGGCTTGTCCAGCAAGCCTGCGAAGTGGTGGCCGCGCACGGCCTGCAGCGTGTCGCCCGGGCCAGTGGCGGTATGGCCGTAATCCACGATCAGCGCGGCGCCACCCTGCTTCGCTACGCGCCCAGCGATCTCCGCCGTCACAGCATCACGAGCGGGCGAGGTTTCGACGATCTCTCCGTCGCGGTCGAAGGCAAGCGCTCCGCCAATCACCTCCACATGGCGTTCGATCCCGGCCACATGCTGGCGAATGGGTAGGGCGTCGAGAAATTCATTGGCGACCACCAGCAGCGGTACGTCAGTCGGCAGGTCAGCGATGCTGTCGTGCCATTGGGCATGCGGAACCGCCGCGGCCTGCGCCTGGCGCAGCACTGGGCTGGTCTCGACGAAATGCACCGGCGGCTGGAGGCCAGCCGAGCGCATCGCCCGCAGCGCATCGCTTGCCAGCGTTCCGCGACCAGGACCAAGCTCGACGTAGCGCGCGCCTCGCGGCTGGCCAGCGCGCGCCCAGACGTCGGCCAGTGCGGCGCCGATCAGCTCGCCAAACATCTGGCTGATCTCGGGCGCGGTGGTAAAATCGCCCGCCGCCCCAAGCGGATCGCGAGTGGCGTAATAATAGGTGTTGCAGGCCTCCATATAAGCCTCGACCGTGATCGGGCCTTCGCTGCGGATGCGATCGTGGAGCGCGGTTTCGAGTGGGGTCAGGCGACGCTCTCCGACCCGGCGATCGGTTCGATGCGCTGGCGGCGACCCTTGGCAGTGGCCATCAGATAGGTTCCGCCGAGGATCATCGGCACGCACAGCCATTGACCCATGTGCAGGCCGGTTGCCTGCGCAAAGCCGACCAGATGCGCGTCGGGCTCGCGGACGAACTCCACGGTGAACCGGAACAGGCCGTAGAAGAGCAGGAAGGCGCCGACCAGCTTGCCCGGTTCGTAGCGCGACTGGGTACGCCAGAACATCCAGGCCAGGATGGCGAACAAGGCGACGCCCTCAAGCAGCGCTTCGTAGAGCTGGCTTGGATGGCGCGGGGGACCAATGACCTGGATGCCGTTCACCACCTCCGGAAAGCGGACCGCCCACGGGACCGAAGTCGGAGCGCCCCACAGCTCGGCGTTGACGAAGTTCGCCAGCCGGCCGGTGAACAGGCCGATGGGCACCACGCAGGCGACATAATCGTGAATGCGGAGCCAATTCAGCTTCTGCTTCCACGCGAGGTAGAGGATGCCCAGGCTGGTGCCGATCACCCCGCCATGGAAGCTCATGCCCCCGTCCCACAGCTTGAGGATCTCCAGCGGGTTCTCGAAATAGAAGCCCGGCCGGTAGAACAGCACATAGCCGAGCCGCCCGCCAAGGATCACGCCGAGCGAGGCATAGAACACCAGGTCGTCGGCATGGCGCCGCGCCATCGGGGCGCCCGGCTGGCGGATCAGCTTCAGCAGGTACCAATAACCGAGAAAGATGCCGGCGAGGTAGGCGAGGCTGTACCAGCGCAGTTCGAAAAAGCCGAGGTCCAGCGCCACCGGCGACAGATGGAGGTCGGTCCAGGCAATTCCGGCTGTTGGTGCCGTGGTCGTCATTGAAAGGCTTCCCCCATAAGGACTGCCGCCTCATAAGAGGAGCGCAGGGAAAGGCCAAGGAGACGCGAATGCCCAGTGAACTCGACCAACGCTACGATGCGGTGTTGGCCGCGGTGACTGGGCCGGGTGGGCGGATCGTCATCGAGCATGATGCCCAAGGCCGCGCGTTCGTCGGCAACTTCCCGGGCACGATGCCGTTGTTTTTCAAGACCTTCGGCATGCTCTACAGCCATGTGGAAGCCGTAGTCGCGGGCGAGGAGCGCCTGACTTTCGCGGACCTCGACCGCGTCTCGGACGAGCTGGCGCGGGCCTTGGTCGCGCACCGTGGCATCGTCAAGGGCGACCGGATCGGCATTGCCATGCGCAACTGCCCGGCATGGATCGTCAGCTACATGGCCGTGCTCAAGGCTGGTGGCGTCGCAACCTTGCTCAATGGTTGGTGGCAGGCGGCCGAACTCAACCATGCTCTGGAACTGACCGAGCCGAAGCTGATCCTGGCTGACGGTGCGCGGGTGCAGCGGATCCAGGCGGCATGCGGACCGTGGGAAGTCGTGTCGCTGGCGGTGGAGCATCAAATCCACCACGCTCTGCAGCCGTTGACGGAGGACGGGGCGCCCCTGGCGACGCACCTTCCGGAGATCGCACCGGAGGATGATGCCACCATCCTGTTCACCTCCGGCTCAACAGGGGAGGCCAAGGGGGCGCTGTCGACCCACCGGGCTGTGACCACCGGCGTCTATGCCTATGCGACCGGGTTGATGTGCCTGCTCGGCATCATGGAAACCGAAGGCCGCCCGCCGAAGAACCCGCTCCGGACCCTGCTCAACGTCCCGCTGTTCCACGTTACCGGGGAAGTGCCGGTGATGCTCAACAGCTTCGTGATCGGACGGGGCATGGTGATGATGCCCAAGTGGGATGCGGGCGAGGCGCTGCGGCTGATCGAGAAGGAGAAGATCACCTATTTTGTCGGAGTGCCGACGATGAGCCTGGAGCTGATGAACCATCCCGACCGGGAGAAGTACGATCTTTCCACATTGACCGACATCGCCGCTGGCGGCGCCCCGCGGCCGGTCAGCCATGTCGAGCGGCTGAAGGAGACCTTCGCCGAGGCGCAGCCCGCGCTGGGCTACGGGCTCACCGAAACCAATGCGGTGGGCTGTTCGAACTTCTGGGGGAGTTACGCCGCCAGGCCAGCCTCCACCGGCCGTGCGCAGAAGCCTTTCGTCGAGCTGGCGATCCTGGGCGCGCACGACCGTCACCTGGCGGTCGGCGAGCGCGGCGAGATCGCGATCCGCTCCGCGGCCAACATCAAGGGCTATTGGCGCAACCCGGAGGCCACCGCGGCGGCCTTCACCGCCGACGGTTACTTCAAGACCGGGGACATCGGCTACCTCGACGAGGACGGCTATCTGTTCATCGTCGACCGGAAGAAGGACATCATCATCCGGGGCGGCGAGAACATTTCCGCGGCGGAGGTCGAGGCGGCCTGCTACGCCTGCGATGCGGTCGCGGAGGCGGCGGTGTTCGGGGTGCCGGACGAGCGGCTTGGCGAGGTGCCGCTGGCGGTGATCCACCCGGCGGATGACGCAAGGCTGGAGGAGGCCGACCTTCGGGCCTTCCTGGAAGGCCGCCTGGCCGCGTTCAAGATTCCGGCGCGCTTCCTATTTTCGGCCGAACCGCTGCCCCGCCTTGGCACCGGCAAGATCGACCGGGTGGCCTTGAAGGCGCAGCATTCCGCTTGAAGCTCGACCGAAGGACCTTGCTGATCGGCGGGGGTGCGGGGATCGGACTGGTCCTCGCCCTAGCCGCCTGGCCGCGGCGGATCGGCGGGAGCCTGCCTCTACGGGAGGAGGACCGTGGGTTCGATCATTTCCTAAAGATCGGCACAGACGGACGGGTGACGGTCGCAGTGCCGCAGGTCGAAACCGGGCAAGGCATCTGGACCGCGCTGCCGCAGATCGTGGCGGACGAGCTTGGCGCGGCATGGGACATGGTGGCTGTGGAACCGGCGCCCTCGTCGCCGTTTTACGCCAATCCGCTGGCGGCGGGCTGGACGGCCGATGTCGTCGGCGGATGGCGCGCTCATCGGCTGAAGGGCGACGGGTCGCTGCGGATCACGGCCAACTCGACCTCCGTGCGCGGGTTCGAGGGGCCGCTGCGCCGCTCGGCGGCTACGGCCCGGGCGATGCTGTGCGCGGCGGCGGCGGACCAGTGGAACGTGGCCGCGGCCGAGTGCGATACCGCGGGCGGGTTCGTTGTCCATGAAGGCAAGCGGTTTGGCTTCGGCGCTCTCGCCGAGGCTGCTGCCGACGGCAACCCGCCCGACCCTGCGCCGCTGCGGTCAGTGGGAACCGGCAAGCTGGCGGGGCAGAGCTTGCCGCGGCTCGACCTGCCGGGGAAGACCGACGGCAGCGCCCGGCTGGCCGCCGACGTGCGCTTGCCCGGATTACTGTTCGCCTCCGTCCGGCTGGCACCGCCGGGCGGACGGCTGACCGCTTACGAGCGGGATCAGGTGAAGTCCGGCACGCGCTTGATTGCGGATGGGCAATGGCTGGCGGCGGTCGGGACAACGTGGTGGGCTGCGGAGCAGGCCTTGCGAGCAGCCGCCCCGCGCTTCACCGGCCCGAAGGGCGCGGACAGCGCGGCGCTCGAACGAGTCCTGGAAGAGGCGTTTGCGGGTGGGGAGCCGACCCGGTTCTTCGCGCGCGGCGATTTCGAGGGGGCGGCAGCCGGATCCCGCCCGCTCGCCGCAACCTATGCGGTCGGCGCCGGCGCCCACCACGGACTGGAGCCGCCGACCGCGACCGCCAGGCTGGTCGGCGACCGGCTGGAGGTGTGGGCCTCCACCCTGGCGCCAGAGCTGGCGCGGCAGATCGCAGCAACAGCGGCCGGGGTCGCGCTGGCACAAACCACCCTCTACCCGATGCCGGTCGGCGGTGGTGATGGCCGCGCGCTGGAGGCGGAGGCAGTCGGGATCGCCGCGGTGCTGGCCAAGCGGGCGGGGCACCCGGTGCAACTGATCCTCGCGCCCGAGGAGGCTCGCCGCCACGATCGCCCGCGCCCCCCGGCGCTGGCTCGACTGTTCGCGCTGCCCACGCCCGCCGGCGGGATCGCCGCGTGGAAGGTACGGATCGCGTCGGTTGGCGGGCTAACGGCGGCGCTTGGCCGGATGCTCGAAGCCGGTCCGGCGTCGGCGCTGGATGCGCGGGAATGGAGCGGTGCGGTCCCGCCTTATGCCATCGCCAATGTTGCTGTCGACGGGGTCGCCGCGGAGCTTCCGATCCGCACCAGCTATCTGCGCGGGGGCATGGACGCGCCGTGTGCCTTCTTTACCGAAAGCTTCGTCGACGAGATGGCGCGGATCGCGGGCGTCGAGCCGCTGGCCTTCCGGATGGGCCTGCTCGGCGGGCAGCCGCGGCTGGCGCGTGTCCTGTCGAACGCGGCGACGCTTGGCGGATGGGACGGGGGCGCTCCTGGCAGCACCATGGGCCTGGCGTGCGTCAGCGCATTCGGGTCGCACATCGGGCTGATCGCCAGCGCGACGCTGGGGGCCGATCAGACGATCCAGGTCGATCGGCTGATCGCGGCGGTGGACTGCGGGCGAGCGGTCAATCCGGGGCTGATCCGGCAGCAGATCGAAGGCGGGCTGCTCGCCGGACTGGCGCAGGCTACCGCCCGGGTCCCGGCATTCCGCTACGGCCTTGCCGACGGGCTGGGCTCCCCTCAGCCGCGCCTGGGGCGCGCGCCGAGGATCGAGGTGGAGTTGCTGCCCAGCCGGGAGATCGCGGGTGGGGTCAGCGGACTCGGGTTCGCGGCGGTCGCGCCGGCGGTGGGCAACGCGATTGCAGCGGCGACCGGGCGGCGCTTGCGTCGGCTGCCGTTCGACCCGATGTCGGCCGCATGATCCCGCCGCCCGACCACCCGCCGATCCGTTCACCCCGGATCGGCGTTCTCCTGATCAACCTGGGCACCCCCGATGCGCCGGAGACCGCATCCGTTCGCAAGTATCTGGCGGAATTCCTGTCCGACCCGCGGGTGATCGAAATCCCGCGCTACGTGTGGAAGCCGATCCTCCACGGGATCATCCTGCGCACCCGGCCTGCCAAGTCGGCCCATGCCTATAAGCAGGTCTGGACGGAGGAGGGTTCACCGCTGGCGGTGATCACCCGCAACCAAGCCGCGGCCTTGCAGCGGCGATGTGGCGATGCGGTCACCGTCGACTGGGCGATGCGCTACGGCAGTCCGGGCATCGGGCCGGCGATCGAGCAGCTGAAGGCGGGGGGTTGCGAGCGCATCCTGCTTGCGCCGCTCTATCCGCAATATTGCGCCGCCACGACCGCGACCGCCAACGACCTCGCCTTTGCGACGCTTGCGGCGATGCGCTGGCAGCCGGCGATCCGGACGCTGCCGCCGTACCATGACGACGAAGCCTACATCGCAGCCTTGCAGGCGAGCATCGAGCGGCAGCTTGGCGGGCTCGACTTCAGCCCACAGCGGTTGCTCCTCAGCTTTCACGGAATGCCGCAGCGGACGCTGGAACTGGGCGATCCTTACCATTGCCATTGCCGCAAGACGGCACGCCTGCTGGGCGAGCGGCTTGCGATCCAGACGGACGTGGCCTTCCAATCGCGGTTCGGTCGCGCGAAATGGCTGGAGCCCGCGACGGAGGACGTGCTTGCCGCTTATCCTTCGCAAGGAGTGACCCGCCTCGCCATCGCCGCGCCCGGCTTTTCCGCCGATTGCATCGAAACGATCGAGGAACTCGGCATCCGCGGCCGCGAGACGTTCATGAGCGCGGGCGGGGGAAGCTTTGCCCGGCTCGATTGCCTCAATGACAGCACCGAGGGCGTGACGATGCTCGAAGCCCTGGTCAGACGCGAACTTGCCGGTTGGTAGGGCGTTGCATAGGCTGACAGCAACAGGAGGAGACAGAGCCATGGCACGGGTAGCAATCGTCACCGGTGGAACCCGCGGGATCGGTGAGGCGATCAGCGTCGCTCTGCAGCAGATGGGCATGACGGTGGCGGCGAATTACGCCGGCAATGACGAGCGCGCGCGTGAGTTCTCCGAACGGACCGGGATCAAGGCGTACAAGTGGGACGTGTCCGACTATGAGGCCTGCCAGCAAGGGGTGAAGCAGGTCGAGGCGGAGCTCGGGCCCGTCGACGTGCTGGTCAACAATGCCGGCATCACGCGCGACACCACGATGAAGCGCATGGACCACCAGAAGTGGCAGGATGTCATCGACACCAACCTCGGCGGCTGCTTCAACATGGCGAAAGCGGTGTTCGAAGGCATGCAGTCGCGGGGCTACGGGCGAATCGTCAATATCGGCTCCATCAACGGCCAGGCTGGGCAATACGGGCAGGTCAACTACGCCGCCGCCAAGTCGGGCATCCATGGCTTCACCAAGGCGCTGGCACAGGAAGGCGCGCGCAACGGGGTGACGGTCAACGCCATCGCTCCGGGCTATATCGACACCGACATGGTGGCGGCGGTGCCCGAGGATGTGCTGGGCAAGATCGTGGCGCGCATTCCGGTCAACCGCCTGGGCCGGGCGGACGAGATTGCGCGCGGTGTTGCCTTCCTGGTCGACGAGAATGCCGGTTTTGTTACCGGATCGACCCTGTCGATCAACGGCGGCCAGCACATGTATTGAGCCAGCCGGTGCGGCGCTGAAATGCAACGCACTGCTGAGTTGCGCGTAGAATGGTCGAGACATGGACGGCCTGCGTTCGGCGGACAGGGCGGAGGCCGCGAATCCATTTCGCGGCGCATGTAAGCGGAGTTGGTCTTGGAAGAGGAAAGCGTCACCTACTCGCCGCCGGTCAAGCGCAGCGTCCTGATCGCCGGTCACCCGACATCGATCAGCCTGGAACCCATCTTCTGGAAAGCGCTGGAGATTGCCGCGCGGGACGCCCACCAGCCAGTCAATGCCCTAGTGGCGGAGATCGACGAAGCGCGGATGACGGTACGCGAGCCGCCGAACCTGACCTCCGCGCTGCGGCAGTGGCTATTCGGACGCGCGCTCGGCGGCTGACAGGATCGCAGCCGCGAACCGGCCCTTGGCTTCCGGCACGTTGTGCAGGAACAATGCCGGCTCGATCAGTTCCAGTTCGATGATCTGCAGCGCGCCGTCGTTGCCGCGCAGCATGTCGACCCGGGCATAGGCCGCCTCCGCCGGGGCAGCCTCGAGCGCGGCGCGGGCCAGCTCCACCGCACCCTCCGGGGCCTCGCACGCGACGCTGGTTCCGCCATGGTCCGGCTGGACACGAAAGTCGCCGGCCTTGGGCCGTTTCACCACGGCGTGGCTGACTTCTCCGCCGAACACGAACAGGGAATATTCGCCGTCGGTCGTCACCGAGCCGAGCCACGGCTGGATCAGCATGCGGTCGCCGAATACCTCCTCCGGCACCGGGTCCCCCCTGCCTAGGCGAAAGGTGCCCCAGGCGCTTGCGGAGACCGGCGGCTTGATCACCAGCTCGTCGCTGGCGAAGACGCCGTGCGCCGCGGTCAGCGCAGCTTCGTTGAGGTGGTCCACCGCAAGCGTCGGCACCGTCGGCACGCCGCTCGCTCCAAGCTCGGTCAGATAGGCCTTGTCGCTGTTCCACCGGAGCAGCGGCACCGGATTCACGACCCGCACCCGCTCCGCCTCGAGCCGGTCGAGCAGCGCCAGCCAGTCTGTGAATCGGAGGTGGTAGCCCCAGGCGACTAGCGGCAGGACCAGGTCGAATGGCGTCAGGTCGCCCGGCTGGGTCCATGGTCGGGCGGTCACCTCGGCCCCAGCCTCGCGAAGCGCCTCCGCCTCGACGTGGAACGCCCAGGCAAACGGCTCCGGGTAAGCGGGGTCCGGGATCAGGATGCACAGGTGCATCAGCGCGACAGCAGGATACGGGCCTGGTTAGCGATCTGGGCGAGCATCGGGACCGTGATGTTACCGCCGGAGCGGGCGCGGCCGACTAGGCGGCGGAACTGCTCGATCCGCGGGGCCTGCCGTTCGACCCAGCGGTCGACGGAGGCCTCCGGATCATCGCCGCGGGAGCGCGCCATCCAATCGAGCCGCAGCTGCTCGAAATCTCGCGCCAGGCCGGAGACTAGCAGCCGCTCCCACTGGTCGATCGGCTGGAAGCGCACCACTTGGCCCTGCGCCCAGTCGAGCCCGAGCGCTTCGCCGAGGCGGACATAGGCCTGGGTCAGGGACAGCTCGTCAACATCGCGGCGGGCAGCCAACGCGGCGATCCCGAACACGCCGTCCAACTCGTACAGCTTGACCAATCCACGGGTGATCTCCGGGCTCGCGCCCATCGCCAGCAGCCGCTCCTTGCGGACCTCGGCCTCGTGACGAACCTCCTCGCGGATGATCCCGCGAGCCGCTGCGTTGACCTTGGTAAGGCCCGGCTCGAGCAGTTCGATCAGCTTGCTGACGCTGGTCTCGCCGCCACCGGCGCGGAGGATATCAGCGATATGCGCCCGGATGCTCTGCCCGGAGAGGGCGAACAGCTCCAGCCGGACGGCTTCGGACACGTCCGCTTCGTCGATCCGCTTCCACAATTTACCGAGCTGCAGCAGCCGCTCCGCCACAAGGAAGGCGACTACCACCTGGCCGAGCGCAGCGCCTTCTTCCTCGGTCATGTCGAGCGCGACACTGGGGCCGAGCCGGTTGACGAAGCGGTTGGCGATCTTGGTTGCCAGGATCTCGTGCCGAAGGCGATGGGCCCGGATCGCGTCGGCATGCGCCTGCCGCATTGGCGCCGGGAAAGCGGCCAGCAATTGCTCGTCGAGCAGGGGATCGTCGGCAAGGCACAGGGCCTCGGCGGCGTCCTGCAGGCTGAGCTTGGACAGGCTCAGAAGCACCGCCAGCTCGGGTCGGGTCAGCCCGCGGCTGTCGGACACGCGGCGGAGCAATGTCTCGCTGCTTTCAAGCCCCTCCACCCGTCGATCGAGCCGCCCGGAGGCTTCCAGAAGCTCCAGCGTTCGAACCTGGCTTGGAACCGACGCAGATCCTCCGAGCTCCGCGACCGACAGCGCCAGCGTCTGAAGGCGATTGTCCTCGAGAACGAGATGCGCGACCTCGTCGGTCATTTGCGCGAGCAGGGTGTTGCGGTTTTCGAGCGTCAGCCGGCCTTCGCGCATCTCACGGTTCAGCGGGATCTTGATGTTGACCTCGTTGTCCGAACAATCGACGCCGGCCGAATTGTCGATGAAGTCGGTGTTGCAGCGGCCGCCAAGCTCGCTGAACTCGATCCGCGCCGCCTGGGTGATGGCGAGGTTGGCGCCTTCGCCAAGCACCTTGGCGCGAAGATCGCGAGCGTCGACGCGAAGCACGTCGTTGGCCGGATCGCCGACTGCGCTGTTGGCCTGGGTGGACGCCTTCACATAGGTTCCGATGCCGCCGAACCAGATGAGGTCCACCGGCGCCTTGAGGATGGCGTTGATCAGCGTGGTGGGATCGATGGTCTCGGCTTCGATTCCAAGCGCGGCGCGCGCCTCGGGCGTAAGGTCGATCTGCTTCTGGGTGCGCGGAACGATCATCGCGCCGGGTGACAGAACGGAGCGGTCATAGTCGTCCCAACTGGAGCGCGGCAGGTCGAACAGCCGCTTGCGCTCGGCCCAGCTTGCCGCCGGGGCGGGGTCGGGATCGATGAAGATGTGCCGGTGGTCGAAGGCGGCGACCAGCTTCAGCGCCTGGCTCAGAAGCATGCCGTTGCCGAACACGTCGCCCGACATGTCGCCGCAGCCGACCACCTGGACCGGCTGGGTCTGGACGTCGATGCCCATCTCCAGGAAGTGGCGCTGGACCGACACCCATGCGCCTTTGGCGGTGATGCCCATCGCCTTGTGGTCGTAGCCGTTTGAGCCGCCGGACGCGAACGCGTCGCCGAGCCAGAAGCCACGCTCCAGGGCGATCGCGTTGGCGACATCGGAGAAGGTCGCGGTGCCCTTGTCGGCGGCGACCACGAAGTAGGGATCGTCACCGTCGTGGATCACCACGCCGGTCGGATGGACCACCTTGTCGTCGACAATGTTGTCGGTGACCGACAGCAAGGAGCGGATGAATATGCGGTAGCTTTCCGTACCTTCGGCCAGCCACGCGTCCCGGTCGACCGCCGGGCTCGGCAGCTGCTTGGGATAAAAGCCGCCCTTGGCGCCGGTCGGCACAATCACCGCATTCTTGACCAACTGCGCCTTCATCAGGCCCAGGATCTCGGTGCGGAAGTCGTCCCGGCGGTCGGACCAGCGGAGCCCCCCGCGGGCGACAGGGCCGCCGCGCAGGTGGATGCCCTCGACCCGGGGTGAATAGACCCAGATCTCGCGGTAGGGGATGGGTGCGGGCAGTCCCGGCACCTTGGTGGGATCGAGCTTGAACGCCAGCGCCTCAGCCGCCGCCGGAGCAAAGGCGTTGGTGCGCAGGGTTGCGCGCACCACCGCTCGGAACAGGCGGAGGATTCGATCGTCCTCAATGCTCTGCACGCTCAGCAGCGCCTGGTCCAACGCCTTGCCATGCTGTGCGACCAGGGCCGGGCGAGTGCCCGCATCACCCGCGCCGTGGGCGGCGATGAAGCCGTCGATCAGCGCTCGGCTGGCAGCCGGGGCTCGGCGCAGCGCATCGACCACCGTGGCAAGGCTGAAGGCGACTCCAGTCTGGCGGAGGTAGCGGAACCAGGCGCGAAGCCACACCACCGGCTGCGGTTCCAGGCCGGCGAGCAGCACCAGCTGGTTGAACGCATCGTTTTCCGCGACCCCGTCGAGCACCTCCGCGATGGCGCGCTCGACCGTCTCGATCCGCGCCAGGATCCCCTCGACGTCCGACCCGGCCGGAAGCTCGACCCCGAAATCGTGGATGTGTCCAAGCGTTCCGCTGTCCAGCTCGGTCGGAACCTCGTCCAGCACGCGCAGACCGAAATTCTCCAGCACCGGGACCGCTTCGGACAGCGGGATGATGCCGCCCTTGCGGTAGAGCTTCAGGTGCAGGCGGCAGGACGGGTCGGAAGCGCGCCGGAACAGGCGGACATCGCGGCTGCTGTCGCCATCCAGCCGGGTCAGCCGAAGGATGTCCTCCGCGGCTTCCGCCGGGTCGGTGGCATTCTGATAATTGGCAGGGAAGACATGCTCGGGAAAGGTGATCCCGAGCCGGGTCGCACGGGCCGAGCCGACCCTTGCCGCCAAGGCTTCCTCGACCGAGGGCTGCCAGCCGCGCACCATGGCGTGGAGCCGCCCGTTCAGCATCCCGGTGTCCGGAAGGGACGATGCCGCATCGACGTACAGGGTGTAGCGGAGGAGGGCGAGTTCCCCCTCGCCGGTCTCTACCGACCAGCTGGTGATCCCGCGGCCGATTGCCGCTTCCAGCATGGCGCCGATCTGGATCCGGCGCTGCGTGGTCAGGTTCTCGCGCGGCAGCCAGACGAAGGCGAACACGTGGCCCTTGAGGATGCTGCGGACCAGCACCAAGGCGGGACGGGGACGGTCGGCCAGCGACATCGCCGTCAGCACCAGTTCGCGCACCGAGTCGAGCCCGAGGTTGATGAGCAGGTCGCGCGGCAGCGAGCTCACCGCGTGGCGCAGGGCCTTGCCGGAATGACCCTTGGGATCGAAGCCGAAGTCGCGGTCGAGGGCCTCGAGGCGCTGGCGCAGCACCGGGACCTCTTCGGCCGGATGGATCAGCGCCTGGCTCGTCCACAGCCCGGCGTAGACGCCGATGCCGGTAACCGTCTCGCCGTCTCGGATCGGGACCACGACCAGGTCCATGGGCACGCGGCGGTGGACGGTCGACTTGCGGTCAGCCTTGGCCAGCAGCGGAACCTCGCCCCCCGCCTCGAAGTAGCGCATCGCGCCCAGCGCCCCACCCTCATCGGTCGGTGCGCCCGGAATGCTGAAGATGCCCAGCGTCTCGGACGGGGCCGCGCCGGGCCGCTCGACTTCATAGCCGAGCAGGGTCATCGCCCCGTCGGCAAACCAGCGCATCAGCTCGGCGCCTTCCGTTCCGGCGATCGCCTCCGCGTCGGCGCGCATCCTGGCCTGAAGAGGCAGCCAGTCGGTCACCGCAAGCCGAACGTCGTCAAGCACCCGGCGGAGATCGGCGATCAGGTCCTGGCGGGTGCGAGCGTCGGCGCGATCCAGCTCGATGAACATGATCGACTCCCGCCGAGCCGCGTCGCTGCACAGCGGCTCCACCGATTGTAGCCGGCCGCCCGCATCCCGAGTGACGCAGACCACCGGATGGAGCAGGCGATGAATCGTCAACTGACGGGCAGCGATGGCATTGGACACGCTGTCGACCAGGAACGGCATGTCCTCGTTGACTACCGCGATCTGCATCCGGCGGTTGCCCACCTCGCCGCCGCCCCGTGACTTCAAGCGGACGATCGGCTCGCCGGGCTTCCGCTCGGCCGCGGCTTCAAGCAGGAAGGCCGCGGCCTCGGCCTGTTCCTCGGCGGAGAAGCCAGCGGTTTCGCCAGGAAGCGCGCCCCGCGTCAGCGCGTCGCTCAGCGCTCCTTCGAGGGATTGCGCCGCACGCTGGTCTACCGACATCTTGCTCTCGCTTTGCCAATTCGGAGGGATTGGCGCGGCCTATAGCCTTGGGCTCCAACAGGGGACAACCCGCGATGTCGCGGAGCACGTTCTCAAACCCCGGCGCGGCGAATGGCTTTCTCCAGCATGGTCATGTCTTCGACCGCGGACACCGGCTCGACCGTTCCGTCGGAACTGCGGCGCACCAGCACCAAAGCGAATTCGCCATTGCCGGCCAGAGCGCCCAGGGGGCGCGGTGCGGACGAGCGGAGCCGCTCCCGGCCGCGCTCCAGCCTTGTGTCGGGCTTGGCGGCAGGCCGGCGGGCTTCGCGCTCCGCAGCGACCAGGCCCTTGAGGCCGCCCGGCTGCTGCTCGACGAACGGGAGGAAGCCTTCGAAATCGACCTTGCACCGCTCGGCATGGGCCAGCGCCGCGGCGAACTCGGTCAGGCGGGTCTTGTCGTAATCGGCGCCGAAGACCAACTTGACGATCGGGGTCATCGGAGCGCGGGCCTGGGCCTTGACCCCGGCATCTTCCAGAATCTCGAGATATTCTTCGGGCACGCGCCGTGTGGCGACCGAGAAATCGTAGGCCATCGACAGGGCGCGATAGAGGGCTGCCCGGCTTCGTCCGTCCGCGGCCTTGCAGATTTCCGCTGTTTCCCGCGCCGCGCATAGCCGGTCGGCCAGGCCGGCATCCTCGTCGAGGGCGATCAACGGTTCGTTCTCGCCCTCATTCTCGCCATCGTGAAGCGGACCGTCTTCCCACGCCGGGTGGGCGTCGGCGGGCGACAGTTCCAGCGCTGGCAGGGAAGCCGCACTCTGCCGCTCCGAAGCCTTCCAGTTGATCACGCCATAGATGAAGTCGATCGTGTCGCCGTCCGACGAGAAGGGCATCAGGATGCCGCGGTAGCAGATTTCCAGCCCGCGCTGGTTCATGAACTCGGCTTCGAAGCCGATCGGAGCGCGGTTGGCGATGATCTGCAGATAATGGTCGGTCAGGCGCGACAGCAGCGACCGGCTGGGCACCTGGGAGATGGTCTGGATCTCGGGCCCAAGCTCACACTCCTCGCGGATCGCCGCACCTATATAAGCGGTCGCCGGATTATGGGGGTCGGCGGTGAAGTCGAGCAGCACGCTGTTAGAGGCGAAATCCTCGATGTTGCCAGGATCAAGGTCCTCGATCGAAGGATAGTCTCTCCCCTCAAGCAGGGAAGTCCAGTAATTGTAGGCGCGAACATGCATGCGCCGCTCGTCGCCGCCGATGGCGATCGTCGTGTCGGCGGCTACCGCCTCGCTGCCGTCCTCGACCGGCGCCTGATCGCCACCGTGAAAATCCATCGAAGCTGCCCCACTTTGCTCCACGTCGGCAGGGTAATGCGGTTCCGCGCGTTACCAAAGTGTTAAGCATGTTCGACTGGACTCGCCCCTGACTCCGTCCATCGCAGGTCGGCCGCGTCGCTGAATCCGCGACACGGCCGATGCGTTGTTGCGCCATGGCCTCGTCCCTGATCCGCGGTGCGCGCTACTGGCCGGAGACATGCGCGCTCGAACTCTGTTTCGAGAGCGGCAGGCGTTATCTCTACCTGTCCGTTCCGCCCGCGGTCGCTCACGGCTTCGCACAAGCCTCGTCGAAGGGTGTGTTCTTCAACCAAGAGATCAAGGGGCGGTTCGACTGTCATCCGCTGAAGGACGAGCCCGTGCCACCAAGACGGCGGCGCCCTTCGGCAGAGCCGCTGCGAGATCGCTTGCGCCGCTCGCTCGAATCCCATCGCCGGGCAGCGAACGACTGACCGGGGCATTGCTCGGAACCTGAGTCCCCGCCTCGCGTTCGTTACGGCAGCAAAACAGGGAGAGAGTGATATGGTAGACGATCTGAACGACGGCCGGGACCGCGAAACGGTTGAGCGCACGACCACCGTCATCGATACCGGCGGCGATCGTGGCAGCGGCGGCGTGCTGGCAATCGTGCTGCTGATCATCGCGATCCTGGCGCTGCTGTTCCTGTTCCGCGAGCAGCTCGGCTTCGGTGGCGGCGACACCACCGAGATCAGCGTTCCCGACAAGATCGACGTGAACATCAACTAACCGCCTCTAACGGGCGGGGACCCGGCCGTGCCGAGAGGCGCGGCCGGGTTTTCACTCGGCCCGCGGGGGACTAAGGCGGGGCCATGCTCAGCAACGCGACGCCGACCTACCTGACCGGCTTTGGCGGTCATTTCGCAACCGAGGCAGTGCCCGGCGCCTTGCCGCAAGGCCGCAACAGCCCGCAGCGCCCGGCTTTCGGGCTCTACACCGAACAGGTCTCGGGCAGCGCCTTCACTGCTCCCCGCCACGAGAACAAGCGCAGCTGGCTGTACCGGATGCGGCCTACCGCCGACCATCGGCCGTTCACCCGTTACGCGGGCGCACCGCGCTTCACGGCGGACAGCGCGACGGAGCCGCTGGCTCCCAATCGCCTGCGCTGGGACCCACTGCCCGCAGCGCCGGAGGGCACGGACTTCGTCGACGGGCTGGTGACGATGGTGGCCAACCGCGACCCTGCCCACCTCGAAGGCGTCGCGGTCCACCTCTACTCCGCCAACCGCGACATGGAGCGGCGGGTGTTCGTCGATGCGGACGGTGAGCTGCTGATCGTCCCCCAAGGTGGGCGGCTGGACATCCTCAGCGAGCTTGGTCGCCTGGAGATCGGACCGGGACAGATCGCCCTGGTCCCGCGCGGCATTCGCTTCCGAGTCCGGCTGCCGGAGGGCAGGGCCACGGGCTACCTCGTCGAGAACTATGGCGCGCCGTTCCGCTTGCCGGACCTCGGCCCGATCGGCGCCAACGGGCTTGCCAACCCGCGCGACTTCGAAACGCCGGTAGCCTGGTTCGAGGACCGCGATGAACCCTTCGAGGTCATCCAGAAATATCTCGGCTCCCTGTGGACCACGACGCTGGACCACTCCCCACTCGACGTCGTTGCGTGGCACGGCAACCTTGCTCCGTGGCGCTACGATCTGTCCCGCTTCAACACGATCGGCACGGTGAGCTTCGACCACCCCGACCCCAGCATCTTCACCGTTCTGACCTCGCCCAGCGAGACCCCCGGCCGCGCCAACGTCGACTTCGTCATCTTCCCGCCGCGTTGGATGGTCGGCGAGGACACCTTCCGCCCGCCCTGGTTCCACCGCAACGTGATGAGCGAATGCATGGGGCTGATCTCAGGCGACTATGACGCCAAGGCGGAGGGCTTCGCGCCCGGTGGCTTGTCCTTGCACAACATGATGAGCGGGCACGGCCCCGACGTCGAAAGCTGGCGCAAGGCATCGGAGGCGGAATTGAAGCCGGTCAAGATCGAGGGGACTTTGGCATTCATGGTCGAAAGCTGCTGGCCATTCCGGGTGACGGCCGAGGCGCTCGGCCGGGCGCAGAGCGACTATGATCTCGCCTGGGCCGACTTTCCCAAGGCCAAGCTCCCGTGAGCGGCCTCGACGAGACTCATGATCCACGCCGCACCAGCTGGGTCGAAAGCGCCAACGGCCACCGCGACTTTCCGGTCCAGAACCTGCCGCTTGGTGTCTTCTCCGCTGACGGGACCAGCCGCCGCATCGGGGTTGCGATCGGCGACTTCATCCTGGACCTGACCGCCGCCGAGGACTTCCTCGACGAGGAATGGCGCGAGGACCTCGCCCACCCGGTGCTGAACGCCTGGCTGGCGCGCGGTCCCGCAGCCCACGGCCAGCTTCGCCAGCGGCTGTCCGAACTGCTCAGCGACGAGCGTTACCAGAACGATCTCGACCTGTGCCTGATCGGCCAGTCGGAAGCGACCATGCACCTGCCGTGCATCGTAGGCGACTACACCGACTTCTACGTCGGCATCCACCATGCCACCAACGTCGGTCGCCAGTTCCGCCCTGACCAGCCGCTGCTGCCCAACTACAAATATGTCCCCATCGGCTACCATGGCCGCGCCAGCAGCGTGCGCGTGTCGGGCGAGCCCGTCATCCGTCCGCAGGGGCAGCGCAAGCCGCCCGAGGCGGTGGTGCCCGAATACGGCCCCAGCCGTCGCCTCGACTATGAGCTGGAGCTCGGCATGTGGATTGGGCGCGGCAACCGGCTGGGCGATCCGATCCCGATCGGCGAAGCGGGCGACCATATCGCCGGCTATTGCCTGCTCAACGACTGGTCGGCTCGCGACCTCCAGGCGTGGGAATATCAGCCGCTCGGGCCTTTCCTGGCGAAGAACTTCCTGACCAGCGTGTCGCCGTGGGTGGTCACCGCCGACGCGCTGCTGCCGTTCCGCCGCGCGCAGCCGCCTCGTCCTGAGGACGATCCGCAACCGCTCGACTATCTGCGCGATGAGGACCCGCAGCCCGCGCTGGGGCTGTCGCTGGAGGCGAGCCTGTCGAGCGAGCGGATGCGCGAGGCCGGCCAGCCGCCGCACCGCCTCAGCCGCGGCGAGGCGTCCGCCGCCATGTACTGGACCGCGGCACAGATCGTCACCCATCACAGCAGCAATGGCTGCAACCTCCAGCCCGGCGACCTGATTGGCACCGGCACCCTATCGACCGACAGCGACGATGGGCTCGGCTCGCTGCTGGAGATCAGCCGCGGTGGGAAGCAGCCGATCACCCTGCCGAGCGGCGAGACCCGCAGCTTCCTGGAGGACGGCGACGAGCTGGTCCTGACCGCCCGGGCCGACGCGGAGGGCGCGGTTGGTATCGGCTTCGGAGAATGCCGCGGAATGATCGTGGGGGTGAGTACGTGAAGCAAGCGGTCATGTCCCGGGTGACGATGACGATCGCCGCGCTTCTCATCGCCAGCCCCGCCGCCGCCAAGCTCACCCCGTCCGAACAGCGAATCCAGGTCACCGTCGCCGCCGAACAGGGTCGCACCCTCGCCTTGCTCGAGCGGATGGTGAACCAGAACAGCGGCACCCAGAACATCGCCGGCGTCGAAGCGGTCGCGCGCCTCGTCCGCGCCGAACTCGAACCGCTCGGGTTCGCCGTCCGCTGGATCCCGCTTGCCGAGACCGGTCGCGCCGGGCACCTGATCGCCACCCGCAAGGGCCGGCCAGACCGCAAGCGGCTGCTGCTGATCGGCCATCTCGACACGGTGTTCGAGCCGGACTCGCCGTTCCAGCGCTGGACCCGGGAGGGTGACAAGGGACACGGCCCCGGAGCCGCCGACAACAAGGGCGGGATCGCCGTGGTCGTCGCGGCCCTTCGCGCGATGGAGGCCGCCGGAACGCTGAAGGGCGCCAACATCCAGGTCGTGCTGACCGGCGACGAAGAGGATGCCGGCTCGCCCCAGGCGCTTGCCCGGCGCGACCTGATCGCGGCTGGCAAGCGAGCCGACGTCGCGCTCGACTTCGAGGGTCTGGCTCGCGATGACGGGCGCGACATGGGATCGATCGCCCGGCGGAGTTCGGGGGACTGGCTGCTGACCGTCACCGCACGCAGCGCCCACTCGAGCGGGGTGTTCGGCGCGTCGGGCCATGGCGCGATTTACGAGCTGACACGGATCATAGATGCCTTCCGCCGCGAGCTGCCCGAGGACAAGCTGACCTTCAACGTCGGCCTGATTGCCGGCGGAACCAGTGCTGTGCTCGACGCCGGCAAGGTCCGCGCCGAAGCGACCGGCAAGCCCAACATCATCCCGCCGGTCGCGATCGCGCGAGGTGACCTTCGTGCCCTCTCCCCCGAACAGATCGATCGAGTGCAGGGGCGGATGCGCGCCATCGTCGCGCAGAACAGCTTGCCGGGCACGCTCAAGGCGGAGATCCAGTTCGAGGACGGCTATCCGCCGATGGCCCCGACGGCAGGCAACATGGCGCTGCTGGCCAAGCTGAACGGCGTCAATGCCGACCTTGGCCTGCCCGAGATGCCGCCGCTAGACCCGGTCAAGCGGGGCGCGGGCGACATCAGCTTCGTCGCCCGCGATGTCGACGGACTGGTCGGCCTCGGCCCGGCCAGCAGCGGCGACCATACGCCGGAGGAGCGGGTCGACATCCCCTCCATCGAGCGGCAGGCGACCCGGGCCGCCATCCTCATGAGCCGTGTCGCGCGCGAGAAGCGCTAGCGCGATGCGGGTCGGCGTCGCCGGAGTGGGCGCGATTGGAGGCTGGCTGGCGGCCCGGCTGGCGCTCGCTGGCCATCAGGTGACCTGCCTTGCCCGCGGGGCGACCTTGGAGGCCTTGAGATCGGGACTGTCACTGCGCGAGGGCGGCACCGACCGGCAGTTCGGGGTTGAGGCGTCGGACACTGCCGCCGGACCGCCGCGGGATCTGGTGATAATCGCGACCAAGGCAATGGCACTGGCGGATGTCGCCGAGATGGTTCAGCCGTGGGTCGGACCGGCCACGTTGATCCTGCCGCTGCAGAACGGCGTACCATGGTGGTTCGTCGACCGGCCACTTGCCGCGGTCGACCCGGATGGTCGGGTCGCCGCCGCGTTGCCGATGCCGCAGGTGATGGGAGCGGTTGTCCATGCCGCCTGCAAGCGGGTCGGTGCTGCCGCGGTCGAGGTCGTCCGCGCCGATCGGCTGCTGCTGGGGGAGCCGGGCGGCGGGCCATCAGAGCGCGTTCAAGAACTCGTTTCGCTGTTTGCGGACGCCGGCATTCCGGCGGAGGCCAGCGTCGAGATCCGCAAGGCAATCTGGTACAAATTGTGGGGTAACATGACAATCAACCCGCTGTCGGCACTGACCCGCGTCACCGCGGACCGGCTGCTTGGCGAAGCCGGGCTGAAGCCGTTCATCCTCTCGGCGATGGCAGAGGCCGCTGCGATCGGCGCCGCCATCGGCTGCCCCATCACGGAAAGTGGCGTGGATCGCATGGGGGTCACCGCCAAGCTCGGCGCGTTCAAGACCAGCATGCTCCAGGATGTGGAGGCCGGCCGGCCGCTGGAAGCGGAGGCGCTGGTCGGCGCACCGCGCGAGATCGCGCATCGGAACGGCATCCCCTGTCCCTCGATCGATGCGCTCTACGGCATGATCCGGCTGCTCGACTCTTCCCGCCAGTAACTTTTTCCTGTCCTACAACTAACCCAAAAGGTTAATTCCGCGACTCTCGGCAACTGAGCGGGAGTGAGTCGCATGACGGACGGTAGCATGATCGAAGAGCTGATCGACGGCCTGATCGAGCGGGAAGGCGGCTATGTCAGCCATCCTGCCGATCGTGGCGGCCCGACCCGCTATGGAATCACCGAAGCGGTTGCCCGGGCGCACGGCTTTGGCGGGGCGATGAGCCATTTTCCCCGCGAGGAGGCTGTAGCCGTCTACCGCCGCCTGTACTGGCTCCGGCCCCGCTTCGACCAGGTTGCCCGCCGGGCACCTCGCGTCGCCGCCGAGCTGTTCGACACCGGCGCCAACATGGGGCCGGCGGTCGCCGCGACGTTCCTCCAGCGGGCACTGACGGCCTTGAACCGCAACGCTTCAGACTACCCCGACCTGACGCCCGACGGGCGGGTGGGGCCCCGAACCCTTTCGGCACTCGACCGCTTCCTGGAAGTGCGTGGAGCCGAGCGCGGAGAAACCGTCCTGCTGCGCGCCCTCGAGGCGCTGCAGGGTGAGCGCTACCTCAGCCTCGCGGAGAAGCGGCCGGCCAACGAAGCTTTTCTCTACGGCTGGCTGGCGAACCGGATTGGTGAGGAAGCGAACTGACCCTTCGTCACCGTGAACATTGTGAACATTTGAACCCCGCGGAGTAGTTGAAATGGCGATCATCGAAGCCGTCGTCGGGCCGCTCACCAAGCTGCTCGACAAGATCATTCCCGACCCCCAGGCCCGCGACAAGGCCAAGCTCGAACTGCTCAGGGTCCAAGGCGACCAGGAGGTGCAGGCGATCAACGAGCAGATGCAGGCGATCGTCGCTGAGGCTGCCGCGGCCGATCCCTGGACCAGTCGCGCCCGGCCGAGCTTCCTTTACATGATGTATGCCCTGATCCTGTGGGCGATCCCGATGGGCCTCATCTCTGCGGCCGACCCCCGCATGGCGGAAGCGGTTGCGCGGGGCATGACGTCCTACCTCAAGGGCATCCCGGACGAGCTGTATACCCTCTTCGGGACCGGCTACCTCGGCTACACCGCCGCTCGCACCTGGGGCAAGGTCAAGGGAGTCGAAGGCTGACCTGTGCGAGCGTTCGACCTGACCGCGGCCGAACGCTGACGGCAGGATCTTAGCGGTCTCACTGGAACGAACAGGCCCGATCGTGCATCTTCGCGGGAGGGAGGGTGCGGATGGGCCTGTTTGATCTGAGACGGAATTGCTGGCGGATCGAGCGGGCGGACAAGGCGGCGGTGATCATCGACGCCTGCGATTATTATCGCGTGATCCGCCAGGCGATGCTCGATGCACGTCATCAGGTCCTGATCATCGGCTGGGACTTCGACCCGCGGATCAAGCTCGACCGGACCGACGAGGCCAACAAGGACGAGACCCTCGGCCGCTTCCTGCTTGGCCTGGCCAAGGCCAAGCCTCATGTCGCGATCAAGATCCTCAAATGGGATTTCGGTGCGCTCAAGACCTTGTTCCGCGGCAGCGCGATCTGGTGGATCATCCGCCTGGCCCTGACCCGCTCGATCACCTTCAAGCTCGACGGGGCCCATCCCAAGGGCTGCAGCCACCACCAGAAGATCGTGGTCATCGACGATTGCTTCGCGGTGTGCGGCGGGATCGACATGACTGGGGACCGCTGGGACAGGCCCGCCCACGCGGACCACGATCCCGACCGGCTCCGCCCCAACGGGCGGCCCTATGGTCCCTGGCACGATGCGACCTCCGCGGTGACCGGCCCGCTGGCACGAGCGCTGGGCGAGCTTGCCCGCGAACGCTGGAAGCGCGCGACTGGCGAGACGCTGCAGCCGGTCACCGAGGCTCCGGAAATCTGGCCGGAGGGGCTCGAAGCGCACCTGATCGGGGCGGAGTTCGCAATTGCCCGCACGCGGGCCGATTATCGCGGGCATGGCGAGATCCGCGAAAGCGAAGCGTTGTTTCTCGACATGATCGCTGCGGCGCAGAGGTTCATCTACGCCGAAAGCCAGTATTTTGCCTCGCCGCGGATCGCCGCCGCGATCCGCGCACGGATGATGGAAGACGATCCGCCCGAGTTCGTCCTGGTCAACCCGATCCATGCCGACGGCTGGCTGGAACAAGTGGCGATGGATGCGACCCGGGTTCGCCTGGGGCAGATCATCGGCCGGTCCGACACTCACAACAGGTTCCGCATCTTCACGCCGAAGACGGATGGCGGGGAGGACATCTACGTCCATGCCAAGGTGATGGTCGTCGACGACCGCATCCTGCGCGTGGGCTCGTCCAACATGAACAACCGCTCGCTCGGGCTCGACAGCGAATGTGACGTTGCGATGGAAGCGGCCGGCGACGACGAGATGAAGGTCATCGCCGGCCTTCGCACCCGGCTGATGGCCGAACATCTCGGCGTCGAGGAAAGCGCGGTGCGGGAGCAGTTTGCGGCCACCGGCTCATTGCTCGCCACCATCGACGCCCTCGGCCATAGTGGCCGCACGCTGCAGCTGCTCGAGTTCGAGAAGCCGAGTGAGGGGCAGAAGTTCATCGCCGACACCGAGTTGCTCGATCCCAAGAACCCGGACCAGATGTTCGAGGGATTCACCCGCCGCAGCCTGTTTCAGGGCTTGCGCGCCCGCTTTCCGCGCCGGCGGCGGCAGGCCTTGTCCAGCGCTTGATGGGACGGCAGCCGAGCCGATCGCGGTGGCGGGGCGTGCCGACGGCGGTGGCGGAAGCGTTCAACCGCCGCGGCTGGAGCCCGGTCGCGCTGCTGAACCGGCTCGATCGCCTGACCCCCGGCCGCGACCGCTCGCGGCTGGCGCGGGAGGGCGTTCCGTACGGCCCCCACGAGCGTCACCGGCTGGATATCTGGGGGCCGCGCGCTCACCTGGACGGCGAGACCTTGCCGGTGGTGATCTTCTTCTACGGCGGCGGATGGCATTCCGGCTCTCGCAGCGAATATGGCTTTGCCGGAGCGGCGTTCGCGCGCCAGGGGTTCATCGGAGTGGTGCCGGACTACCGCCTCGCGCCGTCGGTGCGCTATCCGGGCTTCCTTTGGGACGCGGCCATGGCGGTCCGGTGGGTCCGCAGGAACATCGGGCAATTCGGGGGCGACCCGAACCGGATCGTCCTGTCAGGCCATTCGGCGGGCGCCTACATTGGCGCGATGCTGGCACTGGACACGCGCTGGCTCGACGGAGTCGGGCTGCCGCGCGATACCGTCAAGGCCGCGGTGTTGTTGAGCGGTCCGTATGATTTCGCGCCCTTTCGCGAGCGCCGCGGGCGGCAGGCGTTCGGCCATTGGCCCGATCCGGTCGAGACCCAGCCCATCACCTACGTCCGCCGCGACGCCCCGCCGATCCTGCTGATCCACGGCAGCTCGGACCGGATCGTGTACGCCAAGAACAGCCGGCGCCTGGCGGAACGCCTGCGCGAGCTGGGCGCCCCGGTCGAGCTGCTCGTCTACAAGGGCGCCAACCATGCCGACCCGGTGATTGCCCTGGCCCGGCCATTCCGCGACCGCGTGCCGACGCTGGACGATGCGGTCGCTTTCTTGCGCTCCGCCCTGCCGCCACCCACCTGAAGGACGCATTGGAGCGGGAGCATTCATGGAAAGCTGGCACGGGACGACGATCCTGGGCGTCAAGAAGGACGGGCGGACGGTGATTGCCGGCGACGGGCAGGTGTCGATGGGCAATACGGTGATGAAGCCCAACGCGCGCAAGGTCCGGCGGATCGGCGAAGGCGGCAAGGTGGTGGGCGGATTCGCCGGGGCGACCGCGGATGCCTTCACCCTGTTCGAGCGGCTGGAGCGCAAGCTGGAGCAGCACAACGGTCAGCTGATGCGCGCCGCCGTCGAGCTGGCCAAGGACTGGCGGACCGATAAATATCTCCGCAACCTGGAGGCGATGATGATCGTCGCCGATGCGGAGGTCATGCTGATCCTGACCGGCAATGGCGACGTGCTGGAGCCGGAGGCCGGGATCGCTGCAATCGGGTCGGGCGGCAATTACGCTTTAGCCGCGGCACGCGCTCTGGCGGACTACGAAAGCGACCCGGAAAAGCTCGCCCGCCGTGCCATGGCGATCGCCGCCGAAGTGTGCGTTTTCACCAACGACCGGCTGACGGTCGAAACAGTCTAGGACCACATGAACGACAATCTGACCCCCAAGGCCATTGTGCAGGCCCTGGACGAGCATATCATCGGCCAGGCCGACGCCAAGCGCGCGGTGGCGGTGGCGCTGCGAAACCGGTGGCGGCGGCAGAAGCTCGACCCGGAGCTGCGCGACGAGGTCACGCCCAAGAACATCCTGATGATCGGGCCGACGGGCTGCGGCAAGACGGAGATCAGCCGCCGGCTGGCCAAGCTCGCCGATGCGCCGTTCATCAAGGTCGAGGCGACCAAGTTCACCGAGGTCGGCTATGTCGGCCGCGACGTCGAGCAGATCGCCCGCGACCTGGTCGAGGAAGCGGTGCGGCTGGAAAAGGACCGCCGGCGCGAGCGTGTGCGGGCGGCGGCAGAAGAGGCGGCGATGGACCGCCTGCTGGACGCGCTGACCGGCAAGGGCTCGAGCGAGGCTACGCGTGCCTCGTTCCGCCAGCGCTTCTCCGACGGCAGCCTCGACACCGCGGAGGTCGAGATCGACGTCTCCGAGGCTCCGAACATGGGGCTCGAATTGCCCGGGGCTGGCGGCATCGGCATGATCAACCTGAGCGAGATGATGTCCAAGGCTATGGGCGGAGCGCCCAAGAAGCGGCGCAAGCTCAAGGTCCCGGCCGCCTTTTCCAAGCTGGTGGAGGAGGAAGCCGACAAGAGGCTCGACCAGGACGATGTGAACCGCGCGGCGCTGGCCGATGCCGAGGCGAACGGGATCGTCTTCCTCGACGAGATCGACAAAATCGCAGTCAGCGACGTGCGCGGCGGCTCCGTCAGCCGCGAAGGCGTCCAGCGCGACCTGCTGCCGCTGATCGAAGGAACCACGGTGGCGACCAAATATGGGGCGATCAAGACCGACCATATCCTGTTCATCGCGTCCGGCGCGTTCCACGTGGCCAAGCCGGCCGACCTGCTGCCGGAGCTTCAGGGGCGTCTCCCCATCCGCGTTGAACTGAAAGCGCTGACCGAGGAGGATTTCGTTCGCATCCTGTCGGCGACTCGCGCCAGCCTGACCGATCAATATCGCGCGTTGCTGGGCACGGAGGGTGTGACGATCGAGTTTGCCGAGGACGGCATCCGCGGCCTGGCCCGGATCGCCGCGGAAGTGAACGAGGCGCTCGAGAATATCGGCGCGCGGCGGCTTCAGACGGTGATGGAAAAGCTGCTCGAGACGATCAGCTTCGAAGCTGAGGATCGCCGAGGCGAGACGCTGGTGGTCGATGCCGCGTTCGTCGACCAGCAGCTGGCGGGGATTGCGCGCAATGCCGATCTGAGCCGCTACGTGCTCTGATCGGCCTTCCGGTACCGCCACGTCAGCCCGAGCGGGAACGGTGGCCAGAGGCTGACCTCCACCCCGGCCAGGCGGAGCTGCTGGGCAACCCAGTTGTTGCAGGTGTTGATCGCACTGGCCGTGCCGCGCCCTTCGTAGAAGGCGTCGTTAGGTCCGTAGCCGGGATGGTCGAGGCGGATCGGCTGGCTGCGCCCGGTCAGGACGAATTGCGCCCGCACCGCGGCCCACAGGCGGCGATATTCCTCCGGCCGAAGGCGGATGGCGCGGAGGTCGGCTCCGGGGTGGACGGTCCGGTCGACGTGTACCACCCGCTCGCCGCCAGCGACGCCCGCCCACAACGTGCGCGGGCTGAGGTCCCACCAGGTCGGGGTGTCCAGATACACCCGCCGCTCGCCCGCGCCGAAGCCGAACCACTCCGGTTGAGCAGTGGCAGCGCGGAAATGACCGCCAGGAAAATAAGGCCGCCAGTCGAGCCCCTGGGCGACCGCCGGCATGACGATATCCACATGGATGCCGTTGGAACGGAGATAGACGGTGGTGCCCCGGCCGGGCTCGTTCCACTCACTATTGAGTGGCACCACCGCACCGATCAGCGCCGCCAACAGGTACAGCATGGGCACCATGGCCATTGCCCACAGCACCCGTGTCAGCGTCCTTTTCTTCCGCCCTCGTCTCCGCCGCGCCACCTTGCCCCTTTCGCCACGTCACTTGCCTTGCACCGCCGCGCCCCTTAGATGCGCCCCGTCGCTGCGAGGATTGTCCATCCGGGCATCACGCGGCGGCATCGGTCGGGGCGTAGCGCAGCCTGGTAGCGCATCACACTGGGGGTGTGGGGGTCGCTGGTTCGAATCCAGTCGCCCCGACCATTTAGGCCCGCGAAGGTTTCAACAAACGCCAATGATCAGCACCTTTTCCCTGATGACGGCCGCCGCGGCCGCTCCCGCCGGTGGCGCTTCGCCGTGGATCGGGATCCTGCCCTGGGTCCTCATCTTCGTCATCTTCTATTTCCTGATGATCCGGCCCCAGCAGAAGCGGGTGAAGGAACATCAGAAGGCGGTGGAAGGCATCGTCAAGGGCGACGAGGTGGTCACTGGCGGCGGAATCCGCGGGCGGGTCACGCGCGTGCTCGATGAGCGCGAAGCCGAGGTGGAGATCGCGCAGGGCGTCAAGGTTCGGGTCGTCAAGGCGACGATCAGCCAGGTCCTCACCGCGCCGACGAAGCCGGCCAACGACTGATGCTCGACTTTCCGCGGTGGAAGATCTGGGCGATCACCCTGACGATCGTCTTCGGCATCATCTTCGCGATCCCCAGCATCTTTCCCAAAGCCGAGGTCGCGCAATGGCCGGGCTGGGCGCCCAAGTCACAGATCAACCTTGGCCTCGACCTTGCCGGGGGAAGCCAGCTTTTGCTTGAGGCCGACCTCGCCGACGCCGCCAAGCAGCGGATCGCGGCGATGGAGGACAATGTCCAGACCGAGCTTCGGCGCAGTCCGCGGGTCGCGGTCGGCGATGTCTCGACGTCTGGCGGGCGCATCTCGTTCATGGTCCGCGATCCCGCGCAGCTCGATGACGCGGTCGAACGGATGCGTACCCTGACGCAACCCGTCGGGATGACGGGCGCGCGGACATGGGACGTGGTTCCAATCGACGGCAACCGGGTAGAGATGATCGCGACCGAAGCGGGCAATGCTCAGGCTCTCAAGGACGCGATGACCGTCGCCCGGGACGTGGTCCGCCGCCGGATCGACCCCAGCGGCACCAAGGAGATCACCGTCGTCAATCAGGGCGAGCGTCGAATCCTCGTTCAGGTGCCGGGTGTCGAGGACCCCGAGGCTCTCAAGAGCCTGATCGGTCAGACCGCACGGCTGGAGTTCAAGCTGGTCGATTTTGCTGCCGACCCGGCGCAGGTCGCGCAGGGCCGCGCCCCGGCGGGCAGCCAGGTGCTGCCGATGGCCGACGGCAGCGGCGCTATCGCCGTTCAGCGCCGGGTGATGGTGTCGGGCGAGCAACTCGTCGACGCCAAGCAGACCTTCGAGCAGCAGAGCGGCGCGCCGGTGGTCAGCATTACCTTCAACGCCGCCGGCGCCCGCCGCTTCGGCCGGGTCACGCAGGAGAATGTGGGCAAGCCGTTCGCCATCATCCTCGACGACAAGGTTTTGTCCGCGCCCAATATCAACGAGCCAATCCTCGGCGGTCAGGCGCAGATCAGCGGCAATTTCACCGTCGAGAGCGCCAACGCGCTGGCGATCAGCCTTGCCTCGGGCAAACTGCCGGTGAAGCTCAACGTCGTCGAGGAACGCACGGTCAGCGCCGAACTAGGCAAGGACTCGATCGATTCGGGAACCGTCGCCAGCATCGCCGCCACCGCAGCGGTGATCCTGTTCATGTTGGTCACCTACGGCCGCTTCGGAGTCTATGCGACCGCGGCGTTGCTGGTGAACGCGCTGCTGATCCTGGGCATCATGGCGATCTTCAACGCGACACTGACCCTGCCGGGAATCGCGGGCTTCGTGCTGACCATCGGTGCAGCGGTCGACGCCAACGTGCTGATCAACGAGCGTATCCGCGAAGAACAGAGGCGAGGACGCAAGATCCTCGACGCAATCGATACCGGCTACAAGGAGGCCTCGACGGCCATCTTCGATGCCAACATCACAAACACCATCGCCGCCGCCCTGATGTACTACTTCGGCTCGGGTCCGATCCGTGGCTTCGCGGTGGTGCTGTTCATCGGCATCATCACCTCTGTCTTCACGGCGGTGAACTTCACCCGCATGCTGGTCGCGCTGTGGGTCAAGCGCTCGCGTCCGCGGGAGCTCCACATTTGAAGACCCCCAATCTCCGGTTTGTTTCGCGCGAACCCGACAGACGCCCTGACGCCTCTCGGCTTTGCTCGGCACGAACGGGAGAGAGGGCCGTCAGGATCATGGCGTCATGAAGCTTCTCAAGCTCGTCCCGGACAACACCAACATCGACTTCATGCGCTGGCGTAACATCGCGCTGGCGATCTCGATCGCCGCGACGATCGCCAGCCTCGTGCTGGTTGGCATTCGCGGGCTGAACCTCGGCATCGACTTCGTTGGAGGACAGGTGGTTCGCGCCACCTTTGCCCAGCCGGTGGACATCGAGGAACTGCGCGGCCGCGTGGGGGCGCTGAATGTCGGGGAGGCGAGCATCCAGGAATTCGGCGATGACCGCACCTACCAGATCCGCCTGCCGCGACCGGACGGTCCCGAGTCGGCGTCCAATCGTGTGGTGACTGAAGTCCGCAGCCTGTTGCAGCGCTCCTACCCCGGGGTGCAGGTCGACGCGGGCGAGTCGGTGTCCGGCAAGGTCAGCGAAGAACTGGCGTGGGACGGCGCGCTGGCGATCAGCCTGGCGATGCTCGGGATCGCGCTCTACATCTGGTTCCGGTTCGAGTGGCAGTTCGGCGTCGGCGCGCTGGTCACCCTGTTTCACGACGTGTCGATGATCCTTGGCTTCTTTGCGTTGACCCAGATGCAGGTCGATCTGAACATCGTCGCCGCCTTCCTCGCGGTGGTCGGCTATTCGCTGAACGACACGGTGGTCATCTACGACCGCATCCGGGAGAATCTGCGCAAGTACCGGAAGATGGCGATCGTTCCCTTGCTCAACCTGTCGCTGAACGAGACGCTGTCGCGAACCATCGTCACCTCGCTGTCGATCATGATCGCGCTGGCGGTGCTGCTGTTCCTCGGTCCGGACGTGATCTTCGGGCTGACCCTGGCAATCCTGCTCGGCACCTTCATCGGGACCTATTCGTCCATCTACATCTCGGCGCCGATGCTGGTCTGGCTCGGCATCACGCCCGACAGCTTCATCAGGCTGGACGAGGAAACCCCGGCCGGCGCCAAGGCCGCGGTTTGATCCACCTGGCGGCCGGGCCGAAGACAGGCGGCATTCATCCCACGCGCGTCATTGCGCAGCTTCCCTCGCCCGATGAGCAGCGCTAGAAGGCCATCCATGCTGAAGACGTCCCGTATCGCCCTGGTTCTGGTTGCCTGCGCCGTGGTGCTTCCTGCCGGGGGCTGCGCCCGCAACAAGGTCAAGACCGATACGGCCTATGTAGCGACCGACGTGAACACGCTCTATGGCCTCGCCAAGAAGCGCATGGAGCAAGGGCGCTACGCCGAAAGCGCGAAGCTGTTCGACGAGGTCGAGCGCCAGCATCCCTATTCCGTGTGGGCTCGGCGGGCGCAGCTGATGAGCGCGTTCAGCTATTACATGGCGCGCTCCTATCCCGAGACGATCAGCTCGGCGCAGCGCTTCCTGACCATCCACCCGGGCAATAAGGATGCGCCCTACGCGCATTACCTGATTGCGATGAGCCACTACAATCAGATCGCCGATGTGACCCGCGACCAGCGGGTCACCCAGCAGGCGTCCGATGCGTTCAACGAGCTGATCCGCCGCTACCCGGAAAGCCGCTATTCGGCCGACGCGCGGCTCAAGCTGGACCTCATCAACGACCACCTTGCCGGCAAGGAGATGGAGGTCGGCCGCTTCTACCAGCGTTCGGGCAATTGGCTGGCATCGGTCAGCCGCTTCCGGGTGGTGGTCGACAAGTATCAGACCACCAGCCACACGCCCGAAGCGCTGCTGCGGCTGGTCGAGAGCTACCTGGCGCTTGGTATCCCTGCAGAAGCGCAGAAGGCCGCCGCGGTTCTCGGGCGCAACTACCCCGGCACCGACTGGTACCAGCGTGCTTACGCGCTGATCGGCCGGCACTCGCCGCAGCCCGCCGCCGCAAGCTGAGAAGGGGCTGACCCCGCGCGATGCTGAGGCAACTCGTCATCCGCGACGTGGTGCTTATCGACCGGCTGGAAATCGAATTCGGGGAGGGCCTCGGGGTTCTTACCGGCGAGACAGGCGCGGGCAAGTCGATCCTGTTGGACTCTCTTGGGCTGGCACTCGGCGCGCGGGCTGACAGTGGCCTCGTCCGGACCGGGCAGGAGGGCGCGTCGGTGTCGGCCGAGTTCGAGCTTTCGCCCGCGCATGCGGCGCTTCGGCTGCTGGACGACGCAGGCGTGGAGGTCGAGCCGGGCGAACCGCTGCTGCTGCGCCGCACGGTCAAGGCGGATGGGGGCAGCCGGGCGTTCGTCGGCGGCTCGGCAGCGCCGGCGGCGACCTTGCGCGATGTCGGCACGACCCTGGTCGAAATTCATGGCCAGCATGACGACCGCGGCCTGCTGAACCCCAAGGGTCATCGCGCGCTGCTCGACGCCTTCGGGCGCATCGACTCGCGGGAGGCGGCGGCGGCGTGGGCGGAGGTCCAGCGTCTGTCCGCCACGCTGGAGGAGCAGCGCCGTCGCACTGCCGAAGCGGAGCGCGACCGTGATTATCTGGCCCACGCCGCCGGGGAGATCGCCGCCCTCGCCCCGGAAGCGGGCGAGGAAACGCTGCTGGCCGAACAGCGCGCCGCCATGCAGGCCGGAGCCAAGGCGGGGGAAGCTTTGACCGGACTCGATGACCTGCTCGGCGGTTCGGACGGCGCCCTGGCGCAGTTGCGGCTCGCTGCGCGCAGGATAGAGCGCGGCGCAGCGGACCATCCGTTGCTCGCCGATGCGCTTGCTGCGCTGGACCGGGCACTGATCGAGGGCAGCGAAGCGGAGGACAAGATCACTCGGGCGGCCGATGCACTGGCCTTCGATCCGGCTCGCCTCGATGTGGTAGAAGCCCGGCTGTTCGATATTCGCGCGCTTGCCCGCAAGCATCGGGTGGACGCCGATGCACTCGCCGCCCTCGGCGAGGAGATGCAGGCGAAGCTTGCGGCCATCGATGCCGGCAGTCAGCAGATTGCCGAGTTGGAGCAGGCGCTGGAGCAGGCGCGCGCCGCCTTCGATGCTGCCGCGGCGCAGTTAACGGTCGCCCGCACCACTGCGGCGGCAAGGCTGGACGCCGCGGTGGAGCGGGAACTTGCGCCGTTGAAGCTTGAGGCCGCGCGGCTCCGCACGGCGGTCAGTGCAGCGGAACCGGGGCCGGCTGGCGCGGACCGGGTCGAGTTTGAGGTTTCCACCAATCCTGGCGCGCCGTTTGGACCGCTCACCAAGATCGCGTCGGGCGGCGAGCTGTCGCGCTTCATTCTCGCGCTCAAGGTGGCGTTGGCGGAGGCGGGCGGGGCAACCACCATGATCTTCGACGAGATCGACCGCGGCGTCGGCGGTGCGGTGGCGAGCGCGATCGGCGAGCGGCTGGCGCGGCTGGCGCAGCAATCGCAGCTGCTGGTGGTCACCCATTCGCCGCAGGTGGCGGCGCGGGCGGCGCATCATTACCGGATCGAGAAGAGCCACGGCCCAGGTGGCACACGGACCACTGTCCGCAAGCTGGGCACCGACGAGCGCCGCGAAGAGATTGCACGAATGCTGTCGGGCGCGGCAGTGACGGACGAAGCGCGGGCGCAGGCCGCGCGGCTATTGGAGGCAGCATGAGCGAACAGGGGATTTCACAGGAGTTCCGGGGCGAAGCGCTGGAGCATGTGTTCGTGCCGACAGCCGGCGAGGCGCGGGCCACGGTAGTGGTGGTGCCGACGGTGATGGGCGTCACCGACCTGGAGCGCGGCTTTGCCCGCCGGCTGAACGAAGGCGGCTACCACGCATTCATCGCCGACCTGTTCGGCAAGGCGTTCCGGGACGCGCCGCGCGACACGATGTTCGGTGAGATGGGACGGCTGAAGGGCGACCGCGAAGCGCTACGCGACCGGATGTTGGCGGTGGTCGAATCCGCGCGGCAGCAACAAGGTGTGGACGCGAGCCGGATCGCCGCCATCGGCTTCTGCTTCGGCGGGCTGTGCGTGCTCGATCTCGCCCGGAGCGGCGCGGACGTGGCAGGCGTGGCCAGCTTCCACGGCCTGTTCGATCCGCCGGGCCTCGCTCCGCGACCGATCAAGGCGAAAGTCGCGGCCTACCACGGCTGGGACGACCCGATGGTGCCGCCGGACGCCGTGGTTGCACTCGGCAAGGAGCTGACGGAGGCAGGCTGCGACTGGCAGATCCATGCCTATGGCCACACAGGCCATGGCTTCACCAATCCCAAGGCGCATGAGATCGGGATCGAGGGCGTCGAATATCAGGCGGCGGCTGCGCGGCGCAGCTGGGCTTCGCTGGAGCTGTTCCTGGACGAGCTGTTCGGCTGAGGTGGCGACACAGGACCTGAGCGAAGCGGAGGCCGCCAATCGCCTGATGCGGCTGGCGCGGGAGATTGCGCGCCACAACCGGCTCTACCACGACCGTGACGCGCCGGAGATCAGCGACGCCGACTATGACGCGCTGGTCCGCGAGAATGCCGAGCTGGAGGCGCGCTTCCCCCATCTGGTCCGCGCGGACTCGCCGTCCACGGTAGTCGGCGCGGCGCCTTCGTCAGCACTCGCCAAGGTCACGCACGCGCGGCCGATGCTCAGCCTGGAGAATGGCTTTTCGGCCGAGGAGGTGCGGGAGTTCGTCGCCCGGGTGCGGCGTTTCCTCAATCTGGCAGGGGATGAGCCGGTAGCGCTGACCGCCGAGCCGAAGATCGACGGGCTGAGTTGCTCGCTGCGGTACGAGGGCGGCGCGCTTGTGCTGGCCGCGACCCGGGGCGACGGAACGATCGGCGAGGACGTGACCGCGAATGTTCGGACCATCGGGGATGTGCCGCAGGAGCTGACCGGCGCACCCCGCATCCTTGAGGTGCGCGGCGAGGTGTACATGTCCAAGGCGGACTTCGCCGCACTGAACGAGCGGCAGCAGGCGAGTGGGGGGAAGGTGTTCGCCAATCCGCGCAATTCCGCGGCGGGGTCGCTCCGGCAAAAGGACCCGGACGTCACTGCGGCGCGGCCGCTGCGCTTCCTGGCCCATGGGTGGGGCGAGATCAGCGAGCCGCTCGCCGGAACCCAGCACGAGGCGGTAGACCGGCTCCGGGCGCTCGGCTTTCCCGTCGAACGGCTGTTCCGCCGCTGCGAGAGCGTGGAAGAGGCTCTCGAGCATTATGCCGCGATCGAGCATGCCCGCGCCGACCTGCCATTCGACATCGACGGGGTTGTCTACAAGGTCGACCGGCTCGATTGGCAGGAGCGGTTGGGGCAGGTCGCCCGGGCGCCACGGTGGGCGCTGGCGCACAAGTTTCCGGCGGAGCAAGCCGAGACCAGGCTGGAAAAGATCGAGATCCAGGTCGGCCGCACCGGCAAGCTGACCCCGGTCGGGCGGCTGACCCCGGTGGGCGTCGGTGGCGTGATCGTCTCCAATGTGACGCTGCACAACCGCGACGAGATCACCCGGTTGGGTTTGCGCGAGGGCGACCGGGTGCGGGTGCAGCGGGCCGGCGACGTCATCCCCCAGGTGGTCGAAAATCTGACGCGGGAGGAGCCGCGCGAACCCTACCTATTCCCCGATCACTGCCCGCAATGCGGGTCCGAAGCGGTGGCCGAGGAGGGCGAGGTCGACGTCCGCTGCACCGGCGGCCTGATCTGCCCGGCGCAGCGGTTCGAGCGGCTGCGGCACTTCGTCAGCCGAGGGGCGATGGACATCGAGGGGCTGGGCGAGAAGACGATTGCCGAGTTCCTGGGCCTCGGCTGGCTGCAGGGTCCGGCGGACATCTGGCGGTTGGCCCAGCATCGCTCCGATCTGCTCGGCCGCGAGGGGTGGAAGGAGAAGAGCGTCGACAATCTCCTCGCCGCGATTCAGGCGAAGAAGGGGTTCGACCCGGCCAGGCTGCTGTTTGGGCTCGGCATTCGCCACGTCGGCATCGTTACCGCCCGCGACTTGATGAAGTGCTTCGGGACAATCCAGGCGCTGGAAGCGGCGGCGACAGGCGGGAATGCTCAAGCCGAACTGTCCGCGGTCGAGGGCGTCGGCCCGGTGGTCGCCGAGGCCCTGCACGACTTCTTCCACGAGCCGCACAATCGCGAGGAGCTGGCGGACCTGCTTGCCGTCGCGCAGCCAGCGGCCTTCGTCAGCACCGCCCGGGAGACGGAGTGGACCGGCAAGACGATCGTCTTCACCGGGAGCCTCCAGACCATGAGCCGCGACGAGGCCAAGGCGCAAGCGGAGCGGCTTGGCGCACGCGCGGCGGGATCGGTCAGTGCCAAGACGGATCTGGTAGTCGCAGGGCCGGGGGCCGGGTCCAAGCTCAAGAAGGCCGAGGAACTTGGTGTTCGGGTGATCGGCGAGGAGGATTGGGCGCGGATCGTCGCCGAGGCGTGACCGATCGGAACCCGAGGGTGGCCGCCGGCGAATGTTCACAATGTTCACGGTGACGGCGGCGAAAAACCGCCATTTGCGCGCTGCGAGCGGGGTTGTCGCTTATTGAGCCGAGCGGGTGTTGTCGATTTCAAAGAGCCGGGCGGCAGGCCGCTAGGGCGACTGGAGCAGGCCAAATCCTATTGTTCAACGAATGTCTGCTTTGGGTGGAAAGCGGACGTTAGCGGGCCTTCGACGGTAGGGGGTCGTAGAGAACTGAGTCGGTGTGTTTCGCCCGGATGGCTGTCAGCTCCTCGACCGTGAGCGGCTTGGCTGGCTGGCCGGCTGGCACAGATATGTCCCGCTGGTATTTGTCGAAGCCCGGACGTGAGAAGATCGCCATCAGCGATATAGGCTGCTTGCCGTCATTGGTCAGGCGCACGCCTGTGTGGGGTGGCATGAAGATGATGGTGCCGGGGCCAACTTTGGCTTGCTTCCCGTCCAGCCACGCCGTGCCCGTCCCGGCATGAATGAAGAGGATCTCCTCGGAGTGCGGATGTCGGTGTGGTGAGATGGTCTGGCCGACGGGCACGTCCTCTGTGAAGATGACGAAGTCCTTGGCTCCGCCGTTCTGCTCATCCACCTTGATGAGGAACGGAGCGGCCAGTGTGGAAAGCGACGACGGCGGCGGACGCCGCATCCGCGGCTCGCCATCACCGGGCTGAAGGACGAGCGGTTTGCTTGCACCCGCAGCGGTCGGCTCCTGATGCGGTTGAGCAATGACCGGTGCCCCGCAGAGCAGTGCGGCGATAGCAAATAGAAGCGGCGAGCAGCGGTTCATCATCGGAGCACCTCCGCTACACTGGTTAACATGATTGCTGGCCGAGTGTCTGCTTTGGGTCGAAAGCTGCCACTACGCCGCTAACGGCAGGAATGGGTCGAAAGCGGACGTTGCTAGAACCTTCCCTGCTCCGCAGAGCGGAGTGGGGAAGGGGACCGCTCAGCCTTCAGGATGGGCGGTGGAGGGGCCGAACCGCTCAAGGTGGGTGCTGATTGCGGCGAGAGGATACTGGCGCGTGGACCACTCGGCTTTGCCGAGCGGTCCCTCTCCCCACCGCGCTGCGTGCGGCAAAGAGGTTCTTAGCCTACGCTCGCAGGACCAGCACCGGCCATTCGCCTGGGCCGCGCTCGACGAGGGTGAGGCCGCGGGTCGTGTAGGCCTCGGCGACCGCCTTTGCCTGCGTGTCGAGCAGGCCGGCGAGGACCAGTGTGCCGATCGGAGCCAGAGCTTTCACGAACGACTCCGCAAGCTCGATCAGCGGCCCTGCGAGGATGTTGGCGATGAGGAGGTCGTAGGGGGCTCGGGCGGTGAGGAGAGGGTGGTCCATGCCGTCGGCGACGGCGAGGAGGAGCTCGCCCGCGCCGTGTCCCAGCTTCACGCCGTTGATGGCGGCATTGTCGCGGGTGACGTCGATGCTGACGGGATCGATGTCGGTGGCGACGGACTTGGCTCGAGGCCAAAGCGCCATGGCGGCGAAGGCGAGGAGGCCGGTGCCGGTGCCGATGTCGGCGATGTTGCCGAAGCTGTTGCCCTCGCGCTCAAGCCGATCGAGCGCTTCGAGGCAGCCGGCGGTGGTGGCGTGCTGTCCGGTGCCGAAGGCGAGGCCGGCGTCGATCTCGAAATTGATCGCTTCCTCGGCCGGCGCATGGGTCGGGGTGTGAACGAAGAAGCGGCCCGCGCGGATCGGCTCGAGGCCGGACTGGCTGCGGGTGACCCAATCGTCTTCGCCCAGGCGCTCGGTGTGAGGCTCGCCGCTGGCGAGGCGGCGCAGGAGGGCGAGGTCGTCGGCCGTCGGCTCCGCTTCAAAATAGGCGTGGATCAGCCAGTCGTCGGGCCTGGCCGGGTCGGGTTCGTCGGCAACCAGAACGGGCGGGCTCTCGCGCTCCGCGAACGAGTCGTCCGCGTCGGGAAGTGCTTCGGCCTGGGCGCGGGTGCAGGCGAGGGTTACGCGGTAGCTCACCTGCCCGCCTCCTTTGCCAGCCGCTCATCGAGTTGCTTGGCCTTGGCGGCCGCATAGTTCCTGCAGCCTTCGGGGTCGAACAACGGCTGCTGGCCGGCCATTCGCTCCTTCATGGCGCTGGCGGAGGGGTGCGGGGTGAGGAGGATTTCGCAGCGGCTCGCGGCGACCTTGGCGATGGAACCCCGGTAGGCGGCAAGGTAAGGGGGGTAGTCGCTGAAGCGATAATCGTCGCGGCTGACCGGGGACAGGCTGTCGGCATAGACCATGGTCCGGCAGACCCCGCCATCGCAGCTTTCCCAGCGCCAGCTGAGCGCTCCGGCGGTGTGTCCCGGAGTGGCCAGGGCCGTGAGCATGAGGTTGCCCAGGCGGACCGTGTCTCCGTCCTTGACGATGCGGCCGGCCTGAGCGGCGGGAAACGGCTTGAACATTCCCGCCTGCGGGTCGTCGGGAGTGGCGGCGCCGGTTGCGAAGACCTTGGCGGCCACGGGCGAGGCGACCAGGGTGGCGCCGGTGAGCTGGACCAGCCGGGCAATTCCACCGACATGGTCCACATGCTCGTGGCTGTGCAGCAGATATTTCACGTCGCGGAGACGGAAGCCGAGGGCGCGGACGTTGGCGGCGACCAGCTCGGCGCCGTTCTCGGTGCCGGAGTCGATCAGGACGTGGCCGTCGCTGCCGGTGACCAGAATGGCGGAAATGCCGCAGGTGCCGACCAGATAGGTGTTGGCGTGAATGCGGACTGGTGGAGCGGGCTTGTTCCAGTCGGTCGAGTCGCCGCAGGTTCTGGCCCATTGCGGGCCGGAGCGCTCGATGGGAGCGCGGGGAAGTTCAACCTTTGGCGGGGCCTTGCCGAGCGGGACCGTGATCTGCTGCGCGGCGAGTGCGAGAAGGGCGAGGCTAGCGGACATAGCTGGCGCCGTTGACGTCGATCACCGCGCCGGTCGCGGAAGGAGGCGCGTCGGTCGCCAGCCAGCGGATGGTCTCGCCAACTTCGGCCGCGCTGGCGACACGGCCGAGCGGGATGTCCGCGAGAATCTTCTCGCCGCCGCGGCTGGCGAGATAATCTTCGGTCATTTCGGTCACCGTGAATCCGGGCGTGACCGCGAAGGCGAGGATGCCTTCCGCCGCATAGCCGCGGGCGATCGACTTGGTCATCGCGACCATGCCGCCCTTGGACGCCGCATAATGCCAGTGCGCGGGGGAGTCGCCGCGATATGCGGCGCGGCTGGCGACGTTGACGATCCGGCCGCCGGACTTGCGCTGCTGCCAGTGTTGAATGGCGAGGCGGCTGAGGTCGGCGGCGGACTGGAGGTTGACGGTCATGGTGCGCGCCCAGGCGGCGTGCCAGTCGTCGTCGCTGCCGGTCAGGTCGAACGGCTCGAACACGCCGGCATTGTTGATGAGCACGTCGATCTGACCGAGTTGGTCAAGTGCTGCGTCCCACAGCTGGCGGGGTGCTGCGGGGTCGCTGAAGTCGGCGGCGAGGAGGGTGGCGTCACCCTTGGTCGACTGGCCGGCGACGCGGTGGCCGGAGGATTCGAGCGCGGATCGGGCAGCGGCGCCGATGCCGCGGCTGGCGCCGGTGAGGAGGATATTCATGTCCACGCTCTAGCTGCTCCCCCAGAGTGGCGAAAGCCACTGCGGGGGAGGAGCTGGTTACGCCGCGAACCTCGACACGAACTCGCTGGTCGCGGTGCGGAAGTCGCTGATCTGTTCGGAGAATCGTCCGAAGCCCTGCTCGACCTGGTCGATGTCCCGGGCGACATTCTCGGTGTCGGAGCGGATCGCGGCGATGGTCGAACTCATCGAGTCGGCGGCGAGCGCTGTTTCATCGACGGCGGCGGTGATCATGGTGACGGTCTGTGCCTGGAGCTCCATCGCCTGGCGGATGCGGTCCGCGCTGGTCTGCACTTCCTCGACGGTGGTCTGGATCGAGCCGTTGGCGTCGACCGTCTGGCGGGTGGCCTGCTGGATGGCGGTGATCTTGGCGGTGATGTCGTCGGTGGCGCGGGCGGTCTGCGAAGCGAGGCTCTTCACCTCCTGCGCGACGACGGCGAAGCCGCGGCCGGCATCGCCCGCGCGCGCCGCCTCGATAGTGGCGTTGAGGGCGAGGAGGTTGGTCTGGGCGGCGATGTCGCGGATCAGGCTGAGGATCGACTCAATCGCCTCGACGTGGCCGGACAGGGCTTCGCTGACCTGCACCGCCTTGCACGCCTGGTCGCCGGCGCGGGTGGCGACGTCGGCGGCCACCTCGACTTCGGAGCGGGCGTCCTCGATGGCGCGAATCAGGCCGGCGGCGGTCTGGGCGGCTTCACGCATCGCGACGGCGGACTGTTCGGCGGCGGCGGCGACTTCGCTGGTCTTGCCCAGCATCCCGCGGGCGCTTTGCGACGTTGCGGCGGCCTGGGTGCGGAGCTGGTCGCTTTCGCCGGTGCAGCGCGAGACGACGCTCAGCACCTTGCGATTGAACTCGCCCGCCTGCTCGGCCTGGCGATGGTCGAGCTGGGTGCTGGTGAAGGCGACCGCATGGTGAACGAAGACGTCGATCTCCAGCGCTTCGACTTCGCTGAGGGTGCGGCACAGCGGTGGGATCGCGTCGGCATCGGCGACGATCTCCCGGATGGCGCGGAACGCGGCCTCGGTCTCCGCGGCCAGACCGGACAGAAGGGTTGAAAGGCTGACCTTGGCGGCGAGCGCGTCCTCGACATAGGTCCGGGCCGTATTGACCCACTCCGGGCTCCCGACGCGGGTGAACTTGTCGCGCAGGTAAGGCAGGATGCGTGCGCTCAGCTTTTCCAGCTGCTCGTCGGGAATGGACTCGCGGACCTCCGGCGAACGCCGATATCGCCGCCAGAATTCACGCGCGATCTCCATCTCGGCCTTGCCGATCAGCCGCCACAGGTCGGCCGAACGCTGGGGCAGGTCGCCACTGGTGTCGTACAGCGCCAGACCCCGCTCCAGATCGTAGCTCTGCGTCCCGCCCTGTCCTGCCGCCATGTCATCCTCTTCAAGCCAAAGTTCGTGAGGCGGCTATCGCAGCCAAGTGGTTAAAAGGGAGTTAGGGAGAAGCCGAGTGTCGTGCCTTGCCCAATCGGAGGCTGCGGCCTAATCGGCGTCAGCAATCGAACGCGCATCGGAAACCTGCATGGCTCGCAACACTTCACGGCCGCTGTCGCCGCATCTCACCATCTGGCGATGGGGGCCGCACATGCTGGTCTCGATCCTTCACCGCGCGACCGGAATGGCGCTGTCGATCGCCGGGCTGGCGCTGCTGACCTGGTGGCTGCTGGCCCTGTCCGGGCCGAGCGCAGGCTATGACGATTTCGCCTCGGCGGCCGGCCATCCGCTTGGGTTGCTGGTCCTGATTGGCCTGACCTGGGCGTTCTTCCAGCATACCCTGTCCGGCATCCGCCACCTGATCATGGACGTGGGCGCGGGCTTCGAACTCAAGACCAACAAGTCGATGGCGATCGCGACCATCGTCGGCTCCGCCCTCCTGACCGCAGGCCTGTGGGCCTATCTGCTGCTGAGCGACGCGAAATGACCGGTCCCAAGGACATCGGCGGCCACGACCGCTACAACGTGCCGGACGGCAAGACGGCGCTGGGTAAGGTCAAGGGTCTCGGCTCCGCCCACCATGGCGGCGACCACTGGATCCGCGAGCGCGTGTCGGCGGCGGCGCTTCTGCTGCTCGGGACCTGGTTCCTGGTCTCGCTGGTCCTGCTGCCCGACCTGCGCCAGGGGACGATCGTCGAATGGCTGCGCTCGCCGTTCGGGTTCGTTCCCATGGCCCTGTTCGTCTACCTCTCGTTCGAGCACAGCCTCGAAGGGGTGAAGGTGGTGATCGACGACTACCAGGGTGACGAGGGCGGTCGCATGATGTGGCACATCGTCAGCCTGTTCCTGCATGTCGGCGTCGGTGCGCTGGCGCTGTTCGCGCTGGCCCGGATCGCCTTCGGAGCTCAATCCTGATGCGTTCGACAACCTACCAGATCATCGATCATGTCTACGACGTGGTGGTCGTCGGCGCCGGCGGCGCGGGCCTCCGCGCAACCATGGGTTCGGCCGAAAAGGGCCTGAAGACCGCCTGCATCACCAAGGTCTTCCCGACCCGCAGTCACACGGTCGCGGCGCAGGGCGGAATCGCAGCCAGCCTCGGCAACATGGGCCCGGACCACTGGACCTGGCACATGTACGATACGGTCAAGGGCTCCGACTGGCTCGGCGACCAGGACGCGATCGAATATCTGACCCGCGAAGCTCCGGCGGCGGTCTACGAGCTTGAGCATTACGGCATGCCGTTCAGCCGCACCGACGACGGTCGCATCTACCAGCGCGCGTTCGGGGGCATGACCCAGAACATGGGCGAGGGCCCGGCCGCCCAGCGCACCTGCGCCGCCGCCGACCGGACTGGCCATGCGATGCTCCATACGCTGTACCAGCAGAGTCTGCGCTACGACGCCGACTTCTTCGTGGAGTATTTCGCGCTCGACCTGATCATGGTTGATGGCGAATGCCGCGGCGTGGTTGCGCTGTGCATGGACGATGGTTCGATCCATCGCTTCCGGGCGCAGGCGGTGGTCCTTGCGACCGGCGGCTATGGGCGCTGCTATTTCTCGGCGACGTCGGCGCATACCTGCACCGGCGACGGCAATGCGATGGTGCTTCGTGCCGGCCTGCCGCTGCAGGACATGGAGTTCGTCCAGTTCCACCCGACCGGCATCTACGGCGCGGGCGTGCTGATCACCGAAGGCGCGCGCGGCGAGGGCGGGTACCTCACCAACTCGGCCGGCGAGCGCTTCATGGAGCGTTACGCACCGAGCGCCAAGGATCTGGCCAGCCGCGACGTCGTGTCGCGCTCGATGGCGATGGAGATCCGCGAAGGACGGGGTGTCGGCAAGGAAGGCGACCACATCTTCCTTCACCTCGACCATATCGACCCGAAGATCCTGGCCGAGCGGCTCCCGGGCATCACCGAGACCGCGAAGATCTTCGCCGGCGTCGACCTGACCCGCGAGCCGATCCCGGTCACCCCGACCGTCCACTACAACATGGGCGGCATCCCGACGAACTATCATGGCGAAGTGGTGACGCTGCGCGACGGCAATCCGGACGCGGTGGTGCCCGGCCTGTTCGCGGTCGGCGAAGCCGCCTGCGTTTCGGTGCATGGCGCCAACCGCCTCGGCTCCAACAGCCTGATCGACCTTGTCGTGTTCGGCCGTGCCGCGGGCCATCGCCTGGGCGAAGTAGTGAAGGCAGGCGCCGCCCAGCCGGCGCTGCCGGAAGGCTCGGCCGACCTGTCGCTCCAGCGGCTCGACCGCTTCCGCCATGCCGACGGCGGCAGCTCGACATCCGAGATCCGGCTCGCGATGCAGAAGACGATGCAGGCCGACTGTGCCGTGTTCCGCACCGAGCGCAGCCTCGCCGAGGGGGTCGGCAAGATCGACGCGGTCTACAAGCGCATGGCGGACGTGAAGGTCACGGACCGCAGTCTGATCTGGAACACCGATCTGGTGGAAACGCTGGAGCTAGACAACATGCTCAGCCAGGCGGTGGTGACGATGCACTGCGCGGCCAACCGCAAGGAAAGCCGCGGCGCGCACATGCATGAGGACTATCCCAACCGCGACGATGCCGGCTGGATGAAGCACACTGTCGCCTGGGCGGACGGCTGGGGCGGTGAAGGCGGCAACGTGCGGATCGATTACCGCCCTGTCCACGAATATACGCTCACCGAGGACGTCCAGTACATCAAGCCCAAGGCACGGGTGTACTGAGCGACTGCTCAGCAACTCCTCATCGCTTGCTCATGACCGGGCGCGCCTGCACTGTCAGGCCTCCCGGCATGTGCAACGCAAGTGAGGACTGCCTGTGATCCGGATCGACGGCGAACGAACGCCTGCTTTCAAGCTTCTCATCACCATCCTGATCGGCGCGGCGCTGGCGATCCCGATCTTCATGGTCTGGTTCCTGGTCTACGACCGCGAATCGCAGTCCCGGCAGGCGCAGGCGTCGATCACCGCCGGTTGGGGCGGGCCGCAGGCGATTGCCGGGCCAGTGCTCGCCATCCCCTACCGGGCGACGGCGAGCGAAACGGTGATCGAGAACGGGCAAAGCGTGACCCGCAGCCGCGACGTCATCCGAGAGCTGACGCTGGCTCCCGAAGTCGTCCAACTGACCACCGCGATCAGCCCCGAACGCCGCCAGCGGTCGATCTACGAAGCGGTCGTCTACGACTCGCGGGTCAGCGGACAGGCCCGGTTCGCGCTTCCGCCGGACCTCGAGCGTTTTGGGCTGACCCAGGCCGACCTGCAGCTCGACCGGGCGGAGCTGCGCTTCTCGCTGAGCGATCCGCGCGGGCTTGGCGCCAATCCGCGAGTGACCGCGTTCGGCCGGCCGTTGCGGCTGCAGCCGGGCGGCGGGAGCAACGGCGGACGCGGCTTCTTCGCCTTTCTCGACTCCGCACAGCTCGCGGGCGGGGCAATCCCGGTGTCTTTCGCTTATGATTTCCGCGGCAACGGCGCGCTCGGGCTTGCACCGCAGGCGGGCGACACGCGCTGGACGGTGACCTCGCGGTGGCCGCACCCGTCGTTCGGCGGGTCGTTCCTGCCGGCCACGCGGCGCGTGGACGAGAAGGGGTTCAGCGCCTCCTACCGCATAGGCAACCTCGCGCTCGGACGGGCGCTGGTCACTACCGGTACGCCCGGCGCAGTCAGTGAGCCTCCCCCGCCGAGCACTCGCACCGAACCGCCACCACCGCCGGCTATGGCTGACCGGGGCCCCGTCCAGACGGCGGAGATCAGCCTGATCCAGCCGGTCGACCTCTACTCGCGGGTCAACCGGTCGGTGAAGTACGGCTTCCTGTTCGTCGGCTTCACCTTTCTTGCGCTGCTGATGTTCGACGTGATCGGCGGGGTGCGGGTGTCGCCGGTCGAATATCTGCTGATGGGCGCGGCGCTGGTGCTGTTCTTCGTGCTGCTGCTGGCCTTGGCGGAGGTGATCGGCTTCGCCGCGGCTTATGTGGTCGCGGCGGGAGCGATCGCGGGGCTCAACACCGCCTATGGGGCGGCGATCCTCAAGAGCTGGCGACGCGCTTACGCGATCGGAGGCCTGCTGATCGGGCTTTATGCGGTGCTCTATATCCTGCTCAGCCTGGAAGCCTTTTCGCTGCTGATCGGATCGCTTCTCCTGTTCGTCGCGCTGGCCGGGGTGATGTACGCAACCCGACGGATCGATTGGGGTCGCCGGAGTGACCCGGATGCACCCGCCGCCTGAGGCCGCAAGGGTAAGGGGCTGGTCGGGGGGAGCGGCTGCCGCTAAGCCGCTCCCCCTTATGACCGATCCAGTTCCTCCCGAGCGCATTTTCCCGTCGTCCAAGGTCGACGCGGAAGCCGCCAAGCACATCCCGTCGTCGCCGCAGACCGAGGATCCCGCCTACAAGCTGGCCTTCCAGGACAATGAGTTCCTGCTCCGCGAGGACCTGCGCCCGGTACGCTTCCAGCTCGAGCTGCTGAAGCCCGAACTGCTGCTGGACGAGCAGAAGATCGGTTCGACCTTCGTCTTCTACGGCTCCGCGCGGGTGCCCGAACCGGCCAAGGCCGATGCGTTGCTTGCAGCCGCGCAGACCGACAAGCAGCGGCTGATCGCGGAGCGGCTGAAGGCCAAGTCGCGCTACTATGATGTGGCGCGTGAATTGGCGCGAATTGCCAGCCGCGTGGATCGCGACGACGAAGGGCGCCGCCATTTCGTGGTCTGCTCCGGCGGCGGGCCGTCGTTCATGGAGGCGGCCAACCGCGGGGCGTGCGACGAGGGCGTGGATTCGATCGGCCTCAACATCGTGCTTCCGCACGAGCAATTGCCCAACCCTTATGTCACTCCGTCGCTAAGCTTCCAGTTCCACTATTTCGCGCTTCGCAAGATGCACTTCCTGCTGCGCGCGAGGGCGGTGGCGGTGTTCCCGGGCGGGTTCGGCACGTTCGACGAGATGTTCGAGCTCTTGACCCTGATCCAGACCGGCAAGGTCCGGCCGCTGCCGATCCTGCTGTACGGACGGGAGTTCTGGAACCGGGTGGTGAACTTCGAGGCGCTGGTCGAGGAGGGCGTGATCTCCGAGCGCGACCTGGACCTCATCACCTGGTGCGAAACGGCCGAGGAAGGCTGGGCAACCGTGTGCCGTTACTATGAAGAGGATCACCGCCTTCGCGTCGCCTCGTAATCGCGGATGTAGGTGTCGACCGGAACTGCGGCGATGGCGTCGCGGATTGCGGCCTCGCATAGGTCTTCGCGGCGTTTGAAGCGGAGGCAGCTCTTGCCCATGTCGAGCCGCTTGCCAGCGGCGGCGTAGGCCTGCTCAAACGCCCGGCTCCGCTGCGGCGAGAGATAAAGCCCCATCAGGTAGAGCGCGTTGTGATTCTTTTGCGCGGCCAGCGCGGCGAGCGCCAGCGGCTGCTTGTTGTAGGTGTCGGGGTATGTTTCGAGCGGAATGCTCCAGGTGATCATGCGGGGGGCGAACGATTCCCGATAACCGTCGGGAAGCGCCTGGTTCACGATCGCCCGGACCTGGGCGAGCAAGGCGCCGCGCTCCGGTTCCAGTCCGGCGATGAACTCGGCGATGGCGGCGTCTGCGCTGCTCACCGCCCGGCCCGCCTTACTGTTTCGGTGCGGGCGCTGCCGTGGTGCCGGGCGCGGTGACCTTTGGAGCGCCTTCGCCGCCGATGTTGGCGCGGCCGCCCTTTTGAGCCTCCTGCTCGGTCAGGACCGGTTCGTTCTCCGCCTTCTGAGCGCCCGCATCGTCGGCTTCGGCCGCCGACTTGTCTCCGGGGGCGCCTGGCGTGGAAGCGGTTGCGGCGGCTGCACCGGCGGCAGGCGCGGCCGGCAGCGGCAGCGGCGACGGGCTCTTGCTGTTGAGGAAAGCGATCACGTTGGCCCGGTCCTGCGGATTGGACAGGCCGGCGAAGGTCATCTTGGTGCCCGGCGCATATTTCTTCGGATTGGCCAGCCACTCGCTCATGGAATTCCAGTCCCAGCTTCCCGGAACGCCCTTGAGGGCTGGGGAATAGGCGAAGCCGGGAACATGGCCGTGCGGCTTGCCCATGGTGGCGTAGAGGTTCGGTCCGAGCCCGTTCGGCTGGCCTTGCTCCACGGTGTGGCAGGCCTGGCACTTCTTGAACACGTCGGCGCCCTTGGCCGGGTCGGCACTGGCGAGATAGAATTCGATCGGCTGTTCTGCCTCCCCACCTTCGCCTTCGGCCTCAACGCCCTCGATCGGATAGCCCATCTTCTCCGGACGCTCGCCGCGGAACACCTCGGCCGCGACAAGAGTCCCGCCGAGCGCGACGATGCCGGCGAACAGAACCCATCCCGCGGTGGTGTTGTGGCGATCGTTCATGGAGTTGGATGTCCGGACAAAAGGTGGAAAGCTGGCGCTCCTTTAAAGAGGAGGCGGGTGTTCTTCAAGCATCGAGCCAGTGCCGGATCAGGCTGTGCGCGATGGCGAATGGTGGGGGCGGCAGGAAGGCCGGATCGGCGTCGCCCGACAGTGCCGCGGCAACCTCGGCCCGGGTGAACCAGCGGGCATCGTCCAGCTCGGTGCGATCGATCGTCAGCTCGTCGCCTACCGCATGGGCAGTGCAGCCGATCATCAGCGACGACGGGAAAGGCCAGGGCTGGCTGGCGACATAGCGGACGTGCGTGACGGCGATCCCGGCTTCCTCGTGCAACTCCCGCGCGACGGCCGCTTCCAGCGTCTCGCCCACCTCGACGAAGCCGGCGAGCGCGGAATAGCGGCCGGGCGGGTACTGCGGCTGGCGGCCAAGGAGCAGGCGCCCGTCATGCTCCGCGAGCATGATCACAACTGGATCGACCCGCGGGAAATGTTCCGCTCCGCAGGCACCGCAGCGCCGCGACCAGCCGCCGCGCACGAGAGCGGTAGAGGCGCCGCAATTGGCGCAGAAGCGATGGCGGCGGTGCCAGTTGCCGAGGCTGAGCGCGGCGGCGAACAAGGGTGCGTCGTCGGGGTGGAGCAGGCCAAGGGCAGCGAACTGCGTGCGATAGTCATGCGGCGCGGCCGGGACAGTCGAAAAGCAGGGACCGCCGTCATCGAGGCCGAGGAACAGCGGATCGTCGGAAGGCGCGCGCCACTGCAGCCGGCCCGCCGGGTCCAGTTGCGGCAGCCCGTCCACCCACACGATGGCACGGGCGTCGGCCCGAGCGGCCAGATCCGCGATTGCCTGCGGATCGGCGCGGAGCAGATCGGCGCGGTCGATGCCGTTGCCGCTGAAGAAAGGTTCAGGCGGCAATCCGCGGCTCCTGCTCGGCCTGCAGGGCGGCGGCGACGGCCTTGCGGTACAGCGTCGGCAGGCCGGCCTTCTCAAGCGTGGCGAGCGGCTGCCACCAGCCATCGGGCTCCGAGTCTTCCGCGGCGACGACCTCAAGCTGGAGCGAGAAATGGGTGAAGTCGTGGCGGATCACGGCGATGGCATTCACTCGCCGCCTTTCGCCGGCCCATTCGCCGCCCGGAAGTGCCGCCATGCCGCCAAGCATCCCCTTGGGATCGCGGCGGACGAGGCGGATGTAGTCATCCTGGCGGCACCAGTAAGCGACTCCGAAACGGAGCGGACGGACGCGCTTTTCCGCCTTCGCCGGGAACGCTTCGGGGCAGCTGAGTTGCGCGGCGCGACAGTCGGCGCGAAGGGGGCAGATACCACACTGCGGCGCCTTGGGGCGGCAGATGGTGGCGCCGAGATCCATCATCGCCTGCGCGAAGTCGCCGCAGCCGCTGAGCGGCGTCAGTGCGTCGGCGCGTGGCGCGACCTCGGTCTTGTCCTTCAGCGCATGCAGGCGGGCCACGACCCGCTCGACATTGGTGTCGATCACCACCGCGCGCCGATCGAAGGCGATCGCGGCGATGGCGGCTGCGGTGTACGCGCCGACGCCGGGCAGCTTGCGAAGCTCGTCCTCTGTTTCCGGAAAGCCGCCTAACGCCGCGACTTGCCGGGCGCAGGCAATCAGGTTGCGGGCACGGGCGTAATAGCCAAGGCCGGCCCACTCGGCGAGGATGTCCTCGTCCGCCGCGGCGGCCAGCGCGCCGGCGGTCGGCCAGCGCTGTACGAAACGCTCGAAGCGGGGAGTGACTGCGGCAACCGTGGTCTGCTGCAGCATCACTTCCGACAGCCACACGCGATAGGGCTCCGGCGGCTGGCTGCCGGGCGGCGAGCGCCACGGCAGCTGCCGTGCATTGGCTCGATAATGGTCCAGCAGGCGATTTGCCGCATTGGCGTTCATGGGGCGCCTATGGCATGACCCGCCGCAATGTCGAAGCAGAAGCCAGCCGCTCAAGAGCCCAAGCGCCAAAACCGGGTCCGCTCCGCCGGCGAGATGGTCGGCGACATCGCCGGGCTGTCGTTCAAGCGGTTCGGCTTCGTCCAGGGCGCGATCGTCAGCCGGTGGACCGAGATCGTTGGTGAGCGCTACGCCCGGGTGTCGACGCCCGAATCGATCCGCTTTCCGGCCGGGCGCAAGGTTGGCGGTACGCTGACCCTGCTGGTCGAAGGCGCGCATGCGCCACTGCTGCAGCATCTGGCGCCGACCATCACCGAGCGGGTCAATCGCTTCTTCGGCTACCAGGCGGTGGCGAAGATCGCCTTTCGCCGGGGCGCTGCGGCCAAGAGCAGGCCGCGCCCGGCTCGGCCCGAGCCGGTTCCAGTGCCGACCGAACTAGGCGAGGGTCTGCGCGCAATCGCCGATCCGGGCCTCCGCGCCTGCCTCGAATCGCTCGCGTCCAGCCTGGCCGCGAGCAAGGGGCCGCCGCTGGTCGAGCGAGGTCCAATTCTTCCCAACCCGATCAACCGACCGGAGTAATCTTCACAATGACCAAACTCTCTCTGGCCGCTGCCGCGACCCTGATCGTGGCGCTTGGCGCCTGCAACGCGGAAGGTGGCAATGCCACCTCGACCGGTGCGCCCAATGTTGCGCCGGTGGCCGCGCCCAACGGGGGCGACTGGAGCAAGACGGTGTCCCAGACGCCCGAGGGCGGGGTGCTGATGGGCAATCCCGATGCCAAGGTGAAGCTGGTGGAATTCGGCTCGATGACCTGCTCCCACTGCGCGGAATTCTCCGAGGCGGGCATGCCCAAATTGGTCGACCAATACGTGAAGGCCGGCAACGTGTCGTTCGAGTTCCGCAACTTCGTGCGCGACCCGCTGGACATCACCATGGCGCTGGTCGCGCGCTGCGCCGGCGCGTCGCCGACCTTCTTCACGCTGACCGATGGCCTGTTCGCTGACCAGAAGGCGGTGTTCGAGCGCTACCAGGCGGTGCCGCAGGAGCAGCTTGCAGCATTGCAGGGGATGCAACCGGCTCAGCAGTTCGCGGCGATGGCCAAGTTCGCCAACCTGCAGGAATGGGCCGCCCAGCGGGGCGTGCCGTCGGCAAAGAGCTCGCAATGTCTTGCCAACCAGGCGGAGATCGATCGGCTGGTGCAGATGCAGAGCGATGCCGTCAGCCAGTATAACGTTCCGGGAACTCCGGCGTTCGTGATCAACGGCAAGCTGGTCGAGAATGCCGCGAACTGGGCCTCGCTGGAGCCCAAGATCAAGGAAGCGCTCGGCAGCTAGCCGGGCCTGAGTACCGGGGGGACGACAGACTTGCGCATCCGCCGGCTGAAACTCAGCGGCTTCAAGAGCTTCGTCGAGCCGGCGGAGCTGCGCATCGAGCCGGGGCTGACGGGGATCGTCGGCCCCAACGGCTGCGGCAAGTCCAACCTGCTCGAAGCCATCCGCTGGGTGATGGGCGAGGGCAGCCCCAAGTCGCTTCGCGGCGGGGGCATGGAAGACGTGATCTTCGCCGGCACCGCCACCCGTCCGCCGCGCGACTTCGCCGAAGTGTCGATGCTGCTTGAGGACGGCGGCAAGGGCGACGAGAGCGAGGTCACCCGCCGCATCGAACGCGGCGCCGGCTCCGCCTACCGGATCGACGGCCGCGACGTCCGGCAGAAGGACGTGTCACTGCTGTTCGCGGACGCGGCGACGGGGGCGCACTCGCCGGCGCTGGTCAGCCAGGGGCGGATCGGGGCGGTGATCGCCGCCAAGCCCGTCGAGCGGCGGCAGATGCTGGAGGAAGCGGCGGGCATCGCCGGCCTCCACGCCCGGCGCAAGGATGCGGAGAGCAAGCTCCGGGCGACCGAAACCAACCTTCAGCGGCTGGACGAAATCCTGACGGACCAGGAGGCACGGGCCGGCATGTTGCGGCGCCAGGCCCGCGCGGCGGAACGCTATCGCGCGCTGACCGAGCGGATCCGGCTCGCCGAGGGACGGCTGCTGTACAGCCGCTGGGCCGACGCGGATCGGCTGGCGAAGGCGGCCGCGGACGAGGCGATGGCGGCGGGGGAGGAGGTGGCGACCCTCCAGGCCAAGGCCGCGCAGGCGCGGGACGCCCAGGCCGCGGCGGCGAGCCACGTTGCCGACCGGCGCGCGGCGGCAGCACGGGCCCGGGAGGACAGCCAGGCACTGGCCCACCGGCTTGCCACCGGGCGGGCGCGGCTGGACAGTGTCCGGCGGCGGCTGGTCGAACTGGAGCGCTCGGCCCATCAGTTGGATGCGCAGCGGGCCCGCGAACAGGCGCTGCGGGAGGACGCCCTGGCGGCGCTGGCCGCACTGGAGGCGGAGCGCTCGGCGATCGAAACGCGGCTGGCGGACTCGGAAGCGCAGGGCGCCCGGATCGCGCGCAGCCTGAGCGAAGCGGAGGCCAAGTCGCGGGAGGTGGAAGCGGCGCTGGCGGGGCTGCTGGCACGCGAGGCTGCGCTGAAGGCCGAACGCAGCGTCGCCGAGGCTGCGCTTGCCGCGTCGCGGGCGCAGCAGGCGCGCACCGTTGCCGAGGCGCGGCGGCTGGACGAGCAGTTGCAGCAGCTCGGCGATGGCCGCGCCGAACGCTCGGCGATGGCAGAAGCGGCAGCGCGGCGGGGCCGGGCGCAACGGGAGCAGGTGACGGCCGAAGCGGCGCTGGCAGAGGCGGAGCAGGCGCGCGGCGCAGCGGCGGGCGAACGTGAGACTGCGGAGACGGAGGTCGCCACGGCAAGGGCCGCGCTGGCTGCGGCCCGGTCGGAACGAAGCGCTCTGGCGCAGGCGCTGGCCAAGTCAGACGGTACCGGCGTGCTCGGACAGGTGCGGGCGGCGGCAGGGTTCGAGCGCGCCCTGGCGGCTGCGCTTGGAGATGATCTGGGCGCGCCGGTTGCAACCGCGGGCGACCGTTACTGGGAGGGCAGCGAGGCGAGGGCGGACGATCCCCCGCTTGCGACTGGGTTGGCGGCGCTGTCCGAGCACGTCGAAGCGCCGCCCGAACTGAACCGCCGGTTGCGCCAGATCGGGGTGGTGGACGCCGACCAGGGCCAGCCGCTGGCGCTCGGGCAACGGCTGGTGACTCGTGACGGCAAGCTGCGGCGGTGGGACGGTTTCGTATCGCGAGGTTCGGGCGCAGCGGCGGCGGAGCAATTGCTGCGGCGGAACCGGCTGGTGGAGATCGAAGCGGCCATCCCCGCCCTTGAGGCTGCGTTGCGCGCAGCGGAGGAGCGACGCGATGCCGCGGCCGCGACCATGAATGCTGCACGAGTACGAGGCGAGGCGGCTCGCGAGGCGATCGTGATGGCCGAACGCTTTGCGCGGGATGCGGCCCGCGCCGAGGACAGTGCCGCCAACCTGCTCGATCGGCTGGAAGGGCAGAGGACCGCGCTGGAGGAGCGCCGTGCGGAGTTGCATCCGGTGGTGACGGCTGCGGCGGCGGCGGTCGCTCAGGCGGAGGGCGCGCTTGCCGGGTTGCCGGACGCCAGCCTGCTCGCCGACGGAATCGCCGCATCCCGCAAGGCTGCGGCGGACCGTGGCCAGGCGGTCGCGGAATGCCGTGCGGAAGCGGCGACTCGGGCGCGCGCCGCCGCGGCGGACCGTGAGCGGCACGCGGCGGCGGGCCGGGAGCAAGCGGCGTGGACCGAGCGGGCTGCGGCGGCGGCAAGGACCTTGGCCGATGCCGCTGGGCGCACCGAAGCGCTCGCCGCGGAGCAGGCGAGACTTGCGCGGGAACCCGACGAGCTTGCCCGCGGCATCGCCGAGCTGGAGGCCGAGAGCTGCCGAGCCGAGGGCCTCATCGCCGCCACCCTTGCCGCGGAGCGCGAGGCGGAAGGGGCGCTGGCCGAGCTTGGACAGGCGCTGTCCGCGGCGGGCGAGGCGCTGGCTGAAGCGCGCGAGCGCCGGGCTGGGGCCGACGCCCGCGCCGAGGCGCAGGTCAGCCGGCGGGTCGAGTATGGCAGCGTCTGCGGGGAAAAGTTCGAATGTCCGCCGCCTCTTCTTCCCGGCAAGCTGGGCTTTGCGGCCGACGAGCCCACCGAACCTGCCAAGGACTCCGCGTTGCTGGAGCGGCTGACCGCGGACCGCGAGCGGATCGGGCCGGTCAATCTCGTCGCTGAACAGGAACTGGCCGAGCTGGACGACAGCCGCACCCGAGGGGCGGCGGAGCGAGATGAATTACAGGAGGCGATCAACCGGCTGCGCGGCTCGATCGGCGCCTTGAACCGCGAGGGCCGGGTGCGGCTGCTGGAAGCCTACGAGCAGGTCGACCGTCATTTCCGGAGCCTGTTCACCACTCTGTTCGACGGTGGGCAGGCGCACCTGGAGCTGATCGAGAGCGACGACCCGCTTGAGGCGGGGCTGGAGATCATGGCGCAACCCCCGGGCAAGCGCCTGGCCGCGCTGACCCTGCTGTCCGGCGGTGAGCAGGCGCTGACCGCGGTGGCGCTGATCTTCGCGCTGTTCCTGACCAATCCGGCGCCGATCTGCGTGCTGGACGAGGTCGATGCGCCCTTGGACGATGCCAATGTCGAGCGGTTCTGCGACCTGCTCGCGCGGATGACCGCGGAGACCGACACGCGCTACCTGATCGTCACTCACAATGCCGTGACCATGAGCCGGATGCACCGGCTGTACGGAGTGACGATGATCGAGCGCGGTGTCAGCCGGCTGGTATCGGTCGATCTGGGCGACGCGGAGACCCTGCTGGCAGCGGAATAATCGATTGGAATTCCGCAAGCGATGAAGTTTGCCCATCACCTACTCACCCTTGTTGCGAACGACTAGCATTAGCAGTAGCAAGCCAGCGTCGAAACGATCGACCTGATGGGAGTTCAACAGTGCCTCATTCCGCTCGCGTCCTGCTCGGCGCAACGACCCTGTTCGTCTTCGCGCAGCCGGCGCTCGCCGCGGAGGAGGTCGCGGACTCCGGCGAGCAGACCATCGTCGTCACCGGCCAGCGTCCTGAATATGGAATCAAGGCGACCAGCACCGCGACAAAGACCGACACGCTGGTCCGCGACATTCCCCAAGCCATGTCGATCGTGTCCGAAGCGCAGATCGAAGACCAGTCGCTGCGTTCGATCGGCGACCTGCTGATGTTCGTGCCAGGCGCGACTCCCGGCACCGGGGAGAGCAACCGCGACCAGATCACCCTGCGCGGCAACAACACCACGGCCGACTTCTTCGTCGACGGGCTGCGCGACGACGCGCAATATTTCCGCGATTTCTACAATCTCGACCGGGTCGAGGTGCTCAAGGGCCCGAACGCGATGATCTTCGGCCGGGGCGGCGGGGGCGGTATCGTCAACCGGGTGACGAAGCGCGCGAGCTTCGGCAATCACCGGCAGGTGATCGTCAGCCACGACAGTGAAGGCGGTAACCGCGGGACGGCCGACCTGGACTTTGCGCTCGGTGGCCCCCTCGGCGTGCGGATCAACAGCGTGTGGGAAGATGCCGACAGCTTCCGCCGGGACACCCGCCTCAAGCGCTACGGCATCAATCCGACGCTTGGCGTGGCGATCGGCCGGGCCACGCGGATCGATGTCGGCTACGAATATTTCCACGATCGCCGCACCACCGACCGCGGGGTGCCTTCGCTCGACGGCAAGCCGTTGAAGGGGTTCGACCGTACCTTCTTTGGCGATCCGGACGACAGTTTCTCGGACGCCGACGTGCAGATCGGCAGCCTGGCCGTCGAACACGGCTTCAGTGACGCGCTGACGCTCCGTCACCGCACGCTGCTGGCGAACTATGACAAGTTCTACCAGAACATCTATCCAAACAGCGCAGTGACGGGGCAGGGCGGTCAGCCCGGTCTCAACCTCGGCGCCTACAACAGCCGCAACGACCGTCGGAACCTGCTCAGCCAGACCGATCTCGTCTGGACTGGCAGCCTAGCCGGCATCGACCAGACCTGGCTGGTGGGCGTGGAGCTTGGCCGGCAGACCAGCCGCAACCAGCGCTTGAGCGGAGCGATCGCAGGCGGCAACCGAATCACGCTCGCCGATCCGACGGTGGACCGCGGCGTAGTCTATGTCCGTGCCGCGAGCGATGCCGACAACCGGACCCGCACCACGGTCGCGGCCGGCTATGTCCAGACGCAGGTTCGTCCCTCCGATTTCGTCGAGATCGTTGCAGGGCTGCGCTTCGATCGCTTTCGCCTGAGCGTCGACGATGAGCGCGCGGGTGTGGCCACCGTCGGCCGCACGGACGAGCTGGTGTCGCCGCGCCTGGGCTTGATCGTGAAGCCGCGCCGCAACCTGTCGCTGTATGGCAGCTACAGCCGCTCCTACCTGCCGCAGGCGGGCGATCAGTTCAGCGGCCTGACGCCGGTGCTCGGCGAACTCAAGCCGGAGCGGTTCGACAATCTCGAGCTTGGCGCCAAGTGGGAACCGCTCGCGGGATTGCTTGCCACTGCGGCCATCTATCAGCTCGATCGCAGCAACAGCCGGGTCGGCGATCCGGCGCGGCCCGGCTTCTTCCTGCTCTCTGGCGAGCAGCGCACTCGCGGCCTGGAGCTTGGCTTGGAGCGCAGCATCAATGCGCGGTGGCAGGTGTCTGCAGGCTATGCGCTACAGGATGCCGAAGTGACCAAAGCGACCACGGCCTGCCCCAGCGGCGACTGTGAAGTGCCGGCTGTGCCGCGGCATAGCGGATCCCTGTGGACCAAGTATCAGCTGAGCAAGCCGTGGGCACTGGGGCTGGGCGTCCTCGCGAGATCGAAGAGCTACGCATCGATCAGCAATGCAGTGGAGCTGCCCGGCTATGCGCGGGTGGACGGCGCGGCCTATTACCGGGTGACCGCCGGGATCGAGGCGCAGCTCAACGTCGAGAATCTGTTCGGCGTCGATTATTTCCCGACCGCGCACAACGACAATAATATCGCGCCGGGTGCGCCGCGGACGGCCCGCCTGACCTTGCGCGCGGATTTCTAAATCTACTGCCCCGGCCTACGCCGGGGTACTCAGTTCTTCCGACCGTGCCTTGATCCGTTTCAGGTCGCTGACGAACCGCGTGCGCTCCTCGGCCCGGCGGTCCTCTTCGGGGATGCGCAGCAGGAAACTGGGGTGCACCGTCACCCAGCACTCGCTCCCGTCGGCAAGGATCAGCGGCGCTTCGCGCGCGCGGCTGATGGTCAGAGTCTTGCCAGTCAGCGAGCGTGCCGCGGTGGCGCCAAGCGCGACGGTCAGCGATGGCTTGATCAGTGCGCGTTCCTGTTCCTGCCACCAGCGGCACGCCTCGATCTCGCCGGCATCGGGCTTGCTGTGGATACGCCGCTTGCCGCGCTGCTCGAACTTGAAGTGCTTGACGGCATTGGTGACGTAGGTCTGGCTCCGGTCGATGCCGGCCTGTTCCAGCGAGGAGTTGAATAGCTGTCCGGCGGGGCCGACGAACGGCCGCCCGGCCAGATCCTCCTGGTCGCCCGGCTGCTCCCCAACGAACAGGATTCGGGCGTCCAGCGGGCCTTCGCCGAACACGGTCTGGGTGCCGCACTTGTACAGCTCGCAGCGGGTACAGGAGCGCGCGTCCGTCATCAGGGCTTCCCACGCAGCGCGCAGATTGCCGCCGGGCTCCAGCCGCCGTTCGGCTGCAATCGCGGCGTCCATGCCGTCCTTCCCGGCGCTACGGTCAATCATCTCCAGCTCCCGTGCCCGCGCTCCGGCGATCAGGGGCGCAACGAGCGAGGTTTCCGGCATGTTGCGCCAATATTTCCTGGGCATCTCCTTGGTCATCGCCTTCACCTTGAGCCGGGCCGGGTTGAAGATGGAGGCGTAATAGGTCTTCCATGTCTCCTCGAGCGGATCGCCATCGGGGGCATCGGCGCGGATGGCGCCGGGTCCCTCGGTGACAACCTCACCGTCCCAGTGGATCGACAGCTCGGGCGTCAGGATCGACCAGCGCATGTTTGCGAAGCGGCGCACAAAGAAGCCGGCCTCGCGGCGGACGATGTGGTGGTCGGGCTCGAACCATGCGATGAAGCGTGTGCCCCCATCCTCCTCCGCCACTTCGCGGAAGCGGACAAAGGCGTGCATCTTGTGCGCGTCGCGGCGGACTTCCTTGGCCAGGCGCTCCAGCCGGTCGACCAAGGGGTCGGCCCGGTCCTCGAGCGCCTGCCGATTGGTCCGGAGCTTCCACAGCAAGGCGTAGAGCAGGGCGAAACGCTCCGGGTCGGAATGACAGACCACGGCCTTGGCGAGATCGACGAAGGGACGGGGAACGGAGAAGCTTGGTGCGAGGTCGGGCTTCGGAGCCTCGCCGGCGAACAGGTCGCCGTCGCTCCCCTCGACCGTCCACACCACCCGCGCGGGCTCGACCCCGGCGTCGGCAAGGTTGCGAGCCGACTCGCGCCAGCCTTCGAAGTCGTCCGCGCCGGATACAGTAATCCGCACTGGGTCGGTCTGCGGCGGCGAGGCCATCAGGCGGCGAACAGCTCCAGCTGCTCGGTCTTGCGGTGCACCAAGCTCTTGAGGTCGGCCCGATCGGTCAGCAGTGTCGGACGCCAGTCGCTCGTGACGATGAACGGGCGCACCTTAGTGATGCTGACCGTCAGCCGGGCGACATCGTCGAGGGTGAAGGTGCGGAAGCGGCGGGACTTCAGGATGCGGTCGACTGCCTTGGTCCCGAGCCCCGGAACGCGAAGCAATTGCTCGCGGCCAGCGCGGTTGACGTCGACCGGGAAGTGCTCGCGAAACTTCAAAGCCCAGGCGAGTTTGGGGTCGATATCGAGCGGCAACATGCCGCTCTCGTCCGCAGCACTGACCACTTCGGCCGGCTTGAAGCCGTAGAAGCGCATCAGCCAATCAGACTGGTAAAGCCGATGCTCGCGCAACAGCGGCGGGCGCTGCAGCGGCAGCACCGCGCTGGCATCCGGAATCGGGGAGAAGGCGGAATAGTACACGCGACGGAGCGAGAAGCGGTCGTACAGGGTCGACGCCTTGCGGACGATGTCGCCGTCGGTGGCCGCGTCGGCGCCGACGATCATCTGCGTCGATTGGCCCCCCGGAGCGAAAAGGGGAGCGCTCTTGTACTTCTTCCTCGCGTCCTTGCCGTCCTCGATCGCGCCCTTCATGTCGCGCATCGCCCCCTCAATCCGCGGTGCGCTTTTTTCCGGCGCAAGGCGCTGCAGCCCCGGCTCGGTGGGAAGCTCGACGTTGATCGACACCCGGTCGGCATGGAGCCCGGCCTGGCGCACCAATTCGGGGTCCGCATCGGGGATGGTCTTGAGGTGAATGTAGCCACGAAAGTCGTGATCTTCGCGCAGGGAGCGGGCGACCTCGACCAGCTGCTCCATCGTGTAGTTGGATGAGCGAATGATGCCGGAGGAGAGGAACAGGCCCTCGATATAGTTGCGCTTGTAAAAGGCGAGTGTGAGCTGAACCACTTCCTGTGCCGTGAATCGGGCGCGACGGACGTTGGAGCTCTTGCGATTGATGCAATAATGACAGTCGAAGATGCAGCTGTTGGTCAGCAGGATCTTGAGCAGGCTGATGCAGCGGCCGTCGGGCGCGTAGGCGTGGCAAATACCCATGCCCTCGCTTGAACCCACGCCCTTGCCGTTGCGGCTGTCCCGTTTCGATGTTCCCGACGAAGCGCAGGACGCATCATATTTTGCCGCATCCGCGAGGATCGCCAACTTCTCGCGGGTGTCGAGCTGCGCCATCTGTTCGATATATGTTCCTGGAGCGCCTAAGTCCAGCTTTCAAGCGTTTTCCGGCGCTTAGCTCAGACCGGCAGCTTCGACCGGGCCTTGCTCGCGAGGCCATCCACAGGCACGTCGTGGATCACGCGGTACCGAGCTTCCACCAGGCTGAACAGACCAAACATCAGCAGGCCGATGGCGACGAGCACATCCCAAGGGCTGGTCAGCCAGGTGAGCGCCTCGCTCATCCCGCCGGCTTCGCTCGACCGGTCCGCCAATCCCGCCTTGGCGAGGAAGAAGCCACTGATCAGGAACACGAGGCCGCGCGCCGAATAACCGGCGCGGCCGAGCCACTTGACCCACGGCTGGCGTGCAACCGACGAATCGAGCGTGTCGCAGAAGCTATCTTTGCTCGCCTTGACGAACTGGAACAGGCCGACCCCGACGAGGATCAATCCAGCCAGCAGCAGCATCAACTGGCCCCCGGGAAGACTGAGCGTGGTCTGCGCGCCTTCTTGCGCCGCGCCGCCGCTCTCCCCGGCTGAGCCCTGGATCAGCCTCACGGCCTGCCAGGCGAGGAACAGATGAACGAGGCCGCTGGCCGCGGCTCCGACCCGCTCGCGCAGGCCCCTGTTGCCGGGTTCATGCTGTTCCACGTTGAACGCGGCATCGCTGAGCCGCCAGATGCCGTACGCGACGAAGCCGGCGGCCATCAGGATCAGCAGCCACTTGCCCCCGCCCTGACCCAAATATTCCAGCGCTCCGCTGGGGTCCTCGGCGCGTCCGGCGCGGATCACCAGGAAAGCGATCACGATGTAGAGCAGCCCCCGGGCGGCAAAGCCCAGGCGGGTCAATGTGGTCAGGCGTGCGCTTGCGGCCATGGTCGTCCCCTTGTTCGTTCCGGTAACGGTTCGCCGGCTGGTCCGTTCCGCAGGCGAAACCTCTGCGGCGCCGCACGACGTGGTTCGTTCGCGAGCGGTAAGGAGACTGGCCGGTGCGCATCCATCATCTGAATTGCGGAACCTGCTGTCCATGGGGGGGGCGGCTGTTCGACGGCGAAAGCCGGGGGCTGCTTCATGGGCACATCGTCTGCCACTGCCTGTTGATCGAAAGCGACGCCGGGCTGGTGCTGATCGATACTGGGGTCGGGCGAGGGGACATCCGCCGCCGCTCGCGCCTGTCGAAATTCTTTCGCTCGCTGAACCAGCCCCAATTTCGCGAGGAGGAGACCGCGGCCCATCAGATTCGCTCGCTTGGCTTCCGCGCCGAGGACGTGCGCCACATCATCATTTCGCACCTCGATTTCGACCACGCTGGCGGGCTGGAGGACTTTCCCAATGCGGCAGTCCACCTGACCGCTCGGGAAAAGGAGGTCGCCGACGAGCAGCGGGGCGGGGCGTTCGTCGGCACTCGCCGCTACCGGCCGGTGCAATGGGACGAGGTGGAGAATTGGAAGCTGTACCCGATGGGCCGCGGCGAGAGATGGATGGGCTTCGACGCGGTCCGGGACCTAGACGGGCTGCCGCCGGAGATCCTGCTGGTGCCACTGGCCGGGCACACCTGGGGGCATAGCGGGGTGGCGATCGACACCGGCGCGGGCTGGCTGTTCTACGCTGCCGACGCTTACTTCCACCATGGCGAGGTCGGATCGCTCAAGCGCAGCTGTACGCCCGGCATGCGCTTCTACCAGCGGATGATGGAAGTCGACCGAAGCGCGCGGCTAGCGAACCAGGCGCGGCTTCGGCGGCTATCCGTGGATCATGCGGGCGACGTCCGCCTGTTCTGCGCCCACGACCTTGCCGAGTTCGACCGCATGGCGGCCAAAGTCAGCGGAGACTGATCACAGTTCTGGCGGGGTGTTTCCGGTGGCTTCCTCGCGCTGCTCGGCGCGAGCCTGGTCGATGATCTGCTGCAAGCAGCCGGTATGCCCGCCGGGGCCGACGGCGGAACAGCTGTTGATGCCCGTGCGGCCGACGGTCTCAAAGCTCTTGGCGCGCTCCGCCCACGACTGGCGGCTTTGCAGAGAGCCACCGGCGCGCAGGGACTCCGGAATGCGGTAGCGTTCGGCTTCGGGCTTGCGGGCGCAGACCACCACTTCGTCGTCGGTCGAGCGTGGGCAGGGGTCGGTGCCATAGACGATGATCTCGGCGATCCGGCCGCTGGTGCCCTGCGCCGCCGCCGGCGCCATGCCCGCCGCGGCGAATGCGCCCGTAAGCGCGAGCGCAGCGAGAGGAGCCTGTACTCTGAACATCATTGCTTCCTTTCGAGGCTACAGCGGGCAAGCCGCCGAGCCGTTCCCTAGATCCGCTTGGAAAGTTCGATCGCCACCCGGCAGATGCCGCGGATGACGGTAGTGAAGACGGGGTATGCCGGCGCGTCCATCGCCCCCGCTTCGCGAGCGGTGTCGCGATGTTCCAGCTCCTCGGCCTGGAATTCGAGAATGTCGGCCGAAAGCTCCGGGTCGCTGTCGCCAAGCTCGCGCAGCTGCTCCTCGTAATGCTTGTCGATCTCCGTTTCGACCGCGTCGGTGCAGGCCATCGCCGCCTCTTCGGAGATCAGCGCGCTGACCGCCCCCAGCGCAAACCCGCCAACATGCCACAAGGGGTGGAGCAAAGTGGGACGCACCCGCCGCTCGGCAAGCAGATGGTTGAAGCGCTTGAGGTGACGTGCCTCCTGGCCGGCCATCCGGGCGACCAGGTGCGCTGCGGGCGACGAGCGGCGCAGTACGGCCAACTGCCCGGCATAGATGCGGGTCGCGCCGAACTCGCCGGCCTGGTCGACGCGCAGCATGGACGCGCTGTCCGGGCGGCGGTCGCCCGGCCGCCAGCGCGGCTGGGTCAGCGGCGGCGCAGGGTCAGCCATGCGACGGCTCCAGCGGTCGTGAGGGAGATGAGCGCGTTCCAGCCGGCCATGGAAATGCCGAAGAAGGCGAACTGGACCTGGTCGCAGCGGACCAGCGGCGTGTTCATGATCGAGTTGAGCAGGTCGGCGGGGCTGCCGCCGGTTGCGGTCGATGCACAGGTGGTGAGACCTTCCCACCAGCCGAGCTCTACGCCGGCATGGAACACCCCGATGGCGCCGGAGAGGGCAATGGCCAGTGCCGCCAGGATCACCAGTGGGCGCCGCGCTCCGACCGCGAAGAACGAAAATCCGGCTAGCGCGATTGCAGCCCAATGCGGGTAACGCTGCCAGTAGCACATCTCGCACGGGTGCAGGCCGCCCAGGTGCTGCGAACCAAGCGCTCCGGCGAGCAGGGCAGCCGGGACCAGCCACGCGATCCACTGCGCCATCCGCAGCGAATCGCCCGTGCGCGCCTGCGCAGCCAAGCTTCCGCTTCGCGCGTCCATGCGCCTAGCGCGACTTGGCCGGTACGCCGCCGGCCGCGGTCTGCGTTGGCGGGGCGAGCCGCTTCAGCGTCTGCAGCGCGTAGTGCAGCTGGAAGTCCTCGACGCCCTTCTTCTTCAGTTCCGCGGCGGTCATCGCGAAGCGCGGATCAGTCCCCTCGTCGCGTTCGAGCAATTTATCATCGACCTTGGCCTGGCTCAGCAGGTGGCGGCGAAGGTCGGCCTCGCGCACGGTCGGGCGGCTCTTGTAATCCTCGTCGCTGAGCTGCGGGACGGCGATGTCGGGATCGATCCCACCAGCCTGCACCGATTTGCCGGATGGGGTGAAGTAACGCGCAGTGGTCAGGCGGAGCGCGCTGTCCTGGGCGAGCTGGATGACCGTCTGGACCGAGCCCTTGCCGAAACTACGCTCGCCCATGACGATGGCGCGGCGTTGGTCTTGGAGCGCACCCGCGACGATCTCGGCGGCCGAGGCGCTGCCGGCATCCACCAGCACGATGATCGGCAGGCCGTGCGCCATGTCCCCCGGCTTGGCGTAAAAGCGCTCGATATCGCCTTTCTCGCGACCGCGTTCGGAAACGATCTCGCCACGTTCGAGGAAGGCGTCGGAGACGCGGATGGCCTGGTCAAGCAGACCGCCGGGGTTGGAGCGGAGATCGACGATGTAACCGGTCGGCCGCCCGCCCGTCGCCTTGTCGATGGCGGTCAGCGCCGCCTCGGTCGCCTCGCCGACGTTGGCCGAGAATTGGTTGATATTGAGGATTCCGACCCCGTCCTTGATCTCCCACTTCACCGGGCGGAGCTCGATCCGCTCGCGGACAATGGACAGGTCGAATGGCTTGTCGCGGCCCGGCCGGACCACCGTCAGCTTGATCGCCGACCCGGGCGCGCCGCGCATCTTTTCCACCGCCTGGTCAAGCTCGAGCCCGTAAAGCAACTCGCCATCGATGTGGGTGATATAGTCGCCGGCCTTCATCCCGGCGCGCGCGGCCGGAGTGTCCTCGGTCGGAGTGATCACCTTGACGGTGCCGTCCTCCATCGTGACCGACAGGCCAAGACCGCCGTAGTTCCCGTCGGTGGTCGTCTTCATCTGCTGGAAGTCGGACGCTTCCAGGTAGGAACTGTGCGGATCGAGTGCGGCGAGCATGCCGTCGATCGCGCCCTTGATCAGCGTATGATCGTCGACCTGGTCGACATAGTTGGCGCGCACCCGCTCGAAGACGCCCATGAACGTCTCCAGCTCCTTGTAGGTGTCGACATCGGCCGCGGCGAGCGAGCTGGTGGTCACCGGAACCAGGGCAAGCGCGCCGACCAGGGCGAGCGGGGGAAGAAGCTTGCGGATCATGAGCGCCGAATCCTTCGCTGGGCTTGATTCCATTTAGCCCGAGTTGCCGCCATTTGACAGCAAGGGAGATGAACGAGCGATGAGGGCAGCAGGTTCGGGCCGGCCGTTGCGGCTGAGCTCCACCGTGACGTCGCCGAGCGCCCGGCCGAGCGCGTCTCCGCGGACCACCCGGTCGCCGGACCGCAGGCTGGTGCGAACCTCGGTCAGCAAGGTCATCCAGCCGCTGCCATGATCGATGATCACCACTCCTTCGCGAGAGCGGAACGGGCCGGCGAAGGCGATCCGCCCATCGGCTGGAGCAGTCACGCGGGCGCCCCGCGCGGACCTCAGCTTGAGGCCGCGCGAGCGCACTCCGTTGGCGGAGATTTCACTAAGGCCGGTCAGCACTCGGCCGGACACGGGGAGTTGGTAGCGGATTGCCGGGGGCTCGGCCGAAGTGCCCGCCTGACCTGGCCGAGGCGGCGCCGGCGGCAAGGCTGCAAGCTGCGCCGCGAGTCGTGCGGTGGACCGCGCGCGTCCGCTGTTCTCGCCAAGCGCGGCTGCCAGGTCGGCACTGGCGAGCGCTACGTCGCCCGCGTTCAGGGCCTCTACCCCGAGGGCGGCAGAGCGGACGTTCGCCTGACGTTCGAGCGTCTCGAACCGCGTCTGCGCGGCGGCGAGCTGTTGGCGGCTTCGAGCGAGGTCGCCGCGCGTGGCGGCCACCGCTTCGGCGAGCCGGCGGTTCTCGTCGACCTGCGCAGCTAGCGCGGCCGAGCGGCGGCGAACCTCCGGCACCGTCATGGCGATGAGCGCACGCATGCGGACGAAATCGTCGACCGACCCACCGTCCGCCAGCGCCAGCAGAGGCGGCCGGCGGCCCATCTGCGCCAGCCCGGCGAGCAGCAAGGCAGCGGGCCGTTGCTCGCGCGCGAGCCGCGCGCGATGTTCACTCAATCTGCGCTGCAGGTTCCGACCCTCGAACTCCGCGGCGCTGATCCCCGCTTCGGCAGCCAGGATGGCGGCGGCGGCCGAGGCCTGGGCCCGACGAAAGCGCAGCGCGTCGCTGTCGGCAGACCTGGCCGCGGCGTCGAGCCGCTCGGCCTCGCGCTGCGCCTGGACCGCTTCGGCGCGAGCCTGGGCCGCCGGGTCCGCACCGGTAGCGGACAGCAAGGCCGGGGCGGCAAGCAGCAGGAGCAGGCGGTGCATCGGCCCTAGCCTTCACGATGATAGGGGTGGTTGGCAAGGATCGCGGTTGCGCGAAATAGCTGTTCGGTCAGCATCGCCCGGACCAGCAGGTGCGGCCAGGTTGCGGGACCGAAGCCAAGCAACAGGTCGGCACCTTCGCGGCCGGTGTCGCCGTGCCCGTCGGCCGCGCCGATCAGGAACCGTGCCTCGCGTTTTCCGCCGTCGCGCCAGCGCTCGAGCAGCTTGGCCAGATCGGCGGACGAGAGCGCCTTGCCGCGCTCGTCGAGCGCGACCGTGACGCTGTTGCCGGGCAGCGGGGGAATTGTACCGCCGCGGTCGGGCAGCTCCGTCAGCTTCACCGGCCAGCTGATCCGCTTTAGGTAGCGCTCGACCAGCTCAGCCTCGGGGGAGCGGCCGATCTTCCCGCGAGCAATGATGTGGAGGAGCAGAGTGCGGACCTTCAGACCGTCTGGTCCGCGCGAAGTCGAGAACCTCTATCGAGCCAAGTCGAGAACGTGGCCTCGGCTGCGCTCGGCAGTGCCCCTCGATTTCGCTCGGGCCGTACGGAAATGATCAGCCCGCCGGGCTTGAGTTCGCAGCCTGCTTCGGCGCGTCATCCCCGAACGCCCACATGCGCTCCAGATTGTAGAAGCTGCGGACCTCCGGCCTGAACAGGTGAACGATCACGTCGTCGGCGTCGATCAGCACCCAGTCGGCGGTCGGCAGCCCTTCGATCCGGACCAGGCGCCCGTGATCCTTCTTCAGCCGGTCGGCGAGCTTGGTCGCCATGCTGGCCACCTGGCGCGTCGAGCGGCCGGACGCGATCACCATATGGTCGGCGATGCTGGACTTGCCCGCCAGTGGAATGGAGATCACGTCGACCGCTTGGTCGTCGTCCAGCGACTGCAGAACGATGCGGTGCAGTTCTTCGACGTCGATCGGGGCGGCGGGTGCGCCGGCCTCAGGGGTGTCGTCGGCCAAGGGGTCTCCTGTAATTGCTGGATGCATGAACGCGCGAAAGCCGGCTTTCGGGGCCGGAGAAACGAAGATGCCAGTCGGGATCAGCCAAGCGAAGGGCGGTGGCGGAAGTCCTGTCGGGCGGAAGCCTCAGGAAGAAAATCGCCGGTGCACTCCAACGCGTCCAGCCTGGTGCCTGGCGTTGCGGCCGGACGAAGCCACGCAGCCAACCCATCGCGGGAGCCGCGCGGGCTTCACCATCATACCCGGGCCGCGAAAGCACCGCAATCGGCAGCATGGCGGCAATCCGGCGCCAGTCTTTCCACCCGTGGAACTGGGGCACGGTGTCCTCGCCCATCAGCCAGACGAAGCGGTCGCGCGGAAAGCGGGCCAGCAGCAGCCGCAGCGTGTCGACCGTGAAACGGGTCCCGTTCCGCGCTTCGAAGTCGCTGACCCGGATCCGCGCCCGCCGTGCCTCCACCCGTGCCGAGGCAAGCCGCGCGGCATAGGGCGCCATGCCCGCCTTGGGCTTGAGCGGGTTGCCGGGCGACACCAGCCACCAGACCTCGTCCAGGTCCAATGCGTCCAGCGCCGCCAGGCTCATCCGGCGGTGCGCACGGTGGGCCGGGTTGAAGGAGCCGCCAAGCAGACCGATGCGCCGCATGCGGTGAAGGGCTAGCAGCCGCGAACGGTTTGGACCACTGTGGCGCTGGGGGATGTAGAGATGACGGGCATGGAGCCGATTGCGGATGCGGTCACCGGCGGGCTGGTCGGGCGTGCGGTCGAGCCGGGCGCAGGCGAGGTCGCCGCCGACGGCCACACGCACGAAACCCGATGCCTGAATTGCGGGACTGACCTGGTCGGCGACTATTGCCATGCCTGCGGGCAGCGCGGTCATGTGCACCGCAGCCTCAGTGCCTTCGGACACGACCTCCTCCACGGCGTGTTCCACTTCGAAGGCAAGATCTGGCGAACCCTGCCGATGCTTGTCTGGCGGCCAGGAGATCTGACCCGCCGCTATATCGAAGTAGAGCGGGCCAGCTTCGTCTCGCCGATCGCGCTATTCCTGTTCAGCGTGTTCCTGATGTTCGCGGTGTTGAGCGCGACCGGAAGCGTCGTCACGCCTACCGCCGCCTCGATCGAGCAGGGAATGGAGAATAGTGCGGAGGCTCAGCAGAGGCTGATCGACAGGCTCATCGCGCAGCGGACCGAAGTCGTGTCGAGAGGAGGGTCGACTGCCGCGCTCGACCGCCGACTGGCCGCAGCGGGCGAAGAACTCGGCGTAGTTCGCGCCATGTCCGAACGTGGCATCATCGCCGGTAGTGCGGTGCGATTGTCGGACGACGTCCCGGAATTTCTCCGCGGCCCATTCGAAAAGGCCGGCAAGAACCCGGAGCTGTTGCTCTTCAAGCTGAAGACCAATGCCTACAAGTTCAGCTGGATGCTGATACCGCTGTCGGTGCCCTTCCTGTGGCTGCTGTTTCCGTTCAGCCGTCGCTTCCGGATGTACGACCACACGGTGTTCGTCACTTACTCATTGTGTTTCATGACCCTGCTTGCGCTGGTCGGGAGCCTGCTGATGGCCGCAGGATGGGGGAGCCTGGCCTCGTTCCTCTGGTTCGTGCCGCCGATCCATATGTACCGCCAGCTGCGCGACGCCTACTCGCTGTCCCGCGGATCGGCGCTGTGGCGGACACTGCTGCTGCTGGTCTTTACAATGACGGCGTTGACGGCGTTCCTGCTGATCCTCGTCGGGCTGGGGATCTTCGACTAGCCCTTGCAGGGAAATTTGACGGCGAGCACTCGCGTCGTGGCTTCTGTCATGTCGATCTTCTGCCGTTCCGCCTGCGGGATCGCGCTGAGATGCTTCATGAACTCCGTGCTGGTCATGCTTTGCGGACCTTCCGGCGGGCAGTAGCGCGGCCTGGAACCGGACTTGACCGCCGCGAGGCGGAGTTCGCGAGAGCGCTGTCCGGCCGCCTTCCCCTCGCTCATCAGTGCCTTGATCTCGCCCGGCGAGAAGACCGCCATGGCGCCCTTTTTGGTGAGCGCGGTCGCCCGCTTGTGAAAGGCTTCGGCATTCATCGACTGGGCGGACGCCGCCGCCGGGACCATCAAGAAGACAGCGGCAAGCACGATCGATTTACGCAAGAACATTCTCCCATTTCGGCGACGCGCAGAAAAGGGGAGATCGTCGCTGAATGCAACTTTAACGGTGCGTGATCAGGCGCCCGCCGGAGCCGCTCCGCCAACGCCCGCTTGCGGGCGCTTGCTCTTGGGAATGGAGGTGCCGGTCGCCGGTATGATCGGCTTGTGGCCGTGACCCCGGTCGATTGTTCCGCCGTTCAGGACCGACTTGATTTCGTCGCCGCTGAGTGTCTCATATTCCAGAAGGGCGCGGGCCAGCGTCTCCAGTTCGTCGCGATGCTCTTCCAGCAGATGCTTGGCGCGGTCGTAGCCAGTCTCGACGATCCGCCGGATTTCGGCGTCGATCGCCTGCGCGGTCTCGTTGGACATGTTCTTCTGGCGATTGACTGAATAGCCGAGGAACACCTCTTCGTCCGCTTCGGCATATTGCAGCGGCCCGAGCGCATCGGACATGCCCCACCGGGTGACCATGTCGCGCGCCAGGCCGGTGGCATACTGAATGTCAGACGAGGCGCCCGAGCTGACCTTGTCGTAGCCGAAGATCACTTCCTCGGCGACCCGGCCGCCCATGGCCACTGCCAGGTTCGCGTACATCTTGTCCCGGTGATAGCTGTAGCTGTCCCGTTCAGGCAGGCGCATGACCATGCCCAGAGCCCGGCCGCGCGGGATGATCGTCGCCTTGTGGATCGGATCGGACGCGGGCTCGTGCAGAGCGACGATCGCGTGACCGGCCTCATGGTAGGCGGTCATCTTCTTCTCATCTTCGGTCATGACCATCGAGCGTCGCTCGGTGCCCATCATGACCTTGTCCTTGGCTTCCTCGAACTCGCTCATCGCGACCAGCCGCTTGCCCTTGCGCGCGGCGAGCAGCGCCGCCTCGTTGACGAGGTTGGCGAGGTCGGCGCCGGAGAAGCCGGGCGTGCCCCGGGCGATCACCCGCGAGTCGACGTCAGGCGCGAGCGGCACCTTCTTCATGTGGACGCCCAAGATCTGCTCGCGGCCGTCGATATCGGGCCGTGGCACCACCACCTGGCGGTCGAATCGGCCCGGACGCAGCAGCGCCGGGTCGAGCACATCGGGACGGTTGGTCGCTGCGATGATGATGATGCCTTCGTTGGCCTCGAAGCCGTCCATCTCCACCAGCAGCTGGTTGAGCGTCTGCTCGCGCTCGTCGTTGCCGTTGCCGAGGCCGGCGCCGCGATGGCGGCCGACCGCGTCGATCTCGTCGATGAAGACGATGCACGGCGCCGACTTCTTGGCCTGCTCGAACATGTCGCGAACGCGGCTGGCGCCGACGCCGACAAACATCTCGACGAAGTCGGAGCCGGAGATGGTGAAGAAGGGCACTCCGGCCTCACCGGCGATAGCGCGGGCGAGCAGGGTCTTGCCGGTGCCGGGCGAGCCGACCAGCAGCGCGCCCTTGGGGATCTTGCCGCCCAGCCGGGCAAACTTGCCGGGATCCTTGAGATATTCGACGATTTCCTGAAGCTCTTCACGCGCTTCGTCGATGCCGGCGACGTCGGCGAAGGTCACACGGCCCTGCTTCTCCGTCAGCATTCGGGCGCGGCTCTTGCCGAAGCCCATCGCGCCCGACCCGGCATTCTTCTGCATCTGGCGCATGATGAAGAACGACACGCCGAGGATCAGCAGGAAGGGCAGCGACTGGTAGAGCAGGATCAGCCAGAAGCTCGACTGCTCGGCGTCCTTCGCCTGGACCTGGACGCCCTTCTGGATCAGGCGATCGGTAACCTGCGCGTCAGACGGCGCGGTGGTCGAAAAGCCGCTGCCGTTGGCCAGCTTGCCGACGATCACCTGATTGCCGCTGGCGCCGGTCGCGGTGGTGACCGAGCGAACATTGCCCTCGTCGACCTGGCGGACGAACTCGGAATAAGCGATTGGGTCTCCCGCCGCGGCGCGGCTGCCGCCGTCGATCATCTGCGCGAACAGCACCAGACCGAACAATACCGCGACCCAGATCAGCAGGCTCTTCGTCCAGGGGTTGCCGGGCTTCTTGTCCTTGTCGTTCATGACCGTCCTTTGCGTGCGTGCCGGCAAGATAGGCGCTTGGCCCTTAATGACAATGGAACGGCGACCTGTAGCCCCGCTGCAACGGCGAGCCGGTTAGCGGCGGGGTGGTTAAGCTGCGCGACAGGCCGAATCCCCGAAGGGGTGCCAGGATCGCTTTGTTCCTGCATGAAACAGGAGCCGGGCCGAATGGAACCGGCATCCTCTTTCAGGCATATTCACTTTGCCACCCGGGAGAAGAAATGCGCCTTCTTGCCCTGTTCTGCTGGCTTCTTGCATTTACCGCCCAGCCCGCGGCGGCCGCGTCGAGTGCCAACCTGCGCCCGCTGGAGCAGCAACTGGCCGCGCTGTTGGCCAATCGTCCGGGCGATTATGGGGTTTCCGCGCTCGACCTCGACACGGGTGAGGCGGTCAGCGTCAATGGCGACAAGGCGTTTCCGATGGCCAGCACGATGAAGGTCGCGGTGGCCGCCGCCTACCTGCAGCAGGTCGACTATGGCCGGCGGTCGCTCGACGACCGCATCGGCTCCCGCTCCGCGCGGCAGCTGATGGAGGCGATGCTGATCAAATCGGACAATGCCGCCACCGACATGCTGATGCGCGACCTGGGCGGACCGTCCGGCATCCAGACCTGGCTGAGCCACAACGGGTTCAGCAACATGCGTGTCGACCGCACCATCGCCCGGCTTCTCGCAGACCCGCGCGACCTGTGGGACCTGCGCGACTCGAGCACGCCCAACGCGATGGTGGCGATGTTGAAGCAGCTTGATCGCGGCCGGGTGCTGAAGCCGCACAGCCGCATGTACCTGCTGCAAACGATGGGCCGCTGCGCCACCGGGAAGAACCGCATCCGCGGCCTGCTGTCGCCCTTCACGCCGGTGCAGCACAAGACGGGCACGCTCAACAATTATACCAGCGACGTCGGCTACATCACGCTGCCGGACGGACGGCGGCTGGCGGTCGCCTTTTTCGCCCGTGGGGGCACCGACCGCCCGCGCGGGATCGCCGAAGCGGCACGCACCATCTACTACGGCTTCGCGACCATGGTCCGGCAGACCTTCACCGCTCCTGCCGTGCTCGGCGGTGCCCCGGTGCTCGGCGCCAACTAACGCCGGGGTGGCGCAGGGGCGATCCGCCATCGCTCGCCACCGCTGAGCTGGAGCCCCGACAAGGTACAACTGCCGTTTGAGCGGAGCACGGCCAGCGCACGGTCGAGGTCCGGTCCGCGCGGCGGGGGTGCGCCCAGCTTCACGAAAGCCAGCAGCATGAGGCGGCGCTGAAGCTCCGCCGGCAGGTCGGCAGCGGTCAGCAGGAGCTCAGAGGGCCGGTCCTCTGCCCGCAAACTGAACATGCTTGCGGCCGCGAATTCGAGGGCTTCCTCGGAAGCCGCAAGGTGGGCTGCGCTGGCCGCCAGCCGTGCGGGCTGTAGCCACTCCGTGCGCTCCAGCAGCTTGCGGGCAGCGGTACGATCGTGGCGCGGGTCGTGGTTCGCCGGGTCGCGGATGGGGATCAAACCGGCTGCTTCGACGATCGCCTCCAGTTCGCTCTTTCGCCAACTCAGGAGGGGCCGGAGCACCGTCGCCCCGGCCAGCGGACTGCAGGCGCGGATGCTGCTCAGCCCCGCCAGCCCCGCGCCGCGGGCCAGCCGCAACAGCAAAGTCTCGGCCTGGTCGTCGGCATGGTGGGCGGTGAGGATGGCGGCGAGGCGGCGTTCATGCGCCCATTTGGCGAGGGCGGCGTAGCGCACTTCGCGGGCCCGCGCCTGAAGGCTTGCGCCCGGCTCCACCCTGACTGGCAGGACGGCGTGCGGGATCGTCCGTTCGGCGCAGACCCGCGCAACGAACCGGGCCTCGTCCGCGCTGTCGTGCCGAAGCCCGTGGTCCACTGTCGCCGCCTCGATCTCGCCCGGGCGCGCGGCGGCGGCAAGCAACAGAAGCGCGAGGCTGTCAGGCCCGCCGGACACGGCAATACCGATCCGCCCGCCAGGCGAGAGTAAGCGGGTTAGATCGCGGTTGAAGCGCTCAAGCGGAAGCAATCCAGCCTACCGCCAGCTGTCCGATTGCCTCAGCAACCGGCCCTGCTTTTGGCTCCGGGCAACAGGCTCTTCAGCTCCCCGCGCATGTTGGCACCATAGACCTCTTCCAACTCGGCATAGGCCTTACAGGCCTGACCCGCCTGCTTGAGCGCAACGAGCGCCTGGCCGAGGTAGAACAGGCTGTCAGGCGCGCGTTCGCCCTTGGGGTTGCCGCGGTAGTTGGCGAGCAGGGCTTCCGCTGCGGCCCGCGGCTCGCCCTTGTCGAGCAGGGACCGACCAACGAGGTTGTTGGCCCAGCTCACCCGCCGGTGGCCGGGAAAAGACGAGGCCATCGCGCGCAGGGCGGTGATCGCCTGATCGTACTTCTTCTGGGTCCAGAGCTGGAAGCCGGCATCATAAGCCGCTTCGCCGTCGGCGACGAAGGTCGATCCGCTCGGGTCCGCGGGCTTGGGAGCCGCCGGCTTGGTGGCTGGCTCGGCCCTGGGTTGAACGCGCCTGGGAGCATCGGGGTCGGAGACGGTGCCGGTCGCCGGAGCAGCGGCTCGGGGAGCGTTCTCCAGGTCGCGAAGCCGCCGCTCGAGATCGCTGCGGGAGCGGGCAAGTTCGGCCTCCAGCGTCGCGACGCGGGTTCCATTCTCCTGTGCCACCCGGGTCATTTCCGCCAGCTGCCGCTCCAGATTGTCGATCCGGTTGGACAAGGCCACGACCACGATCTGGCTGGCGGCAGGGTCATCGGCGACCCCGGCGGTGTCGACCGGCTGCCCTTGCGGAAAGATGCGGCGCTGGATCTGCCGGGTCTGGCGTTCCAGCCGCTCGATCCGCTCTTCGGGCGAAATCGGGCGCTGCGCAGCCGCCGGCATGGCGAGGGACAAAGCGAGGGCGGACAGGACAATGGTGCGCATGGAGGTCTCTTGAAATGAAGGCCTTGGGACGAAGGGGTGCCGGGCGCTGCCTTGCGCGGAGATGAATCAGCGGCGCGCCGGAGTTGTTGCGGCAGGCGCTGTGGCGCCTGAGCCACGCATCAGCTCGGGCCCGAGCAGGCTGACATCGCGCACCGTGGTCGCCGCAGGGCCGATCGCCGGAGCATCGGCGGTGCCGACCGAAACGCGAAGCGCCTCAGGCTTGCCGGTGCGCAGCAACGGCGCGGTTGCCGAGGCCGGCACCTCGAAGCTCTGTCCGGCGCGGAGCTCACCCTGGAACAGAGTCTGGCCGGCGCGCTCATAGACCTGAATCCAGACCGGCTCGTTGGCGGTGATCACGACCGGCCCCGCCGCCGCCGGCGCTGGCGCCGCCGCCGGTTGAACCGGAGCCGCCTCCGTGCCCCCGGCAACCGCGACCGGGGCGGCATCGTCCGCCTCCAGGCTGCGCTCGCGCAGGAACAGCAAGGCCGCGATCAAGAGGCCGACCGCCACGACGGCCCCGATCACCAGCCACTTGGGCATGACCCGAGCCGGGTCGGCAGGCTCAAACACGTCCGGCGCAGTCGACTGCGGGCGAGTGCCGCCCATCTCGGCCCGCAGCTGGTCGCCGACTTCGGTCCGGTCCAATCCAACCGCGGAGGCGTAGGATTTGGCGAAGCCGATGGAATAAGTGGGTGCGGGAAGCTTGTCCCAGGCGCTGGCCTCGATGCTTTCCAGGTGGCGGGTTGGGATGCGGGTGCGGGCGGCCACGTCTTCAAGGCTCATGTCCTGAGCCTCCCGGGCGGCTTTCAACCGTTCGCCGACCGTCGTTTCGATACCCGCTGCCTCATCAACCATGATCGTCCCGCCTGGCCCCGTTTGCGCCTTGTCCAAACCCACGAGCAGCCTGTCAACGCCCTTCGACATCTGCGCTGGTCGCCGAGGGCTGCTCAGCCCAGCATCACACCCTGCTTCTTGCCCCATTCGGTCAGCGTCCGGCGCAGGTCGCGCGGCGGTCGCGCGAGCCATTGTTCCATCCGGGCGCGGATTGCGGAGGCATCGAGCGAGCGGATCATCGCCTTGACGGGCCCGACCGCCGCCGGCGTGATCGAGAAGTTCTCGAGCCCGATGCCGATCAGCGCCATTGCCTCGAGCGGGCGGCCGCCCATCTCCCCGCAGATGCGGACCGGCACTCCGGCAGCATCGGCCTCGCGGATCACCCGGCGCAGAAAGCGCAGGATCGCCGGGCTCAGCCAGTCGTAGCGCAGCGCCAGCCGCGGATCGGCGCGGTCGGCGGCAAACAGGAACTGGGTGAGGTCATTGGTCCCGATCGATAGGAAATCGAGCCGCGGCAGGAGCACGTCGAGCATCTCGGCTAGGCTCGGCACCTCCAGCATCGCGCCGAACTCGACCCGCGCGGGCGTCGGCCGCCCGGCCAAGCGGGCCCATTCCAGCTGATCCTCGAACAGCTTGCGAGCTTCTTCATATTCCCACGGTTCCGACACCATCGGAAACATCACCCGTAGCGTCCGCCGGTCCGCGGCTTCGATCAGGGCCCGGGCCTGGGCCTTCATCAAGGTCGAGCGTTCCAGGCTGAGCCGCAGCGCACGCCAGCCCATGGCGGGGTTCTCCGCCTCGTCCCTTTCGTCGGACAGGTAGGGCAGGGCCTTGTCGCCGCCGATGTCGACTGTGCGGAACACCACCGGCTTGTCGCCGGCGGACTCCAGCACCTGCTTGTACAGCCGGTGCTGGCTTTCGCGCCCCGGCAGCGTCGCCGCGACCAGGAACTGGAACTCTGTGCGGAACAGCCCGATGCCGTCCGCGCCGACCGCGCCGAGGCTGGCCGCGTCCTCGGCAAGCCCGGCATTGACCATCAGCGTCGTACGAAGGCCATCGCGGGTGACCGGCGGCTCGTTTCGGATCGCCGCGAACTCGGCCCGTCGGCGCTGGCTGGTCGCCATGCGGCTTTCGAACGTGGACAGGGACGCACTCGCGGGGCGGACGACAATGCTTCCCTGGTCGCCGTCGAGCAGGATGACGTCGCCCTCATTGGCGGTATGGCGGATGTCCGGCACCCGGCCGATCACCGGGACGCCCATTGCGCGGGCAACGATGGTGACGTGCGCGGTCAGCGATCCTTCCTCCAGGATCACACCCTTCAACCGCCGCCGGTCATATTCCAGCAGTTCCGCCGGCCCGAGGTTGCGCGCGATCAGGATCGTGTCACGGTTGAGGCCGGTCTGCGCCGCGGTGCCCATCCGGCCGGAGACGATGCGTTGCAGCCGGTTGGACAGGTCTTCCAGGTCGTGCATCCGCTCCTTCAGAAGCGGATCGTCGATCTCCTGCATCCGTGCTCGGGTGCGCTGCTGCACCCGCTCGATCGCGGCCTCGGCGGTGAGGCCACTGTCGATCGCCTCGTTGATTCGCCGCGCCCAGCCTTCGTCATAGGCGAACATCTTGTAGGTCTCGAGGATCTCCTGATGCTCGCCGGCTGTGCCGAACTCGGCCTCGCGCGTCATATGCTCGATCTGTTCGCGCATCTTGCGGAACGCGGCGTAGACCCGCGCACGCTCCAGCTCGGTATCCTCGGCGACCGTATGCTCCACCACGATGCGGGGTTGGTGGAACACGGCGCTGCCCTTGGCCATGCCGGTAACGAGCTTGAGCCCCGCCAGCCGCACCGTGCCGCCATCGCGCTGCCCGCGCCGGCGGTCCGACCCGTCGACCAGCCGGGCGCCGGCAATCAGTTCGGCCAGCACCATCGCCACGGTCTGCAAGGCCTCGATCTCGACATCGTCGTAGCGCCGCGCCTCCGCATGCTGGACGGCAAGCACGCCAATCGCCGTTTCGCGGCGGACGATGGGCACTCCGGCAAAGCTGTGGAAGCTTTCTTCGCCAGTTTCCGGCCGGTAGGCGAAAGCGGGGTGGCTCGACGCTTCCGCCAGGTTGAGGATCCGACCTTCGGCGGCAATGGTGCCGACCAGGCCCTGGCCCATTGCCAGCCGAGTGACATGCACCGCTTCCTTGCGCAGGCCGTGGGTCGCGAACAGTTCCAGGCTGTTGTCGCGCAGCAAGTAGATTGAGCAGACCTCACTCCTCATCGCCTCGGCGATCAGGTCCACCACGCGGTCGAGCTTGACCTGCGCCGAGCCCTTCCTGGCCATCACGTCGTGCAGACCCGTCAGGATCTCGCGGGCGGCGGTGGCGGCGGTCAGCGGCATGCAACAAGCGCTAACAGGAAGGGGCGGCGCTTCCAAGCGACAGCGGCCCGCGCCGTCGGCCGCGCGGCCGATCGGTCCGTTTCCGAGGTGATGGCAGTGTTCCGGAAAGATGGGCGGCTGCACCCGGGCGCTTCAATCGAGGAGCGGCGGCATGCCACGAACTACCCTGATGCGCGCCCAGCACGATCTTGCCGTGGCCCTTGTCGGGGAGATCGCGGCGCTGAGCCTGCAGCCGCCAAGCGAGCCGCAGGCGTTCCAGATCGTGCTCAAGCTCGCGAAGCTCACCGGCCTGCTGCGCATTCATTTCGCCCAGGAAGACCGGTTACTCTATCCGGCTCTGACCGCGGTCGACAACAGCGAAGCATCGCTCACCGCGATCCGGTTCCAGGCCGAGATGGGCGACCTGTCGCGCCGGTTCGAGGATTTCGCGCAACGCTGGTCGGCGTCGACGGTGGTGCTGGCCAACTTCGTCGAATTTCGCCGGGAGAGCCGTACGATCTTCGGCGCCCTGAAACACCGGATCGAGCAGGAGAATGCGGTCCTGTACCCGTTCGCCGACGCCCTTGACGATCCGGCGCTGGTGCGGATCGCCTAGTCGTCAGCCGCGGCTTTCCAGCGCAGCGGCGGCTTCGTCGACCAGTTCGGCAAGGATCGCTGCGACCGGCTCCTCGCGAGTGACCATGCCGACCGACTGACCCGCCATCACGCTGCCGGTCTCGACGTCACCGTCGATCACTGCTCGGCGAAGGGCGCCGGCCCAGTAATGTTCGATCTGCAGCTGCGCCTCGGCCATCTCCAGCCGCTTGCCGTCGAGATGCTCGGCGATCTCGCGCTGCTTGGCGGCGAAGCGCTCGGTTTCCTTGTTCTTGAGCGCACGGACCGGGATCACCGGCAGGCGCGGGTCGATTTGAACGCTCGGCACCGCGTCGCGGGCCGAGGCGCGCAGGAAGGCCTTCTTGAAATTGGCGTGGGCGATACTCTCGTGTGCGCAGACGAAGCGGGTGCCGAGCTGCACTCCGCTGGCGCCCATCTCGAGATAAGCGGCAATCGCTTCGCCGCGGCCGATGCCCCCGGCGACGAAGACTGGGATGTTGGCCGCCACGTGCGGCAGGATCTCCTGCGCCAGGACGGAGGTCGAGACCGGCCCGATGTGGCCGCCGGCTTCCATCCCCTCGATCACGATCGCGTCGACCCCGGAGCGCATCAGCTTTTTCGCCAGCGAGAGCGCCGGGGCGAACGCGATCAGCCTGGCTCCCCTCAGCTTGATCCGCTCGATCGCGCCACCGGGCGGCAGGCCACCGGCGAGGACGACATGGCCGACCCCATGCTTGGCACAGACGTCGATCAGTTCGGACAGCTGCGGGTGCATGGTGATGAGGTTGACGCCGAACGGCCGCTCCGTCCGCGCCCTCGTCTCGGCGATCTCGGTATCGAGCAGCTCCGGGTTCATCGCCCCGCAGGCGATCACGCCGAACCCGCCGGCATTGGAGATCGCGGAAACCAGGTGGCGTTCGCTGACCCAGCTCATCGCCCCGCCCATGATCGCCACTTCGGAGCCGAGGAACTCGGTTCCGCGCCGCCACAGATCGGCGAGGCGCTGGTGCCCGAGTGTGGCATGCACCGGGCGCGGGTTGGTGATCAGGCCTTCGCCGCTCATCGCGCGGCCTCGTCGGCCGGTTCGGGAACGGCATCGAGGCCGAAGGCGGTGTGAAGGACGCGCACGGCAAGCTCCAATTCTTCTTCTGCGATCAGGGCGCTGACCTTGATCTCGCTGGCTGAGACGGCGAGCAGGTTGATGTTGCGGTCGGCGAGCGTGTCGAACATCCGGGCGGCAAGGTCCGGATTGGAGCGGATGCCGACGCCGACGATGCTGACCTTGGCCACCGCCTGGTCGGTCATCATTTCCGAATAGCCGATCGCGGCGCGATGCTCGCCGATCACAGCCATCGCCTGCGCCAGGCTGGGGCGGGGCAGGGTGAAGGTGAGGTCGGACGCGCCCCGGTTCGGGGTGGCGGCGTGGACGATCATGTCGATGGTGATGCCCGCCTTGCTGAGCGGGCCAATGACCGCGGCGACCGTGCCCGGCCGATCGGCGATCCGGGTCAGCGTGACCCTCGCCTCGTTGCGGTCGGCGGCGATGCCGGCGATGGCGTTGCGTTCCATGTCGCTCCTCAAGGTGGTGACGATTTCGGTGCCGGGCCTGTCCTCAAACGCCGACAACACGCGCAGCGGCATGCCCTCGCGCATGGCGAGCCCGACCGAGCGGACCTGGAGCACCTTGGACCCGACTCCGGCCAGCTCCAGCATCTCCTCGAACGTGACCTGGTGCAGCTTGCGGGCGCGGGGCACGATGCGCGGGTCGGTGGTATAGACGCCGTCGATATCGGTGTAGATGTCGCAGCGGTCGGCCTTGACCCCCGCAGCAAGCGCGACCGCGCTGGTGTCCGATCCGCCGCGGCCGAGCGTTGCGATCCGGTTGTCGCCGCTGACGCCCTGGAAGCCGGGGATCACGGCCACCGTGCCGCGCTGCAGTGCTTCGTCGAGCAGCCGGTGCTCGACCGCCTCGATCCGGGCGTTGCCGTGAGCGCCGGAAGCCTGGACCAGCTGCCAGCCCATGAAGCTGCGCGCGTTCACTCCCAGGTTCTGCAGCGTCATCGCGAGCAGGCCGGCGGTGACCTGCTCCCCGCTGGCAACCACCACATCATATTCGCGCGCGTCATGGAGGGCGGCGGCTTCCCGGCACAGCTGGATCAGGCGGTCGGTTTCTCCCGCCATGGCGGAGACGACCACCAGCACCTCGTGGCCCGCTTCCGCTTCCCGCTTGACCCGCTCGGCGACGCTCCGGATGCGCTCCATTCCGGCCATGGACGTTCCGCCGAATTTCATCACGATGCGGGGCATAGGCGGAGCGGGCGGTTCCTTGGGTTGCGGGCGCCGCCCTGTTAGGGTGGGGCCATGAGCGAGACAAGTATACGCCCGTCCGAAGCCGCCCACTTCGGCGCCATGGCTGGTGACTGGTGGGACCCGGACGGTTCGTCGGCGATGCTGCACAAGCTCAACCCGGTGCGGCTATCCTATGTCCGCGACATGGTCGACCAGCATTGGCAGAGCGACGAGCGCTCGCTCCGCCCGCTGGCGGGCCGTATAGCGCTGGACGTTGGCTGCGGCGCGGGCTTGCTGGCGGAGCCGCTCAGCCGCCTGGGCGCGACGGTGACCGGAGTGGATGCCGCGCCCGAACTGATCGCGGCGGCACGCGCCCATGCGTTGGGCCAAGGGCTGGAGATCGACTATCGCGCCTGCGGGGTGGAGGATGTCGCCGGAGTGTTCGATCTGGTCACCGCGATGGAGGTGATCGAACATGTGGCCAGCCCTGCGGCCTTCGTCGCCGACCTCGCCACGCGGCTGGCGCCGGGCGGGCTGCTGATCCTGTCGACGCCGAACCGAACCGCCTGGTCGCGCCTGTTGACCATCACCCTGGCGGAAGGCCTCGGGCGCATCCCCAAGGGCACTCACGACTATGACAGCTTCATCGCTCCGGAGCAGATGAGGGACCTGCTCCATGCCGCCGGGCTGAACGTCATCGACATGGAGGGCATTGCCTTCTCGCCAATGCGCGGGCTGCACCTCAGCGAGGATCTGAGCCTCAACTACCTCGTCGCGGCGGCCCGCTCTTAGCGGCGCACCGCCGGGTCCAGGCGGCGGCGGGTCAGCCCGCGGAATTCGCGAGGGCCGAGGTCGAGGCGAAGCGGGCCCATCTTCTCGGTGTCTTCGCCGCCGCGGCCGACCAGGAAGGCAGCGCTGCTGCGGCCGGAGCCGCCGCTCCAGCGATAACCCGCGTTGAAAGCCACCACCGGCACCAACAGGCGGCGGCCCTCGACCTCATATTCGCGGATGGAGGCGCGCGGCATCCGCACCATGTTGCGCAGCGCAATCTGGCCAAGCGGAGGCACGATTTCGATTCCGCCGCCGTCGCCGTCGGGCCGCTCGTAGAACGAAGCGATCTCCTGGTCCTGCGTGTCGCCGGCGTTGAGCGGGATCGCTTCCACGACCAGGTTGCGGGCTGGAGCGCTGCCGCTGTTGGTGATCAGCAGCTCGAAATGGATGATCGCCTCGTCTTCGGTCACGGCCGCGCGCTCGGCGACCATGTCGATCTCGATCCAGGGACGCAGCCGGGTCGAGACGATGCCCGCCGGCCTAGATGGCGGAGCGGGAGTGGGGCGCGCCGCAGGAGCGGGGGCTCGAACGGGTGGAGCGGGCGCCGCGCGCGGCGGTAATGGCGCCGTCGGGGGAGCCGGGGACGGGAGACCCGCGCCGGCGAAGGCCAGATCGCCGCCCGCGTGCTGTTCACGCTGCCGGCGGACCAGGAACCAGGCGGCCCCGGCCGTGACCAGGGCAGCGAGAAGCCAAGGCAGCCAGCCGAGCGGCGACGGCCCGTCGGCCGGGTCCGCCGCAGCAAAGCTCGGGTCTTCCGCAGTGGCCGGGTCTGGCAGCGGCGGCTGGGTAAACGTTGGGGTGAAGCTCGGCTCGGCCGCGCCCGCGATCGGCGTGTCGGCCGGCGGTTGAAGGCCCAGCGTAACAGATTGCGCCGGCGAGGTGGGGCGGTTCGGCTGGTTTGGCGCCGGGCGGCTGGTCGTCACCGGCGCGGTCACGGTGCTCCGCGGGCGGTCGGGCGATGCGGCCGGGGTGCGAGCGGTGTCGCCTTGGTTGGTCGAAGGCTGCGGGCTCTGTGAAGGATCGCGCTCGGCGGGCGGCGGCGGCGCAGCGTCGGACTGCGCCGGCTCCTGCGTCCGGGTGCCGGGCAAGGAGAAATCGCGCAGCTGCTCGGGGCCGACCGTGCCTTCGCGAGGGGCTGGCGAGGGCGTCACGACATTGCTCTGCGCAGCGACACCCGAAGGGATCGCCGCGGCAGCAAGCATGATCAGGAACGGAATGCGCGAGCCGCGGGGCACAGGCAGTGATGGACCTTTCGAAGGCGCCGGCACCCCCAGGCGCCCCCGCGCCGGTCCGGCAGTCAATTGCGCGCGCCTATGCCTCGCTTCGCGCGCCGCTTCAAGCGATGCGGGATCAGCGCGCGTCCACCAGCACCAGTTCTGCGTCTTCCTGCGCCTCGATCGACAGCGCCTGCTCGCCGGTGATCGCCACCCCGTCGCGCGGCTGTGCAACCCGTCCGTTCACCGCGACTCGGCCGCTCGGGACCAGGTAGAGGTGGCGTGCGGGGTCCGTCTCCAGGCTCAGGCTCTCGCCGGCACGAAGGGTCGCGCCGAGCACCCGCACGTCGGCATTGACGGTCAGCGCGCCATCTGCCGCGTCGCCGCTGGCGAGCAGCTGAAACGCACCATTCCGGGCGTCCTTGGGGAACGGCATCGCGCCCCATGAGGGCGGTGCAGACCGGCGATCGGTGTCGATCCAGATCTGGAACAAGGTCGTTTCCTCGTCCTCCAGATTGTATTCGGCATGGGTGACCCCGGTCCCGGCGCTCATCACCTGCACGTCGCCGGCCGCGGTGCGGCCCTTGTTGCCGAGCGAATCCTGGTGGGTGATCGCGCCGGTGCGGACATAGGTGACGATCTCCATGTCGCGATGCGGATGCGGCGGGAAGCCGGACCGCGCCGCGATGCGGTCGTCGTTCCACACCCGGATCCGGCCCCAACCCATGCGGGCCGGGTCATGGTAATTGGCGAAGGAAAAATGGTGGCGGGCGTCGAGCCAGCCGTGGTCGGCGTGGCCAAGCGAGGCGAAAGGGCGAATGTCGATCATGAGCGAGGAGGTGGTGGCACAAGTCGAGCCCGCCAAGTGTCAGGGATGTAACCGGACCAGACCCTCCGCGTAGGCCTGCGCCTTGTCGGCATAATGGAGCGCCGACATCTCCAGCATGGCCAGTTCCTGCGCGGTCAGCGGGCGGGCGATCCGCGCCGGCGATCCGACCAGGAGATTGCTGCCCTCAAACGTCTTGCCTTCGGTGACCAGTGCCCCGGCCCCGACCATGCAACGCTCGCCGACGAAGGCACCGTTCAGGACCCGGGCGCCCATTCCGATCAGAGCTCCATCCCCGATCATGCAGCCGTGCAGGATCGCCTGGTGCCCGACGGTCACCCGGGCACCGATCGTCAGCGGCGCGTGCGGGTCCGAATGGCAGACGGCTCCGTCCTGGATGTTGCTCTGCGAGCCTATGACGATTGGCGTGTTGTCGGCCCGAATCACCGCCCCGAACCAGACGCTCGCGCGGGGGCCGAGACGCACGTCGCCGATCAGGTCGGCGGAAGGGGCCACCCAGGCGCCCGCCGCAAGGGAAGGGGCGTGGTCGTTCAGCGAGTAGAGCGGCATCGGCAGAGGGTAAGCGCCGCCGCATCATCTGTGAAGCGTTTCGGCCGCCGGGTGCGCAGCGCGAGCACAGCCGGTGGATGTCGCCGAATCGCCTGGCAATTTCACCAGAGTCGATGGTGCTGGATTGTTGACGGCGACTTGCAGATGGGTCTGCACGCGAGGTGCGCTGCAGCGTCCAAACCGCAGGTGTGATTAAGCATCGGCCAACGGGTCACGTTTAATCCCAGTTTAATCCCGAGCCGGATTCGGTTATTAAGTCCCACTGCTGAGTAAAGTGGCCCTAGAGCGAATGGAGTCGCTCTAGCCGGTGCGTAAACACATTTCGATGTGGGGGCGAAAGAACCGGACGTGAAGGGCTCGAGGCATGCTCGCCACATAATTGTAGCAGGCGCCCATCCGCTGGAGCGGCTTGGCTTCCGTGCAGTTCTTCGAGCAGCCTTTCAATGTGAGCGCTTCGACGATGCTTCTCACTTTTCCGAACTCCCCACCCTGCTCGGGAGGGATACCCATCTTGCGCTTTTGGATGAAAAGCTGCCGGGCCTGGCCTCATTAGAAGAACTGCGCCAGCTCAGACTTGTACATGCCACAGTCAAATTCGTCTTCATGTCAACAACTTGCACCCCCGATGAGGTATTCACAGGTCTCCTCGCGGGAGCGAATGGGTTTATCTCCAAGACTTTGTCGGAAGCCGAGATGATCGAGGCTTTGCGGCTCGTCTCTATGGGGCACATCTACGTCCCAACATGCCTTTTCAACGGGAAAGCCTTGCCCGGCGACAAAGCCACCGCACAGGACTGGGATCGAATCGCGCAGCTCAGCAGGCGTCAACGCCAGGTGCTGCAATTGGTCTGCGAAGGAGGAACGAACCGCGATATCGCCCGTAAGCTCGAGATCTCCGAGGCAACAGTCAAAGTGCATATCGGAGCAGCGTTCCGGGTGATTGGAGTGACGAGCCGCATCCAGGCAGCGGAGGTATTCCGTCACCACCGGCTGGCCCTGGATGGTGAGATGTCGAGCCTGACAAGTGTTGCAAGCCAGGACAGCGTTCCTCAAAACTGATCAAGTAATACCCGAATTAAGACCTGCAACGAGCGCCGGACTAGATCGCGCTCACCATGCGTAGACCGTTCGTCCCAATGGACCGCGGGTCAATCCTCGATCAATATCGCTTCCGGGCATAGATAAGTTCTTGGGGCGTACTCAGTTTCATTCGAGACATCGTTTGCGGGATCACCTGTGTGCGCCCTCACGAGCGATGGCTCGCGCACGGCAGGAGCAAGGGACATGGTCACCTACATCCGCAGCGATCTCGAGTTCATCCTGGAGCAGATCAAGATCGCCGAAGCGCACGCCTTGGGCGGGACGCTATACGACCTCAATGGCACCGGCCTTGTCCCCGCCTACAATCTTTCTCTCGGCCTCAGGACCGTTGACGGCTCTTACAACAATCTGCTTCCAGGGCAGGAATATTGGGGCGCATCCGGTCAGGCGTTCCCGTCCTACCTAGCCCCTAACTACCGCCCTGCGGACGGCACGCCGTTCGATCCGGACGGGCCGGGGCCGGCACAACCGATCCAGACTCAGCCAAACTATCTCCCGTCGAGCAATCCCAACTCGCTGGTGTTCGACTCGAGCCTGCGGACCATTTCCAACCTGATCGTCGATCAGACCCTCAGCAATCCGGCGGCCATCGCGGAGGCGCTGAAGCGGAACGGCATCGGGGACACCGTCGGGGAGCAGCTCGATATCGCTGCCACGATCAAGGCGAAATACGAAACTCCGCTCTCGGGCAGCGCCTACGGCGGAAAATCTATCCTGCTGCTGTTCAAGGCTGTGGATGCGGCCGATGACAAGTTGGCCGAAGCGCAAGCCGCTTATGCGGTGAACCCGACCGACACCAACCAGGCTGCGGTGTCGAGCGCGCAGAGCGCGCTGAACGCGGCGGAGGCGCTGCTCGCGGAAGCCCGCGCAGATCCCGGTGCCTTGCCTGGCGGATCGTTCAACGATCTGCTCGAAGTCCACGGCATCGAGCTGAGCGGCGCCAACGTGGTGCTGACGAACATCGCGCCCGACGTAGGTCTGTCCGCGCCGTTCAACAGCTGGTTCACCCTGTTCGGACAATTTTTCGATCACGGCCTCGACCTGATCAACAAGGGTGGCAACGGCACTGTCTTTGTTCCGCTCCAGCCGGATGATCCGTTGTACGTGCCTGGCAGCCATACGAACTTCATGGTGCTGACCCGGGCCACGGTTGCGCCCGGAGCGGATGGCGCGTTCGGCACGGCCGACGACGTGCGCCCGGTCAACACGACCACGCCGTTCGTCGATCAGAACCAGACCTACACGTCCCATCCTTCCCACCAGGTGTTCCTGCGGGAATATTCCATGGTGAATGGCCGTCCCGAAGCGACTGGGAGACTGATCGAAGGCGCCAATGGCGGAATGGCCAACTGGGGTGAGCTGAAGCAGTACACCAGGGACCATCTGGGCATCCAGCTGACCGACACGGACGTCGGCATGGTCCCGCTGCTTCGCACGGATCCATATGGCAATTTCATTCCTGGTGACCGCGGCTTCCCGCAGGTCATCATTGGAGTGGGACCTGACGGCATCCCCAACACCTCCGACGACCTGGTCGTGCAGGGCGATCCGAGTGCTAATGGCGGCCTTGGGATCAGCCTGGCCAATGCGGTCCGTACGCCCATGGCGTTCCTTGCGGACATTGCTCACAACGCCGTGCCGACTGACCTTGCCGACGGCGACATCGAGATCGGGCTCAGCAACGGCGATGGTACCCAGACCGATGGGACCTACGACAACGAGCTGCTGGACGCTCACTTCATTGCCGGCGACGGCCGGGTGAACGAGAACATCGGCCTGACCGCGGTCCACCATGTCTTCCACTCTGAGCACAACCGGCTGCTTCAGCACACCAAGGACGTCGTGCTCGGGACCGGCGACATCGCCTTCATCAATCAATGGCTGGACGCGCCGATCACGGCGATTCCGGCCGATCTGTCGACTCTCAATTGGGACGGCGAGCGCCTGTTCCAGGCGGCGAAGCTCGGCACCGAGATGCAGTACCAGCACCTCGCGTTCGAGGAATTCGCGCGCAAGATCCAGCCGGCGATCAACGTCTTCATTGTCCCGGACGGATATGATGCGACGATCAACCCTTCGATCATGGCCGAGTTCGCGCACGTCGTATACCGCTTCGGCCACTCGATGCTGACGGAGTCGATCGACCGGTTCAGCGCCGACTTCGCCGACGATTCGATCAGCCTGATCGCGGGATTCCTGAACCCCGTCGAGTTCAACAATGACGGCCAGACTGCGGACGGTCTGGCAGCCGGCGACATCATCCGCGGCATGACCCGGCAAGCCGGCAACCACATCGACGAGTTCGTCACAAGTGCGCTGCGCAACAATTTGCTCGGCCTTCCGCTCGACCTCGCGACGATCAACCTCGCGCGCGGCCGGGACACCGGCGTTCCGACCCTGCAGGCCGCACGGCGTGAGTTTTACGACGTCACGGACCACAATGGTCAGCTCAAGCCTTATGCGAGCTGGATCGACTTCGCGGACAACCTCCAGAACGAGGCATCGATCATCAACTTCATAGCGGCCTATGGCACGCATGACCTGATCACCAGCCAGACGACGGTCGAAGGCAAGCGCAACGCCGCGCTGACGATCATCACGGGCTCCAACGCATTCGGCTTCGCCGTACCCGCGGATGCCGAGGACTTCCTCAACGGCAGGAACGCTTTCGAAGACGATCTTGGCGGACTCGAAAACGTCGACCTGTGGATCGGCGGCCTGGCCGAGAAGACGATGCCATTCGGCGGGATGCTCGGCTCCACCTTCAACTTCGTCTTCGAAGTGCAGATGGAAGCGCTCCAGAACGGCGATCGGTTCTATTACCTCCAGCGCCTGGTGGGGACGAACCTGGTGACTGAGCTCGAAGGCAACACCTTCGCCTCGATCATCATGAAGAACACCAACGCGACACATCTGCCGGCGGATGTCTTCTCCACTCCGACATGGATCCTGGAGGTCGACCAATCCAAGCAGCGCAACGACGTCGATGGCGACGGCGACCTCGAAAGCACCGATCCGACGTCTGGATCGCTTACCCGCAAGCTCGTGATCCGGGATGATCCTTCGCCCACCGGCGATGACAACAATTACCTGAAGTATACCGGTGAAGACCATGTGGTCCTCGGCGGTACCAGCGCGAACAACAAGCTCATTGCTGGCGCTGGCGACGACACGGTGTACGGCGATGGCGGCAACGACATCATCGAAGGCGGCTTCGGCAACGATCTGCTCGAAGGCGGAGCCGGCGACGACATCATCACCGACACGGGTGGCGACGACAATCTCAAGGGCGGTGACGGCAACGATGCCATCCACGCCGGACCTGGCCTGGACCTCGTTCTTGCCGGCAGGGGCAATGACTTCGTGGTCCTCGGCCCGGATGTAGGCTCAGAAGCCTTCGGCGGTGAAGGCAACGACTTCATTCTCGGCAGCAGGAATTCCGAACCGAGCCGGGGTAACGAAGGTGACGACTGGCTCGAGGACGGCGCAAACGCGGCGATCGTCGGCGACAACTTCGACGATGTGAAAGCGGGAGACGCGATCCGCGGAAATGACGTTCTGATGGGCGCCGACGGCAACTTCGACGAATTCATCGCGGAGGGCGGCGACGACATCATGATCGGCAGCCCTGGGGCCGCCAAGATGGCCGGCATGTCGGGCTTCGATTGGGCGACCTTCGATCGGATGACCTTCGGGATGTCGCTCGACTTGTCCGAGGGCTTTGTCTTTGACGAAGCCCCGGCGGACACGGTCCTGAACCGCTTCGAAAGCGTTGAGGGACTGTCGGGAACCAAGTTCAACGACACTCTCGTCGGCACCGACTCTACGGCGGCCGACCGCGTTCCAGGGGGTCCCGATCATGCCGTTCTGGGCAGCGCGCTCGATGCGCAGGGCATCGCCTTGATTGGTGGATTGCAGGACCTGCTCGGCGCGGGGGTCAGCTCCTACTCGGCCGGTGACATCCTCCTCGGCGGCGGCGGAAGCGACACGATCTTCGGCGGCGGCGGCGACGATTACATCGATGGCGACAAGTTCCTCGACGTGACGATCGAGGTGCGAGGCGCTCCAGTGAATGGCGTCGCGCCGATTTTGGCCACCGCGCGCAGCATGCGGGAAATCTCTGCCGAAGTCTTGAACGGCACGTATAATCCGGGCCAGCTGTCGATCGTCCGGCAAATCAAGATCGCCACGGAAGGCGGAACGGACACCGCTGTATACACCGGAGCCCGGGCGGAATACGACATCAACATCCTCCAGGGCGGAAGAGTCCAGGTGGTCCACGCCCGCGGCACGCAGGTCGACGGCACCGATCTCCTGACGAACATCGAGTTCCTCCGGTTTGCCAATGTCACAGTCGATCTGATTGCAGGAACGCCTGCTACGGGCACCCCAGTGATCAGTGACCAGACGCCTCGCGAAGGCCTTGCTCTCACCGTCAACACGGCAAGCATCGCCGACGCGGACGGTCTGGGAGCGTTCAGCTACCAATGGCAGTCGTCAGGCAACAATGGTGGAACCTGGGACAACATCACCGGTGCCACTCTCGCGACCTTCACGCCGGTTGATGCTGCCGGCCAGATCTTCGGGCCGCAAGCGGGCAGGCTGCTGCGCGTCGTCGTGACCTTCACCGATGCCCTCGGCCACGCAGAGCGGCTGACGTCGGCGGCGACTGCTCCGGTTGGTGTGAACTGGGCAGGCAATGCTCAGCCGAACAACTTCCAGGGAACGGGCGGGGACGACACTGCCAATGGCGCGGGCGGAAACGATATCCTGTTCGGCCATGATGGTGTCGACACCCTTAATGGCGTAGGCGGCGCTGACACTCTCAACGGCGGCGGCGACAACGATGTCCTGAACGGCGGAAACGACAACGACAGCCTTACCGGCGGTGGTGGCAACGACAGCATCGCTGGTGGCGGTGGAACGGACACGGCCTTCTACGCTCTGGGTGCAGACCGCTATGTTCTGGACGAAACCGGCAACGGGCTGATCGTGACCAGCATCGACGGCTCGGAGGGAGTGGATACGGTCAACGCGGTCGAGGTCTTCCGCTTCGCCAGCATCGACTACACTCTGGTCCTCGGCACCGGCGCGAACAACATCCTCAACGGAACCGACGACAGGAGCGAGATCATCGCCGGCCGCGGCGGCGCCGATACGCTCAACGGTGGTCTTGGAAATGACATCATCCTGGGCGGCGCGGGCAACGACCGGATCAACCAGAATGCGACCGACACCGGCAAGGACTTCATCGACGGTGGCGGAGGTAATGCGGATACTTACGCACTGACCGGAACGTCGGAAGCGGAGGTGTTCCAGATCTTTGCCATCACGGCAACGGACAACTTCGGTTTCACGGATCTGCACAGCACAACCGAAATCGTGATCACCCGCAAGCTGGCAAGCGACGACCCCCTTTCCAAGGGCACGGTGATTGCCGAACTCGACAATGTCGAGGAGATCCTCGTCAACACCACCCTCAACCCAAGCAACAACAACGGCAACGGCACGGTGGATGGCGGGACAGTCGGCGGTGATACGGTGGCGGTGTTCGGCAACTTCACGCAGACCAGCCTCAACTACAGCACGATCACGGTGAACGGCGGATCGGGCACCGACATGGTCGACATCACCGGCCTGACCTCGGCCCATCGGATCGTGCTCAATGCCAATGGCGGAGCGGACGGCATCATCGGCGGGCAGCGCTCGCAGGACGTGGTCAACACCGCCGCTTCGACCTCCGGCTTCGTGCTTGACCAGGGCGCGATTGCTCATCTGCGCGGCAGTGCGCAGGCGCAGCCGCACAAGCTGTTCGACGGAGCGGAGCATCGTGCCGGTTCGCTACTGACTGCCAAGCTGGCGGCGTTGATGGCGGACCGCGGCTTCGATGGGCACTTCTCCCACGACTGGCTGCTTGAGCGGCACGAACTGCGGTTCGACGACGCGGATCACCTGTTCCCCGCTTGATGCCCTCCCCCGGAGGTCGGGCGAGCGGGCCCGACCTTCGCCAATAGGGCAGGAGACGATGAATGCGACTGATGTGGTTGCAAATTCCGGATGCGCTTGGGGAACCGGTCCGCGCCTGCCGAAGGCATTTTCTGCTTGCGGCAGGGTTCAGCGCGCTGATCAACATCCTGTACCTCGCGCCGACGATCTACATGATGCAGGTGTACGATCGGGTCGTCCCCACCGGCGGACTCATGACGCTTTACTGGATAACTCTGATCGTGGCCGTCGCGATCGGCGTGCTGGCGGCGCTGGACGCGGCCCGGGTCCGCCTGATGATGCGGGCGTCTCTGCGCCTTGATCGGCTACTCGCGCCAATGATCCTGGACCGTTCATTGTTGCAGGCCCGGCGCGGCGCCGACATTCCCCCTGGAGCCGAAGCGATGCGCCAGTTCGATGTCCTTCGGCAGGCCCTGTCGGGACCGGCGATGCTGGCAATCATGGACGCGCCCTGGGCGCCCCTGTACCTGGTGGTGGCCTTCATCATTCATCCGCTGCTTGGCGCAATCGTCGTTGCGGGTGCTGCGATCCTGGTCGTGCTGGCCAAGGGCAACGAACGCCACAACAAGCTCAGCGCGGCGCGCGCGCACGATGCGATGGCATCGGCCTATGCCTCGCAGGAGGCGAGCTACCGCGAGGCGGAAATCGTGCGCACCCTGGGAATGCGCCGCGCCCTGGTTGCTCGGCACGGCGAAGAGCGCCGGGCCGGCTTCGGGGCATCCCTCGAAACGCAGTTTTCCGGCAGCCGCTACAACGCGCTCGTGAAGTTCGTCCGCATGTTCATGCAATCCTTCGCTCTTGGCGCGGGAGCATGGCTGGCGGTCAAGGGAGAGATCTCCATCGGCGCGATCATCGCTGCGTCCGTTCTGCTGAGCCGGGCGCTCCAGCCCATCGAACAGCTGGTCACCTCCTGGCCTCAAATCGCGCAGGCGCGGAAGGCGGTTGGAACCATTGAAACCCTGTTCGACGCAACTGGAAGCGCGACCGAGCGGCGAACCGCTTTGCCCGACCCGACGGGGCATATCGAACTGGACCGGGTCGTCGTGCAAAGCCCGGACGGTGCGGCCGCGCTCCTGAAGTCCGTCTCCTTCAGCCTGGCACCGGGCCAATTGCTTGGGATCATCGGTCCGTCCGGAGCCGGCAAGACGACCCTGGCACGAGTGATCTGCGGTGCGATCGCCCCCGATCTCGGGGAAGCTCGCCTGGATGGCGCCAACATCGCGCTGTGGGATCCGGAGACACTGGCCGCGCATGTCGGCTACCTGCCGCAGACTTGCAGCCTCCTGCCCGGAACGGTCGCCGAGAACATCTCGCGCTTCGCCGTCGCCGGCGCCTCCAGCACTCACCCGATCGATGCCGAGGTTGTTCGGGCCGCCAAGATGGCGGGGGTTCACGACACGATCCTGCGCCTGCCGCACGGTTACGACACCCGCCTCGCCGGTCCGGGAGGGCACACGCTGTCCGTTGGGCAGGCCCAAAGGATCGCGCTTGCAAGAGCGCTCTACGGCAATCCCAGGGTGCTCGTTCTGGACGAACCTAATTCCGCGCTCGATGCGGAGGGGGAGGAGGCGCTGAAACGAGCGGTCGCCGCGGCTCGCCTGAATGGGGCTGCGGTGGCTATCGTTGCCCACCGCTCTTCCGCGCTCGCGGCCGCCGACCTGCTGCTGGTGCTGTCCGACGGCGCCGTCGCGCTGTTCGGTCCGCGCAACGAAGTGCTCGAGGAACTCGCCCGCAGGACCGCGAAGACGACGGTTGTGCCGCTCAAGGAAAGGGCCTGACCCCATGAACGCGATTGTGATCGACCGGAGTGCCCTTGATCCTCGGCTGCGGAGCGAGTTCGACGAGACCCCGCGGCGGGAATTCAGGCACGGTGGAATTGTGGCCGGCCTGTTCTTTGTCGGCCTGATCGGCGGAGCGGCTCTGATCCCGCTCGACGCCGGCGCCTATGCGGAGGCAGTGGTCGCGGTATCCGGACACCGGCAGGCCGTCCAGCACCGCGACGGCGGCATCGTGACGGACATCATGGTTGCCGAGGGCCAACAGGTTCGAAAGGGCGATGTGCTCCTCAAAGTCTCCGCGTCCGAGCTCGTAGCGACCGAACGCGGGATCACAGGCGAGGTTATCTCCCTGCTGGCCAACCGGGCGCGGTTGTTGGCGGAGCAGGCGGGAGCGCCTGTTGTCCACGAGCCCAAGGAATTCGGTGCGTTCAGCGGCAATGACCGCGAGCTCGCGCTGCAGGCAATGGACGGCCAGCGGCGGCTGTTCGCTGCCCGCCGCGCTTCACTCGAGACCGAGCGTGGCGTTCTGAGCCAGCGGATGCGGCAGCACTCGGAGCAGATTGGCGGCTATTCCCACCAGATGGCCGCGAACAGAGTCCAGCAGCGGTTGATCGCCGATGAGATCGGCGGCCTTCGCGAGCTGCTGCCGAAGGGTTATGTTTCCATGAATCGGCTGCGGGCCGTGGAACGCACTGCTTCCGAACTGAACGGGGCCCATGGTGCATACCGTGCGGAAATCGCGCGGTCGGCGGAAGCGCGCGGCGAGGCTCGCTTGCAGATCGTGGTGCTCGACAAGGAGCGCTTCACCGAAGTGGCCACCCAGCTGCGCGACGTGCAGGTGAGGCTGGACGAGCTGCAGCCGAAGCTGGTTGCGCTTCGCGAGCAACTCGCTCGATCGATCGTGCGCGCTCCTGCGAGCGGCAAGGTGGTCGGGCTCAAGGTGTTCACGGAAGGTGGCGTGGTCGCGGCTGGCGACAAGCTGATGGAGATTGTGCCTCAGGACCGTCAGCTGATCGTCGAAGGCAAGGCCTCGCCGACGGATGCGGACGACCTGAGGCCGGGGATGACGACCCAGGTGCGCTTCACCGGCCTGCACGAGCGTAACCTCCCGATCCTCAAGGGGCAGCTTACCAAGGTCTCTGCGGATAGTTTCGAGGACGAGCGCACCGGTGCGCGCTTCTTCCGGATCGAGGTGTCGGTTCCGCCGGAGCAGCTGGAACTCATTCGCCAGGTGCGGCCGGACGGCGGACTGCGCGCGGGGCTCCCAGCCGAGGTCCTGGTGCCGCTGAGAAAGCGGACCGCGCTCGGGTACCTCATCGAACCGGTAACCCAGAGCCTGTGGAAGGCCGGCCGCGAGCATTGAGCCGGTCACCGCGACTGTTGTGGGAGTAACTAGTGTTGGAGGCGTGATCGAACGACCTTGGTTGTGTCCGGATGGGAGGGAACCGGACACAGCCCGACGAAGACGAAGGGACATGATCGTGACCGGATTGCAAAGGCTGAGCCGCCAGAGCTTCCTCGCCTGCACCGCCCTCGGGTGCTGCATCGTCATGCCGACCCCCGCTGTGGCGCAGGTGACGGACGTCGTGGACATTCCCACCGGAGCACCGCGGAGTCCGCTGCTGAACGGCACCACCGCCTTCTCGCAGAAGCTGCTGATGCTTGAGGAATTCGGCCTGCAACCGCTGCCTGCGCAGGCGTCCGGCGCCCGCCTGCCGGTGCCCAGCGGCTGCACCAATTCGCCGGGCGCAAGCGCGCTCGACACTTTCTTGCGGCAGCCGATCGCGACCTTGCCAACGGAAGAGGCCAACATCCAGGATCAAAATCCCTGGCTCGCCAAGGTGAACGCGTGTCTCGGGCTCGGCTTAAGTACAAGCCCGATCGAGGGCCGGCCGCCGGGACGGTTCTTCGCCCATCAGCGCTTTCAGGAATTCTTTCCTGCCGTCTACTTCCAGAGCGCCACCGCCGGGGCACGGACCAACACGGGGCTGCGCGACAGCCAGCAGATGCATCGCTACGCGGCGGGCACCGAGTTCGGACCGGGCGGCCTCTACTATTCGCTGAACTCCGGTACGAGCGGGCCGCAAGGCACGACCAAGGGGGTCGCCCCAAGGCTCCATCCCAAGCTGCCGGTGCAGAACGCCAATTCGCTGTGGACCTTTGACGGCACGTTCCCGCTGAAGCTGGTGATGGCGCGCTATGGCGAGCCGGTTCTGTTCCGCCATTACAACGCCCTTCCGATCAGCCCCACCGCCAACCGCGGGTTCGGCATAAACCAGCTGACCACTCACCATCACAACGGCCACAATCCCGCCGAGAGCGATGGCTTCGCGGGCGCCTATTTCTTTCCCGGTCAGTTTTACGATTATCGCTGGCCCATGGTGCTGTCCGGCAATGACCGGCTGAACACCGATGCAAGCGGGCCGAGAGCCAAGACTCCCGACGGCCTTGGTGGCGAGAGGGGCGTCGCCGGCGACTGGCGCCAGACCATGAGCACCCACTGGTTCCACGACCATCGCATCGATCACACCGCGGAGAATGTCTACAAGGGCATGGCGGCGATGATGAATATCTACAGCGGTGTCGATCGCGGCCGCGAGGGGTTGAACTGTCACTATGCGGACCCCCAGAACAACAACAATCTCTGCCTGCCGAGCGGGACCTACCTCGACTGGGGTAATCGCGATTATGACGTGAACCTTGCCCTTGCCGACAAGGCGTGGAACTCGAAGGGGCAGCTCTACTTCAACCTGTTCAATACCGACGGCTTCCTTGGCGATCGCATCGTCGTCAACATGCAGTTCAAGCCGTTCATGGAGGTCCGGCCACGCCGCTACCGGTTCCGTATCCTGAACTCGAGCGTGTCGCGCTACTTCAAGGTTGCGGTGGTCACCGCCGGGGGTCAGCGGGTGCCCTTCCACCTGATCGGCAACGACGGCAACCTCATGGAGCACGCCGTCCGCTTTCCCAACGCGGAATCCCAGGAGTTGCCGATCCAGGGGACCGCGGAGCGGTTCGACATCATCGTCGACTTCAGCCGATATGCGCAGGGCACGAAGATCTACCTGGTGAACCTGGCCGAGCATGAGGACGGACGCCGACCGAAGAAGATCGCGGATCTCAGCAAGGCGATGAAGGGCGAGTCGGACGATCCCGGGGTCGGCAAATTCCTGGAGTTCAGGGTGGTCGCCCCACGGCCGGGCAGCACGGACTTGAGCATGAAGCCTGAGGATTATGAACCAGGCAAGCTGGCGATGGTGAATCTGCCCGAAATCCTTCCGGAAGAGCTCGCGAACGCCAAGCGCCGGACCTTTACCTTCGGGCGCAGCAACGGCACCGATGCCGACCCCTGGACGATCAAGACCGACGGGGGCCGCGGACTGACTTCGAAGCTGGAGCGGGTATCGGCCGCTCCGACGCTCGGGGCGGTCGAGATCTGGACGATCCGAACGGAGGAAGAAGGCGACCCCACCGGCTGGACTCATCCGGTGCACATTCACTTCGAGGAAGGCCAAATCCTGACCCGGGACGGCCTGCCGCCACCGATCTGGGAGCGCTGGGCCCGCAAGGACGTCTTCAACACCGGCCGGCTGGCCAGCAACGAAGTGGAAGTGGCACTCCGGTTCGGCGACTTCCTCGGCACCTACATGGAGCATTGCCACAACACGCAGCACGAAGACCATGCCATGCTTTTGCGCTGGGATGTGAACCGGCCCGGCGATCCGATGCTGATCCGCGCCCCGCTGCCGGATTGGGGCGGGGTTGGGTACGCGGACTCGTTCCTGACTTCGCCGGACGATCGGGACTAGCGGGGGAGGAGGCTCGAGTGCGCGCGATCATCACAGTTGCGGCGGTCCTGGGTTGCTCAGTGCTGGCGCTCAACCCAGGCCAGGCCCAGCAGCAATGGGGCCGGAACTATTTTCCCAACGTCCCACTGACCACGCAAGACGGCAAGAAGATCCGGTTCTACGACGACGTGCTCAAGGGCAAGGTCGTTGCCGTCAACTTCATCTACACGAGTTGCGGCGACGTCTGCCCGCTGGACACGGCAGCCCTGCGCCGGGTCCAGAAGCTGGTGGGCAACCGCATGGGCCGCGACGTCTTCTTTTACTCGATCAGCGTCGATCCGAAGACCGATACGCCGGCTGTCCTGAAGAAGTACATGAAGACCTTCGATGTCGGCCCCGGATGGACGTTCCTGACCGGCCGCGCCGAGGACATCGCGCTGATCCAGCGCAAGTTCGGCATCAGGCCGGTGTCCCCCAGCAACCTCAGCGCGCATGATACCCGCTTCGTGCTCGGCAACGAGGCCATCGCCCGCTGGGTCAAGCGCACCCCTCACGACAACCCCCACGTCCTCGCGCACATCCTGACCCGCGACCTCCCCGCCGGAGGCAAGGGCCGTGACAATCGCCAGCGCGCCAGCTTCGCCCAGGCGGAGCAGGTCAAGGGAATGACGGGGGGCGAGACCTTGTTCATGACCCGTTGCTCGGCGTGCCACTCGCTCGGCGGCGGCGATGGCCGTCTCGGGCCGGACTTGGCTGGCGTCACGGACAAGCGGCCGCGTACCTGGCTGATGCGCCGGATTAAGGAACCGGACAAGATGCGGGCGGCGAAGGACCCGGCGACCATGGCGGTGGCGGCCAAGTACCCCAACATGGCGATGCCCAACCTGAAGCTCAGCGACACCGAAGTGGCCGATATCATCGGTTATCTGGCGCAGGAGGACCGCCGCAAACGATCGCTGACGACCAAGCCGCACTCGCACACCCACGAACATCGTCAGTGAGAGAGGAGGCCGGGAGACCATATGAATCCTTGACGAAATGAGCCGTTTAACTCAGTCTGGTTAACCAATTGTTGCGAGGTCACAGATGCGCGACAAGCTTCCGCTACTCGGCGCTTTGACGGTCTCCGGCTGGTCTTCCGCCGCATCCGCCCAAGGCAGTTTCGCCGATCCGACCGGCTCCGGTCCCATTGTCGGCGCGCTGTACTGGCTCCAGGGGACATTGCTGGGAACCGTGGCGACCGTAGTTGCGGTGATCGCAGTGGCCTCGGTAGGATTCCTGATGCTCACCGGCCGCTTGAACTGGCGGTACGGTGCGACGGTCATTCTCGGATGCTTCATCCTGTTTGGGGCAGCGAGCATCGTGGGTGGAATAAGGACCACCGCCGCTTCAGGCATCTACTGACATGGACGTGCTGGAACGCGACACGCTGTTCGTGGCGCTGACCAGGCCGCAGATGCTGCTCGGCGTCAATTACGGCTACGCGATCGCCAATGCCATTGTGACGACCGAGCTGTTCCTGTTGTTCAAGTCCGTGTCGGTCCTGCTTGTGGCGATCGTGCTCCATGCGATCGGATGGATCGCGTGCCTGCGCGATCCGCACATCTTCAATCTGTGGTTCGTAAAGGTCCGACGCTGTCCTCGCGTCCGTAACTACGGAGTGTGGCGCTGCAACTCCTATCGCCCGTAAACAAGTCTTCCCGGGATTGGGGGCGAGAGAAGCCTGCCGGCGATCATCTGCCATACCTTGCACAGATTGATGACCACACTCTGCTGCTCCGCGATGGCCGGCTCATGCAGGTGCTCATGGTCGAGGGGCTCCTTTTCGAGACCTCCGACACGGACGAGCTCAACTATCGCAAGGTGCTCCGGGACGCGATGTTGCAGGCGATCGGGACCTCGCGCTTTGCCCTTTACCACCATGTGATCCGGAGGCGCGTCGAGCCCGAGCTGCATGCCAGTTTTCCGGATACCTTCACGAGCGAACTCAACGCGAGCTGGTTTCGCCGGCTGAGATCCAAGCGGCTTTTCACCAATGACCTGTTCATCGCCCTGATCAGACGGCCGCTCCAGGGTAGGAGCGGGATGGTCGACGGCTTGAGGCGGGCTGTTGGCAAGGTTTCCAGCTCCACGCGCGCTGCGGAATTTGCCCGTGAGCGGCTCGAACTGGATGCGGCGCGCCAGGCATTGCTTGCCGCGCTGACTCAATACCGGCCGCGCCTGCTGGGCACCTACGACCTTGGTGAATCCCGCTGCTCCGAGCTGCTTGAATATCTTTCCGAACTTTACAACGGGCAGCTTCGACCGGTCAGGCTTCCCGAGGCTGACATCGGCCAGTATCTCCCGTACCGTCGCGTGAGCTTCGGTGCGCAGACCGTTGAGCTCTCAGCAGCCGCCGAGCTGGGCCGCAGCTTTGTCGGCCTGATGTCCATCAAGGAATATCCGGGGCAAACCGCGGCAGGTGCGCTGGACGACTTGATGCGTCTGCCGCTGGAAATGGTGATCACGCAGAGCTTCGGCTTCGTCGACAGGCAGGCTGCGCTGGGCCGGGTGAACCTTGCTCTTCGGCGGATGCGGGCGGCCGACGATGAAGCGCTCAGCCTGCGTGGTGAACTCGCCATTGCAGGCGACGATCTTGCCGCCGGGCGGACCGTTTTTGGCGAGCACCATCTGACGGTTGCGGTTCGGGGATCCATGCCGGGCGAAGTCGACGATGGAGTGGCGGAGGTTGGAGCAGCCCTGACCGACCTGGGATGCATCGCCGTTCGCGAAGACATCGCCCTCGAGCCGGCATTCTGGTCCCAGTTCCCGGGCAACTTCGATTACATCGCTCGGCGCGGTCTTGTCGGAAGCCGCAATTTCGCCAGCCTCGCGAGCATGCATAATTTCGCGAGGGGGCAGGCCGAAGGCAATCACTGGGGGTCGGCAGTGACGGTGCTCGAGACCACCGCGGGCGGACCTTACCATTTCAACTTCCACCACGGCGATCTTGGCAATTTCACGATCATCGGTCCTTCCGGCTCCGGGAAGACCGTCGTGCTCAATTTCCTGCTCGCCCAGGCACGCAAGTTCGATCCGCGCATCGTCTTCTTCGACAAGGATCGCGGAGCCGAATTGTTCATTCGCGCGATCGGCGGCCGTTATGACGTGCTGCGCATCGGCGAACCGTCGGGGCTCAATCCGCTTCAACTGGAAGATACGCCGGACAACCGGAGCTTCCTTGTCGACTGGATCGCCTGCCTCGTCTCCGAACCCGGGCGTGATTTGGATTCCGAGGATCTCGTCGCGATCAAGGACGCGGTGGACGCGAACATGGAGGCGCCGAGATCGTTTCGGCAGCTCGGCCACTTCGCCCAGTTGCTCAGGGGAGAGAAGAGGCCGCGCCCGAACGATCTCTACGCCCGCCTGGCGCCTTGGTGGGGTACGGGTACGCGGGCCTGGCTGTTCGACAATGAGGAAGACAGGACCGACCTTGCCCAACGCGTCGTAGGCTTCGACATGACGAAGCTGCTGGACGAGCCGGCGTTGCGCACTCCGGCGATGATGTATCTGTTCCACCGTGTCGAGCAGCGGCTCGATGGGTCCTGCTCGATCATCGTCGTCGACGAAGGCTGGAAGGCTCTCGACGATCACGTGTTCACTCGCCGGATCCGCGATTGGGAAAAGACCATCCGCAAGCGCAACGGAATAGTCGGGTTCGTCACGCAAAGCGCGGAAGATGCGCTGTCGAGCAGCATTTCCTCGGCAATCGTCGAACAGTCCGCCACCCAGATCTTCATGGCCAACCCGAAGGCGCAGGCCCGCGACTATATGGAGGGTTTCGGACTTACGGCGCATGAGTTCGAACTGGTGCGCTCCATTCCGGACACCGCTCACGCCTTTCTGATCAAGCATGGGCACGAAAGCGTCGTGGCGCGCCTTGATCTGTCCGGCGACAACCATCTGCTGACGATCCTGTCAGGGCGTGAGGAGACGATCCGGCGCCTCGACGAAGTCCGGGCGCAGTCCGGCGATGACCCTGCAAGCTGGATACCCCAGATCCTGGATGCCGCGGAATGACGTTGGTGTGTCCGGCTCCGGATCTCTCGCTCGGGGTCGCGCAGCGCTTGTCGGCTTATCTCGACTGCCAGGCGAGGGCGCTTGGGGAGAATGGCTTTCAGGCCTTGGCTGGAAGCACCCTCGGTGCGACCCTTCTTTCGGCCGTCGTCACCCTCTTCATCGCGATCATCGGTTTTCGGCTGGTGCTGGGTCACATACCGGATATTCGCGACGGCGTCGGTTGGGCGTTGCGGCTTGGCTTTGTGCTCGCGCTGGTGACGAGTTGGTCGACCTTCCAGACCCTTGTCTACCGTGTCGCAGTGGATGGGCCTCAGGAGGTGGCCTCGCTGCTGATGTCGTCGGCAGCCCTGAGCGGTGATGAAGGCGCCTTTCGGGTCCAGGTGGCCTATGACCAGATCAACCTTGGCCAAGGTATCGTGGCCGATCCGGATGCGGGCGAAAGGGCGCAAGTCGAGGCCGGAACGGCGCTCGTTGAGCCGCTGCCCAAGACCGCTACCGTGTTGGTCGTATCGACCGTCGGGCTGGCAGGAGCGCTGAAGCTCGGGATCGGCTTCCTGCTGGCTTTGTCGCCGTTTGCGGTCGTGAGCCTACTGTTCAACGGCACGGTCGGTCTGTTCAGCGGGTGGTTGCGAGCCCTGACCGGCCTCGTGCTTGCGCTTGTGGGTGCAACCTTGGTCACGGCTGCCGACCTCCTGATCGTGGAAGGGGAACTGACCCGCCTGCGTACACTGGTTCTTGCCGGATCGACGCCGGCCGATGCCCAATCCCTGAGCACGATCGTGACCCTGTTCGCGCTCGTTGCCACTGTGGCGATCATTGCCGGCATGTGGATGGCAAGCTCTCTCAAGCTGCCGCCAATGGCGTCCAACCCGATGCTCGTGGAGGTTCGGCAGAGCAATCGGGTTCACAAGCGATCCGAGGGAACGACAAACCTTTATCACCGGCCGGAGCCTTCGGGAGTGGCTGCGCAGGGGCCGACACGCGCAGTGGCTGTGGCAAGGGCACTCTCTTCGTCGGTCCATCGTGAGCAGCAAGCGGCCGTCGCGGCTCAGGGGAACCCGTCACCCGGGGGCTCGGTCGGGCGGCAGGAAAGTTCTCACACCGCCAGCGCTGCGGAGGGCTCGCGCGCCGCGAGTCTTGGCTTGGCGGGCCGGCGCGGAATCGGCCGTCGAACGCGGAGTGCAACCCGAAGGGACCTGCGCGCGTGAACCGGGATCCGCACTACTTCGACCGCGCCGCCAGTTGGGCAGGCACCGTCCAGACCGAGGCGGCCCGGTCACAACGCCTGGCCTGGATCGTGGCCGGCACTGCCGCGGGCCTGGCCTTCTTCGAGGCGGTCGCCCTGGCGCTGCTTGTCCCATTGAAGACGGTCCAGCCCATCACGCTGCTTGTCGACCGGCACACCGGCTACGTTCAGGCGCTCGACCCCCAAAGCCCCAGGCGGGTCGTTGCAGACGATGCTTTGACGCAATCGTTCCTAGCCCAATATGTCACTGCGCGCGAAGGGTTCGACAGGGCCACGCTGGCGGCGAACTACCGCAAGGTCGCGATGTTGTCGGCTGGCCCCGCGCGCTCGACCTACCTGGCGGCAATGCCTGCTTCCAATCCGACGAGCCCGCTTAATCAATATCCACCCGGTACCATCGTGTCCGCGGTGGTGAAGAGCGTTTCCAAACTTGATCCCGGGGCGGCACTGGTTCGCTTCGACACGCAGCAGCAGGAACGCAGCGGTCGTCTCAGCCAGCCACAGCCGTGGATTTCGGTGATCCGGTATCGTTATGTGGACGCGCCCATGTCCGTGGAGGACCGCCTGGTGAACCCGCTCGGGTTCCAGGTGCTGACCTACCGCCGGGATGCCGAAGCACCCGTGGCCGAGCGGCTTTCGGTCCCGGCGAGCGCTACCCCGGTCGTGGCCGTGAGCCGGCCGGCCCCCGCGCCGATCCCGGTGAACGGACTGCAAGCCGTCGGGCCCGTCGCCCGCACCGGACAATGATCCATGCTTAGGCTGGCTCTCCTCGCAGCGCTGACAGCCTTCACCCAAGTCGCGCCCCTGCCGCCGCCGGCAGATCCCCGGGTTCAGCTCGTCCCGTACGATCCCCAACAGGTGGTGCCGATCGGGGTCGCGGTCGGCTTCGCGTCGATGGTGGAGTTGGGTGAAGACGAGCGCATCGAGAACATCATCGTCGGCAATAGCGCGGTCTGGCAGATCACGGCCAATCGCCAGGGGGACCGGGTCGTCATCAAACCGCTGCCCGAGGCGATCCCGACCAACATGATCATTCTGACGGGCAGCCGCCGTTACTTGTTCATGCTCTATCCTGGCGGCGAGCAGTCCGCCTTCGTGACGCGGTTCAGCTATCCGGAAGCGACGGAGCAGCAGCCCGACGAGGTTGTCGTCTCCCACTATCGCTTCCGCGGCGACAAGGCTCTTTTCCCGGTGGCGATGTACAACGAAGGGCAGAATACGGTTGTTACCTGGTCCAAGCAGACGGCGCTTCCGGCGGTGTTCGCGGTCCAGAAGGGAAGCCAGGAACAACTGGTCAACGGCCGGATGGTCGGCGACAATTTCATCATCGAGGGGATCGCCCCACGCTACAAGTTCCGGCGCGGTGATGCCGAGGCGACCGCGACACGGCGGGTACCGAGGCACGGCCGATGAGCGTCGATCTCAAAGATCGAGCAACCTTCGAGGCCGAGCACGATCCGCGCCCCGTTGTGGCTCTTCCACGACCTGCTCTGTCGGGGGCAGTTATCGGGGCCGTCGCGCTCGCCGCCGCCCTGCTGCTGTTTCTCGCCCTTGATGCCCAGCGCAGGCAAGCGCCCACCGGAGAGCAGGAGGTGGCTTCGGCTGCCTTCGCTCCGCCTCCGCCGTTGGTCGTGGCGCCAGATCCCCTGCCTCAGGCCGCGACGGTGGTTCGACCGGCGACGACCTTGATTGCGCCCAGGGTGCTTGCCCCTGAATCTCCCCGGCCGCCGGTTTCGCCGCCAATTGTTGCTCCACCTCCACCTCCACCTCCTCCGCCGGAACCCTATTATCGTCCGCTACCGCCGCCTCGGTCCGTTCCGCTTGGCCCACCTCCCGCCGCGCGCTCGGCGCCGGCCCTTGTGGTGGATACAGGTTCGTCCGGAATTGCCGTCGGCACACTCATTCCGGCGGTTCTCGAGACCCCGATCGACACGTCGAGGCCGGGCCTTGCAAGAGCCATCGTCTCCGAGGACGTCAGAGCTCAGGGCAGTCGGCGCGTGCTCGTTCCGCGAGGATCCAGGCTGATCGGGGAGTATCAATCGGCTGTGCGGTCCGGGCAGAATCGGGTTCTGGTCAACTGGACTCAACTCATCCGTCCGGATGGCCTTACCATCCGCATGGCTTCGCCCGCAGCCGATTCCATGGGAGGCGCCGGGATTCCGGGGCGGGTGAACGGCTTCTTCCTGTCACGCTTCTTCAATGCCGCATTGCAGACCGCACTGAACGTCGGTGGAAACCTCGTGAGCAGACGAGGGGGGAATACCGTGATCGTGGGGGTGCCGGGCGACGCATCGAACCTCGTCGCGGCGCAGGATCTTATCTCCGGGGACAATAACCGCCGCAAAATCACTGTCAGGCAGGGCACCGTCTTCAACGTCTTCGTTGCTCGTGAGCTGGACCTGTCGGGTGCGGCTACGCAACTGCCGGGCTCCGCAACTCAACCACCGACTCCGGTTGCCTCGGCGCCGCAACAATGACGCTCGCGGAAAGCGCTGCATCCTACCTGCGAATCTACCTCGATCCGTTCGCAGCTTTTCTGGAGCGCCCAGACGTCACGGATATCTACGTCAATGCGCCGGGCGAATTGTGGGTCGAGGCACTTGGCGGCCTGATCGTCCGTCACGATGCGCCGCAGGTCACAGAGGCGCATCTATGGAGACTCGCCCGGCAGATTGCCGCCGTTTCGAACCAGGGGATCAGTCGCGAGCATCCGTTGTTGGCAGCGACGTTGCCGACTGGAGCGCGAGTGCAGATCATTGCTCCGCCTGCCACGCGGGGCCCCTTGGCAATGGCAATCCGGAAACATGTTGTAGCCGACCTCAGCCTCGACCGCTTCGCTGCCGCCGGGGCGTTTGCCTGCGCCTCCGCTGATGCGGAGGCCGGGGACCCCGGGTCGGAGATGGAGGAGTCCTACCGCAACCAAGACTGGACAGCGTTCCTCTCCGCTGCCGTGAAGAGCCGCAAGACCATCGTCGTCTCGGGCGGCACCTCAACCGGCAAGACGACCTTCGTGAACGCGCTCATCAATGAGATCGGCTCCGATGAACGGCTGGTCCTGATTGAGGACACGCCCGAGCTCCGTTGCAGGCACGCGAACTCGGTGGGCCTCGTCGCCGCTCGGGGAAATGGTGGCGAGGCCCGGGTCGATACCGAAGACCTGTTGATTGCCTCACTCCGGCTGCGTCCGGACAGAATCATCCTTGGGGAGGTTCGCGGGCCAGAGGCTTTCACGTTCCTGCGCGCAGTGAATACCGGGCACCCGGGGTCGCTCACGACCATCCATGCCGAAAGGGCAGAGGGCGTGGTGGAGCAGATGGCGCTACTGGTCCTAGCCTCGGGAAGCCGGCTGAGCAGGGATGAAATCGCACGAAACATATCCAACGCCGTGGATGTCTTCGTGCACCTTGAGCGCGTCGACGGGCGGCGCCTCGTCACCGAGATCAGGTGGCCGAAGCAGGAGCGACCGCATTAGGCCGCGGCTGTCCGCGAACAAAGTATGGTGCCCAGGAGAGGACTCGAACCTCCACGCCCTTGCGAGCGCCAGCACCTGAAGCTGGTGCGTCTACCAATTCCGCCACCTGGGCACAGGAGCTTGTGATCGCTGGTAGGCGGCGGCGCTTAGAGGGCGGCGAGTTGGCTTGTCAACGCTGTTCGTGCGGGGCTAGGGCCGGTCGCCATGAAGGACCTCAGCATTCACGGGCGTTCGCGCATCGTCACCGTTCTCGGCGGCGGCGGCTTCATCGGCCGCTATGTCTGCGAGCAGCTGTTCAAGACCGGGGTCCGGGTCCGGGTTGCCCAGCGCCGCCCGCGCGATGCCTACTTCCTTCAGCCGCTTGCGGCGGTCGGGCAGCTCGACCTGACCACCGCCGACATGCGGCGCCCCGGTACGCTCGAGCGGGCGATCGAGGGCGCCTGGAGCGTGATCAACCTGGTCGGGGCGTTCGACGGCGACCTCCGCACGATCCACGCCCAAGCGCCCGGCAAAGCCGCCGAGCTTGCGGCACGCGGCGGTGCGGCAAGCTTCGTCCACGTCTCGGCCATCAACGCGGACCCCGGCAGCGCCAGCCTCTACGCTTCCACGAAGGGTGGGGGCGAGCAGCTCGTCCGCGACGCTTTTTCCGCAGCGACCATCATCCGGCCGAGTCTGGTGTTCGGCCAGGAAGATCAGCTCACCAACCGCTTCGCGGGTCTGGCGCGGCTGCCGTTCCTGCCGGTGATCGCGCCGCGAACCCGCTTCCAGCCGGTCTATGTCCGCGACGTCGCGGCGGCGATCGCTCAGGCAGCGGTCGACCCGCAGGCCCACGCCGGCAAAACGTACGAGATCGGCGGCCCCGAAGTGATGACCATGCACGAGCTCAACGCGGCCATCGCGCGCCTTGCCGGGCAGACCCCTGAGCTGATCGACGTGCCCGATTTTGCCGCCGATGCGCTCAGCCGGCTGGGCTTCCTGCCCGGGATGCCGCTGACCCGGGACCAGTGGACGATGCTGCAAAAGGACAATGTCGCGGACCCGGCTAACCCCGGCTTGGCGGCGTTCGGGATCAACCCGACTCCGCTCGGCGCCGTTGCCGGCGAGTGGCTGAGCCGCTTCCAGAAGGGCGGCCGGTTTCCGGCGCAACACACCCGCAGCCAGTCGACGGCGGGCTGAACGCCACGTGCCCATTCTCCTGCTGGTCGTCATCCTCGGCGTCGTCGAGGGCATCACCGAATATCTTCCGGTCTCCTCGACCGGTCACCTGATCCTCGCGACCGAGTTGCTTGGCTTCAAGGCCGCGGAATGGGAGGCGTTCAACGTCGCCATCCAGCCGGGCGCGATCCTGGCGATCGTGGTGCTGTACTGGCGGACGTTCCGGGATGTGCTCACCGGCTTGTTCGCCCGCTCCCCGGACGCATGGCGGTTCGTCCGCAACCTGGTCGTCGCCTGCATCCCCGCGATTGTCCTGGCGTTGCTGTTCGGCGACTATATCGAAGCCATGCTGGGCAGCGCGCTGGTGGTCGCCTGGGCGTTGATCATCGGCGGGGTCGCGATCCTGATCCTGGAGCGCTTGGTGAAGCCGCGCGAGTGCGGCGGGGTCGCCAACCTCAGCCTGCGACAGTCGGCCACCGTCGGCCTGGTTCAGTGCCTGGCGATGATCCCGGGGGTCAGCAGGTCCGGCGCGACCATCATGGGCGCAATGGCGATGGGAGTGGACCGCAAGACTGCGGCGGAATTCAGCTTCTTCCTCGCCATGCCGACGCTGTCCGGCGCGACCGTCTATTACCTGGCCAAGCACAACGATCGCATCCCGAGCGAGATGTACGGCCACATCCTGGTCGGCTCGCTGGTTTCATTCGTGGTGGCGCTGGTGGTGGTGAAGGCGTTCGTCGGCTTCGTGACCCGCTACGGTTTCGGACCCTTTGCCTGGTACCGGATCATCGCGGGCGCCGCCGCCCTGATCTGGCTGAACGCCGCCTGACCATTCAGGACATGGCAAGCTTGTTGCGGTAAGCTCCTGCGTTCCTTGTGTTGATTCGGATACTTACCGATGCGTGCGCTGCTCCTTCTGGTTCCTGCCGGCTTGCTGGCTGCCCCTGCGGCGGCGCAGCCCCGTGCTGCCGAACCGCCGCGGCGCGACATCGTGCTCCCGCCGGAGATCGCCGACGGTCGAATGGTCGACCAGATGGGCGACATGGTGGGCGCGCTGACCCGCGCCTTCATGAACCTGCCGGTCGGCGAAGTCGAAGCCGCGATCGAGAACCGGCCGGTCACCCGAGCCGACCGGATGAAGACCGTGCGCTCCGAAAGCGGGATGAGCGAACGCGAGCTCCAGGGAGAGATCGAGCGCAGCAAGGTGGCGATGAAGCAGGGCGGGCAAGCCATGGTCCGCGCCCTGCCGGTCATCACCGATGCGCTTAACCGCGCCGGCGACGAGATCGCCCGCGCGATCGCCAACATGCCCTCGCCGAACTACCCGCGGCGGTAGCGGAAGCGGGGCCCTGACGCTCTTGTAGCGGCGCGAACCTGCGTTAAAGCTGCCGTTCATGTGGCAGCTCCTGCAATTTCCCCTGTGCCCCTTTTCCCGCAAGGTCCGGCTGATCATGGCCGAGAAGGGCGTTCCGGTGGAGCTGGTGCGCGAGAACCCGTGGGAGCGGCGCGACGAGTTCCTCGATCTCAACCCAGCCGGCGAGACGCCGGTGCTGGTCGAGGCGGAGCAGGGAATTGCGCTGATCGGCAGCCAGCCGATTGCGGAATATTTCGACGAGACAGTCGACAAGATGCCGATGATCCACGGCAATGCGGTGATGCGGGCCGAGATTCGCCGGCTGGTAGAATGGTTCGACGAAAAACTGTTCCGCGAAGTGGTCGAGCCGCTGATGGCCGAGCGCATGCGCAAGCGGCTGGTCAGCAAGGAAAGCCCGGACACGAGGGTCCTCCGAGAAGCCATGCGGATCGGTAACAACCACCTCGATTACCTGGATTACCTGCTCGACCATCGTCGCTGGCTGGCTGGTCCGGGTCTCAGCCTGGCCGACTTCACCGCCGCGGCACACCTCAGCGTGATCGACTATCTCGGCGCGGTGGACTGGCGCGGGCACAAGCAGACCAAAGACTGGTATTCAGTGATGAAGTCGCGCCCGGCCTTTCGCCCACTGCTTGGCGAGCGGATGGAGGTGATCGTTCCCCCGACCCACTACGACAAGGTCGACTTCTAGCGAATGCCGGCGGGGTCTCACCGCTGATGCGTTCAAGCGGGAGTTAACGCCCCGCACCCGTTGTCGCCCAAAGCCCTCTCGCCAGCGACGAACCGGTTGGACGTGCAGGAACACACCTCATAAGTCTTTGGCCAGCGTTGCTTTTCGAGTGCCGGATGCCGCGGGGGCATCTCCTGGCGAAAACGGCGTGCGGGCGGGGAATATATGGGCTTTTCGTTGTTCAACTTCGGGTCGCGCGACCTGGCGATCGATCTTGGGACCTGCAACACTTTGATCTACGCGCGCGGTCGCGGGATCGTGATCGACGAACCGTCGATCGTCGCGCTGGAGAATGTCGATGGTGTTCCGACGGTGCGGGCCATCGGCGACGAAGCGCTGCCGATGCTTGGGCGCACACCGGTGGGTCTGCGCACGGTCCGTCCGCTGCGCAGTGGGGTGATCGCCGATCTGGACGTTGCCGAGCAGATGCTGAAGCACTTCATCAACAAGGCGCTCGGCCCCCGCTCGCGGCTGCCGGGCAAGCTGGAAGTGACAATCGCGATCCCTTCGGGGTCGACCAATGTGGAGCGCCACGCGATCCGCGATGCGGCCTCGAACGCCGGCGCGAACGAGATCCACTTCGTCGAGGAGCCGCTGGCCGCGGCGATCGGCGCGGACCTGCCGGTCGACGATCCATTCGGCTCGATGGTCTGCGACATCGGCGGTGGCACTACCGAGGTCGGGGTAATCTCGCTGCTCGGCCTGGCTTACTCGCGCTCAGTCCGCGTGGGCGGCGACAAGATGGACGAAGCGGTGATGGCCATGGTCCGTCGCACCCACAATCTGCAGATCGGCGAGACCACTGCGGAGCGGGTCAAGCGCGAGATAGGTTCCGCGCGTGTCCCGGCCGACGGCCGGGGCCTGTCGCTGACCGTCAAGGGGCTCGACATGGAGCGAGGCGTGCCCAAGGAAATCGAGATCACCGAAGCTGAAGTTGTGCGCGCGCTGGCCGATCCCGTCGGCCAGATCGTCAGCGCGGTGCGCACCGCCCTCGAGCATACCGCGCCGGAGATCAGCGCCGACATCATCGAGAGCGGGATCACGCTGACCGGCGGAAGCTCGCTGCTCCGCCATCTGGACGCGGTCATTGCCGAGGAGACCGGCCTTCCGGTGAACATCGCCGAGCGCCCGCTGGAATGCGTCGTGCTGGGTGCGGGCCAGGTGCTGGAGGAACGCGTCGGCCGCGGGGTGCTGCAGGCCGCCTAGCAGCGCCGCCGCTAAAGGGCTGTGCCGACCGAATTGTAGCTGTGCCAGGCGAGGACCGCCGCCGCCCCGCGGTGCGGCTTCCATGGCTCGGCCAGCTCGCGCAGCGTCTTTTCGCTTGGCTTGGCCTCAAGCCCCAGCAGGCGCCCGATTTCGATCTGCACCGCGAGATCGCCGGCCGGCCACACGTCCGGCCGCCCTTCCGCGAACAGCAGGTAGATCTCCGCTGACCAGCGGCCGATGCCCTTGATCCTGGTCAGGAGAGCGATTGCTTCCTCATCGTCGCTCGGCAGGCGGTGGAGGTCCAATTCGTCCGACAGGACCAGCCCGGCGAGGCTCCGCGCATAGCCCGCCTTCTGCCGAGACAGGCCGGCAAGGCGGAGGTCCTCGTCGGAAGCATTCAGGATCCCATGGAGGTCCGGCGGCGAACCATAGGCCGCCTCCAGCTTGTTCCACATCGAGCGGGCGGCCGCGACGCTGACCTGCTGGCCGACGATCGTCCGAAGCAGGGTGTGGGCGCCCGGCTCCGAGCAGCGCGGCTCCGGCCGGCCGTGGCGTTCGAGCACGCCGGCGAAGGCGGCGTGCGTGGCGGCGAGGTGATCGAGGCCAGCGTGGAGGGAGTCGCGTGTTCGGACCAATGAGGAAACTCCGCCGTCAGGGCATACGGTCGTTAGTTGGCCACAGTGGCCGCATAGAGCGCCACCGCCGCTGCGTTCGATACGTTCAGGCTCTCCACCGCATCGCTGATCGGCAATTTTGCCAGAGCATCGCAATGTTCGCGCGTGTTGGATCGCATGCCCGGCCCTTCGGCGCCGAGGACCAGCGCCACCCGCTTGGGTCCGAGCGCCTCCTTCAAGTCGGTCGACGCTTCCCCGGCCAGGCCAATGCGCCAGAACCCGGCTTCGGCGATCTCCTCCAGCGCGCGGGCAAGGTTCACGACCCGGGCCCAAGGCACCCGCTCCAGCGCGCCCGACGCGGCCTTGGCCAGCGCTCCGCCCTCGGGCGGGGAGTGGCGGTCCTGGGTGACGATGCCGATCGCTCCAAACGCCGCGGCCGAGCGGAGGATCGCACCGACATTATGCGGATCGGTGACCTGGTCGAGCACCAGCAGGGTCGCCCGCTCTTCGGCCTCGGCGAGCAAGTCGGCGAGCCAGATCTCCTCAAGCGGCTCGACCTCGATCACCACGCCCTGGTGGGGCGCATCGCCGGGCACCAGCCGTGCAAGGTCGGTGACATCGGCCATGGTCACCGGCACTTCGGGCGGGAATTGCATGAAGCCGGCCGCCTCACGCGTGGCCCAGGCCTTCAGGACCCGCCGGTCGGGATTGTCGAGGGCAGCAGCGACGGCATGCTTGCCCCAGAATCGGGGACGCTGCGCGCTGCCGTGGCTTTGATGCGATTTCTTGCGGCGGGACATGGGTGGGCGCTTAGCGGAGCGATTGCATCGCGTCATCCCAGCGCAGGCGACCGGCGCCGGGGCGGCGATCAGTCCGCGTCGAGGGCATAGCCGGCGCTGCGGACGGTGCGCACCAGGTCGGGTTCGCCCAACGCGAGCCGAAGCCGGCGGATGTGCACGTCCACCGTGCGCAGCTCGATCTCCTCGCTGTGCGGCCACACCGTGTCGAGCAACTGCTGGCGCGAGAACACCCGTCCGGCATTCTCCAGGAAATGGCGCAGCAGGCGATATTCCGTCGGGCCAAGCTGGATCGGCTGGCCGTCGCGGCGCACGCGATGCGCGGCCAGGTCCATCTCCAGCCCGCCATATTGCAGCGTGTCGGTTGCCAGTGCCGGGCGTACCCGGCGAAGCACCGCCCCGGCCCGGGCAACCAGTTCCTTGGGACTGAACGGCTTGGTGACATAGTCGTCCGCGCCAGTCTCAAGGCCGCGGATCCGGTCGTCCTCCTCGCCGCGCGCGGTCAGCATCACGATCGGCAGGTTGGCGGTAGTGCTTCGGCGGCGAAGGCGGCGACAGACTTCGATGCCGCTGATTCCCTCGATCATCCAGTCGAGGATCACCAGATCGGGCTTGACCTCGTCGGCGAGGATCAGCGCTTCCTCACCGTCGCCGGTGCGGGTCACCGCATAACCCGCACGCTCGAAGTGGAAGCCGACCAGCTCGGCCAGCGAGCGGTCATCCTCGACCAGCAGGAGGCGCTTGGCAGACATCAGGCCGTCGCGGCGCTGCCGCCCTTGACCCGCTCACCCATGTGCCGGCCGGTGGCTGCGTAGTAGACCATTTCGGCAATGTTGGTGGCATGATCGCCGACCCGCTCGATGTTCTTGGCGACGAACAGCAGGTGAGCCGCCTGGCCGATGGTGTGCGGATTGCCCATCATGTGGGTCAGGAGGGTGCGGAAGATGCTGTCGTAGAAATCGTCCACCGCCTTGTCTCGCTGGCACACCGCCACAGCAACGTCGGCATCGCGGTTGACGAAGGCGTTCAGGACATCGTGGACCATGCCTGCGGCGATCCGGGCCATCTCGGGAAGCAGCGAGACCGGCTCGATCTGCCGCGAGTCCTCCAGCAGCGGAACCCGCTTCGCGATGTTCTTGGCGTAATCGCCGATCCGCTCGACCACGCCGGAAATCTTGAGCGCCGCGACCACGTCGCGCAGGTCGCCCGCCATGGGCGCGCGGAGGGCGATCAGCTGGATCACGCGCTGCTCGGTCTCGATCTCAAGCGCGTCGAGCTTCTTGTCATCCTCGATAATGCGCAGCGCGCCGTCCACGTCCCGCTGCGTCAGGCAGCGCATCGCCTCACCGATCGCATGCTCAGCAAGCCCGCCCATCTCGCTGATGAGCGCGCGCAGGCGGTCGAGATCCTCATCGAACGCCTTGATCGTGTGTCCCTGGGTGGCCATCAGTTCTGCTCCGATCAGCCGTAGCGGCCGGTGATGTAGTCGGTGGTGCGCTGCTCGCGCGGATTGGTGAAGATGTCCTTGGTCTTGCCGTACTCGATCAGCTCGCCGAGGTGGAAAAAGGCGGTCCGCTGCGACACGCGCGCCGCCTGCTGCATGTTGTGGGTCACGATCGCGATGGCGTAGCGGCCGCGAAGCTCGTGGATCAGCTCCTCGATCTTGGCGGTGGCGATCGGGTCGAGCGCCGAGCAGGGCTCGTCCATCAGGATCACCTCCGGATCGACCGCGATCGCGCGGGCGATGCACAGCCGCTGTTGCTGGCCACCGGACAGCGCGGTGCCGCTTTCCTGCAGCCGGTCCTTGACCTCGTCCCACAGGCCAGCGCGCTTGAGCGACTTTTCTACGATCACGTCCATGTCGCTCTTGCCGTCCCCCAGGCCATGGATGCGCGGGCCGTAGGCGACATTCTCGTAAATGGACTTGGGGAAGGGGTTGGGCTTCTGGAACACCATGCCGACCCTGGCGCGAAGCTGGACCACGTCCATCGCAGAGGCGTGGATGTCTTCCCCTTCCAGCTCGATATGCCCGGTCACCCGCGCGCTCGGGATTGTGTCGTTCATCCGGTTGAGGGTGCGTAGGAAGGTCGACTTGCCGCAGCCGGACGGACCGATGAACGCCGTGACCCGGTCGTCATGAATGTCGATAGACACGTCCTTGAGCGCCTGCTTGTCGCCATAGAACACGCTGACGTTGCTCGCCCGCATCTTGGGGGCGCGCTCGGTTGCGGGCTCAGCCGTATCCTGCGGCTCCGGGGCCGGCATCTGAACGGTTGCGGGGGCAGGCGCCGAGGCCGGCTCCGGCTGCCCGGTCCAGGCCTCGTCCTCCTTGGCAATCCCCGCATCGTCGCGTGCGGCTTCCGCGGCCACTGCGGTGGACGGGAACGGCACCGCCTGGTTGGTGGTAATCGGCTGTTTTTCTTTGGTCATGATCTGTGGACTACCAGCGGCGCTCGAAGCGGTTGCGGAGATAGATGGCGATGCCGTTCATCAGCAGCATGAAGATCAGCAGCACGATGATGGCGGCGCTGGTCTTTTCGACAAAGGCGCGGTCGACCTCGTCCGACCAGAGGAAGATCTGCACCGGGAGCACCGTCGCCGGATCGGCAAAACCCTGGGGCGGAGCGGCGATGAACGCGCGCATGCCGATCATCAGCAGCGGAGCGGTCTCGCCGAGCGCGCGGGCAAGGCCGATGATCGTGCCCGTCAGGATTCCCGGCAGCGCGAGCGGCAGCACGTGGTGGAACACGACCTGCATCTTGGAAGCCCCCACGCCCAGCGCGGCGTCGCGGATCGACGGCGGCACAGACTTGATCGCGTTGCGGCCGGCGATGACGATCACCGGCATGGTCATCAGCGCCAGCGTCAGCCCGCCCACCAGCGGCGCGGAACGGGGCAGGTTCATGAAGTTGAGGAAGACGGCAAGGCCAAGCAGGCCGAAGATGATCGACGGCACGGCGGCGAGGTTGTTGATGCTGACCTCGATAAGGTCGGTCCAGCGGTTCCGCGGCGCGAACTCCTCCAGGTAGAGGGCGGAGAGCACGCCGATCGGAAAGGCCAGCGCCATCGTCACCAGGATGGTCAGGAAGCTGCCCTTCAGCGCTCCCCAAACGCCGGCCATAGCCGGGTCGGTGGAATCGGACCCGCTCAGGAATCCCATGCTGAGGCCGCCGGCACCCTTCACGACCATGGTTCCAAGCAGGAATACCAGGAACAGCACGCTGAGGCTGACAGCGGTCAAGCCAAGCAGCTTGAACCGGCGCTCGGCGGCGTAGCGCCTGGCGACCCGCCGCTGCATGTCCTCGCCGGTCCAACGGGAAATGGCGGTGCTACTCATAAGCTTCCCGATACTTGCGGACGACCCGCAGCGCGATGAGGTTGAGGATCAGCGTCACGATGAACAGCACCAGGCCGAGCGCAAAGGCGGCCAGCGTCTTGGGGCTGTCGAACTCCTGGTCGCCGGTCAGCAACTGGACGATCTGGGTGGTGACGGTGGTGACGCTTTCGAACGGATTTACGGTGAGATTGGCGGCGAGGCCGGCGGCCATCACCACGATCATTGTCTCGCCGATCGCCCGGCTGACGGCCAGCAGGACGCCGCCGACCACGCCCGGCAAGGCAGCCGGAAGCAGGACCTTGCGGATCGTCTCGGAGCGGGTTGCGCCGAGTGCCAGGCTGCCGTCGCGCATCGACTGCGGGACCGCGGCGATGCTGTCGTCGGCCATGGACGAGACCAGGGGGATGATCATGATCCCCATCACGAGGCCGGCCGCGAGCGCGCTTTCGCTGCTGGCCGAGGAAATCCCGATTGCGATGCCGAGATCGCGGACCATGGGCGCGACCGTCAGGGCGGCGAAATAGCCGTAGACCACCGTCGGCACACCAGCGAGGATTTCCAGCGCCGGCTTCAGCACCGAGCGCAGCTTCGCCGGCGCGTATTGCGTGAGAAAGATCGCGCTCATCAGGCCCAGCGGGATGGCGACGATCATGGCGATGATCGCGCCGATGAAGATCGTGCCCCAAAACAGGGGAATGGAGCCGAACGCGCCCGACGACCCCGCCTGGTCGGCGCGGATCGCCACCTGCGGGCTCCACTGCGTGCCGAACAGGAAGTCCGACGCCGGGACCATCGAGAAGAAGCGAAGCGTTTCGAACAGCAGCGAAAGGACGATCCCGAGCGTCGTCAGGATGGCGATCAGCGAGGCCGCGACGAGGAAGCCCATGATCCAGCGCTCGACCCCGGTCCGCGCGCGAAATGTCGGGTTGAGCCGGGTCCAGCCCCACGCCGCTCCGGCCAGCGCCAGCAGGATGGCCAGCCCTCCGCCGATCGCGGCGTAGCGGCTGGAGGCTGCCTTCCACACCGGAGCGAGCTTGTCCGCCTCCGGGTTGAATGCGGCAGCCAGTTCGCCGGTCGCGACCTGCCGGGCTTCAGACAGGATGGCGTCGCGGGCCATGTCGAAGTCGGGCAATTGCTGCCCCGCCGGGCTCGCCATCACCGCCTGGTCGACCAGACCGCCCTGGATCGGCGACCATACCGCCAGGAACAAGGCGGCGGGGAGGAAGGCCCACACGAAGCAGTACAGCCCATGGTAGATGGGCAGGGAATTCAGCCGCGCGTCGCGGCGGAGTCCCCGGGCGCGGTTGCGCCCGAGGAACCCTGCCGCCGCAGCGATCAAAACAACAGCGACGAGCGCGATCGTAAGCGACATGCGCTCGGTGCCTTCGTTTTACTTCAGTGTCGCCGCGTCGAGCGGCTTGAGCGACTCGGCCTGCGCCGTCGCGGCCTGCGCTTCGGCACCACCGAACGGTACTAGCCCGCGCTTCTGGAGCAGGCCGCCATTGCCCCATGCCTTGGCATATTCGGCGATGAAGCTCTTGATGCCCGGCTTGGCCGTCATGTGCTCGCCCTTCACGTAGACGTAGAGCTTGCGGGCCCCGGGATAGGACAGGTCCTGGATGGTCTGCTCGGTCGGAAGCACTCCGCCGATCTCCACAGGGCGGACCTTGTCCGCATTTTCCGCGAGGAAGCTGTAGCCCAGGACGCCGACCGCGCCAGGATCGGACTCGATCTTCTGGACCAGCAGATTGTCGTTCTCGCCGGCCTCGACGAAGACGCCGTCCTCGCGCACCTTGGTGCAGACATCCTTGTGCTTCTTCTCGTCGCTCTTCTTGAGCTCCTTCATTGCCGGGTCGCTTTCGCAGCCCTTGGTGAGGATGAGTTCGGCCAGGCTGTCGCGGGTGCCGGAGGTCGGCGGCGGTCCGAGCACTCGGATCTTCAGCGCCGGAAGCGCCGGGTTGACGTCCTTCCAGGTCTGCGCCTTGTTCGGGCCCTTGCCGTAGGGGTTGGCCGCGATCGCGGCATAGATGTCGGCCGCGGTCAGCTTCAACGGAGCCGCTTTGGTTGACTCGATCAAGGTCAGCCCGTCGATGCCGATCGGCACTTCGATGACGTTCTTCACCCCGGCCGCGGCGCAGGCGTCATATTCGCTCTTCTTCATCGGCCGCGACGCGTTGACCATGTCCGGGTACTGCTGGCCGACGCCTTCGCAGAACAGCTTGATGCCCGATCCCGTGCCAGTCGACTCCACGATGACGCTGGTGCCCGGATTGGCGCGCTGAAACGCCTCGGCAATCGCCGTGGTAAACGGATAAACCGTCGACGAGCCGACGATCTTCAGCTGGCCACCGGCCGCGCCGCCGCCTGCCGAGCTGCCGCCTTCGCCGCCGCAGGCCGTGAGAAGCGCGGCCAGCGGCAGCGCAAGTGCGAACTTCTTCATCGATGAAATCTCCTTGGTGGGACCTTCAGCCCCAGCCTGGCTCCACTAGCGCCGACTCGAAGCCGTCTTTGTGACCTGCGGGTTACGGTTTGATGACAGCCGCCCGGCGTCAGGCGAACGGCAAACGCACCAGCACCTCGGTTCCCTCGCCCCGCCGACTGCGGATCTCCAGCGTTCCGCGGTGCCGCTCGACGATATGCTTGACGATCGCCAGGCCAAGGCCGGTGCCGCCCCGGTCACGGCTGCGCGCGGAATCGACGCGGTAGAAGCGCTGGGTCAGGCGCGGGATATGTGCGGGCGCGATCCCTTCCCCGCGGTCGCGGACCGACAGCAGCGCCGAGGATCCGTCGCGGCGAGCGGACACCGTCACTACGCTTCCCGCCCGTGGGCAGCCGTAGCGCAGCGCGTTGGCGATCAGATTATCGAGCAATTGGCCGATCTGCCCGGCATCCCCGATCACCGAAGGCAGACCAGGCTCGACCTCCGTCTCCACCCGGCAGGCACTCGGCTCCGCCAGCCGTCCACCATGCTCGGCGGCCTTGTCGACCGCCTCTTCCAGGGACACCCGGCCGCGCGGCGCCGCGAACCGGTCGGCCTCGATCCGCGACAGGCTCATCAGGTCCTCGACGATCCGCAGCATGCGCTGGGCCTCGCGGTGGATATTCGACCCGAAGCGCTGCCGAAGCTCACGGTCGAGATGGCCATCTTCGGCGAGCGTTTCCGAGAAACCGACGATCGAGGCCAGGGGGGTCCGCAGTTCATGGCTAGCGTTGGCGACGAAATCGATCCGCGCCCGTTCAGCCGCGTGGACCGCGGACCGGTCGCTCATCCGCACCAGCTGCAACTGTCCCCCGAGCGGCGTGGCGGTCACCAGCCAGCTCTGCTCCGCCGAGCCGATGCCGCTGACCTCGACCGAGCCGCCGCGTCCGGGGAGGACGAGCTCGAGCACTCGTGGGTGACGCACGGCGAGGCGGAGGTCGCGCCCGGCGATCTGGCTACCAAGCAGACGGGTCGCGGCCGGGTTCGCGGCAAGGGTCTGCTCGCCCGAGACCAGCAGGGCTGGCTCCTCGAGCGCGTTGAGCAAGGCCAGAACGAGAGGAGGAGGTGACGCCATGCCCCGGCTTAACGCGCGGGGCCAGCGCTGCAAGCTAGCGCACCGGCTGCTCGCCCTGGAGCTGCCGCACCGCCGGCGTGCGGAGGATCGCCACGGCGATGATCAGCAAGATGACATAGCTCCAGAAGACGAGGGCCGTGCCATAGGCCATGGGAATGAGCTTCGGCTGCACGGCCTTGAGCAAGTGGCCCATCACTGTGGTCAGCTGAATGCCCGCGACCCACAGGGGCCAGAAACGCGCCGAGCGCAGGGCGATCGCCACGAAGGCGGCCAGCACCCCGACATCGATCAGGGCCACTCCCAGCTCGATGGCGGCGAAGCGCGTCGACAGCGGCGAGAGCAGAAGGGAGGTTGCAATGGTCGCCAGCAGGCAGACGTTGGCCGCGATCCGCTCCTCACGGCCGCCACGCCGAGCGGCAAACAGGGCCAGCGCGGTCAGCAGGATGTAGAAGAGGATAACTCTGGCCAGGTCCATGGATGGGCTCGGAAAGCGGCGGGACCACGGATCACGCCGCGGCCCCGCACCTGATGGGGATTAGCCGACCACGCGAAGCTGCGCGACCTGGGCGTCCGGGCACTCGCCCGCATCGCCGAACGACACGGTGCGAAGGCCGGGGACCTTCTGGCGGGCTTCCACCAGCCTGGCGTGCGCGGTGGCCATCCCGCCGCGGGCGGTGACCAGCCCATGGAGTGCGTTCGCGACCTGCTCCAGCGCTTCGTGGCCGGTGCCGATCCCGACTCCGGCGGTGGCCCGGGCGCGGATCATGCGGCTCTGGAGCTCGGCGATTTCGACCAGAGCGGTTTCGATGCTGTCCTCGACCGCGCGGACCTGGGTGGCGACCTCGAAGGCCGACTTTTCGATCATCGTCTTGCGCATAAATACTCCTTGCCGGAAGCGCGTGGCGATCCGGAGTTTCGCGCAAGCCGGGAGATCGGACTGGTTTAGCTCCTGACCAGCCGGGCGAGGCTTTCGAGCCCTGCCAGGTACATGCCGGCCGAGAAGCTTGCGCCCATTGCGATCAATACGATCCACAACAGCCGCTGTCCGACGCTCATTTCGTTGCGCGGATGGTTCCTCGTTGCGAACGGCCAGACCAGGAGAGGTCGGGACCCTGCCGTCCCCTGCTCGGTATGGAAGCCGGCTGGACCGACCCCTCCTGCACGATCAGCGTGCCGAATCTGAGAACTGATCGCCCCGTCTGGTTCGGCCGGATCGGTGGAAAGATCGATATCCGATGGTTGATGTATCAAGCGCTGAGATGAGCCCGCAACCTGCACGAACAGGCGCGCGGCCTCCTGGCGCTTGGTCACCCCAAGGATCCGGATCGCGCCGCGCAGTCGCTGGTCGACCGTGTGCGGCGAGATCCCGAGCTGCGCCGCGATTTCCTTCGAATTGAGGTGATTGTCGACCAGCTGCAGGACTTCGCGCTGGCCGTCGCTGAGGCGCGCCACGCGTTCGGCGGCGATGGCCAGCACCGCATCCTCGGTAAGTTCCGGCCGTTCGGCCAAGCTGGTCACTCCTGCCGACGCATGCCGTCGAGCGCGCACCGTCATGGGTCTGCCGCCTATCATAGCTCGGATTGGACCGCCAATGTCGCGGTTTGGTTCCACCGGCGGACCCCTGTTCGTCCACGCCGGATGGCTGATGTCATGGTGGAGAGGGCTGGATTCGAACCAGCGTACGCTTGCGCGGGCAGATTTACAGTCTGCTGCCTTTAACCACTCGGCCACCTCTCCACGAGGTGAGGGGCGCCAAATGGCGGGGCGGCTGCAGGCTGTCAACCGGCGTATGGTGCGCCTGCGGCAGCTTCGCGGGCGTCGTCAAGCGCAGCGCTCCATCCACAGCCGCCGGCGTCGAATGGAGCGGGTGAAGGGAATCGAACCCTCGTCGTAAGCTTGGAAGGCTTCTGCTCTACCATTGAGCTACACCCGCTCGGGCCCGGCCTGATGCCACCAGGGTACCACGGGCGTCAACCTTCACCAGCCACGACCTTGGCCCAGGCACCACGCAAGCGGAACGAGTCCGCCTCCCGAAGATTGAATCGGCTCGGAAACGAACTGTGGTCCTGGAGGAGCGAACATGCCGGCACGGCCATCCTGGCGCGGACAGATCAGGCTCGCATTGGTCTCGATCCCGGTGGAGATCTATCCCGCGACCAAGAGCGGGGCGAGCATCAGCTTCCACCAGATCCACGAACCGTCGGGGAAGCGGATCAAATATGAAAAGGTCGTGCCCGGCATCGGGCCGGTCGACCGCGACGAGATCATCAAGGGCTATGAAGTGAGCAAGGGCGAATATGTCCTGCTCGACCCGGAAGAGATCGAGCATGTGAAGCTGGAAAGCCGCAAGACGCTGGAACTCGCCCAGTTCGTCGACATGCACGAAATCGACCCAATCTACTTCGACAAGCCCTATTTCGTGGTTCCTGCGGACGACCTGGCGGAAGAAGCGTTCATTGTCCTGCGCGAGGCCCTGCGCCAGTCGCGCAAGGCCGGCATCGGCCAGCTGGCGATGCGCGGCCAGGAATATGTCGTCGCGCTGCAGCCATGCGGGCGGGGCATGCTGCTGGAAACGCTGCGCTATTCCGACGAGGTCAACAAGGCCTCGTCCTACTTCCGCGAGATCGACGATGCCGAGCCGGATGCCGACCTGCTCGACCTGGCTGCGACGTTGATCGAGAAAAAGTCCGCCAAGTTCGACGCGTCGGAATTCCACAACCGCTATGTCGAGGCGCTGATGGCGCTGATCGAGGAAAAGCGGAAGAGCAAGGGCGAGCTGGTGATCCAGGACCCGGACGACGAGGAGCCCAAACGCGGCTCCAACGTCATCGACCTTATGGCCGCGCTGAAGAAGAGCCTGGGGGAAAGCAACGACAACGCACCGGCGAAAAAGGCGCCAGCGAAGAAGGCTGCTCCCGCGAAGAAGCCTGCCGCGACGAAACGCGAGGCGGCTCCGAAGAAAGCCGCTGCCGGCGGGCGCAAACGGGCGTGATCGCGCTCACTTTTCCGCTCGGGGCGAACGGAAATGGGTAAGACCCCGAAACACAAAGGCCTCGACATCGAGACCTACAACGCCAAGCGTGACTTCGCGAAAACGGGCGAACCGAAGGGGCGCAAGCTCAAGGGCAGGGGCGACAGCTTCGTTGTGCAGAAGCATGACGCATCGCGCTTGCACTGGGACTTCCGTCTGGAACTGGACGGCGTGCTCAAGAGCTGGGCGGTGCCCAAGGGGCCGAGCCTTGATCCCGGCCAGAACCGGCTGGCGATGCGGACGGAGGATCATCCGCTCGACTATGCCGACTTCGAAGGCGTCATCCCCAAGGGCGAATATGGCGGCGGAACGGTGATGCTGTGGGACCAGGGACGCTGGATTCCGCACCCTGACAAGGACCCGCGCAAGACCCTGGCGGACGGCCATCTGCATTTCACCCTCGAGGGCGAGCGGATGAAGGGCGAATGGGTGATGTTCCGGATGAAGCCCAAACCCGGCGAAAAGGCCGAGCCGTGGATGCTCAAGAAGGTCACCGACGAGGAGGCCAAGCCCGACGAGGGTGATGCCCTCGTCGAGCAATGCCTGACCAGCGTCACCACCGATCGCACCATGGCGGAGATCGCGGCCGGCGAGGACGTGTGGGAGAGCAATCGCGGCGGCAAGAAAGGTGGCCGGACCAAGCGCAAGGTCGGCGTGGCGCCTCCGGCTTTCCGCGACCCGCAACTCGCCACGCTGGTGGACGAGGTGCCGACCGGCAACGAGTGGATCCATGAATATAAGTATGACGGCTACCGCTTGCTGCTTGCGACAGGCGCCACATCGGTCCTCGCCTGGACCCGCAACGGCAAGGACTGGAGCGACCATTTCAAACCGCTGGCCAAAGCTGCGGCGAAACTCCCCCCTGGCTGCCTGATCGATGGCGAGGCGGTCGCGCTAGGCGCAAACGGCAAGCCCGACTTTCAGCGGCTTCAGGCGACTCTCAAGGGAGGGGAAGCGGACCTGGCCTTTTACGCTTTCGACCTGCTCGTGGACCAGAGCGAGGACATCACCAAGCTTCCCAACATTGAGCGCAAGGAGAGGCTGGCGGCGCTGCTCAAGACCGCGCCCGCGAGCATCCTCTATGGCGACCATGTGGTCGGCCGCGGCGAGGCCTTGCTCCAGGCGATCTGCAAGGAGGGAGGCGAGGGGATCATCTCCAAACGCGCCGATGCGCCCTATCGTGGGACCCGCTCGCGCGCATGGCTGAAGATCAAGTGCATCCAGCGGCAGGAATTCGTGATCGTCGGCTGGCAGGCCAGCGACAAGCGCCGCGGCTTTCGCTCGCTCCATCTGGCAGTCCGCGAAGGCGGCGAGCTGCGGTACGTGGGCAAGGTCGGTACCGGCTTCGACACGAAGATGATCGAGGAGCTGGCGGAGCGGATGAAACCGCTTGCGCTCGACGCACCGGCGTTGGACGTGCCGCGCACCGCTCGTCGCGGATCGACCTGGATCGAGCCCAAGCTGGTCGGCGAGGTCGCGTTCACCGAATTCACCACCGATGGCGTGCTCCGCCATCCAAGCTTCATTGCGCTGCGCGAGGACAAGCGCGCGGCGCAAGTCGTGCGCGAAACTCCGAAGAAGCTCTCAAAGGCCGAGAAGACGGGGGAGCGCCCCACGCCCGAAAGCCTCGGCGTCAGGATCAGCAATGCGGACCGGATCATCTATCCCGAGGACAATCTCACCAAGGCCGACCTCGCCAACTATTATGCGGCGGTCAGCCCCCTGCTGATGGTCGACCTCGCCCGCAGGCCAATGACCCTGATCCGCTGTCCCCAAGGACGTGCGAAGAAGTGCTTTTTCCAGAAGCACGACAGTGGGACGATGGGCGAACGCGTTCTTCATGTGCCGGTCAAGGAAAGCGACGGCGAGGTTCAGGACTACCTCTATGTCGACGACATCGTCGGGGCGCTGCAGTGCGTCCAGATGGGCACGGTCGAGTTCCACGGCTGGGGCAGCCGCATCGATCCGCTGGAGAAGCCCGACCGGCTGGTGTTCGATCTCGACCCCGATGTGGGGCTGGACTTTGACCGCGTGAAGCAAGCTGCTTTGCGGCTGCAGGCGTTGCTGGCCGACCTTGGGCTGGTGACCTTTCCGATGCTTTCCGGCGGCAAGGGCATCCACGTCATCGCCCCGCTCGACCAGACTGCGGCCTGGCCGGCCGTGAAGAGCTTCGCCGAGCGCTTCACCCGCGCCATCGCGCAGGCCGAGCCGGACATGTTCACCGCCAACATCCGCAAGGTCGAGCGCAAGGATCGCATTTTCCTCGATTGGCTGCGCAATCAGCGCGGAGCGACCGCAGTGATGCCCTACAGCGCCCGCGCCCGCGAAGGCGCGCCGGTCGCGGTGCCGGTGGGATGGGACGAACTGGAGGGGATCAAGGCGGCGAACATCTATTCGATCCGCGATGCGGACACGTTGCTCACCCGTGCCTCGGGCGACCTGCTCAAGGGCTGGGGCCAGGCCAAGCAGGCCCTGCCCAACCTTTAGCCGCCGATCGGAAACCGAAGGGTGACCCGCAGCCCGTCGCGGCTGAAGTCGCGTTCGACGGTGCCGCAAAGGTCGGACTTCACGCTCATCGCGATCATCCGGTGCCCAAAACCGCTGCTCGGCACGTCCGCCTCGCACGGTGGCCCGGCTTCGGCCCAGTTCATCACAACCGTGCCGCCATCGAGGCTCCAGTCGAGCACCAGTGAGCCCTCGTCGCCGCATAGGGCGCCATACTTGACTGCGTTGGTGTAGAGTTCGTGGAGGATCATCGACAGGCCGAGCACCTGGCCGGGCTTGAGCAGCAGCTCCGGCCCCGAGAAACGTGCCCGACCACCCGCGACATCCTCGGCCAGCACCTGCTCGACCAAAGCCGTGAGCGCGACTTCCGACGAGGCCTTGCCGACCAGCAATTGGTGGGCGCGAGCCAGCGATTGCAGCCGCCCGTTGAACTTCTCCTGGAAGGTCGTGAGGTCGGGCGCGCTGCGGGCGGTCTGCTGAGCGATCGCCGACACCACGGTCAGCATGTTCTTGACCCGGTGATCGGATTCCTGGAGCGCCCGCTGCTGCCGCTCCGCCAGGGCGACGCGTTCGGAGATGTCGCGCAGAAAGCCGACGAACAGCCGCGAACCGAATTGTTCGGTGCAGGTGACGGACAGCTCTGCGGGAAACTCCTCGTCCGATCGGCGAAGCGCACTGACCTCGATCCGCCGGTTCAGCACGGGTCCTTCGCCGGTCCGCAGGAAGTGCACCCGGCCGCCCTCATGGGCGGCACGATGTTGGTCGGGGATGATGACGTCGCTGAGCTGCCGGCCGACGACCTCGGCTTCGCTCCAGCCGAAGACCTTCTCCGCGACACTGTTCCAGCCGTGGATGGTCCCGTCCTCAGCCATCACGATCACCGCGTCGAGCGCCGTGTCGAGCACCGACTGCAAGCCGGCGTGAAGAACCCCCCAGGAATAGTTCATGACGCGGGTATAAGCACTTTCCTGAGGCTTTCCAGAAACATAGTCGTTTGCACTAGCATTGTTGCTCGCACGCAACAAGCCGGTCGGTCGCCCGGATCAGACCGTCGAGGACGCCGGGCTCACTGTACAGGTGCCCGCCGTCCGGGACGATCTCCAGCTCCACTTCGGGCCACGCCTGCTTCAGCCGCCAGGCGGCAAGCGGCGGGGTGCACATGTCGTGGCGGCCCTGGACGATCACTCCGGGGATGCCGCGCAGCTTGGCCGCGCCGCGCAGCAGCTGGCCCTCTTCCAGCCAGCCGCCGTTGGCCATGTAGTGGTTCTCGATGCGCGCGATTGCGACAGCCTTGCGCGGTTCAGTAAACTCTTCGAGCGTGTCCTCGCTCGGCAGCAGGGTAACCGTTTCACCCTCCCACCTGGCCCACGCCTTGGCCGCGGCAAGCCGGACGTCGGCATCGTCCGAGGTCAACCGCCGCTGGTAGGCCGCGACCAGATCGCCGCGCTCGTCCGGCGGGATGAGGCTGACGAACTCATCCCATTTGTCGGGATAAACCGCCGCCGCGCCCCCCTCCTTGTAGAGCCAGTCCACCTCCTGCCGGTCGAACAGGAACACGCCGCGAAGCACCAGCTCCGTGACCCGCTCCGGGTAGGTCTGGGCGTAGGCCAGCGCCAGCGTTGATCCCCACGAGCCGCCAAACACCATCCACTTATCCACGCCGGCCAGCCCGCGCAGCTTCTCGATGTCCTCCACCAGGTGCCAGGTCGTGTTGGCGTCCAGGCTCGCATAGGGCATCGAGCGGCCGCAGCCGCGCTGGTCGAGCAGCCAGATGTTGTAGCGATCAGGATCGAACTGCCGCCGGTGATCGGGGCTGAACCCCCCGCCGGGACCGCCGTGCAGGAATATCACCGGTTTGCCGGCGGGATTGCCGCACTGCTCCCAGTAGATGCTGTGGCCGTCGCCCACTTCCAGCATCCCAGACCTATGCGGCTCGACAGGGGGATAGAGTGTGCGAAGTTGAGTCATTGCCGCGCAATAGCCGTTTCGCCTAGCCTTTGGCCATGCGTATGGTCCTGCCCCTCCTCGCCCTTCTTGCTGCCGCCCCGTCGCTCGCCGCCCCGCCCTCCGAGCTGCAGCGGTGGAGGGCGCAGGCAAGGCGCGTGACGATCGTCCGCGATGATTGGGGAATTGCGCACATCCGCGGCCGAAGCGACGCCGACGCGGTGTTCGGCATGATCTACGCGCAGGCCGAAGACGACTTCCCGCGCATCGAAGCCAATTACCTGACCGCTCTCGGCCGCACCGCCGAAGCGGACGGAGAGAAAGCGATCTGGCAGGATTTGCGCGCCCGCCTGTACGTCAGCGAGCCCGAGTTGAGGGCGCAATATGCCGCCAGCCCCGAGTGGCTCCGCAAGTTGATGGACAGCTGGGCCGCCGGGCTGAACTATTATCTCGCCACTCACCGCAAAGTGACCCCTCGTGTCCTGACCCGCTTCGAGCCGTGGATGGCGCTGAGTTTTACCGAGGGCAGCATCGGCGGCGACATCGAGCGTATGGACCTCAAGGCTCTCGAGGCGTTCTACTCGGGCGCACAAAGGGCAGCATATGCGGCCCCCGACGCCGAACCGCGCGGCTCCAACGGCGTCGCCATCGCACCCCCGCTGACCCGCGATGGCAAGGCGCTGCTGCTGATCAACCCGCACACCAGCTTCTTCTTCCGCTCCGAGCAGCAGGTCACCAGCGAGGAGGGGCTGAATGCCTATGGTGCGGCGACCTGGGGCCAGTTTTTCATCTACCAGGGGTTCAACGCCCATGCCGGCTGGATGCACACGTCGAGCGGGGTCGACAGCGTCGACGAGTTCACGATTGAGCCGAAGCGGGTCGGTGGCCGCTTGAGCTACGGCTACGGCAGCAGCGTTCGAGCGCTAGGTGCGCGGCCAGTCTCGATCCGCTACCGCACCGCAGACGGCAAACTCGCGGAGCGCAGCTTCACGACCTGGCGCACCCATCGCGGGCCGATCGTAAAACGGGACGACCAGGGTCGCTGGATCGCCTTTGCGATGATGGACCGGCCGGTGCCCGCGCTGCAGCAGAGCTTCCTCCGCACCAAGGCGAAGACGTTGGCGGAGTTTCTTGCGGTTGCGCGGCTGCAGGCCAACAGCTCCAACAACACGCTGTTCGCGGATCGCGACGGCGCGGTCGCCTACCTCCACCCGCAGTTCGTCCCGCGCCGCAGCGATCGCTACGACTACCGCCGACCCATCCCGCTGAACCCAGCAACGGATTGGGCCTCGCTGCATTCGGTCAGTGAGCTACCCAACAGCATCAAGCCCCCGAGCGGCTGGGTGCAGAACACCAACACCTGGCCGTACCGCGCTGCCGGCGCCGATAGTCCCGACCCGAAGCGTTTTCCGGGCTACATGGATCAGTTCGGCGAGAACTGGCGCGGGGTCCATGCGCTGAAGCTGCTGACGGGAAGCCGCGGCTGGACGCTCGACCGGCTTCAAGCCGCCGCCTACGACAGCCAGCAGCCGGGCTTTGCAGCTTTGATCCCGCCATTGATCGCCGCTTACGATGCGCTGCCGAAAGGCGATGCGCGGCGGGCCAGGCTCGCCGGGCCGATTGGCGTCCTGCGAGGCTGGGACGCACGATGGAGCGCGGCGTCGGTCGCCCAGTCCCTTGCGGTTTTCTTTGGAGACGCGCTGCTCAGACGGTTGGCTCCTCCGGCCGGCGAGCCGCGCAACGTCAGCATGATGCGCTTGGCCGGCGACACGAGTGCCGGCGCCAAGCTCGACGCGCTCGGCGACGCCGTGGGGCGGCTGCGGCGGGACTTCGGCCGCTGGCAGGTGCCGTGGGGCGAGATCAACCGCTTCCAGCGCGTCTCGCCCGTGATCGACCATCCGTTCAGCGATGCGGCGCCCAGCATTCCCGTCCCGTTCGCTTCGGGCAATTACGGGTCGTTGGCGTCCTTCGGATCGGGGCCGAAGACGGGGACGAAGAGGTGGTACGGCACCAGCGGCAACAGTTTCGTGGCGGTGGTCGAATTCGGACCGCGAGTGCGGGCCCGGGCGGTGAACGCGGGCGGGGCGAGCGGCGATCCGGCCTCGCCGCACTTCAACGACCAGGCGGCGCGCTATGCGGCCGGGGCGCTGCGGGACGTGTACTTCTATCCGGACCAGCTCAAGGGACACACCAGGCGGACGTATCGCCCGGGCGAATAGACCCTTTGAGCGTCCGCCAAGAGCGCGGTCAGAAGCTCAGTTCCTCGTAGACGTGCCGCACGTCGCCACCCCAGGCACCGTGATAATGCTGAAGCATGCGGTCGGCCGGGGTGACGCCGCTCGCCACCACTTCGCGTAATGGGTCGAGGAAGCCACCCTCATTGTCTCCGGCCGGATTCAGCCGCCCGCGTGCGGTGAGGCCGGCGGCGGCAATCTCCAGCACCCGCCCGGCAAGCTCCTTCATCGTCCCGCCGCCCGGCACGCGCGTTTCCAGCGCGAGCCGGGGAACGTCGTGGCGAAGCTGTTCCCGCTCCTCGATCGACCAGTGACGGCACAGGTCCCACGCCGCGTCGAGCGCCGCCTCGTCGTAGAGTAGCCCCACCCACAAGGCGGGAAGGGCGCAGATGCGCCCCCAACGCCCGCCGTCGGCGCCGCGCATCTCGAGAAAGCTCTTCAGCCGCACTTCCGGGAAAGCGGTCGACAAATGGTCGATGAAGTCGCTGAGTCGGGGCTTTTCACCGGGCATCTGCGGCAGCTTGCCGCCGAGGAAGTCGCGAAAGCTCTCGCCCGCGCAGTCGATATAGCGGCCGTCGCGGTAGACGAAGTACATCGGCACTTCGAGCGCATAGTCGCAGTAGCGCTCGTATCCGAAGCCGTCCTCGAACACGAACGGCAGCATGCCGGTGCGGCGCGGGTCGGTGTCTTCCCAGATATGGCTGCGGAAGCTCTTGTAGCCGTTGGGCTTGCCCTCCGTCAGCGGCGAATTCGCGAATAGCGCCGTGGCGACTGGCTGCAATGCCAACCCGACCCGGAACTTCTTGGCCATGTCGGCCTCGCTCGAATAGTCGAGGTTGACCTGGATGGTGCAGGTCCGAAGCATCATGTCGAGCCCCAGTGTGCCGACCCGCGGCATGTGGTCGAGCATGATCCTGTAGCGGCCCTTGGGCATGATCGGCAGCTCGTCGCGGCGCTTGTCCGGCCACATGCCAAGGCCGAGGAAGCCGAGGCCCAGCCGGTCGCCGACCGCCTTGCACTGCTTGAGGTGCCGCGCCGCTTCCGCACAGGTCTCGTGCAAATTCGCGAGCGGCGCTCCCGAAAGCTCGAACTGCCCGGCTGGTTCCAGGCTGATGGTGCCGTCCGCGCCGGTCAGCGCGATCACCTTGCCCCCTTCTTCCACCGGCTGCCAGCCGAACTCGGTTAGCCCGAGCAGCAGGTCGCGGATGCCGCCCGGCTCGTCCCACGACGGCGCGCGATGATCGGTGGTGCGGTACACGAACTTTTCATGCTCGGTGCCGATGCGCCACCGCTCGATCGGTTTCTCCCCGCCCGCGAAGACGGAGAGCAGGTCGTCGCGGCTCTCGATGAGCGGGCTGGGCGAAGTGTCGGTGCGCGTGGTCATGCGCGGCGGCGCTTAGCGCCAGTCTCCGGCAAGCGCCATATAGGCCGCCACCGCCGCCAGTGCGGCCGTCTCCGCCCGGAGGATCCGCGGACCGAGCGAGATGGCGCGGGCGTGGGGCAGGGCGCGGATCGCCGCACGCTCCTCGTCGGTGAAGCCGCCCTCGGGTCCGGTCAGGATCGTCGCCGGTCCCGCCTGGAACATGCTTGCAGCCGACGCACCGCCGGTCTCGTCGGCGAAGTAGAGCGCCCGGTTCGCATCGGCCAGCAACGCCTTGAGCGTCACCGGCTCGGAAATCGCCGGCAACAAGGTCCGGCCGCATTGCTCCGCGGCTTCGATCGCGATCGCTTCCAGTCGCTCGAGTTTGACCCGCTCGACGATAGTCCGCTGCGTCAGCACCGGCTGCAGCCGAGCGATGCCCAATTCGGTCGCCTTCTCGACCAGCCAGTCGACCTGCGCCCGCTTCACCGGGGCAAAGCCGAGGGTCAGGTCGGGCACCTGCTCGAGCGGCTTGGTGCGCTGCTCCACGGCAAGGCTCATCCGCTTCTTGCCCACCTCCGCGATGCGGCCAAGCCACTCGCCCGAGATGCCATCGAACAGCAGCACCTCCCCTCCGACCCCCAGCCGCAGCACGTTGCCGAGATAGTTTGCCTGGCCGGCATCCAGCTCGATCCGGGCTCCTTGATGAAGCGGATTGCGAACGAAGAGGCGGGGGAGGGACCGGGGCGGCCAGGCGGGGGTCGCGGGCATGGTCTTCACCTACCGACGTTGGTGCTGAATCCCAAACTGTCGCGGAGTCCGCCGCGCAGTCAGGAGCCGCCGCGGCTGTAACGCCTTGGAAAACCGCGTTTCCGTGCGGTTGGCATGAACCCTGCTTAACGTGTTTCACAACTCCATTGAGTAGGATCGACATGTCAGACAAACGCACTCCGCTTCCGCTCCGCAGCGACAATCTGCTCGGCGTGTGTCAGGCGATCGGCGACGACTTCGGCTTCAACCCGACCTATCTGCGGCTCCTGCTTGCGGTGCCCATGGCATGGCAGCCGCTCTACGCAGTTGCCGTCTATTTCGGGCTCGGGGTGGTCGTGCTCCTGTCGCGGCTGGTCTTTCCCGACCGGACGGTCGCTGCTGCGGACACTGCTGTGACCCCAGCCGCAATCCAGGTGCGTGCGGACGAGCCGCTGCGCGAATATGCGGAGGCGGCGTAGGCCCGCGTTCGTCGCAAGCCCAAGCCAATCGAGCCGTGCCATGACGCCAAGTCTGTTGATCGGGCAGGAGAAACCCCATCTATCCCGGACCATGACCCGCATGACGTTCGCGCATCGCTTCCCTCCGCCTCCGGGCACACCGATGGGCGATCTTGCCGCGGGCGCTGCGGACATGGCCATTTCCGCGACCCATCGCGCGATCCGCATCCTGCTGCGCCTCGCCACGGCCGGCGCGCTGGCCACCGTTGGCGGCATCGCCGTGGGCGCGATGGCGACCGACGGTGGGTTCCTGCAATTGCTGGTGACCTTCGTCGCCGCCATCGCGCTGTGGATCCCCGCCTTCATCCTGCTGTCGGGCATCGCCGGCTGGCGGCGCGGGCGGGCGGAGCGCGTCTGGCAGCTCGAGGAGCAGCGCCGCCTGGCTCCGGTCGGCGGACAGAGCTGGGTGCAGCTGCGAAGCCTCGCCGGCTATCGCGCGGAGGAGGTCCATGCCCTGTGCAGCCAGCTCGCAAGCACCCGTGAGCAACTTCCCACCCAGTCGCTCGATCCGCAGGTGCACGAACTTCGGATCCTGATCGAGAAGCGTATTCCGCAGCTGATCGATTCCGGCCTCGCCTGTCTGCCCGCCGACCCGCGGGAGCGCACCGAGGCGACCAATGAGTTGATCGACCTCGTCGGCCGCTTCGCCGCCGATTGCCGCGAGCGGGAACGGCAAGTGGCGCACGGCCACCATGCCGAGCATCAGGCGCTGCGTCGCCGGATCGAGGACCATCTCACCGACGACAGCCCGCGCCTGCACTGACGCTTCCCGCCGGGCGCCTCGCCGCGCTAGACGGCGGCATGGACATCGCCAGCGACACCGTTCCTGACAGCGAGCGCCGCGGGCTTATCGGCGCCTTGCCCGGGCCGCTGCGGCCCTATGCCTCGCTGATGCGGGTGGATCGGCCAATCGGCACCTGGCTGCTGTTCTGGCCGTGCGCATGGAGCGTCGCGCTGGCCGGGGTCTGGGAACGGTGGGATCTGTTGGCCCTGTTCGCGATCGGGGCGTTCACGATGCGCAGTGCGGGCTGCGTCTACAACGACATCGTCGACCGAAACCTCGACCGGCAGGTGGAGCGGACCCGCCTCCGTCCACTGGCGAGCGGCCGGGCCGGGCTAAGCGCGGCGTGGGGACTGACGGTCGCCTTGTGCCTGGTCGGGCTCATCGTTCTGCTGCAACTGGAGCCGGTGGCGCAGATCGTGGCGCTCGGAAGTGTCGTGCTGGTCGCCGCTTACCCGTTCATGAAGCGCATTACCTGGTGGCCGCAGGCCTGGCTTGGCCTCGTATTCTCCTGGGGAGCCTTGGTAGGCTGGCCGGCGGTTACCGGAGCCGTCGAGCCGCCCGCCTTGTGGCTCTACGCCGGCACCGTGGCGTGGGTGATCGGCTACGACACGCTGTACGCCATCCAGGACAAGGAGGATGACGCGCTGGTCGGTGTTCGGTCGTCGGCCCGCCGCCTGGGCCGCCAAGCACCGCTCGGCATCGGCATCTTCTACAGTCTCGCGCTGCTGCTGTGGGGCGCGGCGATCTGGAGCGTTCGGCCGGAATGGCTGGCGCTGCTGGCGCTGGCTCCCGCCGCGCTGCACCTGATGGGTCAGGCGCTCAATGCCGATGCCGACGATGGCGAGCGCGCGCTGAAGCTGTTCCGATCGAACCGTACGACCGGCCTGCTGGTGTTCGTGGCCATGCTGGTGGTGGGGTTGTCTTCGTCCTTGCAAGCGTAGCGAAGCAATCGGAGACTTTCACCGGCGACAAGGAAAAGCGGATTGCTTCGTCGCCGCGCTCCTCGCAATGACGCCTCCATGCTAACCCCGGACAACGCCCGCGACATCGCCGCCCGAATCGTCGAACAGGCCATCAAGGCCGGCGCCACCGCCGCCGATGCGATGGTCGTCGCGGACGCGTCCAGCGACGTGTCTGTCCGGCTCGGCGAACTGGAGGACGTCAGTCACTCGGAAGGCCAGGAGATCGGCCTTCGCGTGTTCGACGGCCAGCGCTCGGCCAGCGTCGCCTCCTCCGACCTCAGCAGCGAAACTCTCCAGGAAATGGTCCGCAGAGCCGTGGCCATGGCTCGCGAGGCACCGGAAGACCCGTACGCCGGCCTGGCTCCGGCCGATCTTCTCCTGCGGGAGATGGCGCCCGATCTCGATCAGTTCGATCCGGCTGAGCCGAGCCCTGCGGACCTGCGCGCCCGCGCACTCAGCGCCGAACAGGCGAGTCGCGCGGTTCGGGGTGTGAGCAACAGCAATGGCGCATCCGCCTCCGCTTCGTCCTCGACGGTGGCCCTGGTCACCTCCGGCGGCTTTGCCGGAGCCTATCGCGCGTCCGGCTTCGGCAATTCCGCCAGCGTCATCGCCGGCGACGGCGCGGCGATGCAGCGCGATCATGCCTTCCACAGCGCGCGGCACCTTGCCGACCTGGAGAACGCGGAAGAGATCGGCCGCCGCGCTGGGGAGCGCGCAGCGGCGCGGGTCGGCCCGGTCAAGCCGGAGCCCGGGCGCTACGCCATCCTGTTCGACCCGCGCGTGGCAGCGTCGCTGCTCGGCCACTTCACCGCGGCGATCACCGGCTCGGGCATCGCTCGCAAGACCAGCTTCCTCCAGGACAAGCTCGGCCAGCGGGTGTTCGCCCCCGGCATCATCATTCGTGACGATCCGCTTCGCGTCCGGGGTCTTCGCTCCCGCCCTTTCGACGGCGAGGGGCTGCCGGTCCGACCGATGGACCTCGTCTCCGACGGGGTGTTGACGACGTGGCTGGCCGATAGTGCCGCCGCCCGGCAGCTCGGCATCCAGCCGACCGGCCACGCCTCCCGCGGGGTCAGCGGAGCGCCCGGCGCAGGACCGAGCAACCTGTCGCTCCAGGCTGGACCGCGCAGCCGTGAGGAGTTGCTCGGCACCTTTCCGCGCGCAATCCTCGTCACCGAGTTGATCGGGCAGGGGGTCAACGGAGTGACCGGCGATTATTCTCGAGGGGCGGCCGGCTTTCTCGTGAGCGGGGGCGAGATCGGCCCGCCGGTCAGCGAGATCACCATCGCCTCCACCCTCCAGCAGATGTTCGCCACGCTGGAGCCAGGCAGCGACCTTCATTACCGCCGCGGCATCGACGCCCCGACGGTGCTGGTACCGGAGATGACGGTGGCGTCGGCCTAAGCGGCGCCCACTTCGATTCCGAACCGCGCCGCCTCGATCTTGATGCAGCGGTCCATGACCACCTTCAGCCCAGCCGCCTCGGCTCGGGCTGCCGCTTCCTCATTGACGATCCCGAGCTGAAGCCAGACCGCCTTGGCCCGCGCCGCGATCGCCTGGTCGACCGCCTGGCCAGCCTCCTCCGGCTTGCGGAAGATGTCGACGATGTCGATCGGCTCTCCGATCTGGGCCAGTTCGCGCCAGACATATTCGCCGTGGACATGCTCGCCGGTGATGGTGGGATTGACCGGCATGATCCGGAAACCACGGTCCTGCATCGCCTTCATGACGCCATAGGAGGCACGGCTCGGCCGGTCCGATGCGCCGACCACGGCAATCACGCGTGCCGAGCGCAGCAGGTCGGCGATATCTTCGTCGCGGGTCAGCGGCATGGCGTTCTCCTTATGGCGCGACAATGCTTCAGCGACCCGCCGGCTCCACCGCCGCCAGCACCTTGCGGGCGAGGTCGGCGAAGGCGGCGGCAGCCGGTCCGTCGCCGGCCGCGGGAGGCTCCCCCGCATCAGACGCGACGCGCAGGCTGGCGGACAGGGGCAGCCGGCCGAGGAATGCAATGCCGAGTTCCGCCGCCGCGGCTTCCGCGCCGCCGGAGCCGAACGGGTCGGACGCCTCGCCGCAATGCGGGCATTGGTAGCCCGCCATGTTCTCAATGATCCCGAGCACGGGCACGTCGGTCTTGCGAAACAGGTCGATGGCGCGGGTGGCGTCGATCAGCGACAGGTCCTGCGGCGTGGAGACGATCACGGCTCCCACCGGCCGCGATTTCTGGATCAGCGAGAGCTGCACGTCCCCGGTGCCCGGCGGCAGGTCGATGATGAGGATGTCGGCGTCGCCCCAGTCGCCTTCGACCAGCTGCGTCAGCGCTCCTGATGCCATGGGCCCGCGCCAGGCGAGCGCATGGCCTTCGCTGACTAGCTGTCCGACCGACAGCAGCTTCACCCCATGGGCTTTCACCGGGATAAGCTGCTTGTCCTTGGCTTCCGGCCGCTCGCTCGTGCCGAGCAGGCGCGGCTGCGAGGGGCCGTAGATATCGGCATCGATCAGCCCGACCCTGTGCCCCATCCGCGCCATCGCCACCGCCAGGTTAGCGGCCAGCGTGGATTTGCCGACGCCTCCCTTGCCGCTGCCGATGGCAATCAGCGTTCGGCCCCGTTTGGAGGCGGTGAGCGCGATGCGGACGTCGCGGACGCCGGGCTCGGCGAGTGCCGAGGCGCGAAGCCGGGCTTCCAGCGCGGAACGCTCGCCCGTCGAAAGGCCGGTCGCATCGACAACCAGCGTGGCGACGCCGTCGGTGACTTTTTGAGAGCGGATGCGGCTCTTGTCGGAGGACGGGACCGACATCAGAAACCCGCCAGAAGCATGTCGATTGCGTTCATCACCTTGTGTTGCTCATCGGCAAGGCTGCCGATCAACGCGCCAAGCTCGGCAGTCGGGATGTTGGCTGCACCCTGTGGGTAGAGGCTCATCCCGGACCCGTTGAGAACAAAGGTCGGGTTGAGACCGGGTGTTTCGAGCACCAGACCTGCGGGAAGCAAGGGTACGATGAAGCGTGTCTGCAGGAACCGCAGAACCTCCGCCTGGCAGTCGACCACGAGTCCGCCATCGGCGAGCGAATGCACATCGAACTGGGCCATCAGAAGGTGCGGTATCGGGCGAGCGGAAGGCCGTTTTCCGCGACATAACGGTTCCATGACTCGAACGCGGCCTTGTTATCCTCGATCCAGCGGCGCTCGCGCTCCACCTTGACTGCTTTGGCGAGACCTTCTTCGCAGGCGGTGGACACCGGGACGCCAAATTCCTTCGCCTGCCTGACCAGATCCTCCGACAGGGAAACGTTTGTACTTCGCTTGCGGCTCTGAACGGGCTTCATGATCGCCATGCCTGCGCATCTGACATGCGCATAGACCCTGCGCAATGGCGATTGTTCCGGCGCCCCACTGTTTTTCCCCGCAACCGCATCTATATCTGCCGCATGAGCATGATTGCGGGGTGGGCTACGTGGACGCGCGGCCTGTTTGCGGACAGCAAGGGTCCGTGGGGTCCCAGCGGATCCGATGACGGCACCAGGCCCGGCGGCAGCGAGCCGCCGCGCCCGGGAAGCCCGTGGGGCAACGGGCCGGTTCGCCGCCCGTCCGGTCCCAATCTCGGCAATGTCCACAGTCTCGATGAACTGCTGAAGCGCAGCCGGGAACGGTTCGGCGGCTCAGGCGGCGGCTCGGGACGTGCACCGAACCGGTCGCTGATCGGCTGGGCCGCAATCGCCTTCGTCCTGCTGTGGCTGGTGTTCACGTCGATGCACCGGATCGCGCCGGAAGAGCGCGGCGTGGTTACTCAGCTGGGCCGCTACAGTCGGACGCTCAGCCCCGGTATCGGCATAACCCTGCCGTCGCCGCTAGAGCGGGTCCAGAAGGTGGATGTCGAGAACATCCGCTCGATCGACCTCGGCTCGACCGCGTCGGAAACGCTGATGCTGACCGGCGACCAGAACATCATCGACATCGCTTATTCGGTTCGGTGGAACATCCGCGATCCCGAACTGTACCTGTTCGAACTCCAGAATCCGGAGGAAACCATCCAGCAGGTTGCCGAAAGCGCGATGCGCGCGGTGATCAGCGGGGTGACCCTGGACGAGGCGATCGGTGAGAAGCGCGGCGAGATCGAAGCTCGGGTGCAGGAGAATATGCAGCGCATCCTTGATAGCTATCGCTCCGGTGTCGTGATCCAGGGCATCGCCATCAAGCAGGCGGATCCGCCCGCCGCGGTCAACGACGCCTTCAAGGAGGTCACCGCCGCGCAGCAGGAAGCGCAAAGCTACATCAACCAGGCCAACGCCTACGCGCTCCAGCTCCGGCAGAAATCGCAGGGCGAAGCGACCGCGTTCGACAAGGTGTACGAGCAGTACCGCCTGTCGCCGGACGTCACGAGGCGCCGCATGTATTACGAGACCATGGAACGGGTGCTCCGCAACGTGGACAAGACCATCGTCGAAGCGCCGGGGGTCACTCCCTATCTGCCGCTGCCGCAGGTGCAGAAGAGCGTTCCGCAGGCGGAGACCCGCCGATGACCGACTTCATCCGCCGCCGCCCGATGCTGTCGGCCTTCCTCGCGCTGTTCCTGCTGACGATCCTGCTGTCGAGCGTCATCGTGGTGTCGGAAACCAAGCAGGCGGTGATCGTCCGCTTCGGCAAGCCGGACCGGATCCTCGGCGGGCAGCAGGCCGGCATCAATTGGCGCATTCCCTTCTTCGAGAACACCGTCTGGATCGACAAGCGCGTGCGCGACGTCGACATGGAACGGCAGCAGGTGCTCTCGACCGACCAGCTGCGGCTCGAGGTTGACGCCTTCGCCCGCTACCGCATCGTCGATCCGTTGCGGATGGTGATCAGCGCCCGCTCTGAGGACCGGGTCAGCGAAGCGCTCCGGCCGATCCTCGGATCCGAACTGCGCAACGAGCTTGGCCAGCGGCCGTTCGCGGCACTGTTGTCGCCCGAGCGGCAGGGGGTGATGGAGAATGTCCGCCGCGGGCTCGACCGCGTCGCCCGGCAATATGGCGCGCAGATCATCGACGTGCGGATCAAGAAGGCCGACCTGCCCGACGGGACTCCGCTGGACTCGGCCTATGAACGGATGCGTAGCGCCCGCCAGCAGGAGGCGCGCTCGATCCGCGCCGAGGGTGCCAAGGATGCGCAGATCATCCGCGCCGAAGCCGACGCAGAAGCCGCGCAGACCTATGCCGCAAGCTTCGGCAAGGACCCGCAGTTCTACGAATTCTACAGGGCTATGCAGGCCTACCAGACCACCTTCCTGGGGGAAGGCCAGGACAAGGCGGCACCGACCACCATCGTCCTGTCGCCGCAAAACGAGTTCCTCAAGGAATTCTCGGGAAGGTCGGCACGCTGATTGGCGAGCGAACGTTCAATGCACATTCAGGCGCTTGACCTAGCGTTTCGGATGAAGACCTATCAGTCGAGGAAGAGTATGACGTCGCCGAAGGAGTTTTCCAAAGTGCGCTATGCCTATGGTGTCGCGGCAGCCCTGCTGATTGGCGGGACTGCCTTTTCTGTCGCTACCGGCCCGGTCGGGGCGCAGGTCGCCCAGAATGCGCCGCTGGCCCTCGCGCCGCGGCAGGGCGCGCCCATCTCGTTCGCCGACCTTGCCGCGCGCCTGCAGCCGGCGGTGGTCAACATCTCCACCAAGCAGCGGGTCCCGGTGCGGACGCAGAACGATGCGCTGGAGGAATTCTTCCGCCGGTTCGGTGCCCCGGTTCCGCAGGGCCAGGCCCCGGGCGGGCAGGGCCAAGGTCAGGGCGGAACGGACGGGCAGCGCACCCGTGAGACCGGCTCGCTGGGCTCTGGCTTCATCATCTCCGGCGATGGCTACATCGTTACCAACAACCACCTGATCCAGGGCGCGGGCGGAACCGGAACCGTCGACCAGGTGATCGTGACTCTTCCGGACAAGCGGGAATTTCCAGCCCGGATCATCGGCCGCGACCAGCCGTCCGACCTTGCCCTGCTCAAGATCGAAGGCAGCAACCTGCCGTTCGTCAACTGGGGTGATTCCACCCGCTCACGGGTAGGCGACTGGGTAGTGGCGATCGGCAACCCCTACGGCCTCGGCGGCACCGTCACGGCCGGGATCATCTCAGCGCTTCATCGCGGGATCACTGGGGTTGGCGCCTACGACCGCTACATCCAGACCGATGCCAGCATCAACATGGGCAACTCTGGCGGCCCGATGTTCGACCTCAACGGCAACGTGATCGGGGTCAACTCGGCGCTTATCTCGCCGACTGGGGCCAGCGTCGGCATCGGCCTCGCCATCCCGGCCGAACTGGCCAAGCCCGTGATCGACTCCCTGCGCCGCGGCCAGCGTCCGCAGCGCGGCTATCTCGGCGTCGGCCTCCAGCCGCTGGAGGAGAGCCTCGCCGAACCGCTCGGCCTGCCCAAGGATCGCGGCGAGCTGGTCCGCTCCATCGTGCCCGGCGGGGCTGCGGATCGCGCCGGCATCCAGCAGGGCGACGTTATCCTCCGCGTCGGGGGCCGTGAGGTCACTCCGGACGAGACCGTGTCCTACCTGATCGCCAACAGCGGCGTCGGGTCGCGGGTGCCGATCGACCTGATCCGCGACGGCCGCCGGGTCACCGTTCAGGCCGTGGTTGCCCAGCGCCCGACGGAGGACGAGGTGGCTCGGCAGTCCGGCGTGCCGGACACGCCAGGCACCAACGACAACACCCCGGCCGTCCCGAGCAGCCAATCGCTCGGCTTGTCGCTTCAGGTTCTGACGCCGGAGATCCGCCGTGCGACCAACCTGCCAGCGGATGCGCGCGGGGTGGTGGTCTCGGCCGTCAACCCGAGCAGCGACGCCGCCGAGAAGGGCATCCAGCGTGGCGACCTGATCCTGTCGGTCAATCGCCAGGCGGTTACCGCCCCGGCCCAGGTCGCCGCCGCGGTCGACGCCGCCCGCCGCGCCGGTCGGACCAGCGTCCTGCTGCTGATCAAGCGCGGGCAAACGCCGGAGGCGTTCGTTGGGGTGGAGATCGGCGCCCGCTAGCCGGGCGGCGGCCGGCCCGCTAAGTCTCCTCTCCTACAGGAGGGGAGACCAATGGCGAGCCAGCCCACGACCAGCATCTTCATCGGCGCGGGGCCCGGCGGGCTCCAGCCGCAGCGGCTCGAACTCAGCCGGGCCAATCGCCACGGGCTGATCGCTGGGGCGACCGGCACCGGCAAGACCGTGACCCTGCAAGGGCTGGTGGAAGGCTTCTCGGCGGCTGGCGTCCCGACCTTCGTTGCCGATGTGAAGGGCGACCTGGCCGGCCTTGCCATGCCCGGATCGGCGACCTCCGGCACACACCAGCCGTTCGCCGCCCGCGCCGCGGAGATCGGCGACACGGCCTGGCGCTACGACGCGGTGCCGGTGCAATTGTGGGACCTGTTCGGCGTGGCTGGACACCCGATCCGCACTACCGTCAGCGAGATGGGGCCGTTGCTGCTCTCCCGCCTGATGAACCTCAACGAGGTTCAGGAGGGAGTGATGACGATCGCCTTCCACGTCGCCGACCGCGACGGGCTGCTGCTCCTCGACCTTGACGACCTCCAGTCGATGCTGGTTCACGTCGGGGAACGGGCGGCCGAGCTGACGCTCGAATATGGCAACGTCTCCAAGCCGTCGGTCGGCGCGATCCAGCGCTCCCTCCTGCAGCTGCGGTCCCAGGGCGGCGACCTGTTCTTCGGCGAGCCGGCGCTGGAGCTCGAGGACTTCCTCAAGCTCGACGAGAGCGGCCGCGGGATCGTCAACGTCCTTGCCGCCGACCGGCTGATGGCGTCGCCGCGCCTCTACGCGACCTTTCTGCTGTGGCTGCTCAGCGAACTGTTCGAAACCCTCCCGGAAGTGGGCGACCTGCCGAAGCCGAAGCTGTGCTTCTTCTTCGACGAGGCCCACCTTTTGTTCGAGGATGCACCCGAAGGGCTGCTGGAGAAGGTCGAGCAGGTCGTTCGCCTGATCCGCTCCAAGGGCGTCGGCGTCTACTTCATCACCCAGAACCCTATCGATATCCCCGACAAGGTCGCCGGCCAGCTCGGCAATCGCGTTCAGCACGCGCTGCGCGCCTTTACCCCGCGTGATCAGGCCGCCGTCCGCTCGGCGGCGGAGACCTTCCGCCCCAACCCCGGCGTCGATGTGGCCAGCGCGATCACCGAACTCAAGGTCGGCGAGGCGCTGGTATCGCTCCTCCTGCCCGACGGCAGCCCGAGCCCGGTCGAGCGCACCCTGATCAAGCCGCCCGCGTCGCGGGCCGGCCCGCTCACCGACCAGGAACGGCAGGTGCTGGTGCAGACCGACGCCATCGGCAGCCGCTACGACCACGCCGTGGATCGGCACAGCGCCGAGGAGATGCTCGCCGCCCGCGCCGGCGAAGCGGCTGCCGCCGCGGCTGCTGCACGGGCCGAAACCGAAGCGCAGAAGCAGACTGCGCTGGCAGCAAAGCAGCAAGCGCATCTGGAGCGGGAACGGCTCCGCACCGACGCCGCCGCGCGCCGTGAAGCCGATCGCGCCGAACGCGAACGCCTCCGCCTAGACGATCAGCGCCGCCGGATGGAAGAACGCGCCGCCCGCGAAGCCGCCAAGCCGACCATGACCGACAAGATGCTGCAAAGTGCCGGCCGGGCCGCCGCCAACAGCATCGGCCGCCAGATCGGCAACAAGCTGCTGCGGGGGATTCTCGGCGGCTTGCTGAAGGGCTGATCTCCCTTTCCCGTCGCGGGAAGGACAGATACTTGCCTCTGCCCTTAGTCAGGAGCACCACCACCGGATGACTCTCCTCAACACCGACTTCCTCGCCGCTGCCGAGGCCGAGCAGGACCAGACCCTAGCCCTGCGGCGCGCAATCCATGCCGATCCGGAGCTTGGCCTCCATTGCACGCGCACCACGGCCAAGCTGAAGGCCGCCATCGCCGGCCTGCCCCTCGAGATCCGCGACAGCACGTCCACCAGCGGCTTCGTCGCGATTCTGCGCGGTGCGCAGCCTGGCCCCACCGTGCTGCTGCGCGGCGACATGGACGCGCTTCCGATCGAGGAGGAGACCGGCCTGCCGTTCGCCAGCCAGGTCCCCGGCCACATGCACGCCTGCGGCCACGACACCCATTCCGCGATGCTGGCCAGCGCCGCCCGCATCCTCTGCGCCCAGCAGGCAAGTCTCGCCGGAACGATCCTCTTCATGTTCCAGCCGGGCGAGGAGGGCTACCACGGCGCGCGACACATGATTGCCGACGGGCTGCTCGACGATCCGCGTCCGGACGCCGCCTTCGCTCTGCATATCTTCCCGACCATCGCCGGCGGGCTCGTCACCACCCGCGCCGGAGCGCTGCTGGCCTCGACCGATGCGCTCAACGCCACCATCCATGGGCGGGGCGGCCATGCGGCGATGCCTTACGACACGCTGGACCCACTGCCGGTCGCCTGCGAAGCCGTGACTGCGCTGCAGGCGTTCATCGCGCGCCGAGTGCCATTCCATGACCCGGCCATTATCTCCGTCACCAGCATCCACGCGGGCAGCGCCTATAATGTCGTCCCGCCCGCGGTCGAACTGAAGGGCACGCTGCGCACCCTCTCCGATGAGCGCCGGGAACAGGGCCGCGCCGCCTTCCGCCGCATTGTCGAGCAGGTCGCCGCGGCTCACGAGTGCACCGCGGACGTCCACATCGACGAAGGCTATCCCGCGACTCGCAACGACGCCCGGGCCGTCCGCCTCATCGAGCAAGTGGCGACCGGGCTGTTCGGCGCCGACCAGTTTGCCGAAATGCCTACCCCGATCATGGGCGGCGAGGACTTCGCCTACGTCCTGCGCGAGATTCCGGGCGCCATGGCATTCCTAGGCGTCGCTCCTCCGGGGGAGGAAGCGGCCGGCCGCGCGCCGATCCATAACGGCCGCATGACGGTGCACGAAGACTGGCTCAGCCGGGGGGTGGCGCTGCATTGCGCCATCGCGACGCGGTTCCTGGCGAGCGGTTGGGATTGATTTCGTCGTTGCGAGAAGCGTAGCGACGAAGCAATCCAATGACTTTCCCTAGGCAGAAGCAAACTGGACTGCTTCGCTACGCTCGCAACGACGAGGAAATTGAATGGCCACTGCCGTGAACCCCGCCGTCCCGGCAGCCATGCCGCTCAAGGAACTGACCCTTCGCGGGATCGTCCTCGGCGCGATCCTGACGCTGCTGTTCACCGCCGCGAACGTCTATCTCGGCCTGAAGATCGGCATCACCTTCGCCACCTCCATCCCGGCGGCGGTGATCTCCATGGCGGTGCTGCGCTTCGTGCGTGACGCCACGATCCAGGAGAACAACATCGTCCAGACGATCGCCTCGTCCGCGGGCACGCTGAGCGCGATCATCTTCGTCTTGCCCGGCTTGGTCATGGTCGGCTGGTGGACCGGCTTTCCCTATTGGCTGAGCGTCGCGATCATCGCCATCGGGGGCATCCTCGGCGTCATGTATTCGGTCCCGCTGCGCCGCGCGCTGGTGACCGGGTCGGACCTGCCCTATCCAGAGGGCGTTGCCGCGGCCGAAGTGCTCAAGGTCGGCGCGGGCGTGGGCGGCGTCGAGGAGAACAAGAAGGGCCTCGCCGCCATCGTGATGAGTTCGCTGGTCAGCGCCGCTTATGCGATCCTCGCCCAGACAAAGATTGTCGCCGCGGAAGCCGCGACCAGCTTCCGCTTCGGCGCCGGCGCCACCACGGTTTCGACCAGCCTGTCGATGGCGCTGATCGGCGTCGGCCATCTCGTCGGCCTGGCCGTCGGCATCGCGATGTTCATCGGCCTGCTGATCAGCTGGGCGGTGCTGGTGCCGTGGCTGACCGGAGCGTCCCCGATCCCGGCCGGAACGGAACTTGGGGACTTCGTCGGCACCGTTTTCCGTGAGAAGGTCCGCTTCATCGGCGCCGGCACTATCGGCGTCGCCGCCATCTGGACCCTGCTCAAGATCCTCGGCCCGATCACCCGCGGCGTGACCAGCGCCATCGCTGCCAGCCGCGCGCGCAAGGCCAGCGGGCAGGACAGCCTGGCGCTGACCGAGCGTGACCTTCCGATCGGGATCATCTTCGGCACCATCCTCTTCTCGATGATCCCGATCGCCTTGCTCCTTTCCGCCTTCGCGCAGAGCGGTCCGATCGCGGCCAACCCGGTTCCGACCATCTCGCTGTCGATCGGCTACATCCTGATCGCCGGGGTGATCATCGCCTCCGTGTGCGGCTACATGGCTGGCCTGATCGGCGCCTCCAACAGCCCGATCTCCGGGGTCGGCATTCTTGCGGTGCTCGGGATTTCGCTGATCCTTGCTGCGCTGTTCGCCAACGGAGTAGATGCGGAGGGCACCCGCAGCCTGGTCGCGTTCGCTCTCTTCGTGACGGCCATCGTGTTCGGCATCGCGACCATCTCCAACGACAATCTCCAGGACCTCAAAACCGGGCAGCTGGTCGGCGCGACGCCATGGCGGCAGCAGGTCGCGCTGGTGCTGGGCGTCATCTTCGGCGCAATCGTCATCCCGCCTATCCTCGATCTCCTCAACGACGCCTTCGGCTTCCAGGGTGCACCCGGCGCCGGCGAGAATGCGCTGGCGGCCCCGCAGGCGGCGCTGATCTCGGCAATTGCGCAGGGCGTGCTGGGGGGCAGCCTCGACTGGAACCTGATCGGGCTCGGCGCGGGAATCGGAGTTGCTGTGATCATCGCGGACGAGCTTCTCCGCCGCAGCGGCAAGGGGCGCAGCCTGCCGCCGTTGGCGGTGGGCATGGGCATCTACCTGCCCATGGCGCTGACCCTGCTGATCCCAATTGGAGCGCTGCTCGGCCACCTCTACAACCGATGGGCGAAGAGCAGCGGCAATTTCGAGTTCAAGGAACGGCTGGGCGTGCTGATGGCCACCGGCCTGATCGTGGGCGAGAGCCTGTTCGGGGTCGCCTTCGCCGGGATCGTCGCTGCCACCGACAATGACACGCCGTTGGCACTCATGGAGGAATGGGCGCTCGCCGTACCGCTCGGCATCGCCCTGTTCGCGGGTGCCATCGCCTGGCTGTACACCTGGACCCGGCGCACTGCCGCGGCGACGCCGCCTGCCGCCGGTCACGATCCCGACGAGGTCATGCAGCGGGAGGCAAACGTCCGCTGATGGAACCGCTGCACCTCGGCAAGACCAGCGCGCTGCCCTCCTCGCCGCAGGAGGCGCGGCTCGACTATGTCCCCAATCCCCGGTCGGACGCGCTCTACCTCGTCCGCTTCGCCGCGCCCGAATTCACTTCCCTGTGCCCGGTCACCGGCCAGCCCGACTTCGCGCACCTGGTGCTCGACTATGCCCCGGGCGAGACGATCGTTGAATCAAAAAGCCTCAAGCTGTTCCTCGGCGCGTTCCGCAATCATGCGGGCTTCCACGAGGACGTGACCGTCGGCATCGGCCAGCGCCTGTTCGACGAGATGAAACCGCGCTGGCTGCGAATCGGCGGTTACTGGTATCCTCGCGGCGGCATTCCGATCGACGTCTTCTGGCAATCGAGCGAACCGCCTGCCGGGCTGTGGGTCCCGGACCAGGGCGTCGCATCCTACCGGGGGCGCGGCTGACAGGAAGGAACGGGCGATGAACGATCTCGTCACCACCGAGTGGCTGGCCAGCGAGCTCGGCGCGCCCGACCTCACCATTCTTGACGCCAGCTGGCACATGCCCGCTGCCAACCGCGCCGCCCGCGCCGAATATGAGGAGCGGCACATCCCCGGCGCGCGCTTCTTCGATATCGACACGCTGTCAGATCATGACGCTGGTAGTCCCCACATGCTCCCTCCGGCGGATCAGTTCGGTTGCGCCATGGTTCACCTTGGCGTTCGGCAGTCCGATCGCGTCGTCGTCTACGACAACAGCGACCTGCGGACCTCCGCCCGCGCCTGGTTCATGCTTCGACACTTCGGGGCGCCGCAGGTGGCGATTCTCGATGGGGGCTTCGCCAAGTGGCAGGAGGAGGGACGGCCGGTCGAATCCGGCTACCCGCCCGAGCGCGAGGGCGACTTCCGCGCGGAGGCGGGAGGCCGGGTCGTCGTCAAGACGCAGCTCCTGCAGGGAATGGACACGCCGGTGCTGGACGCTCGCGGCAAGGACCGGTTCGAAGGTAGCGAAGCCGACCCGCGGCCCGGCGTTGCGGCGGGCCACATTCCCGGCGCGCGCAATATCCCCTACGCGGCGATCTACAATCCCGACGGCACCTTCAGGTCGCCCGAAGATTTGCGCGAAGTGTTCCGGCAAGCGGGCGCCGACCCTGACCAACCGTTCGTCGCCACTTGCGGGTCGGGCGTGACCGCCAACAGCCTGATCTTCGCCGCCCACCTGCTCGGCAACGACCGCGCCCGCCTTTACGATGGAAGCTGGGCGGAGTGGGGCTCGGATGCCGTCACGCCAAAAGCGCTCGGGCCCGCCTAGGCCCGGCCGGCGAACAGCCGTTCGAGATCTTCCAGGCCGGCGCGAAGATCGTCGCTGAGAACGCCGACCGCCCTAGGATGCGCGTCCTGGCCAGCCGACTGGCAGCCGACCAGCGCTTCAAGGCCCGCAGCGGCGCCGTTGGCGACCTGCAGCGACCGGCGCTCGAAGCAGCGCCGCTTTGGCTCATCCGCCAGCGGCCAGGCCTGCTCGAACGCCATCGGCTCCACGGGCCGCGCAGGCTTGCCGTCGATCATGTCCACGATGCGCAGCGCCTGCCGAATGCTCGCCAGCCGGGCGACTGCCTCGGCATAGGGCGCGGGAGCTTCGGTCGCGGTGGCCGAGTCGGGAAGGAAATGGATCATGCCGACTCGGGTAAACCGGCATGCCTAAGGAGTCGTGAATCGCACCGATGCGGCCGTCAGGCCGCCGCGGACGGGCTTTCGATATCCCGGAGAATCCAGCCGCGTTGCGGGATGGTCTCGATGAACTCGGCTCCGTTCGACGCATTGCGCAATTTCTTGCGCAGCTTGGAGATGAACACGTCGATGATCTTGGGCTGCGGCTGGTCGTCGGACCGGCGGTACAGATGCTTCAGCAGCATCGTCCGCGTGACGACGTTGTTGCGCGCGAACGCGAGCAGCTCCAGCACGCGATATTCCATCTCGGTGATCGCGATCGGATGCCCGTCGATGCGGATCAGCCGCTGCACCTGGTCGACTGCCAGCCGCCCGCCGCACAACGTTGCCGGCATTTCCTCGCCGCTTGCCCGTAGCGAGGCGAGCAGCTTGGACGCGACCTCATCGCCATCGTCGCGGCCGCTGGTATTGGGCGCGCCGATCAGCTGCTGCTGCATGTCGGCGAGCGCCTTGTGCGCATCCTCGACCAGCCGCGAGCCTTCTTCGAAGCGCTTTCGCGAGCGGTCAAGCATCGACTCGATCTCGACGAGCCGGGCGGAAAGATTATCGTCGGCCATGCGTCCCCCCGGACAATTGCTTCATTGAGGCTGTGCCGAGGCTTCCTGCGTGTCGGCCTCCGGCGCGGCGATGATCGCTTGGGTCACGGCACCCTTGTCGACCACCTGCGTCTGCGGATCGCCGACCGTGGAACGGGCACCAAGCGCGGCATGCTCTGCTCCGGCCCGCTCCAGCAGGCTGGTTTCGCCCGGGCTGCGCGGGGCGGGGCCACCGAACAGTGCCTGGATGGCCTGCTGCTGCGCATCGGATGCCGACAAGGTCGCGGTGCCCGGCGCCGGCGGGGCCAGCGTGTAGTCGGGCGGGATCACCAGCGGCGCATTGCGCGCGACGGCAAACTCGTCGAGCGGGCGCTGGCCGCCAAACAGGGAACAGCCCCCAAGGGATAACGCCGCTGCGGTCAGCAGGAGGGCAGGGCTCTTAAGCATTCTCGATGTTCTCCTTGGGCCGGTCCTTGACCAGGAAGGCCCGCAATATCAGGATCGCGACTCCAATGCTAATCGCAGCATCCGCGACATTGAAGACCAAAAACGGTCGGAACCCGCCGACGTGGAAGTCGGCGAAGTCGAAGACGTAGCCGAGCCGCGAGCGGTCGACGATGTTGCCCAGCGCTCCGCCCAGCACCATCCCCAGCGCGATCTGGTCGCCCCGCTTCTCCTCCCGCCACATCCACCACGCCACCACAAGCGCGATTCCGACGGTAAAGGCGACCAGCAGCCAGCGGCTGGAGGAACTGCTGGCGGTCAGCAGCCCGAGCGAAATGCCGTGGTTGTGGACTCGGGTCAGGTCGAAGAAGGGGAGCAGATCGATCGTCCGCCCTTCCTCCACCAGCCCGATCGGTCCCGCCACCAGCCATTTGGTGAACTGATCCGCAAGGAATAGCGCCGCGGCGATGGCCATGCCGATGCGCGGGTGGGCGCGGACCGGCTCAGCCACCGACCACCTCCTCGCAGCGGGCGCACAGCCCCACTTCCGGCGTGACCTCCGGCAGCAGCCGCCAGCAGCGGTCGCACTTGAGATAGTCGACGCGGTGAGCGACCACCGCGGGCCCATGCGTCACTGTTCCGGTGTCAAGCAGCACCTCGGAGACGATGAACAGCTCGGCCAGATCGTCCGCCGGCAGCATCGGGCGGTCGGAGGCGTCGGCCAGGCCGACCGCAACGCGCGCTTCCAGGCTCGACCCGATCACCTTGTCCCGCCGCATCGGCTCGATCGTGGCGGTCACCTGCTCTCTAAGCTCGCGATAAGAAGCCCAGATCTCGGTCAGCCGGCGGTCGTTCCACTCGCCCACGTGCGGCCATTCGAGCAGATGCACGCTGCCCGCCTCCGGGTAGCGCGTGCTCCACACCTCTTCGGCGGTGAACACCAGCACCGGCGCGGCGTAGCGCACGAGGGCGTGGAACAGGATGTCCAGCACCGTCCGGTAACTCCGCCGCTTCATGCTGTCCGCGGCGTCGCAGTAAAGGCAGTCCTTCCGGATATCGAAGAAGAAGGCCGACAGGTCGTTGTTGGCGAAATCGCCGAGCGCCCGGGTGTAGGCGTTGAAATCATACTCATCGACCGCGCGCCGCAACTCCGCGTCCAGCCCCGCCAGCAGCGAGAGCATATATCGCTCCAGCTCTGGCATGTCGGCTACATCTGCAACGCGCTCCTCTTCGCCGAAGCCGTCCAGCGCTCCGAGCAGGTAGCGGAAGGTGTTGCGCAGCTTGCGATATTGGTCGGAGACGCCAGCCAGGATTTCCTTGCCGATGCGGTGATCCTCGGTGCTGTCGACCGATAGCGCCCACAGCCGCAGGATGTCCGCGCCCGTGTCGCGCATCAGGTCGAGCGGGTTGATCGTGTTGCCCAGCGACTTGGACATCTTCATGCCCTTGGAGTCCATGGTGAAGCCGTGGGTCAGCACCGCCTTGTAGGGCGCCCGTCCCCGAGTCCCGCAACTTTCCAGCAGGCTCGATTGAAACCAGCCGCGATGCTGGTCGGAGCCTTCGAGGTAGAGGTCGGCAGGCCAGCTTTGCTCCGGCCATTCGCCGCTTTCCAGCGTGAAGACGTGGGTGCAGCCGCTGTCGAACCAGACGTCGAGGATGTCGGTGACCTGCTCGTAATCGTCGGCCTCACGCTCGTTGCCGAGGAAGCGCTGCGCCGCGCCTTCCTCGGTCCAGGCGTCGACGCCATGCTCACGAATTGCGGCGACGATCCGGGCGTTGACCTCGGGGTCGACGAGGTAGCGACCGGTCTTTCGATCCACGAACAGGGTGATCGGCACCCCCCACGCGCGCTGGCGGGAGAGGACCCAATCGGGGCGGTCCGCGACCATGGAGCCGATCCGGTTGCGGCCCTTTTCGGGAACGAAGCGGGTGTCGGCGATGGCCTGAAGGGCGCGGTTGCGGAGGGTGTCTCCTGTGGCACGTCCCTGGACTTCGCTCGGGACGAGCGGTTCTTGTGGAACGCTTACCTCTTCTCCGCTCGTCCCGAGCGAAGTCGAGGGGCGCAACTCCTCGTCCATGGCGATGAACCACTGGGGCGTGCAGCGGTAGATCACCCGCGCCTTGGACCGCCACGAATGTGGGTACGAATGCCGGAACTCGCCCGCCGACAGCAAAGCCCCCGCCTGCCGCAGGTCGGAGCAGATCGGCCCGTCCGGCGCGTTGAATTTGGTGTTGATGACGGAGCCCTGGCCGCCGAGCCACAGCCAGTCCTCGCGATACTTGCCATCACCCTCGACCGCGAACACCGGATCGAAGCCCTGTGCCTTGCAGACCTCGAAATCCTCCTCGCCATGATCCGGAGCCATGTGGACAAGGCCGGTGCCCGCGTCGGTAGTGACGTGCTGCCCGGGGATCAGCGGACGCGGACGGGCGAAAAAGCCGCCGAGGTGGTGCATCGGGTGGCGGGCGATGGTTCCGGCGAGATCGGAGCCTTTCACCTTTCTCCGAGCGATTTCATCCGTGATGCTCTCGAGGTCGTCGGGCGAACCTTCAGGAACAAGTCTGAGGCTTATGCCCGTCCGGTTTGTGAACTGCTCTCTGAGTTCCTCAGCTAGGAGTACCTCTCGTCCGTCTGGGAGAAGGAAGCGGTGGTATTCAACATCCTCCCCATAAGCGATCGCCTGGTTGACCGGGATCGTCCACGGCGTGGTCGTCCACACCACCGCATGGGCGCCGACCAGCTCGGGGATGGGGCTTTCAACGATCTCGAACGCAACGTCGATCTGCGTCGAGGTGACGTCCTCATATTCGATCTCGGCCTCGGCTAGCGCGGTCTTTTCGACCGGGCTCCACATCACCGGCTTGGCGCCGCGGTAGATCTGACCGCTCTCCGCGAACTTCATCAGCTCGGAAACGATCGTCGCTTCCGCCTCAGGCGCCATTGTCAGATACGGCTTGTCCCACTGGCCGGTGATGCCCAGCCGCTGGAACTGCTCGCGCTGCACGTCCACCCAATGCTCGGCATAGGCGCGGCATTCGGCGCGGAACTCGGCCGCGGGAACCTCGTCCTTGTTGCGCTTCTTCTTGCGATATTGCTCCTCGACCTTCCATTCGATCGGCAGGCCGTGGCAGTCCCAACCGGGAACGTAAGGCGCATCCTTGCCCAGCAGCGTCTGCGTCCGGACGACCATGTCCTTCAGCACCTTGTTGAGCGTGTGGCCGATGTGGATGTCGCCGTTGGCGTAGGGCGGGCCGTCGTGGAGGATGAACTCCTCACGCCCCTCGCGGCTTGTCCGCACCTGTCCGTACAGATCCTCGGCCCTCCACCGCGCAAGAATGGCCGGCTCCTTCTGCGGCAGGCCGGCTTTCATCGGAAAGGCGGTCTTCGGCAAGAACACGGTGTCGCGCCAATCGCGCTTGTCAGAAACGTCGGGTTTATCAGGAGCGTCGGACATCGCGCGCGGCTCTAGCGGGTGAGGCCGCGGATGCAAACCTAGGACGGCAGAAGCAGGCGTCGAGCCTCCGCCTCGTCGCCCCGCATCTGCGCAGTCAAGGCCTCCAGGCTCTCGAACCTCACCTCTCTGCGCAGATAGTGATGCAGCGCCACCTCGATCGTTCGCCCGTAGAGGTCGCCGTCGAAGTCGAAGAGGTACGTCTCAAGCAGCTCCTTTGGCGGATCGAACGTCGGCCGCACGCCCAGGCTCGCCACGCCGGCATGCTCGCTTCCGTCGTCCAGCCGCACCCGTACCGCATAGATGCCGTAAGCGGGCCGCTGATAGCGCCCGAGCTCCATGTTCGCGGTCGGATAGCCGAGCTCTCGGCCCCGCTTGTCGCCGTGCAGCACCGCGCCCTCGATTGCGAACGGCCGCGACAGCAGCCGCGTCCCGGCGCCGGGATCGCCGCGGGCCAGCGCCTCGCGGATTCGGCTGGACGACACCGGCTCGCCGTCGAGCAGGACCGGCGCGACCGTTTCCGCGGCCATCGAGCATGCCGCGCCAAGCCTGCGGAGGATCTCGACATTGCCGCTCCGCCGCGCGCCGAAGGTGAAGTCCTCCCCGGTGACCACCCCCGCCGCACCGATCTGCTCCGCCAGCAACTGCACGAACCCGGCCGCATCGGTCCCGGCCAGCGCCGCGTCAAAGTCGAACACCAGCATCGCGTCGGCACCCGCCGCTGCGAACAGCCGCTCGCGCTGGTCCAGACTGGTCAGCCGAAAGGGGGGCAGGTCGGGCTTGAAGAAGCGAACCGGGTGCGGATCGAAGGTGGCGACGATCGCGGGGCGGCCCTCATGGTGGGCCCGCGCAACCGCCCTCCCGACCACCGCCTGGTGCCCGAGGTGAAAGCCGTCGAAATTGCCGAGTGCGACGATGCCGCCGCGAAACCGCTCCGGCACGCCGGCTGCATGGGATAGCCGCTCCATTGCCAAGCGCCTGTAAGGCCATGCGAACGAACCCGCAATTCGGCGCGCCGCGGCTTGACTCAGGCAGGCCCGGCCCATATCTGCCCGCCATCCCGTTCCTCCGGTGTCCGGCGGCGCATCACCTGCGTCCGCCGTTTTCTCGTTAGAGCGGGTCCCAGCGAAGAGATGGGCCCGGCAGCCATGCCGGCCTGTGGAGCAGACGGAGAACGACAACACATGGCACGTATTGCGGGTGTCAACATCCCGACCAACAAGCGCGTGGAGATCGCGCTGACCTACATCCACGGCATTGGCGCGACCAAGGCCAAGGAAATCACCGGCAAGCTGAACATCGCTTCAGAGCGCAGGGTCCAGGACCTGAGCGACCAGGAAGTGCTGCAGATCCGCGAGACCATCGACGCCGATCACACGGTCGAGGGCGATCTTCGCCGCGAGACCGCGATGAACATCAAGCGGCTGATGGACCTCGCCTGCTATCGCGGGCTTCGCCATCGCAAGGGCCTTCCGGTCCGCGGCCAGCGCACGCACACCAATGCGCGCACCCGCAAGGGCAAGGCCAAGCCGATCGCCGGCAAGAAGAAGTAACCAAGCTGAGGCGCTCGGCGCCACGCTTCATGCGTGGTGACGATGGCCTCCTTCTTCGAACCGCCGGAGGTCAGCCCTCCGCGAGCGCAACACAGATTTCAGGATGTAGTCACCAATGGCTCAAGCACCCCAGCGCCTTCGCCGCCGCGAGCGCAAGAACATCAGCGCCGGCGTCGCGCACGTGAACGCCAGCTTCAACAACACCATGATCACCATCACCGACGCCCAGGGCAACGCCATCGCGTGGAGCTCGGCCGGCATGATGGGCTTCAAGGGAAGCCGCAAGTCGACTCCGTATGCAGCGCAGGTCGCGGCGGAAGACGCGGGCCGCAAGGCCGCCGATCACGGCGTCCGCACCCTCGAGGTCGAAGTCAAGGGCCCCGGCTCTGGTCGTGAGTCGGCGCTTCGCGCGCTGCAGGCGGTTGGTTTCCAGATCACCTCGATCCGCGACGTGACCCCGATCCCGCACAATGGCGTTCGCCCGTCCAAGCGTCGCCGCGTCTGATCAGCAGGCCGGGGCAGACGCTCCGGCTGTGCATCGGAAACAGTTAGATACCCTCGGGGACCTGGCGGGACGCCGCCGCCCCCACTGCCAAGGAAGCAAAATGGCCGTCAACGCAAAGAACTGGCAGGAACTCAAGAAGCCGAACGCGCTGGAGCGCAAGGCCGGTGGCGATGCGCGCCGCAAGGCCGTGTTCGTCGCCGAACCGCTGGAGCGCGGCTTCGGGATGACGCTCGGCAACTCGCTGCGCCGGGTACTGCTGAGCTCGCTTCAGGGCGCCGCCGTCACTTCGATCAAGATCGAGGGCGTGCTGCATGAGTTCTCGAGCCTCGCCGGCGTTCGCGAGGACGTCACCGACATCGTCCTCAACGTCAAGCAGATCGCGCTCAAGATGGAAGGCGAGGGGCCCAAGCGCCTTCAGCTGTCCGCTACCGGTCCCGGCGAAGTCACCGCCGGGCAGATCGCCACCTCGGGCGACATCGAGATCACCAACCCGGACCTGGTGCTGTGCCACCTCGACCAGGGCGTGACGCTCAACATGGAACTGACCGCCGACATCGGAAAGGGCTATGTCCCGGCTGCCGCCAATCGTCCGGCCGACGCCGCGATCGGTCTCATCCCGATCGATGCCCTCTACAGCCCTGTCCGCCAGGTCGCCTACAAGGTGGAGAACACCCGCGTCGGCCAGGAACTGGACTATGACAAGCTGACGCTGACCGTGGAAACCGACGGCACGGTCGCTCCGGAAGAAGCGCTCGGTTACGCTGCTCGCATCCTCCAGGACCAGCTCGCTCTGTTCGTCGGCTTCGACGACGGCCAGGTTCGCGCTGCTTCGCCGATGATCGGCCAGGCCGCGACCGCCGCGGCGCCGGTCGAAACTCAGGCCGACACCAACCAGCTCAACCGCTACCTGCTCAAGAAGGTGGACGAACTGGAGCTGTCGGTCCGTTCGGCCAACTGCCTGAAGAACGACAACATCATCTACATCGGCGACCTGGTGCAGAAGACGGAAGCGGAAATGCTCCGCACGCCGAATTTCGGCCGCAAGTCGCTGAACGAGATCAAGGAAGTCCTCGCCTCGATGGGCCTCCGTCTCGGCATGGACATCCCCGGTTGGCCGCCGGAGAATATCGAGGAAATGGCCAAGAAGCTCGAGCAGGAAATGCTCGGCTAAGCGGCCGAGCGTAGCGACGCCGACGCGCAAGCGTCGTCGGAGCAGCGCGAAGAGATCGCGCAAGCCGGCCGGCCTACGGCGCAGCCGACAGGACCGACGTCACGGGATTTACTCCCGTGACGGCCAGCCTCGCGAAGAGACCAAAAGGGCCGTCCCACCAAGGGCGGCCCTTTCTCGTTGAGAACCCTCGCGCCGCGCCCCCTTGCGAACCCGCGCCGGTCAGGCAACACTCGCCCCATGGGGGAGGGGAGCAGCACAGCACCGGACGGCGCGCGCGCGCCCGACCTCGTTCCGCGCCTCGCCTTTGCGCTGGTGGCCGCGGCGGTCCTCGCCAACCTCCTCTACAACCTGCTGATGGAGCATTGGGGCCACGCCTTCCCCTACAACACGTTCGTTCATGCGCCGGAGGACCGCTTCGGGGATTTCTTCAAGATGGCGATGGGCTACCCCGGCCCGACGATCCACTCCGCCGCCAGTATCTGGCACCTCGATCAGCTGTTCCCGCGCTGGACGGAGGAGCTTGAGAGGCTCAAGGGATCGCGGTTCAATCATTTCCACATGCTGCCGGTCTCCACCCTGCTCGGCCTCGGCATCCGGGGGCTTCTGCCCTTGGTCGAGCCCTTGCTTCTGTTCCTGGCGGTGGCTGGCCTGGCCGCAGCGGCGCTGGCCTGGACGACCGCGCGCGAGGCACCGGCGGGACCCGGTCGCCTGTTCGTCGGGCTCCTGGCGCTTGGCTGCTATCCCGCCTTGTTCGCCTTCGACCGTGGCCACCTTTTCTCGGTGATCACCGCCGTTGGAGTGATCGGCGGAACGCTGCGATCATTGCGGATGGGGCGGGCGGACGCGGTCGCAATCGCTTTGTTTGCCGTGGCGATCAACATCCGGCCGAATGCGGGAGTCGTCCCTTTGGCCCTGTTCCTCGCCGGTCGGGGCTGGCGCTTCCGAGACATGGTGATCCTGGGCTGCGCAACCGCCGGGCTGTTCGTGCTCGGCTTTGCCGCAGCCCACGCCGCTTACCCCGCCTACACGCCCGAAAGCTGGCGCCAGGGCATGAGCGACTATGTCGGGGTATTCATCGTCTCCGGCTTCGGCCAAGCGTACAACAGCTCGCTCTATGGAGCATTGCTTGCCATGTACGGGCCGCAGGAGTGGACCCGCATTGTGCCACTGCTGGTCGGCGCGGCGCTGTTCGGGGCGGTGCTGCTCGCTGCCCGTCGCCGGCGGCTACCAGACTCGGCGCTGCTGTTCGTCGTCCTGGCGGTGTACGCCACCACCAGCCAGGTGTTCGCCGATTACCATCTGCTCGTGTTCCTCATCCCGGTCGTCCTGCTCGCGCGCGAGGGCAGGATGACGGGCGAGAGCGACTGGCCGGTCCTGCTCGGCGCGTGTTTTGTCCTCGCGCCCAAGAACTACCTGTTCTTCGGCGTTGACATTCCGTTCCCCTGGTCGCTCCAGGTCGTTCTCAATCCGCTGGTAATGGTCACCGTTTCGCTCCTCGTAATCCTGCGAGCCTACCGCGGCAGCGCTCCGGCCCCGCGCCTCGCTCCCGCCTGAGGGAAGATGCAATGCCCGAACGCTTCGAACGCCATCGCCAGCCCTGGACCTCCGACGAGATTCAGAAGCTCCACACGCTTGCCGGCAAAGGCATGCCGCTGAAGCAAATGGCCAAGGCCCTCACCCGCAGCGAGGAATCGATCAAGGCCCGCGCCAAGCAGGACGGCCTCAAGATCGCCAAGCTGCGATAGCTCTTTTCGAGTGATCTTGCTCGCGGCTCGCAGACCGGCATGGGTGTGGATGGCGCAGCGTTGGTCGACCAGCGCAGCATCCAAGCCTATCTCTCAGCCAGCTTTACTCGCCTGCCAACGCTGATAGGCTAGTCTCCGTGGGGCAGCTACGTTCGATCCAAGTCTTAAGAGCAGTCGCCGCAATCGGCGTCGTAATCCTGCATACGTCAACCGTCCACGGGATCGTGCCGGACGCCTCTGCAATCGGCGCCGCAGGGGTTGATCTATTCTTTGTGATTTCCGGCGTCATTATGGTGACTGTTGGAGCACACGCGACCCCGCTCGGTTTTCTGTCCCGTCGAGCCTTTCGTATCTACCCGATGTGGCTGGTAGCCGCACTCCCCTGCCTGCTGGCGGGAAACAGCAGCGCGGCTCAGGTCGCGGCTACAATCACGTTGTGGCCGGTCTATGACACCTATGTCCTCCCGGCTCTCGATCTTGGGTGGACGCTTAGTTTTGAGATGCTGTTCTACATCGCGTTCGCATTCTCATTGCGCTTTGGGGCAGCCGTTCCCCTTGTCGCCTACGCCGTGGCTTTCCTTGCTGGCCAGATCGCCCCAGGCCCGCTGCTCGACTTTATCGGCAACCCGATGATCCTGGAGTTTCTCGCCGGAGTGCTGATCGCCAGACTGCCCCGTTCAACACTTTTGGCGATCTCGGTCATTCCGGTGGCCGTGCTGCTGGCGAGCTCCGCCCCTTCAGGCCTGTACGCTGGAGATGTTGCAAGAGACGCGAACCGGGCAATATTTAGAGTTCTTTGGTGGGGGCTGCCGGCAGCGCTGATCGTCTATTCGGCGATCACCTTTGAGCGTCTTTTCAAAGCAAGCATCTGGACGGCAGCGGTTCTGCTTGGGAACGCGTCTTACGCGATATACTTGTTCCATCCTTATGTCTTGAACAGCCTCGATCTGCCGCCACGGGCCCTCGTCCTTGCCGCGGTAGCCCTGGGCGTGGCGCTTCACCTCACCCTTGAGCCGGTCCTCAATAAATTTACTGGTGCAGCACGACGAAAGATTGGAGGCTTGCGGCGCGACCCAACCCGCTACGGCATGCAGCCTGGAATATAGCGCCCAGATCGTCTTCCCACGCTGCGGAAGGCATGCTCGTGAAAGCACCCCCGTTTCTGATTGCACAATAGGATTTCACCTGCGCCGCTCCCGCAGCGGCTCACACGTGCGGCTCTTTGACACCACTGACACCATCAACAGCCAACCGTGCCGGAGGGCTAACCTTTGCCTCACCTTTGGCGATTTTCCGCGCTCGTCACCGTGAACATTGTGAACATTCGCCGCTCCAGACGACCCCGAACCTTGACTCCGGCTAGCCCTTCCGCCATCCGCGCGTCACTCGAAGGGACGGGCGCCACGCTCGTCCTTTTGCATTGGGGTCTGGGCGGTCCCCCGAAAAGCATCGCCTGGCTTGGGATACCTTACACGGTCCCCTGACGAACGGAGAAAGACTCATGCGCCATCGCGTTGGCCATCGTAAGCTGCAGCGTACTTCCAGCCACCGGGCGGCCCTGTTCCGCAACATGGCGGCGGCGCTGATCAAGCACGAGCAGATCACCACCACCGTCGCCAAGGCGAAGGAGCTCCGCCCCTACGTCGAGAAGCTGATCACGCTGGCCAAGAAGGGCGGCCTGTCGAACCGCCGTCTGGCCCACGCCCGTATCCTCGACGACACGCAGCTGGTGAAGCTGTTCGACGTGCTCGCGCCCCGCTATGCCGAGCGCAACGGCGGCTACACCCGCATCGTCAAGGCCGGCATCCGCCAGTCGGACGCCGCCCCGATCGCGATCATCGAGTTCGTCGACCGCGACATCTCGGCCAAGGGCCAGGACTCCGGCCCGGTGATGAGCGACGAGGAGCTGGAGGCCGCCTGAGCGATCTTCCAGCCTCACTTGAAGAAAAGGGCGCCGCTGCTACGCAGTTGGCGCCCTTTCCTTTTCTCCGGATGTCCCATGCGCAAGAGCCTGTTGCTGATGACCCTGCCGACCATCGCCGCCTGCACCACCACCGCCAACCCGCCGGTCACCGCAGCCGAGGCCGCCGCGCCCGTCTCGGCCGAGGCTCCTGCGCAACAACATACCGACACGGTCGTCGCCTTGAGCTATCCGGACACCCGCCGCACCGACGTTGCGGAGACGCAGTTCGGCACGGCCGTCGCCGATCCGTACCGCTGGCTGGAGAACGACGTCCGCACCGACGCCGAAGTCCGCTCCTGGGTCGAGGCGCAGAACAAGGTCACCGACGCGTTCCTCGACACCCTGCCGGGGCGCGACGCGCTGAAGGCGCGGATGACTCAGCTCTATGATTACGAGCGGACCGGAGTGCCGGTCGAAAAGGGCGGTCGCTACTTCTATCAGCGCAACGACGGCCTGCAGAACCAGTCGCCGCTCTATGTCCGCGACAGCGTTGACGGCGCGCCGCGGCTGCTGATCGATCCCAACGGCTGGTCCAAGGACGGCGCCACGGCGCTGGCCGAATGGGCGCCGAGCGAGGATGGCAAGTATCTCGCCTATGCGGTGCAGGACGGCGGCACCGACTGGCGCACGATCAAGGTGCTGGAAGTCGCCACCGGCAAGGTGCTGTCCGACGAGGTCAAGTGGGTGAAGTTCTCGGCCCTGTCCTGGGCCAAGGACGGGAGCGGCTTCGTCTACTCCCGCTTCGACGAGCCCGCCGCGGGACAGACCTTCCAATCCTTGAACCGCAACCAGCAGGTCTTCTTTCACAAACTGGGGGCGTCGCAAGCGCAGGACCGGCTGCTCTTCGCCACCCCGGCCAAGCCCGAGCTGAACCATATCGGCCAGATCAGTGACGACGGATCGACGCTGGTGGTCACGTCCTCCAGCGGCACCGACGACCGCTACGAGGTGACCCTGCTGGATTGGCAGAAGAAGGCCGCAAAGCCGCGGGTGCTGATCCCCGGCTTCCAGAACAACTACAGCTACATCGGCAACCGCGGCTCGACTTACTACTTCTTCACCAACGACAATGCGCCGAAGCTGAAGGTCGTTTCCATCGACGTGCTGGCGGCCAAGCCGAACCGCCGCACCCTCATCGCGGAAGACGCCGCGACCCTGGACGGCGCGAGCCTCGTCGGGGGCAAGCTGATCGCTTCCTACCTCAAGGATGCCAGCACCGAGGTTCGGGTCCACAGCCTGAGCGGCGCGCGAGAGCGGGTGATCGATCTGCCGGGCATCGGCACCGCCAGCGGGTTCAGCGGCGAGATCGACGATCCGCAGACCTTCTTCGCCTTCACCAGCTTCAACCGGCCGACCACCGTCTATCGCTACGACGTGCGGATGGGCGAGGCGACCCCTTGGGCCACTCCGAAGGTCGCCTTCAATCCCGAGGATTACGGTGTCGAGCAGCGTTTCTTTGCGTCGAAGGACGGCACCCGTGTGCCGATGTTTATCGTCCGCAAGAAGGGCACGACGGGTCCGGCGCCGACGCTGCTCTACGGTTATGGCGGGTTCAACGCCTCCATGACCCCCAGCTTCTCGCCGACCCGGCTCGCCTGGCTGGAAGCCGGCGGAGTATGGGTGCTCGCCAACATCCGCGGTGGCGGCGAGTATGGCAAGGCGTGGCACGACGCTGGCCGCCTGGCCAACAAGCAGAACGTGTTCGACGACTTCATCGGTGCCGGCGAATATCTCATTGCCAACGGCATCACGCCGAAGGGCGGGCTGGCAATCCAGGGCGGCTCCAACGGCGGCCTGCTGGTCGGCGCGGTGGTCAATCAGCGCCCGGACCTGTTCGCCGCGGCCGCCCCGGCAGTCGGGGTCATGGACATGCTGCGCTTCGACCGCTTCACTGCCGGACGCTACTGGGTCGACGACTACGGCTATCCCAACAAGGAAGCCGACTTCCGCACGCTGATGACCTATTCGCCCTATCACAACATCAAGGGTGGGCGGGACTATCCGGCGGTGCTGGTGACCACCGCCGACACCGACGACCGGGTCGTTCCAGGACATAGCTTCAAGTACATCTCGATGCTCCAGAACACCGCCGGGGTCGGCAGCAAGCCGCATCTGATCCGCATCGAAACGCGCGCCGGGCATGGCTCCGGCAAGCCGACCGACAAGATCATCGAGGAAGCGGCCGACGTCTATGCCTTCCTGGCGAAGCACACCGGCCTGGCCATCCGGTAGGGAACTGGGGCGAGCCATGGCGATCGAGCTCATCTGTCTCGATGCCGACGACACGCTATGGCACAACATGCGCTTCTTCGACGAGACCGAGGAAGCGCTTGTCGCCATGCTGGAGCCCTTCGCCGAGGCCGAGGTCGCGAGGGAGCGCCTGGCGGAGTGCGAGGCCGGGAACCTTCGCCTGTACGGCTACGGGGCGAAGGGCTTCACCCTGTCGATGATCGAGACGGCCGTGGACCTGGCCGGCCCGGCGCTCGATGCGGGGCTGGTGAGTGCCATGCTGGAGGCGGGGAAGCGCTTGCTCGCCCATCCGGTGGAATTGCTGGCCGGCATCGAGCAGACGCTCGACGCCCTGGCCGAGCGCGGCAAGCTCGTGCTGGTGACCAAGGGCGACCTCCTCCACCAGGAGGCAAAGCTGGCCGCTTCGGGTCTGGGGGATCGCTTCACCGGCATCGAGATCGTCAGCGACAAGACCGCCGCAACCTTCGGTCGGATCTTCGCTCGCTACGGAGTCGAGCCGGCGCAGGCGATCATGGCCGGGGACAGCATGCGTTCGGATGTGTTGCCGGCGCTGCATGCGGGAGCCTGGGCCGGCTTCGTCCCGCACGCCTCCGCCTGGGTGCATGAGCATGCCCCCGCACCAGAGGGCCAGAGTCGCTATCGGGAGCTTCCTTCGCTCGCGGTCCTGCCGTGGTGGATCGACGCGATCAATGCGGGTCAGGGCTCCAGCGGGTAGACAGAGTGCGCTTGATGCCTGTTCCGGGCGTTAATCAAGCTGAACCAATGCCTTCAGCCTCATTCAGAGGCGGTGCAGCCCCTTGCTTCCATAAGCGTTCCCACTGGCGATCCTGTCGCCTGGACGCAACAAGGAGAGTGGCCATGAAGGCTGTCTACAAGTTCCTGATCGGTGCCGCCGGCGTGGCGGCGGCGGCCGGTGGGTTCGCGGCTCCGGCCGCTGCTCAATATTATCCGCCCTACGGCGGCGGTTATGGTTCCGGCAACGTGATCGTCGGCGCGATCCTCGACTCGATCCTGCGCGGCCGTCAGGGAGGCTACGGTAGCCAATATGGCTATGGCTACGCCAACGAACGCGTCGCCATCGACCAGTGCGCCCGCGCAGCCGAAGCCCGCCTCAACGGCGGCTACGGCAATTATGGCGGCTACGGCAATTACGGCGGCTACAATGGCGGCTACGGCTACAACAATGGTGGCGCGATCCGGGTGAACCAGATCGAGCGCGTCGAGCGGACCCGCAACGGCAACTTCCGGGTCGTCGGCTGGGCCGGAGAGTCCGGCTGGCGCGGCAATTACGGCGGCTATGGCGGCTACAATGCGCCCTACGGCGGCTACCAGAACAACGCCGCTGCCCCGCAGTACCGCTTCAGCTGCAAATTCGATCGCCGGACCGGGCGCATCAGCGACCTGGACCTCGATCGTCAGCGCTACGCCGGGTACGGCTACCGCTACTAAGCCGCTGCCAAGTGGACAGAGGAGTGCGCGGGTCCTAGTGGCTCGCGCACTTTCTTTTTGCGCGGGGAATCGATGAGCGTCCAAATGTCGGAGACCTTTGGCGAGACCATCCTGATCGTCGATTTCGGCAGCCAGGTGACCCAGCTGATCGCCCGCCGCATCCGCGAAGCCGGCGTGTATTGCGAGATCGCTCCGTTCAACGCGGCGGAGGAAGCGTTCCGGCGGCTCAACCCCAAGGGCATCATCTTTTCCGGCGGTCCGTCTTCAGTGACCTCGGAAGACAGCCCGCGCGCTCCACAGGCATTATTCGACAGCGGCCTGCCCCTGCTCGGCATCTGCTACGGCCAGCAGACGCTGCACCAGCAGCTTGGCGGCAAGGTCGTGACGTCGGACCAGAAGGAGTTCGGGCGCGCCTTCATCGAGGTGGTGGCGCCTTCCGCGCTGTTCGACGGGCTGTGGCAGGTCGGCGAGAAGCACCAGGTCTGGATGAGCCACGGCGACCGGGTCGAAAGCCTCGCGCCCGGGTTCCAGATCGTGGCCCGGTCGGAAGGCGCGCCCTTCGCCATCGCCACCAATGAGGAGGCGAGGCGCTACAGCCTGATGTTCCACCCCGAGGTGGTCCACACGCCCGACGGCGGCAAGCTGCTGGCCAACTTCGCGCGGCATATCTGCGGCTGCGCAGGCACCTGGAGCATGGAAGCGTTCCGGGACACCAAGATTCGCGAGATCCGCGAACAGGTTGGTGCCGGCAAGGTGATCTGCGGCCTGTCCGGCGGCGTGGATAGCGCCGTGGCCGCCGTGCTGATCCACGAGGCGATCGGCGAGCAATTGACCTGCGTGTTCGTGGACCATGGTCTGATGCGGGCCGGCGAGGCGGAGCAGGTCGTGAGCCTGTTCCGCAACAGCTACAACATCCCGCTTGTGCATGTGGACGCCAGCGCCGACTTCCTTGGCGGTCTCGCCGGCGTCACCGACCCCGAAAAGAAGCGCAAGTTCATCGGCGCGGAATTCATCAACGTCTTCGAGGCCGAGGCCAACAAGATCGGGGGAGCGGACTTCCTGGCACAGGGCACGCTTTATCCGGATGTGATCGAAAGCGTCAGCTTCACCGGTGGACCGTCTGTGACGATCAAGAGCCACCACAATGTCGGCGGCCTGCCCGAGCGCATGAACATGAAGCTGGTCGAGCCGTTGCGCGAGTTATTCAAGGACGAGGTGCGCGAACTTGGCCGTGAGCTTGGCCTTCCGGGCGCCTTTGTCGGCCGTCATCCGTTTCCGGGCCCAGGGCTTGCCATCCGCATCCCCGGCGAGGTCACAGCGGAACGCTGCGACATCCTTCGCAAGGCGGACTCCATCTATCTGGAGGAGATCCGCAACGCCGGCCTGTACGACGCCATCTGGCAGGCCTTTGCCGTGCTCCTGCCGGTCCGCACGGTCGGAGTTATGGGCGACGCCCGCACCTATGACAGCGTCTGTGCGCTGCGGGCGGTGACCAGCGTCGATGGCATGACCGCGGACGTCTACCCGTTCGACGCCGCCTTCCTCAGCCGCGTTGCGACTCGGATCGTCAACGAGGTCCAGGGGATCAATCGTGTCGTCTACGACTATACGTCTAAGCCACCGGGAACGATTGAGTGGGAGTGAGGGCGAGCCGCGGGTTCATCGCGCAACTGCCGGAAAGTTAACGCTTACCGTCCGTTTACCGGGATATTGACGCGGTGCCACCGCTGCGCTGTTGAAGGTTGAATTGTTCGGGAGTCGGGGCATGCGGTTGATTCGCAAGGGGATGGTGGTTGCGGTTGGGGCGGCGTTGCTGGCCGGTTGTTCGACCACTCCCCCACCGCCGCCGCCGGTCGTTGCGCAACCCAAGCCGCAGGAACTGCCTTACCGCTGGACCCAAGGCAACGCGCCTCAGGCCCACAAGGACTCGCTTGCCTTGTTTGGCCCTGTTTCGATGAAGCCGGGCGATTACTACTGGGCCTCGGCAATGCCCGAAAGCGGCGAAGCCAAGGTGGTGATCGACCTGCTGACCCAGCGCTTCTACATCTATCGGGGCGACAAGCTGGCGGGCATGTCGACGATCTCGTCCGGCAAGAAGGGTCACGAAACGCCGCTCGGCTTCTGGAAGATCTTCCGCAAGCAGGTGAAGGGCTTCAGCCGCAAGTATGACAACGCGCCCATGCCCTACATGCAGATGTACGACGAAATGGGCATAGCCTTTCACGGAGGCAAGCTGCCCGGTTACCCGGCCAGCCATGGGTGCGTGCGCCTGCCGGTCGAATTCGCGAAGAAGCTCTACGGCCTGACCAAGCTCGGCACCGAAGTGATCATCGAAGGCTGACCGTCAGCGTTCAGGCGACCGCGAGCGGCCTCTCGCGATCCTCGATGTCGCGGGCAAGCTCCTTGGCCCGCTCCGAATGAAGCGTTGCAAGCTTCAGGTGCGCGCGGGCTGCGGCAAGGTTGTCGGTGCTGAGTCCGAGGTCCAGCTCCCGGCTGGCGCGCGTCTGATGATAAAGGATGTCGTCGTACAGCATGTGCGAAGTATCCCCCCTCCGCATGTCGGTTGAAGGACGGCGGCATGACTGTCCCGAGTCGAGCCGATATCCACGACGAAGTGTCTCAAGAAACGGTGATTATGTCGAATCCGCTGAACGCGTGATAAAGACAATCTGTCGCCGATTGCACGCGGCTGTCGGCGGAGTATGACTGGCGAAATAAGAAGAGGGGGCAAGCATGACCGAAGCGGACACCTACGCGCCACGTCCGGTTGCCGGCTGGTTCAAGCCGGCGGCGATCGCCACCGCAGTGTGGATGATGTTCGGCTGCGCCGTCTATCTCTACCAGGTCACCGTTGACCCTGCCGAGCTTCCGCTCGACCAGCGGGCGATGTTGGACGCGGCGCCCACCTGGATGTGGGGCGCTTTCGCCATCGCCGTATGGGTTGGCCTGGCCGGAGCGGTTATGCTGCTGATGCGGCGCAAGATTGCCGAGCCGCTACTGCTGGTGTCGCTGATCGCCGTCCTGGTGCAATTTTCGGCTTACTTCCTCGACCCGGAGCTTCGCCAGTCGATGAGCTCCGACCAGCTGCTCATGCCGATCATCGTCGTGGCACTGGGGTGGACCATCTATTTCTTCGCGCGCCACTCGCGGATGCGCGGATGGTTGAAGTAGGGCGTTGAGCACTTTCACTCTCGACACGGCGACCAGCCGGGCGACACCGACACCGGTTCCCGGCAAACGCATGACCGTGCCGGCGCTGCGTGCCCGTAAGGCCGCCGGGAAGACTGAGCAGCCGATCGTGATGCTGACCGCCTACACGATGCGGATGGCGCAGCTGCTCGATCCCCATTGCGACCTACTGCTGGTCGGCGACAGCTTGGGCCAAGTGATCTACGGCCTGCCGTCAACCGTGCCGGTGACGCTCGACATGATGTGCGCGCACGGCGCGGCGGTGGTTCGCGGCAGCTGGCATTCGCTAGTGGCGGTGGACATGCCGTTCGGCTCGTACGAGGCGTCGCCCCAGCAGGCGTTCGACTCCGCGTCGCGGGTGATGAAGGAGACCGGCTGCGCGGCGGTGAAGCTGGAGGGCGGAGCGGCGATGGCGGAGACCATCGCCTTTCTGTCGCAGCGCGGGATCCCGGTGATCGGCCATGTAGGCCTCACCCCGCAGGCGGTGAACATGCTCGGGGGATATGGTGCGCGTGGGCGCAGCGAGGCAGAGGCAGCCAAGATCCTCGCCGACGCTCAGGCCGTGGCTGACGCGGGCGCCTTCGCCATCGTGGTCGAGGGCGTGCTGGAGGATATAGCCACGCAGGTCACCCGGGAGGTCGCTCCACCGGTGATCGGCATTGGCGCGTCGGCGAAGTGCGATGGTCAGGTGCTGGTGACCGAGGACATGCTGGGCCTGTTCGAGCGCACGCCCAGATTCGTGAAGCGTTACGACGATCTTGCCGCGCGCATCGTCGCCGCTGTCGAGACCTACGCCGGCGAAGTCCGGGGCCGCTCGTTCCCGACCGCCGACCAGACCTATCGTCCCAAGCCCGCCTGACAGTCTGCCGCCGGACACTTTGCCGCCGGACACTTTGCCGTTTGACGCAAAGCCGGTTAGACGCCCTTTCCGCCAAGCTTCTGTTCATCTCCGGCCATGGAAATGAGCAGCCGCGGCAGCGGATCCAATCAGCAACAAAGGTTCAGTTCATTTGGCCCTCGCCCCCGGTGAAACCAACGAAAGCTTCATCCGCGAAGTCGACGAGAATCTGCGCCGCAGCCAGGCGGAAGATTTCTTCAAGCGGTACGGCGGCTGGCTGATCGCCGCCGCGGTGCTGGTCCTCGCGCTCGCAGCCGGCATCCTTTACTGGCGCAACCATCAAGTCGAAGTCGCCCAAGGGCAGAGCGAAGCGCTGGCGCAGGTGATCACCGACATCGGTAACGGCAAGACCGGCAACGCGGATGCGCGGCTGGCGGCGATGGCGAAGAATGCGCCCGATGCGTACCGCGGCGCAGCCTTGCTGTCGCAGGCGGCACTCGCGCTGCAGAGCGGCAATCGCACCAAGGCCGCCGACGCCTATCGCGCCGTTTCGCAGGACGACGATCTGCCGGAGGGTCTCCGTCAGGCGGCGCTGGTTCGCGGCACGGCCGTCGAATTTGACACGCTGAAACCGGAAGAGGTCGTCAGCCGCCTTCAGGAACTCGCCAAGCCGGGCAATCCCTGGTTCGGCAGCGCCGGGGAACTGAGCGCCATGGCCATGCTGAAGCAGAACCGGACCGCCGAGGCGGGCCGGCTGTTCGCCGCGATCGGGAACGACAAGACGGCCCCGGCGTCGCTCCGCGGGCGAGCTCAGCAGATCGCGGGTTCGCTGGGGGTGGAACCGGCGTCGCCGCCGGCTCCCCGCACCTGATCCCATCAAGCCAAACATCGCCAAGGGCATGAGATCCATGAACAACAAGATCGTCACGATCACGCTTGCGGCCGCGTTGCTGGCCGGGTGTAACCCGTTCAACAAGGCGCGTCCCAAGACCCCAGTCCTTGGTGAACGAGTGTCCGTGCTGACCAGCGAAGTCGACATCGCCATTGATCCGGCGACCGCTTCGGCACCGTTCAGCCTGCCCGCTGCCGCCGGAAATTCCGAATGGTCGCAGCCGGGGGGCAACGCCTCCAAGTCGATGGGCCACGTGGCGCTTGGCGCCGCACTGGGCACAGCCTTCTCGGTTCAGGCCGGCAGCGGCAGCAGCGTCGATGCACGGCTTGCGTCTCCCCCGGTCGTTGCCGACGGCAAGGTCTTCACCATTGACACCACCGCAACGGTGCGCGCGTTCGACGGCCAGAGCGGCCGGCAATTGTGGGCGACCCAGTTCGGCACGGAGCGCGGCAACAGCGCATCGCTGTTTGGCGGCGGCGTCTCGGTCGCGAACGGCCGGGTCTACGCCACCAACGGCCTTGGCTTCGTTGCGGCGCTTGACGCTGGCAATGGCGGCATCGCGTGGCAGGTGCGTCCGGGCGGCCCGCTGCGCGGCGCGCCGACGGTGACGGCCGATACGCTCTACGTCATGAGCCAGGACAACCAAATCTACTCGCTCAAGATGGCCGACGGCACGGCTAACTGGTCCAGCTCGGCCGCCCTGGAGATCGCCGGCGTGTTTGGAACCGCGTCCCCCGCAGTCGCGCAGGGTACCGTAGTCGCCGGTTTCTCCTCGGGTGAACTCAACGCCTACCGTTACGAGAACGGCCGGGTGGTGTGGCAGGATGCCCTCGCGCGGACCAGCATTTCAACCAGCGTCGCCAACCTGTCGGACATCGACGCAAGCCCGGTGATCGATGGCGGGCAGGTGTTCGCGGTGGGGCAGGGCGGCCGGATGGTCTCGCTCGACCTGATCAGCGGCCAGCGCATCTGGGAACTCAACATCGCCGGCATTTCCACGCCGTGGGTGGCAGGCGACTGGGTGTTCGTGGTGAGCGACGATGCCAAGCTGGTCGCCATCGCGCGCAGCACCGGCAAGGTCCGCTGGATCAATCAGCTCCCGGCGTTCGAGAATCCCAAGGGGAAGCGCGGCCCGATCAGCTATGTCGGCCCGGTGCTGGCCGGTGACCGGCTGATTGTCGCTGGGTCGAACGGCGTGCTGATCAACGTCGACCCCTCGACCGGCAGCTTCCAGTCGCAGACAAATGTCGGAGCCGGCATCAGTCTTGCCCCTGCGGTGGCGAACTCGACGCTCTACATTTTGGACAACCGCGGCCGGCTGCACGCCTTCCGGTGATGCCGTGCTCCTCGCAATGAGGGGCAGGTTTCGCTAGGGGCGTGCCATGCCTCTTCCAACCGTTGCCATCGTCGGCCGTCCCAACGTGGGCAAGTCGACCCTGTTCAATCGCCTTGTCGGCAGGCGTGCCGCCCTGGTGGACGATCGCCCCGGCGTGACCCGCGACCGGCGCGAGGGGGAGGGCAAGCTGCTCGGCCTGGAGTTCCGGGTGATGGACACCGCGGGCTTTGAGGACGAGGATCCTGCCAGCCTGCCCGGCCGGATGCGGGCGCAGACCGAGGCTGCGGTGCGCGAGGCAGATGTCGCGCTGTTCCTGATCGATGCGCGTGAAGGCGTCACTCCTTTGGACGAGGAAATCGCCCGCTGGCTGCGCAGCGAGGATACACCGATCATCGTTGCAGCCAACAAGGCCGAAGGACGTGCCGGCGAAGCCGGGCGACTGGAGGCGTTCGCCTTTGGCTTCGGCGAGCCGATTGCGCTTAGTGCCGAGCACGGCGAAGGGGTGGTCGACCTGTTCGAGTCCCTCCGCCCGTTCGTTGAACGCGAAGACAGCGAGGACGAGGACGAGCAGGACGACGAGGATGGGCCGCTGAAGCTCGCGATCGTCGGCCGGCCGAACGCGGGCAAGTCGACCCTGGTCAACCGAATGCTCGGCGAGGAGCGGATGATCACCGGACCGGAAGCCGGGATCACGCGCGACAGCATCAGCGTGGACTGGGACTGGCGCGACAAGGATGGCGAGGTGCGGCGGGTCCGGTTGGTCGACACCGCAGGCCTGCGCAAGCGCGCCAAGGTGGACGACAAGCTGGAATGGCTGTCGGCGCAGGACACGCGCCGCTCGATTGACCGGGCTGAGGTCGTGGTGCTGCTGCTCGATGCGACCCGAGGACTGGAGGTGCAGGACCTGAAGATTGCCGATGCGGTGATCGAGGAAGGCCGCGGACTGGTTATCGCGCTCAACAAATGGGATGTCGCCGACAATGCGTCGTCCCTGTTCAACGGGGTCAAAGCGGCGCTGGAAGAGGGGCTCTCGCAGCTCAAAGGGGTGCCCGTGCTGACCGTGTCAGCCAAGACCGGCAAGGGCATCGACCAGTTGATCGGTGCGGCGTTCGAGATTCGGGAGGGCTGGTCGCGCCGGGTAGCGACGGGCGAACTCAACCGCTGGTTCGAACGGGCTGTGGAGGCCAACGCGCCGCCTGCCCCGGGCGGCAAGCGGATCAAGCTGCGCTACATCACCCAGGTGAAGACTCGGCCGCCCAGCTTTGTGGTGTTCGGCACCCGCGTCGACCAGCTGCCCGAAAGCTACCGCCGTTACCTACTCAACTCCATGCGCCGGGACCTCGGCCTTGGCGCGGTGCCGCTGCGGATGACCCTGCGGGCACCCAAGAATCCGTATCACGACAAGGCCTGACGCTAACCCGCTCTTTACGCTTTGCGGGCTAGGAATGCTGCGTGGCACCATCGGCCGCCAGACGCAGACCGGAGAAGTTGGATCGTGGAGGGGGGAAGCGCTGACATTGTCGACTGGCTGCACTTCGAGAAGTGCCGGGCCGAGCTTGGCCCCGGGTTCATCCGGATCCTAAGCTACTTCCGGGAGGACGGCGCCAAGTCGCTAGCCCAGATCGAACAAGCGATGCGCGAGCAGAACACGGTCGGCTTGGTCATGCCGGCGCATACCATCAAGGGTGAGGCGCGCCAGTTCGGAGCGCAGCCGCTGGCCAAGGTCGCCGAACTGATCGAGAACACGGCCCGGACGTGCATCGAAACCCGGCGCTTCCCCGACGAGCTGGTCAAGGACGTGGTCGAGATGCGGCGGCTGTTCAGCTGCACGGTCGAGCTGTTCGACAAGGCCACCAATCCGCTGGTGGCGCGAGCGTCTGTGGCGGGCGGGTTCGGCCGCCGGGTCGCGAACCAGGATTTCGGGCGGATCTAGGCGACGGGCACGCGTCGCATTGGTTGAACCTCGCCACGTGCGAGGGTTCGCCACAGCCACTCCAGCGGTCCGAACCGGTAGCGCTCCAGCCACGGCCTGGACCATAGCAGCATCAGCAGCCAGGCCAGCGGCGCCAGCAGATACATTTGAGCGCGTGACATCAAGCCGAACAGCCCCAGGCCCCAGCCGTAGAAAACTGCCGTCATCAGGACGGACGTGCCGAGATAGTTGGAAAAGGCTGCCCGGCCGACTGCTGCGATGCGTTCGGTCAGCCAACCGCCAGGCCGAAGCAGCAGGATGATCAGGGCCGCATAGCCCAAGACGCCGAGCATTCGGAACGGCACGGAACCGACGATGCTGCCGACAAACACCCAACGCTGATCGAAATCGTGCGCAATCGTCACCAGACCCAGCAGCAGATAGGCGGGTAGGGCGAGGCCGAGGCCAATCGCTGCCGCCCGCCGATAGGTGGAACGGGGCCATGCGCCGGTGAGGAAGCCGGAGCGGAATGCCGCCATCCCCAGCAGCATTGCCGAAAATGTCTCGAGCCCCACGGTCTTGAGGAAGGCAAGAGGACCTGCCAGGGTCCGCCAACGGTAGCTTACCTCGCCAGGCCAGGGGCCCTTCATGGCGGTGATCTCCGCCAGGATCGCGTCGCGGCCGGGCACGCCGAAGGCTTGGGCGAAGCCGTTCCAGGTTGCGATTCGCCCCTGCGTGTCGCGGGCGGCGCTGTCGATCAAGGCGAGCAGGCCCATGCCGTTCCACAACAGCGTCACGACAAGCGCTGCGAGTCCGAGCGCGAGCAACTGCCACGCCGACCAGCGGCGGAACAGGAAGGCGACCGCCCCAACCAGCGCGTAATGAGCAAGGATATCGCCCCACCAGATCAGGTACATGTGGAGCAGACCGATCGCGAAGAGCACCGCCATCCGGGCGTAGTGGATGGGAGCAGCGCTCTGCCCGCTGCTGCCCGCCCGGTCGATCACCAGCAGCATCGAGGCGCCGAACAGCAAGGAGAACAGGCCGCGCATCTTGCCTTCAATCAAGACAAAGGTGCCGAGCCACACCGCGACATCGGCCGGCGTGGTGCCGCCCCATGCTAGCGGTGAGAAATAGGCTGCTTGCGGCAATGCGAACGCAGGCAGGTTGGCGACCAGGATGCCCATCACGGCAACCCCGCGAATGACGTCCAGGCTGAGGTGGCGATCGGGAGCTGTGGTCATGCGAACTCTGTGCTCCTGCGAAGGCAGGAGCACAGGTCGCGAATGCGAGGACAACTGGGCCCCTGCCTTTGCAGGGGCAAACCATGCACTACTCCGAGTCCGCCGGCTTGCTCTGCAGCTGGATGTAATTCTCCAGCCCCATGCGCCCGATCAGCTCGATCTGGGTCTCGAGGAAGTCGACATGGCCTTCCTCGTCCTGGAGGATTTCGGCGGCAAGGTCGCGGGTGACGAAGTCGCGGACGCTCTCGGCATGAGCGATGATCTCGCGGTACAGCTTGCACGCCTCATACTCGGCCTCGAGATCGGCCTTGAGGATTTCAGGCACATTCTCGCCGATCCGCAGGCGCCCGAGCATCTGGAAGTTGGGCAGGCCATCGAGGAACAGGATGCGCTCAGCTATTCGGTCGGCGTGCTTCATCTCGTCGATGGACTCGTGCCGCTCGAACGCGGCCAGCTTGTCGATTCCCCAATTGTCCAGCAGCCGGTAGTGCAGCCAATATTGGTTGATCGCGGTCAACTCGTCCCGGAGCGCTTGGTTGAGCAGCTCGATGACGCGCACATCGCCCTTCATGTGGATCCCCTTTCGCGGACCGCATCTACTCCAGGGGATGGGCCGAACGAAGCGCTAACAACTCGCAAGAAGGCTCAGGCGGCGCGGACCGGCGCGAGCGCTTCTTCGAGTGCATCCAGTTCCTCGTCGATGATCGCTCGGGCGAAAGGGAGACATGATCCGCACTTGGCCTTGCAGCCGAGCTGGGCATAAGCGCGGCCGGGCGAAGTCGCGCCGCGGCGAGCCTCGGCCCGAAGCTGCTCCTCGCGAATCGCATTGCAGACGCAGACGATCATGAGCTCAACGTAGTCGATAATGCGAGGCGTTCGCAAGATGGCGGCGGACCGAAGTGCATGCCTGCGGCGTTGGCCTGGAATGAAACTGGTTGAACATGGGCGGGGCAAGCCGCTGCTGATGATTCACGGCCTGGGTGGCAGCACGCGGTCCTGGGACACAGTCGCTGATGCGCTCGCGGCGGAACGGCGGCTGCTGCTGTTCGACATTCCGGGACATGGCGAGGCGCCCGCCGAGCCGGACAGCGGCACTTTTACGGGGCTTTGCAGGAGCGTGTCGGAGTTGATCGTCGACAATGGCCTGCGCGGGGTCGACATGATCGGCAGCTCGATGGGCGCTCGGATGGTGCTGGAGCTGGCTCGGCGGGGACTTGCGGGCAATGTCGTGTCGCTTGATCCGGGAGGCTTCTGGGTCGGATGGGAGCGGGCTTACCTGCGCAACACGCTTTCTGCGTCCGTTTGGCTATTGCGAAGTGTTCGGCCGGCCCTTTCGGGCTTGGCCCACAATGCTGTGTCGCGCTCGGCCCTGCTGGCGCAGCTGTCCGCCAGGCCGTGGGCGCTGGATGGCGATGTGGTCGCACGTGAGCTCCAAAGCTTTGCCTCCTGCCGGACGTTCGACGCTCTGGTGGAGGACTTGGCCGCGGGTCCAGCCCAGCAAGGCCCGTCGGCTCCGGGCAGCGGGCGGGTGACGATTGTCTGGGGCAAGCAGGACCGCCTCTGCCTGCCCCAGCAGGCGGAACGGGCAAAGGCGGCGTTTCCGGAAGCGGAGCTGGTCTGGTTTGATCGCTGCGGTCACTTCCCGATGTGGGATCAGCCGGAGGATACGGTAGAGTTGGTGCTGCGGGCGACTGCTTGAATCCGTCATTGCGAGGAGAGTAGCGACTCTGCAATCCAGTCACTTCGGCTGTAGCGAACAAGAACTGATTGCTTCGCTGCGCTCCCACTGACGAGGGGTCAGGCGACCGGATGCTCCCCGCCCATCAGCCTGGGGAAGAAGCCTTCGTGGGCCGCGCGGAGATCGGTGAGGGAGACGGAGCCATGCAGCTTGTCCTCAACTGTGACGACAACTTCATTTCCGCCCGTGCTGCCCATGCAAATCGCAGTGACACCGGGCGTCGTCAGCTCACGAACGAACTTCAACCCATCGGGCACGGTGACAACATAGCATCCCTGGTCTTCAGCGAAGGCCCATGCGGTGGCGCCGCTCCGGTCACCCAAAGAAATGGTCGCGCCAACGCCTGATGCCAACGCCATTTCAGTAACAGCGACAAGGAAGCCGCCGTCCGAAATGTCATGGACCGCCGTGACAGTCTCACTCGCAATAGCTTCCCGTATGTATCGGCCGACGTTCAACTCATCACCGAGACTGACAGATGGCGGCCGACCTGCACGACGGTTTTGGCAAACCTCAACCCAAAGTGACTGGCCGAGATTTGCTGGCTTGTGTCCGAAGATCAGAACAATGTCTTCGCCCGCAGCCTTGAACGGAATCGTCGCGCTCTTCCGCCAGTCCTTGAGCAGCCCAACGCCACCAATCGCGGGCGTAGGCAGAATCGCGCTCCCGCCGCCGGTCGCCTTGCTCTCGTTGTAAAGGCTGACATTGCCGCTCACGATCGGAAAATCCAGGGCACGGCAGGCGTCGGCCATGCCTTCGAGGCAGCCGGTAATCTGCGCCATGATCTCCGGCCGCTGCGGGTTGCCAAAGTTGAGGCAGTTTGTAATCGCGAGCGGCATCGCCCCGACCGCGCACAGGTTGCGGTACGCCTCAGCGACCGCCTGCTTTCCGCCCTCGTACGGGTCGGCGTAGCAGTAGCGCGGGGTGCAATCGGTGGTGATCGCCAGCGCCTTGTCGGTGCCGTGCACCCGTACGACCGCGGCATCGCCGCCGGGGCGCTGGACAGTATTGCCGCCAACCTGCTGGTCGTATTGCTCGTAGATCCAGCGGCGGCTGGCGAGGTGGGGGGAGGCCAGCAGCTTCAGGAGGTCCGCGCCAATGTCGGTGCTCTCCGGCACCTCGTCGAGCGGCTTGACCTGCGCCCAGGTCTTGTACTCCTCTCGACTGAGGTGCGGGCGGTCGTACAGCGGCGCTTCGTCCGCGAGTGGCCCAAGCGGAATGTCGGCGACGGTCTCGCCCTTCCATTCCAGCACCATCCGCCCGGTTTCGGTCACCTCGCCGATCACCGCGAAGTCGAGTTCCCATTTGCGGAAGATCGCCTCGGCCTCAGCCTCGCGGCCGGGCTTCAGGACCATCAGCATGCGCTCCTGGCTTTCGGAGAGCATCATCTCGTAGGGCGTCATGCCCTCCTCGCGGCAGGGCACCTGGTCCATGATCAGCTTGATGCCGACGCCGCCCTTGCTGGCCATCTCGACCGAGGAGGAGGTGAGGCCGGCCGCGCCCATGTCCTGGATGGCGACGATCGCGTCCGAGGCCATTAATTCGAGGCAGGCTTCGATCAACAGCTTCTCGGTGAAGGGATCGCCGACCTGGACGGTTGGCCGCTTCTCCTCGCTGTCCGCCCCGAAGTCAGCCGAGGCCATGGTCGCGCCATGAATGCCGTCGCGGCCCGTCCTGGAACCGACGTAGACCACCGGGTTCCCGATCCCCGCGGCCGCCGAGTAGAAGATCTTGTCCTGCTTCGCGACGCCCACGGTCATCGCGTTGACGAGGATGTTGCCGTTGTAGGCCGGGTCGAAATTCACCTCGCCGCCCACCGTCGGCACGCCGACACAATTACCATAGCCGCCGATGCCGGCGACCACGCCGCTGATCAGGTGGCGCATCCTGGGGTGCTCGGGATCACCGAACCGCAGCGCGTTCAGGTTGGCGACCGGGCGCGCTCCCATGGTGAAGACGTCGCGCAGAATGCCGCCGACCCCGGTTGCAGCGCCTTGGTAGGGCTCAATGTACGAGGGGTGGTTGTGACTCTCCATCTTGAAGATCGCCGCGTCGCCATCGCCGATGTCGATCACGCCCGCATTTTCACCGGGGCCGCAGATCACCCACGGCGCTTCGGTCGGCAGTTTCTTGAGGTGGACGCGCGATGATTTGTAGGAGCAATGCTCCGACCACATAACCGAAAAGATGCCGAGCTCGACCAGGTTCGGCTCGCGGCCGAGGGCGTGGAGGAGCCGCTGGTACTCGTCTTCGGAAAGGCCGTGCTCGGCGACGATATCGGGCGTGATCTGCGACATGGCCGGGCACTAGCGATGCGGGGGCCATAAAAAAACCCCCGGCCGAAGCCGGGGGCGATGTGCTTCGACGTAGCTCGGCTCAGCCCCGCTTGCAGCTCTGGCCTTCCTTGCCGGCCAGGGCGATGGTGACGCTGGCGTCCTCCACCGAGCCGGAGACGCTGTAGCCCCCTTCGGCCGTGAAGGGCGGCTTTCCATCGGCGCCCGGCTTGAGGGGCGTCGACGCGGACGTCTTCTCGGTGCGCACGTTCGCGCCCGAATTCTCGGCCAGCCAGTCGATGTAGACCAAACTGTTGTCCTTGCAGCGGTAGGAGTGCGACGCGACGATCGGCTTCGGCAGCTCCACCGGCGGAGCGGCGGCGAGTTCGTTCGCCATCGGGTCAGGGGGACCATTCTGGACGATGGTGTGGCTGCCCTGGTCGCAGCCGGCTAGCGCGGCGGCTGCTGCAAGGGTGAGGAGCAATGGGGTGCGAATCATGGAGCGCATGTCGGGAGTGCGACGACCCCCGTCAATGGCCGTTCGACAGGCCCCTGGCGCGTCTTTGTTGCCATGGGAAAAAAGCGGGCATAGGCTGCTGGCTTCCGCGGGGGTTGGGGAATGACCGCTTGAATTCCATGCAGCGTATCCGGATTGGCCTGACGGGACTGGCGTTCGTCTTCCTGTTGGTGTTGCTCGGCACGGTGATCCTGCGCAGCAGCGGCGACGACGCAGCCGGGCAGGGGGAGCCAAATCTCTCGGCTCCGAACGAGCCGCTCGCCGAACTGGGTGTGGCTCCCGCCCAGGAAGACGGCGCGAACACGGGCTCGGCCGCCAACAACGCTCTATGAGACGGACTCTCGCCGCGCTGGCGGCGCTGGCAACGCTGGCGTGCCGCGGCGAAGAGGCACCATCAACCGATCGGGAGCGACCGCCCCAAGCTGCCCGGTCTGGGAAGCCGGAGCTTGCGTTGCTCACCTCACTGCCGATCGCGTTCGCGGAGGGCTTCAGCCTGGACTCGGTAGCTCACCCGGCGATGGTGGAGCTGGAGAAGCAATATGCGGTTCGGCTGGTCGATGGACCCGAACAGCTCGCGGCAAGAGGCCTGCTACTCGCCATCCAGCCCCGGGCGTTCCCGGCCGAGCGGCTCGTCGCGCTGGACACATGGGTACGGGACGGAGGTCGGATCGTTCTGCTCGCCGATCCGTCGCTGGGCTGGGAAAGCGAGCGGCCGCTCGGCGACGTTCTTCGGCCGCCGGCAGCTTTCCCGGATACTGGCCTGCTCAAACATTGGGGCCTGACGCTTTACGCTCCGGAGAAGGCGGGGCCGCAAACCGGCACCCTGTCCGGGCATGAGGTCATAACAGGCTCTCCCGGAACTCTGGCCTCGAGCATCGGCAATTGCCGCATCGAGGACTCCGGCCTGGTTGCGCGCTGCCGGATCGGAGATGGCTGGGCGGTGGTGATCGCCGATGCCGACTTCCTCAACTTGCGCGGCAGCGGCGCACTGGATGGCCCGACCTCGGAGAACCTGAGCGCCCTCCTTGCCGTTCTGAGCAGCCTACCAGCCAAGTAAAACACCAATGAAGCGGGCGAGTGGCATTTGTCGGCACTTGCCCCGATTCTTGCTGGAAAGTAGGCCACGCACAGACTTATCCACAATCAATCAAGAAAGAACGAAAGGAGAACCGGAGTATCGTTGAGACCGGAAAACGCGCAGAAATCCGCCACTGCCCATGAATATCCATGAAGTGGCATCAAATCCCATTGTATCCCTGACCTTCTCGCGTTACACACATGGAGTAGCGCGGGGCTAACCCATCATTGGCCAACAGCGCCGGTTTTCACGGGGACCCCGTGCATCCGGCGAACGGGGAAGGCTTGCCGCGCGGCGGGAGTGGCAAGTCGGTGGCACTTGAGCATCTGTTTCAGGGCAGCGCGCTCAACGCGGTAGACGCCAAGGGCCGCGTCTCCGTCCCCGCGTTCCTGCGCACCGTGATCGAGCGCCGCGGCGATTCCCGCACAATCGTCCTCGCCAAGCACGAACAGTTTGCGGCTCTCAGCGCCTACGACCCCGCGTATGCGGCGCTGAAGCATTCGAAACTGGAACGGCTGCTCGAGAAGGAAGAGCTGAATGCCGAGGCGCACCTCGAATATCAGCAGCGCAACCTGATGGCGTTCGCCGCGACGGAGGAAGTGCCCTACGACAGCTCCGGCCGCATCGTTCTTCCGCCGATGATGCGCCGCAAGGGCGGGATCGCCGACCTCGCCCTGTTTCTCGGCACCGGCGAAACCTTTCAGATTTGGAATCCCATGACCTTCCTGGAGGATCCGCGGATCCCCGAGGACATGAAGGATATCGCCCGCTACCGGCTGGAAGAGCGGGGGGTCAGCGCGTGAGCGCCGTCCCCACCTCCCGCTCGTCCCATGCGCCGGTGCTGGTTGATGAGGTCGTCGAAGCGCTCGCCATTGTCCCTGGCGAAACGCACGTCGACGGCACCTTCGGGGCTGGCGGCTATACGCGCGCCATGCTCGGGGCGGGGGCGGGACGAGTGATTGCGTTCGATCGTGATCCAAATGCGATCGCAGCCGGACCGTCACTCGTCCCGGACGCTCTCGGGGGGGAGGGACGTCTGACCCTCATCGAAGAGCGGTTCAGTCAGATGGACCGGGTGCTTGCCGAACGCGGCCTGTCCCCTGTCGACGGGATCACGCTCGACATCGGCGTGTCCTCGATGCAGCTGGATCAGGCGGAGCGCGGCTTTTCCTTCCAGAACGACGGCCCGCTCGATATGCGGATGAGCCAGTCGGGCGAGACCGCCGCTGACTTCCTCAACACTGCCGAAGAATCAGAGATCGCGCGCGTAATACGTGACTATGGCGAGGAGCCACGCGCGCGAACCATTGCCCGAGCGATCGTCGCTGCGCGGCCACTGGCCCGCACGTCAGAGCTCGCAGCGCTGCTGCGTAAGGTGCTCGGGCACCATGCGGGAATGAAGACCGATCCTGCGACCAGGACGTTCCAGGCCATTCGCATTCACCTCAATGCCGAGTTGGACGAACTGGAGCAGGGCCTCGCAGCGGCCGAGCGTAGCCTCCGCCCGGGCGGGCGGCTCGCGGTGGTGACGTTCCACAGCCTGGAGGATCGCATCGTGAAGCGCTTCCTCAAGGTCCGCAGCGGCGATGTGCCCGCCGGCTCGCGCCACCGGCCCGCCGTGCAGGCTGGCCCTGCGCCGACGTTCCGCAATGTCGCGAAGCCGGTCTCACCCTCCGAGGCCGAACTCCACCGCAATCCGCGCGCCCGGTCCGCCCGGCTGCGCTCCGCCATTCGTACCGATGCCCCGCCGTGGGGCCGCAAGGAGACATTGTCATGAGCGCCCGGGGTTTCCGCTCCATCACCATGGTTGCCGGCGTCGCGGGTGCGGCGTTGAGTTGCTACATGGTGTCGCTCCGTGTCGCGTCGGAGCGGGCTGCGCTGGAGGACGTGGAGAACCGGATCGTGCTGGCCCAGCGCGACATCCGCGTCCTGCAGACCGAGATCGGGACCCGGGGGCGGCTGGCGCAGCTGGAAAGCTGGAACGTCAAGGTGCTGGCGCTGTCCGCGCCCGAGGCGAACCAGTTCGTCGAGGGTGGTTTTGCCCTGGCCAGCATGGTTGCGCCGAAGAAGACGGTCGATCCGGCGGCGCCGGTCGTCCTGGCGTCGGCCCCTGCGCCGGAGAACAGGCCCCGTCTGACCAGCGATGGGCCCGACGCCGGCGTCGCCGCCAAGGACCTGATGCGGGTGGCAAGCTTCCGCCGTGACCTCGGCGCTGCCGCGCCGGAGCCGAAGCTGGCTGCTCCGGCCGTCAAGCCGGCTGCTGAAAACGCAAAGAAAACTGTGGAAAAAACCGCGGTGACCAAGGCGTCCAGCGAGGCAAAGCCGATCAAGGCTGCTAAGCCCAAGCCCGTTACGGTGAAGGAGACTGCGGTGGTGAAGCCGACAGGCAAGGCGGCGGGAGCGGCAACCAAGCCCGCGCCCGCCAAGCCCGCCACCGCAAGCAAGGCTTCCAGCCCAGCGAAGTCGGCAATCGGCACCAAGGACGTCAAAGCGAAGCAATGAACGCCCCGACGCCCAATCTCGTCGCCCGGCCCGACCGGCTTCGGCTCGTAGGGCAGCGGCAGAAGATTCTCGCGGTTATGCACCAGCGGCTGATGTTCGGCATGCTGGTCTATGCGGGCGTGATCGGCCTCATCCTGGTCCGGTTGTTCTACCTTGCTGCCTTTGGCGATCATGCCGGGCGCAAGGTGACCGCCATGGCCGACGTGCCCGAGCGCGGCGACATCGTCGATCGCGACGGTCAGCCGCTGGCCCGGACCATCGATGCCTGGACGGTCGCACTGCACCCGGGCAAGGTCATCGGCGACAAGCTCGATCTGGCGCGCAGACTGGCGGTGTTGATGCCGGAACGCGACGAAGCCGGCTGGATGGCGCTGCTGCGGTCGAAGAAGAATTTCATCTACCTCCGCCGCCGCGCCGCGCCCAACCTGGTGCAGGCGGTGAATGCGCTCGGGGAGCCCGGCCTCGCGCTGGAGCGGGAGCCGGACCGGCTCTACCCACAGACGTCGCTGGCGGCGCACGTGCTCGGCTTCACTGACATCGACGGGCATGGCGCCGCCGGCATGGAGCGGGCGCTCGACAAGCAGCTGACCGATCCTGCCACTCGCGGCAAGCCGGTGGTCCTGTCGATCTCCAGCCGAATCCAGCAGGCGCTCGAGCACGAACTTCTCGCGGCGAAGACCACCTATTCGGCAATCGGCGCGGCCGGCGTGATCATGGACATCCACACCGGCGAGTTGCTGGCGATGACCAGCCTGCCGCAGCTCAATCCAAACATCGCTGGCAACATGGACCCGGAAGCGCGCTTCAATCGCGCGACGCTTGGCGTCTACGAACTCGGCTCAACCTTCAAGCCGTTCACTGTCGCCATGGCGATGGACGCGGGCGTGGTGAAGTCGATGGGGCAGATGTATCCCTGTCCGGGCCAGCTTCATGTGTCCGGCCGGACGATCGGCGACACCCATCCGTTCAACCGCGCCTGCTCGGTCGCGGAGATCATGAAGGAAAGCTCCAATGTCGGCACCGCGCAGATCGCCGACCAGATCGGCGCGACCCGGCAGAAGGCGTTCCTCAAGAAGATGGGCTTTCTCGATCCGCTCGCAATCGAGCTGAAGGAGCGGGGACGTACCCTGACGCCGCGCGAGTGGAGCCGCACGGACGTGATGACCGTTGGTTTCGGCCACTCGATCGCGGTCACCCCGGTGCACCTCGCCAGCGGCTACGCGACCTTGTTCAATGGCGGCATCTTCCGGCCGGCGACCCTGCTCAAGGTCGACCGCAACCACCGGGCAGGCGGCGGGCAGCGGGCGTTCAGCGAGGACACCAGCTACAAGATGCGCTCCTTGCTGCGGCTGGTGGTCACCGAGGGCACCGGCAAGAAAGCGGATGCGAAAGGCTATCGGATCGGCGGCAAGACTGGCTCCGCCGAGAAGATCATCGGCGGCCGCTATTCCAAGAATGTGGTGGTCACCAGCTTTGCCGGCGTTTTCCCCATGGACGAGCCGCGCTATGTGATCGTTGTGATGCTCGACGAACCCAAGGCCACTGCCGAAACCTTCGGCTTCCGCACGGCCGGCTGGAACGTCGCCCCGGTGGTTAGCAAGACCGTCAGCCGGATCGCCCCGATGCTGGGCGTTCGCCCCGACATGCGCCGGGAGCCCAACATGGCCGAGGTGCTGCCTTTCGTCCGCAAGGAAGACTGATCCCGTGCGATTGGCGGACCTTGCTGGGATCGAGAGCGATTCCGAGGTGACGGGCTTCGCCATCGATCATCGCAAGGTCGCACCCGGGACTGTCTTCGGAGCGTTCCCCGGCACGCGCTTCAATGGCGAGGATTTCATCGCACGGGCGGTTCGCCATGGCGCGGTGGCAGTGGTCGCCCGACCCGAAGCGCAGGTCGAAGGGGCGGTTCACCTTGCCGATCCGGAGCCGCGGCGGCTGTTCGCCCGCCTCGCCGCACGATTCTTCGCGCCCTACCCGGAGGTGGTCGTCGCCGTCACCGGCACCAACGGCAAGACTTCCACTGTCGAAATGACCCGGCAGTTGTGGCGCATGGCCGGGCATCGCTCGGCGTCGGTGGGGACTCTTGGGGTCACCACCGCCGACGATCAGGTCAAGACCGGACTGACTACCCCCGACATCGTCACCTTTCTCAGCAACTTGGCGGGACTGGAGCGCATGGGCATCGGCCATGTCGCCTACGAGGCGTCCAGCCATGGCCTCGACCAGTATCGCAGCGAAGGGCTGCCGGTGAACGCGGCCGCCTTTACGAATTTCTCGCGCGACCACCTCGACTACCATCCCGACATGACCGCTTACTTCGAGGCCAAGATGCGGCTGTTCGACGAGGTGGTGCAGGACGGCGGAACGGCGGTGATCTGGACCGACGATCCGAAGAGCAAAGAGGTGATCGAACGCGCTCGCCGGCGTGGGCTCCAGTTACTCACGGTCGGTGGAAGCGGCGAGACCATCCGGCTCAAGAGCCAGGTTCCGAGTCCGTTGGGGCAGGTGCTCATCGTCGAGCATGACGGCAAGGAGCATAAGCTCAGCTTGCCGCTGATCGGCGCCTACCAGGCCGCGAACGTGCTGGTCGCGGCCGGGCTGGTGCTGGCGACCGGCGGCGAATGGGGACAGACGTTCGCCGGCATGGGGCGGCTGGCGCCTGTTCGTGGTCGGCTGGAGCGGGCCGTGATCACGTCGGCCGGAGCGCCGGTCTATGTCGACTATGCCCACACCGCCGACGCGCTGGAGGCGGCAATCGCGGCGCTTCGCCCCCACGTGGAAGGCAAGCTGATCGCTGTGTTCGGGGCCGGCGGCGATCGCGACGAGGGCAAGCGGCCGGAGATGGGGCGCGTGGCCGCCGCAGCCAGTGACGTCGTGATCGTCACCGACGACAATCCGCGCGGCGAGGATCCGGCCGCGATCCGCCGTGCCGTGCTGGCCGGCGCCCCCGGCGCGCGGGAGATCGGTGGCAGGCGCGAGGCGATTGCGGCGGCGATCGCTTTGGCTGGCAAGGGCGACATCATCCTGCTCGCGGGCAAGGGCCACGAGACGGGCCAGATCATAGGAGACCAGGTGCTTCCGTTCGATGATGTGCTTGTGGCCCGGGAGTGCGCAGCTTGATTACTCCCGACATGCTATCCCGCTCGTCCCGAGCGGAGCGGAAAGCGCCTAGTCGAGGGGCGTTGGGCAGCGACCTGGTTTGCACGCGCCTCGACTTCGCACGGGACGAGCGTGTTGGAGGCGCTAAGTGATCCATGCCCTGTGGACCTCCGCCGAGATTGAAGCCGCTACCGGCGGCCGCGCGTCCCAGCCGTTCGAGGTGGACGGTGTTACGTTCGACAGCCGGGAGGTCGAGCCGGGCCACCTGTTCGTCGCCATGCCCGGCACTGTCGCCGACGGCCATCAGTTCGTGGAACGCGCGTTCGCGGCCGGAGCGGCGGGCGCAATTGTGTCGCAGCCGGTGGACGGGCCGCATGTTCTGGTCGAGGATACCGCCGCCGCACTGACCGCGCTCGCCGTTGCTGCCCGCAACCGTGTCGATGCGAAAGTCATCGGCGTGACCGGCTCCGTCGGCAAAACCAGCACCAAGGAAGCACTCGCTGCCGCGCTCGAGCGGCGTTGCCGTGGGCGGGTGCATCGGTCGGTGAAGAGCTACAACAACCATACCGGTGTTCCGCTGAGCCTCGCCCGGATGCCGCGCGAGACGAAATACGGCGTGTTCGAGATGGGGATGAACAATGCGGCCGAAATCCGCGCGCTGACGGCGCTGGTTCGACCGCATATCGCGCTGGTCGTCAGCATCGCCCCCGCTCACATCGAGAACCTGGGCTCGATTGAGGCGATCGCCGATGCCAAGGCCGAGATCTACGAGGGGCTGGAGCCGGGAGGCACCGCCATTCTGCCCAACGACGTGGACCAGCGTGACCGGCTGCTCAAGGCGGCGCGGCGTCACGCCGACCAGATCATCACCTTTGGCACGGGCGACGCCGACGTGACCGCGCTACACGCTGTTCGCTCCGACGGCGGCGGCAGTCTGGTCACGGCACGGCTGATAGAAAGCGAACTGACCTTCACCATCAGCCAGCCAGGCGAGCATTGGGTGTCCAACTCGCTTGCAGTACTTGCGGCGGTGGAGGCAGTCGGCGCAGATCTTGCCGCGGCCGGCCTCGCACTTGGCGACCTTGGTGGAATGAAGGGTCGCGGCGAGCGCCTTCATGTTCCGGTCGAGGGCGGCGAAGCCCTGCTGATCGACGAAAGCTACAATGCCAACCCGGCGAGCATGCGGGCAACCCTGCGCAACCTCGCCGCCGAGCCGGTCACAGGCCGCCGGATCGCGGTGCTCGGGACCATGCTGGAGTTGGGCGAGCATAGCGAGCGGGAGCATGCCGGGCTCGCTCCAGCGGTCCTCGACGCGGGGGTCGACCGGCTCATCCTTGTTGGCGATGCGACTCGACCGCTGTGCGAGGCGCTCGCTGGCCAGGTGCCGACGGACGTCGTGACCGGCGCGGCGGAGGCGACCGCCCTTCTGTTGAACACGATTCGCCCTGGCGACGCGGTGCTGGTCAAGGCGTCGAACGGCGTCGGGCTTGCAAGGCTGGTCGAGCGAGTGGCAGGGGGCGCCGCGACATGCTCTACCTGATCGCCGAACAGCTTGGCTTCCCCGGGCTCCTCAACTTGGTTCGCTACATCACGTTCCGGGCGGGTGCGGCGACCGCGACGGCGTTGGCGATAGGCCTGCTGTTCGGGCCGTTGTTCATCAACTGGCTTCGCGTTCGGCAGGGCAAGGGTCAGCCGATCCGCGCCGACGGGCCGCAGACCCACCTCGCCAAGCGCGGTACCCCGACCATGGGCGGGCTGCTGATCCTGGTCAGCGTCTCCGTCTCCGTCCTGCTTTGGATGGACCTGGGCAATCCCTACGTCTGGGCGTGCCTGCTGGTCACGGCCGGTTTCGGTGCGATCGGGTTCCTCGACGATTACGACAAAGTGAAGAAGGCGCACCATGCCGGAATTCCCGGCAAGGTCCGGCTGCTGCTGGAGTTCCTGATCGCCGGCTTTGCGACCTGGCTGATGGTCCGGGTCAGCGGGACCAACCTGTACCTGCCGTTCGTGCAGGGCGCGGTGTTCGACATCGGCTGGTTTTACGTCCTTTTCGGAGCCTTCGTGATCGTGGCGTTCGGAAATGCGGTGAACCTGACCGACGGGCTTGATGGTCTCGCCACCATGCCGGTCATCATCGCCAGCCTGGCGTTCGTGCTGATCGCCTATCTCGTCGGCAACGCACGCTTCGCCAGCTATCTCGGCATCCCGCATGTGTTGGGCGTTGGCGACCTTACGGTACTGCTGCTGGCGATCGTCGGCGGGTGCCTTGCTTTCCTGTGGTTCAATGCACCGCCTGCCGCCGTCTTCATGGGCGATACCGGTAGCCTGGCCCTGGGCGGAGCGCTTGGCGCGGTCGCCGTCGCAACCCACCACGAGTTCGTCCTAGCGGTGGTCGGCGGCCTGTTCGTGGTCGAAGCGCTCAGCGTCGTCCTTCAGGTCGCGGTGTACAAGCGCACCGGCAAGCGGGTGTTCCTGATGGCCCCGATCCACCACCATTTCGAGCATAAGGGCTGGAGCGAGCCGACGGTGGTGATCCGCTTCTGGATCATCGCCTTCGTGCTGGCGCTGGCCGGGCTCAGCACGCTCAAGCTGCGGTGATCACGGCCAGGGCCTGGGCCGGAAAGCATTACGCGGTCTACGGTCTGGCACGGTCGGGACTGGCGACGGTGCGTGCGCTGCTGGCGAGCGGGGCCCGAGTGACGGCCTGGGATGAGCGGGAGGAGGCGCGGGCGCAGGCGGACGGGGTTGAGCTGCTCGACTTCAACACTGCCGAACTCTCCGCTTTCGACTCCCTGATCATCTCGCCCGGGGTGCCTCTCAACACCCACCCGCTCGCCGCCCGGGCCCGCGAAGCCGGCGTCGAGATCATCGGCGACATCGAACTCTTCGCCCGGGCCCGGCCGGAGCTTCCGCCGCACAAGGTGGTCGGGATCACCGGCACCAACGGCAAGAGCACGACCACGGCGCTGGTCCACCACATCCTCAAGACCGCGGGCGTGCCGACGACCATGGGCGGCAACATCGGCCTGCCGATCCTTGCGCAGGATCCGTTGCCGGAGGGCGGCGTCTATGTGCTGGAGCTGTCCAGCTACCAAATCGATCTGACACAGAGCCTCGACTGCGACGTGGCGGTGCTGCTCAACATCACGCCGGATCACCTTGATCGGTACGAGAGCTTCGAGGCGTATGCAGCGTCGAAGCGCCGCTTGTTCGAGATGCAGTCGAGCGAGTCCATCGCTGTCATCCCCGACCATCGCTGGTCAGTCCAGGATCACATGGACACTTGGAGTGTCTGGGGCGCCGATGGTGAAGTGCGAGACCCGCGGCCATTGGGAACTCAGCGAGACTGGCCAGCGCTGCAAGGGCGGCACAACGCCCAGAATGCACAAGCTGCTATTGCAGTGGCCCAGGACCTCGATCTGACTGAGGAAGTAATAGCGGAGGCGCTTCGCACTTATCCTGGCCTCCCGCATCGCATGGAGCGTGTTAGGGAGAAGGACGGCGTCCTCTTCATCAACGACAGCAAGGCCACCAACGCCGAAGCCGCCGCTCCCGCACTCGCAGCTTACCCGCACGTCCGATGGATCGTGGGCGGCCAAGCCAAGACCCCGGACCTCGGCGACACGGCAAAGCACCTCGACCATGTGATGCACGCCTACACCATCGGTGAGGCGGGGCCGATGTTCGCCCGGCTCCTCCGCGACGAAGGCGTGGAGGTCACCGAGTCCGAAACGCTTGAAAATGCGGTGAATCGCGCCGCGGCGGATTCACAGGCGGGGGATGTTGTTCTACTCTCCCCGGCCTGCGCTTCGTTCGACCAGTTCCGGGACTTCGAAGCGCGCGGGGATGCCTTCAAGAAGGCAGTGGGGGACCTTTAGAAATGGCAACGCTGGCAGGCGCGCTGAAGCCCAAGCAATTGATCGATCCAAACCGCTACGGCCGTTCCGACCGGTCGGCGCTGGGTCGCTGGTTCTGGGAGATCGACCGGGTCCTGCTGCTGCTCGTCACGGTCTTGATCGGCATCGGCCTAATTGGCGTCGCCGCCGCTTCTCCCGCAGCTGCGGAGCGTTATTCCGGCGGGTCGGTGACCTTCGCTCCGCTGCATTATTTCTACCGCCAGGTCGTGTGGATCGCGCTCAGCCTGCCGGTGATGATCGCTATTTCCATGATGCCGCGCGAGCGGGCGAAGCGAGCATCGCTGATCGGCGCGGCCTTCTTCCTCGTGATGCTGATGCTGGTTCCGGCGATCGGACCCGAGATCAACGGCGCCAAGCGCTGGATCGGCGTCGGTTTCACCCAGTTCCAGCCCTCGGAGTTCCTGAAGCCGTTCTTCGTCGTGGCCATGGCCTGGCTGCTCAGCCTCCACGAAAGGGACAAAGGCCTGCCGGTCTTCTGGCTGTCGGGCGGACTGGTGGGAATGGTCGCCGTCCTGCTGATGATGCAGCCCGACTTCGGCTCCACCATCATCTTCGGCGCGGTATGGATCGCGATGCTCGCCCTCGCCGGGCTCAACCTGCGCGTCCTCGGCTTCCTGGGTGTCGCAGCGCTGGTCGGTGTGGTGCTCGCCTACTTCTTCTACCCGGTCGCCACCGTCCGCATCGACGGCTTTCTGTTCGGCGAAGGCGACAATTTTCAGGTCGAGAACGCCATGCGGACGCTCACCGCGGGCGGGCTGTTCGGCATGGGACCGGGCGGCGGCACGCGCAAATTCGGCCTGCCGGAACCGCACACGGACTACATTTTCTCGGTCATCGGCGAGGAATTCGGTCTGATCGCCTGCATCGCGATCGCCGGCCTGTACATGGCGATCGTCGCCCGCGTCCTCATCAAGTTGCTGGACGAGGAGAACACCTTCGCGCTGCTGGCCGCGGCGGGGCTGGTCATCCAGTTTGGGCTCCAGGCGCTGATCAACATGGCGGTCAACGTCCAGATCGCGCCGTCCAAGGGCATGACCCTGCCGTTCATCTCCTACGGCGGAAGCTCGATGCTGGCCCTGTCGATCGGGGTCGGCTTGCTGCTCGCATTCACGCGCCGGAACCCGTATCTGAAGCGCTCACCCTACGTCGTGAAGTGGAGCGGGGATTGCCTTCCGGGATGAATTTCGTACTCGCCGCCGGGGGCACCGGCGGCCACATGATCCCGGCCCATGCGCTTGCCGCCGAGCTCAAGAGCCGCGGACACGGCGTGCTGCTGATCACGGACGAGCGCGGCGCCAAAATCCCCGCCCTGTTCAAGGACGTGCCGGTGCACATCCTGTCGGCAGGGCGGATCACCAGCAACCCGATCGCGCTGCTCAAGGGTGTCGGCAGCGTGATTGCCGGACGGAGGCAGGCAAAGGCGCTGTACCGGCAGCACCGCCCGGACGCAGTCATCGGCTTCGGCGGATATCCCGCATTCCCCGCGCTTCTCGCCGCCAGTGCGGCTGGTGTCCCCACCGTCCTGCACGAGCAGAATGCGGTGCTCGGCCGGGTCAACCGCCTGCTAGCCGGCAAGGCTGCGGCAATCGCGACCGCTTACGAACGGGTGGAGCGGCTGAAGCCCCGCCATGCGAAGAAGGCGGTGCTGGTCGGCAATCCCGTGCGGGAAAGCGTCGTCCGGTTGGGCGAAATGCCGTTCCCGCCGTTCGATGAGTTTGCGCCGCTCAAGATCCTCGTCACCGGCGGTAGCCAGGGGGCGTCCATCCTCAGCCAGGTGGTCCCCCAGGGCCTTGGCGGGCTTCAGTCCTCGCTTCGTCACCGCCTTCAGGTCGTGCAGCAGTGCCGGCCCGACGAAATCGAGCCAGTGCGCGAGACGTACAGGAAGCTCGAGATTCCCGCAGACCTGTCGACCTATATCGAGGACATGCCAGCTCGCCTCGGGGAAGCGCATCTGGTGATCGGTCGCGCGGGCGCCTCGACCATTGCCGAACTGACCGCCGCTGGACGCCCCGCCATCCTTGTGCCGCTGCCGATTGCCACCGACGATCATCAGACCGCAAACGCGCGGGAAATGGCGCGGGCCGGCGGAGCGCGGATGATTCCGCAGAGCGAGTTCACCTGGCACACGCTGGCGCGGCAGGTGGAGGCGCTTGCCGCCGATCCGGAGGCTCTGTCCAACGCAGCGGCTCGCGCCCTGTCGGTCGGGCGCCCGCATGCCGCCCGCGACCTCGCCGATCTCGTCGAGCAGATCGTGAATCGCTCGGCGCCGATGGCGGTGGGCTTGGCCCAGGCGGAGACGAATGGTCTCGGCCTGGCCCCGGCCGGAGTTCCCGCGTGAAGGCGTTCGGGACCGATATCGGCACCATCCACTTCGTTGGGATCGGCGGCATCGGCATGTCCGGTATCGCCGAGGTGATGCACCAGCTCGGCTACAAGGTGCAGGGCTCGGACCAGGCTGACAGCTATGTCACCGAAGGCCTGCGCAAGGCCGGTATTCCCGTCATGATAGGGCAGGATGCCGCAAACCTCGGTGATGCCGCCGTGGTGGTCTGCTCGACCGCGATCAAGTCCGACAACCCCGAGATCCAGGCAGCTGCCGAGCGCCGCTTGCCCCGGGTCCGCCGCGCCGAAATGCTGGCCGAGCTGATGCGGATGCAGAACACCATCGCGGTGGCGGGCACCCACGGCAAGACGACCACCACTTCCATGATCGCCGCCCTGTTGGACGCGGGCGGGATCGATCCGACTGTGATCAACGGCGGGATCATCAACAGCTACGGTTCCAATGCCCGCCTCGGCAAGTCGGACTGGATGGTGGTCGAGGCCGACGAAAGCGATGGCAGCTTTCTTCGCCTGGACGGCACCATCGCCGTCGTCACCAACATCGATCCGGAGCACCTTGAACATTACGGAAGCTTCGACCGGGCCAAGCAGGCTTACGTCGAGTTCGTGGAGAACGTACCTTTCTACGGGCTGGCGGTGATGTGCGTCGATCACCCCGAGGTGCAGAACATCCTCTCGCAGATCCGCGATCGGCGGGTGGTAACCTATGGCTTCTCGGCCTTGGCCGACCTGCGCGCCGCGAACGTCGAGACAGTGGACGGTGGCTCGCGCTTCGACGCGCACGTGCTCGAGCGCTCTGGGGAGCGGCGGGTGATCGAGGGCATTCGCCTGCCGATGCCGGGCCGTCACAATGTCCAGAACGCCCTTGCAGCGATCGCGGTCGGGATCGAACTTGGCATGGATGATGCCACCATCGCCCGCGGGTTCGAGCGATTCGGCGGGGTCAAGCGCCGCTTCACTCGCGTCGGCGAAGTCGATGGCGCGGTGATCATCGACGATTACGCCCACCATCCCGTGGAGATCCGCGCGGTCCTTTCCGCTGCCCGGGACAGCGCCCAGGGACGGGTGATCGCCGTGGTTCAGCCGCACCGCTTCAGCCGGCTGCAAGCGCTGATGGAAGACTTCCAGAATGCCTTCAACGATGCCGATGTCGTGCTGGTGACGCCCGTCTACGCCGCCGGGGAACAGCCCATCGACGGAGTCGACTCGGCCGCCTTGGCCGAAGGGCTGCGCGCCCACGGCCACCGTTTGGTGCGAACCGTCGAGCATGTGGACGACCTGTGCCTTGGCCTGCGCGACCTTGCCGCGGAGGGCGACATGGTCATCTGCATGGGCGCGGGCGACATCACGAAATGGGCGGCGGCCCTGGCCGACGGCATCTGCGCTGCGAGGGCGGCGAAGTGAGTGCGCCGGCAGAGAAGAACCGGACTGCGGTGAGAGGGAAGCTCAAATTCCACGCCCCCTTGGCGCCCCTGGTCTGGTTCAAATCCGGTGGCCCGGCCGAACATCTGTTCGAGCCGGCAGATCTCGACGATCTCACCGGCTTCCTCCGGCAGCTCGATCCAGCAATCCCGGTCATGGCCCTTGGCCTCGGCTCCAACCTCATCGTCCGCGACGGGGGCGTTCCTGGGGTGGTTGTCCGCCTCGGCAAGGCCTTCGCCAAGGTCGAGCAACTGGATGAAACCACCATCCGGTGCGGCGGTGGGGCTAGCGGAATCCTCGTGTCTTCCACCGCCCGCGACGCCTGCATCGGCGGCATTGAATTCCTTCGCTCAATCCCCGGAACGGTCGGCGGCTTCGTACGGATGAACGGCGGTGCTTACGGCCGCGAGGTCAAGGACATCCTTGTCGAGGCGGAAGTGGTGCTCCGCTCCGGCGAACTCCGGACCCTGCAGGTCGAAGAGCTCGGCTATACCTACCGCCACAGCGAACTTCCGGACGGCGCGATCGTGGTCGGCGCGACGTTCCGCGGCTTCCCCAAGGACCCGACCGACATTCAGACCGAGATGGACCGGATCGCCCAGAGCCGCGAGGAATCCCAGCCGCTGCGCAGCCGGACCGGGGGCTCGACCTTCAAGAACCCGCTCCCCCAGAAAGCGTGGCAGGTGATCGACGCCGCCGGCTGTCGCGGGCTCACGATGGGCGATGCACAAGTCTCGGAAAAGCATTGCAACTTCCTTCTCAATCTCGGAAGCGCGACCAGCGCCGACATCGAGCAGCTTGGCGAGGAAGTGCGCCGCCGCGTGAAGGAACACAGCGGGGTCGAGCTCCAGTGGGAAATCCAGCGTGTCGGCACCTTCGCCGAGGACGCCAACCAGGAATGTGTGGGAGTGGAAGGTTGAACGCGCTCGACAAGGACCTGCAGATCGTCGTGCTGATGGGCGGCTGGTCGTCCGAGCGCGAGGTGTCGCTGATGAGCGGCAAGGGCGTGGCAGCGGCGCTGCGGGAGCGTGGCTTTGCCAACGTCAGCGAAGTCGACATGGATCGCAACGTCGCTCAGGTTCTGACCGCGCTCCGGCCGGACATCGTGTTCAATGCGTTGCACGGTACACCGGGCGAGGACGGAACGGTCCAGGGCATGCTCGACCTGATGCAGATTCCCTACACTCATTCCGGGCTCGAGACGTCGGTCATTGCGATTGACAAGGAGCTCACCAAGATGGTGCTGGTCCCCGGCGGCATCCGCATGCCGGTCGGCACAATTGTCGAAAGCGAAAGCCTGTACGAGCGCGATCCCATCGCCCGGCCCTATGTGCTGAAGCCGGTCAACGAGGGCTCTTCAGTGGGGGTGGCCATCGTCACCGACAACGGCAACCACGGTTCGCCGATCGGCCGCGAGGTGCCGGGTCCGTGGCATGAGTTCGACCGATTGCTGGCCGAACCCTTCATCCGCGGCCGCGAGTTGACCGTTGCAGTGCTCAACGACGAGCCGCTGCTGGTGACCGAGTTGGTGCCGCACGGCGAGTTCTACGATTACGCCGCCAAATATACCGACGGCCAGACCGATCACATCTGCCCGGCGCAGATTCCGGGCGAAATCGCGCAGGCGATGATGGACATGGCGGCCAAGGCGCATCGGCTGCTCGGCTGCAAGGGCGCGTCGCGCTCCGACTTCCGCTGGGACGACAGCCAGGGCGAGGCCGGCATCTACCTGCTCGAGGTGAACACCCAGCCCGGCATGACCCCGCTCAGCCTGGTTCCCGAGCAGGCCCGCCAGCGCGGCATCTCCTATGGCGAGCTGTGCGAGCGGATCGTGGCCGAAGCGCTCGAGGGAGCGAAGGTCCGGTGAACGCCCAGGCGGTCCGGCGTGGGAATGGCGGCGGCGCGCGCGGGCGCTCGCGCAAGGCCTCCTCGCGCTCGGCCGGCACCGCCACGGCCAGGGCGCTGCCCGTGAGCGCACGTGGCGCCGGCCGTCTGGCTCGCTGGGCAGTGGGCCTGTTCGTGCTGGCGATGGTCGCCGTCGCCCTGGTAGCGCTGGATATCCCTGCAAAGATCGGGCGTGCGCTCGGGTCGGCCACCGGCGAGGTCGGGTTCGGGGTCGGCGGCTACCAGATCGTCGGGCTCGACCATATGGACCGAAAATTGGTCGATGGAGTCGTGACGGAGGAGCTTCGCCGCGCCGGCGAACTGTCCTCGGGGACCGGGAAGCCGCCCCAGGCACTGGTCGATCTCGACCGGATCCGCGACGAATTGCTGCAGTTCGGTTGGGTCAAGGATGCGCGGGTGTCGCGACGCCTGCCCGATACCTTGGTCGTCGACATCGTTGAGCGCACCCCCGCCGCCGTCTGGCAGAACCGGCAACAGCTTTCGCTGATCGATGCCGAGGGCGTCGTGCTGGACCGGGTCCCGCTCGACCGCATGCCCGACCTCCCGCTGGTGATCGGGCCCGCGGCCAACCGCCAAGCCCTGGGACTCGGCCAGTTGATGGAGGCCGTCCCGACGCTTAAGCCGCAACTCGCCTCGGCCAGCTGGGTTGGTGGTCGCCGCTGGGACCTCAACTTCCAGTCGGGCGAGACGGTGGCGCTGCCGGAAGGCGAGGATGCCGCCAGCACCGCGCTTCGTCGCTTTGCCAAAATGGATCGCTCGACCGGCTTGCTTGGCCGCGGCATGGTCCGGTTCGACCTGCGCAAGCCCGGGCAGATGACGGTCCGCCTTCCGCGTGCCGCGGGCGAGACGGTCGTCACCGATACGGAGACCCCGAGCTGATGCCCGCCAATTCCGACCGTGCGCTGATCGGGGCGCTCGACATCGGCTCGTCCAAAGTATCCGCTCTGATCGTGACGCGGGACGACGACGGTCGGCTGCGCGTGCTCGGCACCGGCCAGCGGGAAAGCCGCGGGGTCAAGCGCGGCTATATCACCGACATGGACGCGAGTGAGATTGCCGTGCGCGAAGCGGTCGAACAGGCGGAGCGCATGGCAAACGCCACCATCGACGACGTCTGGGCGAGCTTCGGCGCGGGTGGCCTCGTCAGCGACATTGCAAATGTCGAGGTAGAGCTTGGCGGGCACCAGATCGAGCAGTCGGATGTCAACGAATTGCTGGTCACCGGCCGAGACGCGCTCGATCGCAACGGCCAGGTCGTGCTGCACGCTCATCCGGCGCTCTACACGCTCGACGGAGTCGAGGGCGTCGGTCATCCGGTGGGGCTCCACGCCGACCGGCTGGGCGTCGACATCCACGTCGTCGCTGCCGATCCTGCCCCGTTGCGCAACATCGACCTGACCATCCGCCAGGCGCATCTCGGCGTGAAGGCGATCGTCGCCTCGCCGGTGGCGGCGGCGCTGGCTTGCCTCAGCCAGGAAGAGCGCGAGCTTGGGGTGGCGCTGGTGGAGCTCGGCGCCGAGGTGACCAACGTGTCGCTGCACGCCGGCGGGATGCTGGTCGGGCTGCGCTCGATTCCGCTGGGTGCGCGCGACATCACCGACGACATCGCCTGCGCCTTTGGCGTCCGCCGCCGCGACGCGGAGCGGATGAAATGCTTCCACGGCTCGGCGATGACCTCCCCACGTGACAATCACGAGATGATCGAGGCGGTGGGCATCGGCGCCGAGGACGGGGCGGAGCCGATGCGGATCAGCCGCGCGCAGCTGATGACTGTAATTCGCCAGCGGGTGGAAGAAGTCACCGGACAGGTGGAATCGGCGTTGAAAGAGTTGGGCTTCACCGGGCCGGTCGGGCGGCAGGTGGTGCTGACCGGCGGCGGAGCGGAGCTCAAGAATATCGCCGATTATATGCAGGGCGTGCTCGGCCGCGCGGTTCGGGTCGGTCGGCCAAAGGCGATCACCGGCTTGCCCGATGCGCACAGCGGGCCCGCGTTTACCACGTTGGTCGGCCTCGCGATGCTCGCCGGCGGCGGTACCAGCGACATCCGCGATATTGCGCTGGGCAAGCTCACCGACAAGAAGAAGCCGGCGACTGGGATAGTCGGCCGCCTCGTCGCGGCGATGAAGGGAGGCTTCTGAGCAAAGCTGTCCCAATCTGAATCAACTGACTCCCCATGGCCACGCCCGATGGGAAATTTTGCTTCAATATTAACTTTTTCCCTTGTGCCGCCGACTCCGGCGATTCATAGATTCGGGTTGAGGGTTCAACGCGCTAGGCAAGCGCATTCGGGGGAAGTCCGCATGAGCATCGATTTCATCCGTCCGGCTGTGGACGAGCTCCGGCCGCGGATCACCGTCATCGGCGTCGGCGGCGCCGGCGGCAACGCCATCGCCAACATGATCCGCCGCGACGTGCAGGGCGTGGACTTTCTCGTCGCCAACACCGACGCGCAGGCGCTCAACCAGTCGCTGGCGGATCGGCGAATCCAGCTTGGTCCCAAGATCACCCAAGGCCTCGGTGCGGGCTCGCGGCCGGAGATCGGCCGAGCCGCCGCCGAAGAGACCCTGGAAGACCTCGAGCGTTCGCTTGATGGCGCCCACATGTGCTTCATCGCCGCTGGCATGGGGGGCGGCACCGGCACCGGTGCGGCGCCGGTCATCGCCAAGGCAGCGCGGGATCGCGGAATCCTGACGGTTGGCGTGGTCACCAAGCCGTTCGCCTTCGAAGGCGCACGCCGCTCGCGCTCGGCCGATGCCGGCATCGATGAGCTCCAGCAGCACGTCGACACGCTGATCGTCATCCCCAACCAGAACCTGTTCCGCCTCGCCAATTCGGACACGACCTTCAAGGAAGCGTTCGAGATGGCCGACGAGGTCCTCCAGCAGGGCGTCCGCGGGATCACCGATCTCATGGTCATGCCTGGCCTCATCAACCTCGACTTCGCCGACGTCCGCTCGGTGATGAGCGAGATGGGTAAGGCGATGATGGGCACCGGCGAAGCGTCGGGCGACAATCGCGCGATCGAGGCGGCCGAGAAAGCGATCAGCAATCCACTGCTCGATGGCGTCAGCATGAAGGGCGCCAAGGGCGTCATCATCTCGATCACCGGCGGCGAGGACATGCGCCTGATGGAGGTCGACGAGGCCGCCAGCCACATCAAGGAACTGGTCGATCCCGACGCCAACATCATCTGGGGTTCGGCGTTCAACAACGACCTCGACGGCAAGATCCGCGTGTCGGTCGTTGCGACCGGTATCGAGGCCGAGGTCGGCCAGCAGCCGGTCTCCGGCGGCGGCAGCAAGGTCTTTACCTTCCCTGCATCGCGCTCAACCGGCGCCTCGGCTGCGCCTGCCGCGTCTGCTCCGTCGTCTCCGACCCAGTCCGCACCGCCAGCCCCGATCGCCGCCATCAAGGAGGAGCCCGTGGCGGACCTCGGCAGCGACGACGAGGGCGACGAACTGCTGCTCGACAGTGACGATATCCTGACCACGCCGGTCGGAACGCCGCCGATTGCCCCGCCGCGCGGCGACGAGGACGAGGCGCAGCGGCCCCGCGCCGCCCGCGACAGTGGCACCCTGTTCGAGCGCATGTCCAACATCGCCCGCGGCGCCGCCAAGGTCGAGGACGAGCCCGCGCCGTCTGTTCGCCGCGAGCCGCTGGACATCCCGCGCTTCCTCAACCGTCAGAACAATCAGTAAAGACCCGGCCCTTCGAGGTTAGTCAGAGACGCAATGAAAGAGGGCGGGCTGCGGTTCGCCCTCTTTTTGCGTGCGGGTTCGCCACAGCCTTCCGGAGAGCCGGAGCTGCAGCCTTTCCATTCATCCCTCTTCGCAAACGGCCTGTCGCTCCACTCCCTTCCGGCAAGCTTTGCGCAAGCTAGACGCGGCCATAGGGATGGGGATGATCCGGAAATCTTTGCTGGCGGTCGCCACGGCCTCGGTTCTGCCGGGCGTCGCGCAGGCCCAATATATCGGCGGCAGCGCGCCTCCTCCTCCGGCCGCGCCGGCGTACGGCCTTCGCGAAAGTCCCGAGGCATCCTTGTCCCGCCACGTGCGGCTGCTGGCGATCAATCCGCGCAATTATGAGGCGCTGCTGGGCGCCGGACGGGCCGCGCTTGCACTGGGCGATACCCAGGCCGCGGTGGGGTTCTTCGGCCGCGCCGAGGAAGTGAACCCGCGCAGCTGGGTGCCCAAGTGGGGGCAGGGGGCGGCGCTGGTCCAGATGGAGGATCCCCAGGCGGCGCTGCAGGCCTTTTCGGCCGCCCAGGCGCTCGGCGCGACGCAGGTCAGCGTCGCGCTGGATCGCGGTCTCGCCTTCGACCTGACCGGCGATCAGGCGCGGGCGCAGGCGGACTATCGCGCTGCGCTGAATGGACCGGACGCCAACGAGGCCCGCCGGCGCTTGGCGCTGAGCCTGGCCATCAGCGGCAACAAGACCGAGGCGCTGAAAACACTCGATCCGCTGCTGGCGCGCCGCGATCCGGGCGCGTCCCGATGCCGCGCGTTCGTCCTTGCGCTGACCGGCGATGTGGAAGGGGCACGGAGCGCAGTCAACGCGGCGCTCCCCGGGCTGGCTGGCAACCTCGATCCTTTTCTGCGTCGCCTGCCGGCTCTGCGCCCGGCGGAGAAAGCAGCGGCGGTCAATTTCGGTCACATGCCAGGGGCAGGAGGCGGGCAGGTCGCCGGCGTCCTGCCGTCAGGGCCGCGCGCCGACCGGCTGGCCGACCTCGATTCCATTCTCAACAGCGGCGCTCCGGTTGCGTCACCGCCCGTCGCGGCTCGGCCGAGCGCTCCAACGTGGTCACCGCCACAGCCGGTGCGGGTCGCCACGGTTGTTCCAACTCCATCGACGGCGATCAGGCCCACTCCTCCGCCGAGCGCCGCTCCTGCGGCCGGGACCGGCTTTTCCCTGAAGCGCTTCTGGGTTCAGCTCGCCAGCGGCAACAATGCCGACGCCCTGAACGACCAGTTCCGCCGGCTGAAGTTGCGCAACCGGGACTTGCTCAAGAACATCAACGGCTATGTCGCCGAGGAGCCAGCCAAGGCACGGCTACTGATCGGCCCGTTCAAGAGCGTCGACGACGCACGGATTTTTGCCGATGACCTTGAATCAATCGACGTTGACGCCTTTAGCTGGACTAGCGCGCCCGGCCAGATGATCAGGAAATTGCCCGACCAATGACGCTTCTCAAGGACCTTGCCGCGACTCCGGATCGATCGCGCGGCAGGGCCTTCAGGGAAGGGGCCGCGGGTCCGCGCGGGCCGCGCGATTGCTTCCAGCGCGACCGCGACCGGATCATCCATTCGGTGGCGTTCCGCCGCCTCCGCCACAAGACGCAGGTGTTCGTCGCCCCTGACGGCGATCACTTCCGGGTCCGCTTGACCCATTCCATCGAGGTCGCGCAGATCGGCCGGACCATCGCCCGGGTGCTCGGCCTCAACGAGGATCTGACGGAAGCCCTGTGCCTGGCGCACGACCTTGGCCACCCGCCGTTCGGCCACGCGGGCGAGGATGCATTGACGACGGCGCTGGCTCCCTGGGGCGGGTTCGATCACAACGGCCATTCGCTGCGGCTGGTGACCTGCCTGGAAACGCCCTATCCGGAGTTCGACGGCCTCAATCTTACCTGGGAAACGCTGGAAGGGCTGGCCAAGCATAATGGTCCGGCCATCTCGCCCGGATGGGCTCTGGCCGAGGCGGACCATGCATTCGGGCTTGCGCTCCACACCTGGCCCAGCCTCGAGGCGCAGGTGGCGGCGCTGGCCGACGACATCGCCTACGACAACCATGATATCGACGACGGCCTGCGCTCGGGCGTGCTGCGGTTTGAGGAACTGCTGGAGGTGCCGCTGGTGGCGCGCCACTGGGCCGCAATGGAGGCGCGCCACCCGGGACTGCCGCTCGACCGCAAGCTGCGGGCGCTGGTCCGCGACCAGATCGGCACCATGGTAGGCGACCTGATCGCAGAGACCCAGCGGCGGGTGAACGCGATCGGGGTCGCGACGATCGACCAGGTGCGTGACTGCGGCCAGCCGCTGGTTGGCTTATCCGAGGCGCTCGCCGCCGAGGAGCGCGACCTCAAGCGCTTCCTTTATGCGCGGCTGTACAATGCCCCTCCGCTACAGCCGATCCGGCACGAAGCGGAGCGGATCGTGACCAATCTCGCGCAAGCCTATCTCGCCGAGCCTCGCCTCCTCCCCGATGGGTGGAGCCATATGGACGCCGAAGAGACCCAGCGGGCCAGGGATATCGCCGATTACATCGCGGGGATGACCGACCCATTCGCGATCCGCCGCCACGAGGAACTGGTCGGGCCGGTCAGGCTGCCCGATCGCTTCTAATCCTCAGTCGTCGCGGTCGCGGCGATTCTCGCGACGCAACTCCCTGCGGTCCTGCCGCTGGTCGCGCCGATACTCGCGCCGGTCCTGCCGTCGATCCTGGCGGAACTGTTCCTGCGTGACCTGGCCCTGGCGCAGCGCCTCCCGGTCGTCGCGCCGCTCGGTGCGGTAGGCGCGGCGATCGTCACGGCGCTCGACCCGGAAGTCACGCCAGTTTTCGCGGACCTGACGCCGGTCCTGCCGCACGTCGCGGCGGCTCTCCCAGTAGCGCCGGTGCGAGTCGTTCCACCGGACGGCGCGTCGGTTGCGATCGTAGACGTAGATGCCGGTGCCCGGGTAGTAATAGCCGTTGTACCAGCCATAGGACGGGCGGTAGCCGCCATAATAGTCGGAATAGCCACCGTAGGAGCCGTAACCGCCGTAGGTTCCGTAGCCGTAGGGCGTACCGTAGCCGTAACCATAGGGCGAGCCGTAGCCCACGGACACGCCGCCGCCGTAGCCGCCGTAAGGATCATAATAGCTGGCGCATCCACCCAACGCGGCGGACCCGATGACCGCCAGAATGGCGGTGCGAACACGAGGCGAGAACATGGTCGACTCTCCGAACAAACACGCCCCCGATAAGTCCTGCTGTGCTCCCGGCATTGAACGCGCCATGAACCGGGCACGCGCCGGCGGAGGTGACGCCGAACGGCCGCTGCGCTAACGGGCGCGCTTCCTTTATGCATTGGTGACCCGACGTTGAGCCTCTACGCCCGTTTTTCCGATCTGCTCGCAACTCTGCTGGACCAACTGGAGGGCGAGGGCGTGCTTCCGCCCGGACTGCCGCGCAAGGCGGTGTCGGTGGAACCCCCGCGCGATCCAAGCCACGGCGACCTTGCGACCAATGCCGCGATGGTGCTCGCCAAGCCTGCGGGCACCAATCCGCGCGCCTTGGCCGAGGCGCTCAAGCCCAAGCTGGAGGCGCTGTCCGAAGTGATCTCGGTTGAGATCGCCGGCCCGGGCTTCATCAACCTTTGCCTGACGCCGGAAGTCTGGCGTGCCGAACTGGCGGCCATCCTCGAAGAAGGCGACCGCTACGGGCAGCGCGACATCGGACAGGGCAGCCAGGTCAACGTCGAATATGTCTCCGCCAATCCAACGGGGCCGATGCACATGGGCCACTGCCGCGGGGCGGTGGTGGGCGACGCGCTCGCCAACGTGCTTCAGGCGGCAGGATTCGGCGTTACCCGCGAATATTACGTCAACGATGCCGGCAGCCAGGTCGACACGCTCGCCCGGTCAGCGCACCTCCGCTACCGCGAGGCATTGGGCGAGGACATCGGCGCGATCCCGGAAGGGCTGTATCCGGGCGACTATCTGAAGCCGGTCGGCGCTTTGCTCGCAAGCGAGTACGGCGACCGCTTCATCGGACGGCCAGAGACGGAGTGGCTGGCGGAGTTCAGGCAGCGCACCGTCGCGGCGATGCTGGACCTCATCCGCCACGACCTCGGCCTCCTCGGCGTGCATCACGACCTCTTCTCCTCCGAGGCCGAGGTCGTCGCTTCGGGAGCAGCGGACCGCGCCGTGGCAGCGCTGCGGGAGAAGGGGCTCGTCTACGAAGGCGTACTCGAAGCGCCGAAGGGAAAGGTAGTCGAGGATTGGGAGCCGGTCGAACTGACCCTGTTCCGCTCGACCCGGTTCGGCGACGACCAGGATCGGCCGATGAAGAAATCGGATGGCAGCTGGACCTATTTCGGGGTCGACACCGCTTATCACCTCCAAAAGCTCGAACGCTCGACCGACCTGGTCAACGTCTGGGGCGCGGACCACGCCGGAACCGTCAAGCGGACCCAGGCGGCGGTTGCAGCGCTGGCCGAACGCGATGCGCTGGACGTCAAGATCGTCCAGATGGTGCGCCTGTTCCGCGCCGGCGAGCCGGTCAAGATGAGCAAGCGCTCCGGCTCCTTCGTGACGCTCGCGGACGTGGTCCGCGAGGTCGGCAAGGACGTGGTCCGCTTCATGATGCTGACCAAGCGCGCCGACACGCCGCTCGACTTCGACTTCGCCAAGGTAGTCGAGGCATCTAAGGACAATCCGGTCTTCTACGTCCAATATGCCCACGCAAGGATCAGCTCGCTACAGCGCAAGGCAGCGGCGGGCACGATGGCGATCGCCGACGCCGCCGACCTGTCGCTGCTGGATGACGAGGAGCTTGGGCTGGTGAAGCTGGCGGCCCAGTACCCACGCGTCGTCGAGGGCGCGGCGCTTTCGCATGAGCCGCACCGCATCGCCTTTTACCTGTACGATCTCGCAGCAGCCTTCCACGCCTTGTGGAACCGTGGCAACGACGACCCATCGCGCCGCTTTCTGGTTGAGGACGAACCGGAAATCAGCCGGGCGCGGATTGAGCTTGCCACCGGAATCGCGCAGATCATCCGCAGCGGCTTGCGGCTGATGGGAGTCGAGGCCGCGGAGGAGCTGCGTTAGCCATGGCAGATGGGTCGGAGCGACTTCCCTGGCTGGACGAGCGCCGATCGCCACCTGCGTCCGCCGGGCGCGCTGCGGCTCCGTGGGGCTGGGCTGCCGGCGCGCTTGCCGTCCTCGGCGTAGCGGCAGGAGCCTATTTGTTCGGGACCAGGACCACGGAACGCTCGCCCGCGCCCGCTCCGCAGATCGTCGAGCGTGCTCCGTCGATCCCTCCCGCCCTGCCAGTGGAACAGCCACCGGTCGACGTGGTGCCCGAGCCCCCATTGGCCGAACTGGAAGACTTGCCCACGCCGCCGCCCCTGCAGCGCAGCCGGGATGCGGTCCGTGAGATCCGGGAATCCGCAGCCCGCGCCCGCGCCGCGGAAGCAAGCACGCAGGAGGAACTCGCGCTGGCCGAAGGCTCCGAAGAGCAGGCGCAAGCGTCTGGCGGGGAGTTCACGCGCCCCAGGTCCGCGGCTACTGACTCGCCGCCGCCGGTGGTCGGCCCCGTCCCCGTCATCATCCGCACGCCCGCGCAAAGCTGGGGCCGGAAGGTGCAGCTCGGCGCCTACCGCAGCCCGGCCATGGCCGACACCGTGTGGCGTGGTTTGGTCAAGCGCTATCCGTATCTCGCGGGCAAGCCCAAGCTGGTGACAGGCATCGACGTCCGCAGCACCGATGGGAAAGCGACCAGAATGTATCGCCTGCAGCTTGCGGCGGCTTCGCAAGCCCAGGCTGTTGTCATATGCCAGCAGCTGCAAAGGGCCGGTCAGAGTTGCGTGGTGGTTTACTGATGGATGCGAGGAATTTGCGCGGCAGGGACGAAGAAGCGCTGCCGTGGCTGGCGGCAGTGGACGACGAGGACGGTCCGCCCGCCCTCTCTGCGCGCAAGATGCTGGCGGCGCTGGTGGTGGTTCTGCTCGCCGCAGCGATCGTTGCGGGCACCCTGTTCTGGCTTGGCCGGCAGGGCAGCGGCGGCGGCAGCGGCCCGCCCGAGCTGATCCGCGCCGAACCCGGGCCGTACAAGGTCAAGCCGACCGATCCGGGTGGCCTGGATGTCGCGGGCGAGAGCGAAACGGCTTTCGCGACTGGAGCCGGGGAGGAACCGGATGCCCAGCTCGACCTGGACGCAGTGCCCGAACAACCGATCGCCCGGCCGCAGCCGCGCGAAGACGCGCCGTCGAAGAGCCTTCCCGGCGGCGAGGAAAAGGTTCCGGCCGACGAGCCTGCTGCCCCGCCGGCAGGGGGTTCGGGCAGCGTCATCCAGCTCGGCTTCTACGACAATGGTGCGCAGGCGCAGGCGGAGTGGGACGCCTTGTCCAAGCGCTTTTCGAGCATCGCTGGAATGAGCAAGATCGTCGTTCCCTATCAGACCGGCTTCCGTCTGCGCGCTGGAGCCGCCTCGCCCGCGGAAGCGCAGCGGGCCTGCCAACTGCTCAAGGTCGCGGGCGAGAACTGCTTCGTGGTCCGCTGACGATGCAAGCCGCGATCTATGGCCTGTCCGGGCCCGAGCTGACCGTGAACGAGCGCGCCTTTTTTGCGGCGGCTGACCCTGCGGGCTACATCCTGTTCAAGCGCAACTGCGTCACGCAGGAGCAATTGCAGCGGCTGACGAGCGACCTGCGCGACGTGCATGGCCGTGCCGACCTGCCGATCCTGATCGACCAGGAAGGCGGGCGCGTGGTCCGGATGCAGCCGCCCGAATGGCCGGCCTTTCCGCGCGGGGAAGCGTTCGACCGGCTGTATCGGCTCGCCCCCTCCTCGGCGATCGAGGCGGCACGGATGAATGCGCGGGCGCTGGGACTGGTGCTCAAGGCGGCGGGGGTCAACGTCAACTGCCTGCCGATGCTTGACGTTCGGCAGCCGGGCGCGAGTGACATCGTCGGCGATCGGGCGATGGGATCGGAGCCGATGCAGGTCGCCGCGCTGGGCCGGGCGGTGCTGGACGGCATGAGGTCCGCCGGGGTTGTCGGTGTGATCAAGCATATTCCGGGCCACGGCCGGGCGCTGGTCGACAGCCACAAGGAACTGCCGATCGTCACCGCCACCGACGCTGAGTTGGAGGTCGACCTCGAACCATTCGAGCGGCTGCGCGACGCGCCGATGGGCATGGTCGCGCATATCCTGTTCACCGCTTGGGACGCCGACCGTCCGTCGAGCCAGTCCCCGCGGATCATCGAGGAGATCATCCGCGGCCGGATCGGCTTCGGCGGCTTCCTGATGACCGACGACATCAACATGGAAGCGCTGAGCGGAAGCGTCGGCGAGCGCTCCGCTGCGGCGCTGGCCGCCGGCTGCGACGCCACCCTGCACTGCTCGGGCAAGCTCGACGAAATGGTCGACGTTGCCAACCACGTGGGTGCTCTCACCGCCGAAGCTGAGGCGCGGCTGGCGCGGGCGATGGCGGGGGCGATGGTCGAAGGGGAGGGACCGGAGCTGTCCGAGGCTACCGCGAAGAGGGACGAACTGTTGGCCCTGGCCTGAGTGTCAGTATCCCGGGGCGGGGCTTCGGTACGGCACTTCGCCGCTACGCAGCATCAGCGGTTTTGTTTTGCCGAATGCCCGCTACTCTCAACCCGATGACCGCCCACCTTCCGCTCCAGCGTGCCGATGAGTTGACGCTCAGCCTTGGCGCCTGGGAAGGGCCGCTCGACCTGCTGCTCAATCTCGCGCGGACGCAGAAGGTCGATCTCGCGCAAATCTCCATCCTCGAGCTGGTTGAGCAATATCTCGCCTTCATCGGCGAGGCGCGGGTGCTGAAGCTGGAGATCGCCGCCGACTATCTCGTCATGGCCGCCTGGCTGGCATACCTCAAGTCGTGTCTGCTGCTGCCCAAGGATCCGGAGCAGGACCCAAGCCCCGAAGAGCTCGCGGCGCGCCTGCAGCTGAGGCTGCAACGGCTGGATGCGATGCGGGACGCTGGGGCGCGGCTGATGAACCGCGATCGCATTGGCCGCGACGTATTCGTTCGCGGCGCACCGGAAGGGCTGCGGCTGGTGCGCAAGGCGCAGTGGCGGGCCGATGCGTTTGATCTTTACGCTGCGTACGGAGCCGTTCGGGCCCGGTCAGCGCCGGCGGTGCATGTCATTGCAAATCGCGCCGTCCTCACCCTCGACGAAGCGATCGAGCGGGTGGCGCGGCTGCTCGGCACTCGGGTCGAGTGGACCCGGCTGGAGGCGTTTCTCCCCGCGACCCAGGATCCGGCCTTTCGTCGCTCGGCGCTCGCCTCGTCCTTCGCCGCGACGCTGGAGCTTGCCCGCAAGGGGCGGCTGGAGCTTCAGCAGGATGCGCCGTTCGCACCGATCCGGGTTCGCGCCGCATGACCGGCGACGACTTCGCTCGCGCGGTCGAGGCGACCCTGTTCGCCTCGGCCGAGCCGCTCACTCCCGAGGAGATTGCCCTGCATGCCGGTGACGGCGACGTGGCGACCGCCCTCCAGTCGCTCGCCGACGACTATGCCGGCCGGGGCATCCAGCTCGTGGAGCGCGGCGGCAAGTGGCACTTCCAGACCGCGCCGGACCTTGCCCACCTGCTCCGCCGTACCCGGGAAGAGCCGCGCCGCCTGTCCCGCGCCGCGACCGAGACCCTCGCGATCATCGCCTATCACGAGCCGGTCAGCCGGGCCGAGATCGAGGCGATCCGCGGAGTGCAGATCTCCAGGGGCACGCTCGACGTGCTGATGGAAGCGGGTTGGGTTCGCCCCGCCGGCCGCCGCGAAGGACCGGGGCGCCCCTTGCTGTACGCCACCACCGGTGAGTTCCTCGCCCACTTCAACCTGGGGTCCCGCCGCGACCTTCCGGGCATCGACGATCTCCGGGCTGCGGGGCTGCTCGATCCGCTCGACGAGGCGCTCGGCCAGCTGCAACTGGAAAGCCCGGGCGAAGAGGACTAGGTTGGGGTGAATAAAGGAGTTTACGCAGATGGGCGGCTTCAGCCTCATTCACTGGATCATTCTCGGCGTCATCATCCTGCTGCTGTTCGGCGGCAACCGTTTCTCGGCGATGATGAGCGACGTTGCCAAGGGGCTGAAAAGCTTCAAGCAGGGCCTCTCGGAAGACGACGAGGAGGCCAGTCGCCGTGCCGCCGAGCAGCATAGGCTGGGTCAACCCGACCGGCCGATCGACGTCACGCCCAACCCGCGGGTAGCGGATCCGGTCGCACCTCCGCCGCCGGGGCCGGGTTCGGACCAGCAGCCCCGCTAGGCCGGGCGGGGAACCATGTTCGGCGTCGACACGACCGAACTCCTTATCGTCGCGGTGGCGGCACTGATCTTCATCGGGCCCAAGGATCTTCCGGTCGCCATGCGGACGGTTGGCCGCTGGGTGGGGAAGATCCGCGCCCATGCGCGCCATTTCACCGCCGGCGTCGAGACCATGATGCGGGAGGCGGAACTCGAGGAGATGGAGAAGAAGTGGCGGGAAGAGAATGAGCGGATCATGCGCGAATTCCCGACCGCCCTGCCCTATCCCGGCGCGGACCCGCAGGCGGTGATGCTGCCGCAAGCACAACCGGCTGCGCCTCTCGCTGGGGAAGAGCCCCAGCTCCCGCTCGGCGATCCGATGCCCCCGCCGGCGGACCGTCCGCTGCCGTGAAGGACATCGACGACACCAAGCAGCCGCTGATGCAGCACCTGGTCGAGCTTCGCGGCCGGCTGCTGCTGTCGCTTGCAGTGTTGGTCGCGGCTTTCTTCGTCTGCTATTATTTCGTCCAGCCTATCCTGGCCGTGCTGGTCCAGCCTCTGCTCGCGGCAGGGCAGGGCAAGCTCATCTACACCGACGTGTTCGAAGCCTTCTGGGTGCGGGTGAAAGTCGCCTTGTTCGCCGCGCTCATGGTCTGCTTCCCGGTGTTCGCGATCCAGATCTGGCGGTTCGTTGCGCCGGGGCTCTACGCGAAGGAGAAATGGGCGCTTCTGCCGTTCCTGCTGGCGACCCCGCTGTTCTTCGGCGGCGGCGCCTGCTTCGCTTACTTCGTCGCCATGCCGTGGGCCCTGCATTTCCTGCTCGGTTTCGAGGGCGATGTGGGCGGCGTCCAGCAGGAGGCGCTTCCCGCGATCGGCAATTACCTGTCGTTCGTGACCCGCTTCCTGTTCGGGTTCGGGGTGGCCTTCCTGCTCCCAATCCTGCTGATGGTGATGGAGCGTGCGGGCCTGGTCACTCGCGAGCAGCTCGCCGCCAAGCGGCGCTATGCGATCGTGGGCGCGTTCGCGATCGCCGCAGTGCTTACCCCGCCCGACGCCATCTCCCAGTTCATGCTCGCGGTGCCGCTGTACGCGCTTTACGAGCTGGCGATCCTCGCAATCCGGCTGACCCATTGGCGCGAGAGCCGCCGGTCGGCAGCGTCTTCTTCAACGGTGGTGGAAGTGGCCCAGACGCAAGTGGGCCCGGAAACGCCACCGGGGGGGGGGAGGGTTGGCGGTTCCGGGCCCATGTAATCGGATAGCGAGAGCGGGGGGGCAAAAGGTCACTATCCGAATAGCACAACGGCCCTTCTGGCTTGTGGTTCCGAGCCGAGCGAACTTTCAAAAAAAAAATCACGGGCGCGCCGGAAACACCGGCAACTCGACACCGTAGCGACCCAGCTTCCGCTCCAGATTCGAGCGCAGCTGCTTGGCAAGTCCGGCGATGATCCGCTCGAACTGCCGCCGTTGGGGATCGTCGATCGCTTCGGGATTGAGCACCGCGCTGGCGATCTGGAACCCGGCTGTCAGTTCGCCGCTTCGGCGCAGAGTCAGTTCGACCGGGTCGTTCGGCCGACTCAGCATTGCGAATTCGACGATCTCGGTCACCAGAAAGGCCACCGCCACGGCGACGTCCTGGGTGGTCTGCAAACTCTCCAGGTCAAGGTCGATGTTGACGCCACGCGCGCTATCCGGCGCGCTTGCCCGGAGGGATGCCGCCAGTTCGCTGAGCAGAGGGCGGAGCGCGATTCCGCGGTTCTCCTCCAGCTCGGCGTAATGGTTGCGGTGAACCACCGCGAGCGCATCGACCCGCCGCCCGATCGATGAATAAGCATCGCGCGCATCTTGCGAGGTTGCGGTCCGCCCATGGATGTTGAGGAGGCTGGCGACTACCTGCAGATTGTTCTTTACGCGGTGGTGCACCTCGCGGACCAGCTTGCGCTGTCCTTCCAGCGCATCGCTCATCTCATGTTCGGACTGTTCGATCCGGTCCACGGCACGAGCAAAGGCGTGGCCGAGCTCGCGAATCTCGGTCGCAGAACCGAGCCGGTCCGGCAACTCGAGTGGCCCCTGGCCCGGTTCGTAGAGGCTGACTGCCGTCTGGACCCGGCGGAGCGGCCGGAGCAGGAAGCGGCTGACCAGCAACCAGCTGAGCAACGCGGCGGCGATCCACATCAGCACTGGCAGCAGGATGATCAAACGGTCGACGTAGGCGATGCGTGGAATGGTGATGGTGCTTCGCGCCGTCAGTTGCGCGTTACCGAGCCGGTGCTCGCGCGTGACCTGCTCAAGCCGCAGCCCGCTTTGCGCGCCGTCCGCGATCAACGGCATCTCGCGAGCGCCGTCGCTGAGAACCAGGTCGGCCACTACGGCCTGGCTGGCAAGCGCCGCTTCGCGCAACTCCTCCTGGCTGAGGACTCCGGTGGCGTGTCCGCCGTTGAGGCCGACCCGATAATAAAGGAACCGGCCCCCGTCGCTGAGCCACAGGCGGATGTCTCCCGGCGCGACCAGCAGGTTCGCCCGTTCGTTGCGGAATGTCGGCGGAACGCCGCAGATCGGCAGGCCGCGCGCATCCTGAAGAAGGAAACTGTCGCTCACCGCAGAGGACACGGCCAGCGACTGTGCAACATAGTCGCACGGATTGTCGCCAGCTTGCCGCAAGGCGCCGCTGCCGGCGATCCTCAGGGCCAGCGCGTTGCGCCCGACCAGGCTTTCCACCGCTCGGGCGGCCGCCCGGCCCTGATCGTTGGCCCTCGCCACCAGCACTGAATTGGCCTGGTTGATGCCGCTCGTGGCAGCCCAGATGAGGACCAGTCCGAGCGGAAGGACCGCGGCGGAAAGAATCACCATTAGCTTGCCGGTGGTCGGCAAGCGGTCGAACCACCGCCTGACTGAACTCACTTGCCGCTGCCTCGACCGGTCAACGCGTCAAACAAGCTTCCCCAGGAGGTCGAGGAAATCGGCGGGAACATCTTCTTGAACGGTTTCGTCATAGACACTGCGCAACGCGCGCGACACGTCTTCGGGCGCGTCGCCGCGCTTGCGCCTTGGTTTGACGTCCGCCTTGTCGATTGCCGCTGTCGAGCCCTCGAACTTGTCGGAGCTCGCACGGCGCGAATCGGCACGCTTACCTTCACTCAACCTCTCGTCCCCCCCCAACGCCGGTGCCCCGTGTGGCGTAATTGAATCATCGCAAACACGAACCGATCGACGCGCGAGCGGTTTCCCTAAAAGTGGGGGAGCCGACTCGTCAATCGAGACGGCATGACCCTCGCGTGAAACCAAAGGCCAAGAGGTTAGTTCCGCAGCCGACATCGATTTCCATCGAGGCGCGGCACATCCGTCGCAGGCTTGCACAAAAAGCGATGCGCTCCCAATAGGGACGCCGATATTCAATGGAGCAACGAGACCATCATGTCGCTTGGCCAGGAACTCGCGCCGCACCTGCCTTTTCTGCGCCGCTATGCGCGCGCTCTCACCGGTAGCCAGACCCATGGCGATGCCTTCGTGCGGGCGGCCCTGGAAGCCATCGTCGCATCGCCGGAGAGCTTCCCCCGTGAAGTCGAGCCGCGGCTGGGCCTATACAAGACGTTTCACGCCATCTGGTCGACTGCCAATATCGAGGAGGGAGAAGATCTCGACGACGGTAGCCTCGGCAATCCGGAGGGCATCGCCCAGGCCCGCTTGTCGCGGATCACGCCGTTATCGCGCCAGGCCCTGCTGCTTACTGCTCTCGAAGGCTTTTCCTCGCGCGATGCCGGTTATCTGATCGGGGCTTCCGGCGAGGAGGTCGACAATCTCGTCGCCGAAGCGCTGGAGGAGATCGAGCGCCAGACGCTGGCCGATGTGCTCATCATTGAGGATGAGCCGATCATCGCCATGGATATCGAGACCATCGTTCGCGACCTCGGCCACAATGTCACTGGAGTGGCGGTGACCCGCGACGAGGCGGTAGCCCAAGCGCGCGCCCATCCGCCCGGCCTGGTGCTCGCCGACATCCAGCTTGCTGACGACAGCAGCGGCATCGACGCCGCGCGCGACATCCTCGCGGAATTCGCGGTTCCGGTGATCTTCATCACGGCATTTCCCGAGCGGCTGCTGACCGGAACCCGGCCGGAGCCGACCTTTCTGATCACCAAGCCGTTCCAGCGGGCCACGGTGAAGGCGGCGATCGCGCAAGCCCTGTTCTTCGACGCGGCAACCGTTCCGGCGGGATAACATTTCCCGTCCGAAACGGGAACATGGCGGCGCGGCGGCGCGTTGGCTGGCTTCAAGATTGGGGAAGCCTTCACTTATGCAAGACGACACGCCGGAACACCTGACCGGAACTGAGGCACGCGCGGGAACCACCCCGGGCGTCGCCCGAGTGGCCTTGATCGGAGGCCTGCTGCTGGTGGTGGTGATCTTTGCCGTCATCTTGTTCGTCGCCGGCTGATTTCCTATATTCGTGACCAGCGTGATGACGAACGCGGCAGCCGTGCACCATCGGCACGGCGTTAAAGACGGGCGGGGTTCAGTGAACGACGAGGATGAGCAGCAGGCGGAGGACGCCGAGCGCGCGGAACTCGTGCCGCTGTCGGATCCTGAGTTCAAGGATCAGCTCGGCCAGGTTATCCCGCATTTGCGTGCGTTCGGGCGCTCGCTGTCGGGCAGCCGCGATCTGGCCGACGATCTTGTTCAGGAGACTTTGCTCAAGGCGTGGGCAGCGCGGAAGCGCTTCCAGGCTGGGACCAACATGCGCGCCTGGACCTTCATCATCCTGCGCAACCTGTTCCTCAGCCAGATGCGCCGCGCTCGGTTCAAGGGCGAATGGGACGAACTGACCGCCTCCAAGATCCTGGCGGCTCCGGCAAGCCAAGACCGGCACGTGGAGCTTGGCGATATGCAGCGCGCTCTGCTGCACCTTCCCCAGCCGCAGCGTGAAGCGCTGATCCTGGTTGGCGCGGGCGGCTTCGCCTATGAGGAAGCAGCGGAAATCTGCGGTTGCGCCGTCGGTACGATCAAGAGCCGCGTCGCGCGCGGTCGGGTCGCGCTGGAACAGCTTCTGTCAGGCGGCAAGCTGCCCTCACGGCGCCAGCACAAGACCGATCCGAATGTGTCGGCGCTGTCGCAGATCATGGGCGAAGTCGAGGAACTGTCGCGGGATCGGGGCTGAACACTGAACTCCCGCCAGGCGGTATAAAAGCGGCAGCGCCGCTTCGATCCTTATTCCTGACGTGAGTGCCTTCCGTTGACTGACCCGCGTCCGGCAGAGTGGCGCAGCGGGTTAGCCCAGGCGGGCCAGCAATTCGTCAAGCTCACGATCGGCTTGCGTCGGCGGAACGGCCCCAAAGGCCTTGCGCAACGCAGCGGTTACTCCGGCATGTGCTGGCGGAAGCTCGACTCGGATGATCCTGCGATCCATCGATTGTTCCGTCGCCGCCCTGATGTTTGGGTCGGATTTCATTTGCACTGTTCAACGCCGAAGGGGCGAACAGGTTTCGTTTAAACGACCGATCGGGCAAGAAGAGCGGCATGGATGCAACGCTTGTCCGCCGCCATCGTGAGGCGGCGCTGGACCGTGCGGGACGTTACTCCCCGTTCTTGCGGCAGGCGGTTGCGCTTCGTCCGGCCATCGCCGACCTGTTTCTCGAGCAGGGCTCGTCGGCGGCGATCGCGGCGGCGCTGCAGGCCGGTGGTGCCGACACCGCTTCACGCCTCCGTCATCAGCGTCACTCGCTGGCCCTCGCGGTGGCGCTTGGCGATCTTGCCGGTGAGCTGAGCCTGGAAGAGGTCACCGCCGCGCTCAGCGACTTCGCGGACCGGGCGATCGACGAGGCGCTGCGAACCGCAGTTGCCGAGCGCCTGCCGGATGCCCCGTTCGCCGGTCTCACCGCCCTCGCGCTGGGCAAGCTCGGCAGCCGCGAACTCAACTATTCATCGGACGTCGATCTCATCCTGTTGTTCGATCCTGCGACGCTCCCGCGGTCGGGGCGCGATGAGCCCGGACAAGCGGCGGTGCGTTATGCCCGGCGCTTCATCGAGCTGCTCCAGGCCCGCACCGCCGACGGCTATGTAGCCCGGGTCGACTTGCGCCTCCGGCCTTCGCCCGAGGTAACGCCGATCGCACTCAGCCTCGGTGCAGCGATCTCCTACTACGAATCCAGCGCGCTGCCATGGGAACGGGCAGCGTTCATTCGCGCCCGGGCATGTGGCGGCGACATCGAGCTGGGCGAGCGCTTCCTGGCGGAGATCAAGCCCTTCATCTGGCGCCGGGCCCTCGATTTCGGCGCGATCGACGAGATTCGCGACATCTCGCTGCGCATCCGTGACCATTATGCCCAAGGGCAGGGTTTCGGCCCCGGCTTCGACCTGAAGCGGGGTCGGGGCGGGATCCGCGAGGCGGAATTCTTCACCCAGGTGCAGCAGCTCGTCCACGGTGGCCGCGACCCGGCGTTGCGGCCTTCGGCGACCCTCGACGCGCTCGACCGGCTTGCCGCCGCGGGCCGGCTGGATCCAGAGGTCGCCCAAGCCGTGGGTGAAGGATACCGCGCGCTCCGCACTGCCGAGCACCGCGTTCAGATGATCGGCGACAAGCAGGAGCACCGGCTTCCCGGTACCCGAGCCGAACTGGATGGTTTGGCGCGGCTGCACGGGGCCGAGGACGCCGAGGCGCTGCTGGCCTGGCTCCGCCCGCATGCCGACGCAGTTGCCGCTCAGTTCGATGGCCTGGTCACCGAGCAGCGCGCTCACCTGTCCAACGATCCCGATCTTCTCCGGTCGGAACTGGCCACGCTGGGCTTCGCCGATCCGACGGAAGCAGCACGGCGGGTCGCCGACTGGCGCTCCGGTCGTCCCCGCTCGCTTCGTTCGCCGGCGGCCCGGTCCGCGTTCGAGGCGATGCTGCCGACGCTGCTGCGCGAACTGGGCGCCGCGCCCGACCCGCACCGGGCCTTGAACCGGTTCAGCGACGTCGTCGATCGCCTGTCCAGCGGGGTCAATCTCTACCGGCTGCTGGAGGCCCGGCCGCAACTTGCGTCTCATCTGGCGCTGATCCTCGCCCACGCCCCGGCGCTCGCCGACCACCTGGCGCGCCGGCCAACCCTTCTCGACGGGCTGATCGACGCGTCCAGCTTCGCCCTTCCGCCGGACGCGCGGACGCTGGCAGAACAGTTCCAGGAGACGATCGCCGAAGACCCGTTCGACGTCGCGCTTGACCGCGTCCGGAGGATGGTTGGGGAGCGCCGGTTCGCGTTGGGCGTGCAGCTGATCGCCGCTCATCGCGATCCGATCGAGGTGGCGGAAGGCTATAGCGACCTTGCCGAGGCATCGGTCATTGCCTTGGCTGCGGCAACCGAGCGCGAGTTTGCCCGCGCTCATGGCCGAATCGCCGATGGCGAGTTGGTCGTACTGGCGCTGGGCCGGCTGGGTGGGCGCGCGCTGACCTATGCCAGCGATCTGGACCTTATCCTGCTGTTCGACGCGCCGCCGGGGAGCCGCTCTGACGGCCCGCGCCCGCTCAGCGCGACCGACTATTACAACCGTCTGGGCAGCCGGATGGTCGCCGCGCTCAGCGTCCCGACCGCCGCCGGACCGCTCTACGAGGTCGACACAAGGCTTCGGCCGCAGGGCACGCAGGGAATGCTTGCGGTCAGCCTCGAGGCCTTTGCCGACTATCAGCGACGCGAGGCGTGGACCTGGGAGCATCTCGCGCTGTGCCGGGCAAGGCCGCTGACCGGCTCGGACGCCGCGCGCGCGAAAGTGCGCGGGCTGGTGTGCGACATCCTCCAGACCCCGCGCGATCCGCACAAGGCTCGCGCCGACGCGGCGGCGATGCGGCTCGACATGGCGCGCCACAAGCCGCCCGCGGGGCCGCTCGACATCAAGCTCGGCCCGGGCGGGCTGGTCGACCTCGAGTTCGCGACCCACACCCTGCAACTGACCACCCACGCCGGGCTCGACCCCCGCCTCGAAGTTGCGATTGCCGCACTGCACGAGGCGGGGCTCGTGGATGCCCAGGCCGATCCGGACCTGCGCCTGCTCAGCCGCATGCTGGTCGTGATGCGGCTGGTCTCGCCGGGCGCGCTCGACCCGCACGAGCAGAGCCGGCCCTTGGTCGCCTCCCTGTGCGGCTACCCTGATTGGGACGCACTGCTTGCGGCCCATGACGCGGCGCGGCACAGGATCGCGGAGCTTTGGAACAGGGTTAAGGAAGAACGATGATCGAAGAAGGCGGCCAGGCACCGGACCTCACCATCACCGGCAGCGATGGCAAGGCGATCCACCTTGCCGCTCCCGGCGCCCCCTTGGTGCTGTTCTTCTATCCCAAGGACGATACCTCCGGCTGCACCCGAGAGGCGCAGGACTTCACCGCGCTGGCCCCCGAGTTCGCCACCGCCGGCGTAAAGGTGGTGGGCGTGTCCCGCGATCCGATGAAGAGCCATGAGAAGTTCATCGCCAAGTATGATCTCGCCGTGCCGCTGGCGTCGGACCTGGACGGAGCGGTGAGCGACGCGTTCGGCACCTGGGTGGAGAAGTCGATGTACGGCCGCAAGTACATGGGCATGGAGCGTGCGAGCTACCTCCTCGCCGGCGACGGCCGCGTCCTCCGCTGCTGGCGCAAGGTCAAGGTGCCGGGCCACGCCGCCGAGGTGCTCGCAGCCGCAAAGGCTGCCGCGTGACCGAGCTGCTCGGGGCCGAAGAGTTCAACGTCCTGCCGCACCTTGCCGCCATGCTCATCGCCTATCTGCTGGCGCTTCCGATCGGCTGGAACCGCGAAAAGGAAGAACGCAGCGCCGGGCTTCGCACCTTCCCGCTCGTGGCGGTCGCGACCTGCGGCTTCATCCAGGCAGTGGAGGGCATGGCCGGCGACGATCCCGGTGCGATGGCGCGAGTCATTGAAGGGCTGATCACCGGCATGGGCTTCATCGGCGGCGGAGCGATCCTCAAGGTCAAGGAAAGCGTCCGTGGCACAGCCACCGCGGCCAGCCTGTGGGTCACCGGCGCAATCGGCGTTGCGGTCGGGGTCGGCAGCATCGACGTCGCGGTGATGCTGACCATAGCCGCGTTCGTCACCTTGGTCGTGCTTGCGCCGCTCAAGAAGATCGTCGACTTAGACGACGACAAGGCTGAGCCGCACGCCCGCGAGTGAGCGGCTTCAGCCGCGACGGGTGCGGACGAACTCCAGGATCGCTGCCGCCTGCCGCTCGGATGCGGGAACTGGCGAGGGGTCGATCGAGCGCTGGAGCGCCGCGCGCTGCACCGGCTCGAACTGTGGCTGCAACTCCGCCGCCCGGTTCAGCGCCGGCCCCAGCTCGGCCGCCTGTTCGATCACCTGGCCGAACTTCCAGTGCGCGTAATGCTCGTCATCCTGCCATTCGACCCGGTCGAGGTTGAGGAAGATGCACGGCCGCGGCTGGCGGATGAACTCGTACACTTGGCTCGACACGTCGCCGATGTAGACGGACGCCGCGCTGGTGTAGCTCATGTCGATCGAGCGCATGCTCCCCGGATCGACGAGGACGTTTGCTGTGGGCGCGGTGAGGCGAGGCCCGCCGCTGAGCTTCACGTGTGGCGCGACGATGAAGTTCCAGCCGTCGATCCGGGCAAGCTCAGTCAGCACCTCGCGGCCGTGGCGATGCCAGGAGCTCAGCTTGGGATCGAAGTGCGGATTGTAGAGCGCAATCGGCCGCCCGTCGTCGAAGAGTTGGCGCGCCGGCGGGACGATCTCGAACTTGGCATAGCCCGTTACCTTGACCTGCTCGGGGGTCCGCAAGCCCCGCGCGACCAGCCGCTCCTTGTTCTTCTCCCCGCCCACCAGGGTGAGGTCAAAGAAGCGATGCTTGCGGTTGTAGCCGCGCGCCCGGTCGCCGGCACCATGCATCATGTGGATCACCGGCGCGGTGAAGCCCGGCATGCGCTTGAGGATGCTGCTGGTCCGCTCCGTCGTGACGATCGCATCGAAGCCATTGATCAGCCGCAGGTGGTAGATCAGCGCCCAGATCCGCTTGGGCGGGCTGAACAGCCCGTCGCGCCGCAACGACGGCACGAAGATGCGCTTGAGGTGCAGCGAGCGGTCCGGATCAAATTCGCGGATTAGCGCCAGCGCCGACCTGCTTGCGGACAGGACGTGCACTTCTACGCCCGGCTCCTTCGCCAGGCGGAGCGCGGCCGGGAGCCAATGGAAGATCTGATGAGCCTGGGCAATGGCCAGGAAGGCGATACGGATCATTCAGTCGGGTTCATAATTGTCGATGCACGCGGCCTTAGCCAAGGGCTGGCCAATTGGCGAACCGGCCACTATCTCGGCCGCAACGCACAGGATGGATCATGGCCGAGTTCACGCTTCCCAAGAACAGCAAGATCACCAAGGGACGGACATTCAAGTCCGACGCCCCTAAGGGGCAGGTCAAGAGCTTCAAGATCTACCGCTACGATCCGGATAGCGGTGCCAATCCGCGCTACGACACCTTTGAGGTGGACACCGCCGAATGCGGCCCGATGGTGCTCGACGCGCTTATCAAGATCAAGAACGAGATCGACCCCACGCTGACCTTCCGCCGCTCCTGCCGCGAAGGCATCTGCGGCTCCTGTTCGATGAACATGGCCGGCCGCAATGGCCTCGCCTGCACCACAGCGATCGAGGACATCAAGGGAGAGGTGCGCATAACGCCGCTTCCGCACATGGACGTGATCAAGGACCTGGTGCCCGACTTCACCCATTTCTACGCGCAATATGCCTCGATCCAGCCGTGGCTGAAGACCGCCACCCCGGCGCCCTCGGGCAAGGAACGGCTGCAGTCGCCGGACGATCGGGACAAGCTCAACGGCCTGTACGAGTGCATCCTGTGCGCCTGCTGCTCGACAAGCTGCCCGAGCTACTGGTGGAACGGCGACCGCTTCCTTGGGCCAGCGATCCTTCTTCAGGCCTATCGGTGGCTGGCGGACAGCCGCGACGAGATGACCGGCGAGCGGCTCGACCAGCTGGAGGACCCATTCCGTCTGTACCGCTGCCACACCATCATGAACTGCGCCAATGTCTGCCCGAAAGGGCTGAACCCGGCCAAGGCAATCGCGGAAACCAAGAAGCTGATCGCGGAGCGCGCCGCTTAGTACCTTGCTCCTCCCCCTTGGGGGAGGTTGCGAAGCGCCGGAGGGGTGCGCCTTACCCCTCTGTCATGCTCCGCACGACATCTCCCCCACGGGGGAGAAGCTGCCGTGTTGCACCCCCGCACATCCCCCACTAACCCACCGCACATGGACGACGTCCCGAACCGCCCCACGGGCGCCGCTCCCGACCCCCGCAACCCCGGCTGGCTCAGCTACGGCGAGTTCCCGCGCGGCAGCTTTGCAGCCGCCACCGGCAAGCTCCTCTTCCGCCCCGACGGCCCCGGCCGCGGCATCTGCCGCATGCAGGTGGAGGACCACCATCTCAATCTCGGCGGATCGATCCACGGCGGCGCGGTGATGAGCTTCATCGACATGGCTTTGTTCGCGGCTGGCCGCTGCGCCGGGATGAGCGAAGGTCATTACGTCACCCTCGACCTCACTACCCACTTCGTTGCACGCGGCCGGGCCGGATTGCCGCTCGACGCCCATGTCGAACTCGTCCGCCAGACCCGCAGCATGGCGTTCCTCCAGGGCGTGGTCAGGCAGGAGGGCGAGCCATGCTACAGCTTCACCGGCACCCTGAAGCGCCTCCGCGACCGCGCATGATTGGTCCGGTCGAGACCGCTTACCAGGAGTTGCTGAGGGCAGGGGAGGTCAAGGCCGATCCCGACCAGGCGCGGGCGGTGAAGGCACTGGGCCGCCTTGCCAGCGACCTGGCCGAGTCCTCAGGCCTGCTCACGCGCCTGTTCCGACGGAAGCAGCAGCACGTTTGCGGCGTCTACCTGTGGGGCGGGGTAGGGCGCGGCAAGTCGATGCTGATGGATCTGGCGTTCGACCACATTCCAGCCGAACGAAAGCGGCGGGTGCACTTCCATGCCTTCATGCTCGACGTCCACCAGCGCCTGCGCCGCATCCGGACGAATGGAAACGGTGACCCCATCCCGCCGCTGGTCGGGGAGCTTGCGTCCGAGGCGAGACTGCTCGCGTTCGACGAGATGGTGATCAACAATACCGCCGATGCAATGATCCTGTCGCGGCTGTTCACCGCTCTGCTCGACGAGGGTGTGGCGGTGGTTACTACGTCCAACCGCCGGCCGCGTGATCTCTACAAGGACGGTCTCAATCGCGAGCTGTTCCTGCCGTTCATCGCGCTGGTCGAGCAGCGCCTGCAGGTGGTCGAGCTCAACGGCCCGACCGACTACCGTCTCGACCGCCTGAAGGGGGTGGGCACGTGGCATGTCCCGAACGGTCCGGTCGCCACCGCCGCGCTGAGCGAAGCCTTCTTCCGGCTGACCGACTATCCGGTCGAAGACCGGGCGCATGTCCCGACCGAAGAACTGGAGGTCGGCGGCGGACGCGAATTGCATGTGCCCAAAAGCCTAAAGGGCGTCGCCGTCTTCTCGTTCAAGCGGCTGTGCGGCGAAGCTCGCGGCGCGGCCGATTATCTCGCCATCGCCCAGCGCTTCCATACCGTGATCCTGGTCGGCATCCCGGTGCTCGGCCCCGAGAAGCGCAACGAGGCGGCCCGTTTCGTGACGCTGATCGACGCACTCTACGAGCACAAGGTGAAACTTCTCGCCGCCGCTGATGCCGAGCCCGCCGGCCTTTATCCAGCGGGCCATGGTGCCTTCGAATTCCAGCGCACAGTCAGCCGCCTGGAGGAGATGCAAAGCGCCGACTACCTCGCCGAAGGACATGGGACCGCTGCCTGAAAGGCGCACGCCCTCAACGAAAAGGCCGCCCGAACTCTCGTCCGAACGGCCTCCTGTGAGTCTGCGAAACGGGTCAGCGAAGCAGGGCGCTGATCACCTGCTGGACGATAAGCGTCCTGGGATCGACCTGATACAGATAGCCATCGTTGTAGTAATAACGGTCGTCCGCATCGAGGTCATACTGACGCCGCAGGTCGTAGGGCAGGCGGTTGTAGGCATAGCGGTCGTAGCCGTAGCTGGACACGTAGCGCTGGCCGCGCGCCAGCTTCTTGGCCTGTCCCGGTGGCATGCAGCCCTTCTTGGCCAGACCTGGCGGGCAATTGCCGACGCCATAGCCCGAATGGCCCATGGCGCGATGATCGACATGCTTGCCATGCTTGGCATGCTTTGCGTGATCGCCATGCCCGTTGCCGGGCTTGGCTACGGCCGAAGCCGCGGTGAAGGCGAGGGCCGCAGCGCTCGCAACAAGAAGTGCATGTTTCATAACTGGATCAATGCCTGAAAGGCGCTGAACGATCCCTGAGGCGTTCGTTCATCGGGTTGCCCCTTTTGCTCTCACCGGTTAGAGCGCGCGGCACATTCCGCCCGCCCGGGCCGGACTCCACATGAACAAGGGACGCGTCACCCCAATGGCTCGCAAGAAGATCGCGCTGATCGGCGCCGGCAACATCGGCGGCACCCTGGCCCACCTCGCCGCGCAGAAGGAGTTGGGCGACATCGTCCTGTTCGACGTGGTCGAAGGAATCCCCCAGGGCAAGGCACTCGACCTGTCGCAGTGCGGACCGATCGAAGGCTTCGATGCCAAGGTCACCGGTTCGAATGACTATGCCGACATTGCCGGGGCGGATGTCATCATCGTCACCGCCGGCGTCGCCCGCAAGCCGGGCATGAGTCGCGACGACCTCATCGGCATCAATCTGAAGGTGATGAAGGCGGTAGGCGAGGGCATCAAGGCCAAGGCTCCCGACGCGTTCGTGATCTGCATCACCAATCCGCTCGACGCGATGGTTTGGGCGCTCCGCGAATTCTCCGGCCTGCCGCACAACAAGGTGGTCGGCATGGCGGGCGTGCTGGACTCGGCTCGCTTCGCCCACTTCCTCGCCGACGAATTCAAGGTGTCGGTCAAGGACGTGAACGCCTTCGTGCTCGGCGGCCACGGCGACACGATGGTTCCGGTGACCAGCTACACCACCGTCAGCGGCATTCCGGTCGACGACCTCGTCAAGATGGGCCGGTCGTCGAAGGAGAAGATCGACGCGATCGTCAAGCGCACCCGCGGCGGCGGCGGCGAGATCGTGGCCTTGCTGAAGACCGGCTCGGCCTATTACGCTCCGGCCACCAGCGCTATCGCCATGGCCGAAGCCTATTTGGGCGACCAGAAGCGCATTCTGCCCTGCGCGGTCTATGTTGAGGGCAAGTACGGCCTCGACGGCCTCTACGTCGGTGTGCCGGTGGTCATCGGCGCCGGCGGCGCGGAGGAGGTGATCGAGATCGACCTCGACGAGGAGGCCAAGCAGAACCTTCAGGTCAGCGTCGGCGAAGTGAGGGGCCTGCTGGAGGCCTGCAAGCAGATCGACAGCTCGCTGGCTTAAGGATTTCTCATGAGCATCCTCGTTAATAAGAACACCCGCGTCATCACGCAGGGCATGACCGGTGAGACCGGCACTTTCCACACGCAACAGGCGCTCGCCTACGGCACGCAGATGGTCGGCGGCGTGACTCCGGGGAAGGGCGGGACGACCCACCTCGACCTGCCGGTGTTCGACACCGTCGAAGAAGCGGTCGAGAAGACCGGCGCGGACGCGTCCGTCATCTACGTTCCGCCGCCCTTCGCCGCGGACTCGATCCTGGAGGCGATCGACGCCGAGGTGCCGCTGATCGTCTGCATCACGGAAGGGATTCCGGTGCTCGACATGGTCAAGGTCAAGCGCGCTCTCTCCGGCTCCAAGTCGCGGCTGATCGGGCCGAACTGCCCGGGCGTGCTGACGCCCGACGAGTGCAAGATCGGCATCATGCCGGGCAACATCTTCTCCAAGGGCAGCGTCGGTGTGGTCTCGCGTTCGGGCACGCTGACCTATGAGGCGGTGTTCCAGACCACCAACGAGGGCCTCGGCCAGACCACCGCGGTCGGCATCGGCGGCGACCCGGTCAAGGGCACCGAGTTCATCGACATGCTCGAGATGTTCCTGGCTGACGACGAAACCAAGTCGATCATCATGATCGGCGAAATCGGCGGCGCGGCCGAAGAAGAAGCCGCCCAGTTCCTCGCCGACGAAGCCAGGCGCGGCCGAAGCAAGCCGACCGTCGGCTTCATCGCCGGCCGCACCGCGCCTCCCGGCCGCCGCATGGGCCATGCCGGCGCGATCGTTTCCGGCGGCAAGGGCGATGCGGAATCGAAGATCGCCGCGATGGAAGCCGCTGGCATTCGCGTGTCCCCGAGCCCATCTGAGCTTGGCCGCACGTTGACGGAGCTGTTGAAGGGCTAGGGCTGTGCTCCCGCGCAGGCGGGAACCTAGACAGGCCGCACAGCGGCCTTCCTGCTGCCGCAGGAGTTGTTGATGAGGTCTGGACCCCCGCCTTCGCGGGGGTGCGAGGTTGAGATGAACGAGTTGTACGAGACCGAGCAGGGACCAAGCTGGCAGCGGCCGAACTGGCCGGTGGCGGTGCTCGACGACGTCAATCTCGGGCTCGATCCCACAGAGGCGACCATCGAGAAGGTCGCTTCTAAGGCAAGGGAAGCGGCCAAGTCTTCCGGGGTCACCGACGAAGCCGCGATCCGCCGCGCCGCGGAGGACAGCATCCGCGCGATGATGCTGATCCGCACCTACCGGGTACGGGGGCACCTTGCCGCCGACCTCGACCCACTCGGCCTTGCCAAGCGCGATCTCCCCGCCGACCTTACGCCGGAATATCACGGCTTCACCGCCACCGACCTCGACCGCCCGATCTACATTGGCGGAACCCTCGGCCTGCAGCAGGCCACCGTCCGAGAGATCGTCCGCATCCTCCAGGCCAACTACTGCGGCAAGGTCGGTCTCGAATATATGCACATCAACGACCTGGAGGAGCGCCGCTTCCTTCAGGAACGGATGGAAGGCCGCGACAAGGCGATCAGCTTCACCGCCGAGGGCAAGCAGGCGATCCTCGAAAAGGTCATACACGGCGAGCAGTGGGAGAAATTCCTCGCCCGCAAGTATGTCGGCACCAAGCGCTTCGGCCTGGACGGCGGCGAAAGCATGATCCCGGCGCTCGAGGCGGTGATCAAATATGGCGGGCAGCTCGGAGTCACCGAGGTGGTCGTCGGAATGGCCCACCGCGGGCGGCTGAACGTGCTCGCGAACGTGATGGGCAAGCCCTATCGCGCCATCTTCAACGAATTCGCGGGCGGCAGCGCGAATCCGGACGATGTCGGCGGCTCGGGCGACGTCAAATATCACCTCGGCACCTCTTCGGACCGCGAGTTCGACGGCATCAAGGTGCACCTGTCACTGCAGGCCAATCCGTCGCACCTGGAGGCGGTGAACCCGGTCGTGCTCGGCAAGGCCCGCGCGGTGCAGACCATCGTCGGCGACAAGCATGGCGACACCGTCCTGCCGGTGCTGCTCCACGGTGACGCGGCCTTTGCTGGCCAGGGCGTAGTCTGGGAGTGCCTCGGTTTCTCCGGCCTGCCCGGCTATGGCACCGGGGGCTGCCTGCATTTCGTCATCAACAACCAGGTCGGCTTCACCACGTCGCCGCAGTTCGCGCGCTCGTCGCCCTATCCGTCTGACGTCGCCAAGGGCATCCAGGCGCCGATCCTGCACGTGAATGGCGACGATCCCGAAGCGGTCACTTTCTGCTGCAAGCTCGCCATCGAGTTCCGCCAGCAATTCAACCGCGACATTGTCATCGACATGTGGTGCTATCGCCGCTTCGGCCACAACGAAGGCGACGAGCCGAGCTTCACCCAGCCGCTGATGTACGACGCGATCCGCAATCATCCGCCGGTCAGCAAGCTGTACGGCGACCGGCTGGTGGCGGAAGGCGTGGTCGACCAGGGCTGGATCGATGCTCGGACGAAGCAGTTCGTCGACCATCTGGAAGGCGAGTTCGAGGCGGGGGCCAGCTACCTGCCGAACAAGGCGGACTGGTTCGAAGGACGTTGGGCGGGCCTCAACCGTCCCGACGAGCCGGTCGAAGGCCGCCGCAACATCCAGACCTGCGTCACCGACGAACAGCTCGATCGGGCCGCGAGAGTGCTGACGACCGTTCCGGAGGGGGTCACGGTCCACAAGACGCTGCAGCGCATCCTCGACGCCAAGAAGGCGATGTTCGAGAGCGGCAGCGGCTTTGACTGGGCGACTGCCGAGGCGCTGGCGTTCGGCACCCTACTGGCCGAGGGGCACAACGTCCGCCTGTCCGGCCAGGACAGCGGCCGCGGCACCTTCAGCCATCGCCACGCCGCCTGGACCGACCAGAAAACGGGCGAGAAGTTCATTCCGCTGCAGACGATGGAAGGCGGACGCTTCGAGGTACGCGACAGCCCGTTATCCGAGTTCGGGGTGCTCGGCTTCGAATATGGCTACAGCCTGGCCGACCCGCGCACCCTGGTGCTCTGGGAAGCGCAGTTCGGCGACTTCGCCAATGGCGCGCAGGTGATCATCGACCAGTTCATAGCCAGTGGAGAGGCCAAGTGGCTGCGCGCCAGCGGGCTCGTCCTGCTGCTGCCGCATGGTTACGAGGGGCAGGGGCCGGAGCATAGCTCGGCGCGGCTCGAGCGCTATCTGCAGCTGTGCGCCGACGATAATATGCAGGTCGTCAACTGCACCACCCCCGCCAACTATTTCCACCTGCTGCGGCGACAGCTGCTCCGCGATTTCCGCAAGCCGCTGGTCGTGATGACGCCCAAGTCGCTGCTGCGCCACAAGCTGGCGGTGTCGAGCCGAGCCGACTTCACCGGGGAAAGCCACTTTCGCCGGCTGTTGTCCGATCTCAACCCGCCGGCGGAAGGCGCGACGAAGCGTCTGGTCCTGTGTTCGGGCAAGATCGGCTACGAGCTCATGGAGGCGCGTGATGTCGCCGGGCTGACCGACGTGGAGATCATCCGGGTCGAGCAGCTCTACCCTTTCCCGTCGGAGCCGCTGGTCAAGCGCCTGCGGGCGATGCCGAACCTGCAGGACTTGGTGTGGGCTCAGGAAGAGCCCCGCAACAACGGCAGCTGGTTCTTCGTCGAGCCGTTCATCGAGGCGTGCCTGAACGAAAGCGGCCATGGGCTGCGTCCCCGCTTTGCCGGGCGCTCCGCCGCCGCCTCGCCCGCGACGGGCCTTGCCAAGCGGCACGTTGCCGAGCAGGCGGCGCTGGTGGCCGCTGCGTTGGGCACGGGCGAGGCCAAGGCCGCCGCAGCGGACAATGCGGCCGATACCGTGCGCAAGGCCGGTAAGGCCGCAAGCTGAGGACGAGACGAGAACCATGGGTATCGAAGTAAAAGTCCCCGCGCTCGGCGAGAGCATCACCGAAGCGACGCTTGGCCAATGGCTCAAGAAGCCGGGCGATGCCGTTGCCGTGGACGAGCCGGTTGCCAGTCTGGAAACGGACAAAGTCAGCATCGAGGTTCCGTCCCCGGTCGCCGGCAGGTTCGGCGAAGCTCTGGTGGCGGAAGGCGACACGGTCAACGTCGGCGCGGTGATCGCGACCATCGGCGAGGACGCGGGTGCCCGGGCACAGGCCGGCGGCCAGGCAGCGGCGCCAGCGGCTGAGAGCGCTGCGCCTGCAGCAGCCGCTCCGCAGCAGCAACGTGACCTCACGGACGACCAGGCCGCCGCCCTCCGCCTGTCCCCGGCAGTCCGTCGCGCAGTGCAGGAAAGCGGCGTCGATCCGGCGGCGCTCACCGGCAGCGGCAAGGACGGGCGGCTGACCAAGGAAGACGTGCTCGCCGCGGCGACGGCGAAGGCGCCCAGCGCTCCCGCGGAGGCGGGAGCCCAGACCGGGCAGGCTACACCGGCGCAGCCGTCCGCTTCTTCCGCTGAGCGCAAGGAAGAGCGGGTCAAGATGACGCGCCTGCGCCAGACCATCGCGACCCGGCTCAAGGAAGCGCAGAACACCGCTGCGCTGCTGACCACCTTCAACGACGTCGACATGACGGAGGTGATCGCCGCCCGCACCCGCTACAAGGACCTGTTCGAGAAGAAGCACGGTATCCGCCTCGGCTTCATGGGCTTTTTCGTGAAGGCGGTGGCACTCGCCGCCCGCGATGTGCCCGCGGTCAACGCCCGGATCGAAGGCGATGAAATCGTCTATCACGACTATCTCGACGTTTCGGTCGCCGTCTCCGCGCCGAAGGGCCTGGTGGTGCCGGTGATCCGCTCCGCCGACCGGATGAGCTTCGCAGAGATCGAGCAAGCGATCGCCGGCTATGGCAAGAAGGCCAAAGACGGCGCTCTCACGGCCGAGGACATGAAGGGTGGTACCTTCACCATCTCCAACGGCGGTGTGTTCGGTTCGCTTCTCTCCACGCCGATCATCAATCCGCCGCAATCGGCAGTGCTCGGTATGCACCGGATCGAGGAGCGGCCGGTGGTCAGGGACGGCCAGATCGTCGCCCGCCCGATGATGTATCTGGCGCTCAGCTACGACCACCGCCTGGTCGACGGCCGTGAGGCGGTCACCTTCCTCGTCCGCATCAAGGAAGCCATCGAGGACCCGACGCGCCTGTTGATCGATCTGTAAACGCACCCACACCCGTATGGGCTGAGCCTGTCGAAGCCCTGTCCTTCTGATCGAAGGCGAAACAAGAAAACCAGCCCTCCGACAGGCTCAGGGCATACGGAGTTTGTAATGGCTGACGGTGACTACGACTTCGACGTTCTGGTAATCGGCGCGGGCCCCGGCGGCTACGTCGCCGCAATCCGCGCCGCCCAGCTTGGCCTCAAGACCGCCTGCGCGGAAAGCCGAGAGACGCTTGGCGGCACCTGCCTCAATGTCGGCTGCATCCCGTCCAAAGCCTTGCTCCACGCCTCCGAACTGTTCGAGGAAGCCGCGCATGGCACCATGGCGAAGTGGGGCATCAAGGCGGACAACGTCACGCTCGACCTGGGCGCCATGCACGGGACCCGCCTCGAAGCGGTCAAGGGCCTGACTCAGGGCATCGAATTCCTGTTCAAGAAGAACAAGGTCGAATGGCTCAGGGGTCTCGCCACCTTCGAAAGCAAGGACACCGTCCGCGTCGGCGACCGCACCGTCCGCGCCAAGAACATCGTCATCGCCACGGGCTCGTCGGTTACCCCGCTGCCAGGCGTTGACGTCGACCAGCAGCGGATCGTGGATTCCACCGGCGCGCTCGAGCTGCCGGAGGTGCCGGAGCATCTCGTCGTCATCGGCGGCGGGGTGATCGGGCTGGAACTCGGCTCCGTCTGGCGGCGCCTCGGCTCCAGGGTCACGGTCGTCGAATATCTCGACCAGATCCTGCCGGGCATGGACGCGGAGGTCCGCAAGGAGTCCAACAAGATCTTCAAGAAGCAGGGCTTCGAGCTCAAGCTCGGCACCAAGGTCACCGGCGCGCAGGCGAACGGCAGCGGCGTCACCCTGACGGTTGAACCCGCAGCGGGCGGCGCGGCCGAGACGATCGAGGCCAGCCATGTCCTCGTCTCTATCGGCCGCCGTCCCAACACTGATGGCCTTGGCCTCGACAAGGCCGGCCTGCAGGTCAACAACCGCGCCCAGATCGAGACCGACCACAGCTTCCGCACCGCCGTTCCCGGCATCTGGGCGATCGGCGACGTGATCCCCGGCCCGATGCTCGCCCACAAGGCGGAAGACGAGGGTATCGCGGTGGCCGAGAATATCGCCGGCCAGACCGGGATCGTGAACCACGCCGTGATTCCCTCGGTCGTCTACACCATGCCGGAAATCGCCGGCGTCGGGCTGACCGAAGAGGACGCGCGCAAGGCTGGCGAGGTCAAGGTCGGCAAGTTCCCGATGATGGCCAACAGCCGCGCCAAGACCAACCGTGAGCCGGACGGCTTCGTCAAGGTCATCGCCGATGCCAAGACCGACCGCGTGCTCGGCGTGTGGATCATCTCATCGTTGGCCGGCACCATGATCGCCCAGGCCGCCCAGGCGATGGAGTTCGGCGCCACCAGCGAGGACATCGCCTACACCTGCCACGCCCACCCCACCCATTCGGAAGCGCTCAAGGAGGCGGCAATGGCGGTGACTGGCAAGCCGATCCACATCTAGGCGCGCCGGGGCCTGGCCGGGGCGCAGGGCTAGCTCAACCAGCCCAGCAGCCTTTCGACCAGACCCAGTTCCTTTGCCGCGACCCGGACGGGCACGACCGGCGGGCACTCCAGGCAGCGGACCTGCAGCGTCGGGCCGTTCAGCACCGCCCGCGCCTCCATGATCGCGGCGAACAGCTCGCGGTTCGCGCTTCCCGCCAGGCCGGCAAAGGCGTCCGGCGCCGCGCCTTCGTCGCTTTCCTCGCCGCGGAGGAATTCGGCCATCTGCTCGGTGAAGCTCTTCGGCCGCTCGAGGTATGTGACCTCCCGCTCGTCGCCGAGCTTGGCCAGCTGCGCCGCCTTGGCGATCGCATCGTCCATCCCGCCGAAGCCGTCGATCAGCCCGATCTGCCGCGCCGTTCCGCCGGCCCATACCCGGCCCTGGGCGATCTGGTTGATCTGCTGCGGGGTCCGGCCGCGGTTGTGCGCGACGATGCCTACGAAGCGGCGGTAGATGCTCTCAACGCCCATCTGCACCAGCTGGGAGGCTTCGGGGGAGGGGCCGTTGAGCAGGTCCGGCTCGCCCGACAGCGCAGTCGTCTTCACCCCGTCGGCGCCCAGCCCAAGCTTCTCCAGCGAGCCTTGAAAGCTCGGCAGGATCCCGAACACTCCGATTGATCCGGTGACCGTCGACGGCTCGGCCATGATGAAATCGCCGGCAGTGGCGATCCAGTAGCCGCCAGATGCGGCGACATTGCCCATCGAGACCACGACGGGGATGTCCTTCGCCTTGGCCTGGAGCAGGGCCTGGCGGATGCGTTCGGAGGCGAGCACCGCGCCGCCCGGACTGTCGACCCGCACCACCAGCGCTTTCAACTTGTCGGCCCGGACCGCCTTGTCGATCGCCTCCGCGATGCTATCCCCGCCAGCTGTGCCGAGCGGCGCCTTGCCGTCGACGATGGTGCCGGCGACGGTGACCAGGCCGATCGGCCCGTCGGGCGAAGCGTCCAGCCGTTCCGCGGCATAGGCGTCGAGCTTGATCCGCTTGAACCCGCCGCGCGCCTTGCTGTCCGCCCCGCCAAGCTGGGCCAGCCTGGCCTCGAATGCATGCCGCTCGCCGACCTTGTCGACCAGCCCGGCCCGCTGCGCCGCCGCTGCAAAGTCCCCGCCCGCTGCCTGCGCGACCGCGAGTGGGTTGCGCAGATAGGCGTCAAGCGCGGCCTTGGGCCGGGCCATCCGGACGTTGTCGCGCCAGGTCTCGAACAGCGAAGATGCCAGCGCCTGCGCGTCCTGCCGCGCTTCGGGCGACATGTCCTCGCGGATGAACGGCTCGACCGCCGCTTTGTAGGTGCCGACGCGGTACACGTTGGCGGTGACTCCCAACTTGTCGAGCAGGCCCTTGAAGTAGAGGTTGTTGCCGCCAGGCCCCCGCAGCAGCACGGTGCCGAGCGGGTTGATCCACACCTCGGACGCATGGGCCGCCAGCTGGTAGCTGTCGTCGGTATAGCCGGTGGCATAAGCCAGCACCGGCTTGCCCGACTTGCGGACCGCATCGATCGCCTCGCCCAACTCGGCCATGGCGGTCTGGCCGCCGCCGACGAACGCGTCCAGATCCAGCGCCACCGCCTTGACCCGGCTGTCGTCCCTGGCTTCGAGCAGCGCCAGCCGCAGGTTGCGCAGCGAATATTCCTTCGGGCCGCTGCTCCCGCCCATCAGGCTGAACGGGTCCGCCGCCGCGGGCTGCTCGACCACGCTTCCCTTGAGGTCCATCACCAGCACGCCACTGCCGAACGTTGGGGACGGGCGGGCCGACAGGATCGCGTACAGCCCGCCAAAGAACAGCAGCATCAGCAGCAGCACCAATGCGTCCTTGACGCCGACCAGCAGCTTCCAGATCGCCTTCAGGATACGCATCGTTGTCAGAACCCTTGTTTGCTTGGGCCCGTGGCTAGCCGAGCGTTCAATCGCAGGTAAGAGAAATTCGACCAACGAGAGCCCATCGCGCCGGGCCTGCCCCAGCGAGCGCCTGCGCCTTTCTCGGAGTAAGAAGAGGAAAGGCGGGCCTCGCGGAGTCCGGGGTGACGGCGGCGATTGCGGCGGCTAGTGCCGCCCCATGCCCGCCGTCCTCGCCCATGCGCCCGCGTCCTGGCGGGACGAGCTTCGGGCGACCCTGCGCCTCGCCCTGCCTCTGGTCGGGACCAACCTCTTGCAGATGGCGATCTACGCGGTGGACGTCATCTTCATCGCCCGCCTTGGGCCGGAACCACTCGCCGCCTCCTCGCTCAGCGTGTCCCTCTCCGGGCTGTTGATGTGGGCGATGAGTGGGCTGGTCGGCGCCGCCTCGGCGATCATGGCGGCCGAGCTTGGCCGTCATCGGCACGCCGTCCGCGAAGTGCGGCGGACATTCCGCATGGGCGTGTGGCTGTCGGTGCTGAGTGGGCTCGTCGGGATGGGCGTCTGCATGACCGGCGAGACGATCATGCTGGCGACAGGGCAGAACCCGCGTGTCGCGGCAATGGCGGGGGATTTCCTCCTCGTCCTGATGTGGACGATGATCCCGCTGGTCCTGTCCAGCCATCTCCGCAACACGGTCTCTGCTCTCGGCCGACCGGCCGTGTCGACCGCAATCGCGGGGTTTGCGGTCGCGGTGAACGCACTCGGCAACTATGCCCTGGTGTTCGGCAACTTCGGCCTGCCGGCGCTCGGCCTGCAGGGCTCCGCGATCGCCAGCGTCATCACCAGCTTCGCCATGCTTGGTGCCTACGTCATCGTCATCCAGTCAAACCGCCGGCTACGGCGCTTCGCCTTGTGGGGCCGATGGTGGAGGACCGAGACGCAGCGCCTGCGTCAGATGCTCCGCATCGGGCTGCCGATTGCCGGGACCATCCTGGCCGAGGCCGGGCTGTTCAGCGGCGCCGCTTTCCTCATGGGCCGGATCGGCGAGGCGGAGTTGGCGGGGCACACCATTGCGCTTCAGCTCGCCGCACTCGCCTTCCAGGTGCCGTTCGGAATCGCCCAGGCGACGACCATCCGGGTGGGCATGGCCTATGGCGCGGGCGACCGCCTGTGGATTACCCGCGCAGGCAATATTGGGATCGTGCTGGGGATCGGCTTCATGGCTTTCACCGCCGTATTGATGTGGGGCTTTCCACGCACGGTGCTGCGCTTGTACGTTGATCCGGCCGCCCCGGAGAATGCGCTGATGGTCGGCTTCGCGGTCCAGTACCTGGTGGTCGCCGCCGCCTTTCAACTGTTCGACGGAGCCCAGGCGGTCGCAGCCGGTGCTCTGCGCGGGCTCCAGGACACCCGCATCCCGATGATGATCGCCATCTTCAGCTATTGGGTGCCGGGGTTCGGGCTCGCGGTCTGGCTTGGCCTTTATACCCCGCTGCGCGGAACAGGGGTGTGGATTGGCCTCGCGGTGGGACTGGTGTTCGCGGCCGCGCTGCTGCTCTGGCGTTGGCTGTGGCGAGGTAGACTGCGGCTGATCCCTGCCTGAACGCGCCATTGACGTGTTGGATTGCCCCACCCATATGCCGGCCATCGCTGGCACTCGCCTACTTTGAGTGCCAACGGCCAACATCAACCCAAGAGAGACAGAGGGGCTAGCACATGGCTTTCAGGCCGCTTCACGACCGCGTTCTCGTTCGCCGCGTCGAGGCAGAAGAGAAGACCGCGGGCGGGATCATCATTCCCGACACTGCCAAGGAAAAGCCGCAGGAAGGCGAAGTCGTTGCCGTCGGTTCGGGCGCCCGCGCCGAGAACGGCTCCATCACCCCGATGGACGTCAAGGCCGGTGACCGCATCCTGTTCGGCAAGTGGTCGGGCACCGAGGTCAAGGTCGATGGCGAAGACCTCATCATCATGAAGGAAAGCGACATCCTCGGGATCGTCGGCTGACCTCTTCGACTTGCGCAAAACCGCGCTTGTCACCGTGAACATTGTGAACATTCGAAATCGGAAAGGGTAGCCAGATGGCAGCCAAGGACGTGAAATTCAGCCGCGATGCGCGTGAACGCATCCTCAAGGGCGTCGACATCCTCGCCGACGCCGTCAAGGTGACGCTCGGTCCCAAGGGCCGCAACGTCGTCATCGACAAGAGCTTCGGTGCACCGCGCATCACCAAGGACGGCGTCACGGTCGCCAAGGAGATCGAGCTCAAGGACAAGTTCGAGAACATGGGCGCGCAGATGCTGCGCGAAGTGGCCTCCAAGACCAACGACATCGCCGGTGACGGCACCACCACGGCCACCGTGCTCGCCCAGGCGATTGTCCGCGAGGGCATGAAGTCGGTCGCGGCCGGCATGAACCCGATGGACCTGAAGCGCGGCATCGACCTTGCGGTCACCCGGGTTGTCGAGGACCTCAAGGGTCGCTCCAAGCCGGTCGCCGGCTCCAACGAGATCGCCCAGGTCGGCATCATCTCGGCCAACGGCGACCGCGAAGTCGGCGAGAAGATCGCCGAGGCGATGGACAAGGTCGGCAAGGAAGGCGTCATCACCGTCGAGGAGGCCAAGGGTCTCGAGTTCGAGCTGGACGTCGTCGAAGGCATGCAGTTCGACCGCGGCTACCTGTCGCCCTACTTCATCACCAATCCGGAAAAGATGCAGGTCGAGCTCAACGACCCGTACATCCTGATCCACGAGAAGAAGCTGTCGAACCTGCAGGCGATGCTCCCGATCCTGGAAGCGGTCGTCCAGTCGGGCCGCCCGCTGCTGATCATTGCCGAGGACATCGAGGGCGAGGCTCTGGCCACGCTGGTCGTCAACAAGCTGCGTGGCGGCCTCAAGGTCGCGGCCGTCAAGGCTCCGGGCTTCGGCGATCGCCGCAAGGCGATGCTCGAGGACATTGCGATCCTCACGGGCGGCGAGATGATCTCCGAGGATCTCGGCATCAAGCTCGAAAACGTCACGGTTGGCATGCTCGGCACCGCCAAGCGCGTCACCATCGACAAGGACAACACCACTCTCGTCGATGGCGCCGGCACCCGCGAGAACATCGAGGGTCGCGTTGCGGCAATCCGCCAGCAGATCGAAGTCACCACCTCCGATTACGACCGTGAGAAGCTCCAGGAGCGTCTCGCCAAGCTGGCCGGCGGTGTGGCGGTGATCAAGGTCGGCGGTTCGACCGAGGTTGAGGTGAAGGAGCGCAAGGATCGCGTGGACGACGCTCTCCATGCCACCCGCGCCGCGGTCGAGGAAGGCATCGTCCCTGGCGGCGGTACCGCTCTCCTCTACGCGACCAAGGCCATCGAGGGTCTCAAGGGCGAGAATGACGACCAGACCCGCGGCGTCGATATCGTCCGCAAGGCGCTCTACTCGCCGGTCCGCCAGATCGCGGCCAACGCCGGTCACGATGGTGCGGTGATCTCGGGCAAGCTGCTCGAGGGCAACGATGCCTCGCTCGGCTTCAACGCCCAGACCGACACCTACGAGAACCTCGTCACTGCCGGCGTGATCGACCCCACCAAGGTCGTCCGCACCGCGCTCCAGGACGCGGCCTCGGTCGCGGGCCTGCTCATCACCACCGAAGCGGCGGTCAGCGAGATGCCGGACGACAAGCCGGCGATGGGCGGAATGCCCGGCGGCGGCATGGGCGGCATGGGCGGAATGGACTTCTAACGAACCGGCCGGGGCTAGCGCAACAGACCGTCAGGTCTGCGAGCTAGTCCCGGACTCGGCGAAGTTCGGCTGGCCAGGCGAACCGCCCTCAGGCTGGTCGAGCCGGTCCAACGTCCAGCGCGGGCTTTGCCCGTGCTCACTGCCTACCCCAACTCAGAAAGGCCGGCGTCCCTCGGGCTCCGGCCTTTCTTTATCCAAACCGTTTCGCCTCGCTCGCGCATCTGCCGCCCGGCAACCCTCGAGCAGGCATGCAAAAAGGGCCGCCCGGCTGCCCGGACGGCCCTTCCTGTTTCGTCAGCGACGAACGTCTGGGGCTTACTGGCCCGCGACGTTGTCCTGGCCGTTGGCTACGTCCTCAGCCGCGTTCTCGATGGCTTCGCCGGCGTTCTCGACGGCGTTGCCGGCAGCGTCCAGCGCGTTGTCGGCGGTGGCGCCGAGGTTGTCGGTCGCGTTCAGAGCCGCATTGGTGTCGGCGGCAGCTTCGGTCTCGATCGTGTTCTCGGTCGAAACAGCGTTGTCAGCGGCATTGTCCTGGCAAGCAGCAAGGCCGAGACCGAGGACCGCAACGGCGGTGAGAGCAATCTTGTTCATGATCGTCCATCCCTATCAGTGGTGCCGCCACCCGGCGGCACTGCTCGACCCGCCGCATATTTGCGGTCAGGCCAGCGGGCGGATTTAGGTAAGCACGTGCCGTCACGCAATCGTCAAATGCGACGAACGGAGAATCATGCTTCCAGCGCAAGAGAGTGCGTTGACGATATAAAGATATCTTTATATCCTTAAATGATGCCCCCAACGCTCTCCAGCGACCTTCCTCTTGCCGAACTGTTCCAGGCCCTGGCGGACCCGACTCGGCTGCGGATTCTCGCGCTTCTACGCGAGATGGAATTGTCCGTCGGTGAGCTGGCGCAGGTCTTGGGCCAGAGCCAGCCGCGGGTCTCTCGTCATATCAAGATCCTGACCGACGCCCGCCTGGTGGAGCGCCGCAAGGAAGGCAGCTGGGTGTTCCTTGCGCTCGGCCAGGCGGCTCTCACCGACGCGCTATTCGCCCTGACCGATGTTGCCGGCGAGTCGCAGACGGCCGCGGTCTTTGCGGCCGATGAGGCTCGCCTGGCCGCTGTGCGGAACGATCGTGCCGAAGCTGCCGAACGCTATTTCGCGGCACATGCGGAGGAATGGGACTCGATCCGCTCGCTTCACGTTGCCGAAAGCGAAGTGGAGCAGGCCATCGCCCGAGCCCTTGGTTCCGAGCCGCTCGGCCGGCTGGTCGACATTGGCACCGGCACCGGCCGAATGATCGAACTGTTCGGCCCGAGCGCCGAAAGCGCGGTCGGCATCGACAAGTCCTCCGAGATGCTCCGGCTTGCCCGTGCCAAGCTGCAGGCGGCCGGGATCGCCTCGAGCCTTCGGCAAGGCGACATGTACGCTCTTCCGCTGCCCGACGAGTGCGCGGACGTCATCCTCCTTCATCAGGTCCTTCACTATGCCCATGCCCCCGCGGCAGCCATTGCCGAGTCCGCCCGCTTGCTCGCACCCGATGGACGGTTGCTGATCGTGGACTTCGCACTTCACGATCGGGAGGAGTTGCGCGAGCGCGCTCAGCATGCGCGTCTCGGCTTTGCGGACGAGTCCATCTTCGGGTGGATCGAGGCGGCCGGCCTCCAGCCGAGCAAGATCGACCAGCTTGCCGGCGGCGAGTTGACGGTGACCTTGTGGGCCGGAGAGCGCGTGCCGGACCTGCGCCAGGTACGGAGGGCGGCATGACCCTCCCCGCGCTGGCCCCATTTCCGTACTCTGATCCGGCGCCCCTGTTCGCCCACGCTTGCGGCGACATCGCGGTCAGCTTTGAATTCTTCCCGCCCAAGTCGGACGCGATGGCGCAGACCTTGTGGCAGTCGATCGAAACGCTGGCCCCACTGTCCCCGCGCTTCGTCTCGGTGACCTATGGTGCGGGCGGGTCGACCCGCGAGCGGACCCATGCGACGGTGGAGCGGATCGTCCGCGAGACCGATCTTGCCGCGGCCGCGCACCTGACCTGCGTCGACGCCACCAAGGAGGAGATCGACTCGGTTGCACGGGCATATTGGGAGGCCGGCGTTCGCCACATCGTCGCGCTGCGCGGCGATCCACCCGTTCCCGGCACGCCGTACCAGCCCCACCCAGACGGCTATGCCGATGCGGCGGCGTTGGTCGCGGGCCTCAAGCAGGTAGCGCCGTTCGAGATTTCGGTCGCATGTTATCCGGAAGTCCACCCGCAGGCGAGTTGCCCGGAAGCCGACCTTGATAATCTGAAACGCAAGGTGGACGCGGGCGCCGACCGGGCGATCAGCCAGTTCTTCTTCTCGCCCGAGGCGTTCCTCCGCTTTCAGGATCGCGCGGCCGCGGCTGGGATCGCCGCGGAGATCGTGCCGGGCATCCTGCCTGTCAGCAGCGTCGCCCAGACCCGCCGCTTCGCGGGCCAGTGCGGTGCGGCGATCCCCGAATGGATGGATGCCATGTTTGAAGACCTCGACGATCACCCGACCGCGCGCCAGCTGATTGCTGCCACGGTCGCCGCCGAACTGTGCGGCCAGCTATACGCCCGCGGGGTGCGGCACTTCCACTTCTATACGCTTAACCGCGCCGAGCTGGCTTACGCAATCTGCCACCTGTTGGGCGTTCGTGCCAAGGCGGTGGCCCGATGAGCCTCTCTGCCAGCCTGGGACAGGGCGTTGCCGAGGCACTGCGCGCAGCCGCCGCGCAGCGGGTGCTGATCAAGGACGGTGCGTTCGGGACCACCATCCAGAACGTCGGACTGGAAGCGGGCGATTATCGCGGTACCTTCGATCTCGCCAAGGACCAGAAGGGCAACAACGACCTGCTCTGCCTCACCCGACCGGACGTGATCGAGGCGATCACCGACGGCTATGCGGCGGCCGGCGCAGACGTGCTGGGCACCAACAGCTTCAACGCCAACCGGATCAGCCAGGCCGATTATGACGCCGAGCATCTGGTTGGCGACATCAACCGCGCGGCGGCACGGATCGCCCGCGACGTTGCGGACCGCTACGGCGAGCGCGACGGCCGACGCCGGTTCGTCGCGGGGGGCCTCGGCCCTACCAACAAGACCTTGTCGCTGTCGCCCGACGTCAACGATCCAGGCTTCCGCGAGGTCGATTTCGACGAAGTGAAGACGGTCTATCGCGAGCAGGTGGATGCGCTGGTCGAAGGCGGCGTGGACTTCATCCTGATCGAGACGATCTTCGACACGCTCAATGCCAAGGCCGCGATCATGGCCACGCTGGAGGCGGAACGGGTGCTCGGCCGCGAGCTTCCGCTGATGATCTCCATGACGCTGACGGACCTTAGCGGGCGCAACCTGTCCGGTCACACGGTTGAAGCCTTTTGGGCTAGCGTCCGCCACGCCCGTCCGGTAACGATCGGCCTGAACTGCTCGTTCGGAGCGGCCCAGCTCCGGCCGCATCTGGCGGCTCTGGCAAGGCAGGCCGACACGTTGATCATGGCCTACCCGAACGCCGGGCTTCCCAACGAACTCGGCCAGTATGACGAAGCGGCGGAAGAAACCGCGGCGCAGGTCCGCGAGTGGGCGGACGAAGGACTGATCAATATCGTTGGCGGCTGCTGCGGGACCACCGCAGCGCATATCGCCGCGATCGCTGGGGCGGTGCGCGATTGCACGCCGCGTACCGTCCCGGCTGCTTCCCGCCGAACGGTCCTCGCCGGGCTGGAACCGATGGTGCTGGCAGCCTAGACATGAGTGAACAGGACAAGTCCCTCGCCGCCAGCGCGGCCACCGCCTTCGTCAACATCGGCGAACGCACCAACGTGACCGGCTCTGCGCGATTCAAGAAGCTGGTCATTGCCGGCGACTATGACGCCGCGGTGGAAGTCGCTCGGCAGCAGGTCGAGAACGGCGCGCAGATCGTCGACGTGAACATGGACGAGGCTTTGCTCGACAGCGAGCTTGCCATGACCACCTTCCTCAAGCGCATTGCCGCGGAGCCCGACATCGCCCGGGTGCCGGTGATGATCGACAGCTCCAAGTGGACGGTGATCGAGGCCGGGCTGAAGTGCGTCTCGGGCAAGCCGATCGTCAATTCGATCAGCCTCAAGGAAGGCGAAGAGCCGTTCCTGGAACAGGCCCGCGCCTGCCGCTCCTACGGCGCCGCGGCGGTCGTGATGGCGTTCGACGAGACCGGCCAGGCCGACACAGCGGCGCGCAAGATCGAGATTTGCGAGCGCGCCTACAAGCTGCTGACCTCCAACGGCTTTCCCGGCGAAGACATCATCTTCGATCCGAACGTCTTTGCCGTGGCCACTGGGATCGACGAGCATCGTCGCTACGCGCTCGACTTCATCGAGGCGACGCGGGAGATCCGCCGCCGCTGCCCCAGGGCCCATGTCTCCGGCGGGTTGTCGAACCTCAGCTTCTCGTTTCGCGGCAACGAGACGGTGCGCCGGGCCATGCACTCGGTGTTCCTCTACCATGCCATTCCCGCCGGGCTCGACATGGCGATCGTCAACGCCGGGCAGCTTGACGTGTACGACGCGATCGATCCGGAGCTTCGCGACGCCTGCGAAGACGTGATCCTCGACCGCCGCGACGATGCGACGGAGCGGCTGATCGCACTTGCCGAGCGGTTCAAGGGCAGCGATCCGGTGGCGGAAAAGGCCGCCGCCGAATGGCGCGGCTGGCCGGTTGGTCAGCGGCTGGCGCATGCGCTGGTCAAGGGCATCGACGCTCATATCGTTGAGGATGCCGAAGAGGCCCGGCTGGAAGCGTCGCGTCCGATCGCGGTCATCGAAGGTCCGCTGATGGACGGCATGAACGTGGTCGGCGACCTGTTCGGGTCGGGCAAGATGTTCCTGCCGCAGGTGGTGAAGTCCGCCCGGGTGATGAAAAAAGCAGTCGCCCACCTGCTGCCGTTCATCGAACTCGAAAAGGACGAGGGCGCCAAGGGCAAGGGCAAGATCGTCATGGCGACGGTCAAGGGCGACGTCCACGATATCGGCAAGAACATCGTCGGCGTGGTCCTGCAGTGCAACGGCTATGAGGTCGTCGACCTGGGCGTGATGACACCGTGGACCAGGATTCTGGAGGCGGCGAACGAGAATGGCGCCGACATGATCGGCCTGTCCGGGCTGATCACTCCCTCGCTTGACGAGATGGTGACGGTCGCGAGCGAGATGGAGCGAGCGGCGATGAGCATGCCGCTGCTGATCGGCGGCGCGACCACCAGCCGGGCGCACACCGCGTTGCGCATCGCTCCGGCCTATAGCGGACCGGTGATCCACGTGCTGGACGCAAGCCGGGCGGTGGGCGTTGCCTCGGCGCTGGTCAGCGATGGCCCGCAGAAGGCCGAGCTGATCACTCGCACCGCCGACGATTACCAGGCGCTGCGCGATTCCCGAGCGGGCCGCGGCGCGCAAGACCTTGCCTTGCTGGAGCAAGCGCGGGCGAACCGCTTGCGCGTCGACCCGGAGCGCAAGGCCCCGGCGCCCGCCCGACCTGGGCTGCATAGCTTCGGCGAGTGGCCGCTGCGCGACCTTCGCGCGCATATCGACTGGACACCCTTCTTCCGCGCATGGGAACTGCACGGCAACTACCCGGCGATCCTCGAGGATCCGGTGGTCGGCGAAAGCGCCAGCAGCCTTTTCAACGATGCCGAAGCGATGCTCGACCGAATTATCGCCGAGCATTGGCTGACCCCGCGTGGGACCGTCGGCCTGTGGCGCTGCCGCCGCGATGGTGACGACGTGTACGTCCTTGCCGGTAATCACGAGACCCGCCTGCCGTTCCTTCGCCAGCAGGTGAAGAAGCGCGAGGGCCGCCCCAACATGTGCCTGGCCGATTTCATCGTCGAAGAAGGCGAGGACTGGATCGGCGGGTTCGCCGTCGGCATCCATGGCATGGAGCCGCACCTCGGGCGCTTCCGGCAGGCCAACGACGACTATAGCGACATCATGCTGAAGGCGCTGTCGGACCGCTTGGCCGAAGCGTTTGCCGAGCGGCTGCACCACCACGTCCGCACCAGCATCTGGGGATATGCGGAAGAGCATCTGTCCAACCAGGACCTCATCCGTGAGCATTATACCGGTATCCGGCCGGCCCCCGGCTACCCGGCCTGCCCGGACCATAGCCTCAAGCCCGTGCTGTTCGACATGCTCGGCGGCGAGCCGTCCGGCGTCACCCTGACTGAGAGCTTCGCGATGCTTCCGACCTCGGCGGTCAGCGGCTTCTACTTTGCGCACCCGGAGAGCGCTTACTTCGGCGTCGCCAAAATCGGGCAGGACCAGCTCGAAGATTACGCCGAACGGCGCGGTGTTGACGTGGAGACGGCCACCCGCTGGCTACGGCCGAATTTGGATTAGGTTAGCGTAGTCGCGAGCGCAGAGATGCGATCCAGTGGCTCTCGAAGTTGAAACTGGATCGCTTCCCCTTCGGCTCGCAATGACGGTAAAGCGCGCATCGATGTTCCGGCTCTTGGCCTTCCTGCTCGCGCTGCTCTCCACGCCCGCAGCCGCACAATTGCGTTCGACGGGTTCCACGGCGATCACGCCGCAGCTGGTCGTCGACGGCCCGGTCATCCCCGGGCGCGAGGTCGACCTCGCCATTCTGATGACTCCGGAACCGGGATGGCACGGATATTGGCTCAATCCGGGCGATGCCGGGCAGCCGATGAGCATCGACTGGCAGCTTCCTCGCGGAGCGTCGGTCGGCCCGCTGCGCTATCCGGTGCCGACCCGACTAACGATCGCGGGGCTGATGAACTATGTCTACAAGGGGCCCTACGCCATCCTGACCCGCCTCCGGGTGCCTGCCGATGCGACCGGGGCCTTGCCGGTCAGGGCCAGTGCGCAGTGGCTTGCCTGCACCGACAAGATCTGCGTTCCCGAGCAGGGCGCGCTGGCGCTCGACGTCCCGATCGGGTCGGCCGGTGCCACCTCTGAGAGCCGCTTCGACGAATGGCGCCGGCGCCTGCCACGCCCGCTGGGCTCACCGGCGCGGCTACAAGCCGACGGGACAACTCTGCGGGTCGCCATTCCGCTGCCGCACTCCATTACCGTGGGCGAGACCTACGTCTATCCGGCCACCGACGGGTCGGTGGACTATGCCGCCCCCCAGCGTTTTCGCCGCACCGGAGATACTCTGGTCGCCGAACTGCCGGCGAGAGGAAGCGCGCCGGAGACCTTCGCCGGTGTTCTCGCGCTGGGCGAGGGCCAGCCTGGCCTGTGGTTCAAAGCTCGCCCGGGCCCTGTTCCGGAAGGCGGGTCACCGGTCAGCGAGCGCGTGGCGTTGGCGGCGCTGTTGGCGCTCATCGGCGCCGTGGCCGGCGGCTTGCTGCTCAACCTCATGCCGTGCGTGTTCCCGATCCTGGCGCTGAAGGCGCTTAGCCTTGCTCGGGCGGGCGCGGGGGAGAAAGCGGCTCGCAAGGACGCACTGGCCTACACGCTCGGAGCGATCGTTGGGACCGGTCTGTTGGGTGTGGCCTTGCTCGCCGTGCGTGCCGGGGGAAGCGCGGCGGGATGGGCCTTCCAGCTGCAGGACCCGCGCACCATCCTGCTGCTGCTGCTGCTGACGGTGGTGATCACGCTCAACCTGCTCGGCGCCTTCCGCTTGCCGGTGGTCGGCGGCGAGAGCAGCCCGCGCGGCGGCTTCGCAACCGGTGCGCTGGCGGCCTTCGTCGCGACACCCTGCGCGGGGCCGTTCCTCGGCGCGGCGCTCGGCTCCGCGCTGCTGCTCCCGGCAGCCGCAGCGGTGCTGGTCTTTGCGGGGCTTGGACTGGGGCTCGCCTTGCCGTTCCTGCTGGTCGCCTTCGTTCCCGCACTTCGCTCGCGCCTGCCGCGCCCCGGACCCTGGATGCAGCGTCTCCAACGCATTCTCGCGATCCCGATGGCCGCCACCGCGGCCGGCTGCCTATGGCTGCTGTGGCGGCAGGGGGGCGAGCCGACGCTGACGACGGGAGTGCTGGCGGCGGTCCTGCTGACGCTGGTGCTACTGGCCGCCGGGCTGTGGCAACGACGGGGCCGGGCGGTCGCGCTGGTCGCCGTCCCCGCAGCGCTCGGCATTGCCGCGGCGGCGGTGCTGACAATCGATGCGCAGCCCGCCAGTTCCGCCGGCCGAAGCCTCGCGGGAGCCGAGCCATGGAGCGAAGCCGGCGTTGCCGACCATCTGCGGCGCGGGCGACCGGTGTTCGTTTATTTCACCGCCGACTGGTGCCTCACCTGCAAGGTCAACGAAGCCGGCGCAATTGATCGGGACGCGGTTCGCGACGCCTTTCGCGCGGCCGGGGTCAAAGTGCTGGCCGGCGATTGGACCAACGGCGACCCGGCCATCACCCGGTTCCTCGAAAGCCGCGGCAGGGCCGGCGTGCCGCTCTACCTGTGGTATGCGCCAGGGCGACCGGTGCGGGAATTGCCGCAAATCCTCACTCCGGGAACGCTCATCGAGCTTGCCCGACGCCCGGCGTAGCGGTGCGCTCCCAAGCCTTCTTCCCCGCGATCCAGGTCTGCAGCACCTGCGTCCGAGCGAGCTCGTTAGGCGTAACGGCCGCGACGTCCCGGTCCACCAGGATGAAGTCCGCCCATTTCCCTGGTTCCAGGCTGCCGACCTTCGTCTCGGCAAAACCTGCCCATGCCGCATCGCGAGTGAATCCACCAAGAGCCTGGGCGAAAGTCATGCGCTCCCAAGGCCGCCAGCCGCCCGTGGGTTGATCGTCCAGCCCCTGTCGGCTGATCGCCGCCGCCAGCCCGTGAAAGGGGTTGGGATGCTCCACCGGGAAATCGGACCCGAGCGCCAGCCGCGCTCCGCTCTTGTCGAGCGTCTGCCAGGCGTAAGCGCCATCCAGCCGCTTGGGACCGAGCCGCGCCTCAGCCATCGTCCGGTCGCTGGTCTGGTGGACCGGTTGCATCGACGGGATGACCTTGCCTGCAGCGAAGCGCTTGAGGTCGGCCGTGTCCACCACCTGCGCATGCTCGACCCGCCAGCGCTTGTCGCCCTGCGCGCTGCCGAGCGCCTCGTAGCTGTCGAGAACCATGGCATTGGCAGCGTCGCCAATGGCGTGCACGGCAAGCTGGAACCCGCCCGCGGCCGCGATGCCGGCCTGCCGCCTGAGTTCCTGCGGCGTGAGCAGGGCCAGGCCACGCGTCGGAGCGTCGGCATAGGGCTGCTTGAGCCAGGCTCCACGCGACCCCAGCGCGCCGTCGGAGTAGAGCTTGACCCCGCCCATCCGCAACCGGTCGCCGTACAGCCACGGCGTTGGTTCAGTCCCGGCCACCGCCAGCAAGTTTTCGATGCCGCCGCCGTAGGCCATGATCCGCACTTGCAGCCGCGCACCGTCGTACAGTCGCCGCATCGCCAGCCAGTCCTCCGCCGACGTGCCCATGTCGCCCACGGCGGTGAGGCCGTTCTCCAGGAGCAATGCCTGGGCGGCAAGAAGCGCCGCCTCCTGCTGGGCTGGAGGAGCGGGAGGGACCTTTCCGTCGATCAGAGCGGTTGCGGCATCGACGAACAGGCCAGTCGGCCGGCCCGCCTTGTCCCGCTCGATCTTGCCGCCCGCCGGTGCCTTGGTTGCTGCGGTCACACCTGCAGCCTTGAGGGCGGCACTGTTCGCCACCGATGCGTGCCCATCGACCCGCTCCAGCCACACCGGCCGGTCAGGCACGGCGGCGTCCAGGTCGGCCGCGGTCGGGAAGCGCTTGCCCGGCCACATCTCCTGGTTCCAGCCGCGGCCGGTGATCCAGGGCAGGTCCGGGTTCTTCGCCGCATAGTCGCGCAGCCGCTGCTGAAGCTCTGCGACGGACTTGGTTCCGGTCACGTCCAGCCGGGTCAGCGCCTGGCCGAGGCCCATCACATGGCCATGCGCGTCGATCAGGCCCGGCAGCAGGGTCCGCCCACCCCCGTCGACCACTGACGTCCCCCCGGGCAGCTTGAGCTGCTCGCCACGAAGGACCTGCTTCACCTTGCCGCCATCGTCGAGCAGCAGGCCGGTGAAGCGATCCAGGGTTCCGTCGGATGCGACCTGCACCCCTCGCACATTGGTGACCAACGTGTCCGCTTTCGCGGCGGAAAGGGGCACCAGCAGAGCGGCTGTGGCAAGCAAGAGGGCGGTTCCGTTCATGGCCTTTGCCTAGCATTGTTTGCCCGGCGGGGAAGGGCTACGCGCCTGATCATGACGACCAGGCCGCCGACGATCGACGACATCCGCACCGCCGCAACGCGCATCGAGGGCGCCGTCCTGCGCACCCCGATGCTGAAGAGCCGCACCCTGTCCGAGATCACCGGCGCCGAAATCTGGCTGAAGTTCGAGAACCTCCAGTTCACTGCCGCCTACAAGGAGCGCGGCGCGCTCAACAAACTGCTCCAGTTGACCGACGACGAGCGCCGCCGCGGGGTCATCGCGGCGTCGGCCGGCAACCATGCCCAGGCGGTCGCCTACCATGGCCGCCGGCTCGGCATTCCAGTGACCATTGTGATGCCGACCAACACGCCGACGGTGAAGGTCATGCAGACCGAGGAGCATGGCGCCCGGGTGGTCCTCCACGGCGAGCGGTTCGACGATGCATATGCTCTCGCCCGCGAGATGGAGGGCAAGGAAAGCCTGGTCTTCGTCCATCCGTTCGACGATCCGGCAATCGTTGCCGGCACCGGCACCATCGCCTTGGAAATGCTGGCGGACATGCCGGAACTCGACGTGCTGGTGATCCCGATCGGCGGGGGCGGGCTGATCTCCGGCATCGGCATCGCTGCCAAAACGCTTCGTCCCGAGATCGAGGTGATCGGCGTGGAGGCGGAACTCTACCCGTCGATGAAGAACGTCATCGACGGCACCACCACAGCGATCGGCGGCGACACGCTGGCCGAGGGCATTGCGGTCAAGGAGCCGGGGCATCTTACCCGCCGGATCATCGCCGAACGGGTCGACCGCATCGAGCTCGTCGCCGAGCGCGACATCGAACATGCCGTCGCGCTGCTGGTGGCGATCGAGAAGACCGTCGTTGAAGGGGCGGGTGCCGCCGGGCTGGCGCTGCTGCTCGCTCAACCTGAGCGCTTCAAAGGTCGCAAGGTCGGCACCGTGCTGTGCGGCGGCAACATCGACACGCACCTGCTCGCCAACGTGCTGATCCGCGAACTCGTCCGCTGCGGCCGGATCGCCCGGCTGCGGATTGCGGCGCAGGACCGGCCTGGCGCACTGGCGGCGATCACGGCCAAATTTCACGAGGCCGGCGTCAACATCATTGAGACAAACCACCAGCGGATCTTCTCACGCCTGCCGGCCAAGGACACGATCATCGAAGTCGAATGCGAGGCGCGCGATGCCGAGGCGATTCAGGCGCTTATCGGCAGGCTGGAGGATGCCGGCTTCAGGGTGGAACGGGCGGAACTGGACTGACTGTCAAGCGAGCCCTTGCCCCATCCCGGCACAGCCTGTCGCATTAACTACTTTCCTCATGGCTCCACCTCTTTCCAAGAGCGTTGGACAGACGCATAAACATTTCCGTAACCATCTTCAGGAGCCGGTGGTCGGGTGAGCGCGCCGTTTCGTTTTCCGAAGTTCTTCGTGACCAGTCCGAGCCCTTGCCCCTACCTCCCGGGCAAGATGGAGCGGAAGGTGTTCACCGAATTGTCGGGGCATCATGCCACCGAGCTGAATGAGGCGCTCGGCCGCATCGGCTTCCGCCGCAGCCAGTCGGTCGCCTACCGCCCGAGCTGCATCGATTGTTCGGCCTGCGTGTCGGTCCGCGTCGCAGCCGAAGAATTCCAGCCAAGCGCCACCCAGCGCAAGCTGATCCGCCGCTACGCCGACCTCGAAGTCACGGCCTGCAAACCATGGACCACCGAGGAGCAGTTTGAACTGCTGCGTCGCTACCTCGCGATCCGCCATCCCGGCGGCGGGATGGCGGAAATGGACGAGAACGACTTTGCCGACATGGTCGAGCAGACTCCGGTCCGCACTTATGTCGTCGAGTATCGCGAGCCGTCGGTGAACGGGCGCCCCGGTCGGCTGGTCGGCGCCTGCCTGTCGGACCAGCAGAGCGACGGGCTGAGCATGATCTACAGCTTCTACGACGCCGGGCCCGAGGCGCGGAGGGGGCTTGGGACGTTCATCATCCTCGACCACATCATTCGCGCGGCGCGCTCCGGCCTGCCTTATGTCTATCTTGGTTACTGGGTCGAGGGGTCGGATCGGATGGCCTACAAGGCGAGCTTCCGGCCGCTCGAGCGCCTTGGCCGCGACGGCTGGCGGCGGTTTGACACGGCCACTGCCGCGCCTCCCGAGCGGCGCATGGTCCAGCAGCCGGTCGGGGTCGAGCGGCGGGGGCTGCTCAAGGTCTGAGCCGCCCCTTCACCCGAATGCCTAGAAGAAGACCGTCGACAGCAGCTTCAGGTTGAGGCTGATGATCACGGCCGAGATAAGCCATGCCGCACCCTTCAGCCAGGCCGGATTGACGAACTGACCCATCTTGGTGCGGTCGCTGGTGAACTGGACCAGCGGGACCACCGCGAACGGGAGCTGCAGGCTGAGGATGACCTGGCTCAGCACCAGCAACTTGGCGGTGCCGCTTTCGCCGTAATAGGCCGCGACCAGCACCGCCGGGATGATCGCCAGCAGGCGGGTGACCATTCGCCGAAGCCAGGCGGGCAGGCGGATGTTGAGGAATCCTTCCATCACGATCTGCCCGGCGAGCGTCGCAGTGATGGTGCTGTTCTGGCCCGACGCCAGGAGCGCGACGGCGAACAGCGTGCTGGCCGCGCCAACGCCGAGTACCGGGGCCAGCAGGTAGTAGGCGTCCTGGATTTCGGCGACCTCGGTGCGCCCGGTCCCATGGAAGGCCGCGGCGGCGAGAATCAGGATCGAGGCGTTGATGAAAAGCGCGAAGAACAGCGCCACGCTGCTGTCCAGCGTTGCGAAGCGGAGCGCCTCCCTTTTATCCCTGAACGTCCGGCCGAAAGCGCGGGTCTGGACGATCGAGCTGTGCAGGTAGAGGTTGTGCGGCATCACGGTGGCGCCAAGAATACCAATGGCGATGTAGAGCATCGCCGGGTTGGAGACGATTTCGGGCGAGGGGATCAGGCCACCCGCAATGGCGCCGAGGCTCGGCTGGGCCAGTGCGAGCTCAACCGCGAAACAGCCGGCGATGATGATCAGGAGGGCGATGACGAACGCCTCCAGCTTGCGAAAGCCGCGCTGCTGGAGGAGCAGGATCAGCAGCACGTCGGCCGCCGTCAGCACCACGCCCCACACTAGGGGGATGCCGAACAGCAATTGCAGCGCAATGGCGGTGCCGATCACCTCGGCCAGGTCGCAGGCGACGATCGCCAGCTCGCACAACACCCATAGAACCATCCGAACCGGTGGCGAGTAATGGGCGCGGCAGGCCTGGGCGAGGTCCATGCCGGTGACGATGCCGAGCTTGGCGGCAAGCGCCTGGAGCACCATCGCCATGATGTTGGACAGCAGGATGACCGACAGCAGGGTGTAGCCGAAGGCGGAGCCGCCGGCGATGTCGGTCGCCCAGTTGCCCGGGTCCATGTAGCCGACGGCGACGAGGTAGCCGGGCCCCGCGAAGGCTCCGACCTTGCGCCAGAAAGAGGCGCCGGAAGCGGGCACCGGGACCGAGGAATAGGACTCCGGCAGGCTTGGCCGGAACGCCGGCGACGGGGGCTCCGTGACGGCTTCCAGATCTCTCGGCGGCGGAGTCATCGCCAAGCTGTAGCCTAGCTTGGCGGTTCAGTTCACCATCTTTTGCCGCCCGTCAGGCGACGGCGGCTTCCGGCAGTTCGGCTTCGTTGCTGTCGCGAAGGACGTAGCCACGGCCCCATACCGTTTCGATGTAATTGTCGCCGCCGCAGGCAAGGCTCAGCTTCTTGCGCAGCTTGCAGATGAAGACGTCGATGATCTTGAGCTCCGGCTCGTCCATACCGCCATAGAGATGATTGAGGAACATCTCCTTGGTCAGGGTAGTGCCCTTGCGGAGCGAGAGGAGCTCCAGCATCGCATATTCCTTGCCGGTCAGGTGGACGCGGCTGCCGTCGACCTCGACCGTCTTGGCGTCCAGGTTGACCGCCAGCTTGCCGGTGCGGATGACCGACTGGCTGTGCCCCTTGGAGCGGCGGACGATGGCGTGGATGCGGGCGACCAGCTCGTCGCGGTGGAACGGCTTGGTGACGTAATCGTCGGCGCCGAAGCCCAGCGCACGGACCTTGGAGTCCATCTCGTTCAGGCCCGACAGGATCAGGACTGGAGTGCCGACCTTGGCCGTGCGCAGCTTCTTCAGCACGTCATAGCCGTGCATGTCCGGCAGGTTGAGGTCGAGCAGGATGATGTCGTAATCATACAGCTTGCCGAGATCGAGGCCTTCCTCGCCCAGGTCGGTGGTGTAGACGTTGAAGCCTTCGGTGCCGAGCATCAGCTCGATGCTCTTGGCCGTGGTCGGCTCGTCCTCGATCAGCAGAACCCGCATGATTGTCCCCCCGTTCAGAGAGCCGAAAAGCGTTACGGCGGCTTAACGGCCCTGAAGCGTGCATTAACCATTCCGATCTGAAGGACAAAGGTTAATAAGCTGTAAAGCGCTGGAATCCGGCAGAATCGTTGCGCGGCTGCATCAGTGTGGGTTGCCAATGTTCACAATGTTCACGGTAACGAAGCCACTTTTTCCTCGCCGAGCCGAGGGAAGATGGGTGGGCCGCGATAAAGAGCGTTGCCGGGAAGCGCCGACATCCAAGCAGATGCGATCCTACATTGGAAGCCGTGTCTTCTGGCGCTTTACGCCCTCGACTGCGCCGGACGAACGGAAATGTTGTGCTTTGAGGAGGGCAGGCTACGGGGACGGCCATGCTATCCGACCGTATCCTGTTCATCGACGGTGACGCGCTGGTGATCAACAAGCCGGCGGGATTGCCGGTCGACACGCCGCGAGCGGGTGGCGACAGCATCGAACGACGGCTGGACGAACTGAAGTGCGGCTTCAAGCGGCCGCCTACCGCCATGCATCGCCTGGACCAGGACACGTCCGGATGCCTGCTGTTCGCCCGCAACCCGCGCGCCCGCGCCGATCTGCAGCAGGCGTTTGAAGGACGGCGGGTCGAGAAGAGCTATCTTGCGCTGATCGGAGTGGCTGTCGCCGAGGAAAGCGGAACCATCGACCTGCCGTTGGCCAAGCGATCGAGTGCCGACGCGGGTTGGCGCATGGTGGGGGATGCCAAGGGCCAGGAAGCCGTGACCCACTGGCGCCGCTTGGCAGTGCTTGATGGTCGGACGCTGGTCGAATTTCGTCCGGTCACGGGGCGTACCCACCAGATACGCGTGCATGCGCGGGAAGCGTTCGGGACGGGGATCGTCGGCGATCGGGTCTATGGCATCCCTGGTGGGGCGATGCTGCTCCATGCCTCCCGGCTGGTGGTGCCCCGCGAGGGCAAGACAACGATCGATGTCGCGGCTCCACTGCCGGAGCATTGGCCCGACGATATTCGCGCGTCGCTCGATGAAGCCTGACGAAGTGATCATCCCGGAAGAGGCGCTGAGCGAGCGCTTCCTGGCGGCAACCGGTCCGGGCGGGCAGAACGTCAACAAGGTCGCCACGGCCTGCCAGCTGCGCTGCGACGTGTTCCGCCTGGGCCTGCCGCCGCACGCCTACGAAAAACTGAAGAGCCTCGCGGGTAGTCGCCTGACCAGCGGCGGCGAGCTGCTGATCACGGCGCGTAACTACCGCACGCAGGAGGCGAACCGGGAAGATGCGCGGCGCAGGCTGGCAGAACTGATCGCGGCTGCCCATGTGCGGCAGGCCAAGCGGCGCCCGACCAAGCCCTCGCGCGCCGCCAAGGCAAGGCGGGTGGATGCCAAGAAGGGGCGGAGCGTGGTGAAGGCGGGACGGGGAAGGGTGACGGATTACTGACCGTCATGCTGAACTGGATCCAGCATCCATGCCTCCGCCGGCGCTGCAATCAACGTTGACAGATGGGCCCGAAAACAAGTTCAGGGCGACGCCAGAGAAAGATCGCAATGTACGACTTCAAGATCGCGGCCCCGGACAAGGTCACGCTTTACCGCGACCTCCGGGCCGCGCTGGAAAGCCTGGTCGCCGGGGAGCCGGACCCGATCGCCAACATGGCCAATTTCTCCGCTCTGATCATGGAAAGCCTGCCCGATCTCAACTGGGCCGGCTTCTACCGTAACGTCGGCGGAGAACTTGTGCTCGGGCCCTTCCAGGGGCGCGCGGCGTGCATTCGTATTCCGTTCGGCAAGGGTGTGTGCGGCGCCGCTGCGGCCACGCTTCGGGTGCAGCGAGTGGAGGATGTCCACGCCTTTCCTGGACACATCGCCTGCGACGCGGCGAGTGCCAGCGAGCTGGTGGTGCCAATCGTGCGCGATGGCGAGCTGATCGCGGTCCTGGACCTGGACAGTCCGACCGTGGGCCGCTTCGATGCGGAGGATGAGGCAGGGTGCGTCGCGCTGGGCGAGGTGCTGGCGCGGGTCTTGTGACTTGCTCCTCCTCCTTTGGGGGAGAAGCTAGCTTAACTGTTCCAGCCGCTCGTCGCTGAGTGAGCCCGGAATGATCATTACCGGGCACGGCAGCTTGCCCGCGTCCTGGCCGGTAAGGTCGGCGACCAGCGGACCGGGGTCGCCATGCGGTGCGGCCCCCAGGACCAGCGCTGCGATGTCGTCGCGGGTGCCGACGAGTGCCCGCACCACGTCGACCCGGTCTCCTTCCTGGACGATGATCTTGGGAGCAATGCCCGCTGCGTCGACGATCTCGCCCACCGCGGAGGCGACGCTGGCCTCGATCCGGAGGCGCTGTTCCTCCTCGATCGCGGCCTGGACCCCGCCCCATTGAACGAAGTCCTGGGGCTCCACCACGGCGAGCACCTCGATCGCGCCGCCGGTCTTGACCGCACGGCGCGCGGCGAAGCGCAGCGCAGTGCGGGCTTCGGCGCTGTCGTCAATCACGACCAGATAGGTCCGCGTTGGCTCTTCCCCCATGGCGGCCTTGGTGCGCGAAGGCGGCGGCGAGCGCAAGCTTGACGGGCATCGGAAGCTGGTCTTTGAGCGGACCGATCCATCCGCTCACCCGAGGCCGCGCCCCATGCCCGTCGAACTGAAGATGCCCGCTTTGTCCCCGACGATGGAGGAGGGCACGCTCGCCAAATGGCTGGTGAAGGAGGGCGATGAGGTCAAGTCGGGGGATATCCTGGCCGAGATCGAGACCGACAAGGCGACCATGGAGTTCGAGGCCGTGGACGAGGGCACCGTCGCCAGGATCCTGGTGGCGGAAGGAACGGATGGCGTGAAGGTCGGCACGGCCATTGCGCTGATTGCCGCTGAGGGGGAGGATGCTGGTGCGGCTTCCGCGGCGGCTCCGGCTGTTTCTGGTCCTGCTCCGCAGAAGGACGAAGCGCGGGCCAGCGAGCATGAGGGGATGTCGGGCGAGAAGGGGCCGACGAGCGCTCCACCGCAGCAGAGCGGCGGTGAGACGCCGGCGGCTCCGAGCGCGCCTGCCGCAGCCCCTCAGCCAGCGGCTGAGTCGCCATCAGCCGGCCGGGGAGAGGGGCAGGACCGCATCAAGGCATCGCCGCTCGCTCGCCGTCTGGCGCAGGCGCAAGGGGTCGACCTGTCGACGCTGAAGGGCAGCGGGCCGGGCGGGCGGATCGTTCGAGCCGATCTTGGCCAGGCTGCGGGTGGAGCGCTGGCTAAGCCGCGGGCTCAAGCGGCTGCGCCCGCTCCTCAGGCTCCCGCGCCAGCATTTGAGACCGAAATCCCGCACGAAGCGGTCAAGCTTTCCAACATGCGCAAAACCATTGCGCGCCGCCTGACCGAGTCCAAGCAGCAGGTGCCGCACATCTACCTGACGGTGGACGTCCGCCTGGACGCGCTGCTGAAGCTGCGGGGCGAGCTTAATGCTTCGCTGAGCAGCCGGGGCGTGAAGCTGTCGGTAAACGATATGCTGATCAAGGCGCTGGCGCTGGCACTGATCGAGGTGCCCGAGTGCAACGTCAGCTTCGCCGGCGACCAGCTGATCAAGTACAGCCGCGCGGATATTTCGGTGGCGGTGAGCATCCCGAACGGCCTGATTACGCCGATCGTCGCGGATGCGAACTCCAAGTCGCTATCGAAAATCTCGACCGAAGTGACCGATCTGGCCGGCCGCGCGAAGGAGGGCAAGCTCCAGCCGCATGAATATCAGGGCGGCACCGCAAGCATCTCCAACATGGGCATGTTCGGGATCAAGCAGTTCGACGCCGTCATCAACCCGCCGCAGGGCATGATCCTGGCGATCGGAGCGGGCGAGAAGCGCCCCTATGTCGAGGGCGACCAGCTGACCGTCGCCACCGTGATGAGCGCCACCGGCAGCTTCGACCACCGCGCCATCGACGGTGCCGACGGGGCGCGGTTCATGAAGGCATTCAAGGCATTGGTGGAGAACCCGCTGGGGTTGGTGGCTTGAGGCTAACGCGACCTACCAGAGCGGCAATCTCGTTTGTCTTTGGGCCGCTGTTGGTTCTTGTGGCTTTGATCGGGTGGGTCTTGGTGTCCGAAGGCTTTGCGGATGCGACGGATCCAGAGGGTCTAGCTTACTTGATCGTTTTTGCCGGCTTAGCGTTGCCGGGCGTGTTCTTAGCGCTGCTCCTCACCTGGTTCTTAGAGGCGCGGACAACCGGATTCGCTGCCGTCGTGCGGCTAGCCTTTGCCGGCCTCGCAGGGATTGTCGTAACCTGCGGCGTATTCTTGATCGTTATGGCCTCAATTGTTGGGTGGGATCTGACCTCTGATCCAGCTGTGCTAGTTCTGCCCGCTCTTTTCGGCGCTGTAAGTTGCGTCTTATTCGCTGTTCTCGGTGGTGGCTCACGGGAGATTGCTGCGTGAGGGGAGAGCCACTCATCCGCACCACGGCCATGCCGGCCGACACCAACCCGTACGGCGGGGTATTCGGCGGCTGGCTGATGGGGCAGATGGGGCTCCACTGCGGGTCTTTCGCTTCGCGTCACGCCAAGGGCAAGGCGATCCTGGTGGCGGCCGACGAGCTTCGCTTTCCGGGCGCGATGGCGGTCGGGGATGAGCTCCGTCTATGTCGAGCTTATGCGGCAGGGGCGGACCTCGCTTCGGCTGAAGGCGGAGGCGATTGCGCGGGAGCGGGACGGGGAGGCGGAGAAGCTCGTCGCCTCCGGAGAATTCACCTTTGTTGCGCTGGACAACAATGATCGGCCGCGAACGATTGCGGCAGGGGAAATGACGAATGGCTGACCAGTTTGATGTGATCGTGCTCGGCTCTGGGCCGGGCGGCTATGTCGCGGCGATCCGCTGTGCGCAGCTCGGCCTCAAGACCGCGATCGTCGAGCGCGAGAACCTCGGCGGCATCTGCCTCAACTGGGGGTGCATCCCGACCAAGGCGCTGCTGCGCTCGGGCGAGATGCTGCACCACATGCGCCACGCCGACAGCTTCGGACTGGTCGCGACGGGTGAGGTGAAGCCGGACCTCGGCAAGATCGTCGGGCGCAGCCGCGCGGTTGCCAAGCAGCTCAACCAGGGCGTCGGCCACCTGATGAAGAAGAACAAGATTGCCGTGCACATGGGCACCGGCAGGCTGACCGCGCCGGGCAAGCTCCAGGTCGCTGCCGCCGATGGCAAGACCACTGACCTCCAGGCCAGGCACATCATCGTCGCCACCGGCGCCCGCGCCCGTGACCTGCCGTTCGCCAAGGCCGACGGCAAGCGCATCTGGACCTATCGGCACGCGATGGTGCCCGAGGAGATGCCGAGCGAACTGCTCGTGATCGGCTCCGGCGCGATTGGGATCGAGTTCGCCAGCTTCTACAACGACTGCGGGGCCAAGGTGACCGTGGTCGAGATGCTCGACCGCATCGTTCCGGTGGAAGACGCCGAAATCTCCGCCGCGCTACAGAAGAGCCTCGAAAAACAGGGCATGACGATCCTGACCTCGGCGGGGGTCGAGAGCCTCGCCAGCGACGGCAAGGGGGTCGCGGCGAAGATCAAGGCGAAGGACGGCAAGGTTGCCGAGCAGCGGTTCAGCCATGCCATCGTCGCAATCGGCATCGTCCACAATATCGAGGGCATCGGGCTCGAGGAGCTGGGCGTCGGCGTCGAGAAGGGGCGGATCACGATCGACCCGTACGGCCGCACCAACGTGCCCGGCCTGTGGGCGATCGGCGACGTGACCGGCGCGCCCTGGCTGGCGCACAAGGCGAGCCACGAGGGCATCATCGCCGCCGAGAGCATCGCCAAGGAACTGGGCAACAAGGATGTTCATCCGCACACGATGGATGTCTCCAACATCCCGGGCTGCACCTATTGCCACCCGCAGGTCGCGTCCGTCGGCCTGACCGAGGCCAAGGCCAAGGAAGCGGGCTACGAGGTGCGTATCGGCAAGTTCCCCTTCATCGGCAACGGCAAGGCGATTGCGCTTGGCGAGACCGAGGGGTTCATCAAGACGGTGTTCGACGCCAAGACCGGCGAGTTGCTCGGCGCGCACATGATCGGCGCCGAGGTGACGGAGTTGATCCAGGGCTACACGCTGGGCAAGACCGCGGAACTGGTGGAGGAAGACTTCATCAACACGGTCTACCCGCACCCGACGCTATCCGAGATGATGCACGAAAGCGTGCTTGGCGCCTACGCTAGGGTAATCCACATCTGAAGTGCCGTCATTCCCGCGAAGGCGGGAATCCATGTCCGGGAACCCTTCACATGCGATCAGTTCGGGAGATGGGCTCCCGCTTTCGCGGGAGCGACGAAGAATGAATAAACTGCTTGCCGCCGGCTTCGCCGCCCTCTGGATCGCCACTCCGGCGCAAGCCGAAAAAGTGGTCGTGACCGCGGACCGCATGATCGACGTGCTGACCGGCAAGGTGGTGGAAAGCCCGGCGGTGTTCATTGGCGACGACGGCCGGATCACCTCCGTCGCCGATGCGCGGACGGTGCGATGGGGCGCCGATGTCCGGCACATCGACATGAGCGGGCGCACGCTGCTGCCGGGGTTCATCGACATGCATGTGCACCTGGCTGGAAGCCCGTACATCCGCGGCTACAAGAGCTTCGAATATAACGACGCCTTCTGGCCGACGCTGGGAGTGGTCAACGCCAGGGCGATGCTGGAAGCGGGCTTCACCACCGTCCGCAACCTCGGATCGTCCGATTATGCCGACGTGGCGCTGAAGCAGGGCATCGAGGCTGGCTTCTACCCTGGCCCCCGGATCGTGCCCGCGACGTGGAGCTTCGGCGCGACCGGCGGGCATTGCGGCGGCGGCAACCTGCTTCCGCCAAAGTACAAGAGCCTGACCGAGCGGGGCGTCAACGGCGCCGAGGCGATCCGCTTCCAGGTTCGCGAGAACCGCAAATATGGCGCGGAGGTGATCAAGGTCTGTGCCACCGGCGGCGTTTTCTCCAAGAACACCGAGCCTGGTCAGCAGCAGATGACCGAGGACGAGCTCCGAGCAGCCGCCCAGGAAGCGCACATGCTCGGTCTGCGGGTCGCCGCGCACGCTCATGGTGCCGACGGTATCAAGGCCGCGATCCGCGCCGGCATCGACACGATCGAACATGCCAGCATCGTCGACGACGAGGGCATCAGGCTGGCGGCGCAGCGCAAGCGGCCGGTGTGGTTCTCCATGGACATCTACAACACCGAATTCACGCAGTCCGAAGGCAGGAAGACCGGCGCGCTGGAGGAGAACCTCCGCAAGGACCGAGAGGTGGCGCAGGTCCAGCGCGACAATTTCCGCAAGGCGCACCGGGCCGGCGTTCGCATGGTGTTCGGCAGCGACGCCGGCGTCATGCCGCACGGTACCGCCGCTGGCCAGTTCAAGACGATGGTCGCCTACGGCATGACCCCGCTGGAAGCGATCCAGGCCGCGACCCGCAACGCCGCCGAAGCGCTCGGCCGGGAGCGGGATGTGGGCGCCATCGCCCCGGGGCGGTTGGGCGACATGGTCGCGGTCGCCGGCGATCCGTTGCGCGATGTCGCGTTGCTCACCCGGGTCGATGCCGTGATCAAGGGCGGCCAGCTGGTGAAAGGCGCCGGGCGCTAGGGAACGTCTCTCCGCCGCTGCGGTTCTGCAGTGCGGGCCGGATAGCGGCCTCGAGGAGAGAATATGCGTCTTCTGGCAACCGCGGCCGCGGCCGTGCTGACGATCGGCCTGACTGCCTGCAACCAATCGGAAACAAGCGTTTCCAACAATGTCGCGGGAACTCCTGACGGCGGGGTGGACGAGCCCGGGGTCGCGAACATGGCGGACAATGTGGTGGGCGCAACCTCGGCAGGCGCGGAGGCCTATGTCACCGCCGCTGCCGCCTCGGACATGTTCGAGATCGAGACCAGCAAGCTGGCCCAGCAGAAGGGGCAGAGCGGGGCGGTGAAGAGCTACGCCAAGATGATGATCGACGAGCACACGAAATCGTCAACCGAACTCAAGGCAGCTGTTCAGGGCATCAGCCCAGCTCCGGCGATCCCGACCGTGCTGCCGGCCGACAAGCAGACCAAGGTCGATGCATTGAAGACCCTGAGCGGGGCGGCGTTCGATCGACAATATCTCGCCGATCAGCAGGCGGGGCACCAAGAAACTCTGGCGAAGGTCAACTCGTTCCTGGCGTCGGCCCAGTCGGGGCCGCTCAAGGATCATGCCTCCAAGACGACCGGCGTGGTCCAGAAGCACCTCAACGAACTGCAGAAGATCAACAAGTAAAGGCGGGCAGCGCTCGTCGCAGGAGGACCTCTTGAAGGGCTATCACGACAATATCGAAGCGGAAACCGTCTCCAACGAGGATTTCCGGCGGGTGCTGTACACCGGCAAGAACCTCCAGCTGGTGGTCATGTCCCTCGAACCCGGCGATGAGATCGGGGAGGAGGTCCATGAGGATCGCGACCAGTTCTTCCGCTTCGAGGACGGCACCGGCGAGGTCAAGGTCGACGACAATGTTTATCCGGTCGAGGACGGAAGCGCGGTGGTCGTCCCCGCCGGTGCCCGCCACAATGTGCGCAATACCGGGGACCTTCCGCTGAAGCTGTACACCCTCTACGGGCCCCCTGAGCATCTGGACGCGATCACCCAGTCGACCAAGGAAGAAGCAGACCGCCGCCACGCGGACGAAGAGTGGGACGGCAAGACCACGGAGTAGCGCTGTCCCCTCCGTCCTGACCTGGTCGGGTGCGCAGTTGACCGAAGGACAAGGACTGCTTGCCTTTCGTGCCAAGCTCAAGAACAAGTACGGCCCTTCAGCAAGCTCAGGGCGGACGGTGATGACCAGGACAGCAAGTCTTTTCGCGGCAGTCTTCGGTTGCGCCGCCGCGACCGCTGTTGCTGCGCCCACCTACATCCATGCCGGAAAACTGATCGCCGTACCCGGCCAAGCAGTTCGCGGGCCGTCGACCATCATCGTCGACAGTGGCCGGATTGTCGCCGTGCGGGACGGCCATGTTGCGCCCGAGCCCGGCGCGTCGCTCGTCGACCTCAAGGACAAGACCGTGTTGCCGGGCCTGATCGACTCCCACGTCCATCTCGCGTCCGACCGGGGCGGAGAAGCCAACCTCCTCTCGATGATGCGCGAGGAGCCGCAGATGAATGCGCTGGAGGCGCAATGGAACGGGATAAAGACGCTGCGGGCGGGCTTCACCACGGTGCGGAACCTCGGCGACGAGGGCGCGACTCTGGCGTTGCGGGAGGCGATCAAGCGCGGCTGGGTGCAGGGCCCGCGGATCGTCGACGCGGCGAGCAGCATCTCGACCACCGGTGGGCACATGGATGGGCGTGGCAGCCTCAACGACGATCTGATAGCCCATCTGCCCGCGCCCGAGAATTTGTGCGACAGCGCCGAAAGCTGCCGCCGGACAGTTCGCCGCCAGATCGACCGGGGCGCGGACGTGATCAAGTTCGCGACGACCGGCGGCGTCAACAGCGGTACCGGGCTTGCCACCCGCATGGTGGAGGAAGAGGCGCGGGCGTTGGTTCAGACCGCTCATGCGTATGGCCGCAAGGTCGCGGTCCACGCGCATGGCGCCGACGGGATCAAGCTTGCGCTTCGGGCCGGCGCGGACTCGATCGAGCATGGGACCGTCATGGACGACGAGATCCTCCGCCTGATGAAGCAGGGGGGCACTTATTATGTGCCGACGCTTTCGACAGTGAACGGCTATCTGGAGCGGCTCGGCAAGGATCCCAATGCCTATGCGCCGGACGTGAAGAAGCAGATCGACTGGCGGATCGGAATCACCGGCCAGTCGCTCGCCAAAGCCTATCCGGCGGGCGTGAAGATTGCCTTCGGAACCGACGCTGGCGTCTCGAAGCACGGCCGCAATGCTGATGAATTCGAATTGCTCGTCAAATACGGCATGCCGCCAGTGGAGGCGCTCAAGGCGGCGACGGTGAATGCGGCGGACCTTCTGGGACTGGCCAGCGAGATCGGCACGGTTGAAGCCGGCAAGAGCGCGGACATCATCGCGGTAGCGGGCGACCCGCTCACCGACGTTCGCACGCTGAAGACGGTCGACTTCGTGATGGCACGCGGTGAGGTCATCACGCTGCCTCAAAAGCGCTGATCAAGACCGGGAGCATCAACTCACCTGTTAGATGCAACGGTCCGTCGCGGGGCCGTGAACCCGAATTCCTGTTGTATTCGTAATGTGGTGGCTGGCCGGCGCCAGTACAACAGGGTAAAAGTTTGTTAAACGCCACAGACTTAACAATCTTTATCAGGCGGGCCTGCATCGAGGTCTGCGCTTCCTGCGTACATTCTGTTGTGACTGACTTCGCGAACCACGAGTTGTTCGCGGGTTTCACTGCGCCGCGTCCAAGCCGGACCTTATACATTTAGGAGAGACTTGGATGTGCTCAATCTGTGCCGTCAACAAATCAAAGCTCGCTGAGAACTACTGGAGCACGAAGCTCGGCGCGCACTACCAACGACCGAGCACAGATGCAGCCAGCAATCCGGCGCTGACCACCGAAACCGCCTGGCTCTCGACGAGCACGAAAGGCTATGATGCCTTTCCGGCGGACGGTGTCGGCGACTTCAAGCCGCTGACCACCTCCAACGTGCTGCTCCTCACTCCCGACAATGTCGCGGACAATATCGGCACTACGGCGACCATTGGGGTCGACGCCGGCAGCATTGTTTCGACCATCAACACGATCGGCGACCAGGATTTCTTCAAGGTCGAGCTGGTCGCGGGCAAGACCTACGACATCGGCCAATATGCGGTGATCGGCGGGCCCGGCGGTACCCCGCTGACGGACGCTTATATCGAGCTGTTCGATGCAGCCGGCAACCTGGTCACGACTGCTGACGGCGGCGGGCCGAACACCCCAAGCGGCCTGGATGCGCTGCTGACCTTCACCGCCCAGACCAGCGGCACCTATTACATCAACGCCCGTGCCTTCGACCAGGACGGCACCAACGGCACCACCGGCGACGCGGTCGGAGACTATGAGCTGTTCGTCCACGACGTCACGGGCAAGGCGACCTACCAACCCTATTATGACGTCGACAGTCCTCTTCACTCGCTCGACTGGGGCAGTCAGGTCGACCGCACGTCGCGCAACCCTGACGGCCAGGAGGGGCCGCGGGTGACCGGCAATGCGTTCACCGGGGTCGGCAGCAATCCTTTCGGGATCGAGGGGAAGAACGTCATCACCGTCTACTTCGCCAAGGCCGGCGACATCTTCGTGAGCGAAAACCCGACCAGCCCGGGCCTGACGGAGAACATCGTCGCCAAGGGACTCGTAGCGTGGGAGAAGCAGGCGTTCCTCAACGCATTCGACCTGTACGAGCAGGTTGCGGACCTGGTGTTCGTGGAGGTTGGCGACCGCTCGGCGGCCGACTTCAAGATCATCACCTACAACGGCACGCCCGGCGCCGGCGCGTCCCTGCTCGGACGGATGAGCCCGCCCAACGAGCAGAACGAGGGGCAGGCAGAGTTCAACTCGGGCGACGTGCGCTGGACCGAGGAAGGGCTCCAGCCTGGCGGTTTCTACTTCCCGACGCTGCTGCATGAGTTCGGCCACGGCCTCGGCATGGCCCACCCGCACGACAATGGCGGCCGGTCGAGCATCATGCGCGGCGCCGGCGGCGGAACCGGCGGAATCGGCGGAGGCTATGGCGACTTCGACCTCAGCCAGCAGGTCCATACCATCATGTCGTACAACGACGGCTGGTCGAAATCCCCTTACGGGCAGCCGAAGTCCGGCGGGCTCACCGGCACCGACGTGGAGCATTTCGGCTGGGCCGCCACGCTCGCGCCGCTCGATATCGCCGTGATCCAGGACAAGTATGGCGTCAACGAGGAGTGGGCGACCGGCGACGACGTATACACGATCAAGGACGTCAACGGCCCGGGCAATTTCTATTCCTCGATCTGGGATGCGGGTGGAAACGACCAGATCGTCTACAATGGAACGGCCGACGCGACGATCGACCTTCGTCCGGCGACTCTCCAGTATGAGCAAGGCGGCGGCGGTCGGGTGTCCTACGCTTACGGCATCCACGGCGGCTTCACCGTCGCAAACGGAGTGACGATCGAACAGGCGCGGTCCGGCTCGGGCAACGACACTTTGTTCGGCAACGATGCGGCCAACCAGCTGTTCGGCAACGACGGCAACGATGTGATCGACGGCGGTGGCGGCGCGGACACGATCGTCGGTGGGCGTGGCACGGATACGCTGACCGGGGGAGCGGGAGCCGACGTTTTCCAGTTCGGGGCCGTCGAGGACAGCCGAGCCGGCATCGGCCGCGACGTCATCACCGATTTCACCAAGGGGAGCGACCTGATCGACCTGTCGGCGCTCACGGCCGACCGGTTCATCGGAACCGGGGCGTTCTCCGGGCGGGCCGGGGAAGTCCGTTATGCGGCCTTTGATGGCGGAACGATCATCGAGGTCGACACCAACGGCGACCGGCTGAGCGACTTCCAGCTGCAGTTGGACGACTTGGTGGCGCTGACGATCGGCGACTTCCGGGGAGTCGAGACGGACGCCTCCGGACGCAGCGGCGGCGGCGGCAAGAAGATCGCACTGGCGGGAAGCTCGCCTGCCGAGGGCGGCCGGGCCGATCAGCCGTCCGCGGACAGCTATGGCTCGCAGGACAGTTACGACTGGGGCCGCACTTCGCTGAGCCACAACGACAACCTCCTCTACGCCGGCTAGTCGGATCGTCGCAGGAGCCCTCGTCACCCCGGCGGCGGGGGCTCCTTCCCGAGCGGGAGCGGTTGACCGCCCCGCGTGCGCCTTGTAAGGGGCCGCTCGTCCGCGGGGCTGCGCTTTCGTACCTCCGGCGGGCAAGAGCTGAACATTGCTCCACGACGCGATGGCCGGTGACCGCAAGGCTGCCGGCATGTCGCGCATTTCGCGTGGGGCAAAGTAACCGCACTTTGAAAGGTGAAGGCTTCATGCCGACGATCAACCAGCTGATCCGCAAGGGTCGCGAACCGCAGAAGGCCAAGTCCAAGGTCCCTGCGATGGAACAGAACCCGCAGAAGCGTGGTGTTTGCACCCGCGTCTACACGACGACCCCCAAGAAGCCGAACTCGGCGCTGCGCAAGGTGGCCAAGGTCCGCCTGACCAACCAGCGCGAAGTGATCAGCTACATCCCGGGCGAAGGCCACAACCTCCAGGAGCACAGCGTCGTGCTGATCCGCGGCGGCCGTGTGCGCGACCTTCCCGGGGTTCGCTATCACGTGCTTCGCGGTGTGCTCGACACGCAGGGCGTGAAGGACCGTCGTCAGTCGCGTTCGAAGTACGGCGCCAAGCGCCCGAAGTAAGCTGGTCAGCTGGAAGCGCCGCCGCAGGGCTGGCGCGCCGCTCGTCAAAAGGAATTCACTATGTCCCGTCGTCGTCGCCCAGAAAAGCGCGAGATCCTGCCTGATCCGAAGTTCGGCGATCAGGTCCTGTCCAAGTTCATGAATTCGGTCATGCTGGACGGCAAGAAGTCGGTTGCCGAGAGCATCGTGTACGGTGCCTTGGAAAACGTGGAATCGCGTCTCAAGAAGGACCCGATTCAGGTGTTCCACGATGCGCTGAACAATGTGAAGCCGGGCATCGAGGTCCGCAGCCGCCGCGTCGGCGGCGCGACCTACCAGGTGCCGGTCGAGGTCCGCGTCGAGCGCGCCCAGGCACTGGCGATCCGCTGGCTGATCTCGGCGGCACGCGCCCGTTCAGAGAAGACCATGGCCGGCCGCCTGTCGGGCGAGTTGATGGACGCCTCGCAGAACCGCGGCAACGCGGTGAAGAAGCGCGAAGACACGCACCGCATGGCCGAAGCCAACCGCGCCTTCAGCCATTATCGTTGGTAAGAAGGACCCTTCCGGCGGCCGCCTCCCGGTGGCGCTGGTAAAAACGACACCTATATCGTGGGGAGCCGGCGATGCTGGCCCCCCGCATCGCTAAGGAAGATACGATCATGGCCCGCAGCCATCCGCTCGAGCGTTACCGCAATATCGGCATCATGGCTCACATCGATGCCGGCAAGACCACGACGACCGAGCGCATCCTTTACTACACCGGCAAGTCCTACAAGATCGGCGAAGTGCATGAAGGCACGGCGACGATGGACTGGATGGAGCAGGAGCAGGAGCGCGGGATCACGATCACGTCGGCCGCGACGACCTGCGTGTGGCGGGCCGAAGAAGGCAAGGGCGAAGAGCACCGCATCAACATCATCGACACTCCGGGCCACGTCGACTTCACCATCGAAGTCGAGCGCTCGTTGCGCGTGCTCGACGGCGCGGTTGCTTGCTTCGACGGCGTCGCCGGGGTCGAGCCGCAGTCCGAAACCGTGTGGCGCCAGGCCGACAAGTATGGCGTGCCGCGGATGTGCTTCGTCAACAAGCTGGACCGTACCGGCGCCAACTTCGAATATTGCGTCCAGTCGATCATCGATCGCCTCGGCGCGCGGCCGGCGGTGCTGTATCTGCCGATCGGCATCGAGGGCGGCTTCAAGGGGCTCGTCGACCTGGTCGAAAACCGCGCCATCATCTGGCTGGAAGAAAGCCTGGGCGCCAAGTTCGAATATCAGGAGATCCCTGACGACCTGAAGGACAAGGCCGCCGAAGCGCGCACCACGCTCATCGAGATCGCCGTCGAGCAGGACGACGCGGCGATGGAAGCCTACCTTGAAGGCACCGAGCCGGACACGGCCACGCTCAAGAAGCTGATCCGCAAGGGCACGCTCAACATGGCGTTCGTTCCGGTGGTCTGTGGCTCCGCGTTCAAGAACAAGGGCGTTCAGCCGTTGCTCGACGCCGTGGTGGACTATCTGCCGAGCCCGCTCGACGTGCCGGCGATCAAGGGCATCCTGCCCAACGGCAGCGAAGACTCGCGCGCCTCGGACGACGCGGCGCCATTCTCCGCCCTGGCGTTCAAGATCATGAACGACCCGTTCGTCGGGACGCTGACCTTCGCGCGCATTTATTCGGGCAAGCTTGAGACCGCGTCGCAGGTCATGAACAGCGTCAAGGACAAGAAGGAAAAGGTCGGACGCATGCTGCTGATGCATGCCAACGAGCGCGAGGACATCCAGGTGGCCTACGCCGGCGACATCGTCGCTTTGGCGGGTCTCAAGGACACCACCACCGGCGACACTCTGTGCGCGACCAATGCGCCGATCATCCTGGAGCGGATGGAGTTCCCGGATCCGGTCATCGAACTGTCGGTGGAGCCCAAGACCAAGGCCGACCAGGAGAAGATGGGCGTTGCGCTTAATCGTCTCGCCCGCGAGGATCCGTCGTTCCGCGTGACCAGCGACCATGAATCGGGCCAGACCATCATCAAGGGGATGGGCGAACTCCACCTCGAGATCCTGGTCGACCGCATGAAGCGCGAGTTCAAGGTCGAAGCCAACGTTGGTGCGCCGCAGGTCGCCTATCGCGAATATCTCGCGAAACCGGTCGAGCTCACCTACACCCACAAGAAGCAGTCGGGCGGCTCCGGCCAGTTCGCCGAGATCCGCATCAACGTCACTCCGGGCGAGCGCGGGTCGGGCTTCGTCTTCTCCGACGAGATCAAGGGCGGCAACGTGCCGAAGGAATATATTCCTTCGGTCGAGAAGGGCATGCGTGAAACCGCCGAGACCGGGTCGCTGATCGGCTTCCCGATCATCGATTTCGAGGTCAAGCTGACCGACGGCAAGTACCACGACGTCGACTCTTCGGCGCTGGCATTCGAGATCTGTGCCCGCGGCGCAATGCGCGAAGCGGCCCAGAAGGCCGGCATCAAGCTGCTCGAGCCGATCATGAAGGTCGAGGTTGTGACTCCCGAGGATTACCTCGGCGACGTCATCGGCGACCTTAACAGCCGTCGCGGCCAGATCCAGGGCACCGACACCCGCGGCAACGCGCAGGCGGTCGAGGCCATGGTCCCGCTGGCCAACATGTTCGGCTATGTGAACCAGCTCCGCTCGTTCACCCAGGGCCGGGCCCAGTACAGCATGCAGTTCTCGCATTACGACGAAGTTCCGGCGAACGTCGCGGACGAGGTCAAGGCGAAGCTGGCGTAACCCGTTTTTTGTGGCTATGGGCGCGCTCGCAATGGGCGGGCCGCCCAGTTCAAACCTACCCTAGAAGAGGCGTAAAATGGCGAAGGCGAAATTCGAGCGGAATAAGCCGCACTGCAACATCGGCACCATCGGTCACGTCGACCATGGCAAGACGTCGCTGACCGCGGCGATCACCAAGGTGCTGGCCGAGACCGGCGGCGGCGTCGCCGTCGACTTCGCCAACATCGACAAGGCTCCGGAAGAGCGCGAGCGTGGCATCACCATCTCGACCGCGCACGTCGAGTACGAGACCGCCGCGCGCCACTATGCGCACGTCGATTGCCCGGGCCACGCCGACTATGTGAAGAACATGATCACCGGTGCCGCCCAGATGGACGGCGCGATCCTGGTGGTGTCGGCCGCCGACGGCCCGATGCCGCAGACCAAGGAGCACATCCTGCTCGCGGCCCAGGTCGGCGTCCCGACCATGGTCGTGTTCCTCAACAAGGTGGACCAGGTCGACGATCCCGAGCTGCTCGAGCTGGTCGAGCTGGAAATCCGCGAGGAGCTTTCCAAGCGCGGCTTCGACGGTGACAACATTCCGATCGTCGCCGGTTCGGCGCTCGCGGTCCTCGAAGACCGTGACGAGAACATCGGCAAGGAAGCGATTCTGAAGCTGATGCAGGCGGTCGACGACTGGATCCCGCAGCCGGAGCGTCCGCTCGACAAGCCGTTCCTGATGCCGATCGAGGACGTGTTCTCGATTTCGGGCCGCGGCACCGTGGTGACCGGCCGCGTCGAGACCGGCATCGTCAAGGTTGGCGAAGAAGTCGAGATCGTCGGCATCAAGGACACCAAGAAGACGGTCGTGACCGGCGTCGAGATGTTCCGCAAGCTGCTCGATCAGGGCCAGGCCGGCGACAACATCGGTGCGCTGATCCGCGGCGTTGCGCGTGACGAAGTCGAGCGTGGCCAGGTTCTCTGCAAGCCGGGCTCGATCACCCCGCACACCGACTTCCAGGCCGAGGTTTACGTCCTGTCGAAGGACGAGGGTGGCCGTCACACGCCGTTCTTCGCCAACTACCGTCCGCAGTTCTACTTCCGCACAACCGACGTGACGGGCGAAGTGCAGCTGCCGGAAGGGACCGAGATGGTCATGCCGGGCGACAACGTGTCGTTGGGCGTGAAGCTGATCGCTCCGATCGCGATGGACCAGGGCCTGCGCTTCGCGATCCGCGAAGGCGGCCGGACCGTCGGCGCCGGCGTCGTCGGCACCATCACGAAGTAAGCTTCGGCGCTTCACAGCGCTGAACGAAAAAGGGCTCGGTACTCGCAAGAGTGCCGGGCCTTTTTGCTTTCTGGCGGTTGAGCAGGGGACGTCCGCTTTGCATCCATTGCGGACGTCAGCTCACCATGCGAGATGGCAACCATGTACTCGCGTCCTCACCGCTTGCTTCTCGCAGCGGTTGCAGCCAGCTCCACGACTGCTAGCCACGCCCAGCATCCGCTCATTCTCCAGCGGCTCACGGTTTGGAATGCGGCGGCGCCGCAGCCCGCCTCAACGACCGTCCAAGAACAGGTGGTGCAGGCCGCAACGGTCGCCCAGAAGCGCTCGGGCGGCTGCGTTCCGACCAGCGCGGTCATCGACAGTGTCGTACCGGCGACCAGCGTCAGGTTCATCTTTCAGGGCATTCTCGCCGGCCAATTGAAGAATGGCTGGACTGTCACCGCTCGCCATCCGAACTGCGGCGCCACGCCCGCCCGTTATACCATTGCTGAGGACAAGGCTGGGGCATTCACCACCATCCGTACCAACCAGGGGCGGTCGCTCGCTAATGAATCGCTGATCGGTGACACTTGGCCGCTCGCCGTCATACAGGCTGCCGCGACCGCCAAGCGCAATGGATTTGAGTGCGACCCGACGCGCGCGAACCTCGGCGTAATCCGCATCGCTAAGGAAGAGCCGAGTCTCGGCGCCGATGTCTTTGGGGTTCGTTACACCGGTTCGTGGAGCGAGATCTGGCCCGTTGAACTGTGCGGCCGCACCGTCGAAGTCGTGGTACGCTTCACCGCAGACGGTGATGGCGGCGCCTATACCGATCTTCAGGGTACGGAAGCGAAATTGCTGCCCTCGGCGACGAAGACCAAAGCAGATATGAGCCTCGCCCAGCGTCCGCATGGGGGTTGATCAAGCGCACCATCCTCTGTAGAGGCGCCTCCACAGACGGAGATTCGTCCCCGTCACCAAACTTTTAGCGTTGAGGTCGTCCGCCTCGGGAAACCGGGGTCAAACGAGTGCGGCCTCTTGTTGTTCGGGCTGGCAACAGCCTGGTGGCTCTTTCGCATCGGTAGTGGACATGGAAACGCAGAATATCCGGATTCGTCTGAAAGCCTTCGATCACCGCGTGCTCGACCAGGCGACCGGCGACATTGCCGACACGGCTCGCCGTACCGGCGCCCTGATCCGCGGACCCATCCCGCTCCCGACGCGCATCGAGAAGTTCACCGTGAACCGCTCGCCGCACGTCGACAAGAAGTCGCGCGAGCAGTTCGAGGTCCGCACCTACAAGCGGATGCTGGACATTGTTCAGCCGACCCCGCAGACGGTCGATGCGCTAATGAAGCTTGATCTTGCTGCCGGGGTGGACGTGGAGATCAAGCTGGCCTAAAGGGCCGGTGCACAGCGGTTGAATCGCTTCCAAGGCGATCCTGCTGCGAAAGAACGACAAGGGATACCGCGGGCGGCCTTCGGGTCACCCGGTCTGCGTCCCCCGCTTCCTGCCCTTCCGGGCGGGAATAGCCCAAGCGGGGCGACGCACTTTTCATGGGCTGCAAGCCCGCCGCGGCAACGGGGCGGGCCTCTGTGAGGGAGTGTGGATCATGCGCAGTGGCGTGATCGCGAAGAAAGTGGGAATGACCCGCCTGTTCCAGGCAGACGGTCGGCACGTGCCGGTTACCGTTCTGCAGCTGGAGGGCCTGCAGGTCGTCGGCCGCCGCGAGGCCGATCGTGATGGATATACCGCCGTTCAGCTCGGCGCCGGCAAGGCCAAGGCGAAGAATGTCGCCAAGCCTCAGCGTGGCGCCTTCGGCAAGGCCGAAGTCGAGCCCAAGGCGAAGGTTGTCGAGTTCCGGGTGGCCGAAGACGCGTTGCTCGACCTCGGCGCCGAGATTTCGGCCGACCACTTCATTGCTGGTCAGCATGTCGATATTTCGGGCGTGACCCAGGGCAAGGGCTTTGCCGGCGCCATGAAGCGCTGGGGCTTCGGCGGTCTGCGTGCCACCCACGGCGTGTCCGTGTCGCACCGCTCGCACGGCTCGACCGGCAACCGCCAGGATCCGGGCCGCGTCTTCAAGAACAAGAAGATGGCCGGCCACATGGGCGCACGCAATCGCACCCAGCAGAACCTCGAGATCGTACGCACGGACGCCGAGCGCGGCCTGCTGTTCGTCAAGGGCTCGGTTCCCGGCCACAAGGGTGGCTGGCTGACCGTCCAGGACGCGGTGAAGCTGCCTCGCAACGAGAATGCGCCTTACCCGGCTGGCCTCAAGCAGGCTGCCCAGAACAATGACACCGCTGGTGAAGCTCAGGTCGCGGACAACGCGCCGGCCACCGAAAGCACGGAAGGCTAAGCGATGAAGGTCCCTGTAAAGACCCTCGACGCGCAGGCTGGCGGCGACCTGGAGCTCAACGATGCCGTGTTCGGCGTCGAGCCCCGCGCCGACATCCTGCACCGCGTCGTCACCTGGCAGCTGTGGAATCGCCGCGCTCCCGCTCGCGCCACCCGCGAGCGGTCGGACGTGGCCCGCACCGGCAAGAAGTTCGGTCGCCAGAAGGGCGGCGGAACGGCTCGTCACGGCGATCGTCGCGCCCCGATCTTCGTCGGCGGCGGCAAGGCCCACGGTGCCCGTGCCCGCATCTTCAGCGCTTCGCTGAACAAGAAGGTGCGTGCTCTCGGTCTCAAGATGGCGCTGTCGTCCAAGGCCCAGTCGGGCAACCTGGTGGTCGTCGACAATCTCGACGTCGCCGAGGGCAAGACCAAGGCGCTGCGCGAGAAGCTGGGACAACTCGGCTTCGGCAAGACCGCGCTGGTGATCGACGGCGACGCGCTGAACGTTTCGTTTGCTCGTGCGTCCTCGAACCTCGGCAGCATCAACCTGATGCCGGCGGTCGGTGCCAACGTGTACGACATCATGCGCCACGAGACGCTGGTCCTGACCCGCGCCGCGGTCGAGAAGCTGGAGGCCCGGTTCAATGGCTAAGAAGCCAACCACGCAGGCGATCGACAATCGCCACTACGACGTCGTCCTGGCGCCGCACATCACCGAAAAGTCGACCATGCTGTCGGACCATAATGCGGTGGTGTTCAAGGTCGCCGGCACGGCGTCCAAGCCGGAGATCAAGGCTGCTGTGGAAGCGCTGTTCAACCGCAAGGTTGCGGGCGTCAACACCATGGTCACCAAGGGCAAGTCGAAGCGCTGGAAGGGCAAGCCCTACCAGCGGTCCGACGAGAAGAAGGCGATCGTCACCCTGGCTCCGGGCCAGGACCCGATCGACATCACGAGCGGGATCTAACGAGCCATGGCACTCAAAGCATATAAGCCGACGAGCCCGGCCCGCCGTGGCCTGATCCTCGTCGACAAGTCATCCCTGTGGAAGGGCAAGCCGGTCAAGGCGCTGACCGAAGGAAAGCGCAAGACTGGCGGCCGCAACAACAAGGGCCATGTGACCAGCCGCGGCATCGCGGGCGGCCACAAGCAGAAGTACCGGATTATCGACTTCAAGCGTCGGACCTGGGACGTAAGCGCGACGGTAGAGCGGATCGAATATGATCCCAACCGCTCGGCGTTCATCGCCCTGGTGACCTACGACGGCGGCGAGCAGGCCTACATCCTGGCTCCGCAGCGCTTGGCTCCGGGCGACAAGATCGTCGCCGGTCGCAAGGTCGACGTGAAGCCGGGCAACGCCATGGAAATCGGCCAGATGCCAGTCGGCACCATCGTCCACAATGTGGAGATGAAGCCGGGCAAGGGCGGCCAGATCGCTCGCGCCGCGGGGACCTACGTCCAGGTGGTCGGCCGCGACAAGGGCATGGTCATTGTTCGCCTGAACTCGGGTGAGCAGCGCTATGTCCGTGCGGACTGCATGGCCACCGTTGGTGCGGTGTCCAACCCGGACAACGGCAACCAGACGCTGGCCAAGGCGGGTCGGACCCGTTGGATGGGCCGCCGTCCGCTGACCCGCGGCGTCGCCAAGAACCCGGTCGACCACCCGCACGGCGGTGGTGAAGGCCGGACCTCGGGCGGCCGTCATCCGGTCACCCCGTGGGGCAAGCCGACCAAGGGTGCCCGCACCCGTCACAACAAGGCGACCGACAAGTTCATCATCCGGTCGCGTCACGCGAAGAAGAAGGGCTAATCGAGATGGCTCGTTCCGTTTGGAAAGGCCCGTTCGTCGAGCTGTCGCTCCTGAAGAAGGCGGAAGCCGCTCAGGACAACAGCAAGCGCGCGCCGATCAAGACCTGGTCGCGCCGTTCGACCATCCTGCCGCAGTTCGTCGGCTTGACGTTCAACGTCTACAACGGCCGCAAGTTCGTCCCGGTGAGCGTTAACGAAGACATGGTCGGCATGAAGCTCGGCGAGTTCGCGCCCACGCGCTACTTCCCGGGTCACGCCGCCGACAAGAAGGGCAAGCGCTAATGTCCAAGCCAGCATCACCCCGCAAGGTGGGCGACAAGGAAGCGCTCGCCATCGGCAACACCATTCGTGGTTCGGCCCGCAAGCTGAACCTGGTGGCCGGCCTGATCCGCGGGCGCCGCGTCGAAGAGGCCCTGAACATCCTTAAGTTCAGCCCGAAGGGGATGAGCGAGGACGTTTACAAGGTGCTCGCGTCGGCCGTCGCCAACGCCGAGAACAACCACAACCTCGACGTCGACGCGCTGGTCGTCGCCGAGGCGAGCGTCGGCAAGTCGATCTCGATGAAGCGCTTCGCCACCCGCGCCCGCGGCCGGTCGAGCCGCATCGTCAAGCCGTTCAGCCGCATCCGCGTCGTCGTTCGCGAGCAGGAAGAAGCGTAATGGGTAACAAGTCATCCGCGATCGGCCTCCGGCTGCAGATCAACCGTACCTGGGACAGCCGCTGGTTCGCGGAAGGTCAGGACTACGGCCGTCTGCTCCTCGAGGATCTGAAGATCCGCCGCCACATCATGAAGGCGCTGCCGCAGGCCGCGATCTCCAAGGTTGTGATCGAGCGTCCGGCCAAGCTGTGCCGCATCTCCATCTATGCCGCGCGTCCGGGCGTGATCATCGGCAAGAAGGGCTCGGACATCGAGAAGCTGAAGAAGATCATCGGCAAGATGACCTCTTCTGAAGTCAGCCTCAACATCGTCGAAATCCGTAAGCCGGAAGTTGACGCCCGCCTGATTGCCCAGGGCATCGCCGACCAGCTGGAGCGCCGGATCGCGTTCCGCCGGGCGATGAAGCGCGCGGTGCAGTCGGCCATGCGCCTCGGTGCGGAAGGCATCCGGATCAATTGCGGCGGCCGCCTCGGCGGCGCCGAGATCGCCCGCTCCGAATGGTATCGCGAAGGCCGCGTTCCGCTGCACACGCTGCGCGGCAACGTCGATTATGCCGAGGCGCAGGCCCACACCGCTTACGGCGTGTGCGGCGTGAAGTGCTGGGTCTTCAAGGGCGAGATTCTCGGCCATGACCCGCTCGCGCAGGATCGGCTGATGATGGAAGCGCAGACCTCGGGCGTCCGCCCGGCACGTGACGACGACCGGCGCCGGTAAGGAAACAAACAGATGTTGCAGCCTAAGCGCACCAAATTCCGCAAGGCCTTCAAGGGCCGGATCCACGGCAACGCCAAGGGCGGGACCGAGCTCAACTTCGGCGCCTTCGGCCTGAAGGCGATGGAGCCTGAGCGGATCACCGCGCGCCAGATCGAAGCGGCCCGCCGCGCGATCACGCGTCACATCCGCCGTCAGGGCCGTCTCTGGATCCGCATCTTCCCGGACGTTCCGGTGTCGAGCAAGCCGGCCGAAGTCCGCATGGGCTCCGGGAAGGGCTCGCCCGAGTTCTGGGTCGCCCGCGTCAAGCCGGGCCGAATCCTGTTCGAGCTGGACGGTGTTCCCGGGCCGCTCGCCAAGGTTGCTTTCGAGCGTGCCGCGGAAAAGCTCCCAATCAAGGTCAAGGTGGTGGCCCGCCTTGGCGAAACCATGGTCGAGGCCGACTAATCATGGCGAAGCGTGAAGACCTGTCGGTGAAGACCGACGACCAGCTGTCCCAGCAGCTTGGCGAGCTCAAGCGCGAGCAGTTCAACCTCCGCTTCCAGGCGGCGACGAACCAGCTCGAGAAGCCGTCGCGGGTGCGCGAGGTGCGCCGCACCATCGCCCGTATCAAGACGCTGCAGAACCAGCGCTCCGGGACGACCGACGCAACCGCGTCGTCGGCCCAGGCGTAAGGAGAAGACGAGATGCCAAAGCGCGTCCTGACCGGCACCGTGGTGTCCGACAAGGCCGACAAGACCGTGGTGGTCCGCGTCGAGCGGCGGGTGAAGCACCCGCTGTACGGCAAGATCATCAAGCTGTCGAAGAAGTACCACGCTCACGACGAGGGTAATGCCTATTCGGTCGGAGAGCAGGTTCGCATTGAGGAATGCGCGCCGATTTCGAAGCAGAAGAGCTGGACCGTGATCGAGCGGGTCAATGCGGCGAAGGCCGCCGACCTCGCCGAAGCGGCCAACGCTTGAACCGCGAAGGATAGGGAAGACCCATGATCCAGATGCAGTCCAACCTGGACGTCGCGGACAACAGCGGCGCCAAGCGCGTCCAGTGCATCAAGGTGCTTGGCGGGTCCAAGCGCCGAGTTGCCGGCGTCGGTGATATCATCGTCGTGTCCGTCAAGGAAGCCGCTCCGCGCGGCCGCGTGAAGAAGGGCGACGTTCACCGTGCCGTCATCGTCCGTACCGCCAAGGACATCCGCCGTCCCGACGGATCGGTGATCCGCTTCGACGGCAATGCCGCGGTGCTGGTCAACAAGAACGAGGAGCCGATCGGCACCCGTATCTTTGGGCCCGTCGTCCGCGAGCTGCGCGCGAAGAAGCACATGAAGATCATCTCTCTCGCGCCGGAGGTGCTGTAACATCATGGCCGCTGCGAAGATCAAGAAGGGCGACAAGGTCGTCGTCCTGTCCGGCAAGGACAAAGGCAAGACGGGTGAAGTCACCCAGTCGATGCCGAAGGAATCCAAGGTCGTGGTGTCCGGCGTCAACATCGCCGTTCGCCACAAGAAGGCGACCCAGACCAACCCGCAAGGTGGCCTGGAGCGCAAGGAAGCGCCGCTGCACGTGTCCAAGGTCGCGATTGCCGACCCCAAGACCGGCAAGCCGACCCGCGTCCGCTTTGAGGAGCGCGACGGCAAGAAGGTTCGGGTCGCGGCCAAGTCCGGGGAGCTGATCAATGGCTGATGGATATACTCCGCGGCTGCGGAAGGATTACGACGAGCGCATCGCCAAGGCGATGACCGAGAAGTTCGGCTACAAGAACGCTCTTGAAGTGCCGCGTCTCGACAAGATCGTCATCAACATGGGCGTCGGCGAGGCGACCCAGGACAAGAAGAAGGTCGAGCAGGCCGCCAGCGAGATGGAAAAGATCGCTGGCCAGAAGCCGGTGATCACCAAGGCGAAGACCTCGATCGCGCAGTTCAAGCTGCGCGAGGGCATGCCGATCGGCTGCAAGGTTACCCTGCGCCGCGAGCGGATGTACGAGTTCCTCGACCGCCTCGTGACGATCGCGCTTCCCCGCGTTCGCGACTTCCGGGGCCTCAACCCCAAGTCGTTCGACGGCCGCGGCAACTATGCGATGGGTCTCAAGGAACAGATCGTGTTCCCCGAGATCAACTATGACCAGATCGACAAGGTCCGGGGCATGGACATCATCATCACCACGACCGCCAGGACGGACGAGGAAGCGCGCGAGCTGCTGCGCCTCTTCAACTTCCCGTTCCCCGCGGCCGAGACCGAGACCAAGCAGGCTGCGTAAGCGGCTGCGTTAGGAGAAGAACTTAAGTCATGGCGAAACTGAGTTCGATCAACAAGAACGAGCGTCGCAAGAAGCTCGTCGAGAAGACCGCACCGAAGCTCGAAAAGCTGAAGGCGAAGGCGAACGACAAGTCTCTTGATGAGACGGAACGTCTGATCGCCCGGTTGAAGATGGCGGAGCTGCCGCGCAACGGCAACAAGACCCGCGTCCGCAACCGGTGCGAGCTGACCGGACGGTCGCGCGCTTATTATCGCAAGTTCCGCCTGTCGCGGATCATGCTCCGGGAAATGGGCAACAAGGGCCTCATCCCGGGTCTCACGAAGTCGAGCTGGTAAGGGCACCTTATGCCGATGACCGATCCCTTGGGTGATATGCTCACCCGCATCCGCAATGGCCAGCAGGCGCGCAAGGACTCGATCCTGACGCCGGCTTCCAAGCTGCGAGCCAACGTCCTCGACGTGCTGCAGCGCGAAGGCTATATCCGCGGATATTCCGAAGAGCAGGTCGCGGGCCAGAACGGCCTGCGCATCGAGCTCAAATATTTTGAAGGCGAGCCGGCGATCCGTCACCTCGCGCGTGTGTCGAAGCCCGGTCGCCGGGTCTATTCGGCCTCGCGGGAGCTGCCGCGGGTTCGCAATGGGCTTGGCATGACCATCGTCTCGACGCCTCGTGGCGTTCTGTCCGACGCGGAAGCGCGCGACCAGAACGTCGGCGGCGAGGTGCTGGCGGAGGTGTTCTAAGATGTCCCGTATCGGCAAAAAGCCGGTTCCGGTGCCGGCAGGCGTTACCGCGAACCTGGAAGGCTCCACGCTCTCCGTGAAGGGACCCAAGGGCACGCTCTCGATGACCGTGATGGACGACCTCGTCCAGACCGCCATCGAGGACGGCCAGATCAGCGTCACGCCGGTCGGCACCAGCCAGCGGGCCCGTGCGGCCTGGGGCATGCAGCGGACCAACGTGCAGAACCTGGTCAGCGGTGTCACCGACGGCTTCACCAAGGTGCTGGAGATCACCGGCGTTGGCTATCGCGCCGCGGCCCAGGGCAAGAACCTGCGCCTGCAGCTCGGCTACAGCCACGACGTCAACTATGCGGTGCCGGAAGGCGTCGAGGTCAAGACTCCCGACCCCAACACGGTCGAGATCAGCGGCATCGACAAGCAGAAGGTTGGTCAGGTCGCAGCCGAAATCCGCCGCTGGCGCAAGCCGGAGCCCTACAAGGGCAAGGGCATCAAGTATCGCGGTGAGTTCATCTTCCGCAAAGAAGGCAAGAAGAAGTAAGCCATGGCGAAACTCTCTCTCTTCGATCGTCGCCGCCGCCGGGTCCGGACCGCGCTCAAGGCCCGTGCTTCGGGCAAGCCGCGGCTGTCAGTCCACCGGTCCGGCCGGCACATCTACGCCCAAGTCATCGACGACGCCGCCGGGAAGACCGTTGCCGCCGCCTCTACCCTGGACAAGGATCTCCGGGGCAAGACGGGCGCCACCCGCGACGGCGCTGCCGAAGTCGGCAAGGCGTTGGCCGAGCGCGCCAAGGCTGCGGGCGTCGACCGGGTCGTGTTCGACCGTGGCGGCTTTCTTTTCCATGGCCGGGTCAAGGCCCTGGCCGATGCCGCCCGTGAAGGCGGGCTGGAGTTCTGATCATGGCTGACGAAAACCAGACCCCTGAAACCAACACCTCCGCTCCCGCAGCTGCGGCGGCTCCGGAAGGCGCTCCGGCGCAGCCGGAAGGCCGCGGTCCGCGCGGTCCGCGCGGCGGACGCGGTGGCGGACGCGACAATCGCGGCGGCGGCAACCGCGGGCGTCGCGACGACCGCCGCGGCGGACCGAACCGCGAGGACGATGGCGAGGAGCTGATCGAGAAGCTCGTCCACATCAACCGGGTGTCCAAGACCGTTAAGGGCGGCAAGCGCTTCGGCTTTGCGGCGCTGGTCGTGGTTGGCGACGGCAAGGGCCGCGCCGGCTTCGGCCATGGCAAGGCCCGCGAAGTGCCGGAAGCAATCAGCAAGGCGACCGCCGCCGCCAAGAAGGCGATGGTCCGCGTTCCGCTGCGTGACGGCCGCACCCTGCACCATGACGGCCTCGGCCACTTCGGCGCCGGTCGCGTGGCGGTCCGCTCGGCTCCGGCCGGGACCGGCATCATCGCCGGCGGTCCGATGCGCGCCGTGTTCGAAAGCCTTGGCGTGGCGGACGTGGTTACCAAGTCGGTCGGCACGTCGAACCCCTACAACATGATCCGGGCGACTTTCGAGGCGCTCAAGGAACAGACGAGCCCCCGTTCGGTGGCGCAGCGTCGGGGCAAGAAGGTCGCCGACCTGCTCGGCCGTGGCGGTATGGGCAGCGCCGAGGCGGAAGCGACCGCCGAAGCGATCGCGGAGTAATCGTCATGGCAACCATCAAGATCACGCAGACCGGATCCCCGATCCGCCGCGACAAGACCCAGCGCGCGACCCTGGTCGGGCTGGGCCTCAACAAGATGCACCGCACCGTGGAAGTGGAGGAGACCCCCGAGGTTCTCGGCCAGGTCCGCAAGGTGCAGCATCTGGTGAGCGTGGAACGCTAAACCAATTCGTGCCTCCGCTTCGGCGGGGGCACCAGCGCGACAAAAGCGAAAGCGAGTGCAAGACATGAAACTGAACGAACTCCGCGATAATGAAGGTGCCCGCAAGTCCCGCATGCGCGTCGGACGGGGCATCGGCTCAGGCAAGGGCAAGACCGCCGGTCGCGGCCAGAAGGGCCAGACCAGCCGTTCCGGCGTGTCGATCTTCGGCTTCGAGGGCGGCCAGATGCCGCTCCACATGCGGATCCCGAAGCGTGGCTTCAACAACATCTTCGCCCGCGATCATGCCGAGGTGAACCTGGGCGCGATCCAGAAGATGATCGATGCCGGCAAGCTCAAGACGGGTGGCACGATCGACCATGACCGGCTCAAGGCCGCCGGCCTCGCCCGTGGTGGCAAGGACGGCGTCCGCCTGCTCGGCAAGGGCGAACTGACCAGCAAGGTGAGCTTCAGGGTCGCCGGTGCGTCGAAGGGCGCCCGCGAAGCGGTCGAGAAGCTGGGCGGATCGATCGAGCTGATCGAGCGCAAGGACCCGGCCGAGCTCGCCGCCGCCAAGAAGGGCAAGGCGCGCGAAGTGCGTCTCGCCGACAAGGCGGCCAAGTCCGGCAGGTCGGCGAAGTAACCGCCGCTCGAACCGTGATCGCTTCTCAAGCGCGCACGGCAGACTATATGGGGCGGCGGGGGGCGCACAGCCTTTCGCCGCCTTTGTCTCATTAAGGACCACGAATGGCATCCGCAGCCGAACAACTGGCCGCCAACATCAGCCTGTCGAGCTTCGGGAAGGCGACCGAGCTCAAGAAGCGCATCTGGTTCACGCTGGGTGCGCTGATCCTGTTCCGGCTGCTCAGCCACGTGCCGATGCCGGGGATCGATCCGCGGGCGATGGCGGCGCTGTTCGACACTCAGCGGGGCGGGGTCCTCGATTTCTTCAATACATTTTCGGGCGGCAGCCTGGAGCGGATGAGCATCATTGCGCTCGGCGTTATGCCGTACATCACCGCCTCGATCGTGGTGCAGCTCGGCTCCACCATGTACGGTCCGTGGCAGGCTCTCAAGAAAGAGGGCGAGACCGGGCGCAAGAAGCTCAACCAATATACTCGCTACCTGACCGTCGTCCTGACCACCGTGCAGGGCTACTTCATCGCGGTCGGTCTGGAAGGGCTGGGCGCGACGCAGGGCATCAGCGCGGTGGTCGAGCCGGGGATGACTTTCCGGGTCGCGGCCACGGTCAGCCTGGTCGGCGGCACCCTGTTCCTGATGTGGATCGGTGAGCAGATCACCAGCCGCGGAATCGGCAATGGCGTGTCCCTGATCATCATGGCAGGCATCGTCGCCAGCCTGCCGCGGGGCCTTGCCCAGCTGTTCGAAGGCGGGCGCAGCGGGACCATGGACCCGCTGCTGATCGCGCTGATCATTGCCCTGGTGGTCGGCCTGATCCTGTTCATCTGCTTCATGGAGCGGGCCCAGCGCCGGGTGCTGATCCAGTATCCCAAGCGCCAGACCGCGCGCGGGATGATGCAGCAGGAGCGCAGCCACCTTCCGATCAAGATCAACACTGCGGGCGTGATCCCGCCGATCTTCGCGTCGTCGCTGCTGCTGATGCCGCTGACCGTCATCCAGATGGCCGGCGCCACTCCGCAGGGCGAAGGCGGCAGCGAGTGGCTGATCACGCTCAGCACCTACCTGCAGCACGGCAGCCCGGTGTTCATGACGCTCTACGGTCTGGGCATCGCCTTTTTCTGCTTCTTCTACACGGCGGTGCAGTTCAACAGCGAGGAGACCGCCGACCAGCTCAAGAAGCACGGCGGCTTCATCCCCGGCGTCCGCCCGGGCAAGGCGACTGAGGGCTACTTCGATTATCTGCTGAACCGGATCACGGTGATCGGCGCCGCCTACCTGGTTGCGATCTGCCTGGTCCCCGAGATCCTGTTCGCGCAGGCCGGCATTCCGTTCTACCTGGGTGGCACCAGCCTGCTGATCGTGGTCAACGTGACGATGGACACGGTCAGTCAAATCCAGAGCCACCTGATCGCGCATCAGTATGGCGACCTGATCAAGAAGGCCAAGCTCAAGGGCGGCAAGCGGCGCTAAGGCAAGCAGCGGGTCATTTCTCGCTTGGGCCGAGCGTGGCGAAGCCTGATTTCTCTTGCGGGGGCGACCGAAAGCAGGCCAGCCTTTCGGCAGGCAGCGGAAACGGGGTTAAGTCGTTGAACATCATCCTTCTTGGCCCGCCGGGTGCCGGCAAGGGAACACAGGCGCAGCGGCTCGAGCAGGCCCGCGGCATGGTTCAGCTGTCGACCGGCGACATGCTGCGTCACGCGGTTGCGGCGGGAACGCCGATCGGCCTCAAGGCCAAGGCGGTGATGGATGCGGGCGAGTTAGTCAGCGACGCGATCGTGTCCGCGCTGATTGGAGAGCGCCTCGACGGCTCGGCTGGCAACGGCGCGATCTTCGACGGCTTCCCTCGCACCCAGCACCAGGCCGAGGCGCTTGATCTTCTGCTCGCCGATCGCGGGCGCAAGCTGGACTATGTGATCGAATTGCAGGTCGACGAGGAGGCGCTGGTGGACCGGATTACCGGCCGCTTCTCCTGCGCCAAGTGCGGCGTCGGCTACCACGACAAGTTCAAGCTGCCGAGGGTCGAGGGAACCTGTGACGCCTGCGGGGCGCACGAGTTCAAGCGCCGGCCGGACGACAATGAGACGACGGTGCGGACACGGATGGCGGAGTATCGCGCCAAGACCGCTCCGATCTTGCCGTACTACGAGGAGCGTGGCCTCGTCCGTCGGATCGACGGTATGGCCAGCGTTGAGGAAGTCGCGCGGCAGATCGACGCCGTCCTGGACGGGGAGGGCGCGCAGCAGCCTGGCGAAGGACGGTCTCTCCAGCTGTAGCTCGGCAACTGCGCTGCCGGATTGCGCGAGCCGGCCAGCGATGACAGTCTGACGACATGCGCAACATTCTTTTTCTCCTCACCGCCCTGCTTGCCACTCCGGCCGCCGCCGAGGTCAAGAGCAGCTCCGCCAATGCATTCGAGATCGAGCATCGCGTGCAGACGGTGGTCCCACCGACGGCACTGTTTGATGCGTTCGGACGAATTGGCAGCTGGTGGAGCCCGGATCACACCTACTCGGGGGATGCCGCCAACCTGTCTCTCAAGCTGGTTGCAGGGGGCTGTTTCTGCGAGCGGTTGAAAGGCGGCGGCGGGGTCGAGCATCTGAGGGTCAGCTATGTCGATCCGGTCAAGCACATGGCGGTGCTGAGCGGCGCGCTAGGGCCATTGCTGTTCGAGGGCGCCACCGGAGCGATGACGGTGCGGGTGGAGCCGATCGCCGGGGGTTCGCGGCTGACGCTGAACTATCGCGTGGCTGGCTTCGTGCAGGGCAACGGGGCAAAGCTCGCTCCACTGGTCGATCAGGTGCTGGGTGAGCAGATGAAGCGACTGCGGAGCTTCGCGGCGGCAAGCAACGGTCGAGCAGCGCGTCCCTGACAATATCAATCCGCCCCGGAGCAACTTTGGTCGGATATTCGGACGGCTGTTCGAGCAAGGTTGATAATGGACCAGCTTGAACTGGCTCGGGACTGTCGGAACGCTAGCCTTCCCGGATGCTTCAGCGTGCCGAAACACCCGTCAAGCTTGCCGGCGTCGAAGCATCCAGGGCGTTCTTCGCGACCTGCTTCAAGTCGGCGCGACCGCAAACGCTGATGGTGGCGCACCTCGATGAGCAGGCCCGCTGCATCCACCTATCGACCTTTGACGACGGGCACGGCTCCGCTGGCCTGCCGATCCGGGAGATCCTCGCCGATGCCGCGCGGCTGGTCAGCGCAGGGATCGTGCTGGCTCACAGCCAGACTGGCGATCCGTCCTCACCGGACCCCACCGACCGGGATGCTGTGAGGCGCCTCGCCCGCGCCGCCGACGCGATCGACGTGACCGTGGTCGACCATCTGGTGCTCGCCGGCGAGCGCTGCTCCAGCTTTCGGCGGATGGGATTGCTCTAGCCCGCTGCCATCTCGCCGCCGGCGTGGTGACCGCTTCGGAGCCCATTCAACCGCCACCGGTGCGGCACAGGACGGCATTGCCCAGGACGACATTAGCAAGCAGGGCGCGAAGCTTAGGTGCACCCCTGATCCCAAGGCCGCGCTCAAGGCGATCATTGCCTGGCACCCGCTGGACGCCAAAGAAGACAAAAGCCCCGCCAGTCGAAACCGACGGGGCTCTGCCGAACTGCGTTCTGGCGCTTGAGGCGTCTGCTTAGCAGCGGCCGCCGTTCATCGTGTTCTCGGTGCAATTGGCAGCGGAGTTGATATCCCGCGCCGCACCGCGAACGGTGTTGCAGGCCGCGAGGACCAGCGAACTGCCGATGAGCGCCAGAGCAACACACTTACGAACCATGGTCATCTCTCCATCACGAACACGAAATGACCATGGCGCAGATCAGGTCGCGTTGTCGACCGCGTTTGCCGCCGAGTTCACGTCCGAAGCCGCACCGCGAACGGTGTTGCAGGCTGCAACGCCGAGGCTCCCGGCGATCAGCACCAAAGTCATTACCTTGCGAACCATGGATTCTTCTCCTGTCTAGCGGCTGAACAAACGCGCGGTCGTCCAAGGGTTTCCATAACGGGTGCGTTATTTTCCGGTTCAGGCTGGGAAGGTCAGCGCCGGTCAGGTCCGGCCGGATCCCTCCCGGCGGCGCTTCTCTTCCTGCCACCAGACGTAACCGGCGCCGGCCGCGGCACCGATGATTGGGCCGATGATCGGAACGGGGATGGCGATAATGGCGCCAACCGCCGCATATTTGGCCATTCGCTTGCCGGTCGGGGTCATGACTTCTGGCTCCTTTTCCACCTAAACGCCCCGACGGCGGCGAACGCTCCCATGCCTCACGAGCCAAGTGGCATTCAGGCCGCCCGGCATCCTCGGGCACGTTCCCATGCTGGCGTATGCGGGCATGGCGCGGGCGATGCAGGCGGTCGGAGAGCTTGGCCTGCGCGATCGCGGCGGGCCAGGGGGACTGGGTGGCCCGCCCCTACTGGCACACCGTCGAGTTCGGCCTTTGCCGGGGTGGGGGCGAGGTGCGGATCCTTGGGGCCGGGCTCGCCTTCAGCTTCGGCGAAGCGCGCCCAAGCCGCTTGACGCGCAGTGACCGCCGCACCTAGTTGGAGGGAATGAGGATGCGCGCCCTTTCTCTGTCCGCTGCTGCCGAAGGGCGCGTGGCTGGTCGCTGGTGGCGCTGGTGTGTTCCTGGCCCCAACGGCGCGCCTGCCTGAGATCGACTCCGCTTTTCCGCGAGACTCCCGGTCGCCCGCAAGCCCGCCTTTGGCGGGCTTTTTGTCGTTCTGCCTCCCATCGAAAGCACCAATCCCATGATCATCGTCCTCAAGCATGATGCGCCCGCCCAAAGTGCCGAGCGCCTCCTCGAACGGATCGAGGCCGCCGGGCTTCAGCCGCTGCACATGCCCGGGTCCGAGCGGGTGGTGCTCGGCGCCCTTGGCGACGAACGCGTGCTCGCTGAGCTTGCCCTCGACAGCGACCCGGACGTGGAATCGGTCAAGCCGATCTTGGCGCCCTATAAGCTGGTCAGCCGAGAGCTTCACCCACACGACACGGTGGTGCGGATTGGCTCGGTTGCGATCGGCGGCACTGCGCTGGCGGTGATCGCCGGTCCGTGCGCGGTGGAAAGCGCGGAGCAGCTTCGCGCAAGCGCGGAGGCGGCACGGGACGCGGGCGCGACCATCCTCCGGGCGGGGGCCTACAAGCCGCGGACCAGCCCGTACGGGTTCAGCGGCCATGGTCCCGAGGGTCTCGCGATCCTCCGTGAAGTCGGTGACGCCCTGGGCATGCCGGTGGTCACCGAAGTCATGGATACGGCCGATGTGGAGCTGATCGCGGAGCATGCCGACGCGCTGCAGATCGGCGCCCGCAACATGCAGAACTTTGCCTTGCTGCGGGCGGTCGGGAAGACCCGCAAGCCTGTGGTGCTGAAACGCGGCCTGTCGGCGAAGATCGAGGAATGGCTGCTCGCCGCCGAATATCTGCTGAGCGCCGGCAACAGCCAGGTGGTGCTGTGCGAGCGCGGGATTCGGACGTTCGAGACCGCCACCCGCAACACGCTCGACCTCAATGCCGTGCCCTACGTCAAGGGCAAGACCCACCTGCCGGTGATTGTAGATCCGTCCCACGGGACCGGGATCCGTGAGCTCGTGACTCCGATGGCGCTGGCGGCGACGGCGGCGGGGGCCGACGGACTGATGATCGAGGTCCACAACGATCCGTCTGCGGCCCTCTCGGACGGGGCGCAGTCATTGTATCCGCAGCAGTTCACCGCGCTGATGACCGCGCTGCGGCCGGTGGCGCAGGTGGTCGGCAAGAGCGTTTGATGTCATCCCAACCCGAACAACCACGCGGCGAGCTCGTGCAGCGGCGGCTGGTTGGCCCGCTTGATCCGCTTGCCCTGCTTGCGGCCCTGCCCGATGCGGGGAGCGACCGTGCCCTGTTCGAGGGCAAGGATGGCGTGACGCTGGCGATGTCGCGGGCAGCGGTCCGGGCGGAATGCCGCGGCGAGGTGGTCACGCTGCGGGCCCAGAACGCAAACGGGCAAAGCCTGCTTCGTGCGGTTCGGGGTCTCGTCGGCGAGTGGCTGACGGGTGCCGAAGAGACGGTACTGACGCTTGGCATCCCGATCAGCCGCAGTCTCGATGCTGAGGAACGGCTGGCCGCACCTGCTCCGCTGCATGCGCTCCGCTGCCTCCTCCGCGCCGCTCTGCCGGACAGCGCCGATCCGTTCGCCACCGCGCTGATCGGGGTGGTGGCGTTCGACCATGCGGCGCTGGCGGAGGATTTGCCGGGCTGCCAGGGCGACCCGCTCGGCTTCCCGGACTTCCTCTTCTGGGTGCCCGACACCCTGCTGCTGTTCGATGCCGGCGGGCGGGGGCGGGTGCTATGTTCGGCGTTCCCGGATCCGGACCCGGGCTGCGCCGAGCGCAACCTCCACGATGCCGTCAACCGTCTGTCGGATGTGGTGACCGCGTGCGAGTCCAGTCCGGCTCCAGTCGAGCCCGCTGGCCACAATCCGGACGGGCGGTTCGCCTGCGACCTCGACGATGCCCAGTTCGCGGAGGTGGTCGGCCGGATGAAGCATCAGATCGCGGCCGGCGAGGTCTACCAGGTGGTGCCCTCGCGAACATTTCGGGCGGCTTGTCCCGACCCGCTGCGGGCCTATGCGGCGCTGCGGACGGTGGAGCCGAGTTCATACCGCTTCTTCGTGGAGTCTGAGGAGTTCACTCTGTTCGGAGCCTCGCCCGAGACTTCGGTCCGGATCGCTTCCGAGGGCGGATCGCTCGAGGTCGAGGTTAGGCCGATTGCCGGTACCCGGGCGCGCGGCGAAACGGCGGACGAAGACGACCGGATCGAGGCCGAGATGCGGCTCGACGACAAGGAAACCGCCGAGCACATGATGTTGGTGGACCTGGCCCGCAACGACGTTGCGCGGGTAAGCGTCGCGGGCACCCGCCACGTTGCCCGGCTTCTCACGGTCGAGCGCTACGCCCGGGTCATGCACCTGGTGTCGTCGGTGACCGGTCGGCTGAAGCCGGAGTTCGATGCGCTGCACGCCCTAGCCGCCTGCCTCAATGTCGGCACGCTGACCGGGGCTCCCAAGGTGCGCGCGACGGAGCTGCTGCGCGAGGCGGAAGCGACCAAGCGCGGCCCCTACGGCGGCGCGATCGGCTGGATCAATGGCGCAGGAAGCATGGACACGGCGGTCGTGATCCGCTCGGCGATGGTTCGTGACGGGGTCGCCTTTGTCCGCGCCGGCGCGGGCGTGGTGCATGATTCCGATCCGCTGGCCGAGGCGGAGGAAACGCGGCGCAAGGCGTCGGCCTTGCTGTCGATCCTGGGAGATGAGCCGCAATGACCCGCGACGTCCTCCTGATCGACAATGTCGACAGCTTCACCTTCAATTTGGTGGAGGCATTCCAGCGGCTCGGATGCAGGGTGCGGACGATGCGCAACGGCGTCCCCGCCGCCCGCGCATTCCGGCTAGCCGAACGGAGCGGAGCGCTGATCGTGCTTTCCCCCGGGCCGGGCGGGCCGGACGATGCCGGCTGCTGCCTCGAGCTGATTGGGCAGGCGAGGGGGATCGTGCCGCTGCTAGGCATCTGCCTTGGTCACCAGGCCATCGTGCAGGAAGCGGGTGGCAGGGTAACGCGGGCGGACAAGCCGGTGCACGGCAAGATCAGTCTCCTGCGGCACGATGGGGGCGGCCCCTTCGCCGGGCTGGCCGCTCCGCTCCGGGTTGGGCGCTACCACTCCCTCTGTACCCGGGAGGTCCCCACTCGCTTCACCGTTCATGCGTCGATCGACGGCATGGCGATGGCGATCAGCGATCATCGGGCTCGCCAGACCGGGCTGCAGTTTCACCCGGAGTCGATCCTGACGACCCACGGCGACCACATGCTGGCCAACGTTCTCGCCAACTGTTGAACCCCTTGGTGGCTCAAACCGCCACGTCGGCCTGGATCGGGGGATGCGGGTCGTAGCCCGTCACTTCGAAATCCTCGATGCGGTAGTCGTCGATTGAGGAGGCTTCGCGGATCAGGCGCACCGTCGGAAAGGGCCGCGGTTCCCGCGCCAGCTGCTCGCGCACCTGGTCAAGGTGGTTGAGGTAGAGGTGGACGTCGCCGCCCATCCACACCAGCTCGCCTGGCTTGAGGCCGGCCTGCTGGGCAAGCATCAGCAGCAGTGCGGAGCCGCCGACGAAGTTGAAAGGAGCGCCAAGGAACAGGTCGCAGGAGCGCTGGAAGACCAGGCAGCTCAACTCCTGCCGGGAGTTTACGTGAAACTGATAGACCATGTGGCACGGCGGCAGGGCCATCTGGCCCAATTCTCCGATATTCCAGGCATGAAACAGCATGCGCCGGCTGGACGGGTTCTGCCGGAGGGTCTCGACCAAGGTGCCGATCTGGTCATGCTCCCGGCCGTCAGCGTCGAGCCAGCGGCGCCACTGCTTTCCGTAGACTGGGCCGAGGTTGCCCCATCGGGTCGCGAACTCCTCATCGGCGACAATCCGGGCTTCGAACTCGGCGAGCGACAGCTGGTCTCCAGTCTCCTTCAGGTAGCGGGCGTGCGGCCAGTCGCTCCAGATCCGGACGTTGTTGAGGAGGAGTTCACGGATGTTGGTTCGTCCCGTGAGGAACCACAACATCTCCTTGACCGCAGTCTTCCAATAGACGCGCTTGGTGGTGAGGACGGGGAGGCGGCCGGCGCTCAGGTCAAACCGCAGCACCTCTCCGAACAGCGACTTGGTGCCGACCCCGGTGCGGTCGATGCGCTCGTCCCCCTTGTCGAGGGCGCGCTGCATGAGGTCGAGATAGGATTCTTCGGGGTGGAGCACCGGCGGTTGGTCCTGTGTTGGTTGAAGCCGCCTGAGGCAGCGGCGATGAGCAGGCTAGGCGCGCTTCGACCGGCCAGCAACGCCCGTCGGGACGGCAGATCAGGGGCGGTGCAGAGTGACGAAAGCGAACGGCAGACGGCCCTCGGCGGCAGGATGCTCCTCACGGGCGACTTCGCGCCAGCGGCCTTCGGCGCGCGGGTCCGGCATCCGGGTGTCGCCCTCGAGGTCGGCCAGCACGTCGGTCAGCTCGATCCGGTCCGCACGGCCTTCGAACAGAGCGAAGATCTCGGCGCCCCCAATGACGCTGACCGGCTGGTCGCCAGCGGCGGCAAGCGCCTGCTCGACGTCATGGACGACCTCCGCGCCGGGAGCGCTCCAGTGTGGATCGCGGGTGAGAACCACGTGGCGGCGGCCCGGGAGCAAGCCGGGCAGGCTGTCGAACGTGCGCCGGCCCATCACCATGACGCTGCCGGTGGTCAGCGCCTTGAAGCGCTTGAGATCGGCTGGCAGGTGCCACGGCAGCTTGCCGTCGCGGCCGATGACTCCGTTGCGGGCGCGGGCGACGATCAGGCTGACGGCGGGGCGAGGCATCCGCTTCCCAGACCTCCGGCTCGCGCCCATGTCAATCAGGGCTTAAGAGACGGGAATGAGTAACGCCAGCGACAGAAGGGCTTTGATCGAGCGGCTACGCACCCGTTTCGGGGAGCGGACGGTCGTAACGGATGCGGCAGCGATCGAGCCGTGGCTGACCGACTGGCGGGGCCGCTGGCACGGCGCGGCGGAGGCCATGCTGCAGCCCTCGACCACCGACGAGGTGGCGGCGATCGTCCGCAGCGCGGCTCAAGCCGGGGTGGCGCTTGTGCCTCAGGGCGGCAACACGTCGATGGTCGGCGGGGCCACTCCGCCGGAAGACGGGTCCGCCCTGCTGCTGTCGCTGCGCAGGATGAACCGCATTCGCGAGATTGACGATGATCACGCGGTCGCCGAGGCCGGCGTGATCCTGGCCGACCTCCACCAGAGCGCGGGGGAACGGGGTGCCCGGTTCCCCCTGACGCTCGGCTCGCGGGGGAGCTGCACGATCGGCGGCCTGACGGCAGCCAATGCCGGCGGGACGCAGGTGCTCCGGTTCGGAACCATGCGCAGCCTCGTGCTGGGGATCGAAGCGGTGCTCGCCGACGGGTCGGTCCACAATGGCCTTAGGCCGTTGAAGAAGGACAACCGCGGCTACGATCTGGATGGATTGCTGGTCGGATCGGAAGGAACGCTCGGGATCATCACCGCCGTCAACCTGCGGCTGGTGCCGGCCGTGCGCGAGCGCGCGGTGGCCTGGGTCGGGGTAGACGATCCGCAGGATGCGTTGGACCTGCTGCGCGGGATGCAGCGGGAAACCACTGCAGTGGAAGCCTTCGAAATCCTACCCGAGGACAGCCTTCAGCGGGTTCTTCACCACATCCCAGGCACCCGCCCGCCACTGCCAGGCAATCACCGCTGGCATGTGCTGGTTGAGGCCGTAGCCGCGCCACGGGACGCTGCCGCACCCGACCTGTTGCTTCAGCAGCTGCTCGAACGCGCGATCGCGGCCGGCATCGTCCGGGACGCCGTCATTGCCGCCAACGAGAGGCAGGCCGAGGCTTTCTGGCGCATACGCGACAGCATCTCGGAAGCGGAGCGGGCGAGCGGTCCGGCGGCCCAGCACGACATCTCGGTTCCGGTCGATGCCATGCCGCGCTTCATGATTGAGGCCGCGGCTGCCGTGGAGCAGGCCTTTCAGGGCACCCAGGCGTCCGGGTTCGGCCATCTGGGCGACGGCAACGTCCACTTTCATGTACGGGCTCCGCAGGACCGGGGGGCGGAGTGGATCAGGAACGAGGCCCCGGCGGCAATCCGCCTGGTCCACGACCTCGTCACCGCAGAGGGCGGCTCGATCTCGGCTGAGCACGGCATCGGCCAAATGAAGAAGGAAGAGCTGCTCAGGACCGCTCCGGCGGCGCGCATCCAAGCGCTCCGGGCGATCAAGCACGCGCTTGATCCGTGCGGCCTGATGAACCCGGGCAAGTTGATCGACTAGGGCGCGACGGCTCCTCCGGTGATGAAGCCGGCCAGCGACCAGCAGGTCCTAGGGAAGCGAGCACCTCTATCGGCGGGCAGGCGGCGGTTCAGGCACGAGGCGAGCTGCAACCCTGCGACCGTCCCATAACGAATGCAGGGCCAAGAAAAAGGCCCGCCTCCACGAGGGAGGCGGGCCCGATTGGACGCGCTAGGATTGCGAAAGGGCTATAAGCGCGCCCGGCTTTTCAGCCTGCCCTTAGCCACGAACCGGCGGCGGCGGCGGCGGCGGCGGCGGCGGCGGCGGCAGCGGGCAGCTGTCCGTCGCCAGGATCACCGAACCGTCCGGGCAGGTCTGCGTCGGCGGCGGGGGCGGCGGGGGCGGAGGCGGCGGGGGCGGCGGCGGCGGCGGCGGAGCCGCAACCGCACCGAAGTTGTACGCGAGCGACGCCATCAGCGAGTGCGAGTGCACGAACGAACGCGCGTCGAACGAATGGTCGTACAGGTCGCCCTTCAGGGTACCGGCCGAGAAGTAGCGATACTTCAGGCCCGCATCCAGGCTCTCCGACACCGGAACGCGAACACCGGCCAGCAGCTGCCAGGCGAGGTCGCGATCCTTCAGGTGGTAAGCCGAGTCACCAAGCTGATCGATGGTCATGCTGACCCGGGCGATGCCCGCGCCGGCGCCGGCGAAGAAGTTGACGCCGTCGTCGCTGCCCAGATCGAACAGAACGTTGACCATGCCCGAGGTGACGCTGGTGCGACCGTCGGCGTCATATTCGCCGCCCGGGACGATCCCGGCCGGGAACGGACCCGGGGCATTCACGTCAATCTCGTACTCCTTGTGCTTGGCGCGCTTGTAAGCGAGCTCGCCCTCGACGCGGATCAAACCGAAGTCGTAGCCGGCAACCAGGTCGACGTCGTAGCCCAGGTTATGCTCCTGATCGAGCCAATCGGCCCAGATGCCGGTGGTGACCGGCGGTCCGCGACGATCAGCGTCGGAGTCCCGAGCGAGAAGAGCGCCGGCATCAATGCCGACGTACGGCGACCCGTCGCGTGCCGCGGCGGGCGTCGCAGCGGCAACGGCAGCGGCCGCTCCAGCTGCCAAAAGATATTTCTTCATTCAATTACTCCGTTACAGTTGGCAGTAAGTAAATCTTCCTGGCCCCAAGCGTGCGGCACAATCGCTATTCGACCCGCACACGCCCAACGCTCTCCAGAAATGGTCAAAAGTCCCCTGTTCTGCAAATGCGTAATTCGTAATGGCAACTTTGGTTGCGTTGCCAAGTCAGGCGCCTCGGAACCGAGCGCAGCGACCGCTAGCCGATTTATCTGGCGCAATGAAGGGCTTAATGGCAGCAGCAGCCGGTCCGCAGTGCTGAATCGCAGTTCCAGCCGACCACTCTTTTGCGGATGTTGTTGCCGGTTTGCCACAGGGCCCAAGCCGCCGCAACCGTTCACATTGGCGTCACGGCAGATCGCCCATTACAGGCGCCCTATGCATCGATCCGAAGCTTTCGTCCGCCCTGTCGCGGGATCCGTAGGCGCATTCTTGCTGATCCTGTCTGGCACCGTCTCTGCAGCCGAGCCTTCTTCTCAGCCGCAACCCCAGGCCGCCGCGGCGTCACGCGTCCTTCCCTCGGGAAGCGACCTCGCGTTCCGCAGCGGCATGCTGGACTGGACCCCGCCGCCTGCCGACCGGTCGCTCGTGACCATCGAGCGCGTTGGTGGAGGCGAGCGCGCAACCGTGCAGCTGCAGCGGCTGCGGATTTCATCGCCGTTCGGCTGGCGCTCCGATCCCCTGCGCGGGGGCAAGCGGCGGCATGCCGGGATCGACCTTCCGGGTCCCGCGGGTGCGCGCGTGCTTGCGACGGGGGACGGGATCGTCCGCGTCGCCGGTTGGGCCGGCGGCTACGGCCGGCTGATCGAACTGGACCATGGCAACGGGGTCAGCACGCGATACGGGCATCTTGCGTCGGTCCACGTCGCGCCCGGCCAGCGAGTGGCGACGGGCCAGGTGATCGGCGGCATGGGCTCGACCGGCCGTTCCACTGGCACTCACCTCCATTACGAGGTCCGGCTGAACGGCCTTCCGGTGGACCCGCTCTTGGCGGCCTCAACAGCCCACATCCCGGCGAGTGAGTTCAAGACGATCTGGGGGACCGAGGCCAAGGTGGCACCGCGCTGGCAGGGGTGGGCGACGGATACCTCGTCGGCACTTCCCGAGGCCCGGATTCGCTAACTTCCCGGCAAGGTGACTCGTTAAGTTTCCGAGGCGTAACAAGAAGTTGCTGAAATCTATGTGGTATTCAGGCAACGGCGTCCTGAATAATTTGAGGTGGCAAGCTGGGGCGGGAACCGACGTTGACCGCCGTCCCCAAGTGTAGAAAGTGGCTTTGCTGCGCATGGCCGATCGTTTGAGCAACGTTCGTGGGCTGGCCGGCAATCTCTTCGTCATTGACGCAAAGGTTGTTGGCAGTCATCAGGCTTGCGCTCGGATAGTTAACAATGATGAGGCGTGACGTGAATCCTCTCGAAGCAAGAATGTTCGACCTCCTGAAGCGCGGCCGGGACGAGCATGGCGTTGTGGCCGTCAAGGCGGAGTTCGAAGCGGAGGGCACACGTCCAGACGAGCTGTTGCGCCTTCTGGAAATGACTCACCGGGCCGACCTCAAGGTCGCGCTCAAGATCGGCGGCTGCGAAGCTGTGTCGGATCTTCTCGCCAGCCGCTTGTATGGTGTCGACTACATCATCGCGCCGATGGTTGAGACGCCCTACGCGCTGTCCAAGTTCATCGAGGCCAAGACCAAGACTCACGGGTCGACCGGGCACAGCACCGAGTTCCTGTTCAACCTGGAAACCGAGACCACGCTGCAGAACCTCCCGGCGATGATCGCCACTGCCAAGGGCGGCGTGGACGGCGTCGTGTTCGGCCGGGTCGATTTCACCCTGTCTCGCGGCCTTCCGCGTGGCGCGGTCAACGACCGTCAGATCACCGACGCGGTGCTGCAGGTCGCCAAGGCGTGCGTTGAGAACGACCTGGAACTGGTCGTGGGCGGCTCCGTGTCGATCGACGCCATCTCCGCCCTGCGCGAGATTCAGGCCGTGCGGCTTGACCGGTTCGAGACCCGCAAGGTAATATTCGCGGGCGAGGCGATCCGCAGCCACTCGATCGAGGACGGCATCAACAATGCGGTCGACTTCGAACTGTGCTGGCTCAAGAACAAGCGCGACTATTACGGCGCGATCGCCGTGGAGGACAACAAGCGCATCGAGATGATGGAAGCGCGGCTGGCCACTCCGCAGCCGGCGCGCTTCGCGAAAGTCGCATAAGGACGTCAACGCTTGAGCGGCAGTGACAGCAGGGGGCTGGCGTTCGGCTGGAGCCCTCGCTACGGGCAGCTGCCTGAATCGCTGCATCTGCTGGTCGGCTCATGCGCAAGCGACTGTTGTCCGCGGACGAGGCGTCTCTGACCACCGACAGGGCATTGTCGGTGGTCGGCTGTAGCAGCGAGCGGGGGAGGGATCGGCTTGGCCGGCCCAGTGAGTGAGCAATGAGCGGAATTGTAATGGCACCTCGGCCCCGTCTGGCAGTTTGGCTTCTGCCGCTTCTTCTAGCGTCTACCTCGGCCCCCGCGCAGGTCTACGGCTATCCGATCGATCCGTCGCAACAGACGGGCAGGGACAGCGGGCGGTCGTCGTCTGACAGAAATGGCGGGCAGAACTCAGAGCGAACTGGCGAAGATGCCGCGCGCACTCAGAGCAGCACGGGAACGACTGGGTCTTTCTCCCGCTACGAGCCCGACGAAATCCAGGACCGCAGTGGCAACCGGGAACCGGCGGATGACCGGGACCGCGCGCTGACCGATCGCGAGCGTCTGCGGGATGACGTTCGGCCGCTGGTGCAGGCCGCTCCCCCGGCGAGCGAGTTCGAGCGCTACGTGTCGGAGATTGTCGATAAGCCGCTGCGGCGGTTCGGATCGAATCTCCTCGTCCCAGGGTCGCGTGACTTCACTGCTCCGCCGACCGCGGCCGTTCCGCCGGACTACCGGCTGAACCCGGGCGACGAAATCCTGGTCGGCCTCAGCGGGTCGGTTGAAGCGACCAACCTGCGTCTGGTGATCGATTCCGAAGGCCGGGTATTCATCCCTCGCGTTGGCGCGGTGAATGTCGCCGGGTCGCGTTACGGCGACCTCCAGGCGCTGATCTCCCGAGCTGTGTCGCGCCAGTATCGCAACTTCCGCGTGGCAGTGACCATTGGCGAACTGCACGGGATCACTGTTTACGTGACCGGCTTCGCCCGCGTTCCGGGGTCATACACGGTCAGCAGCCTGTCGACCCTGGTCAATGCGGTGCTGGCCGCAGGCGGCCCATCCGCAGGCGGCAGCTTCCGCTCCATTCAGGTCCGCCGCAACGGCAAGCTGGTGTCTGACTTCGACCTGTACGAGCTGCTGTTGAAGGGCGACCGGAGCGCCGATATCGTGCTCCAGAATGGGGACGTGCTCTACATCGCCCCGGCCGGGCCGCAGGTCGCGGTAGTCGGCAGCGTCAACGTCGAGGCGATCTACGAAGCGCGCGCCAACGAGTCGCTCCAGGATATGCTGCTCTATGCAGGCGGCGTGAACACGGTGGCGGACAACACCCGTCTGCTGGTCCTGGATCCGACCAAGGCGGGCGGCTGGCAGGAGCTGGCGCCCGCGCAGGTGGAGCAGCGGACAGCGTCGCGCGGCGAGATCCTGCGCGTTCTCCCGGCGATCGGCATCGTCCAGCCCCAGGCGAGGCAGCCGGCGCTCGTGATGATCAACGGCGAGGTCGCTCGGCCCGGACGCTATTATGTCCAGCCGGGAACGCCGCTCAGCAGCGTAATCGCGCAGGCTGGCGGCCTGACGCCACAGGCGTATGTGTACGGAACGGTGTTCACCCGCGAAACGGTGAAGCAAACGCAGCGGACCAGCTATCGGCGCGCCGTTAGCGACCTTGAGCTGCTTCTTACCACCCAGCCGCTGACATCGGTCCAGACCGACCAGCTGCAGCCGGCACGGCTCCAAGCGGTGCAGTCGATCGTCGATCAGCTGGAGCGGCGCGAGCCGGACGGCCGCATGGTACTGAACGTGCAGCCGGCAAGCAACGGGCTGCCAGGCGAGATGATCGTCGAGAACAACGACACCATTTACGTTCCGCCGCAGCCGGTCACGGTAGGCGTGTTTGGAGCGGTGCCGAGTCCGGCTTCGTTCCAGTATGTTCGCGGGGAGACCATCGGCGATTACCTCCGCCGCGCGGGCGGGGTCCAGAAGATCGGCGACCGCAAGCAGATGTTCGTGATCCGCGCCAACGGCACCCTGATCGCGCAGACCGGCGGCCTGTTCCGGGGCAGCGTGCTCAAGGCGCCGGCGCTTCCGGGCGACCTGATCTTCGTGCCGGTCAATGCCACCCGCGGGGAGTTCTGGGCCCGGCTTCGAGATATAAGCTCGGCGCTGACCCCGGCGATCTTCACTGCAGCGGCTATTGCAAAATGAGGATTGTCGACAACACGATCGTGCTGGTCAAAAACCCGTTGTACCGCCGGCTGGCATACCTTGCCGTGGCGCTCGTCGCAGCTTTCCTGATATTCTTCCCACGACCGTATGTGGCTCGCGCGAAGATCGTGCCACAAGACACGAGCGCGACCGCTGCGAGCACCACCAGCCTCCTCGGCGCCCTGGGTGGCGGATCGCAGTCGATCGGTAGCCTCCTGACGGGAGGCAAGCCGTCAAACGAAGTTTATATGATCATTGGACGGAGCGACACCGTTCAGGAAGACGTGATCAAGGCTTTGGATCTGGTCGGCGCCGGGAAACCGTTCGAGGACGAACGTAAAGCAAAGATTTGGCTTGGCAAGAAGGTCGATGTTCACCTGCTGCTTGGCGGCGTAATGGAAATCGAGACTAAGCTATTCGACCCGTCCGAAGCGGTTCGGATTACAAGTGCCTATGCAAACGCCATCAGTACCAATCTTGCACGATTCGGTCAGCAGCTGATCACGAACAAGAGCCGGATAGTTCAACGGCGCTTCGATGATGCGGCTCAGCGGGTGTCGGTTGCAGAGGCGCAGCTGAATACATTCCGGCGCGCAAACAACCTTGCTGATCCGGAAGCTCAGTTGGGTTCGGCGCTGGCGCAGCGCGCCCAGCTGGAAGCGCAGCTCAAGTCGAAGCAGGTCGAATATCAAACACTCAGCCAGTTCCGCGGGCCTGAAAGTAACGAGCTTGCGGCGATTCAGAGCGACATCGCCGGGCTCCAGGCGCAGATTGCCCGTTCGGCCACTCCTCGGACGAGCGCGTCCGGGCCAAACGTTGCGGGTCTGACAGCAGTCGAACTGCGCTACCTGAATTTATTCCGAGATCTCCGCTTCCAGCAAGCGATCTACGACGTTTATCAGCGTTCGCGCGAGCAGGTTGAAGTGGAAGAACTGGCGGCGGAAAGCGCTTCTTATATCCAGGTGATCGACCCCGCGGGACTTGATCCTAAGCGGCAGTACAACGTTTGGGCCATCGCCGTGTTCGCGGGCGTGTTACTGCTGGCGCTGTTCACCGAATGGTACGGACCTGCAACAGGTCTGTTTCGCCGCCGGGGTCACCGAGTGGAAGCCTCGCCGGTTGAAGAGTTTGCCTGATGTCGTTGCTCGCGGCAGTCGGCGAGCGCGGGTTGTCGCAGCCCGAGCTTAGCTTCGCCATTCCTTGCTACAACGAGGAAGCCAACGTCGTTGCGATGTACGAGGCGGTGACGGCCGAGGCGGAGCGCCACGCCGCCAGCCACGAGATCATTTTCATCGACAATTGCTCGTCGGACCGCACCCGCGAACTCCTCCGCGAGTTGTGCGCACGCGATCGCCGCGTCAGGGCCATCTTCAACAATAAGAACTACGGCCAGATGCGCTCGCCGACCCACGCCATCTATCAGGCGGAAGGGCAGGCGGTGATCGCGCTGTGCTGCGACTTCCAGGATCCGCCGGCACTAATCGGCGACCTAGTGCGGCAATGGCGCGCGGGTGCCCAAGTCGTCCTGGGGCAAAGACGGTCAGAAAAGACCGGTTTGCTGCTCGGCCTGATCCGTCGCATGGGATACGGATTCTTCCGGCGGTTCACGGAAACGCCGTTGATTCCCGGCGCGACGGGCTTTGGCCTGTTCGACCGCGAAGTCGTGGACATGCTCGCATCGTGGAACGAGCCCGAACCGTTTGTGCGAGGGATGGTGGTCGAAAGCGGCTACCGGGTTGCCGTCGTTCCCTACGACCGACCGGAACGCGCTGGAGGCAAGAGCAGCAATGGCTTCTGGACTCTGATCAACTTTGCCCTCTCCGGGGTTGGAGTTTCCGCCAAGTCGCTCCTCCGACTGCAGCTCGTGATGGCGATCTACATGATCCTGCTTGCGGGGGTCCTGGCGGTCGCGACCGTGATCCGGTTTATGGTCATCGGCTATTCGCCGCTGCTTCTTGCGCTGACCGTCATGTTCGGTCTGTTCGCGATCGTGCTGCTGTTCCTTGGCTTGATCGGAGACCAGGTCCGCTTGATCGCCGAGCGTTTGCGCAACGTGCCATTGGTCATCGAGGACGAGCGGCTGAATTTTCCAGGTGATCGGGGACTTCCGTCAGAGCGGTCGGTTAACCGGCGACGCTTGCCGCAACGGCCGTGAAGGATCCCCGGCCCGCCTTGATGCACCTTACCGAGTTTCTCGGGATGGTGCTGGTCCTTGCCGGGCTGCTGCGAGTGTACATGCTGTTTAACAGCAACGGTTATCTGCCGGCACCCTTCGTATTCGATGTCGCCGATACGTTCATGGACTGGTTCAATACCGCGTTCTGGGCGCATAATGGAGACGCCTATTCCAGCTGGCGCACCATTTATCTTCCGCTCTCGTTCGTGATCACGGGTTTTTTCGGGGACCCACGCTGCTACGGCAATCGTCCCTACGATGCACGAGACTGCGACATCTTCGGCATCGTTTTTATCCTGCTCATGTATGCAGGATGCGTCCTGGTGAGCTGGCTTGCCTTTCGCAAACAGGATCGATCGACGGCATTCTTCCGCACCGTCGCTATCGGTGCAGGCGGGCCCTTGCTGTATGCGCTCGAACGCGGGCAGCTGATCATGCTGACCTACATTGCCATGGTCATGCTGTATGGCAACCTGATCACAACGCGTAATCAATATATCGCCACTGCTGCCTTTATGGCGAACACCAAAGTTTACATGGTGTTTCCGTTATTTTCACTAGTGATCAAGCGTCGGTGGAGACTTTTTGAACTCTGCGGCTTCGCAAGCGTTGCTCTGTACGTTGTAACCTTGGCGATTGTTAACGAAGGTACCCCGCTGGAGATTGTATCCAACCTCCAGAACTGGTTTTCAGTCCGGCTTGGAACGGTCTGGGATGAGATGCTTTACAGCACGACTTACAAGCCGTTCCTGCAGTTAGATGTTTATCAGTTCCCCGTACGCGATTTCATCAATCAAGAATACGTCGATGCCGCTGTCATATTTATAAAATCCTACGTAATTTCCTCGAGACTTGCCGCATTCATTTGCATTGGTCTAGCGTGGCTTTATCCCAAGGCGATTACTACCCCGAGGCTGGTCTACTTCATCCTGATGCAATCGTTCATCAACCAGAATCCCGGCGGCTACGCGATCACATTGATCGCATTTCTGCTGCTTCTGGAGAAAGCGCGCAATCCTGCCACGACGATAGCTGTTATCGGGGCCTATCTCATGAGCGTTCCCGGCGACGTTCCATTGGTCAAGCTTATTGACGTGACGCGCACCTCCTGGCTGAGCGGCCAATATGTTTTGAGCGAGTATGTCGCTCCATGGGGTGCGCTGATCCGGCCAGGGATCATCGCCATTGTGCTGTGGGCCTTGGTCATCGACAGTATGATCGCGTTCCACCGTGCGATGAGGAGCGGGCCAGCGACTTGGGGTCTGGCCGGCCGCTATCCCGTAGTTGAGGAGGAGGTCAGCACTCCGCCACGACAACCCGCGCGGGAAGCTCAAACGTGACCGCCTGGACATTCAACGAAGACCTCGCGGGAATGTCCGAGGCGCTAACAGGTAGCTGGCCGCAGCTTGCGGGCAAGCGGCTGTTCATGACCGGCGGGACGGGTTTCATTGGCCGCTGGATGCTGGAGGCGCTGCGGGAAGCAGACCGGCGGATGGGTCTCGGCGTGACCGTCGACATCCTCACCCGCAATCCGGCCGCCTTCGCCGCCAAGGCTCCGCATCTGGTCAATCATCCCGGGTTCAACTTCATCGCCGGCGACGTTCTGTCGCTGCGAGCTAACGGGGAGCGCTACGATTATGTGCTCCATGCCGCCACCGACGCCAGCGCGGACCTCAACGAGAACGATCCGCTGCGGATGTTCGACACCATCGTTGCGGGCACGCGAGCGGCGCTGGACCTTGCGGTGAGGAGCAAGGCGAAGCGCTTCTTCTTCTTCTCGTCGGGCGCGATCTACGGGGCGCAGCCGTGGGAGGTGACCCACGTCGCGGAGGATTATCGCGGCGCCCCGGACCTCGGCACCCACCGCTCGGCTTATGCCGAGGGCAAGCGCGCGGCGGAGATGCTGTGCACCATCTATGCACGGCAGCAGGGTCTGAACATCGTCAACGCGCGCATCTTCGCGCTTCTTGGGCCGTTGCTATCGCTCGACATCCACTTTGCTGCGGGCAATTTCATCCGCGACGCGATGGCCGGCCGCAAGGTCGTGGTGCAGGGCGCCGGGACTGCGGTTCGCAGCTACCTTTACGCGGCGGACCTGACCGTCTGGTTGTGGAAGATCCTGCTGGAGGCGCCGCCCGGGGGGACCTATAATGTTGGATCCGAGGACGGAATCTCGATCGCAGAGCTTGCTAGGCGCACCGCAACCCTGCTTGGGGATGCAGGCTTCGAGATCTTGGGACGGGAAGATTCGGGTTGGAATCCCGGACGGTACGTCCCCTCGACGCGCAAGATTCAGGATGAATTGGGAGTGGCGCCGACCGTCGGCCTCGATGAGGCGATCGTCCGCACAGCCCGCTGGAATGGATGGAACGGATGACCAAGGTGAAGCTTTCGGCGTGGGTCGCGGAGCAGCTAGTGCAACATGGCATTCGCGATTCCTTCATGCTGACAGGTGGAGGTGCGATGCACCTCAACCATTCGATCGGCACCCATCCCCAAATCAAGACGACCTTCTGCCACCATGAGCAGGCGCTGGCGATGGCGGCCGAGGCCTATGCCCGGCTGACCGGACGCGTGGCGCTGGTCAACGTCACCTCGGGCCCTGGCGGAACCAATGCCATCACCGGCGTCTATGGCGCGTTCGTCGATTCAATCGCGATGCTGGTCATTTCCGGCCAGGTGAAGACGGAGACGACCGTCCGTCACACCGGCCTGCCGTTGCGCCAGTTCGGCGATCAGGAGCTCGATATCGAGCCGATCGTCACCCCGATCACCAAATATGCGGCGATGGTCACCGATCCGCTGCAGATCCGCTACGAGCTGGAGAAGGCGATCTACCTGGCGACCACCGGTCGGCCCGGTCCGGTGTGGCTAGACATTCCGCTGGATGTCCAGGCGGCGATGATCGACCCGGCTGAACTCGCGCCCGGCTACGATCCGGCCGAGCTGGACGAGCCATGGAAGAAGACCGACCTGCAGGCTGCGGCCACTGCGATCGTCGAGCGGCTGCAGGAGGCCGAGCGGCCGGTGGTGTTCGCCGGTGGCGGGGTGCGGATCAGCGGTGCGCACGCGGAGTTCATCAAGCTGGTCGAGAAGCTGGGCGTGCCCGTGGTGACCGGCTGGAACGCGCACGACGTGATCTGGAACGACCATCCGCTCTACTGCGGCCGGCCCGGCACGATTGGCGACCGCGGCGGGAACATGGTGACCCAGAGCGCCGACTTCCTGCTGATTCTCGGCAGCCGTCTCAACATCCGCCAGGTCAGCTACAATTGGACCAGCTTCGCTCGGGCGGCATACAAGGCTTGGGTGGATATTGACCCAATCGAGCTGCAGAAGCCGACGGTGAAGCCCGACCTGCCCGTCTGCGCCGACCTCAAGGATCTGCTGCCCGCGCTGATCGACGCGGCTCCGGACGGTCCAACCGAGCAGCAGCGCGACTGGCTGGCGTGGGCGAAGGAGCGGAACGCGCGCTTCCCGACAGTCCTGCCCGAGTATCACGACAACGAACCGTGCCATCCCTATGTTGCGATGGATGCACTGTTCGACCAGCTAGCCGACGACGACGTGATCGTCACCGGCAACGGCAGCGCGTGCGTGGTCGGGTTCCAGACTGCCAAGCTGAAGCAGGGCCAGCGGTTGTGGACCAATTCCGGTTGCGCCACGATGGGCTACGACCTGCCAGCGGCGGTCGGCATTTGCGCAGCTCGGGGGTTCGACAAGCGCGTGATCTGCATTGCGGGCGATGGCAGCATCATGATGAACATCCAGGAGATGCAGACCATCGCCGGCTACGGCCTGCCTGTGAAGGTCTTCCTGCTCAACAACAACGGCTACGTCTCGATCTTCCAGACCCACCGCAACTTCTTCAACGGGGTCGAGGTCGGCGGCGGCCCGAAGAGCAACGTGACCTTCCCGGACTTTTCCAAGGTCGCCGGTGCGTTCGGCTTCGCTTATGCGCGGGCGCAGCGGCACGAGGAACTGGCGGATGCGATCCGGGCGACGCTCGACGCGCCCGGCGCGGCCATGTGCGAGATCTTCATCGACGAGGCGGTGTCGTTCGCGCCCAAGCTCGGGGCCAAGCAGCATCCCGATGGGCGGATCACCTCGCCGGCGCTGGAGGATCTGTCACCGTTCCTGCCGCGCGAAGTGCTTCGCGAGAACATGCTGATCGATTTGATGGAGGAATGAGCGAGGTGCCGATCCTCGACGCTCCGGGAGCGAAGCCGTCGGCCCTGTCAATCGGCGGACGCCCGGTGCGCTACCTCGCGGCGGCGGTGCTGAACACGGGCTTCGGTCTGGCGATCTATCCGCTGTTGTTGTGGAGCAGTGCCTGGCTGACTGAGCATTACATGGTCGCGCTTGTGATCGCCCAGGCGGTCAGCCTGCTGTTCGCCTTCACCACTTACCGCCTCGGGGTGTTCCGGGCGAGCGGCGACACGGCGCGGCAGTTCGGGCTCTTTTCGTCCTTCTACTTGTTCAACTATGTCGCCAACTGGGCCGCGCTGCCGCTGCTGGTGGAAGTGGGCGGCATTTCACCGATCGTGGCGCAGCTCGGCTTCGCGCTGGTGCTGATGGTCGGTAGCTATTTCTGGCACAGCCGTGTCACCTTTCGAAACCGAGGGACCTAGACCGTTGATTCAGGAAGCATTCCCCCGCCGCGACTGTCCCGCCTGCGGGGCCGACGAACCACGCGATGAAGTGTTCAGCGACCGCCGTGCCGAAGCGATCAGCATGGACGAACTGAAGCCGTTCTGGTCGGGACTGTTCAAGGAGAAGGTGTTCTTCACCTATTCCCGCTGCCAATCGTGCGAGCAGATGTATGCGCCGCACTTTTTCACCAACGAGCAATTGGGCGAGCTGTACGCCGACATGGCGCCGAACATGGAGGACGTGCCCGGCCCGGCGCTGGAGGCAACCCAGCGGGGTTATTGGCGCGAGGCGAAAAAGGCCGCGCCTCTGGATGGCGGTTTCCTCGAGATCGGGCCGGACGTCGGCTACATCGTCCGCGATGCGGCGAGGGAGGCCGGCTACGACCATTACTGGTTGTTCGAGCCGAACCGCGCTGTTCATGCCGAGCTGGCATCCGCAACCAATGGCAAGCCGCACACGATTTCGACGGAGATGGACGACCTGTCGCCGGTGCCCGACGGGAGCATCGGGCTAGCGGTGATGATCCATGTGCTGGACCACCTGCTCGATCCGCTGGCGATGCTGACGCAGATCCGTACCAAGCTGAAGCCGGGCGGAACCTTGATGATCGTCACGCACAACGAAAAGTCGCTGCTGCGCTCGGCGATGGGGGTGAAGTTCCCGCCCTTCTGCCTGCAGCACCCGGAGCTCTATAATCCGAACTCGATGACCCGGCTGGTGAAGCGCGCCGGCTACGACACGGTGAAGGTAGGCCGCAGCCGCAACTACTTCCCGATCGCGTTCATGGTTCGGCAGGCGGCGTGGACGGTCGGCATCGACCTTGCCAAGGCGCCGCTGCCGCAGAAGCCTGTGGGCCTGAAGCTCGGCAATATGCTGACGATCGCCAAGGTCGCGGGTTGATGGCCCACGCGCTGGTCTTTGGCGGCGGGGGGCAGATCGGTGCGGCTTGCGGCGAAGCGCTGGCGCGGCTGGGCTTCTCCGTCCTGGGGACCGGCCGGCGCGCCGATCCTGTTGCGGGCATTCATGCCTATGATCCGCTGTCGGACGCGGCCGAGATCCCAGGTGACGACCCGTTCGAAGCGGTGGTCTGGGCGCAAGGGGCAAACCTCAACGACAGCGTGATCGACTTCGATGTAGAGCGGCATCGGGCCCTGTACGAAGCCAACGTCCTTTATGTCGCCGCGAGCATGAATGCTCTTCTGACTTCCGGGCGGGTACGAGACGGCGCGCGGATGGTCGTTATCAGCTCGGTGTGGCAGCGGATCGCGCGGCGCAACAAATTTTCCTACATGGTGACCAAGGCAGCGCTTCAGGGGCTGGTGCAGTCGGCGGCCCTCGACCTTGCCGAGCAGGGCATCATGGTCAACGCGGTGCTGCCCGGAGCGCTGGACACGCCGATGACCCGCGCCAACCTCACGGTCGAGCAAATCGACCGGCTGGCCGGAATGACTCCGTTCAACCGCTTGCCGGCCATCGCCGATGTCGCCAATCTCACCGCTTTCCTGTGCAGCGAGCAGAACAGCAGCATCACTGGCCAGTTCGTGTCGGTGGACTTGGGATTCGAGAATGCAAAGCTTGTTTGAGATTCGCGCCGCGTCCGGAAGCCATCCGGTCAGTCTGTCCGGCCGCCCGGTTCGCGAAGTGGTCGATGCGTCCGACGGGACCATCGTTCTGGCCGACGCCTTCTTCCGCGACCAGCTGGAAGGGCTGGCGCGCCCGGTCGTGTTTATCGAGGCGACCGAGGAGGCCAAGGATTTCGCCGCCGTGGCCCCCGTAATCGAGGAATGCCGGCGGCTGGGCCTCGCCCGCAACGGACATATCTTGGCGGTTGGTGGCGGCGTGGTGCAGGACATCGCCTGCTTTATCGCCACCGTCTACATGCGCGGGGTCAAGTGGACGTTCTTGCCCACCACGCTTCTAGCCATGGTTGACAGCTGCATCGGCGGTAAAAGCTCGATCAACGTCGGGGCGTTCAAAAATTTGGCAGGCTCCTTCTTCCCGCCGAATGCCATCGTGGTTCCCGTGGCCGCGGTGGAGACGCTGCCCGCCGAGCATGTGGCGGCGGGCAAGTGCGAGGCCGCCAAGATCTGCTTCGCCCGGTCGGACGAGGTGTTCTCCGATTATCTGGCGCAGGCAACGGAGTCCGGCGACGTCGGGGCGATGGTGTCACTCTCGCTTGGCGCGAAGAAGTGGTTCGTCGAAGTCGACGAATTCGACCAGAACGAACGCCTGCTGCTGAACTTCGGTCACAGCTTCGGCCATGCGCTGGAGAGCTGCACCGATTATCTGGTCACTCACGGGGTTGCGGTTGGGGTCGGCTGCTTGGCGGCGGTCGAGATGAGCGCCGCGCGCAATCCGGCCATTCGCCAGAAACCGCGGGTCGCGGCCTTGATCAACGATCTGCATGCGACGCTGAGTTCGCTGGACGGCCTACCGAGCGCGCTCCGGACGGTCCGCCGCGCGGACTTCTTCCGCTACTGGCAGAGCGACAAGAAGCACAATCCCCAAGCGTATCGTCCCATCCTGCTCGACGACGATGGCTATCTGTATCGGGCCGAGCTGGCCCGCGACGAAGCCGCTGACGATGCTATCTGGGGCGGGTTCGAGGCCGCCCGCGACCAGCTGGCGAACCGCGCCCGGATCGCGGCCTGAGCCGAGACGGCAGCGGTCAGGCTGAGGCTAGCCGCTGCTGATAATCCTCGATCTGCGCCAGGGAGATCGTCCGCGCGTCGCCCGAGCGATCGACCTCCTTGTGCCATTCGACTACCTTGGCGAGCGCTTCCTCGAGCCGCAGCCGCGGCTTCCAGTTGAGCTCGGCGCGCGCCTTGCTGCAGTCGAGGCGGAGCAGGGTGGCTTCATGCGGCTGGGCGCCTTCGGGCTTTACCCAGGTCGACGAGCCGCCCCACGCCCGCAGCATCTTCTCGACGACCCAGCTGACCGGCTGGGTGTCGTCGTCCGAGGGGCCGAAATTGTAGGCGGTGGCAACGCTGCGGTCGTTCTGCAGCAGCCGTCCGGCGATGATCAGATAACCGCCGAGCGCTTCCAGCACATGCTGCCAAGGCCGAACCGAGTTGGGATTGCGAACCTCGACATTGCGCCCGGCGAGCATGGCGCGGACGATGTCCGGCACTAGCCGGTCCAGCGCCCAGTCGCCGCCGCCGATGACATTGCCGGCGCGAACGGAGGCAAGGCTCGGGCCATCCGGATAGGAGCGGCGGTAGGCGGAGATAACCAGCTCCGCCGCGCCCTTGCTGCTGCTGTAGGGGTCGTAGCCGCCCATCGGATCATTCTCGCGATAGGGCCAGATCCACTCGCGGTTTTCGTAACATTTGTCGGTGGTGATCGAGACCACCGCCTTGACGCTGGGGGTGTGCCGGCAGGCCTCCAGCACGTGGACCGTACCCATGACGTTGGTGGCGTAGGTTTCCACCGGATTGTCGTAGGAATAGCGGACCAGCGGCTGGGCGGCGAGGTGGAGAACGACTTCGGGCCGTGCGTCGGCGATCGCCTCCCGGACGATGCTCTCGTCGCGCACGTCGCCGATGCGATGATCGATTAGTTCCGCAAGGCCGGTCTGCTCGAAGAAGCTGGGCTCGGTTGGGGCAGGCAGTGACAGGCCGATGACCTGCGCCCCCATCTTGTGCAGCCACAAGCTCAGCCAGCCACCTTTGAAGCCCGTGTGGCCGGTGACCAGAACCCGGCGACCGCGCCAGCTTTCGGGGTTCACCAGCACTTCCACGGCGCTCCCTGCTGCCACAGCTCCTCGAGGTGGAGCTTGTCGCGGAGCGTGTCCATCGGCTGCCAGAAACCGTCATGGCGGAAGGCGACCAACTCGCCGTCGGCCGCAAGCCGTTCCAGCGGGCCCTGTTCCCAGATCGTGTCCGGGCCGCCGACGAGGTCCACGACGGACGGGTCGAGCACGAAGAACCCGCCGTTGATCAGGCCGCCGTCGCCCGCTGGCTTTTCCTTGAATGAACGGATGAGATCGCCCTCGAACTCCAGCGCGCCGAACCGGCCCGGTGGAGCGACGGCGGCGATGGTCGCCTTCTTGCCGTGGGCGCGGTGAAATGCCAGCTCGGCAGTGATGTCGATCCCGGCGACGCCGTCGCCGTAGGTGAAGCAGAAAGGTTCGTCAGGGTTGAGAAATTGGCTGACCGCCTTCAGCCGCCCGCCCGTCATGGTGTCCGCGCCGGTGTCCACCAGCGTCACCTTCCACGGTTCGCTGCGCCCCTGGTGCACCTCCATGGCATTGCGCGACAGGTCGATCGTCACATCCGCGGTATGGAGGAAGTAATTCGCGAAATATTCCTTGATGATGTAGCCCTTGTACCCAAGGCAGACGATGAAGTCGTTCACGCCGTGGGCGGAATAGATCTTCATGATGTGCCACAGGATCGGCATTCCGCCGACCTCGACCATCGGCTTGGGCCGAACGGACGTTTCTTCACCAAGTCGGGTCCCGAGACCGCCGGCCAGAATCACTGCTTGCATTCACCAACCTCATTCGCACGCGCGCCACCGAGCACGGCGCCCGAACCTCTGTTACCGATGGGCTTGTCTGACCGCCTCTAGTCAGACCCGCCGCTCGCTTCCAGCATCAGCGCAGATCAACGCTTTTTGTGGCCTTCTGTGGCGGCAGGGCCACGATACGGACAACAGGACCGCCTGCCCGTCCGCCAACGGGGCGAAACAGCGCCGCGGTATGCCCCCCTTCAAGCACGCGGCGATAGGTAGTGAGCTGATCGGGCCACCGTGCCTGTTCGAGCAGGTAGAGGTCGTAATAGGTCAGAATCGCGAAATCGGCGCGGCAGGTCGAGACGCGGTCGCTACCGACGTTGCCGAGGTCGACAATCGGGCTGGCCCCCCGGGCTTGCTGGAGATCGTCATATTCGACCCCGCCCTTGAGCAGGCCTTCGCCGTCGAGGCAGCCGGCGCGGCCGATCGGAAACAGGAAGCGGAAGGGATGGGAGCGCAGCTTGAGTTCGAGATGCTCGAGCACGATCCGGCTTCCGGGCGGTGCGTTGGCGACGACCCAGGCGACGGCCTGAGCGCGCGTGTCATTGGCTCGCTCCCGTGACTGGTCGAGGGCTCCGGCGGCGGACGGCAGGAGCGCCATTGCCGCTGCGAGCCCGGCAAGCGCCGGACGCGCCTTCGCGGGCACGCGCCCGACGAGCCAGCGGACGCCTGCCATGACGGCCACCGCGGCGAACAGTGACAGGAAGGGCAGCCCGGGCAGCAGCCACCGCGACCAGATCAAATGCTGGGCGCAGATGCCCACGAAAAAGGCGACTGTCGCGGGAAGCAGGATGGCGCCCCCCTCAGCCGAACGGAGGGCGACCACGGCGATGCCGACGAGGGCGAGGGCCAGGCCGAGCCAGCCCATCGACTCGGCGGCATGCACCCCGAGGTAGGTGCCGAGGTTGGACAGAAAGCCGCCGCCGGTGTGGCCGAGGTGAAATGGCCGCGCTTCGCCGGACAGGTTGGACAGGACCGTCGGATAATCGATGAAGACGAAGGGCGAGGCGAGGAACAGCCCGGCGATCGTCGCCGCTCCGGAGGCGCCAACAAGCATGGCCCCGCGGCGCATGGTGATGGCTCGCGACAAGGCGAGGTGCGCCGTTGCGCCGATGATCCCGACGAACACCGTCGCAGCCGGCCACTTGGTGGCGATCGCGAATCCGGTGAGGACGCCCGCGGCCACTGCGTCGCGCATCCTTCCGCCGCCACGAACGAGGCGGGCGGCGAAAAGCAGGGCGGCGAGCATGAAGACGCTGGCATGAATGTCGGTGCGGATCACCTGCGACCAGGCGATGTGCAGGCCGTTCAAGGCCAGGAAGCCCGCCGCGAGCAGCCCTTCGGGGCGGCCGAACAGGCGGCGACCGAGAAGGTAGGTGAGAGCCACGCAGGCGGTGCCGAGCAAGGCCATGACCACCCGCACCGGCAGGAACAGCATCGCCGGGTCCGCATAGGCGGCTGCGATGAAGTCCTTCACGCCAGCATATTGGCCGGTAACCAGCCCAGTCAGGAACACCAGTGCTTGGATCAGCGCGGTGAGGTAGATGGTGGTCGAACCCGGGTGCCCGAACCAGCGCGGATTGTAGGTCGGCTCGCTCAGCAGGGTGGCGGCCTTGACCATGAACAGAGGCTCGTCCGGATCGTACAGGCTGGGCAGCCCGAACCCGACATTGTTGAGGCGGAGAACGAGCGCGATTGCCACCACCAGCAGCGGCAGAATGGCATTGCGCAGGCGTGTTCGGGCAGGGGAGGGTTCACCCGTCCGGGCAGCCGCTTCGGAATTGTGCGGGATGATCTTGTGTCCTGCCGATCAGGAATTGTCGGCGCGCATCGGTCGGTGAAAAGCCGCTGCCGGTCAAGTGCGGGCGCCGGTCACAGGGAGATGCAGCGGATTTTTGCCGGCGGACGTTGCCGACCGGGATCTTTCTTGTAAGGTGAAACCCGGCTTGGCCCAGCGGCCGAGCATCGGAAGTCCGTAGCGCTTGTCCTCTTGGCGTCGCGCACCCATGCCCAGCTGACCAGGTCGCGGCTGGTCGCCATCGGCAGGTTCGGTCCATCTCTGGTCGCGTAGGCGATGAACTCGCCTTGGTGCTCGACGATGAACGGATCCGGGAAGTTCTCCTCGAAAACAGGGACGAACAGGGGCCGGTCGGCGGCGAGCGCCGCGGGTGCTGCCAGCAGCAGCGCGGCGGGCATTGCGATCCGGAAACGCGACTCAGACGGCGCGGAGCTCCACGCCCTCCCTGGAGAACTCGAGCCCAACCGTCAGGAGTGCTCGGAACTCGTTATACCCGCCGGTCCCCGGATGATAAGCGTGAAAGAACAGCTGCGGACGGCCGTCCGGGCCCACGGCCACGGAGGCGTGCCCGGGTGCCAGCCAGTTGGGTGTCGAGTGCAGCAATGGCTCGTCCCGCTTGACGTACGGCCCGAGCAAGCGGTCGCTCACCGCCACTCCGATCCCGTACGACGGGCTGGTGAAATCATTGCCGGCGTAGAACAGCCAGTAGCGTCCGTCCTGGCGGGTCACCCAGGGGCCTTCGATCAGGTGCCCTTCCCAGTCGCGGTCGTTGGCCAGCACTTGCGTCGGCTCGCCGAGAAGACGGCCGCCATCCGGGTCAAGCCGCTGCGCCATGATCGGCGTCGCCATGTCCTCGACGATCTGTGTCGCCACTCCCGATGCGGCGAGCACGGCGCGTACCTGGCTCCAGTTGCCAAGCGCGGCGCGGATCAGCGGCTGCATCAGGAAGAAGCGCTCCATCGGGCGGCGGCCGTTGGCCCACGACTGCACTGCGGCGCAGAAGGCGGCGGTGCGCCGGTCGGCCCCCCGATCGAACAGCTCGGCGATCAGGTCCGGCCGCTCGCGAAGCAGGCCCGCCAGCGGGCGCGGCCAATGGCTGTTGGTGTCCTTTTTCCAGAACAGCCACGGAGCGCCGTCTTCGTCGACATGGATGTGGCTGTCGATCACGCTTCCGGTCAGCAGCGGGCGACCGAGATCGGTGTAGGGGCCTTCAGGACTCGAAGCTTTAGCCAGGCCCATGGAGAGGGTCCGATCCTTGGCGCGAGCGGTGTAGCTGAGCCAATACTCGCCACCCACGCGGGCCATTTCGGGCGCCCAGAAGTCACCGACCTGGATGCCGGCCGCGGTCCACTCCGGAGTCTGTCCCTCTTCGAAGACGAAGCCGACCGGCTCCCAGCTGTGCAGGTCGGCGGAGCGCAGGATGGGAAAAGCGTCAGGGGCGTCGTTGGATGTCGCCACAAGGTACCAGCCGCCTTCGGTGCGGAGCACCGCGGGGTCGCCGTAGCCGGACAGGATCCGCGGATGGAGGTTGCCGGTGATCAGCGGCTTCCACGGCGGCTCCCGGCCGGGCGCCGCGACCTGGTCGAAATGCCGGGGGCGCCGAGTTCCGAAATCGCGGGCAAGTTCTTCATAGAATTGTTCGTAGTGGAGCCGGTCGCCGCCGGGCACGTGATACTCGCGCTCGGGACCCATGCCGTCGGACACCTTGAACCTCGTCCCCTCGCCATCCTCGACAGCATGAACGGTGAACGCGACCGGGTCGGCGGACTGAAGGACCATCGGCCAAGGATAGGGCTTGCGTTCAAGGGTTTAAAGGTCGTTTGCGCATCGGGGCGGCGGGGCTACGCAGGCGGCATGCGAAGGTTCCTGCTCGTATCAGCGCTCGCCGCTCTGTCAGCCTGTGCAACGCCGCTGCGGCAGCCGGCGCCCGCCACCAGCTACAGCAACCCGGTGATCGACAGTGACTTCCCCGACCCTGCCGTCATGCGAGCGGCGGACGGGCACTTCTACGTTTATGCGACCCAGGGCGGGGAGCCGATGCGCAACATCCAGGTGGCGCGCTCGGCCGATCTCGTGACCTGGCAGATGCTGGGCGATGCGCTTCCGACCAAGCCGTCGTGGGCGAGCAGGACCCAGGACTTCTGGGCGCCCGACGTCCACAGCGCGGGCGGCAGCTATTACCTCTACTATTCCGCCAAGCCGGATGCGGCATTGTCCGACCAATCGCGCGGGCTGTGCCTGGCGGTTGCGACCTCCGCTTCGCCAGTCGGGCCGTTCCTGGACAGCGGCCGCCCGCTGCAGTGCGGCGAAGGGTTCGTGAACATCGACCCGTTCGCCTACGACGATCCCGCGACCGGGCGAAAACTGCTTTACTGGGGATCGGGCTTCGGGCCCATCAAGGTGCAGGAGCTGGCGGACGACCGCATGTCGTTCAAGCGCGGGAGCAAGCCGGTCGACCTGGTTCCGGCGATCAAGAGCGAGGACCCAGGCGAGTATCAGCGACTGGTCGAAGGGGCGTGGGTGGCCCGGCGCGACGGCTATTACTACCTGTTCTATTCCGGCGACAATTGCTGCGGACCCAAGGCGCATTACGCGGTGATGGTCGCTCGCTCGCGAAGTGCGACTGGCCCGTTCGAGCTTCGGCCACGCCCCTTGTATCTGGTTGTCGAAGCAGGCGGCCGGTGGGTCGCACCCGGCCACAATGCGGTGGTCGAGAATGACCGCGGCGAGCATTGGATCGTCTATCACGGCGTCGATCGCCAGCGCCCGCGGGGCAAGGCGATCGACGACGTGAACACGCGGCGGGTGATGCTGATGGACCGGCTGGTCTGGCGCGAAGGCTGGCGGGAGGTCGCGGGCAAGCAGCCGTCGTCCGGTCTGCAGGCGGGTCCGGCCATTCGACGGACGGGGCGCTAGCCACCGACTGGTCCTTGCGCTTCGCGCCGTTGCCATCGACAACGGGGCCGAACGGCGGGGGCTCCAAGTGACGGCACTGAAACTCGATCGGGTGACCAAGCGCTTCGATGCGGTCACGGCGGTTGATCAACTCGACTTCGAGGTGCCCGAGGGCGAAGTGTTCGGCTTCCTCGGCGGCAATGGCGCGGGCAAGACCACTTCGCTGCGCATGGTGCTCGACATCATTCGGCCGACCGAGGGCCGGATCGAGGTGCTGGGTCGCCCGCCGGGACGCGACAATGCGGCCGCGATCGGCTTCCTGCCGGAGGAGCGCGGCCTTTACCGCCGAATGTCGGCGCTCGACACGATCGTCTATTTCGGCCGGCTGAAAGGCATGACCCCGGGCGACGCGCGCAGGGAAGGGCTGGCGCTGCTCGACCGCTTCGGGCTCGCCGCCAACGCCAGGTCGACCGTCGACAAGCTTTCCAAGGGCATGGCGCAGAAGGTCCAGCTGGCCACCGCGGTGGTGAACCGGCCGCGGTTGCTGATCCTGGACGAGCCGTTTTCCGGGCTCGACCCAGTCAATCAGGGGCTGCTGGAGGATGAGATCAAGCGCGCGTCCGCGAGTGGCGCCACGGTCGTGTTCTCCACCCATGTGATGCAGCATGCCGAACGGCTGTGCGACCGCCTGCTGCTACTCGCCAAGGGGCGCAAGAAGTTCGAGGGCACCCTGGACGAGGCGCGAGGCCAACTGCCCTCGCGCTTGTCGGTCGTTGCGCGGCAGTCCCTGGATGGCGTGGCGGGCGTCGAGGCTGCGGAAGCCGGGACCGAGCATGGCGACGGCTGGCGCGAGTGGATCGTGCGCCTGCGGCCCGGCGTCGCCGCCGGCGACGTGCTCGAGCGCTGCTCCACCGACGGGATCGCGCTTCGGCGCTTCGATGAACAGCGCCCGAGCCTGCACGACGTCTTCCTCCACCTCGTCGGCCCAGCGGAGGCGCGCGCATGAAGAACATCCTGATCGTCGCCGCCCGCGAATTTCGCCAGATCGCCGGGATGCGCAGCTTCTGGCTGACCCTGCTGATCCTGCCGCTCGCCTTCGCCATCGCGCCATTGGCGCAGAGGTTCATGGAAAAGGACGAGCCCGACCGGCTGATGATCATCGACCGAAGCGGAAGCGGGGTCGCCGAAGCGATGGCCGAGCGCTTGTCGCTCGACCACCAGCGCGCCGTTCTGAACGACCTGTCCCGCTATGTGCAACGCCACAAGCTGGAGCGAGCGGCTCCGCAAGCGCTGTGGGCAAGCCACGACCGCTGGTTCACTGACGCGGAGGTGCGGCAATTCGCTGCGGAGGGTGGCGCCCAGGCTGCGATCGCGACGCTTCGGCCGAGACTGGAAAAGGGTACTCCTCAGTTCGATCCCGCCAAGCCCGAATACCAGCTTGTCCGCGTGCCGACGGACGTGGCGGCGCTGCCGGACGGGCAACTCGACCAGCGGCTGCAAGCGGTACTGCGGCCTACTGACGAGGCTGCCAAGCCGGTCGACTATGTGGTGCTGATCCCAGCGGAGTTCGGCCGCAGCCCGCTGGTGCGGCTGTGGAGCAACCGCGCCCCGAGCCCGCGGTTCATCGCCACGGTGCAGGACGTCCTCACCCGCGACCTGCGTGCGCAATATCTGGCGGAGCGCGGCCTGGCCCGCGGCGAGGCGGAAACCGCGGCGGCGCTCACTCCGGCGCTGGCCATCTCCCAGCCCCCACCGGGAGGAGGGGTGCGCGAGGCGATGCTGGTGCGGTCGATCCTGCCGCTGGCCGCGGCCTATCTGCTGATGATGAGCCTGATGCTGTCCGGCAGCTGGATGCTCCAGGGGACGGTCGAGGAGCGGTCGAACAAGTTGCTCGAAACGGTGCTCGCCTGCGTCAGCCCGGAGGAGCTGATGTATGGCAAGTTGCTCGGGATCGTCGCCGTCGGACTGACGATGATCGCGGTGTGGGTCGGGTGCGGAGCCGTCGCCGCTTACGCCACCCAGGGCGCGATCGCCGACCTGATCCGGCCGGCGCTCGATCCGCTGACCTCCTTCGGCACGGTGGCGGCGATGATCTACTTCTTCATCGTTGGCTATGTAGCCATCGCCGTCTTCTTCCTGGCGGTCGGCGCGGTCAGCGAGTCGATGAACGACGCGCAGGGCTATCTGATGCCGATCATCCTCGTCATCCTGCTTCCGATCACCCTGCTGATCCAGAGCGTGCTGGAAGGCGGGGGAGGAGTCGGGATCACTGTCCTCACCTGGGTGCCAATCTGGACCCCGTTTGCGGTTCTCGCGCGGCTCGGTACCGGCATTCCGGCATGGGAAGTGATCGGGGCGGGGCTGTTGCTCGCGGCCTTCGTCGCGCTCGAGCTGATCCTGCTTGGCCGGCTGTTCCGGGCGAGCCTGCTGGCCCAAGGGCAGCGGCCGAGCCTTGGTGAAGTGGTGGCGAGGATGCGGCGGGCGCCGCAGTCGTGACGGGTCGGCCGCGGCTCACTCGTGCCGGGCGGCCCACTCCTTGTTGATCCCGAGCGCTACCAGGGTGCAGACCACGCCAGACAGCAGGTAGAGTCCGACCGACCACAGCCCGAACCGGCTGGCCAGGAACAGTGCGACGAGCGGAGCGAAGCCGGCGCCGATGAACCAGGCCGAGTTCGAGACGATCGCCGCTCCGGTGTAGCGGTAGGTGGCGGAGAAGCTGCCGTTCACGACCCCCGACGACTGGCCGAATGCCAGGCCGAGCAGGATGAAGCCGACGATCATGTACACCGCCTCCCCAACAGGACCGGCACCGAGCAGCTGTGGGGCGAAGCCGCTGTAGGCTCCGATCAGCACCGCCGAAACGCCCAGCACCGCGCGCCGGCCGACCCGGTCGGCGATGAAGCCGGACGCCATGATCGCGAGCACGCACACTGCCGCGCCGAAGGCTTCGATGACCAGGAAGCGGACCACGGCTTCGTCGGTATAGAGCTGGACCCACGACAAGGGAAAAACGGCGACCAGGTGGAACAGGGCAAAGCTCGCGAGCGGGGCGAAGGCGCCGAGCAGGATTGTCCGCCATTCGCTGAACAAGGTCTCGAACGGCGGTGAGGGTTGCAGCTCGCGAGTTTCGAACAGGCGCTGGAACTCCGGCGTGGCGACGATCCGCAGGCGCGCGAACAAGGCGACCACGTTGATCGCCAGCGCCACGAAGAAGGGATAGCGCCAGCCCCAGGCAATGAAGTCGTCCGCGGTGAGCAGGGCGAGAAAGTAAGCGAACAAGGCGCTCGCCACCAGCAGTCCGAGCGGGGCGCCGAGCTGCGGCACCATGGCGTACCAGCCGCGCTTCTCGGGCGGTGAATTCAGTGCCAGCAGCGAGGGAAGGCCGTCCCAGGCTCCGCCGAGGGCGATCCCCTGGCAGAGGCGGAAGAAGCCGAGGATCCACGCACTGGCCGCGCCGACCTGTGCGTAACCGGGCAGCAGCGCGATCGCCATGGTCGACCCGCCAAGCAGGAACAGGGCGATGGTCAGCTTGACGCCGCGGCCATGGTGCTGGTCGACCCAGGTGAAGATCAAGGTTCCGATCGGGCGCCCGATGAACGCCAGGGAGAAGAGCGCGAAGGAATAGAGCGTTCCGGTCAGCGGATCGACGAACGGGAACACCAGCTGGGGGAAAACCAGCACCGACGCGATCGCATAGACGAAGAAGTCGAAGAATTCGCTCGTGCGGCCGATGATGACCCCAACCGCGATCTCGCCAGGCCGGATGGTGCCGTGGCGCGCGTTGACCAGGGCCGCGTCACGTTCAAGCGGCGTGGAGCTGGACGCGGAAGCAGGAGCTGTCATCTGGCGAGTGTCTCCAAGGGACGCGATCATTGTCCCTCGCGCGTCGGGCACGCGCAAGGGCCATGTGATTGGCGTCCTTGCCTCATCGGCGGGCAGAATGGGATTGGACAAAATGTCCAATGTCGGGGATTGTCGCCCCCGGCTAGGGGAGCGGCATGCTGCAGCGATTCACTCCTTGTGCACGACGCGTGAAAGCCTTGGCTTTTGTGTCCATGGCCGCACTGGTCGCCGCTTGCGACCGGGGAGTCCTCAACCCGGCCGGCGATGTTGCGCGGCAGCAGCGCGACATCATCTACATCTCGACCGGGCTCATGCTGCTGATCATCGTGCCGGTGCTCATCCTGATCGTCCTGTTCGCGTGGCGCTATCGCAAGGGCAAGGGCGGAACCTACGATCCCGAGTTCGACCACTCCACAAGCCTGGAGCTGGTGATCTGGTCGGCGCCGCTGCTGATCATCATCATGCTGGGCGCGCTGACCTGGTCGAGTACTCACCTGCTGGACCCGTTCCGGCCGCTCGACCGCGCCGCCGCCGCGCAGGACGCGGATGCTCCCCGGGAGAAGCCGTTGCAGGTCCAGGTGGTGTCGCTCGACTGGAAGTGGCTGTTCATCTACCCGGAACAGGGCATCGCGACGGTCAACGAACTGGTGCTTCCGGTGGGCCGCCAGGTGCGGTTCGACCTCACCTCCACCAACATGATGAACACCTTCTACGCGCCGACGATGGCGGGGATGATCTACACCATGCCGGGAATGCAGAGCACGCTTCATGCGGTGCTCGACCGGCCGGTGAGCGACGAGGGTTTCTCCGCGAACTATAGTGGCGCCGGGTTCAGCGACATGCGGTTCAAGATCCACGGAGTCCCGCAGGGGCGCTTCGACCAGTGGGTCGCTTCGGCCAAGGGTTCCGGCCGTGCCCTCGATCTCGCAGCCTATTCGCAGCTGGTGAAGCCGAGCGAGAAGGTGCCGCCGATGCGCTTTGCCGCCGTGCCCTCGGACCTGTTCCGTCGCATCGTCGAGCGCTGCGTCGAGCCGGGCAAGCCGTGCATGAGCGATGTCATGCGCCGCGACATGGGCCACGGCGGCGGCAGCCCGCATGATGTCCGCCCGGGTGCGGGCATGCCCCCGGGGCGCGGCTCGGCACCGCTTCACGGCGATAAGCCGGAAGGCGCGATCTTCAAGTCGCCCGAGGAAAAGGGCTCGGGGCCGAACGTCACCAAGCCGACTAACCCCAACCGCGCCAAAGGCGTGACCGAGCCCGGCGCTCCCGAGAACCGGAACATGACCTCGATCGTCCCGCCAACGTCCCCGCTCGCACCCGCAACGGCCAGCGCCTAGTTCTTCGGAGCAAGCTTCAGTGTTCGACCAATCGCTCGCCAAGACCGTCTTCGGCCGACTGACCTGGGAGTCGTTCCCGGTCCATGAGCCGATCCTGCTCGTCACCTTCGCGGTAGTGATGCTGGGTGGGGTCGGGATTGTCGCCGCGCTTACCAAGTATCGGCTGTGGGGCTGGCTGTGGCGCGAGTGGATCACCACCGTCGACCACAAGAAGATCGGGATCATGTACATGATCCTGGGTATCATCATGCTTCTCCGCGGCTTTGCCGATGCGCTGATGATGCGTCTTCAACAGGCGATCGCCTTTGGTGGCAGCGAGGGCTATCTCAACGCCCACCATTACGATCAGATCTTCACCGCCCACGGGACGATCATGATCTTCTTCGTGGCTATTCCGCTGATCTCCGGCGTGATCAACTTCGTCATGCCGCTGCAGATCGGCGCGCGCGACGTGGCGTTCCCGTTCCTCAATTCGCTGAGCTTCTGGCTGACGGTCGCGGGTGCGATGCTGGTGATGATCAGCCTGTTCGTTGGCGAGTTCTCAACCGCCGGCTGGCTGAACTACGTGCCGGTGGCCAACCTCCAGAACAGTCCGGGCACCGGGCCCGATTATTACCTGTGGGCGCTGCAGATAGCCGGGGTTGGGACGACCTTATCCGCGATCAACATGGTGACCACGGTCATCAAGATGCGCGCCCCGGGCATGACCATGATGAAGATGCCGGTGTTCACCTGGACCGCGCTGTGCAGCCAGGTGCTGGCGATTGCCATCTTCCCGGCGCTGACCGGCGCCTTCGCCCTGCTGATGCTGGACCGCTACGTCGGGACCAATTTCTTCACCAACGATCTCGGCGGCAACCCGATGATGTACTGGAACCTGGTGTGGATCTGGGGCCACCCCGAGGTGTACGTCCTGGTCCTGCCGGTGTTCGGCATCTATTCGGAGATCACCTCCACCTTCTCCGGCAAACGGCTGTTCGGCTATTCGTCGATGGTCTACGCGACCGTGGTCATCACCATCCTCAGCTACCTCGTCTGGCTGCACCATTTCTTCACCATGGGGTCGGGCGCCAGCGTCAACAGCTTCTTCGGCATTGCCACCATGGTGATCTCCATCCCTACGGGTGCGAAGATCTTCAACTGGCTGTTTACCATGTACCGCGGCTCGATCCGGTTCGAGCTGCCGATGATGTGGGTGGTGGCGTTCATGATCACCTTCGTCGTGGGCGGGATGACCGGCGTGCTGCTGGCGGTGCCGCCGGCCGATTTCGTGTTGCACAACTCGCTGTTCCTGGTCGCTCACTTCCACAACGTGATCATCGGCGGCGTGGTGTTCGGCCTGTTTGCCGGCATGTACTACTGGTTTCCCAAGGCGTTCGGCTTCAAGCTCGACCCGTTCTGGGGCAAGGTCAGCTTCTGGGGCTGGGTGATCGGCTACTGGGTGGCGTGGACCCCGATCTACATCGTCGGCCTTATGGGCACTACGCGCCGGGTCCGGCAGTTCGACGATCCGTCCATGCAAATCTGGTTCGTTATCGCGGGCATCGGAGCGCTGATCATCCTGGTCGGGATCCTGGCGTTCGTGATCCAGATCGCGGTCAGCATCAAGAACCGCGAGGCGCTGAGGGACACCACCGGCGATCCGTGGGACGGGCGCACCCTGGAATGGTCCACCTCATCCCCGCCGCCCGCATATAATTTCGCGTTTACCCCCGTGGTCCACGATCTGGACGCCTGGTACGACATGAAGAAGCGCGGCGCCGAGCGGCCGGTGAATGGTTACAAACCGATCCACATGCCGCGGAACACCGGCTCAGGAGTGATCCTGTCGGCGCTGGCGATGGCCCTAGGCTTCGCGATGGTCTGGTACATGTGGTGGCTTGCGGCGGCCTCGTTCGCGGCACTGGTCGGCTACGCAATCGCGCACACGTTCAACTACAACCGCGACTTCCACATTCCCGTGGATGAGGTCGAGCGAACCGAGGGCGGACGCACCCGCCTCCTGGCGGCGGGGGCCTGAGCGATGGACCGGTTCGAACGCGAGATGCAGGCCGAAGCGGCGGCCAACCCGACCTTCTTCCTGGTCGACCAGGACGATGACCACGCCCATTCCGGAAGTCCGACGATGCTCGGCTTCTGGATCTACCTGATGAGCGACGCGCTGATCTTCGCGGCGCTGTTCGCGACCTTCGGAGTGCTCAGCACCAGCTATGCCGGCGGGCCGTCCCCGCGGGAGATCTTCGAGCTGGAGCTCGTGGCGCTCAACACGGCCATCCTGCTGGTGTCGTCGATCACCTACGGCTTCGGCATGCTGGCGATGGAGGAGAACAAGGTTCGCGCCACGCAGATGTGGCTGTTGGTCACCGGTCTCCTCGGTGCGGCGTTCGTCGGCATCGAGCTTTACGAGTTCGGCAAGCTGATCGCGGAGGGGGCAACCCCGCAGCGCAGCGGTTTCCTGTCCGGCTTCTTCACCCTGGTTGCGACGCACGGGCTGCACGTCACGTTCGGGATCATCTGGATCGTGGTGATGATGGTCCAGGTCGGGCAGCGGGGATTGATCCTCGAGAACAAGCGCCGGCTGATGTGCCTCAGCATGTTCTGGCACTTCCTGGACGTCATCTGGATCGGCGTCTTCACCTTCGTCTACCTGCTTGGAATGCTGCGATGAGCTCCGCCACCGACGTCAACATCGATCCCGCCCTGCACGCGCATGGCGACACCCACGGTCATGGCTCCAAGCGGAGCTACCTCGTCGGGTTTGCCCTGTCGGCAGTGCTGACGGCGATTCCGTTCTGGCTGGTGATGGCCAAGCCGATCGCCAGCATGGGCGTGACCGCGGCACTGGTGATCGCCTTCGCGGTGATCCAGATCCTGGTGCACACCGTCTGCTTCCTGCACGTGAACACGCAGGGCGAGGGCGGCTGGACGTTGATCGCTTATGTCTTCACCGGAGTGATCCTGCTGATCACGATCGCGGGGTCGCTGTGGATCATGTATCACCTCAACACCAACATGATGCCGGGCATGATGACGGGGCAGGTCGCCACCACCCCGTGACCCACCGCAGGGGCAAGCGCCATGCGCTGCTGCTGCTGTGCCTTCTTTGCACCCTGCTGTTCGGCGGGCTTGGCATCTGGCAGGTCGAACGCCGGGCGTGGAAGCTCGATCTGATCGCGCGGGTGAACGCCCGCCTTCAGGCGGCCCCGGTCGCTGTGCCGCCGCGACGGCAATGGGCGGCGTTCGACGCCGCCGCGGCAGAGTACAGCCGGGTCAAGCTCAGCGGGCGGTTCCTTCATGATCGCGAGACCCTCGTCCAGGCGCTGACCGAGCGCGGGCCCGGGTTCTGGGTGATGACGCCGTTGGAAACGCCGGAGGGCATTGTCCTGGTCAACCGCGGGTTTGTGCCGCCGGACCGCATGGCTCCCGCGATCCGGGCCCAGGGGCAGGCCGGAGGGGTGCGGACGCTCACGGGGCTGCTCCGGCCGACCGAACCGAAGGGGCGTTTTCTTCGCCCGAACCGGCCTGCCGAGAACCGCTGGTACTCGCGCGACGTTGCCGCCATCGTCAAGGCGCGCGGGCTGGCTGCGACCGCTCCCTTCTTCGTCGATGCGGAGGCCGCGCCGAACCCAGGCGGCTTGCCGGTCGGCGGCATGACGGTGGTCCGGTTCCGCAACACCCATCTGGTCTATGCCTTGACCTGGTTCGGGCTAGCGGCGCTGTCGGTCCTGGGACTGGTGCTTCTGCTCAAGCCGAGGCAGGCGGGCGGCTGATGGACGCACCTTTGCTCGCCTTGACCCGCCCGCAATCCGGCGGACTGCCGCGCCGATCGCCCAAGGATGCGGCTGCAGAAAACATGCGGCAGCTGGTGCAACTGCGCTGGCTCGCCGCGGCGGGCCAGTTGGTGGCGATCCTGGTCGTGCATTTCGGGCTTGGCGTGGCGCTGCCGATTGCGCCCATGCTGGGCATTATCGTGCTGCTGGCGCTGGCGAACCTGTTCTTCGCCTGGACCCTCCGCCGCTACTGGGTCGTGCGCGGCGAGATCCTGCTGGCGCTGCTGCTCGATATGGTGGCACTGACGGCTCAGCTTTACCTTAGCGGCGGGGCAGGTAACCCGTTCGTCGCGCTGTTCCTGCTGCAAGTGGTGCTGGGGTCGATCCTGTTGAGTTCGGCGATGGTCTGGCTGCTGGTCGCCGCGGGTTGTCTGTGTCTTGCGTTCCTCAGCCAGTACCACCGTCCATTGGTGCTGCCTGACCGCATTCGCGGCGTGCCGGTCGACCTCCCGCTGATCGGCGAGTGGATCAGCTTCGCCATGGTCGCGGTGCTGTTGGTGCTGTTCATCACCCGGATCAGCCGTAACCTGCGGGCGCGCGACGCTTATGTCGCGGAGCTCGGCCAGCGCGCCGCCGAGGAAGACGGGATTGTCCGCATGGGCTTGTTCGCGAGCGGCGCGGCGCATGAATTGGGCACGCCCCTGTCGTCTCTGTCGGTGTTGCTCTCCGACTGGCGGCGACACCCGGCGCTAGCCGGCGATCCGCAGTTGAGCGAGGAACTGGCGGAGGCCCAGGCAGAACTTCGCCGCTGCACGCAGATCGTCGCCAACATTCTCCACTCCGCGGGCCAGGCGCGCGGGGAGGCAATGCAGTCCGGCCCCGCCCGAACCCTGCTCGGTGAAGTGCTGAGCGAATGGCGGGCAGCCCGCCCGGGCACACCGATCGAGGTCGCGGTAGAAGGCATCTCGAACACCCGGATCGCGGCCGATCCGTCGCTCCGCCAGGCGATCTGGAGCCTGCTGGAGAATGCCGCGGAGGAGTCGCCCGGCGGGATCGAGCTGCATGCGGAGGTCAGCGGGGAGCAGTTGATCATTGCCGTGCTCGACCGCGGTCCCGGTTTCTCGGACGACCAGCTGTCGGCGGTCGGTCGGCTGTATCAGTCGAACAAGGGGCCGGGCCGTGGGCTTGGCCTATTCCTCGCCGCGAACGTCGCCCGCCGCCTCGGGGGCAGCCTCGAGGTGGCGAACCGCGAGGATGGCGGCGCGGTCGTCCGGCTGATACTGCCCGCCGCATCGACGGAGCGGCTGAAGGACAAGCAAGGTGATGGAGGATCCGGCGAATCGTCTCCTGATCGTTGAAGACGACGAGACGTTCGCACGCACCCTGTCCCGCTCCTTCGAGCGGCGCGGCTACCGGGTGCATGTCGCCGGCAGCCTGGAGCAGGTCCAGCAGATGCTTGGCTCCGAGCGGCCGGACTATGCGGTGGTCGATCTCAAGCTCGGCACCGCGTCCGGGCTGGAATGCGTCCGCGCGCTGCACGCCTTTCACCCGGACATCAGGATCGTCGTGCTGACCGGCTACGCCAGCATCGCGACGGCGGTGGAGTCGATCAAGCTGGGTGCGTCCCATTATCTGCCCAAGCCGGCGAACACCGACGAGATCGAGGCCGCCTTCGGCAAGGCCGATGGCGACACGGCCGCCCCGATCACCAATCAGCCGACCAGCATCAAGACGCTGGAATGGGAGCATATCCATCAGACGCTGGCGGACACCGGCTTCAACGTGTCGGAAACAGCGAGGCGACTGGGGATGCATCGCCGCACGCTTGCCCGCAAGCTGGAGAAGCGGCCGCTCAGGTAAAGGCGGGACAGACTGGTCTCGGCCGGTTCCAGAAAGAAGCAGAAGGGGGGGGTTGCGGCGCCCGTACCCCCGCGCTACCGCGTTTCATTGTTCTAACACGTTGAAACAAGAATGCTGCTTCCCACCAACCCGTCGAACGATCCTGCCGACCTTGCTGCACAGCTTGCCGAAGCGCTCGTCCACCTGGACGATCGCGAGGCGGCGCTGCGGTTCCTGTCCGACCTGTGCACCCCGGCCGAGGTGCACACGCTGGCCGAGCGTTGGCAGGTCGCGCGCCTGCTCGACGAAAACGAGCTTACCTATCGTGAGATCCACGAGAAGACCGGCGTCAGCACCACCACCGTGGTGCGGGTGGCGCGCTTCCTTCGGCAGGAGGGCAATGGCGGCTACCGCCGGCTGCTCGATCGGATGAAGGAACGAGCGAAGTGAGCTTCGACCGCGACCGGCTCCACCTCGCCATTCAGAAATCGGGGCGTCTGGCCGACCAGAGCAGGCAGTTGCTCAAGGATGCCGGCCTCAAGCTCCAGCAGGGCGGCAGGAACGAGCTTGCCGCCCGGGCTGAGAACTTCCCGCTCGACCTGATGCTGGTGCGCGACGACGACATCCCCACCTTTGTCGCCGACGGCGTGTGCGAGCTGGGGATCGTCGGGCAGAACGTGCTCGACGAATATGCGCTCGGCCGACCGGAACTGCGGATCGAACAGGTGGCGAAGCTCGGCTTCGGCCGGTGTTCGCTCAAGATTGCCGCGCCCGACAGCCTGGGCCGCTTCGAGCTGGCGATGCTCCAGGGGCAGCGGATCGCGACCAGCTACCCACGGCTGCTCGGCCGCTTCCTGGCCGACAATCGGATCGCCGCGGAAGTGGTGACCATGCGCGGCGCGGTGGAACTGGCGCCCAGGCTGGGTATCGCGGGCTTTGTCTGCGACCTGGTTTCCACCGGAGCGACGCTCGACGCCAACGGTTTGATGCCGGTCGCCGACGTGTTCGACAGCGAAGCCGTGCTGATACGGACGCCGCGCCCGCTCGATGCCGCCCACGCTGAAAAGGCAGCGGCGCTGCTGACCCGCATCGACGGCGTCATCGCCACCGCTGAGAGCAAATATATCGTACTCAACGCACCGGAGAGCGCGCTCCCGGCCATTGTCCAGATTTTGCCGGGGGCGGAAGCGCCGACGGTGATCCCGCTGATCGGCCGGGAAGGGCAGGTGGCGGTCCAGGCGGTGTGCCAGGAGTCGGTGTTCTGGGAGACGCTGGAGCGGCTCAAGGCGGCCGGAGCCTCCGCCATCCTGGTGATGCCGATCGAAAAGATGATGCTGTGATCGAGCGCTTCGATTGGACGGCCGCGGGCAGTGCCGAGCGCCGCGCGATCCTTGCCCGGCCGCGGGGCCGCGAGGACGAGGCGCTGCTCGAAACCGTCCGAATTATCGTCGACGACGTGCGAACGCGCGGCTGGGACGCGCTGGTCGAAAAAGCGGTCCGGATCGATGGACACCCGCCGTGCTGCGTCGCGGTTGAGCCCTTTGCCGAGCAGGCGCGCCGCTTGTTGCCGCCAGCGGCCTTGGCTGCGTTGGAGCTTGCACGGGCCAACATTGAGGCGTTCCACCGCGCGACCGCTCCGCAGGATGTCGCGGTGCAGACGATGCCTGGCCTGAGCGTCGCCAAGCAGTGGCGGCCGCTTGGCAGTGCCGGGCTGTACGTGCCGGGCGGCAAGGCGCCGCTCTTCTCGACCCTGCTGATGCTGGCCATACCGGCGAGTGTCGCCGGGGTTCAGACCCTGACCGTCGTGACCCCGCCCAGAGCGGACGGCGGCCTCGATCCCGCCGTGGCGCTGGCGGCCGAGATGTGCGGCATCGCGCAAATCTGGACGGTCGGCGGGGCGCAGGCGATCGCGGCGCTGGCGTTCGGCGCCGGCGACATTCCGCCGGTCGATCGGATTTGCGGCCCCGGGAATGTGTGGGTGGCGGCCGCAAAGGCGCTGGTCGCGGCGATGCCCCAGGGACCGGGGATCGACCTGCCGGCGGGGCCGTCCGAGCTGATGGTGATCGGAGACTGGAGCGCCGATCCGGCGGTTGTCGCGGCCGATCTGCTCAGCCAGGCCGAACATGACCCCGACGCGCAGGTGCTGCTTGTCACGCCGGACGCGGGCCTGATCGATGCCGTGGAGCGCGAGTTCGACCGGCAGGGTGCCGCGATGGGCGGGAGCTTCGCACCGGCGCGCGCGATCCTGTGCGCAGACCTGCGGCAGGCGGTCGCGATCGCCAACGCCTACGCTCCCGAACATCTCAGCCTGGCGACCGATGAAGCCGATGCCTTGGTCGCCGACGTCGCGAATGCCGGCGCCGTGTTCGTCGGCCACCGCGCGGCCGAGACGTTCGGCGACTATCTGGTGGGGTCAAGTCATGTCCTGCCCACTGATGGCGCCGCCCGCTTCACGGGAGGAGTCTCGACGCTCACCTTCATGAAGGCGATCACCGTCCAACATGCCACGCGCGAAACAGCCGCGGCGCTTGCTGCGCCGGCCGCGGCGCTGGCCCGGCTGGAAGGGCTGGAAGCACACGCGCGCGCCGCCGAGGCGAGGTCCGCGGCATGAGCCTCGCCGAGCGCCTCGCCAGGCCGGATATCCTCGCTCTGCCCCCGGTGGACATTGCCGGGGCGCCGCTCGAGGGCACGATCCGGCTCGACGCCAACGAAAATCCGTTCGGTTCGCTGGTTCCTGGGCGGCCGGAGATCAACCGCTACCCGGAGCCGCAGCCGGTCGCGCTTCGGCGGCGGCTGGCCGAGCTGTACGGCGTGCCTGCAGAGAGCCTGTGGGTCGCCCGTGGAAGCGACGATGCGATCGATCTCCTGATCCGCGCCTTTTGCCGCGCCGGGCAGGATAGCATCGCCGTCGTTGAGCCGACTTTCTCCGCCTATGCGCAGTTCGCGCGGGTGCAGGGCGCCCGCGTCATCACGGCGCGGCTGACCGCCGACCTCGAGTTCGACCCGGAGGCAGTGCTCGCGGCGGTCGCGCCGGCCGGGCCCAAATTGCTGTTCCTGTGCACGCCGAACAATCCTACCGGGACCCCGGTCGAGCCGGCAGACGTGCGCCGCCTCGCCGCCGCGCTGCCGGACACGCTGGTGGTCGCGGACGAAGCTTACGGCGAGTTCTCGGACCAGCCCAGCCTTGCCGCGGAAGCCGGCCCGATTCCCAACCTGGTGGTGCTGCGGACGCTGTCCAAAGCGTACGGGCTGGCGGGGGCGAGGATTGGGTGCGCGGTCGCCGATCCGGCGATCATCGCCACCATTGCGCGGGTGTCGCCGCCCTACCCGCTGCCCGGGCCGTCGATCGCCGCGGCGCTGACGGTGCTTGGTCCCGAGCGCATGGCGATTCAGGCCGAGAGGACTGCCCGCATCCTCGCCGGCCGGGAGTGGCTGGCGCGGGAGCTTGCCGGGGTTTCGGAGATCAAGCGCGTCCGGCAGGGCGGCAACTTCCTGTTCCTCGAGGTCGCTGATCCTGGCGATCTCGCCCGTCGCCTGAAGGCCGCAGCGATCCGGGTCCGCTTCCGGCCCAACGCCGCGCCCGGCGGCGTTCGGGTGACGGTCGGGACCGAGGCGGAGAACCGCGCGCTGCTGGCGGTGTTCGGGCTCGGCAAGCAGGGCCGGCCATCCCGCCGCGCCGATCTGGTGCGCGACACCAACGAGACCCGCATCGCACTGGCGATCGACCTTGATAGCGCTGAACCGCGACGGATCGGGACCGGCATTCCCTTCTACGACCACATGCTTGACCAGGTCGCGGCGCACGGCGGGTTCAGCCTGGTACTGAGCTGCCAGGGCGATCTCGGCGTCGATCCGCACCACAGCATCGAGGATGTCGCCATCGCGCTTGGCGAGGGGCTCCGTCAGGCGCTTGGCGACAAGAGCGGGATCGGCCGGTTCGGCTTTGCCCTGCCGATGGACGAGACCCGCGCCGAGGTGCTGATAGACCTGTCGGGACGCCCCTTCGCCCGCTTCGACGGCCAGTTCGCAACCGAGGCGGTGGGGGGGCTGCCGACACAGATGGTGCCGCACGTGTTCCGCAGCCTGGCTGACAGCTTGCGGGCCGCGATCCACGTCCGGGTCGAGGGCGACAACGACCACCACAAGGTAGAAGGCTGCTTCAAGGCGTTCGGCCGGGCGCTCCGGTCCGGGCTGGCGATCGAGGGCAAGGCGGGCGAACTGCCGAGCACCAAGGGCACGCTGTGAATTCGCTTGCGATCCTTGATGTCGGCTACGGCAACACCGACTCCATCCGGCTCGGCTTTGCCCGGCTTGGCGCCGAGGCGGCACTCGCCTCCGACGCGAAGCAGGTCGAGGGGGCGGAGCGGCTGGTGATCCCGGGGGTCGGTTCGGCGGGGTTCGCGATGGCGCGCCTGGCGGAGCTAGCGCTGGTCGAGCCGCTCCGCCGCCGGACGGGGCCGACGCTTGGCATCTGCCTTGGCATGCAGCTGATGTTCGACCATTCGGAGGAGAGCGACACGGCTTGTCTCGGCCTCGTCGAGGGGCGGGTTCGCGGCCTCTCGCCGGCGCCGGGCCATCCGGTGCCGCACATGGGCTGGAGCCGGCTGGAGTGGGTGCACGGCGAGATCGGGCTTGCCGAATCAGATTATCTCTACTTCGCGCACAGCTTCGCCTGCGACGACGGTCCGGCCACGGCCGCCCGCGCAAGCTACGGTCAGGCGAGCATTCCCGCCGCCCTCCGCTCCGCACGCTTGTGGGGTGCGCAATTCCACCCGGAGCGCTCGGCGGCGGCCGGCGCGCGCTTCCTCCAGGCGTTCCTGAGCGCATGAAGCTCATCCCGGCCATCGATCTGATCGGCGGCCGCTGCGTGCGCCTGGCGCAAGGCGATTTCGCGCGCGAGACCATCTACTCGGACGACCCGGCCGCGGCGCTGGCCGGCTTCGCCGAGGGTGGGGCGGAGGTCGCGCACCTCGTCGACCTCGACGGAGCCCGCGCCGGCGAGCCGCGGCAGCACGACCTGTTCGCCCGCCTGGCGAAAAGCTCGCCTCTCGCGCTCCAGGTTGCCGGCGGGTTCCGGACCGAGGTGCAGGTTTCGCAGGTGCTCGACGCGGGAGTGGAACGGGTGGTGATCGGAAGCCTGGCGCTGACCGATCCGGAGGCGTTCGCCCGCATGCTCGACCGCTTTGGAGCGGAGCGGCTGACGCTGGCGCTGGATGTCCGGCTGGAGAACGGCTCCGCGATGGTGGCGACGCACGGGTGGAGCCTGGGATCGAGCCAGACCCTGGCCGAAGTGTTGCGCCGCTTTCCCGCAGTCCGGCACCTGCTGGTCACCGACATCGATCGCGACGGCATGCTGAGCGGTCCCAACACGCCGCTGATGCAGGGCATTGTCAGGGACTTCCCGCAAGTGGACCTGCAAGCTTCCGGGGGGGTGGCGACGATCGGCGATCTCGATGCCCTGCGGCGGGCCGGAGCTTCGGCGGCGATTGTCGGGAAGGCGATCTGGGAAGGCCGGTTCACGGTTGCCGAAGGGGTCGCCCATGCCCGCGGCTAGGATCATCCCCTGCCTGGACGTGGCCAATGGGCGGGTGGTCAAGGGCGTCCGCTTTCGCGACCATCGCGATGTCGGCGATATCGTCGATCATGCGCTCCGCTACCGCGACGAAGGCGCCGACGAACTGGTGTTCTACGACATTACCGCCAGCCCCGACGGGCGCAGCGTGGACACTGGATGGGTGCGGCGGGTGTCGGCACTGATCGATATTCCGTTCGCTGTTGCCGGCGGCATTCGCGACGTCGAAACCGCCGCGCGTTGCCTTGCCGCCGGCGCGGACAAGATCAGCATCAACTCCCCGGCGCTCGAACGGCCGGAGCTGGTCGCCGAGCTGGCCGAGGCGTTCGGGCGACAGTGCGTCGTTCTCGGCATCGACAGCCGCCGTGGGCCCGACGGCCGGCTGACCGTCAAACAATATAGCGGCAGCCCCGACGCGGCCCGCGACTCCGGACGCGAGACGGTGGCGTGGGCACGAGAAGCGGTGAGTCTTGGCGCCGGCGAGATCGTGCTCAACTGCGTCGAGCGCGATGGCGTTCGGCAGGGCTACGATCTCGATCAGTTGGCGGAGCTGATCGCGGCGGTGGAGGTGCCGGTGATCATCTCGGGCGGCGCGGGGGAGGAGAAGCATTTCGCCGAGGCCTTTGCCGCCGGTGCGAGTGGCGCGCTGGCCGCCAGCGTGTTCCATGATCGCCGGATCGCGATCCCTGAACTCAAGCGTTACCTCGCCGGGCGCGGCATCGAGGTGCGCCCATGATCGATCCGGCCACTCTGGACTGGACCAAGGCTGACGGCCTCATTCCCGCGATCGTACAGGACTCCGCCAGCGGCGAGGTGCGGATGCTGGGCTACATGGACCGGGGTGCCCTAGAGGCCACGCTCCGCGATGGCTTCGTCACTTTCTTCAGCCGGTCGCGCAGCGCCCTGTGGCGCAAGGGGGAGAGCAGCGGCAACCTGCTCGAGCTGGTCGAGGTCCGCACCGACTGCGACCGCGATGCGCTCCTGGTCCTCGCCCGTGCGCGGGGTCCGACGTGCCACACCGGAAGCGAGAGCTGCTTCGGCAACGAGGCTGTGCCCGGGACCGGCTTCCTGGCCAGCCTCGCGGCAATGCTGGCCGAGCGCGCCAAGGCCGATCCCGGGCAGAGCTATACCGCCCGGCTGGTCTCCGGCGGGGTCAAGCGAATCGCGCAGAAGGTCGGTGAAGAAGGCGTGGAGGTCGCGCTGGCGGCGGTCGGCGGAACCCCGGACGAGGTCACGTCGGAAACGGCGGACCTCCTGTACCACCTGAGCGTGCTGCTGCCCGAGGCGGGCAGCTCGTGGGAGGAGGTAATGGTGGAGCTGAAGCGCCGTCACGCGAGCAGCGCGACCGCCTCTTCGTAGAGTTCGCGGCTGGCGGCTGCGACCACGTGTCCGCCTTCGAACGTCGTGCCACCCGTCCAGTCGCCGATCGCTCCACCGGCCCCACGCACGACCGCGACCAGCGCGTCATAATCGTGCGGGTGGAGCCCGCTTTCGATCACCAGGTCGATGTCCCCGGTCGCGACCCGGGCGTAGGCCATGGCGTCAAGTCCGTAGCGGGTCAGCCGGACGGCCCGCCGGACCCGGTTCACCGCTTCCAACTCCTCCCAAGGGAAGAGGAACGGGTCGGTGGTCGAGAAGCGCGCGTCCGCCAAGGTGGTGCAGCCGCTGGTGCGGACGGGCGCGCCGTTGCGGCGGGTCTCGCCATCGACGGCGATCAGGGTTTCCTCGATCGCGGGAAGGTCGATCATCCCGGCGATATGCCGCCCTTTGTCCAGCAGTCCGACCAGCACCGCCCAGCTCGGCAGCCCGCAAATCAGCGCTCGGGTGCCATCGACCGGATCCAGGCTCCAGCGGATTGGCGAGTCGCCGCGGGCGAGGCCATATTCCTCACCCCAGATGCCGTGATCTGCGAAGGTCCGTTCGATCAGGCTCCGTAATGCCCGCTCGGCGGACCGGTCCGCGGCGGTGACGGGATCGTAGCCGCTGGCCGCCTTGTTCTCACCGACCAGGCCGGCGGCGGTCTCCTGCCGGATCGCGGCCCGGGCTGCGGCGGAAAGCTGTTCGAAGAAGGCGCGGTCCACCGTGCGCCATCAGCAGGTCGGCAGGGGATGGGCAAGTCATTGGCGCATGAAAGGACTCGCTGAACCCGCATTGACTCCCATCGGCAGCAGGAACAAAACACGAACATCTGCTGTTCCGAGTCGAGCCGTGACTGTTCAACCCTCTACCATTGCCGAGTTGCGTGCCAAGTTGCGCGCCATCGAAGGCGACGGGCAATGCTCGCGGCCGGTGCTTCCGTTCGCCCTCGACGCGGTGGACGGGCGGCTTGCCGATGGGGGCGTTCGGCTGGATGCGCTGCACGAGGTGGCGGGGGAGGGCGCCGGCTGGGGCGACGATGCCGCGGCGGTGCTGTTCATGGCCGCCATTGCCGCGCGGACCGGAGGGCCGATCCTGTGGGCGGTCCGTTCCCGCGACCTGTTCGCGCCCGGGCTCTATCAGGCCGGGCTGGACCCCAAGCGGGTGCTGTACGCCGAGGCGCGGGACGATGCCGAGTTGCTCGCGCTGATGGAGGAAGGACTGCGCCACCGTGGCCTAGGGGCGGTGATCGGCGAGGCCAAGCGGGTCGCCATGGCCTCGACCCGCCGGCTGCAGCTTGCCGCAGAGGGCGGTGGCACAATCGCCCTGCTGCTGAAGCGCGCGGCGCGGGGAGGCGGCGATCCGCTCGGCATCCCCTCTGCCGCCGTGACCCGCTGGCGGGTGGCGAGCGCGCCGTCTGTGCCGGTCCCGTGGGACGGGCTCGGCCGCGCCTGCTGGCGCCTGGCCTGCGTCCGCCAGCGCGGCGGCGATCCTTTCGAACTGCAAGTGGAGGCTCCAGATGAGACGGGTCGCCTCGCTCTACCTGCCGGACTGGTCGATCGACCGGCTGCGGCGGACCGAGCGCCGCTCCGCGCCGTCGGCTGAAGCTGACGGCCGGGCCGCTTTCGATGCTCTCGGCGCCGAGGCTGCAGCCGAGCGGGCGAATCACTGCTCCGTGCCCAGGGAGGGCGGCTGGCGCCCCGGTGCGCGCTGGGCGCAACAAAGACAGCCGGATCCGGGCAGTAGCCTTGCCGACTCACGTGAGGAGGTCGAGGCGGCGATCGAGGGGCTGCCGCAGCACCGCCGCCCGCCGCAGCGCGAGCTTGGCCGGGTCAGCGTCGCCGCCGACAATCCGTTCAAGAAGCCTGTCCTGAGCGGGGTCGGAGAAGGACTGTCGCGCCCGCCCGAGGAGAGGGTTGCTCCACCGGCCATGCTGCGCGAGCTGTCGCGCCGCACGGAGGCGGTCGAGCACCCGTTCAGAGCGATGCAGTCGGACGAGGTTCGAATGAACCTTTCGCAGGCAGCGGCCCTGCCCCCGCTGCAATTTCCCGGCGAGGATGCGCCGGCCAAGGCTGGTCGCGGGGCCGCGCTGCGGAGCGGCAGCAAGCGCGATCGCTACCGCAAGGAGGCGCCGCACGGCTCGCTTTCCATCCAGCGCGCCGCCGCGATGCCGCCAGTGCAATTTCCCGGCGAGGACATGGCGGCACGCCGCGCCCGGCACTCTCCCCGCCGCAGCGCTCGCGATGGGCATGGCGGCGAGGCGGGCTATATCGCTCCGCCCTCTTTGGCGCAGCTTGCCGCCATGCCCGCAGTGCAGTTCCCGGGCGAAGGGCCGCATCCCGACAATCATGGCAAGAGCGAGCCGACCGCGCCGACTTACGGCCAGGGGCGCTTTTTCCAGACCGGCCGGACGCTGGGCAGCATGGTGGCGCGGGTCTGCCGCGACGATGAGGCGGGCACCGCGGCCGACTTCCTGCCGCCGAACGAGCCGCCGCTGGTTACCACCCACAAGGTCGGCCCGCGGGTGGAGATCGCCGCCGTCAATCCGACAGCCCGTGCGCTTGGCCTGACACCTGGCACCGCGCTGACCATGGCTCGCGCGCAAGTGCCGGGGTTGGAGGTTCGCGCTGCCGATCCGGACGGCGACGCTGCCGACCTCCGTGCGCTGGCTGAACTGCTCGCCCGCCGCTGGGCTCCGACCGTGGCGATCTCCGATGCGGACGGACTGTTCATCGACCTGACCGGGGTTGCGCACCTTCACGGCGGGGAACAGCGGTTCGCCCGCCGTCTCGTCCGCCTGCTCGCCCGGCACGGCTTTGCCGCGCGAGTGGCGATTGCCGACACCATCGGCGCGGCCTGGGCGCTGGCGCGGTTCGGGGCGGGAGCCATCCAGATCGTCCAGCCCGGCAGGCACGGGGATGCAGTTGCCGCTTTTCCCGTGTCCGCGCTGCGTCTTCAACCCGCCGCACTGGAACTGCTCGCCCGCCTTGGTGTCGACCGGATCGGCCAGCTGTTCGCCATGCCGCGTGCCCCCTTGGTACGACGGTTCGGGCAGGCGATCGTGCAGCGGCTGGATCATGCCACCGGTCGCTCGCCTGAACCATTGGATCCGGTGGTGCCGCCCACCGCCGTTGTCGTGGAGCAGCGCTTCGCCGAGCCGATCGCCACGGCCGAAGCGATCGAACATTGGCTCGGCATCCTGATGCCGCGGCTTGCTGGCGCGCTGGCCGAGGAGGGACAGGGCGCGCGGGCGGTCGAGTTGATCGCGGCGCGGGTGGACGGGGTGCCCCAGCGTCTGCGCCTCGGCTTCGCGCGGCCAACCCGCGATGCCGCTCACATGCTGCGCCTGGTGCTTCGCCGCATCGAGGAGATCGAGCCCGGATACGGGATCGATGCGATAGCGCTCCACGTCCGGCGCGCCGATCCTCTCGGGGCCGAAGCCTTCGGTGCCGCGCTGGCGGAGGGCGAGGAGCCGGACCTGGCCCCGCTGGTCGATGCGCTCGCCAACCGGATCGGGGCGGAGCGGGTGTGGCGGATGGAGCCGGTGGAAAGCGAGGTGCCCGAACGGTCGGTCGCCACCGCTCCGCCGCTCGAACCGCCACGCGCGCGCGGCCCAAGGCTCAAGGCTGACGACGTCCGCTTGCTGGATGGCCGCGCGCCCGACCACCCCTGGCACCCGCGCTGGCCCCGCCCGGTTCGGCTGCTGCGCCGGCCCGAGAGGGTCCAGCATGTGATGGCCGAGCTGCCCGATCTTCCTCCCCGCCGGTTCACCTGGCGCGGCACCGCCTACCGCGTGGTCCGCGCCGACGGTCCCGAACGGATCGCTGGGGAATGGTGGCGCCGCGCCGCCGAGCGGCAGGCCGTCCGCGACTATTTCCGAGTCGAAGTGGAAAGCGGTCAGCGCTTCTGGCTGTACCGCCGCGGCGACGGCGTGCGCACCGAAACGGGCGATCTCAGCTGGTTCCTTCATGGCCGGGCCGACTGACGCGGCATGGCCTATTGCGAACTTCAGACCACAACCAACTTCAGCTTCCTGCGCGGGGCGTCCGATCCCGAGGAGCTGTTCTCCACGGCCTCGATGATGGGCATGCCGGCGCTTGGCGTGACCGACCGCAACTCCGTCGCCGGCCTGGTACGAGCGATGGTCAAGGCGGAGGAGGTGTCGGCCCAGCATGCGCCTATCCGCCTGATTGCCGGCTGCCGTCTTGATCTGGTCACCGGCGCCTCGCTGCTGGTCTGGCCGGAGGACCTTGCCGCCTGGTCGCGGCTGACCCGCTTGCTGACGCTCGGCAAGAGCCGGGCCCGGTCGCAGCATGGCGAAAAGGGCCAATGTTTTCTCCATTGGGAAGATGTCGCGGATCATGCCGAGGGCATGGTCGGGGCGCTGGTTCCGAACCTGTCGGGCATACAAGACGGCGAGCTCCGCTGGATGGCGGACATTTTGGGGGCCAAGAGTGGCCATGTCTGCCTGACCCATTATCGCCGCCCCAATGAAGCGATGCGGCTGCAGCATATGGTGGAGGCGGCCCACCGCTTCGGCCTTCGCCCGCTCGCGACCAATGACGTGCTTTATCACCGCCCCGACCGCCGGATGCTGCAGGATGTGGTCACCGCTATCCGGGAGAAGCGGACCATCGATGCGCTGGGCCTGAAGCGGGAGCGTTCGGCCGACCGCTCATTGCAGCCGCCAGCAGAGATGGAGCGACGCTTCGCGGCTTATCCGGAAGCGCTGGCCGCGGTCGACGCCATCGTGGAACGCTGCACCTTTTCCCTGCGCCACCTCAAGGACCAGTATCTCTACCCTGAAGAGATAGTGATGAGCGGCAAGTCGCCGCAAAAAGCACTGGAGAAGCTTGCCTGGCGGGCGCTCAACAAACGCTACGAGGTCCGTCCGCCTGCCGCCTATCGCAAGCTGCTGAGCAAGGAGCTGCGGCTGGTCCGCAAGCTCAACTATGCGGCCTATTTCCTCACCGTCCATTCAATCGTCGAATATGCGCAAAGCCAGCAGATTCTCTGCCAGGGGCGGGGCAGCGCCGCCAATTCGGTGATCTGCTTCGTGCTCGGGATCACCTCGATCGACCCGGTCAAGCACCAACTGCTGTTCGAGCGCTTCCTGTCGGAAAGCCGCGCCGAACCGCCGGATATCGACATCGATTTCGAACATGAACGCCGCGAGGAGGTGATCCAGTGGATCTACGAGACGTACGGGCATGATCATGCCGCGCTGACAGCCGTGATCAGCCGCTTTCGCGCACGCGGTGCGGTGCGGGAGGTGGGCAAGGCGCTCGGCCTGCCCGAGGACATGACGGCAGCGCTGGCCGGGCAGGTGTGGGGCTGGTCGGAAGAAGGCGTCGCCGACAAGCATGTGGACGCGCTCAACCTCGACCGCGGCGATCCGCGGCTGGCGCTGACACTGGAGCTGGCGCGCGAGCTGATCGGAACTCCGCGGCACCTGTCGCAGCATCCGGGCGGCTTCGTCCTGACCCGCGACCCGTTGCACAGCCTGGTGCCGATCGAACCTGCCTCCATGCCCAACCGCCGGGTCGTCGAATGGGAAAAAGAGGACATCGAGGAGGCCGGGATGATGAAAGTCGACATCCTTGGCCTCGGCATGCTTGGCTGCATGCGAAGGGCGTTCGACCTGCTGGCGCAGCACAAAGGGCTGAGGCTGACGCTGGACTGTCTCGAGCTGCAGACCGACGATCCGGCCACCTTTGCCATGATCCAGAAGGCCGACACGCTCGGCACGTTCCAGATCGAGTCCCGCGCGCAGATGGCGATGCTGCCGCGGATGAAGCCTGAGACCTTCTACGACATCGCTATCCAGGTCGCGATCGTCCGCCCCGGCCCGATCCAGGGCGACATGGTCCACCCCTACCTCAAACGCCGCGAACAGAAGCGGAAGAACCCGGACATCGAGTTCGAATATCCCAGCGCCAAACTGAAGGCGGTGCTGGAGAAGACACTCGGCGTGCCGCTGTTCCAGGAACAGGCAATGAAGGTCGCGATCGAGGGAGCGGGCTTCTCCCCGGCACGCGCGGACGAGCTTCGCAAGGCAATGGCGACGTTCAAATACACCCAAGGCGTCGGCCAGTTCAAAGAAGAGCTGATGTCCGGCATGGCGAGGAACGGCATCAATCCCGAGTTCGCCGAGCGGCTGGTCAAGCAGATTGAGGGGTTCGGCTCCTACGGCTTTCCCGAAAGCCATGCGGCGAGCTTCGCCAAGATTGCCTACGCCTCGTCGTGGATGAAGTGCCACCATCCCGATGTCTTCTGCGCGGCGCTGCTGAACGCCCAGCCGATGGGCTTCTACGCCCCGGCCCAGATCGTCCGCGATGCGAAGGAGCATGAGGTGGAGATCCGGCCGGTGTGCGTCAACGACAGCGGGTGGGACACGCGGTTGGTGTCTCCCCCTCCCGCTTGCGGGAGGGGGTTGGGGGGTGGATCCGAGGTGGAAAAGCTTGGACAGGCCCACCCCCAGCTTCTCCCTCTCCGCCTTGGCATGAAGATCGTCCACGGCCTGCCCGAAGTGCATGCCGCCCGCATCCTCGCCGCGCGCGACCAGCGTCCGTTCACGTCGGTGGAGGATCTGTGGCGCCGCTCCGGCGTGCCTCTGGCCACGCTGGAGAAGCTGGCCAAGGCGGACGCCTTCCAGGCGATGGGGCTGAACCGGCGACAGGCGCTGTGGGCGATCCGAGGTCTTGGCGAGACTCCTTTGCCGCTGCTGGAAGCCGCCGAGCGCCGCGAGGAACCGGTCAGCCTCGTTCCGCTCACTGCCGGACGCGAAGTGGTCGAGGATTACCGCGCGACCCAACTCACCCTGCGCGAGCATCCGCTGTTCTTCCTGCGCGGGGAGCTCACCCGCCGCGGAATCATCCGCTGCGGCGACCTCAAGGCGACCAGGGACGGCCGCAAGGTCGAGGTCGCCGGTATCATCCTCGTCCGGCAAAAGCCCGGCAGCGCCAAGGGCGTGCTGTTCATCACCATCGAGGACGAAACGGGCGTCGCAAACATCATCCTGTGGCCCGACCGCTTCGAGGCGCAGCGTACGGTGGTCATGTCCTCGGCGATGATCAGCGTGAAGGGCACGGTGCAGCGCGAAGGGGAGGTGATCCACGTCATCGCCGACCGGATCGAAGATCAGACCGGCCTGCTGCGCCAGGTAGGCGACATCGACCTGCCGCGCCTGACCAGTCGCGGTGATGGGGCGTCCAGCGGAGGCACACCCGACAGCCGCGACCCGCACTGGCAGCCCAAGGTGCGCAGCCTTTACCACCCGCCCTTCCGCACCGGCTGCGACCCGGAGGAAGTGATCCCGATCCGCAGCCATGACTTCCATTGATGGCGCAACAGGAGGGAATGGCGCGCCCGGCAGGATTCGAACCTGCGACCACAAGCTTAGAAGGCTCGTGCTCTATCCAACTGAGCTACGGGCGCCCGAGGGTGCTGTTAGCCGCTCCTGGTGGGGGCGCAAAGCCGCGACGTTCATCTGGCATTAAATCCACGACGCGCTATTCTGCCAATGATTACTTGGGGGTGATCGATGCGAGTCCTTCCGTGCATCACTTTGGCAGCGCTGCTGGCGATTCCGTCGGTGGCGCAGGCGATGATCGTCGTCGTCTTCACCGAACCGATGAGTCTCGAAAAGCGGGCGATCGTGCTTGGCTCGTCCGGACCTGACCGGCTGGTGATGTGCCCCTCGCCGACGGCCGTGAACCGGTGCAAGGAAGTGCCGGTCGTCCGACGCGGCAAACGCTAGGCAACGGCTTCCAGCAACCCTTCGAACAGCCGCCGCCCGTCGGTGTTGCCGTGCGCGTCTTCCATCGCCCGCTCCGGATGCGGCATCATCCCGAGTACGTTGCCCGCTTCGTTGACGATCCCCGCGATGGAGTTGGCCGACCCATTCACCTCGTGGAAGTAGCGGAAGGCGACGCGGCCTTCGCCTTCGATCCTTTCGAGGGTGGCGGCATCCGCCTGGTAGTTGCCGTCATGGTGGGCAACCGGGATCACGATCTCCTCGCCCTTGCGGTAGCGGGCGGTGAACAGCGTCTGGCTGTTCTCGACGGTCAGGTGCGCCGGTCGGCAGACGAAGGTCAGGCCGGAGTTGCGCATCAGGGCGCCCGGCAGCAGCCCGGCTTCGGTCAGGACCTGGAAACCGTTGCAGATGCCAAGCACCGGAACGCCGCGTGCCGCCTTCTCTGCGACGGCCCGCATCACCGGCGATCGCGCCGCCATCGCACCCGACCGGAGGTAATCGCCGTAGGAAAAGCCGCCCGGAATGCCGATGAAATCGGTCCCGTCCGGAAGCTCGGTCTCGCGGTGCCACACCATGGCCGGCTTGCGTCCGGTGACCTGCTCCAGAGCCACTGCCAGGTCGCGGTCGCAATTGGAGCCCGGGAAAACGATCACCGCAGTCTTCATCGCCTTACCCCAGCCGTTCGATCCGATAATTTTCGATCACCGTGTTGGCCAGCAGCTTGCGGCACATGGCGTCGATGTCGGCCTCGGCCGTACCCTCGGCCAGTTCCAGTTCGATCAGCTTGCCGGCGCGCACTTCCTCGACGCCGCCGAAGCCCAGGCCCTCAAGCGCATGGTGGATCGCCTTGCCCTGCGGGTCCAGCACTCCAGGCTTCAGGGTGACGAACACGCGGGCCTTCATGACTTGCTTTCCCTCGAAGCTGAACTGCGTCCCGCCCTATGGCGGAGCCTGCCGATGAGCAAGCTTTACCCGCCTTTTACCATTGCGGGGGCATGGTCCCGGACCGACAGGAATGGGGGCGTGGCATGATCAGCAGCATTGCGATGGCGATCTTTGTACTCCTGTTCGCCTTCGGGGAAAATTACTTCGGCTGGTCCGACGTCGGTGGCAAGGTGCAGCTGGCGCTGTTCACCTGCTTCGTGCTTGGGACCGTGTGCGGCTACAAGACCCGCGGCTGAACCGAGCTTTTCACCCCTCGCGCCACGCCGTAAGCCGATCCTTTGAAGCGAGGGACGGCGGATGGCGGAATGGTGCATCGGGGTGCTGGGCGGGTCGGGCTTGTACGAGCTTGCCGGGCTGGAAGACGCCGAGCAACTGTCGCTGCCGACGCCCTGGGGTGCCCCGTCCGCGCCGGTGACGCGCGGCCGGATTGGAGGTCGGCGCTTCGTCTTTCTTCCCCGCCACGGAGCCGGGCACGGGATCGGGCCCAGCCAGGTCAACGCTCGCGCCAATGTCGACGCCCTGAAGCGTGCCGGCGCCACCGACCTGCTGGCCATTTCCGCAGTCGGCTCGCTCCGGGAGGAACTGGTCCCGGGCGAGTTCGTGCTGGTCGACCAGTTCGTCGATCGCACGCGCGGGCGGCCATCCAGCTTCTTCGGAGACGGCATCGTCGCCCACGTGTCGATGGCGGACCCGGTCTGTCCCCGGCTGAGCGGCCTGGCGGGAGAGGCCGCCCGACAGGCGGGCGCAAAGGCTCATGACGGTGGAACCTATCTGGCGATGGAGGGACCGCAATTCTCCACTCGCGCCGAGAGCCGCCTGTACCGCCAGTGGGGCTGCGACGTGATCGGAATGACCGCCATGCCCGAGGCAAAGCTCGCGCGGGAGGCGGAGCTGCCTTACGCGCTGGTGGCGATGGTCACCGACTATGATTGCTGGCGCGACGGCCAGGCCGCGGTCGAGGTGGAGTCGGTGCTGGCGACGATGCGGGCCAACGCCAAGGCCGCGGCACGGATGCTGGTCGCGCTGGCGGCAGCGCTCCCGGAAAGACGTGAAGCATCACAGCTGGACACGGTGCTGGACTATGCCATCGTCACTCCGCCGGCTGAGCGCGATGCGCGGGCGTGCGAGCGGCTCGACGCGGTCGCGGGTAGAGCCTTGCGATCCGCTCCGGCCTGACTCCAGCGCGCCACAAGGCAAGGCACAGCAGGTTGCGGGCGGAACGGTGAACCCAGCCGTCGCTGCGCCAGCGCTCGGCAGAGGTATGGGCCTCGTGCGGGAGCATGACGACCGGCGGCAGGCGCCCGATGAGGTCAACATCCTCCATCAACGGCAGCGGCCGAAAGCCGCCCATTTGCTCGTAGACGGCACGGCGAACCGCGAGCGCCTGATCGCCATAAGGCAGGCGGAAGAGGCTGGTTCGGACCGCCACCGCGCTCTCGACCAGCCGAGCCTGCCAGGCCTCGTCGTCGAGCCGCAGCGCGAAGCAGGCGGGGCGGGCGGACCTTGCCAGATGCGCCCGCACATGCTCCACCGCGCCGGGGGAGAGCCGAGTGTCGGCATGGACGAACAGCAGTCCATCGTGAGCCGCGGCGGCAACCCCCGCTGCCAGCTGAACGCCGCGCCCGGCGGGGCCGCTCACCACCCGGGCCCCGGCGCCCCGGGCGATCGCTAGCGTCTCGTCCGTCGACCCGCCATCGGTGACGATGATCTCATCCGCGCCGCCAAGCGCCGCGAGGCAGGGTTCGAGGTGAGCCGCGGCGTTGAGCGTCGGAACGATGGCGCTGATGCGCATCAGCCGCTGCAGCGCGCCCCGCCGAGCACGCAGAAGCGGGCGCAATGCGGGTGGTTGAGCGCAACGGTGCGCCGCGCCTCGCCAAGCGAGCGACCGAGGAGGAATTGCTCGTCGTAGGGCAGCAGGGTGCAGGCGGCGACCTCGGCCCCGGCCATGCCGTTTCGGTGCACGATCATCCGGCTGCTGGAGCACATCGCCACCGCGGGGGTGAGGCCAAGCACGTCCCAGCAGGCGGTGCTGATCTCCGGCACATCGGCCGAGGCGTCCATTTCCGGGAAGATGACCAGGTCGGCGGGATGGAGCGCATCAATCGTCAGGCCCAGTTCGGCAAACAGGGCCGCGTAGGCCCGACGCGCGTCTGCCTCCGCTTCGCCCGGCAGCAGGCGGCCGGCGATCGCCAGCGGAACGGCGTTGGCGTGCAGCCATGCGACTCCGTCCAGCGCCTTGGCCCAGGTGCCGGGCCCGCGCTCGGCTTCGTGGACCGCGCGGGTGTGGTGATCAAGGCTGACACGGATGGTCAGGCGTTCGGGGAAACTTCGAGCCAGGCCGACGATTGGAGCCTCATGGCGCCGCATCGGCCGCATGGCGTTGCTGAGCACCAGCACCCGATGGCCGCGGGCCAGCGCGCTTTCGAGCATGGCGATGATGTCGGGGTTCATGAATGGCTCGCCGCCGGTGAACCCGATCTCGATCGGCGCGGTCAATTCATCGAGGAAGCGGTCGGCCTCCTGCAGGCTCAGGTAGAGCAAGGCGTCGTTGCGCGGGCTGCTTTCGATATAGCAACTCGCGCAGGCCAGGTTGCACAAGGTGCCGGTGTTCAGCCACAGGGTTCGAAGCTCGCCCAGAGTGACGGTGGCGCGGGGCTCGCCCCTGGCCGTCACCTGCGGATCGCGAAACTTGTCCCCGGGCAACGGGCGCTCGGCGGGGTCGATGAAGGGCGACGCGGCGGGCGGGGCTAGCGTTGCCACAGCGCCTTCAGCCGCTGATCGCGGCCGCAGTTCCAGCGGTAGAACTTATAGCGGACCGCGTTCTTGCGGTAATAGTCCTGGTGATATCCTTCGGCGGCAGTGAAGGTCCGTGCGGGCAGGATCTCCGTCGCGACCTTCTGCTTCAGCTGTGCGGAGGCCTGGCGGATGGCTGCCGTAGCCGCAGCGCGTTCGGCCGGGGTGGCGACGAAGATGGCGGAACGATACTGATCGCTGCGGTCGCAGAACTGGCCGCCGCCATCCACCGCGTCGACCGTCCGCAGGAACCGGCGGGCAAGTTCGGCATAGCTTATCCTGGTCGGATCGTAGGTGACCCTGACCGCCTCCAGATGGCCGGTGCCGCCGGCGCTGACCTGCTTGTAGGTCGGGTTGCGAAGTGTGCCGCCGGTGTAGCCGGACACCGTATCCAGCACTCCGGGCATGTGGTCGAAGTCGCTTTCCGTGCACCAGAAGCAGCCGCCGGCGAACACCGCCGTCGCGCGCTGCCCGGCTTGCGGAGCGGCGGCGGGTGCATCGCTGCCGCAAGCGGCCAGGATCAGCGCTCCCGACGCGATGAGGAACCTTCGCATCACGCCGACCGTCCCGGCACGAAGCGCATAGCCAGGCCGTTCATGCAGTAGCGCTTGCCGGTCGGCGGTGGGCCGTCGTCGAAGACATGGCCGAGGTGACCGCCGCAGCGCCGGCAATGCACCTCCGTCCGGGTCACGAACCAGCCCTTGTCCGGCTTGGTGCGAACGGCGTTGGGGAGCGGCTTGAAGAAGCTCGGCCATCCGGTCCCACTGTCATACTTTGCCGCCGAACCATAGAGCGGCAGGGCGCAGCCCGCGCAGACGAAGATGCCCTTGCGATGCTCCTTGTCCAGCGGTGACGATCCGGCGCGCTCGGTGCCGGCTTCCCGCAGGATGGCATAGCGTTGTGGCCCAAGCAGGCGCTTCCATTCGGTCGGTGTGCGGGTGACCTCGAAGCGTTCGGCCGCCTCGGCTCCCTTCGCCCGGCCGCAGCCGCCGATCGCCAGGCCGGCGATCGCCGACGCCGTCCAGCCCAGGAACGATCTCTTGTTCATCGGGTCCATCTTCGTGCCTCTTGCGCAATGATCTTCGTTCACCGGCTAGATACGGCTACACCCGCCGCAATGATGCAAAGCTGAATGGTGCATGCTGGAAACATCCGGGCGGCGATTGCCAGCGTAACTGGGGCAAACTTCAGGCAAGGAATGCAGTTGGCGATGGAACGGATCGTACCCCGGCGGACACCGCTGACGTGAGCGGCAAGGCGGGGCGGATCGGCCTGTTGGTGCTGATCGCAGGCGCGGTCGCCGCATTCCTGCTGCTGGGCGGGCGAGACTACCTCAGCCTGGAAGCGCTGAAAGGAGGCAGCGAGGCGCTGCGCCAGTGGATCGCGGCGCATCCGGTGCTGGCCCCCGCCGCCTTTGCCGCCGCTTATCTTCTGGTGGTGGCCCTGTCGCTGCCTGGAGCGGCGGTGATGACTTTGGCCGGCGGAGCGCTGTTCGGACTGGTCGGCGGGACGGTGCTGGCAAGCCTCTCGTCAACCGCCGGCGCGACGCTGGCCATGCTGAGCGCCCGGTTTCTCGCCCGGGACTGGGTGGCGCAGCGCTTTCCCAAGGCGGTCCAGGCGATCGATCAGGGCATCGAGCGGGACGGCAGCCTTTACCTGCTCAGCCTGCGCCTGGCGCCGATCTTTCCCTTCTTCCTGATCAACCTCGCCATTGGCCTGACCGCCATGCCGGCCGGGCGGTTCTTCCTTCTGACCATGGCCGGGGCGCTACCCGGGACGATCGTCTACACCGCCGCGGGAACGGCCCTCGCCTCCATCGACAGCTTGGGCGACGTTCTCTCGCCGAAGTTGCTTGGCGCCTTTCTCGCGCTGGCGCTGCTTCCGCTGGTTGGCAAGGCGGCGAGCGGCTGGCTGCAGCGGCGGCGGGCGTTGCACGGCTTCCGGCGCCCACGCCGGTTCGACGCCAACCTGATCGTCATCGGTGCGGGATCTGGCGGCCTCGTCGCCAGCCTGGTGGCAGCTGAACTCAAGGCCAAGGTGATCCTTGTCGAACGGGGCGAGATGGGCGGTGACTGCCTCAACACCGGCTGCGTTCCATCCAAGAGCCTGCTCCGCGCCGCAAAGGCGGCGGCCGAAGTGCGCCGCGCGGGCCGGTTCGGGGTGGAGGCCGAACTCTGCGCCGTCGACTTTCGCAACACCATGGCGCACCTGCGCGGCGCGATCGCCGCGATCGCTCCGAACGACAGCGTCGAGCGTTTCCGTGGGCTAGGCGTGGACGTTCGACAGGCCAGCGCCCGGCTGGTCGATCCGTGGACGATCGAGATTGACAGCAGAGAGAGGCTCACCGCGCGGGCCATCCTGCTCGCCACCGGCGCCGACCCGGTCGTCCCCTTGATTCCAGGGCTAGCGGAGAGCGGCTTCGTGACCAGCGAAACGCTGTGGGACCGCCTCGACCAATTCGATCGAGTGCCGCAGCGGGTCGCGATTCTCGGGACCGGCCCGATCGGCTGCGAACTCGGTCAGGCGCTGGGCAGGCTGGGGGCTGACGTAACCCTGGTCAGCCATGCCGAGCGCATCCTAGATCGCGATGAACCGGAAGCGTCGGCGATTGTCGCGCAGGCGCTCGCGACGGATGGAGTGACCATCCTGACCGGCCGCAAGGTCGAGCGGTCAACGACCAGTGCGCTTCACCTGGACACAGGCGAGGCAATCCCGTTCGACCTGCTGATCGTCGCGGCAGGGCGCAAGCCTCACCTCCGCGGGCTAGGACTCGAGGATCTCGGCCTCGATCCGGACACTCTGGCTGTCGACGGACGCGGGCGCGGTCCCTTTGGCCATGTCTTCGTGGCAGGAGACGCCGCCGGAGGACCGCAGTTCACCCATTATGCGGGCCATTCGGGAGCGATCGCGGGCATCAATGCCCTCTTGGGCCCGCTCGGCCGGCTGAAGCTGGACACGCTGGTGCCGCGGGTGACCTACACCTCACCTGAAGTCGCTTCGATTGGCATGACGGGCGCAGATGCTCCGGCCGATGCCGAGATCGCGACGTTCGATGTCGCTCACAACGATCGCAACATCGCGGACGCGGGCGCTCCGGGGATGGTCAAGCTCGTGGTCCGCAAGGGGAGGGTGCTCGGCGCCACGATCGTCGCCGACCATGCCGGCGAACTGATTATGCCGTGGGTGCTGGCGATCAAGCGCCGCATCCCACTGTCGCAGATGATGTCGGTCATCTACCCCTATCCGACCTTGTCCGAGGTCAGCCGGGCCGCAGCGGGCGAGTGGCGCAGGGCCCATCGCCCCGAGCGCGTGCTGCGCCTGGCGGAGCTCTTCCACAGCTGGCGGCGGGGCTGACGACCGGCGGCTAGAGCCAGCCTTCCTTGCAGTACCAGTCGGCTGTCTCGGCAAGCCCCCTGGGGGTCGGAACATCAGGCTGCCACAGCTCAGCCGGCGGTTTCCTGGTGGGATCCGCCACCCAGTCGGGATGGCAGAAGTAGGCGGCCCGGTCGGCCGTGAGCTTGGCCTTGTCCCGGCGCACCAGCTGGTCGATCCGAGCGCCTGCGAGAAGCAGCACGGCGGGCAGCGGGACGATGAACGGACGGCGATCGACGGCTTCACCGATCATTCGGGCGAACTCCTGATGCGAATAGCCGCCCTCATGGCCATCGTCGGGTTCATAGATCACCCGGGACGGAGCCCCCGGCTCCGCCAGCGCGAGCAGCAGTCGCCCGAGATCGTCGACATGGATGGCGGACAGGCGCCCGGCCGGGGGCAGCGGCATGATCCCGACGCAGGCGGCCTTGAACAATTCAAGGGTTTCGCGATCGCCCGGCCCGTAGACTGCCGGCGGCCGGACGATCGCCCAGTCGAGCCCGGAGTCGGCTATGAGCCGCTCTGCCCGGGCCTTTGACGCGCCATAGAGCGACAGATCGGGCTCTCGGGCGGCAAGGGTGGAGACATGAACGAACCGCCGGGCTCCACTTGCGGTGATGGCCGCGAGCAGCGCGAGCGTGCCGCCGACGTTGCCCTCGTCGAACGCCCTGCGGTCTGGCGCGTTGATCACTCCGGCAACGTGAATGGCCGCATCCGCGTCGCTGACCAGCTCGCGCAACGCATCGCGGTCGGACAGGTCGCCTGCGATCCACTGGACGCCGTGGGGCGGTTGAGGGCGCCGGGTGAGCGCCTTCACCTGGTGGCCGGCTTCGACCGCCAGCCTGAGCAGGCGGGTGCCGACGAAACCGGTGCCGCCCGTGATGGCCAGCTTCACAGCGGCGACCAGCTCTTGTCCTCGGCAAGCTCCTCCACCTCGCGCGCGACCTCGCCGCTGAGCCGCTCGACGATGGTGTCGAGCAGCGCTTCGATCCCGTCACCCGTCGCCGCGGAGACCACCAGCGGCGGTGCGCCGGTCAGCTTGGCGAATTTCCTGGCGAGCTTCGCGACCTCCTCGGCGTCGACCAGGTCGGCGCGGCTCAGGGCGACGATCTCAGGCTTGCCCTCGAGGTCGGCGCCGTACGCCTCCAGCTCGCCTCGCACGACTTCATAGGCCTCGACCGGATCGTCGCCGGCGGCGTCGACCAGGTGAAGCAGCAGCTTGCAGCGTTCGACGTGGCCCAGGAAGCGGTCGCCGATTCCGGCACCCTCCGCGGCTCCTTCGATCAGGCCCGGAATGTCGGCGAGGACGAACTCCTGCCCCTTGTGCCGCACCACGCCCAGTTGCGGGCGCAGGGTGGTGAACGGGTAGGCGCCGACCTTGGCAACGGCGTTGGTCGTGCGGTTGAGCAGCGTTGACTTGCCTGCGTTGGGCAGCCCGATGAGCCCGACGTCGGCGAGCAGCTTGAGCCGCAACCACACCCATTGCTCCTCGCCCGGCCAGCCGGTGCCGTGCTGGCGCGGGGCACGGTTGGTGGAACTCTTGTAGCTGGCATTGCCGCGACCGCCATCGCCACCCTTCAGAAAGACGATCCGCTGCCCTTCCTCCGTGAGGTCGGCAAGCAGGGTGCGCTCCTCGTCGTCGGCCAGGATCTGGGTCCCGATCGGCACCTTGATGACCAGGTCGTCACCCCCCGCGCCGGTCCGGTTCGACCCTGCGCCGCCCTTGCCCCGGGGCGCGCGGAAGTGCTGCGTGTAACGGAAGTCGATCAGCGTATTGAGGCCCGGGACGGCTTCGAAGATGATGTCGCCGCCCTTGCCGCCTTCACCGCCGTCGGGACCGCCATATTCGATGAACTTCTCGCGCCGGAAGCTGACCGCTCCCGGCCCGCCCGCTCCCGAGCGGATGAAAATCTTGGCTTGATCGAGGAAATGCATGGTGGCCCATGTAAGGCGTGCGGCCCCGAAAGGCGAGCCGAGCGGTTAGTTCAGGACGCGGTACAGGCCCCAGGCACTGGTCATCGTCACCAGCGCGCCGACGAAGGCGAGCAGCCGGTCGGGATTGACTCGCTTGGCGATCATCGCGCCCAGCGGGGCAGCGATCACGCCGCCGATGAGCAGGCCCACGGTCGCCTTGGCCAGCAGTCCGCGGGCTTCACCGTTGCCGAAGAAGGTCAGGGTGGCGAGGAAGGTCGCCGAAATGGTGATGGTGACGAAGAATTCGGCCGTGTTGACCGTGCCGATCGTCTTGCGGGGGTTGCTGCCCTGCACCAGCAGGTTGGTGGTGACGATCGCTCCCCAACCGCCGCCGCCGGCCGCGTCGAGGAAACCGCCGGCCAGCCCGAGCGGCTCCACCACCTTGGGCTGGCGCTCGGTATGGCGGTGCATGATCCCGCGATAGAAGAGGTACAGGCCGAGCACGGTCAGATAGGCGAGGACGAGCGGCTTGGCGACCTCCGGATGGATGTGCGTCAGCACGTAGGCGCCGAGGATCCCGCCGATCACACCGGGAATGACGATCCGCCAGAACAGCCGCCAATCCACGTTGCGGTGGGCGATATGACTGATCCCAGAGACTCCGGTGGTGAACGTCTCGACGGTGTGGACACCGGCCGAAGCCGCCGCTGGAGGCACGCCCATCACGATCAACATCGTGCTGCTGATCTGCCCGAACGCCATGCCCAGCGCGCCGTCGATCAACTGCGCGGCAAAGCCGATCAGGACAAAAGGGAGCAGGACGGCCGGATCGGCCAGGATTTCCGCGAAGATGAAGGCGCCCTTTCCCCTGCGACGTTGGGCACTTCTGCCCGATGCTTCCGCGCTCGCCAAGCGGCTTCACGCCGATTTGCTGGCAATCGCGGCCGGTGCGACTTACATTAGGGGCAAGAACTGCTGAGGATTGGCGGCTTGGCCCTCGCCTTTTTGGATTATCTGGACTCGGTGAAGGCGCGGGATCCCGCCGCACGGTCGCGCTGGGAAGTGCTGCTTTACCCGGGCGTGTTGGCACTCGGGCTGCACCGCATCGCGCACTGGCTGTTCGTCGGGCGCTTGTATTTGCTGGCCAGGTTCATCAACCATCTAGCCCGCTTCCTGACCGCGATCGACATTCACCCAGGGGCCCGCATCGGGAAGAATTTCTTCATCGACCACGGTTTCACGGTGATCGGCGAGACAGCCGAGATCGAAGACGATGTCACGATCTACCAGAATGTGACCCTGGGCGGGACCAACCCCTCCACCGGGATTGGCGGCAAGCGCCATCCGACTTTGCGCTCGGGCGTGGTGATCGGGTCCGGCGCCCAGGTGCTTGGACCGATCGATGTCGGCGCCGGGGCGAAGATCGGCGCCAATGCGGTGGTGACCAAGGATGTGGCGCCCGGCAGCACCATGGTCGGCATTCCGGCCAAGCCGGTGCCGGTGGATGCCGTTCATTACAGCCCCGGCTTCGTGCCCTATGGCACCCCGTGCGGCGAAGACGTCGATCCGGCCCGCGCCCGCCAGTGCGAGCTGGAAGCCGAGATCGAGGCGTTGCGCAAGGATGTGGCGATGCTCAAGGCGCTGCGGGAGGATGCTCCGGAGGCCAAGGCTTCGTGAGCGTGATTACCCCCTTTCCGGCCCCCAAGGACCGGAAAGCCGTTGCCACTTTCGACCGGACCGAGCTGCAGCGCATTCTCGACCTGTACGGGCGGATGGTCGCGGCCGGGCACTGGCGGGATTATGCCATGCACTTCGACCCGGAGGTGGCGAGCTTTGCCGCATTCCGCCGCGCGACCGAGCGGCCCGAGGTGCGCATTGAAAAGCGCCCCTCGCTGCGGGTGCGGCAGGGCGTGTGGGCGCTGATCAGCGAGCATGGCGCGGTGCTGAAGCGCGGCCACGAACTGCAGCCGGTGCTCGCACCGCTGGAACGCCGGCTGATCCGCCTGATCGACGAATAGCAAAACGCCCCGCCGGACCTGCCGACGGGGCGCTTTCTCTCGCTCAGGTTGCGAAGGTCAGGCTGGAACTGCCGCGAGCTGTCCGTGAGTGGTCGGAAGCCGGTCCTGCAGGCTGCCGGGCAAGCGATCGACGATCGCCGCCCGCGCCTGGTGCCAGAAGGCGGACAGCAGCAGCAGGCCCGAGCCGATCACCAAGGCGGTCAGTGCGACGTTGAGCTCGACCGCGCCGAACTGCCGGAACAGTTCGTTCAGCGCGAACAGCACATAGGCCAGGGCCGAGACGAGCAGCGCGCGGCGGTCGACTGCCAGGGCGGTGATCGCCAGGACGACGTAGAGGACGATCACGACCAGCCCTTCGCCGATGGTCGCCCGGCCGTCGTTGAGGCCGAGCAGGGTGAACACCGGGTGCACGATCATCGGCGCGGCGAGCAGGTGCAGCCAGAAGGCGACGTCGCTTCGACGGGTGATGCGGCTGCGGTCGGATGAATCCCAGCGCATGGCGAACAGGAAGACGCCAACGCCGAGCACCAGCACCGTTGCGAGAAGGACGTTGCGCTGACCCTCGAAGTCGTTGCCCAGGGCAGCCATCAGCAGGCTGGTCAGGATGCCTGCCACCGCGGCGGCTCCGGCTGCAACGGTGATCGGCACGCGGAAGCGGCGCCAGTGAAGCGAGGCCCCGGCGGCGGCCACTGCGGCAGCCACCGCCAGGACGACCATCACTCCGCTGTCGTTATTGTCGAAGAAGGCACCACCAACGGCCAGGCCAATCGTCAGGGCCGCGGTTCCGAATACGCCGCCGACAAAGGCGAGCAGCAGCAGGATCGAGGGCAGCGCCATGCGCCGCTTCGCGGTGAAGAATAGCGCCAAGCCCCATGCCACGGCAGCAACAGCGGCCGGCGAGATCGGGCTGGGTCCGTCCCGGCCAATCGTCAGGCCTGAGGATTGGCCGATCGACTGGCCGATCCAGCCGACCGCGAACAGCAGGATCGCCCCGGCGATCGAAACGAAGATGTCATTGAAACCGGTGATCAGCCGGAACTGCTCTTCGTCCACGGCGGGCGAGGCTCGCTGCCGGTCGATATGCGCGCGAAAGGCGGTCGCCGCATCGGCGCTTAGCACGCCAGCGGAGACCGCCTCATCGAGATCATTCTGAGAATACATGGTCCACCTCCCTGTTGGCGCAAGCCTAGGGATAAGTGTATTACCATGTCAATACAGCGCTGCCCTCACCAGAGTTGACCGGTGAGGGCGGCTGTTTTTAGCGGCAGCGGCGGGTGCTGCGTCCACGTTCGACCTGGCGCCCGAGAAGGGCACCGGCGGCGGCACCCAGGATGGTGCCCGTCGCCCGCTCGCCGCGCGTGTCGATGGCCCGGCCGACCAGCGCACCGCCGGCGGCGCCGACGATCAGGCCGGTGGTGCCATTGGAGCGACGGCAGCGGAGGCGACCCTGGCTGTCGTACCAGGTCTTGCCCGAGTAAGCGCGCGCTTGGTGAGCCGCGGCCGGGGTGGCGACGGTGACTGCAGGAACAGTCAGCGAAGTGGCGGCAAGCGCCAGCATCATGGTCCGCATTGTGGATCTCCTCTTCTCGTTGCGGTGTGGTGAGACTGTGGCCGGTTGAACATGAACGGGCTGCAACCGGCAGGACAGTTAACAAGGTTTTAGTGCTCTTTACGACGAACGGAGCCTTGCGAGGTGGCAGGGCTCCGTCCTTGTCGCTGGCCAACTTGACGGACGCCGAAGGGTGCCCGCCGCGCGACCAGGTTAATCGGTCATGCTCGCCGGCACCTTTCCGCCGTTGGCGGCGAGCTGACGCATCACCGCCTTGTGCAGCCATATGTTCATTTCGGCACTGCCGTCGGTCGCGCCGGTATAGCCGAGCTCGCGGGCGAGCTCCTTGCGGTTGTCGAGACTGGAATCGATGCCGAGCAGCTTCATCAGATCGACGATCGACGAGCGGTAGTTGAGGTCCGGATTGCCCTTCTGCTGGGCCATCTGGCCAAGCACCTGCTCCACATCGACCTGCTGCTGCCCTTGTTGACCCTGCTGGCCCTGCTGCTGGAACTGCGGTTGGCTACCCGGCTGCTGGCCTGGCTGCAGGGGAGGGCCGCCGGCCATGCCCGCGGGAATGGTCGGACGATTGCCCGGCCCCGGATCCTTGTGACCGAAGATGGCGCCCTTGATCTTGTCGAAGATACCCATGGCTTACGCCTCCATGCCATGCTTGAGGTCGCGGATCTGGTCGTGGCCCTGGCGAACCGACTGGTAGACCCGCTCGACCACCGAGCGGCTTTCCGGCTGCAGGTCGACATTGTTCAGTGCGGTCTCGAACTTCTCCTTGAGGTAGTCCTCGCCGCGCTCGACCTCGTTGATGATCGCCTTGTCGTCGCGCCCCGTGATCGCCGACTTCAGGTCCATGAAGCGCTGGTGAGCTGCCCCCAGGAAGCTGCCATCGTCTTCCGGGTTGCCGCCCAGACGGCGGACCTCGGCGCGCAGCTCCTCGGCGAGCTTGCTGCGCTCGTCGGCGCGTTGGCGGAAGATCTGCTGGAAGCGGCCAAGCTGGGCGTCTTCGGCCGCATCGCTATAGCCGTTGACGCTGTCGATCAGGGTGGCGGTGAGCGTATTCAGGGTGGCAGTACCGTCGCCGGCCATTTTTCTCTCCATTGGATGAGGATGTTACGGGCCTAGAACGCTGAAATGCGTGGATCGGTCCGCGCCAGCGCTATCCTGTGCGGAAATCGCTTTGCTCCGTTGGCGCTGCCTGCCAGAGCTTCTCGCCAGCCTGGGAGATTGAAGGATGACGAGTGCGGAAGCAGAGCGCGCGCCGCCAGCGCAAGGCCGGTCGGGGCGCGCGGCACTGCTGATGCTGTTGTCGCTGGTTGCGGGCCTGTTGCTCGGCGTGCTGGCCGCAGGCGGAGCCGACGGCTGGCGCGAGCCGCTGATCCAGGCCGCCGGCGTGGTCGGCGGAGTGTGGCTCGACGCTCTCAAGATGACCGTGATCCCACTGATCGTGTCGCTGCTGGTGACCGGGATCGTGGGCGGCTCAGACGCCGCAAAGGCCGGGGGTTTGGCCGGACGGGCGGTGGCCTGGTTCCTGGCCATCTACGTCCTGTCGGCGCTGTTCGGCGCAACGGCCATGCCGGCACTGTTGTCCCTGTTCCCGCTTCCGGAAGCCGCGGCGGAGGCGCTGCGCGTGGGGTTGGCCGGGGTCGATCCGGCGACCACGGCGGCGGCGGTGCCGACCGTGGCCGACTTCTTCCGCTCGATCGTTCCCACCAATCCGGTCGCCGCGGCGGCAAACGACCAAATCCTGCCGCTGGTGGTATTCACCGTCGTGTTCGCCTTTGCACTGGCGCGGGTCGACCGGCCCAAGCGGGTGACGGCGTTGACCTTCTTCGAAGCGGTCGGCGACGCCATGCTGCTGGTGATCGGCTGGGTGCTGTGGCTCGCCCCGATCGGCGTGTTCGCGCTCGCCTTCGCAGTCGGTGCGGGGGCGGGCGGCTCGGCGCTGGGGGCGGTGGTGCACTATGTCATCCTGATCTCGCTTCTGGGGATCGTGCTGACGCTGGTCGGCTACGTCATCGCCGCGCTGTTCGCCCGCTTCGGGCTTGCGGAGTTCGCCAGGGCGATGGCCGCGCCGTCCGCGGTTGCCATCTCCTCCCGGTCCTCGCTGGCCTCGCTTCCGGCGATGCTGAGCGCGGCTTCGGCCCTCGGGATCAGCCAGCGCCGCGCCGACATCCTGCTGCCCCTGGCCGTGGCGCTGTTCCGCGCGACCGGTCCAGCGATGAACATTGGCGTCGTCTTCTACGTCGCGCATTGGCTTGGAGTGGAGATCACGCCGCTTGGCTTCGCGGCCGGCGTGGCGGTCGCCGCCATGGCCTCGATCGGCGCGGTCAGCCTTCCCGGGCAGATCAGCTTCGTCACTTCCATCGCTCCGATCGCGATCGCAATGGGCGTGCCGATCGAGCCGCTCGCCCTGCTGCTGGCGCTGGAAACCATTCCCGACATCTTCCGCACACTCGGCAACGTGACCATGGACGTGGCGGTGACCGGGGCCGTGTCGCGCCAGGCCGGCGACGATTCGGACTGAAACGGCCGCCATTCGTCGATTGGTGCGCGCACGAACGCCATTCGTCGCGCTGCCGTAACGGCTGCCGACGGCCGCCCTTCGCTGGTCGACATGGCCGCGACGAAAATGCCGATTCGACCTACCCGACATGAGCGGCGCGGGCGAAGGGACCTTCGCTCCCCTCGGGCGAAGGGCTCGCGCCGCAACCCTTTTCGGAAGGACCGAGCCATGAAAAACAATCTGATCCTGGGATTGGCGGCGATGGCCGCTTCCACCACGCTGATCGCGCCGACGGTCGCCCGGGCAGGCACGCCCGACGTCGACCTGCTGTCGGAGCGTGTGCCCTATGCCGACCTCAACCTGGCAACGGCCAAGGGGCAAGTGCGGCTGGAAAGCCGGGTTGCGGCCAGTCTTCGCCGGGTGTGCGACAACGGCCTGCGCGACGCTCGCTCACGCCAGTTGACCAATGAATGCATCGACCGCGCCCGGCAGAAGGTCGACGGCCAGGTTCAACTGGCGGTGCTGACCTTCAAGACGCGGACTCGCCGTGCCTGACCATCTCCCCAGCGGCTGTTTCTCCGTTCCCGATGCGGCAGAACAGCAAGGTCCGGCAATCCGCCGGACCTAACGCCCAGCGATTGCCCGGACGCTGTCGGAATAGAGTCGCCCCACCGGCTGCTCGTTTCCGTCCGCGAGCCGGGCGATCCAGCGTCCCGACGGGTTGCGCTGGAAACCGGCGATGAAGTCGCGGCGGACGATGGCCGATCGGTGAAGGCGCACGAACAGTTCGGGGTCCAGTCCCTCTTCCAGCGCGCTCATGCTGTGGTGGATCAGCCAGCTGCGTGGACCGACGTGCAAGCGCATATAGTCGCGTTCGGCGGAGATGCGGTCGATGTCCCGGCTGGCGATTCGGACCAGCCCGGTCAGGTCGGACGCCCAGAATTCCTCGAGGAAGGGGGAACTGCCCGGCAGCCGTTGTTCGGGGCTCTCGTCACGATGCCGCAGGTAGGAGCGTGCCCGGTCGAGGGCGCGACCGAGCCGGTCCGGATCGACCGGCTTCATCAGATAGTCGACCGCCTGAACCTCGAACGCAGCGACCGCAAATTGGTCGAATGCGGTGACGAACACCACTGCGGGGCAGGGGCGGCGGCTAGCGAGCGCACGGGCGACGTCGATCCCGTCCATCCCCGGCATCGCGATGTCCAGCAGCATCAGGTCGGGGCCGAGCGCCTCCGCCATCCGCACCGCGCCTTCGCCGTCCGATGCGGTTCCGACAAGGTCGACCCCACCACTCCTGGCAAGGAGCAATTGCAGGCGTTCGGTAGCAAGCGGCTCGTCATCAACGACGAGCACTTTCAAATGTGGTTCATCCATCCGCGCGGGTCACCGGCAAGGTCATGACCACACGATAGCCGCCGTCTGGCGAAGGTCCAAATTCACAGTGCGCGGCGCTTCCGAACCGGACCTCCAGCCGCTGGCAGACGTTGGCCAGGCCGACTCCGGTGCCTTCGGGGCAATTCCGCTCACGCGGCCTCGTTCCGCCGGCCGCGGCGACCTTGCTGTTGTTGCTGACCTCGAGCCGCATCCGTCCGGGCAGCGGCTCTTCGGCGGCGATTCGCAGGGTCACCTTGTCGCGGGCCTGCGACACCCCGTACTTGATCGCATTCTCGACGATCGGCTGCAGGATCAGCGCCGGAAGCCGGGCCGACAGCAGGTGCGGCGGGACGTCGATCTCCACCTTCAGCCGACGCGGAAAGCGGACCTTTTCGATCTCGAGGTACAATCGCTGAAGCGCAATCTCCTCGTCCAGCGACACGTCGGCGGTGGGATCGAGCGACAGGCTGGTGCGGAAAAAGGTCGACAGCTTCAGGATCATCGACTCCGCTTCTTCCGGCCTGCCGGTCATCACCAGCGACGACAGGCTGTTCAGCGTATTGAACAGGAAGTGCGGATTGACCTGGTAGCGAAGCGCCCGGACCTGGGCGACCTGCGCCGCATTCTCCGCTTCCGCCGCCCGGCGCTGCAAGGCCAAAGCCTGCGCCTGGCTGACCGCGGCGAGATAGAACGCGCTCCATGCCGCGAAGAAGAACAGCCAGACTACGGCAGTATCAGCGGCGATCCGGAACTGCTCCCATTGGTGAAGCTGGTTCATCTTGGGCATGGTCAGGACGACCGGCTCGGCGGCGTTGCGCTCGATCCGGATCTGCTGGCCCTTCTGAACCACCACGAAGCCCTCGTTGGCCTTGAAGCGGAACTCCTCTTTCGACGCTCGCAAATGCCCTTCGGTGAGCACGAGGGCTGACGCCATCGCCGCCGCGGCGATCACCGACGCGGCTCCCGCAATCAGCGCCTTGACCCGCAAGCTGGATCGGCGCGCAAGCAAAGCGATCGCCAGGTAGATGCCGATGGTCAGCGTCAGGCCGGCGACGAAGGTGATGACCTTGTTCTGCAGGATCGTCATCGGGTCGTCGCCGAGGTAGGCGCGGGCGACCACCGTCACCGAGTAGATGAACCAGAAGGCAAGGATCGACTTGGCCGCAAGGCGCCAGTCGGACAGGCGGCTCGCGACTGGCTTGGGCGGGCGCGATGCGACCAGCGAATCTACGTTGGGGTGCATGTTCATCGTCGGGCAGTCTGCCCCTCTTGCGCCGCCCCTGCAATCACCCGCCGGTCCCTTCGCAGACAGGCCTGCGCCACCCGTCGAATTTCCGCGGGCCCAAAGCACGGAACGCGGTGCCGCCATGGTCGTTCGGCAACCGGAAGGACCTTCAACAATGCCCAACGAAAGTAATGATCAACTCCGCCCCGCAACTCTCTCGGGTGATCCGGAAAAGGGGCTGGAGAAGAAGCTTCGCAAGAACCCCGACGATCAGGATGCAAAGGCCGACGTCGGAAGCGACGAATCCATGGATGCGTCCGATCCCCCGGCTGCAGCCCAGCCCGGGCAATCCGACGAGCCGGTGCCATCGTCCGGCTTCCCGGAATAAGAGCCTCGCTCCGCGTCAAGGTGAACAACTGGCACGTTGCCCAAATGCTTCACTGCGGACCCAAGCGACGAGTTGTGACAGATTGATGTTGCGAGCGCGCAACCCCTCTGATTCAATGTGAACGGGGGGTGGGAGTGTGGTTAAGCTTGATGCAACCAGTTTGACCGCAAGATCCTGCCTGAAGTGAAGGAGTCGGGGTCATGAAGACGCGGACGAGCCAGCCGGCGGGCGGCACGCTGCTGCTGAGCGAGATCAAGGAATTCGCGGCGTTTCCGAAGGCGACGCAGCGGTACATCCGCCGCTCGCTGGACGTGGCGTACGGCCGGCGCGACGCCATTGGCTGCTGGGCTCGGGACGAAGGAGAAGCGGCATCGATCCGCGCGCAGGGCCGCCTGTACAAGCAGATCGAAGCGCTCCGTCTTCAGGTTCCCGACGACAGCGGGCTGGACACGATCGAGCCGTTCGTCGGCTTGCTGATCACCTTGACCGCCTTCGACCTCGGGCAGGACCGGATCCCGAACTTCGCGGCATACCGCTTCCTGTACGAACGCCTGCTCGGAGCGGCGGTTCGGCCTTGGTTGCCGGCCGCGTTCTGCGCCGCCGCGGCGCTGCCGCACCTCCACCCGGACCGCCGCCGCCTGCTCCTGCAGTCGATCAGCGAAAGCGCCGCCACCGCGCCCGGCTGGTCCAACCGCGAGCCGGTGTTCTGGCCCGAGTGGGTCGAAAAGGTCGACGTCGCGGCGGCTGCCTAAACGCTGACCGTTATTGACGGAAAGATCCGGGCGAGCTCTTCCAGGCTTGCCCGTGCCGTCTTGTGGTGGACGAACACGCCCCCCGCATCCTCCCACTTGCCGCGATGATCCTCGCGATCGTCGACCAGCACGTCGCCAGCGGTCATGTGCCGGTACTTGTCGCGCGCCATGCAGGTGATGATCGGGACGCCCGGGAAATGCTCCGCCGCCCAGCGCACCTTTTGCGGCGCCGCCCAATTGCCGAGCGGCAAGCCGGTCAGGATCGTCGGCCTGAGGTGCTGGACCGCCTCGAACAACTCGCGCGCATCCGCCATTTCGGGAAGCGTCGCATAGAAGTCGCGGTCGCCGGAGATGCGCCGCCAGAACTCGCGCTTGTTGTGCCGCTCCTCGAATGCTCGCGGGCTCATGCCCAGCACACGCCTGGCACCGGCATCGAAATCGGCCAGCACGCCGTCGCAGTCGAGGAACAGATGGGGCATCAGAAGCGCGCCGGCTCCACCTCGACTGGCACCGGATGGTCCAGTTCCTGCCAACCGCGCTCCTTCAGCACGTCGTTGCTTTCCCGTGCCTTGCGGCCAGGCCCCAGCGACCAGGTGATGTGAAAGGTGGACCCGTCCGGGCGATCGGCGGTGCCGTCGATCGTCACTACCATCGCCTCGACTCCTCCCTCGTCATCCGTTCGGCCGACGATCGCTGCCTTGGCGGCCGGGGGTAGCGGCTCGCGCTGGGCGTCCGTGCGCAGCGTGACATGATCGGCGACCGCCTGGCTGTAGCGAGGGGGAAATTGCTTCAAGAGTTCGTCGCGCTGGCTGCGGTCGAGCTTCCAGCCGATCACCGTTCCGGGTCGTGCCATGGCAGGCATAACCGCAGTCCGCGACCTTTGTTTCCACCCGGTTCAGCCCGCCGGCTGAAGCCGCCGCAGCAGGTCCCGGGCGAATTCGCTCAGCGTGTCGTCGCGCGCGCCGAGGATGGCGATTCGGTCGCCGGACCGGGCCTCGGCGATCAGCCGCTCGCCGATCGCGGTGCGCTCCGGGACATGCTCGGCCCTCCCGCCGGCATTGCGGGTGGCCTCGGCCAGCCAGTCGGATCCGCGGCTGCGGTCGACGGTGCCGCCCTGATATACGGGATCAGACAGGAGCAGCAGGTCGTCGGGACGCAGTCCGCGCGCAAAGGTTTCGCTCAGCTCCTGCCCCATCTTGGCCAAAGGGCCGAAGCCATGCGGCTGAAAGAAGACCAGCAGCCGGCCCGGTTGGCCGGTGAGGGTGGCAAGCGTGGCGGCGATCTTGTCGGGGTTGTGGGCGAAATCGTCGATCACCGTCACGCCCTCGGTGCTGCCGACCGTTTCCAGCCGGCGGCTGAGCCCGGCGAACTGCTCCAGCGCCGCGGCGGCGTCCTTGAGGTCGACGCCGAGCGCGATCGCAGCAGCCAGCGCGGCCAGCGCGTTGGAAGCGTTGTGGCGTCCCGGGACCTGCAGGACCACGTTGGTGCTCGCCTCGCCATGCGTAGCCGTGAAGCGCGATCCGTCCGGCAGCAGTTGAAGATCGCGCCCGACAAGAGCGGCGCCCGGACTGTCGAAGCCGTAGCCGAGGCGTTGTTCGGCAGGCACCAGGTCAGCCAGCGCGCGGGTCTCCGGGTCATCAAGGTTGAGCACGGCGCGCCGAGCCTTGCCCAGGAAACCCCCGAACAGCGTCCGGAGTTCGTCCATCGCCAGATGGTCCAGGCTGACATTGTTCAGGACCGCCACGTCCGGACGGTAGAGCGCGATCGAACCGTCGCTCTCGTCGACCTCGCTGACGAACAGCTCCGGATCCCCGACTAGGGCGCTTGCAAAGGGGCAATCCGCCGACACGAAATTCTTCATCACCGCGCCGTTCATCACTGTCGGCTGGCGGTTCAGCGCATGGAGGATCCAGCCGATCATGCCGGTGACGGTCGACTTGCCGCTGGTCCCGCCAACAGCGACGCTGCGCTCCGCCGCGTTGAGCAGTTCGGCCAGCAGCTGCGGACGGGTGAGATGATGCAGTTCCAGCTCCCTGGCGCGGCGCACGTCGGGGATGCTTTCCTCAACCGCCGCGGAGGTGACCAGGGTCATGCCTTCCCGCAGACCGCTGCCGTCCTGCGGGCATAGCTCGATGCCGAGCGAGCGGAGGAAATCGAACTTGGGCGCGAGCCGGCCGGCGTCGAGCGCCCGGTCGGAACCGGACACGCGGCCGCCGCGCGCGCGAACGATGCAGGCGAGGGGGAGCATGCCGCTGCCGCCGATCCCGCAGAAGAAGGTGCTGGATTGAGTCATCGCGCTCGCCCTATTGGACGGGAGGGGTGCAAGGCAAACGGAGTGAGCATGCGAATTGCGGTGATTGCGCCCAGTTGCCCGTTGAATCGGGAAGCGGCCGAGGCCGTGGCGGCGATCGCGGCGGCGCGGGGCGATTGCGAGCTGCTGATCCACTCCCAATGCTTTTCGTCCGATGGCCATTTCGCTGGACCCGACGAGGAGCGCCTTGCCGCCTTGCGACAGGTGATGGCCGACGACAGCGTCGACGCGATCTGGTTTGCCCGCGGCGGCTATGGCTCCAACCGGATCGCTGAAGCTGCTGCCGCACACTTGCCGGCGGGCGCCCGGGACAAGCTGTTCATGGGCTACAGCGACGGCGGTTTCCTGCTGGCCGCTTTGCATCGCGCCGGATGCCGGGTTGCGCACGGGCCGATGCCGATGGACATCATGCGCGACGGGGGCGAGGCGGCGATCGCACGTGCGCTCGACTGGCTGGTCGGTGGCGAGGCGACCGCGTTGGAGCCGGACCTTGCGGGTCCAACAATGGCTTTCAACCTGACCGTTCTGTCGAGCCTGCTCGGGACGGCATTGGAGCCCGACTTCACCGGCCGCGAGCTGCTGATCGAGGAACTGGACGAGGAGCATTACCGGATCGACCGGTTCATGTTCCACCTCACCAGCCAGCCCGCGGTGCGGCGAGCGTCCTCGCTCCGGCTCGGCCGCTGCCGGGTGCCGGAGAACGACCGTCCGTTCGGCAGCGACGAGGAGGGCATCGTTCGCGATTGGTGCCGCCGATCCGGCATCCCTTACCGCGGCCGGGCGGACATTGGCCACGATGCCGCGAACAAGGTCGTGCCGTTCAGCTGATCTGGGTTAACGGTCCCTCTCTGCGGCACCATTGCAAAGCGCCCCGGATTGCGCTCTATCCACAGGCGAAACAACAGGAGGGCCACATGGCAAAAGAATCGAGCGGGACTGGGCGTAAGGCAGGGGGCGGTCTCGCGCGTCCGGTAACTCCGTCGCCGGATCTGGCGCAGATCGTCGGCAAGGACCCGCTGCCGCGCAGCGAAGTCGTCTCGAAAGTGTGGGATCACATTCGCAAGAACAACCTGCAAAACCCGCAGAACAAGCGGGAAATCGTCGCCGACGACAAGCTGCAGAAGATTTTCGGCAAGGACCGCTGCACGATGTTCGAGATGAACAAGCACCTGTCCAAGCACCTCTCGTAAGACCCTCCGAACAGGGGGTTTTCGAGGAGGGACTCGCCGGAAGGCGGGTCCCTTCTCTTATGGGCCGAACGCGACTCGGCTGTCCCTAGCGGCAGGCTTTCCACCCCGCCGCGCCCCGGTCGGCCATGTCGAGGTGAAGGTGATCCCGGTGCGCCGCGTTGTAATCGGGTGACAAAACGGTCGAGAACATGGCGCAGGCGCCGTCCCGAACGTCGCGCAGGAAAGCGGCGCCTGACCCGCCGGCCGACCAGTCACGGAGGACCGAGACGGTGCGGTCGTTGCCCAAGCGGAAGCCGACGATGTCGACGGCGTCCGCGGTCGCATGTTCGCTCCACGGTCCGCTCGCTCTGCCGTAAAGCCGGCGGCAGGAAAAGCTGCCGGCGTGCAGCACCTGCTCAACCCCCGTACCGAAATGGCGTTGCGCTGCCGGTTGCAGCACTCGCTTGTCCCACAGCAGGAGAGCGGCGGCCGTGGGGCAGGACGTGATCAGCTCCGCGGGGGCGAAACCGGCCAAGCGGGCATTGTCGCCGCGCAGCCGAATGCCGTCGCGATAGCCGCATCGATTGCTGGAAATCCTTGCAGGAGCGGGCACGTCGAGCGTCCCTCCCTCAGCCAGCAGCAGGCGGCACTGCGCCGGGGCTTTGCCAAGTCTGGCAAGCTTGGAGGCGGTAAACCGACCGAGCGGGTCGTCCAGGCTCAGCGCCGTCCAGGGCAGGTCCTGCGGGTGCCGGTCCATCCACGATCGCGCCTCGATCAAGGCGACGGCAGCCGCGGCGAGGACGATTAACCACAAGATCGCGCGGCGCATGGTCGCCGAACGCGCGAAGGAGGATTCAGGCCCGCACCGCGTCCGTCAGCCGTTCGCGGGTGACCGGATAGCCCAGGTGATCGGGAATCCGCAGCCACTTCTCCCCGTTCACTTCCTCGACCCAAGGGCTGATCGTCTCCACCGGATGAGCCAGCGCATGGTCGCGGGCTTCCTCGAAGCTTCCGAATTGCGCCAGCCGTTCCAGGTTGCGCACCGTCGGGAAGATGGCGCTGGCCGTGCCCGCCGCGATCCGGGCCAGCACGTCGGCGGCCGTGATCCATTCGGCGGCGTCGCATTCACCTTCTTGCGGGCGCAGCGGCCAGTCGCCGTCGGCTGCGCGGGCGATGAAGAAGCGCGTGTCGAAGCGACGCGGCTGGTGAAAGGCCGGCTTCCAGCGCGCGAACGGGACGAGCTGGGGCAGGTCGAGGTCGAGGCCATGTCGGTCCAGCAGATCGGCGAAACCGGCGCCTCGAACCAGTTCCTCCTGCAGTTCCCGCGTATCGATGGGCGTGGTCCGCAGGCCGACCGGCAAGCCGGTCTCCTCCAGCGTCTCCCGCACGGCGGCGATCTTGGCAGCTTCGCCCGGCTTCCCCGCGAGTACCCGGTCACCTTTGTCGATCCTGCCGCCGGGAAACACCATCGCCCCGCCGGCGAACGCCATTCCGCGCGTTCGGGTGACCATCAACAGCTCGGGCGCCTGCCGCGGACGGTCGCGAATCACGACCAGGGTCGCGGCGGGGATGGCGTCGTCGCTCATGGAGTGGCCCTAATCCTCCCGCTCACAAACAAAAAGGCCGGCCTCCTCGAGGGAGACCGACCCTTTCGTCCGAATCGTTGCCGCCCCGATTGCCGGAGCGGCAGCGAATTACATCGCGTTGACGGCCGCGTTGGCTTCGGCCGGGTTGGCGGCGTTCACGTCGGCCTCGTCGATGGCCTCTTCCTTGCGAGCGCCTTCGGCTTCGAGTGCGTCGGCCTGGTTCTCCAGGGTCGCGGCAGCCGCGCCCGAGGTGTTGTCGGACATGGCGTCGAGGTTCTCGGCAGCGGCCTCGTAATTCTCCTGGACGTTTTCGCCCAGAGCGTCGTCACCCTTGCCGCCGCAAGCAGCCAGAGCCAGCGAAGCCGCGCCGATCAGCGCGAAAGAAAGCTTGTTCATTGGAGCATTCCCCTTGGTATGTTTTGGTACAGCGGGTCGTTGCATATCCGCATGGCCGGTTGGAACGCCAGCACTTTCAATTCGGTTCCGTCACGGCACCGGCACGGCTCGTCCTTGAGAAACGGACGGATCAGGCCTAAATAGGGCGTGCCGGGCAACCGGCTATGCTGGTAGAGTGCGGTTTGGAATAGGCATTTCGGACCCGGGGGGCAGTACCCCGGCGCCTCCACCAGCAGCGGCGTTCAAGAGATTCGAGCGGGGGCTCGGAGCGCCGTTGCTGATGGGGGCGAAACAGGATCGACGAGTGCAATAAAGATTCTGCTGCCAGTCGGCTGAGGTGAGCCGTAAAACCGCCTTTCACACAAGTGCCAACGATAACGAGGCGCTCGCAATTGCTGCGTAACTGACGGCCTAACGGTCTGACGTTACAATGACAAAAGCGCGGTCGGACCCCACCGGGCAACAGAAGGGGATTCCAGCGGCACGGGAGGCGCCGGGCAACAGAAGCCTCCCACTTTCTTTATCTTCGTTGGTCCGGTCAGCCGCTTTTCATTGAAAGGCGTCACTGTGTCATCTACCTAAGGCAGCGAGTTCGTTGTTCAGGGGAAACGAAAGATGACCGTTGTTCGCCGCCTCGGCCTGCTTGCGCCGCTTGCTGCTTTCACTCTTGCGGGCTGCGGCCTCAACTCGGTTCCAACCGCCGAGGAAAATGTGAACGCCAAATGGGCGCAGGTGCAGAGCGAGTATCAGCGCCGCGCGGACCTCGTCCCCAATCTGGTCCGCACGGTCGATCGGTTCGCCGATCAGGAGCGGGACGTCCTCGTCCAGGTGACGCAGGCGCGTGCCAATGCGTCGCGGGTGCAATTGAACGCCGGTGACCTCGACGATCCCGCCAAGGTGCGGGCGTTCAACGAGGCGCAGACCCAGCTCGGCGGGTCGCTCGGCCGGCTGCTCGTGACGATGGAGCAATACCCCGACCTCAAGTCGAACCAGAACTTCCTGACCCTCCAGTCACAGCTGGAAGGGACGGAGAACAGCATCCTGGTCGCGCGCAAGGATTATAACGAGGCAGTGCAGGCGTATAACACCCGCATCCGTACCTTCCCCGACGCGATCGGAGCCAAGATCTTCTATGGCGCCAAGCCCAAGGTCCCCTTCGAAGCCGCCGCCGGCGCGCAGAACGCGCCGACGGTCGACTTCAACGCGCAGTAAGGACGGGCGCTTGCGGCTCCTGCTGGCTGTTACTCTGGCTGCTACGGCGGCTTGTGACGGGAGTGCAGGGGCTGGCGGGTCTCGGCTGATCGCCGAACGCGACACGGTTACCGATGGGCGTGAGAAGAAAATGATCGTCTCCCCCGGGCGGATCATCGATCAAGCGGGCGCGCTGGACGGGGTCGCCCGCAAAGCCCTGGGGGAGCGTCTCGACCGCCTCGACAAACAGAAAGGTGTATCGGCCGCCGTGGTTCTGCTGAAGCCGACCCAAGGGACGTCGCTGGAGGTGGTGGGCTGGGCTGTCGGGGGACAGAACCCCAACCGCCAGTTGCTGATCATGATCGAGCCGGAAACACGCCAGGTCAGGATCGAAGCGGCTGGCCAGCTGTCGCCGGAGCAGTCTGCTCGCGTGGCTGCGGCGATGCGCGCAGATCTTGCTAGGGGGCACGTCCGGTCTGCCATCGAGAACGGCATTTCCGCACTTGAGCGGAGTCTTGATGAAAGGGCTGCAGCATGACCGCCGTGCGTCGGCTAGTCGCTGTCTTCCTGCTGCTGCTTGCCACCCCGCTCGCCGCGCAGACTTTCCCGCAGCTGACCGGCCGCGTGGTCGATGCCGCCGGCATCATCCCGGCTGCTGACGAGGCGGCCCTGACCGCCAAGCTGGAGAACCTCGAGCAACAGAGCGGGCGGCAGTTGGTGGTCGCCACCGTGCCGAGCCTGGAAGGCCGCCCTATCGAGGATTATGGCTACCGGCTCGGCCGCACCTGGGGCATCGGCAGCGCCGAAAAGGATGACGGCGTGGTCCTGCTGGTCGCGCCCAACGAGCGCAAGGTGCGGATCGAGACCGGCTACGGCGCGCGCGTGTTCCTTACCGATGCCTTGTCCAGCATCATAATCCGAAACGCGATCACGCCGCGCTTCAAGAATGGTGACATGGCTGGTGGGATCAACGCCGGAGTGGACGCGATCATCACCCAGATGACCTTGCCTGCCGCCGAGGCGCAGAAGCGGCTGCAGCAAGCTGAGGCACAGCAGGTTCAGCGCGGCAGCGGCGGTGATGGCAACTTCGGCTCCCTGATCGTCTTCGCCATTATTTTCTTCTTCGTCATCCTGCCGCTGCTGCGTGGCGCCGGCGGCCGCCGCTACCGCGGCAAGCGGCGGCGCGGCGGCATCGACCCGGTGGTGGTCCTCTGGGGCCTGGACGCGCTCAGCCGCGCCTCCCGTGGTGGGGGAGGCGGCTTCGGCGGGTTTGGCGGCGGAGGAGGCGGAGGGTTCGGCGGCTTCTCGGGCGGAGGCGGCTCGTTCGGCGGGGGAGGAGCGTCGGGGTCATGGTAAGCGTCCGCATCACCGAGGCCGACCACCAGCGAGTCAGCGGCGCCATCGCCGCCGCGGAAGCGAAGAGCGATGGCGAGATCGTCACCATGGTGACCGAACTCAGCGACTCCTATCATGACGTGGCGCTGCATTGGGCGGTGGCCGTGCTGATTGCCGTACTCGCCTGGACCGCGGCTTTCCCAATGGCGCTGCAATGGGGGTATTCCCAGCTGTTCGGGGGCTGGGGAGTCGAGCCCGGTCTTGGAGCGCTGTTGTTCTTTCTTATGGTGCTCGCCGTACTGAAGTTCACCGTCGTGCTGCTGGTGCTGCGGTATATGCAGCTGCGCTTGACGCTCACCCCGGCGGCGACCAAGCAGCGGCGGGTCCGGCGACGCGCAATCTCCATGTTCAAGGCAGCGGCGGAGCGGCGCACAGTTGGCCGCACCGGCATCCTCATCTACCTGTCGCTTGGCGAGCATCGAGCAGAGATTGTCGCCGACGAAGCCATCCATGACGTCACCACCCCGGAGACCTGGGGCGAAGCGATGGCCGCCCTCGTGGCGGAGGTGAAGGAAGGCCGGCCGGCTGACGGCATGATCGCCGCGATCGGGCTCGTCGGCGAGGTGCTTGCCGAGCATTTCCCCCGCTCGTCAACCGATACCAACGAAATTCCCGACAAGCTCATAGAACTATGACCCTTGGGTCGGCCGAGGAGGGATGGGGCCCCGATTTCGACGCTCCGCTTGAGGTGATGTGGGAGGGCCGCTTCGTTCGCGCCCTTCGCCGCGGCAAATGGGAATTCGCCGGCCGAACGCGCGGCATCCGCGCCGTGGTGATCCTGGCCGAGCATGACGGCTGCTACATCCTGGTGGAACAGCATCGGGTCGCGGTCGGCGGCCCTTGCCTGGAGCTACCCGCCGGTCTGATCGGCGACGTTCATGAAGGCGCAACCGCCGAGAGCACGGCGGTTCACGAGCTTGAGGAAGAGACCGGCTTCACTGCCGAGCGGATCGAAACACTCGGCGATTTCCACGCCTCGCCGGGAATGCTGAGCGAAAGCTTCACCCTGGTTCGCGCGCACGGTGTACGCCGCATCGGGGAGGGCGGAGGAGTGGACGGGGAACGGATCACCACCCACCTGGTGCCCAAGGCGGAGGTGGCGGCGTTCGTTGCCGGGCGGCGGGATGCCGGGGTCGCGGTGGACGTCAAGCTGCTGGTGCTGCTCGCCCCGAGCTGGCTCTAGCCGTCCACTTCCTCGCGGTTGGACGCTTTGAGCTTCTCCCGCAGCGACAAGGTGAGGCAATGCTCCAGCGCATGGCGTACGTCGTCATGAGCCTCCAGATACGATCCCAGCGCCTCACCCGGCGCGCTCCACAGCCGCGAACGGCAGGCCAAGCGAACGGTCGCGGTCGGCACGTCGTCGGCCAGGATCGCGCCTTCGCCGACCAGCTGGCCCGGCAGGCAACTGCCGACCTGCTGCCCCTCGACCGAGACTTCGGCCCGGCCGCTGGCGAGATAGAACAACCGGCGCTCGGGCTTGCCTTCTTCGATCAGCGTGTCTCCGGCATCGCCATCGATCCAGTCCCCTTGATCCAGGAACAGGCGGGCATGGGCGCGAGGAATGCCGTTCAGCGGTCCGGCCAGCATGCGTTCTTCATCGGCCGTGAAACGCGCCTTGCGCTCCGCCAGATAGCGCGACGCCGCTTGCGTGGCGGCGACCAGTACCACCAGGAAAGGCGCCAGCAGGACCAGCGGGCCATGTTCGCGCGCGCCATAGGCTAGGCCGACTGCGCCGGCGAGGCCGATCAGCAGGTGCCCCAACCGCTCGCTGCGCACCAGCAGGGCGAACAGCAGCAGCGCGAAGACCGCTTGGAACAGTAGCTGCGAACCGCTCACCGCGTGACCCCCTTGGCGATGTCACCTGTTGTTCAGGCGCCGATCGCTTAAATGACAGAGAAATCAACCGCCTGTCCATTCGTCGAGAGCACGCTTGCGTGGCCTCGCCCGGACGGGCAGTGCGACGCTCGAAACTAGCTCGTGAGGCGATTGGATGATCAAGACTTTGTTGTTGGCCGGTTCTGCGCTCGTTGTGCTGGCCGGGTGCGCGACCACGGCCGACCCCGCCGCCGTGCAGCCCGCTTCCCCTGAAGTGGAGGCTGCCGTGGCCCCGATCCATTCCGCTGCGCCCGTGGTTCCCGACAATATCCTCCTGGCCGACTGGTCCGGGCCGTTCGACGGGGTTCCGCCCTGGGACAAGGTGACGCCCGAACTGTTCCCCCAAGCCATCCAGTTCGGCATTGACGAGCAGCGCCGGGAATACCAGGCGATCGCCAACAATCCGGAGGCACCGACTTTCGCCAACACGGTGGAGGCGATGGAACGGACCGGGCAGCGCCTGGACCGCGTGCTGTCCGTGTTCGGGGTGATGACCGACAACATGTCGACCCCGGCCTATCAGGCGCTCGACAAGGAATGGTCGCCCAAGCTGTCGGCGGCCTTCGACGAGATCCGCCTCAACCCCAAGCTGTTCGAGCGCATCTCCACGCTGCATGCGCAGAAGGACTCGCTTGGCCTGGACGCCAAGCAGAACCGCCTGCTGACCCGCCTGTACGAAAGCTATGTCCGGAACGGCGCTCGGCTGAATCCCGAGCAGAAGCAGCAGCTGAGCGGGTACAATCAGCAGCTCGCCGGGCTGTTTTCCGACTTCAACGCACGGCTGCTGGCGGACGAGGGCACCTTCACCACCGCCACCGCGGCGGAGATGAAGGGCGTTCCGCAGGACGTGCGCGATGCCGCGGCCGCCACCGCCAAGGACAAGGGCCTGCCCGCCGGCACCTTCGCCATCCGCAACACGCGTTCGGCGGTGGAGCCGGTGCTGACTTTTGGGGACAATCGTGCGCTGCGCGAGAAGGTATTCAACGCGTTCGTCAATCGCGGTGACAACGGCAATGCCAACGACACCAACCAGCTGATTGCGCAGATCGTGAAGCTGCGCGCCGACCGCGCCAAGCTGCTCGGCTACGCCACGCACGCCGACTGGCGGATGCAGGACACGATGGCCAAGACTCCGGCCCGCGGCATGGAGCTGATGATGCGGGTGTGGCCGGCGGCGGTTGCGCGGGTCAAGGAAGAGGTCCGTGACCAGCAGCCCTTCGCCAAGCGCGACGGCGTGTCGACCATCGAGCCCTGGGACTATCGCTACTATCAGGAGAAGGTCCGCAAGGCGAAGTACGACCTGTCCGAAGCGGAGATCAAGCCGTACTTCGAGCTGTCGAACCTGGTGAACGGCATGTTCTGGTCGGCCGAGCAATTGTACGACCTCAAGTTTACCGAGAACACCGGGCAGGTTCCGACCTGGCATCCCGACATCCGCACCTTTGTCGTCAGCAATGCGAAGACAGGCGAGCAGACTGGCCTGTTCTACTTCGACACTTACGCCCGCGAGGGTAAGCGGTCGGGCGCGTGGGCAACCACCTTCCGCAGCCGGGCACGCCTGCTGGACGACAACATCGTCCTGGGCTCCAACAACAACAATTTCACCAAGCCTGCGGCCGGCCAGCCGGTGCTGGTCAGCCTGGACGATGCCTCGACCCTGTTCCACGAGTTCGGGCACGCGATCCACTACTACCTCAATGACGTGAAGTACCCATCGCTGGGCGGATCGCAGCGCGACTTCGTGGAGTATCCAAGCCAGGTCAACGAGAACTGGCTGCTGACCCGGCCGGTGCTCGAGCGCTTTGCCAAGCATTACAAGACCGGTCAGCCGATGCCGCAGAAGCTGGTCGCCAAGATCAAGGCCGCGGACACGTTCAACCAGGGCTTTTCGACGGTGGAATATCTGTCGTCCGCGCTGGTCGACATGAAACTGCATACCCAGCCGGGCGGCGTGGTCGATCCGGACGCGTTCGAGAAGCAGGCGCTCGCGGAACTCGGGATGCCGCGTGAAATGGTGATGCGCCACCGCCTGCCGCAGTTCGGCCACCTGTTCTCATCCGATGCCTACTCCGCCGGCTACTATTCCTACCTGTGGTCGGAGACGATGGACGCCGACACCTGGGCAGCGTTCGAAGAAGCAGGCAACCCGTTCGACCGAGCCACCGCCGACAAGTTCCGCACCCTGCTGCTGTCGACCGGCAACGAGACCGATCGCGCGGAGGCCTATCGCGCCTTCCGCGGCCGCGACCCGGACGTGAATGCCTTGCTGAAGCGCCGGGGTTTCCCGACGAAGTAAGCTGATTGCAGTTCCTCCCCAGCCCTTGCTGGGGAGGGGACATCCGCAGGATGGTGGAGGGGTTCCTCGGCGTACGGCGCGGGAGGAAGTGCTTAGAGCCGCGCCTTGCCTGCTTCGCTCGACGCCAGCGCAGCAAGAGGCTCAAGCCCCTTCACCATCTCCGCGGCATGGGCGCTGCTGGCGCTGCCTCGCGCCAGACGGCCCTTGATGCCGTGGAGAATGGCGGCGAGCCGGAACAGGTTGAAAACGATCAGATAGTCGAAATTGGCGATGCGCTCCCGCCCGCTGCGGCGGCAGTAGGCGGCGATGTACTCTTCCTCCGACGGGATGCCGAGCGTGCCGAGGTCGAGGCCGGCCAGCCCCGTGAAGATCCCGGCCGGCATCCGGTACATGAGGCAATGATAGGTGAAGTCCGCTGCCGGATCGCCGAGCGTTGACAGCTCCCAGTCCAGCACCGCTCGGACGACGGGCGTGTCCGGGTCGAAAATCATGTTGTCGCAGCGGAAGTCGCCGTGCGCGATTCGCGCCTCGCCGCTGTCCGGCGGCAGGTGCTTGCCGAGCCATTCGACCAGCCGGTCCATGTCCCTGACCCGCCCAGCATCGACATCGCTCAGATATTGCTTGGACCAGCGGGCCACCTGCCGCTCCACGAAGCCGGTTGCCTTGCCGTAGTCGCCAAGACCGATCGCCTGCGGATCGAAGCTGTGCAGCCGGGCCAGGGTGGCATTCATGGCGTCGAAGTGCGCTGCGCGCGATGCTTGCTCGAGACCTGGGAAACTCGCTTCCCAGATGATCCGGCCAGGCACCATGTCCATTACGTAGAAGGCCGTCCCGATGACGCCCTCGTCATCGCACAGGGCATGGACGCGAGGCACCGGAAAACCCTGCTCCCCAAGCGCCGCCAACACCCGATATTCGCGGTCTACCGCATGAGCGCCGGGGAGCGTCTTGCCCGGGGGCTTGCGGCGCAGGACGAAGGAACGGCCGGGCGTGTCGAGCTTGTAGGTCGGGTTTGACTGGCCACCCTTGAACTGGCTCACGGTCAGCGGTCCCTCGAAGCCGGAAACATGCTGTTCCACCCAGCGCGTCAGTGCCGCCTCGTCGAAGCGAAGCCGCTCGCTTACCTGGCGGGTGCCGCTGTTGGCTTGGGTCCGGTCCATTTGATCCCGTCATGCTGAATTTGTTTCAGCATCCATGCCGCGCCACGAACAGCTGCCTTTGCGGACAAGTGGATGCTGAAACGAGTTCAGCATGACCCGGTCAGGGAAACAAGTTCGGCTGTCAGGCAGTTATCCAAACATGCCTCGTATCCTTCACCTGTCCGACCTTCATTTCGGCGCCCACGACCCCAGGTTGGTTGCGGCTGTGGAAGCGGAAGCCGATGCGGCCAGGGCCGATCTCGTCGTGATCAGCGGCGACTTCACCCAACGCGCCCGGACCGAGCAGTTCGAGGAAGCCTGTGAGTTCCTCAGCCGGCTGCGCGATGCCGGGCACGAGGTGTTGGCGGTGCCGGGCAATCATGATGTTCCGCTCTACGACGTGCTTCGCCGCTTTCTGTCGCCTCTGACTCGCTACAAGCGCTTCATCGACGACACCCTTTGCCCGTTCCATCAGCTTGACGGTGCCGCCGTGTTGGGCATCAACACCGCCCGGTCGCTGACGTTCAAGGATGGGCGCATCAACCGGGAGCAGGTCGACTTCATCACCGAGACCTTTTCCAAGGTCGCGCCCGGCATGCCGCGGATCCTGGTGACGCATCACCCGCTGTTCGCATTGCCGGTCAACGATGGCGGCGAGTTGGGCGAAGCGATCGGACGACAGGAGCTGGCACTGGACGCGATCGCGGAGGTGGGGGTCGATCTGTTGCTCGCCGGGCACAATCATCGGGCGTCCACCCACCATGCCCGCGACTTGGTGGTGCGCGCCGGGCACGCGCTGGTGGTGCAGGCCGGAACCGCCACCTCGGTACGGCTGCGCGAGGAGGAGCAGAGCTTCAACCTGATCGACGTCGATGGGGATACTGTATCGATCAGCCTGCTGACCTGGACCGGCGAGCGGTATGAACCCGGCGTACCTGCCCAGTTCCGAAAGCAGGACGGCAGCTGGCTTCAATCCAGCCAGGCGCAGGCGGATGCGGATGCGCCGGCTTGATCTGTGTGTCTGGTCTTGCGCAGCGGGGCCGCTTATCGGCGGCACATGAACCCAGCTAGCTTCGACCTTCACGAATTCGTCCGTCGGGTCCTTGCCGAGGACATGGGCTCGGGCGGAGACGTCACGTCGGCCGCCACCATCGAAGCCGACGCCCGCTTCGTCGCCGCGATGAACTGCCGTGAGCCAATCACAGTCGCCGGTCTGGACATCGCTGCCGCCTTTTTCCGTGAGCTCGATCGCGAAATGATGATCGAACTTTGCGTCAGGGACGGGGATCGCGCGGAGGCCGGAACGGTGCTGATGCGGCTCGAAGGCAACGCGCGGGCGATGCTGACGGCCGAACGGTCGGCCCTGAACACGCTGCAGCACCTGTCGGGGATCGCGACTCTTACCCGCCGCTATGTCGATGCGATCGCGGGGACTGGAGCAGTCCTGCTCGACACGCGCAAGACGATCCCCGGCCTGCGCCTGCTCGACAAATATGCGGCGCGGATGGGTGGGGCCGAAAATCATCGGATGCGGCTCGACGATGGCGTGCTGATCAAGGACAACCATGTCGCCGTGAACGGCGGGGTGGGGCAGGCGGTGCGCAGGGCGAAGGCAGCGAACACTGGGCTCCAGGTGCAGGTCGAAGTCGACCAGCTGGAGCAGATCATACCTGCCCTGGAGGCCGGAGCCGACCGCTTGCTGCTCGACAACATGGAGCCCCAGACCCTTCGTCAGGCGGTGGCGATCGTAGGCGGCCGAGTGCCCTTGGAGGCATCCGGCGGCGTCAACCTCGACACGATCCGCGGCATCGCCGAATCCGGCGTCGACTACATCTCGGTCGGGCGGATCACGCAATCGGCACCGGCCGTCGACATCGGGCTGGATTTTGCTCTCAAGCCTTACCCCAGCTGAACGGACCATTCACCAGCCGCTCACCTGACGGAGCGCAGCCTTCGGTTCTGAAGCTGGCTGAGTCGGCCAGTTTCCTTCGCGATGCAGGAGTGGCCACGATGGTCAGCAAGATCCTCCTCGCGCTCTCCGCCGCGTCATTGGTGGCGCTGCCGGCGACGGCGAACGCGAAACACAAGAACCACAGCGGCTGGCACAAGCAGCACCACGGCAAGTGGCACAAGCACGGCGACTGGCGCCGCTCAGCCTTTTACGGCGCTGACCGCCAACGCTATGCGCGGCACCATTATCGCACCAGGTACGGTGGCTATGAGCGCCGTGATCGATATCGCGGCTACCATTACGCTCGGCCTTATTACCGCGGCTATTACGCCGTCCCGTACGGCGGCTATTACGAACCTTACTGGGGGAGCGGATACCGCAGTCGCTATTACGGGCGGTCCTACTACGGTGACCGCTACTATGGCGACCGCTACTACGGCCGGCGCTATTACCGTCATCGCTGCGGCAACGGCACAGCCGGAGCCGTGATCGGGGGAGCGGCCGGAGCGCTGATCGGGCGCGAGATCGGCCGCGGCGGCCGGCGCGGTTATTACGGCCGCGGCGGGGACGGCACTGCCGCAGCGATCGTCGGCGGCGCGATCGGTGCCATTGCCGGACGCGAAATCGCGCGCGACTGCTGAACGGCGGGGAAGGCTCAACCTTTCCCGCTGATGACCGGAACATTCAGGGCGATGTCAGGGCGTTGGCTTCAGGGTGGCTCCACATTGTTTCAGGAGTACCCCCATGTTCAAGAAAGCCATCCTGGCAGCCTCGGCCCTGTCGCTGTTCGCCATCCCCTCGACCGCCAGCGCGCAATATTATCCTGCGCCCGCTTACGGTGGCGGTTATTCCAACGGCGGTTACGGCAACGGCTATTATGGCCAGCGTTACGGCCGGCGCTATGCCAATCGCTACCAGGGCCAGACCTACTATGGTCAGCGCAACTACCGCTACAACAACCGCCGCTGCTCCGGCACGACCGGAACCATCGTTGGCGGTGCGGCCGGTGCGCTGATCGGCCGGCAGGTGGCTGGCGGACGCCGCGACTATTATGGCTACCGCCGCGGCGGCGACCGGACCACGGGCGCGATCATCGGCGGCGCGATCGGAGCGCTCGTCGGGCGCCAGGTCGGCAAGTCGACCTGCCGCTAAGGCACCGCCTCGGGGCAGGCGAGAGGGCTGCGGGAGCGATTCCGCGGCCCTTTTCGTTACTCATCGAAACAGTAGCGTTTTGCGCTTGACCGGCTGTATAGCGCGGCCAAGTTTTCAGGAGACGAACGGTGTTCAAGGGCCTTCAGCCCATCATGTACGGCGGCCGCGAAGTGTGGCCGCTGGTGGAAGGCGGCAAGGGCGTCAGCGCGACCAATCACGCCAGCTCCGGCGCCTGGGCGGCGGCCGGGGGCATCGGCACGGTCAGTGCGGTCAACGCCGACAGCTACGATCCCGAAGGCCGCATCATTCCGCAGGTATACAGCGGCATGACCCGGCGCGAGCGGCATGAGGAACTGATCCACTACGGGATCGAGGGCGCCGTGGCGCAAGTCGAGCGAGCCTACGACATCGCGGACGGCAGAGGCGCCATCAACATCAACGTGTTGTGGGAAATGGGCGGCGCGCAGCCGATTCTCCATGGGGTGCTGGAGCGCACCCGCGGCAAGGTCGCGGGCGTCACCTGCGGCGCGGGAATGCCCTACAAGCTGTCCGAGATCGCGGCGCAATATGGCGTCCAGTACCTTCCCATCGTATCCTCCGGACGGGCGTTCCGGGCATTGTGGAAGCGGGCCTATTCCAAGGTTCCCGACCTGCTCGGCGCAGTGGTCTACGAAGATCCGTGGCTTGCCGGAGGGCACAACGGGCTGTCCAACGCCGAAGACCCTCGCAAGCCGCAGGACCCTTACCCCCGCGTTGCCGAACTGCGCGCCGCCATGCGTGATGGCGGTGTTCCCGACACGGTGCCGATCGTGATGGCGGGCGGGGTGTGGCGGCTCGACGAGTGGGATAACTGGATCGACAATCCCGAGCTGGGGGCGATCATGTTCCAGTTCGGTACCCGTCCGCTGCTGACCCAGGAAAGCCCGATTCCGCCGGAATGGAAGGCGCGGCTGATGACTCTGGAGGAGGGCGATGTCCTGCTCCACAAGTTCTCGCCGACCGGCTTCTATTCCTCGGCCGTGCGCAACACATTCCTGCGCTGGCTCGAAGCGCGCAGCGAGCGCCAGATCGCGTTCACCAAGGAACAGGTCGGCGATCACGCGTTCCAGCTGGATGTCGGGATTGGTACCAAGAAGAACTATTGGGTAACGCGCGGCGACCTGCAGCACGCCCGCGAATGGTATGGTGCCGGTTACACCAATGCGATGAAGACTCCGGACGAGACGCTCGTGTTCGTTACGCCCGAGGACGAGAAGATCATCCGCAAGGACCAGGCAGATTGCATGGGCTGCCTCAGCCAGTGTGCCTTTTCATCATGGGCGGACAATGAGAAGAACAGCACCGGTCGGCTGGCCGATCCGCGCAGCTTCTGCATCCAGAAGGCCCTGCAGAACATCGCCCATGGCGAGCCGGTCGACGAGAACCTGATGTTCGCCGGGCATGCCGCCTTCCGGTTCAAGCAAGACCCCTTCTACTCGAACGGCTTCGTCCCTACGGTGAAACAGTTGGTCGATCGGATCCTGACGGGGGCGTGATGTTTTTTTTGACCGTCACCCCTCCGAAGGCGAGCGGCCCGCCTTGGAGGCGTTGGTTGAACAAGGGCTGGGTACCCGCCTTTGCCGGAATGACGTTGTTGGCCTTGGTCTCGCCAGCCAGCGCGCAGGACAAGCCGGTACCGTACTGGGCCTCGATCGCGTCGGGCGAGGCCATGACCCGCACCGGTCCGGCCAAATCCTATCCGGGGACCTGGCTCTACAAGCGCCGCGACCTGCCTGTGCGCGTGCTCAAGCGGCACGAGAGCTGGCGCTTGATTGAGGACTCTGATGGCGCGCGTGGATGGATGCTCGTCACGCTGCTCAGCGACCGTCGGACGGCGTTGGTCCGCGGATCAAGCCCGCGCCCGATCCACGAGCAGCCGACCGCTACGAGCCGTATCGCATACACGGCCGAGCCCGGGGTGGTGGCACGGATCGAGGATTGCAACGCCGGCTGGTGCCGCATCGAGGTCGGCAAGCGGCAGGGACACATCCGCATCGCCGACATCTGGGGTGTGTCGGACGGCGAAACCGTAGACTAGTTACCTGCCCGTTCCTTGAAAGCCAGGCACGCAGGTCCACCTTGCCTGCCCCACCCAACAAGGATGAGCATCATGAAGCTCTACTACGCACCCGGCGCATGCTCCATGGCATCGCGCATTTCGCTGTACGAGATCGGGCAGGACGCGGAGTTCGTGAAGACGGACATCCGGGCCAAGCGGACCGAAGATGGCCGCGATTTCCGTGAGATCAACCCGCTCGGCTACGTGCCCGCTCTGGAGCTCGACGGGGGCGAAATCCTGACGGAGAATGGGGCGATCCTGCCCTATATCGCCGGGCTGAAGCCGGGTGCGCCGGGCCCGCAGAGCAACCCGTTGGCCGAAGCGCGGCTTCACCAGGCGCTCGGCTTCCTCTCGAGCGAACTGCACAAGGCGTTCGGCCCGTTCTTCGGCAACCCGCAGGGCGACGCGCGCGACGCAGCGATGACGCGGCTCAACTTACGGCTGGACTATGTCGAGCGGTATCTGGGCGACGGTCGGGAACATTGGTTGGGCGACCGGTTCAGCGTCGCCGACGCCTACGCCTTCGTGATTCTGAAGTGGGCGAACCATTTCGGCATCAGCTACTCCGCCCGGCCGAACATCGCCCGCTATGTCGAGCGGATCGGCGGGCGCGACTCGGTCCGCAAGGCACTTGCCGACGAGGGCCTGCTGCAACCGGCCTGAACGACACCCGCTCTCACGCGCGGCAGGACTGCTTCCGATGAAGCTGCAGCACGGGGCGGAGCCCCTGCCTGCGCAGGGGCACAGTTTAGACCAGCTCCACCGCTACGGCGGTGGCTTCGCCACCGCCGATGCAGAGGCTGGCGACCCCGCGCTTGAGGCCCTTCTGCTTTAGGGCATTGAGGAGCGTGACGATGATCCGGGTGCCGCTGGCGCCGATCGGGTGGCCGAGCGCGGTCGCGCCACCATGGATGTTGATCTTGTCGTGCCCGATGCCGAGGTCCTTCATCGCGAACATGGCGACGCAGGCGAACGCCTCGTTGACCTCGAACAGATCGACGTCCCCGATCTTCCAGCCGGCCTTGTCGAGCACCTTGTGGATGGCGCCAATTGGCGCGACGGTGAACTCGGCCGGAGCCTGGGCATGGGCGGCGGTCGCCACGATCCGCGCGACCGGCTTGAGGCCTTGCTCGAGGGCTGCCGATTCGCGCGCCAGAACCACGGCGGCGGCGCCGTCGGAGATGGACGAGCTGGTCGCGGCGGTGATTGTGCCTTCCTTGGCGAACGCCGGCTTCAATTGCGGGATCTTGTCGGGGCGGCCGCGGCCCGGGGCCTCGTCGGTGTCGACGACGGTCTCGCCGGCCCGGCTCTTGATGGTGACGGGCACGATCTCGTCCGCAAAGCCGCCATTGTCGATCGCCGCCTTGGCGCGGCTGAGCGACTCGATCGCATAGCTGTCCATCGACTCGCGGGTCAGCTGATATTCGTCGGCGGTGCACTGGGCGAAGCTGCCCATGGCGCGACCTTCCTCGTAGGCGTCTTCCAGCCCGTCGAGGAACATATGGTCGTAGGCCTTGTCATGGCCGATCCGCGCGCCGGAGCGATGCTTCTTCAAGAGGTACGGCGCGTTAGTCATCGACTCCATGCCGCCGGCGATGATCAGGTCGGCATTGCCCATCGCGATTGCTTCGGAGCCCATGATGACCGTCTGCATGCCCGAACCGCAGACCTTGTTCACGGTGGTCGCCTGGACCGAAGTCGGCAGCCCGGCCTTGATCGCTGCCTGCCGCGCGGGCGCCTGGCCGAGACCGGCCGGGAGAACGCAGCCCATGTAGATGCGATCAATATCCTCGCCGGAAATCCCTGCGCGCTCCACCGCGGCCTTGACGGCCGTCGCGCCGAGGTCCGTGGCGGAGGCGTCGGCGAGAGCACCCTGCATGGCTCCCATGGGCGTGCGGGCGTAGGAGAGGATGACGACGGGATCGTTCGCTGCGGTGGCCATGGGCGGACCTCACTAGGAGACGCGCTCATCCTGAGGAGCCGAGCAAACAGCGCACCGGAGGACTTGCTTCGATACGAGCCTACCGGCCCTGCTCAGCACGAGCGGTCGGGTTGGTGTTGCGCCGCACATAAGCCTGCGCCACGCCTTGTTCAAACGCTTCCCGCTCTGCTAGCGCCGTGGGCGAACAGGAGGCCCTTGCATGTCCGCACCCGGACTTGAATTCGACCTTGGGGAGATGGCGGACACCATCCGCGAGAGCACCGAGCGGTTCGCGCGCGAGAGGATCGCGCCGCTCGCCGCCGAGATTGACCGCGAGGATCGCTTCCCGGTCGAGCTGTGGCCCCAGATGGGTGAGCTTGGCCTGCACGGCATCACGGTCGAAGAGGAATGGGGCGGCCTTGGCCTGGGCTATCTCGAACATGTCGTCGCCCAGGAAGAGGTTGCGCGGGCCTCGGCCTCGGTCGGACTCAGCTACGGCGCGCACTCCAACCTGTGCGTCAACCAGATCCGCCGCTGGGCGAATGACGAACAGAAGCGCAAGTACCTGCCCAAGCTGATCAGCGGCGAGCATGTCGGCGCGCTGGCGATGAGCGAGGCGGGGGCGGGCTCGGACGTCGTGTCGATGAAGCTGCGGGCCGACAAGAGCGGCAACGGCTATCGCCTGAACGGAACCAAGTTCTGGATCACCAATGGGTCGGAAGCCGACGTGTTGGTGGTCTATGCGAAGACCTCACCCGAAGCGGGAAGCCGGGGAATCACCACCTTCCTGATCGAGAAAGGGATGCAGGGGTTCTCGGTCGGCCAGAAGGTCGACAAGATGGGCATTCGCGGCTCGCCCACGGCGGAGCTGGTGTTCGAGGATTGCTTCGTTCCGCCCGAGAACGTCATGGGTCCGGAGAATGGCGGGGTCGGCGTTCTGATGAGCGGCCTCGACTACGAACGCACGGTGCTCGCAGGGCTGCAGCTAGGCATCATGCAGGCGTGCCTCGACGTGGTCGTGCCCTTCGTTCGGGAGCGCAAGCAGTTCGGCAAGCCGATCGGCGCATTCCAGCTGATGCAGGCCAAGGTCGCCGACATGTATGTCGCGCTGAATTCGGCCCGCGCCTACGTCTACCAGGTCGCGAAGGCCTGCGATTCGGGCAAGACGACCCGCTTCGACGCGGCGGGCGCCATCCTGCTGGCGAGCGAAAGTGCGGTGAAGGTCGCCAACGAAGCGGTGCAGGCGCTGGGCGGGGCCGGTTACACCAAGGACTGGCCGGTCGAGCGCTATTACCGCGACGCCAAGCTGCTCGACATTGGCGCGGGGACGAACGAGATCCGGCGGATGCTGATCGGACGTGAGCTGATCGGCGCATGAGCGCACCGCGGATCGACAGCAAGGTCCAGCCGGAGAGCGAAGAATATCGCGCCCGCTTCCGGCACAATCGCGCCTTGGCCGAGAGGCTGCGCGCCGATGTCGCCCAGGCGGCGCTAGGCGGGAACGAGAAGTCGCGGGAGCGGCATACGTCGCGGGGCAAATTGCTGCCGCGGGAGCGGGTGGAGCGGCTGCTCGATCCCGGCTCGCCGTTCCTCGAGATCGGGCAGCTCGCGGCGTGTGACATGTACCACCGCGAGGTGCCCGGCGCGGGGATGATTGCGGGCATCGGCCGCGTGTCCGGGAAGCCGGTGATGATCGTCGCCAATGACGCGACGGTGAAGGGCGGCACCTACTATCCCATGACGGTCAAGAAGCATCTACGCGCGCAGGAGATCGCCGAGCAGAACCGCTTGCCGTGCATCTATCTGGTGGACAGCGGCGGCGCCAACCTGCCGCACCAGGCGGAGGTGTTCCCCGATCGCGATCACTTCGGGCGCATCTTCTTCAACCAGGCGAACATGTCCGCGAAGGGCATCGCCCAGATCGCCTGCGTCATGGGTAGCTGCACCGCGGGGGGCGCCTACGTGCCCGCAATGAGTGACGAGAGCGTGATCGTCCGCAATCAGGGCACGATCTTCCTCGCCGGCCCGCCGCTGGTGAAAGCCGCGACGGGAGAGGAGATCAGCGCCGAGGACCTGGGGGGCGGCGATTTGCATGCACGCAAGTCGGGCGTGGTCGATCACCTGGCCGAGAACGACGAGCATGCGCTGACCATCGTGCGGGATATCGTTAGCCATCTTGGCGACGAGAGTGGCGCTGGCGTCGGCACGCGCGAACCGCGCCCTACGCACTACGATCCCGAAGAGCTCTACGGCATCATCCCCGAGGACGTCCGCGCGCCCTACGACGTGCGCGAGGTTATCGCCCGCATCGTCGACGGCTCCGAGCTGCACGAGTTCAAGCCATTGTTCGGCACCACCCTAGTGTGCGGCTTCGCGCACATCTGGGGCATGCCGGTGGCGATCCTGGCCAACAACGGCGTGCTGTTCAGCGAGAGCGCGGTCAAGGGAGCGCACTTCATCGAGCTCGCCTGCCAGCGGCGCGTGCCGCTGCTGTTCCTGCAGAATATCTCCGGCTTCATGGTCGGTGGAAAGTATGAGGCAGAGGGCATCGCCAAGCATGGCGCCAAGCTGGTGACGGCGGTGGCGACGGCGAGCGTGCCCAAGATCACCGTCTTGATCGGCGGCAGCTTCGGCGCTGGCAATTACGGCATGGCCGGCCGCGCCTACTCGCCGCGATTCCTGTTCACCTGGCCCAACAGCCGCATCAGCGTCATGGGTGGCGAGCAGGCGGCGAGCGTGCTCGCAACCGTCCACCGCGACGCCGACAAGTGGACTGCGGAGGAAGCGGAGGCCTTCAAGGCTCCTGTCCGCCAGCGTTACGAGGACGAGGGTAACCCCTGGCACGCCACGGCGCGGCTGTGGGACGACGGAATCATTGATCCCGTGCAGACGCGGGACGTGCTGGGGCTGGCGTTTACGGCGTGCCTCAACGCGCCGATCCCGGAGCGTCCGCAGTTCGGCGTGTTCAGGATGTGACGATGCTCAGTGGACCAGAGCAGAAAATTTTGGATGACGTTGAGGATTATGGCTGGTCGGCCATGAGCGTTGCGCCTCGTGTGGAGAGCGATGACGCGAAAGAATGGTTCACGTACACCATCGGTCTTCCCAAGAGCTACTCGTGGCCGGAGATCGTCTGTTTCGGCATCGATGGTCAGACCGCGCACGGCATCCTGACCGACGCGATCGCCGAGTGTAAAGAGAGGGGTGCTCGACCCCATGCCGCGATGCTGCTGCACAAGACGCTCGGTGGGCAAGACGCGCTGCTCGCGGACGGCTCGCGGATCCCTGACCCCTATCTAGGCAGCGCGATCTGGTATGCGAGATACGCGGGCTTGGATGGCCCACCCGAAAAGCTGCAGCTTCTGTGGCCGGACGAGAACGGCAGGTTCCCTCATGATCCGGCGTGCGATCCCGAGGTTCGGCAACTGCAAACTCCCATGGGAATCGTTTGATGCGTACCGACTGGACCCGTGTGGAGATCGCCGAACTCTTCGACCTGCCTTTCACCGCACTCGTGTTTCTTGCGGCGCAGGTGCATCGTGCCAACCACGCCGCCGGCGAAGTGCAGCTTTGCACCCTGCTCTCGATCAAGACCGGTGGGTGTCCGGAGGATTGCGGTTATTGCTCGCAATCGGCTTACGCTGAGAGCGGGCTCAAGGCCGAGAAGCTGATGGATGTCGACGCCGTCCTCGCCTCCGCCGCCGAGGCCAAGGCGGCCGGCTCGCAGCGTTTCTGCATGGGCGCGGCGTGGCGCTCTCCCAAGGACCGCGACATGGACAAGGTCTGCGCGATGATCGCGGGTGTGAAAGCCATGGGGCTGGAGACCTGCATGACGCTGGGTATGCTGACCGGCGACCAGGCGCGGCAGCTGAAGGACGCCGGCCTCGATTATTACAACCACAACATCGACACCTCGCCGGAGCATTATGGCGACGTGATCACGACGCGGACGTTCCAGGACCGGCTCGACACGCTTGAAGAGGTACGCTCCGCAGGGATCAGCGTCTGTTGCGGCGGGATCGTCGGGATGGGCGAGAGCCGGGAGGACCGCGTCGGTTTCATCCACGCGCTCGCTACTCTGCCGCGCCATCCCGAGAGTGTGCCGGTCAACGCGCTGGTGCCGGTCAAGGGCACGGTGCTTGGCGACATGTTCGCGGGCGAGCGGCTGATCGACGATATCGAGTTCGTGCGCACGGTTGCGGTGGCGCGGATCACCATGCCGAAGTCGATGGTGCGCCTGTCTGCTGGGCGCGAGAGCATGAGCGCGGCGACGCAGGCGCTGTGCTTCCTCGCGGGTGCGAACAGTATCTTCACGGGCGACAAGCTGCTGACCACGGCCAACACCGGCGACAGCGCGGATGCGGCGTTGTTTGCGAAGCTCGGGTTAAAGCCGATGGAGGCGGAGGAGCCGATGCGGACACTAGAGGCTGCCGAATGATCCAGTCGCTCCTCATCGCCAACCGCGGGGAGATCGCGTGCCGGATCATTCGCACCGCACGAAAACTCGGCGTGCGCACCGTGGCTATCTATTCCGACGCGGATGCCAAGGCGCTCCACGTGCGGATGGCCGACGAGGCGGTGCACATCGGGCCGAGCCCGGCGCGGGAGAGCTACCTCGTCGGCGAGAACATCATAGCCGCGGCCAGGCAAACTGGCGCGGATGCCATCCATCCTGGCTACGGCTTCCTGTCGGAAAACGCCGACTTTGCGCAGGCGGTGCTCGATGCGGGGCTGGTCTGGGTTGGGCCGAAGCCGGACTCGATCCGCGCCATGGGCCTCAAGGACGCAGCCAAGACGTTGATGGCCGATGCGGGCGTGCCGGTCACGCCGGGCTATCTCGGCGAAGACCAGTCGCCGGAGCGGCTCAGGGCCGAGGCGGATGCGATCGGCTATCCGGTGCTGATCAAGGCGGTCGCGGGGGGCGGCGGCAAGGGTATGCGGCGGGTCGACGAGGCCGCGGCGTTCCTGGACGCGCTGGAGAGTTGCAAGCGCGAGGCAGCTTCGAGCTTCGGGAACGACATCGTCCTGCTGGAAAAATACATCCTCTCGCCGCGCCACATCGAAGTGCAGGTGTTCGGCGATGCTCACGGCAACGTCGTCCACCTGTTCGAGCGCGACTGCTCGCTGCAGCGGCGGCACCAGAAGGTGATCGAGGAAGCGCCCGCGCCCGGCATGGACGAGGCCACGCGCGAGGCGGTGTGCTCGGCAGCGGTGCGCGCGGCGCAAGCCGTGAACTACGAAGGCGCGGGGACGATCGAGTTCATCGCCGACGCGAGCGAGGGCCTTCGCGCCGACCGCATCTGGTTCATGGAAATGAACACCCGCCTGCAGGTCGAGCATCCGGTGACGGAGGAGATCACCGGCCAGGACTTGGTGGAGTGGCAGCTCCGCGTTGCGAGCGGCGAGCCTCTGCCTAAGCGGCAGGACGAGCTTTCGATCAACGGCTGGGCGATCGAAGCGCGGCTCTATGCGGAGGATCCGGCGAAGGGATTCCTGCCAAGTGTCGGGCGGCTGGAGCATTTCGACCTGGGCGAGGACGGCCGCATCGAGACGGGGGTGGAGGAGGGCGACGCCATTTCCCCGTACTACGACCCGATGATCGCCAAGCTGGTTGCGCGCGGCAACGACCGCGACGAGGCTATTGGCGAGCTGGCAGCGATCCTCGATGAAGTCGAAGTCTGGCCCGTTCGGACCAACGCCGCCTTCCTGTTCAACGCTCTGCTCGATGAGGATTTCGGCAGCGCGCTCCTCGATACCGGCTTTATCGAGCGGAAGCTCGACAGCCTTGTTCCCGCTGCAGAGGCGGACGAGTTCGTGCAACGCGGCGCCGTCATGGTCGCTCTGGCGGAGGTTGAAGAAAGCTCGACCGGCGATCTGGCGGGGTTTCGGCTCAATGCCGCTCCCCGCCGCAGCGTGGCGCTGGGAGCGGCCGGCACTTTCGAAACCGTCTCACTTGACGATGGGCCCGCAGCGGCCGTGTCGGGTTTCACCGATGGCGAGCGTGTCGTCACCTTCTACGAAGGGGAAGCGTACGAGTTCGCGCTGTCTTCGCGGGGCAGCGTTGGGGGGCATGGCGCATCCGACGGCGCGCTTGTCGCCCCCATGCCCGGCAAGGTGACCAGCGTGGACGTGGCCGCGGGTGAGCAGGTGGCCAAGGGCCAGCGGCTCCTCACGCTGGAGGCAATGAAAATGGAGCATGCGATGGTGGCTCCGTTCGATGGCGTGGTGGCGGAGCTGAACGTGGAGGCTGGCGCGCAGGTGCAGGTGGAGGCGGTGCTTGCCCGGGTGGAGGCTTCCACTACCCCGGCGTAGGCCGGGGTCCAGGCGGCGCTACCGCGCCGATTCTTTGTTTTGGACTGGGCCCCGGCCTTCGCCGGGGAACAAGGAGGAAGAATGAACATCGAAGGCATTGCGGCAGTAGTCACCGGAGCGGCTTCCGGGCTTGGCGAGGCGACGGCGCGGGCGCTTGCGGCCAAGGGCGCCAAGGTCGCGGTGTTCGATCGCGACCAGGAACGCGGGGAAAAGGTTGCCGCCGACATCGGGGGTATCTTCTGCGAGTGCGACGTGACTAGCGAGGAGAAGGTCGCCGCTGCCTTCGCCAAGGCGCGCGACGCGCATGGGCAGGAGCGGGTGCTGGTCAATTGTGCCGGCGTCGCCAATGCGGTGAAGACCGTCGGCCGCGACCGCGAGACGAAAGAAGTCAAAAAGTATCCGCTGCACCAGTTCGAGCTGGTGATCGGCATCAATCTCATCGGCACCTTCCGCTGCATCGCCCATTCCGCTGCCGGCATGGTCGATGCAGAGCCGCTGGAGGATGGCGAGAAGGGCGTGATCATCAACACCGCCTCGGTTGCGGCGGAAGACGGGCAGATCGGGCAGGCGGCCTATTCCGCGTCCAAGGGCGGCGTGCTGGCCATGACTCTGCCGATCGCGCGCGACCTGATGAACGAGGGCGTGCGGGTCAACACTATCCTGCCGGGCGTGTTCAAGACGCCGATGGTGGCCATGATGCCCGACAACGTGCAGGATGCGCTCGCCGCGCAGGTGCCATTCCCCAAGCGGCTTGGCCGACCCGAGGAATATGCGGAGCTGGCGGTGTTCATGGTCGAGAGCGGGTACATGAACGCGGAGCACATTCGCCTGGATGGCGGGATCCGGATGGCACCACGGTAAGAGGGACAGGGGCCAACCCGGCCGGTAACGAGCTCGGACGCGCGGAGCCAGGCGCTTGGCATACATGGAGTAAGGCATGGCTGATAACGCTCTCCTCGACGCCATCGTCAACGCCGCTCTGGAGGCGGGCGAGGCGATTCTGGCTGTTCGGCGGCGCGGCTTTGACGTCGAGCAGAAGGGTGACAGTTCGCCGGTCACCGAGGCGGATCGCGCGGCGGAGCGCATCATTTTGGCGGCACTGCTCCACGCTGCGCCGGGAGTTCCCGTCATTGCCGAGGAAGAGGTAGCGGCTGGGCGCATCCCGCTCCACGACGACACCTATTTCCTCGTCGATCCGCTCGACGGCACCAAGGAATTCGTCCGGGGTGGTGACGATTACACGGTCAATATCGGCTTGATCAGCTCGGGCCGGCCCACGCTCGGCATCGTCCTCGCGCCGGAAACCGGCCGCATGCATGGCGGCATCGTTGGACAGGGGGCGTGGGTGGCCGAGAATGGGGCGCGGCAGACCATTGCGACTCGTCCGCGCGGGGAAGACTTGATCGCGGTCGCGTCCAAGTCGCACTTCACCCAAAATACGGCCGATTACCTCGACAGCATCCGCCCGGGGTGCGGCCACGTGGCGATCGGTTCCAGCCTCAAATTCTGTATCGTTGCGGAAGGAAAAGCCGACATCTACCCCCGGCTGGGGCCGACGAGCGAGTGGGACACTGCGGCCGGGCACGCCGTGCTACTTGCCGCGGGCGGGCAGTGCGACGGCCCTGATGGGACCTTCCTGCGCTACGGCAAGCGCGCCTTTTTCAACCGGGCGTTCGTCGCGACCGCAGGCTGGCAGGCCCCCGCCTTGCAGCCCTTCCTGGAGGAGTTCGCCGGCGGCGGGGACCTGCCGCAAGGTGTCTAGCAGGCTTCGCCGCGGGCGAGTTTGATCCAGAACGGGTAAAGTTCGCCGGCGACGGGCGCGCCCCGCGGTCCATCCAGGCGGTCGACTTCATCGCGGAGCTCGTCAGGCGAACAAGCAGCGGGAGCACTTCGTCGGCCCGTGCGGGCGTGCCGTCACAAAGCGAACGAGCCGCGTTCGCTGCGTTGGCAATCGCGGCGCGGAGCGCGGCGACGGAGTCTGGATCGAGTTTCGGCTGCATGTCGAAGCAAGCAGAAGACGACGCTTCCTTGCCACAATCCATAGCTCCGAACCGAAACGGATCGATATCTGGTGACTTGGCGGAGCCAGAGCGCGTAGAGCGGACCAGCTCGGTTCATGTATGTTGCAGGATCGCCATGACCGTAGCCTATCCAACCACCTTTCAGCCTGTTCGCACGGCGAGTCCTGTCAACGTCCTGGTCGTCGCGAATACCGATGCGGCAGTGAGCCGCGCTCGGCGGACGATCGAGGGCGGGGGGCATCATGGCGGCCGGCCGATGTCTATCGCGGAGGCTGGCGAGAGGCTGGATACCGCCGCTCAGACCGGCCTGATCTGGATCGAGATCGAGGAACTGGACAGTCAGGCGGAGCAACTGCTCCAGCGGGTCGACGCGGAGGTTGGCTCCGGACGGTATGGCGCGGTGGTGGCGGCGCCTCCGGAGTTGATCGATCCGGTGACCGCATGGATCCTCCATCCCGATGTCGAACTCGTGATCGGCCGGAATGAAATCGATCGCGCGGCGGCGCTGTCGCTGGCTACACTCAGGGCTCCCAATACGGCCGTGCGGGACAGCAATGCGGATGAAGGCGCCGCCCGGCTACGGCAGCTGAGTGAGGAAGTGAGCCGCATCGCGTCTACCCTCGCTCGTCTGTCGGGTGAGGCGGGACCAGCTTCGCCTGCCTCCGTCCTCCAGGCTCCGGCTACGGCCGAGCTGCCGGCGGTCCCAGGCGATGCGGTTCGCTCGATCATTCGGGCGCGGCGGGCACGGGGCAATTACCTTCCGGCGGACCTGTTCGCCGATCCGGCCTGGGACATGCTGCTGGACCTGCTTTAGGCGGAGCTGATGCAGCACCGGGTGCCGGTGTCCAGCCTCTGCATCGCCGCTGCGGTGCCGGCCACAACCGCCTTGCGCTGGATCAAGACAATGACCGAGCGCGGCTTGCTGGTGCGGCGTCCCGATCCGCACGACGGCCGGCGCATCTTCATCGAAATGTCGCACGCTACGAGCCACGCGGTTCGGCGCTTCTTCTCGGAAGTGGGCCTGGCGCTTGTCTGATGCGGCTTGCGCCGACTGAACATCCGTGACACGAGCCGCCGTTCAAGAGCGGGCGCTTAGCTCAGTTGGTAGAGCATCTCGTTTACACCGAGAGGGTCGGCGGTTCGAGCCCGTCAGCGCCCACCACCGCACGGCACGCTACAGCCTGATCCAGCCGAACAGCAACAGCAACAGCAATGTGCCGACTGCGGTAATGAGCAGAGATCCGAGGCAGCCTGTACGGTTCGAAAAGAAGAAAAGCATAGCAGGCCTCCAAGGTGAGGCTGCGGTAACGGACAGAAGCGTCAGAGGCTCCGGATCAGTGTGACCGCCACCGCCACCCACGGCGGATCGGCAACGACGCTCTGGCGACCGCCGGCGCCCGGTGGAAGCAGATGGAGCTTCCCTCCGTCCCGACCGATCAGGCGGCCAAAGAGGAACCGGCCGGCAGGACGGGGAACCAGAACATCGCGGTTCATGGCGCGGCCGAAGTCCGCCGGCTCCAGACGCTCGCACCAGATCGCATCGCCGGCGCGGTAGTCACCGAGGCTCGCGGAAACCGTAATTGCCATCTGACCCCGCGCATTGCGCGGCGGAACGATCCGCAACGGTGAACGCGGTGCCGCTGCCCCGTGGTGGGTCAAGGTCGCGACCACCTCGAGATCCGACCGATCCGGATGATCGACCAGATCACCCGCATCCACCCCAAGCGCCGCTGCGATCCTGTTCAACCATCCGATCGACACCGTCCGCATTCCCGTTTCCAGACGGCCGACAGTTTGCGCGGTGGTTGGCGGCACGCACGCGCGCGCAACGTCGTCCAAAGTCATGCCGCGCGCCTTCCGGACCTCACGGATGCGGGTGATCATAAAGTTCTCCACAAACCATATAGGTTTAGTGCTGTCCTACACTTTATCGTTTGTGGCAAGGCCTGTGGGGCGTTGGGAACGAAGGAGCATGGGATGGCGAGCGGACGACTGTTGGCAGAACTACCGGTCGGAGCAGACAGGCAGAGCTCGGGCAAGGCGCCCACCCGCAGCGTGACGGTGAATACAACCGAGTCTCCGTTGGGTTGGCTGCTGGGGCGTGGGCATGTCACCCGGCGGCAGTTCCAAGCCGGTGAGCAATTGCGGGATGATTGGGAAGGAGCGAAGCTTGCGCCGTCGGTGACCATGCGGTGGGACCCGGCACCCGTGAACAAGGGAAGTGGTGGGCGAGCGCCAAGGCTGACTCCGAGCGAACGGCAATGCCATGCAAAGAGGAGGTTCGATGACGCTCTGGCTGCGACCGGCCCTGGGCTGACCGACATTCTCTGGCGAGTGGTTTGTGCCGGGGAGGGAATGCGCGATGCTGAAACAGCTCTTGGGTGGCCGGCGCGGGCCGGCAAGCTGGTCCTGACCATCGCGCTGGACCGCGTCGCAGACTATTACCGCATCCGCTGAGAGGCGTGCCGGGAGAAAAGGCAATGATCGTTTATGGTTCGTCCATGTCGCCCTTCGTGCGCAAGGTGCTTGCCTACGCGAGCGAGAAGGGCATCGGACTGGAATCGCGCGCGGTTGGCATGGCGGACCAAGATCCAGAGTTTCGCGCGGCCAGTCCGTTCGGCAAGATGCCTGCTCTGGCGGACGGTGACTACCGGTTGGCGGATTCCAGTGCGATCATCCACTATCTGGAAGCGCGCTACCCTGAGCCCATGCTGATCCCGGCAGAAGCTCGCGCGCGCGGACGGGTCATCTGGTTCGAAGAGTTCGCGGACACGATCCTAAGCGCTTGCGGGGCGAAGATGTTCTTCAACCGTGTGGTCGCGCCCATCTTCCTGAAGCGATCCGGCGATCTTGAGGTTGCCAACAACGCCGAGCGGGAAGAGCTGCCGAAGCTGCTCGACTATTTGGAGAGCGTAATCCCCGACGTGGGGTTCCTGGTCGGCGAGACCCTGACCCTGGCCGACATTGCGGTCGCCAGTCCCCTAGCTAACCTGGGGCATGTCGATGTGGAGATCGATTGCGCCCGACATCCCCGGACGGCGGCTTACGCGGAGCGGATCTTGAACCGACCGAGCTTCGCGTCTCTTGTCGCGAAAGAGCGAGCGTTCTTGGCCCGCGCTCGGGCGTAACTAAAGCCGCGGCGCTGAATGAGCGCCGCGGCTTCAAGAGGCTAGAGGGAGCTTCCCTCGATGTCGGTTTCTCGGCCCTGCGAGCGTTCGGTTTCCACGTCCACGTCGCCGGAACTGTCGCTCTGTCCCGTGGAGGCACCTTGGCCCTGTTCGGCATAGCTCTGGTGGCCGGCGCTGGACTGTTGGTAGTTGGGATCCTGTTCCTTGTCAGGCTGGTCCTGGCTCTGGGGCTGAGTGACGGCTTCACCGCTATTGCCGTACGAAGCCTGACCGGTGGACGAGGCACCCGCATCGCCAGTCGACGTTCCGGCGCTCAGGGTCGTACCTGTTCCAGCGTTGCTGTCATTGCCGCCGATCGGCTGCCCCTTTTGCTGGGGCTGCTGCTCACCGTGGGGCGGCTGCTGTCGCGATGCTTCTTCGTGCGAACCATGATCGGAGCGATTTTCGCTATTCATCGCGTTCTCCTCTTCGATGCCCTGCTCTGGGGAAGAACACGGCGCGGAAAGGAGGCGTTCCGCTGAAACGGCGTATTCCGCGACGAGCGGCGGCGCGTGCGACGAACGGAAAAAGGGCCGCCGGATCGCTCCGACGGCCCTTTTTACTGATTGATGAGAAGGGCGAGGCTTAGGCCTGCGCCGGTTCCTCACCTTCCGCAGGAGCAGCAGCTGCCTCGGCGGTCGCGCCTGGCTCGGCGTTGGGATCATAATCCTCGGTGAAGCCGGCGTTATCACGCTCGAACATCTGGGCCATGACGTCCACGCCCTGAGCCTGTAGCTCGGCCTCTTCGGGCGAACGGGCGACGTTGACCTTCACCTGGATCGAAACCTCGGCGTGCAGGCTGACCTTCACCTCGTGCATGCCGATCGACTTGATCGGACGATCAAGGACGATCTGGCTCTTGGACACCTTGGCGCCATCGGCCTCCAACGCATCAACGATGTCGCGGGCACTGACCGAGCCATACAGCTGGCCGGTGTTCGAGGCCTGACGAATGAGCTGCACCGTCTTGCCGTCGACACCCTTGGCCGACTTCTCGGCTTCGGTGCGGCGTTCGGCGTTGTCGGCTTCGATCTTGGCGCGGTTCGCCTCGAACAGCTTGCGGTTCGACTCGTTTGCCCGAAGCGCCTTCTTGTTCGGGAGCAGATAGTTGCGTGCGAAACCGTTCTTGACGGTGACTACGTCACCGATCGCGCCCAGCTTTTCGACGCGCTCTAGCAGGATAACTTCCATGGGAGCGCTCCTTACTTCACGACATAGGGAAGCAGGCCGATGTGGCGGGCGCGCTTGATCGCCTTCGCCAGCTCACGCTGCTTCTTGGTGGAGACCGCGGTGATGCGGCTGGGGACGATCTTGCCACGCTCGGACACGAAGCCCTGGAGCAGACGGACGTCCTTGTAGTCGATTCGGGGAGCTTCCTTGCCCGAGAAGGGGCAGCTCTTGCGGCGGCGGAAAAATGCACGGGCCATGAGTTATGCTCCCATTTCTTCGCGCGGAGCGCGGTCGGCGCGGTCTCCACGATCCGGACGGTCACCGCGATCCGGGCGGTCACCGCGGTCGCCCCTCGGGCCGCGTTCACGATCGCGCTCCGAACGGCGCATCATGGCCGACGGACCCTTCTCATGATCCTCGACGCGGATGGTCATGAAGCGGATGATGTCTTCGTTGATCCCGGTCTGGCGCTCGAGCTCGGCCAGTGCCGGAGCCGGGGCGTCGATGTCGAGCATCACGTAATGCGCCTTGCGGTTCTTGGCGATTCGGTAGGCGAGGCTGCGCAGGCCCCAGGTTTCGGTCTTGGCGATCTTGCCGCCATTGTCTTCAATGATCTTGGTTGCGGTTTCCGCAAGCGCATCGACCTGGGCCTGAGCCAGATCCTGACGCGCGAGGAAAACATGCTCGTAGAGCGGCATGCCTGTTCTCACATGTTGGCCGATCGCTGACGGGCGCCCCATGCGCACCGCCCCTCCGGCTGTCGTTCCAAAGCAAAACCGGAGCTGGACGAGCCGCGCTCCGGAGCGGCGCCTATGCGCGAGGAGCCGCGAAAAGGCAAGCGCACGCAAGGGGCGGAGCCGAACACGAACCACATAGGCACAAGAGTGTTGACATCGTCACGCTCTTCCGGCACATACATGGCTATTATGTAGCTAACCAACCCAATGCGATTTACACAGGTATCCCAGCGCCTTGATGAATGGTCCGGACCAGATCGTCTTGCAATCGATGGAACGACACCCGTCCCGTGCCGTCCGAAAATCCGGAAGAGCAACTTGAAACTGACGTTGGCACTGGCTTTGGCTACCAGTCTGATCTCGACAAGCACGGCTTCGGCCCAACAGCCGAGATCATTGGCCGGGCCGACCTACGTCTTCTTTGATTTCGGCAAGCTGGCCTTGAGCCGGGATGCGGAGGCGTCGCTCACCGAACTGATCGCCTCCATCCCGCGTCGATCGGGGGCGGTCGTGGAAGTCGTCGGGTTTAGCGACACAGCCGGGTCTACGGGCGCTAACCGCTCCATTGCCCTTAAGCGAGCCATTGCCGTTCGCGACTTTCTCCAGGCCCGCGGACTAGCGACCGAAACGATCCGGATATCCGCCCATGGAGAGCAGCAACTGCTTGTTGCAACCGCAGACGGAGTTAGAGAGGCGCAGAACCGACGGGTTGAAGTCCGGGTGCTCGGCCAGGATCCTAGATGACCCAGGTCACTGGTGGTTGCCATTGTGGGTCGGTGCGCTTTCAAGCCGAGGTACCCGACGGAAGCGTTCAAGCCTTGGCTTGTAATTGCTCGATCTGCCAAATGACCGGTTTCGTTCACATTATCGTGCCTCATGACCGCTTCACGCTGTTAAACGGTGGCGGCCAACTCACCTCCTACAGGTTTGGCACCGGAACGGCCGAGCACCTGTTCTGCTCTCGCTGCGGTGTGAAGAGCTTCTACCAGCCGCGCTCCCATGCCGACTTCTGGAGCCTTAATGCCAACTGCATCGATCAGCAGCTGAACCTGAGCGTTGAGCAGTTCGACGGGCGCAACTGGGAGAATGCCAAGGTCCACCTCGACGGGAATGCGCGCGGCGGCTAGGCCGCCGTCCATGCATCGCCCGCTCCGATTGACCTGCAGCAAGGATGCGCTTGCGGCTAACTGGCGCTGGCTTGCCAGTAAGTCGGGCGTGCCCTGCGGCGCGGCCGTAAAGGCCGATGGCTATGGGCTCGGTGCTCGCGACGTCGTCGGCGTTTTGCTCGAAGCCGGTTGCGGCGACTTCTTCGTGTCGAGTTGGTGGGAAGCAGAGCAGCTTGCGGGTATCAGCCAAGGCGCTGACCTGGCAGTGCTTCACGGCTTCGGCCCAGATGATCTTCCCGCGCTTGAACTGGCTGCCCGACCTGTTCTCAACTCCACTGAGCAGGTCGCGCGGTGGAAAGAGGTGGCTCCTCAACGGCCGTGCGACGTGATGATCGACACCGGCATGAACCGGCTTGGGTTGCGGGAGGCTGAGGCGGGAGTTCTCGACGGACTACGCATTCATACCCTGCACACCCATTTGGCCTGCGCGGACGAAGACCATCCGTTGAACAGCCTGCAGTTGGAGAGATTCCGCGCAGCGGCGGCCTCCATTCCAGCCGAGAGGTACAGCCTTGCAAACACGGCCGGTATACTGCTCGGGTCGGAATATGCCTTCGATCTTACCCGCCCCGGCCTGGGCCTGTACGGTGGGGTGACCGGCGAGTCGGCCCGCGTTCACATCCAGCAGGTGGCGCACCTGGAGGCGCAGATCGTACAACGGCGCACGATCCGCTCCGGGGAGAGCTGCGGCTACAGCGCCACGTACGTCGCACCTTCGGACATCCAGGCTGCGGTGCTGAACATCGGCTATGCAGATGGGTATTGGCGCGGCTTTTCCGCCCGCGGCTCCGCTCGATGCGGCGATGCGCTGCTGCCGGTCCTTGGCCGCGTGTCGATGGATCTCGTGATCACCGATTGCAGCGCGGCCCCGGATCTCAAGGAGGGTGACTGGGTCGCGATCGACTTCTCACTTGAGGAAGCGGCGACAGTGTCCGGCAAATCGCAATATGAGCTATTGACCGGGCTTGGCCGCCGCTTCGAGCGCAGCTGGCTGTGACCTTTTCGGTGCCGGCGTCTTCGGCTGGTATCGGCATAGATCGGCAACCGGGCAGCGCCAGCATTCCGGCTTCCGGGCCTTGCAGATGTATCGCCCGTGCAGAATTAGCCAATGATGGGCGTGGCGCCGGAACAGGTCTGGCGTAACCCGCTCGAGGGCAAGCTCCACCTCTAGCGGCGCCTTGCCTGGCGCGAGCCCGGTTCGATTGGCCACTCTGAAGACGTGCGTGTCCACGGCGATAGTCTGTTGTCCAAAGGCGATATTGAGGACCACGTTGGCGGTTTTTCGGCCGACGCCGGGCAATAGTTCCAGGGCGTCCCGAGATTGCGGAACGGTTCCGCCGTGCTCGTCGACCAAGATGCGCGACAAGGCGATGACGTTCCGCGCCTTGGTGTTGAACAGGCCGATGGTCCTGATGTGCTCGCGGACGCCATCTTCCCCAAGGCTGATCATGGCATCTGGACTGCTGGCGAGTGCGAACAGCCCGCGAGTGGCCAAGTTGACACTGATGTCGGTCGCCTGCGCGGACAAGGCCACCGCGACAAGCAGGGTATATGGATTGACCCACTCCAGCTCGCCCTGAGGCTCAGGATTAAGTTCGGCCAACCGTTGGTAGAATTCGAAGACTTCCGCCTGCTTCACGCCGCCACGACATCGCGCATCGAGTAGAGCCCAGGCTCGCGGCCTGCGAGAAAGCGGGCCGCGGCGAGAGCGCCGCGCGCGAATACAGCGCGGCTCTCCGCCCGATGGGAGAGGATCAACCGCTCCTCAGAGCCGGCGAAGATCACATCATGGTCGCCGACCACTGTTCCGCCGCGCAACGCGGCAAAGCCGATCGCGCCTTCCCTCCGAACAAGTCCGGTGCCGTCGCGCGCGCGGTCAGCCTGCGCGGCCAACACTTGGCCGCGGCCTCGCGCGGCTGCCTCGCCAAGGGCCAGAGCTGTCCCGGACGGCGCGTCAGCCTTCAGGCGGTGGTGCATTTCGAGGATCTCGACGTCCCATTCCGTTCCCAGAACCCGCGCTGCCCGCTCCACAAGGTCCGCGAGGAGCGCCACCCCGAGCGAGGTGTTGGCGGCGTGCAGGACGGGCACGGTCCGGGCCGCTTCCGCTATTCGGGAAGCCGCGAGGTCGTCCAACCCAGTAGTCCCGATCAGGATCGGAGTTGCCGAGGCGATCGCCCGATCGAGACTTCCGGCTAGCGCATCCGGCGCCGAGAAGTCGACCAGCACGTCACCATGGTCCTGGTCGATGGCAAAGCGGGGATCGGTCTCCACGGTCGTTGCGATTGCCTGGCCCATCCGCCCATTTGGCGCGACCAGCGTGAGACGAAGTGGTTGATGGGGGGTGCGCATTGGTGGCTTGTGGCTTACCGCTGCTTCCCACGCAATGCGGCTTGCAGCCTGCGGCGTCCCTGCGCCGCGTTGATCATGCCGTGCCGAGGCGTGGGCGATCGGCAAGCTTTTCCTGCAATCGCAGTGCCGCGGCGGGGGCTCGAACCTTGGAACCGTTGATCATGAAGACGTAGGTGTCGCGCCCCTCCGCCAACCACGAGCTAGCCAGTTCCGCGAACCGGTCCAGATCCGCGTCCGAATAGCCGGTCTGGACCTCCTCCTGCATCCGCTGCAGCCGCGCGTAGCGAAAGCTGGCGGTGTCCGCGCCGATGCAGGGGAATTCGTCATCGTCGCCGTAGACCACTGCCACGTCGTGCTCGCGGCAGATTGCGAAGAAGTCTTCGTCCCTGAAACTCTCATGGCGAGGTTCGATCGCGTGCCGGAGCGTGACACCGTTCCACTCGCGCGGAAGAGCTTCGGCAAAGCGCGCGATGTCGTCACGGTCGAATTTGCGGCGCGACGCCAACATCCACAGGATCGGGCCCAGCTTCGGGCCCAGTGCGGTCAGTCCTTGATCCAGGAAAGTGGTGATCCCTTCTCCCGCGTCGCCGAGCTTGGGACGGGTAACGCAGAAGCGGCTCGCCTTGATCGCGAATTGGAAGCCCTCGGGCACCACCGCCGCCCAATTCTCCCAGCTTGCGAGGCTTTGGCGGCCATAGAAGGTCGCGTTGATTTCGATGGCGCCAAGCTGCCGCGAGGCGTGTTCCAGTTCGCGTGATTGCGGAAGCTTGTCCGGATAGAATGTCCCGCGCCACGGTGGATAGGTCCACCCGCCGATGCCGACGCGGACCCGGCCTTCGCTCACGCGTCCGGCTGAGGCGGCAGAAAGCGGCTGACGATGTCCTTGGCAAGCCGCGCCGGTCGGTGGGACACCGCATCGAGGCAACACCAGGTGCTCTTGATCTCGGCCACTACGTCTTCGCCACGCTTGATCACGGTGGTGAAGAATGCCCGCGCGCCCTGCACCTGTTCGGCGATGACGTCGGCCACTACGCTGTCCTCCAGGAAAGCGGGCCGGCGATAGCTGATCTCATGCTTCAGGGCGACCCACAGGTGCGACGACACAGCCTCCGCGGGCGCGACCTTCTCCCAGTAACGCACGACCGCCTCCTGTACCCACTTCAGGTACACGCTGTTGTTGACATGACCCATATGGTCAATGTCGGCTGGTTCGATCCCGATAGCGTGGCGGTACATCACCTGGTCCATGCCGCAGCGTGAATGCTGCTGACAATGTTGTCAACAAACGTCGCGGTCGAAGGTTGCGGAGCGCTGTCGCATGCGAGGTGCATTCCGTCCCCAGCGCCGCTGCGCTAGGTAGCCGGCATGGCAGACAGCATCGTGATCCTGACCGGCGCCGGCATTTCCGCGGACAGCGGTGTCGCGACCTTTCGCGGGCCAGATGGCCTCTGGGAGGGGCACCGGGTGGAGGATGTCGCAACGCCAGAGGCTTTTGCGCGTGACCCGGTGCTGGTCCACGCCTTTTATGACGCTCGGCGCTTCCGCCTTGCCGAGGTGAAGCCCAATGCGGCCCACCACGCACTGGCCCGCCTGGACGCGGAGTGGCCCGGTGACGTGCTGATCGTCACCCAGAATGTCGACGATCTTCACGAGCGGGCAGGGGCCCGGCGACTCCTCCACATGCATGGTGAGTTGTTGAAAGGCTGGTGCCTGGCCTGTGATGGGCGTTTCGCCTGGGATGGGCCAATGGGCAGTCGAGCCGTTTGCCCGTCCTGCCGCGCCGTCGGTCAGGTCAGGCCCGACATCGTCTGGTTCGGCGAGATGCCGTACGACATGGAGCGGATCGACGAGGCGCTGCAGCGTGCGGACCTGTTCGCATCCATCGGCACTTCCGGTGCGGTTTACCCCGCCGCCGGCTTCGTCCAGACCGCCCGCTACTGTGGCGCGCGTACGATCGAGATGAACCTGGAGCCGAGCCAGGGCAGTATCTTCTTTCACGAAAGCCGGATGGGGCGGGCGTCCGAGCTGGTGCCGGCGTGGGTCGACCAGCTCCTCGCGAGCCGGGGCTGACCTACTCCGACCACTCGAGGCCAATCTCGCGGTAGAGGCCGCGATCCTCATCCCAGCGCGGATTGACCTTGACGTGCAGGAACAGGTGCACCTTGCGGCCGAGATGCTCCGCAATCGCCTCGCGCGCCGCGGCACCGATCGCCTTCAGCCGCGCTCCACCCTTACCGAGCACGATGGCCTTCTGGCTGTCCCGCTCGATCAGGATCTGCTGGTGGATCACGGTCGACCCATCCTTGCGATCCTCCCACTTCTCCGTTTCGACGGCGGAGGAATAAGGCAGTTCGGCGTGCAGTTGCAGGTAGAGTTGCTCGCGCGTCATCTCCGCCGCGACCATCCGGTCAGTCGCATCCGATAGCTGGTCCTCGGGGAAGTGCCACGGGCCATCGGGCATGGCCGCCGCCAAGTGCGCCTTGACGTCGGCCACGCCGTCGCCGGCGGTTGCAGAGACCATGAACACCTGCTCGGGCTTCAGCCGTTCGGCAAGCCGTGCCGCGAAGACCAACAGGTCCTCCTTGCGGGCGATATCGACCTTGTTGAGGACCAGGATCTTGGGCTCCGGACGATCCTCGATTCCGGCCAGCATGCCTTCGACGCGCTCACCGACCTTGGCCGCGGCATCGATCACGATCAGCAGCCGGTCCGCATCCTCGGCGCCTTCCCACGCCGCCTGCACCATCGCCCGGTCCAGCCGGCGGCGCGGGGCGAAGATGCCGGGCGTATCCACCAGCAGGATCTGCGCCTCGCCTTCGATCGCGATACCCATCAGGCGGGCGCGCGTGGTCTGCGCCTTCGGGCTGACGATCGCGACCTTCTGCCCGACCAGGGCATTGACCAGTGTCGACTTGCCGGCGTTCGGCGCACCCAGCACCGCGACCAGTCCGCAACGTTCACTCACTTCATCAACTCCAGCAAGGCGGCAGCCGCCGCTTTTTCGGCGTCCTGTTTGCTTGCACCTTCGGCCTCTGCTTCGCCCATTCCGGCAACAGAGACCTTGACCCGAAAAGTCGGAGCGTGGTGCGCCCCGAAACGGCTCATCAGATCATACTCCGGTGCCTTCAAACCGCGCGCAGCGGCAATCTCCTGCAGCAATGATTTGGGGTGCTGCGGCGCCCGTTTCTGGCTGTCGAGATAAGGCGCCCACAACTTCCGGACCAGCTTTTCTGCCACTTCGAACCCGCCTTCGATCAGGATCGCGCCAAGCAACGCTTCGACCACGTCCCCGATCACGTTTTCGCTGAGGCTAGCGCCGTCTTCGCGCGCCTGCTTGCCCAGCCGGATCAGTCTCGGAAGGCCGAGTTCCCGGCCGACTTCCGCGCAGGTCTCCCGCGCGACCAGCGCATTGTAGCGCCGGGACATCTTGCCTTCGGGCTCATCTGGAAACCGCTCGAAGAGCCAACGAGCCACGGCAAGTCCAAGCACACGATCGCCGAGGAACTCCAGCCTCTCGTAACTATCCTTGCCCGCGCTGGAATGGCTCAATGCCCGTTGGAACAGCTTGGGATCGCGCGGCTTGTGATCCAGGGCCAATTCGACCCACTGCGTCAGCTCGCTCATGAGAACGTCTTTCCCATCCGCTCCGGCCGAAGCGCGGTGAACCACGTCCATGGCTGCAGCCATTCGGCGCTTCCGTCGGTCGACCAGAAGCTGACCAGCGCCCGCCCGACCAGCGCGTCGACCGGCACGAACCCCATTCCGCCTAGTGCCGGTGGGATCCGGCTGTCGGCGCTGTCGTCGCGATTGTCGCCCATCAGGAAGATCGTTCCGGCCGGCACGGTGACCGGACCGAAATCGTCCACGATCGGACTTTCAATCTGGTCGATGACCTCATACGCACGGCCGCCTGGAAGCGTTTCGCGGTATACGGCGAACACGCAGCTTTCGCCCTCGCTGGACGGGAGGATGCGCTGGTTTGCCGGCGGAACCACCCGGCAAGGGCTATTGGGCGAGATCGGCATCGCGAAATCACGGACCTGGACGCGCGGCACCGGGCGGCCGTTCAGCACCAGCATCCCGCCGCTGGTCGCCACCGTGTCACCCGGCAGTCCGATCACCCGCTTGATCACGTCCGAGCCTTCCGGACCCTCGAAGACCACCACGTCCCCGCGCTTCGGAAGATTGCTGAACAGCCGCCCCTTGATTGGCGGAACGCCGAACAGGAAGCTCGCCCGCGAGTAGCCGTAGGGCCATTTGGCGACCAGCAGATAGTCGCCGATGAACAGCCGCGGCAGCATCGATCCAGAAGGAATGCTGAAGGGCGCGATGATCAGGCTGCGCAGCACCCACGCGAACAGCACCAGGATCAGGAGCGACTTCAGGAACCCGCCACGCTTCTCCGCTCGTTCGCTTCCTGCCATGCCCGGCTTCTTCCGGGCCGAGGGCCCAAGGTCAAGCAATGTCCTTGTCCCCGGCGCGGCGAAGGGCTGGTTTTTGCCCGCCGCCCGCCTATGAGGCCATCATGCCACTCTCCCCCGAGCATTGGCGCCTGCTGGAGCAGGCCGAACATGCCCCGCTCACCCAGCTGTTCGCCGATGAGCCCGATCGGCTGGACCGGCTTTCCCTCACTGCTGCCGGCGTTCGCTTCGATTTCAGCAAGACGCACCTTGGGCGCTCGCTCCACGACCGAGCCGGCGACCTCGCCGCCGCTGCCGGCCTTGCCGAAGCGCAGGAGCGGCTGTTCGGCGGCGAGATCGTCAATCCAACGGAGGGACGGGCGGCCGAACACCCGGCGGAGCGTGGCAGCGGCTCGCCGGAGGCGGTCGAGCTTGCCGGCGCCCGGCACAGCCGCATGCGCGCGCTGATCGACGCGATCGAGGCCGGCGCGTTCGGTGACGTCACCGGGGTGCTGCACATTGGCATTGGCGGCTCGGCGCTTGGGCCGGCGCTGCTGGTCGACGCCCTTGGCCGGCACGAGCGGCGCTACAAGGTCGAAGTGCTGTCCAATATCGACGGCCAGGCCTTCGACGCTGCGGTCGCCAATCTCGATCCTGCCACGACCCTGGTGGCGATCGCGTCCAAGACCTTCACCACCTCCGAGACCCTCCGCAACGCACGATCCGCGTTGCAATGGCTTGGGGAGGCGGACGTCGAGGACCCTTACGGCCAATTGGTCGCCATCACGGCCGCACCGGAGCAGGCCGTCGCCTTCGGAATCGACGAGACTCGGGTGCTGCCGTTCGCCGACAGCGTCGGCGGGCGTTACTCTCTGTGGTCGACCATCGGCTTCCCCGCGGCCTTGGCACTCGGCTTTGGCGCGTTCGAGGAGCTGCTCGAGGGGGCGGCGGAGATGGACCGCCATTTCCGCCTCGCTCCTCCGGACGCAAACGCGCCGTTCATCGCCGCGCTGGCCGACCTCCTCTACACGCAGGGCCTCCGTGCCGGGACGCGCGGCGTGTTCGCCTATGACGAGCGCCTGCGCCTGCTGCCACCCTACCTTCAGCAGCTGGTAATGGAATCGAACGGCAAGTCGGTCACTGCCGATGGCCAGCCGCTCGGCCGTGCCAGCTCCGCCATCCTGTGGGGCGGCACCGGCACCGACGCACAGCATGCCGTCTTCCAGCTCCTCCACCAGGGCACCCACCTGGTGCCGGTGGAGTTCGTCGCGATCGCCGAAGCGGACGACGATCAGGAACCCGCTCACCATCGCGAGCTGCTGCTCAACGCCTTCGCTCAAGGCGCGGCGCTGATGACCGGGCGCTCCAGCGATGACCCAGCGCGCAACTATCCGGGCGACCGGCCCTCCACGACCATCCTCCTCCAGCGGCTCGATCCCCGCAGCCTCGGCGCCCTGCTGGCGTTCTACGAACATCGCACCTTCGCCGAGGCGGTGTTGCTCGGGATCAACCCGTTCGATCAGTTCGGGGTGGAGCTCGGCAAGTCGATTGCCCGAGCGATCGACGATCTGGACCAGCGTGCCTCGTTCGATCCTTCCACCCGCGCTCTCATCGAGGAGGCCGGCCTGTGAGCGAATTCGACTATGGCCTGTTCGTGATCGGCGCGGGGTCGGGAGGGGTGCGCGCGGCGCGCATCGCCGCCGCTCATGGGGCCAGGGTAGCGGTGGCCGAGGAGCATCGCGTGGGCGGCACCTGCGTGATCCGCGGCTGCGTGCCGAAAAAGCTGCTGGTCTATGGCGCCCATTTCGCCGAGGACCTCGACGATGCGGCCATGTTCGGCTGGGACGTGCCGGAGAAGCGGTTCGACTGGCCGGTGCTGCGCGACAATGTCCTGGCCGAGGTCAGCCGGCTGGAAGGCCTGTACGGCCAGACGCTTGGCAACCATCATGTCGAGATCATCAAGGAACGCGCCGCCGTCGCCGGTCCGAACCAGCTTCGCCTCGCCGGCGGGCGAGCGGTCACCGCGCGCAAGATCCTGATCGCCGTCGGCGCTCGTCCGGCCTTGCCGAACATCGACGGTATCGAGCACGCGATCACCTCCAACGAGGTGTTCCATCTCGACCGCATGCCAAAGCGCGTGGTCATCGCCGGTGGCGGCTACATCGCCAACGAGTTCGCCGGCATCTTCCACCAGTTCGGTGCCCATGTGACGCTGGTCAACCGCTCGGACACCATGCTGCGCGGCTATGACGAACAGATCGTCGACCGGTTGGTGAAGATCAGTCTCGCCAAGGGTCTCGACATCCGCTTCAACGCCGGCTTCGACCGGATCGAGAAGAATGAGGACGGTAGCCTCACCTGCGTGATGAAGGGCTGCGATGCGATCCACGCCGACGAAGTGCTGTTCGCGATCGGCCGTCAGCCCAACACCGAAGGACTGGGCCTCGCAGAAGCGGGGGTGGCGCTCGGCGAGAACGGGGCGGTGATCGTCGACGACGACTACCGCACCAACGTGCCGTCGATCTTCGCAGTCGGTGACGTGACCAACCGCGTCCAGCTGACCCCGGTCGCGATCCGGGAGGGCCAAGCCTTCGCCGACTCGCAGTTCGGCAACAAGCCCACCCGTGTCGACTACCGCTGCATCCCCAGCGCCGTGTTCAGCCACCCGCCCATCGCCTCGGTCGGCTTGACCGAGGGGCAGGCCCGCAACCGCCTGGGCAGCGCGAAGACGTTCACCTCCGACTTCCGGGCGATGAAGAACGTCCTCGCCGGGCGTAATGAGCGCTCGCTCTACAAGCTGGTGGTGGACGAGGGCACCGACGAGGTGGTCGGCCTCCACATGATCGGCCCGGATGCTCCCGAAATCCTTCAGGCCGCCGCGGTCGCGGTCAAGGCGCGATTGAAGAAGGCCGATTTCGACGCCACGGTCGCGCTACATCCGAGCATGGCGGAAGAGCTGGTCCTGATGCGCTAAGGTCCTTGCGAGCGAAGCGAAGCAATCCAGGTCTCCTCGCAAAGACAATCGACGAGGGATAGTTGAACCACGACGCGATCATCATCGGCGGCGGCCATAACGGCCTGACCTGCGCCTTTTACCTGGCAAAGAAGGGCCTCAAGGTCGCTGTGCTCGAGGCGCAACCGGTCGTTGGAGGCGCCGCGGTCACCGACGAGTTCCTCCCTGGCTTCCGCAACTCGGCCGCCAGCTACACCGTCAGCCTGCTCCAGCCCAAGGTCATCCGCGACATGGCGCTGGAACGCCACGGCCTTCGCGTGGTCCTCCGCAAGGTCGACAACTTCCTGCCGGGCGACGGCGACTATCTGCTGTCCGGACGGGGCGGCCTGACCCGCAAGGAGCTTGTCCGCCACTGCAAGGCGGACGGCGAGGGCTACGACCGGTACATGGCCGAGCTGGAAACCGTCGTTCCGCTGATCCGCAAGTGGCTGCTCAAAGCCCCGCCGGAGGTTGGGTCAGGCATAGCCGGACTGCCATCGCTGCTCAGCCTCGCCAGAGATGTTCGCGGCCTATCGACGGACGAGCTCCGCATCGTCCACGAATATGCGACGAAGTCCGCCGGCGACATCCTCGACCGCCACTTCCGGGGCGACCTCGCCAAGGCCCTGTTCGGGTTTGACGGCGTGGTCGGCAACTTTGCCTCGCCCTACACGCCCGGCACCGCCTACGTCCTGCTCCACCATCTGTTCGGCGAAGCAGCCGGCGTGCCCGGTGCGTGGGGGCACGCAGTCGGCGGAATGGGCTCCATCACGCAAGCCATGGCCGCGGCCGCCCGCGAGGCTGGCGCGGACATCCTCCTCAACACCCCTGTCGAAGAGGTCATTGTCGAACGGGGCAGGGCGGCCGGTGTGGTTGCCGGCGGCAAGGCGTGGCGCGCGACAAGCATCATAGCCGGCGTGAACCCTCGCCTCCTGTTCGACAGGCTCGTCCCGAAAGGCGCGGTCGACCTTGCCGTCGAGCGGCACATGAGCGGCTGGTCCTGCGAGAGCGCAACCTTCCGCATGAACGTCGCTCTGTCCGAACTGCCTCGCTTCACCGTTCTTCCGAAGCGGGGCCAGCACCTCACCGGCGGCGTCATCCTTGCCCCGAGCCTCGACTCTATGGACCGCGCCTTCCTCGACGCGAAGCGCGACGGCTGGTCTCAGGAGCCGATCGTCGAAATGCTCATCCCCTCCACGCTCGACGACAGCCTCGCGCCCAAGGGCAAGCACGTTGCCTCGCTGTTCTGCCAGCATTTCCGCTTCCAGCTGCCGGGCGGCCGCAGTTGGGACGACGAGCGGGAGAAGGCCGCCGACCACGTCATTGCAACGGTCGACCGCCACGCCCCCGGCTTCGCCGGCTCGGTAATCGGCCGTCAGATCCACTCGCCGCTCGATCTCGAGCGCCGCTTCGGCCTGATCGGCGGCGATATCTTCCACGGGAAGATGGGCCTCGACCAGTTGTTCAGCGCCCGGCCCATGATCGGCGCCGCCAGCTACCGCCTCCCGCTTCGCGGACTGTACCTGTGCGGTTCCGGAGCCCACCCCGGCGGCGGAGTCACCGGCGCCCCGGGCCACAATGCCGCACAGGCGGTGCTGGCGGATCGCAAGCCATGGCGGAGGAGGGGGTGAGCCGCTCTTGTGACTCTGTTCGCGCTCATCCTGAGGAGCCACTCAGCGAAGTCGAAGTGGCGTCCCGGAGAAACCGGTGCTTCGAGACTGGCCTTCGGGGCGCTTCGCGTGCTCCGTCCTCCCTCGGCCTGAGCGGATTGGAACGGACCCCATGAACAAACCTCTCTCCGGGATCCGCGTCCTCGACCTCAGCCGGGTGCTGGCCGGCCCGTGGTGCACGCAACTCCTCGCCGACCTTGGCGCCGACGTGATCAAGATCGAGCGGCCCGGCGTTGGCGACGACACCCGCCACTGGGGACCGCCGTGGCACGGTGAGGGCGAGGAGCGCGTCGCGGCCTATTTCCTCGCCGCCAACCGGGGCAAGCGCTCTGTGGCGATCGACTTCAGCAAGCCGGAAGGAGCCGACCTGGTTCGTCGCCTCGCTGGCAAGAGCGATGTGGTGGTCGAAAACTTCAAGGTCGGCGCACTGAAGAAATTCGGCCTCGACCCGGACTCCCTACGCACGGCCGACCCCCAGCTCGTCTACGCGTCGATCACCGGCTTTGGCCAGGACGGCCCGTACAAGGATCGCGCCGGCTACGACTACATCATCCAGGGCATGAGTGGGCTGATGAGCATTACCGGCCAGCCGGACGGAGCCCCGGGCGGTGAGCCGATGCGCGTCGGGGTGGCGGTGATCGACCTGTTCACGGGCATGTACACCGCCAGCGCCATCCTCGCCGCACTGGTTCGCCGGGGCGTGAGCGGGGAGGGCGCACACATCGACAGCGCGCTGTTCGACGTCAGCCTTGCCCTTCTCGCCAACCAGGCCAGCAACGCGCTCGTCTCCGGCCAGACCCCGCCGCGCCAGGGCAACACCCACCCGAATATCGCGCCCTACCAACCGTTCCAGACCGCGGATCAGCCCCTGATTATCGCCGTCGGCAACGACCGCCAGTTCGCGAAATTGGCCGCCCTCCTCGGCGCGCCGGAGTGGGCGCAGGACGAACGCTTCGCCACCAACCCCGCCCGCGTCGCAAACCGAGCCACCCTTATCCCCCTAATCGAAGCGAGGCTTGCGGAGCGCTCAGCCGCGGACTGGTTCGCGGAGCTGGACGCCGCTGGCATCCCTGCAGGGCCGATCAACACCGTCAGCCAGGCTTTGGGAGACCCGCAGGCGGCATATCGGCAGGTCGTGGAGGAGATGGACCGATACCGCCTCGTGAGGTCGCCGCTAAGGCTTGATGGTGAGCCTGCCAGCTCAACTCTGCCACCGCCCCGGCTTGGCAGCCACACTGCCGAGGTGCTGGCGGAGCTCGGACTCGAGGAAAGCGAACGCGATCGGCTGAAGGCCCTGAACGCAATCGGGTGAATATAGGGTGCGAGCGAAGCTACCGCCCTCCTCCATTCGGATGATTGTAGCCGAACTCCTTCCGCCGCATGATCGTCTCTCCTTTAGCCCGGGGGCAGTGAGTGGACGGATCGACGGCGGCGAGGAAGCCCGACGACCTAGGCATCGACCTTTCCGCTGCCAGCTCAAGGAAAGGAGATTGGGGGCCGCACCAATCTTTAGCCAAGTTCCTCTACATCGGGACTAGCAAGGCGGGGTCGACATGGATCTTCCACCTTCTCTCCCATCATCCCGAAATTTTTACGTACCCCGGCAAGAACCTCGGGTTCTTCTCCAACCGATTCGCCAATGGCTGGGCCTGGTATGTGAACCACTTCGATCCTGGTCCTGAGCACAGGATCATGGGAGAGATCTGCCACAGCTACCTGCCTTCGCAGCATGCTGCGGAACGCGTTTACGATCTGATGCCCGATGCCAGGCTGATCGCCTGTCTGCGCGAGCCGGTTGCGCGGACCTTCTCGGACTATCTCGACGGGATCAAGAACGGGAAGATCGAGGGGACCTTCGAGGAGGCGCTGGAGCGCTTTCCCAAGATCGTCGAGCGCAGCAAGTATGCGTCCCATCTCGAACGATATTTGACGCGATTCCCGCGCGACCAAATCCATATCGCACCGTTCGATGAACTCGTGTCGTCGCCCGAGAAGTTCGCGGCCCGCCTGTTCGAGTTCCTTGGCGCCACCCCGATCGATTTGCCTCCGGGCGCCATGGACAAGGTTCTTCCCGCAGGCCGTCCGCGTTCGAAGGCGGTTGTGCGACTGACCAAGATGGTAGCGCTCCTCGCCTATCGGAACGGACTGCGGGAGCTACGCGGCCGGCTCAAAACATCGAGGACGCTGCGCAACTTGCTGTATCAACCCTATTCCGAAGCGTCGCGTCCGAAGATGGGCCCCGCAACCCGCGAGCGTCTGCGCACGATCATGCGCCCGGAAGTGCTTCGGCTGGACGATCTCGCCGGCACGAATTTCCGTCGGCTTTGGGGTTATGTCTAGCGACCGGGCCCGCGGTACCTCAGTTCAGCGCGATCAAGACGGTCTGTGAAGTGATAGGAGTTGAATAATCCGGGAAGTCTTCGCCACCGATTTGTCGGTTTTCGCCATGGTCAGTGCGCTGGGCTTCGCGGGCGCTGTGTTCTTCATGTGGCGAGCCTTGCTGCGCGAGTGGCGCTTCGTCCGCCTGGCCCGCCGGATCAGCGTGCGGCGGGCCTTGAGGAGGCGCGCCTTCGTCACCCTGCGCCAAGCCTATCATTGCGCGACGGACCCGACCTACTATCTGTCGCGCGTCAGCCTGATGATCTGCATGAACCTTGTGGCTGCGACCGCGGTGATCTTTGCATCTGTCGGACTTGCGGCGGGCGAGCACTCCTCGGGCGGGTCGGAAATCGTCGCGACAGGCGCGCTTCTGTTGTTCGTACTGTTCTTCGCGTGGAGTGTTGCGAGGATCTCCAAGCTGGCTCGGCGAGTGCTTCGGGTCCGCCGCAAGCTTCGCGCGGTCGACGCCCGCAAGCGTCAGCGCAGTTGCGGGCCTAGGCCTGTGGTCCCGCTTCGCCATATCTCGACTGGATGAACCGCCCGTGCGTCTGGAACGCGTCCATATCGCGCTTGGCGAGCCGCTGATTGACCTCGCCCAAGGCCGACTTGGCCGCATCCAAGCCTTCGACCAGCCTCTGGTCGACCGTCAGCCCTTCCGCGTCCGGCTCGCTGCGGTATCCCGGGGGGACGTTGACGTAGCGTTCCACCAGCCCCGGGAGGTGCACGCTCATAAGGCGCCGGGCGTCCTGCGCATCGGGATCGAGCGGGTCGACCCGCTCCAGCGTGGTCTTCAGCGTTCCCAGTTCCGCGCTGATGCCGTCCACCACCGTCTGTGCCGGCGCAGGGAGGGCGCGGCGGGTCTTGTAGAGGAAGCTGTCGAACCGCTGCACCATCTCGGTGTTGCCGACGTCCTTCGGCACGGTTGGCGTCGCGTTCTCGCCCGGCCAGAAGAACAGCAGCGCCGCAATCCCGATTGCGATCCCGACCGCGGCCAGGAAGCCGAACATGCCGATCGGCATGATCAATCCCACCACAATCGTGAGCAGCGAGATCACTCCAACCGCGACGCCCACCGTGGCTAGCCTGCGCCCGATCGCACGGTTCACCCGCTGCCGCTCGCGTCTTCGCGCCGCCGCGACCTCACCGCCTTTCTCGTCGAGCGAGCGGTTGACCCGGTCGACCATCTCGAGCGTACGCTCGACCTTGCGGGTGAGCTCCGTGCTCATTTTACCTCAAGGGGCGTGAATGCCGACGGCCCTTGAAGCTTGGCCTGTGCCGCGCCCTCGGTCCTTGCGATATAGCCGCGCGACTTCTCCACCTCGTTGCCGAGCGTGTCGACCGTCTGCTTCATGTTGGTCAGCGCCTGCAGCTTGAATGCGTCGATCTGGTCCATCGTGTCATAGATGTTCTGAAACGCCCGCTGCAGGGTTTCCAGCGGGATGGTCGAACTTGCCGCCTGCTCGTGGATTGCGGCCGACTGGGCCCGCAGCATCTCGCCGGTGGAATCGATCATCCCCGCAGTGGTCGTGTTGAGTGCTCCGATCTGCTCCAGTACCAGCCGCTGGTTGGTCAGCGCCTGCGCCACCGTGACCGCCGTGCGGAGTGCCGACACGGTGGTGGTCGACGCGCGGTCGACGCCCTTCACCAGTTCGACGTTGTTCTTCTTGACCAGGTCCAGCGCCAGATAGCCCTGCACCGTTACCGCCATCTGGGTCAGCAGGTCGGTTGTCCGTTGCCGCGTGTAGAACAGGGCCGTCTCGCGGATCGCCTTGGCCTTGGCCGGCTCGGTCGAGTCCAGCTCGTTGGCCTTCTCCTCCAGCTTGGCATCGAGCGCCTTGGAGATGTGGATCATCTGCTCCAGCCGGTGCATCGTTTTCCACAGGTTAGCCCGCTCGGTGTCGATAGCGGCATTGTCCATCAGCAGCTCGTCCTTGCCCGAGGCGAGGCGCGCCAGGATCTGCGAGATGTGGGTCTGCGAGCTCTGATATTGCCGAAAGTAGTTGGTCAGCTTGTTGCCGAACGGGATCAGGCCGAACAGCTTGCGTCCGGGCGACAGGCTGCCGTTGCGCTTGGGATCGAGCTTTTCCACCGTTCGGCGTAGCTCGGTAAGGTCCGCGCCGATGCCGGTGTCGCTGTCGATCGCCTTGACCGGGCGGTCGAGGAAGCGGTTCGACGCGCCGGCCGCTTCCGCGATCTCCTTGCGGCCCATGGCGGTCAGCTGGTCGACCTTCTTGCCGAAGTCGGGGCTATTGGCGTCCAGCGCCACCAGCTCGTTCACGAACGTATCGACCTTCTGCTCGAGCTGGGTCTGTTCCGCTTCCTTGAGGGGAACCAGCCCCGCGGCCTCCGCTGGCGGCACCGGCTGAAGAACGTCGGGAGCTTCCAGCTTCAGCTTGGTTTCGGTGGTAGTCGCCATTCTTCTCGTCCCCTGTGATCGCCCGAGGGCTCGCCCAAGATGGCCAGCCGCCGCGACCCACGCAAGCGGTTCCGCTGTATTATAATGATGACACACGTGGCTTCAAGGCGGGCGGCCCATCTTGTGGGTTCATTAACCACGTTCCTCAGCCAATTGCTCACCCTGTTCGCACTATTTGTCGTCCAAAGAACCGCGAGTGGCGGTGCTGACGGGAGCAGGTCATGGGCTTTTTCACGAAGCTTCGGAGGGATCAGCGGGGGAATGTGCTGATCCTGACGGCGGCGGTCATGCCGCTGCTGATCGCCGCGGCGGGCTTTGCCACGGACACGATCCAATGGGCCCTGTGGAAGCGTCAGTTGCAGCGGGCGGCCGATTCCGCAGCGATTGCGGGAGTGTACGAGCGCAATGTCGCGGAGGGTGCAACAGCAGGGGTTCCGGCCGCCGTCGATCGCGATCTTGCGCTCAACCAGCATGCCGGAGTGCTCAAGGAAGCGGTGGCGCTTGCCTATCCGGCCGATGTGGCCGGAATAGCCCCGGCCGCTCGCAAGAACCAGGTTTCCGTGACTCTGAAGCTGCAGAAGCCGCTGGTGTTCAGCTCCTTCTTCCTGAGCACCGCACCGACTATCGTTGTCAACGCCACGGCGGCCAGCGTTCCGGGGGGCGAATATTGCGTGATCGCGCTCGACAAGAAAAAGGTGGTGGGTCTTGAGGTTGCCGGCAGCACAGAGGTCGACATCGGCGACTGTTGCATGATCGCCAACTCGACGCACGAAAACCAGGCGTTCCGCAACAACGGGGTCGGGTCTACCGTGAAGGCGGGCTGCATTGCAGCGGCAGGCGGGGTTGAGAAGTCAAAGGATCCGACTTGGGACGTGGACAGCTACAACCCCTACAGCGAGCCGGCCAAGGACCCATTCGCCACGTTGCCCATGCCTACCAAGGCGGACTGCCATAAAGAAATCACGATCTCCGACAAGCAGAGCGATTATCCCATCGATCGGGCCAGCAGCGAGGGTGATCATGGCAAGACGATTTGCATCACGGGAGGTCTGACCGTCCCGAAGGGCACGTTGACATTAGGAGCCGCAACGTATGTGCTCGACGGCGGCGACCTTACAATGAGCGCCAGTGACGCCAAGATCACCTGCGACGGCTGCACCATCATCCTCACCAACTTCACCGACAAGACCCAGACCGGCAATCTCAAGATCACCGGGGGCGTACTTGACATCAAGGCGCCGACCACGACCGGCGCAACCTATCGCGGCATCGCCATCTACCAGGATCGTCTCGCTGGCGACGACGGCAAGCGCGGGACCAATCATATCAACGGCAACAGCACCGGGGGTGTTCAGGGAGTGGTCTACACGCCCAGCCGATCGATCCTGTACAACGGCGGGGGAAGCAGCACCGCCATCTGCATGCAGCTTGTCGCCATGCGGGTCGACTTTAGCGGCAACAGCAAGATGAAGATGGGCAGCGAGTGCGCGGCCGAAGGACTCAATCCGATTACCGGCGCCGGCAGCCGCATCCGATTGGTGGCCTGATGCTCCCGCTGCTTCCGAATCTCGCCCAGGACCAGCGCGGCGCTGCCGTCATCGAGCTTGCCTTTGCCGCTCCGATTCTCGCCGGCCTCATCATGGTCGTGACGGACGTCAGCAATGCCTACAGCCGAAAGCTCGCGCTGGAGCAGGGGGCGCACCGCGCCATCGAAAAGGTCATGCAGACGACCGAACTCAAGACCGTGCAGGGGACCATTGCCGATGAGGTGGCGCTTCAGGCCAACGTCAAGGCCAGCCAGGTGTCGGTGCAATTCCCCCGTTACTGCGACGGCAAGAAGATGCCCGACACGACAGTCGATGCCGAAGGCTACTCGGACGGAACGCCTTGCGCATCCACCGAGCGGGAGTCCCATTACATTTTGATCACCGTCACCGACAACTACAAGCCATTCTTCTCGAGCCTGAACCTCGGCACCAAGCAAGCGGACGGCACCTACCTGATCAGGGCCGAGGCCGGAATGAGGACCGCATGAAGTGCTCACCTACTCTCTTTCGGGACCAGCAGGGGACGGCGATCATCGAGCTGGCCTTTGCTCTGCCCTGCTTCGTCATCCTGATCTGGACGATCCTTCAGCTTGGGCTTGTCTACAATGCCAACTCGGGGATTCAGAATGCCTTGGGGCAGGGCGCGCGCTATGCAACCCTGTTTCCGAAGCCGACCAACAGCCAGATTGAAACCAAGATGTCAGCGTCGGTCTGGGGCATCAAATCGGGCACGTTCACCAACAAGGCGGCAGATCCGGTGGACGATCCTGCCACGGCAGGCGTCGACGAAAGCAAGGCCGGCTACAAGGACCTGACGGTCACCTATACCCAGCCGACTACCCTTCTGATCTTCCCCGGGCCGAACGTCACAATCACCAAGTCGAAGCGGGTCTGGGTCGCCAGCTAGGCTCGGCTTGCACGGGCAGCGAAAAACGCCTGGATCGCCCCCTTCACCCCGTCGGACGTCAACCGTTCCGAGAAGTGCCGGTTCTCCAGCTCCATGCGGGCAAGCACGTCGGCCTGATCTCTTCCGCGCAGCAGCGCCTGCGTCAGCCGCAGCGCTTCGGCCGGCTTGGCAAGCAGCGCAGCGACGACGGCCTCAAGTGTTGCGCCAAGTTCGCCCTTTGCCGCGCTGTGGCTGACCAGCCCGTAACGCTCCGCCTCCACCACACCGAATGCCTCGCCCAGCAGCAGGTGCCGCGCTGCCGCGCGGCGACCCGCCAGCCGGGGGAAGAGGAGGGAGCTTGCGGCTTCTGGAACCAGACCCAGGTCTACGAACGGCATGTGGAAGCGGCTGCCGTCCTCGGCCACCACCAGGTCACAGTGGAACAGCATGGTGGTTCCGATACCGACTGCATTGCCGTGGACCGCGGCGACCAGCGGCACGGGGTTGACCGCCAGAGCGCGAAGCAGGCGCCACACCGGAATATCGCTGCCGTCCTGCGGCAGCTCGTTCATGAAGTCGCCAAGGTCGTTGCCGGCCGTGAAATCCTCGCCTGCGCCCTCCAGGGTGATCACCCGAACGCTCTCATCCGCGGCGGCCGCGGCGATGGCATCGGCAAGCGCCGCATACATCGCCACGGTGATGGCATTGCGGCGCTCCGGACGGTTCATGGTGAGGGCCAGACGTGCCCCGCGGCGTTCGACGAGCAGATGTTCGGTCATGGACGCTCTTGTGCCCAGCCGCTAAGGCCCGCGCAACTTTTCCGCACCACAGGACACCATGATGAAGTTCTTCGCCGACACCGCCGATAGCGCCGAGATCCGCGAGCTTGCCGAGACTGGCCTGCTCGACGGCGTGACGACCAATCCGACGCTGGTGCACAAGGCCGGACGCGACTTCATCGAAACGGTTCGCGAGATCGCCGCGATCTGCCCGGGTCCGGTCAGCGCCGAGGTGGTCGCACTGGACCATGACGAAATGATGCGCGAGGCAGAGGTTCTGCGGAAAATCGCCGACAACGTGGCTATCAAGGTGCCGCTGACCCCGGCCGGGCTCAAGACCTGCGCCAGGCTGACGGGTGAGGGGACCCAGGTGAACGTCACCCTGTGCTTCTCCGCCGCTCAGGCACTGCTCGCCGCCAAGGCGGGCGCGACCTACATCTCGCCGTTCGTCGGCCGCCACGACGACGTCGGATTCAACGGCATGGACCTGATCGCCGACATTCGGATGATCTACGACAATTACGATTTCCCAACGCAGATACTGGTCGCCAGCGTGCGCCATCCGATGCACGTCGTCGAAGCCGCCAAGCTCGGTGCGGACGTGATGACCGCGCCGCCCAAGATCATCCACCAGTTGTTCAAGCATCCGCTGACCGACAACGGTATCGCCAGCTTCCTCAAGGACTGGCAGGCGACGGGACAGTCGATCGGCTAGCTGCGGCTGGCGCAGTGTACCCAGCCACTGGAAATTAACCTTCTCCTGCGACATCCTCTCGGTATGGGACGGGTGATCCAGTTCGAGGACCATGCGCTGGCCAGGCTGCGCGAGCGGTGCGCCGCGGCCGAAGAAGCCAATCAGGATCTGCTCGCCTTTGCCCGCGGCCATTCGGGTGCCGTGTCGTCGATCCACTCCGCCGTCCTGTCGGCAATGGAGGCGGACAGCTTCGACTCCCTTCTGCATGTGGTGACGCAGGAATGGCCGCTGATGCTCGGAATCGATGCCGTCGCCCTGGCGCTGATTGTCGGCGAGCGTGGCTTCCGGGTTGATTCAGGCGGGGTGCAGCTGGTCGATCCGCAGATGCTGCAGCGCTCGCTTCGGCAGGTCGACGGAGTCGTTTTGCGCAGCGTCGATCGCGGCCATCCCCTGTTCGGCCCGGCCTGCGACCTGATCCGCGCCGAAGCGCTGATCCGGCTCGAAAGCGACGCTCCTGTCGGTCTGATCGCGCTCGGCCAGCGTGCCGGGCAGCAGCTCGACGGCCGGCATGGGTCGGAATTGCTGCTGTTCCTCGGCCGCAGCCTGTCCGCTATGATCCAGCGGTGGACGCTGAACCCCTAGACCCCGATCCCGTTCGGCAACTCGCCGCCCGCTTCGGGCAGCATCTCGCCCACGACCGTCGGCGCAGCGCTCATACCGTGCGCGCCTATCTTTCGACCGCTCACCGCTTCCTCGACTTTCTGGCGCGGCACCGCGGCGAGGCGCTTGGCCGGTTCTCGCTGCTGGCCGTCGAGCCGGTCGACATGCGCGCCTTTCTTGCCGATCGCCGCTCAAGCGGTCTCGGGCCATCGTCCGCTGCTCGCGAACTGTCCGCTGTTCGTGCCTTCCTTCGCTTCGCCGCGGAGGAGATGGGCGAAGCGCCGCAACTGCCGCGTACCCGTGCGCCGCGCCGCCCGCGCACCTTGCCGCGCCCGGCGGCTCCGGATGATGCGGTCGCTCTGGCGGAAGATGCGGGGGAATGGGCGTCCCAGCCATGGATCGGCGCGCGCGACACGGCCATCCTGCTGTTGCTCTACGGCTCTGGCCTGCGGGTTGCGGAAGCCATGTCGCTGACTGCCCGAGACCTGCCGCTAGGGCCGACGCTGCGAGTGGTCGGCAAGCGCAACAAGCCGCGGGTGGTGCCGCTGATCCCGGCAGTGCGCGAGGCGATCGCCGACTATGTCCGGCAGTGTCCATGGCCGATCGCCGGCAAAGCGCCCTTGTTTGTCGGCGCGCGCGGCGGGCCGCTCAACGCCGACCTGGTCCGCCGCGCCGTGCAGGCGGCGCGGCGGCGTCTTGGTTTACCCGACAGCCTTACGCCCCACGCCCTGCGACACAGTTTCGCCACCCACCTGCTGGCGGGAGGAGCCGATCTGCGCTCGCTTCAGGAGTTGCTCGGGCACGCCAGCCTGTCGTCGACCCAGATCTACACCGGGGTCGATGCCGCTCGGCTCCTCGACGTTTACCGCCACGCGCACCCGCGGGCGTGATGCCGCGCGGCCGTGCCGGTGGGGAGCGGCACCGCAGCGCGGACAAGCCCGCCTAACCGGCCGACCCTTGCCGCGACCCTGTCAGCCCGTCCAAAGCGGTGCGGACTACTTCTTTTCCGCCGGCTTGTAGGTCCACAGCCGCCACAGATAGCCGAGCGCCAGCGTCAGCAGAATGGCGTTGGAAACCGGCCCCAGCCATTGGTCCACTTCGGTGAAGTTCTCGCGCAGCTTGAAGCCGGCGTAAGCGAGCATGGTGGTCCACCCGGCAGTGCCGATGGTGGATGCTACCAGAAAGGTGCGGAAGCGCATCTTCAGCAGACCCGCCGGTACGGACACCAGACTGCGAACCGTCGGCAGCATCCGGCCGAGGAAGACGAAGAAGGTGCCGTGGGTGCGGAACCAGCGCTCTGCACGCTCTACCTCGTGCCAGTTCATGGTCAGCCACCGGCCGTGCTTGTCGATCAAAGGTCGAAGCCGGATGATCCCAAGCGCGCGCGCGGCGAGGTACCAGACGATGTTGCCCAGCATTGCCCCCGCGGTCCCGCTGGCGATGACCCCGGGCAGCCACAGATCTCCCCGCGCCGCCGCGACTCCCGCGACAGGCATGATCACCTCCGACGGAATCGGCGGGAAGATCGTCTCGAGGAACATCAGGAAGGCGACGCCCAGGTAGCCGGCCTGCTCGATCAGCTCGATTACCCAATCGGCCATGGTCAGGCCACCTCGGCAGCGGCAAGGCGCTCGATTGCATCCCAGATCAGCCCGGGCGTATTTCCGCCGGTGAAGCGGTCCATTGCGACGATGCCGGTTGGCGAGGTCACGTTGATCTCGGTCAGCATGCCGCCGATCACGTCGATGCCGACTAAGAGCAGTCCGCGCGCCTTCAGCTCCGGACCGAGCGCTGCGCAGATCTCCCGCTCTCGCTGGGTCAGATCAGTCGGTTCGGCGGTGCCCCCTGCGGCGAGGTTAGAGCGGATTTCTCCATGGCTCGGCCTCCGGTTGATCGCGCCAGCCGGCTCTCCGTCGACGAGGATGATGCGCTTGTCGCCGTCCGTGACCGCCGGAAGAAAGGCTTGGGCGATGAATGGTTCTTTCCACACTTCGGAGAACAGCTCGGCCAGCGCCCGCAGATTGCCCCCGTCTTCGCCGATCTTGAACACGGCGGCGCCGGCATTGCCGTGCAGCGGCTTCAGCACGATTTGGCCATGAAGCCGGTGAAAGGCGCTCAGTTCCTCCCACGACCGCGTGATCATGGTCGGCGGCATGAATTCCGCGAAGTCGAGGACGAACAGTTTTTCCGGCGCGTCGCGGACGCTGCGGGGATTGTTCACGACCAGGGTCTTGCCCTCGAGCCGCTCGAGCAGATGCGCTGCGGTGATGTAGGCGATGTCGAACGGCGGGTCCTGCCGCATCAGCACGGCGTCCGCTGCGCCCTCCAGGTCGAGGACACTGTCCGGCTCCGCGCGGAAGTGATCGCCTTCGGTGCGCTGGACGGTGACGAAGCGCCCCGCAGCGCGAAGCCGCCCATTTTCGTAGGTCAGGTCCTGCGGCAGATAGTGGAACAGCCGGTGTCCGCGGGCCTGCGCCTCCAGCATCAGCGCAAAGGTGGAATCGCCCGCGATGGCGATCGACTCCAACGGATCCATCTGGACGGCAACGGTCAACGGCATAGGGTGAGCCGCCTAGTGGAGCGTCAGGGCTTTGTCACCCGCTCCAAACATCGGCGATGTGACGAGGCAGTCGGCGTGGCACAACGTAGATTGCGTCGAGCCGGATGGTGTCGCAGCCTTCTCCATATCGCGCACTCAGCCGCTCGGCCGCGACTGCAACCCGTCGCAGGCGGTTGCGGTCAAGGCTGAGCGCCGCCGATTGCTCGCTTGCCCGCGCCTTGACCTCGACGAAGGCGAGGGTGCGGCCCCGCCGAGCGACCAGGTCGACCTCGCCGCCTGGCACCCGCGCGCGCTGCGCAAGAATGCGCCACCCCTTGAGCCGCAACCACCAGGCAGCAAGCGTCTCCGCCTTGCGTCCGCGTCGTTCCGCGGAGTGCCGGTTCATCGCGCCCGCTCGAGCGCCCGGGCGTATGCCCGCTTCCGCGGCACGCCCAAGTTGGCGGCGACGGCGGCGGCGGCGCGTGAGGCGGTCATGCTCTTCAGCGCCTCGTCCAAGGCCTGGTCCAGCGCCGCGTCACTCGCCTCTTCAACGGCGGGAGGAGGACCGACCACGATTACAATCTCTCCCTTTGGCGGAGCCTCGACATAGCGGTCCGCGAGTTCCGCCAGGGTGCCGGTGACGCATTCCTCGTAAAGCTTGCTGATCTCCCGCGCGACTGCCCCATCCCGCTTGCCCAGCCCAATGGAAAGGTCGCCGAGCGCTTCGGCAAGGCGTGGTCCACTTTCATAGAATACCAGGCTGGCGCGGATCGCGTTCAACTCCGCGATCGCTTCCTGCCGCGCCTTTGCCTTGACCGGCAGGAAGCCGGCGAACAGGAATCGATCGGTTGGCAGTCCAGCCAGGGTCAGGGCCGCAATCGCGGCGCAGGGACCTGGGATCGTATGGATCGCGTGCCCGGCGGCGCGGGCGGCGCGAACCAGCTTGTATCCGGGGTCGGAAATCAGCGGCGTACCAGCATCGCTGACCAGCGCCACGGCTTCTCCAGCTAGCCGGGCTAGAACCAAATCCCGCTGCGCCTCGCTTGAATGGTCGTGGTAAGCCATCATCCTTGCGGTCGATCCGGCATGAGCGAGCAGGCGCGCGCTGACCCTCTTGTCCTCGGCCAGGACCAGTTGCACCCGCCGCAGCGTGTCCGCGGCCCTCGGGCTCAGGTCGCCAAGATTGCCGATGGGCGTGGCGACGATGTACAAACCGGGGGGAAGGGGATCGTTCATGAGGGTGGTCAGGCCATGACACCAACCCTGCCTTCGCCGCAAGCGCGCCACCGGTTCGCATTCGTCGCGGTTGCGGTTGGAATGCTGATGCTCGCGAACTGCCGCGGCGGTCCGCGAGCCGACTTCCCCCGACCTGAACCTGGCGTCCCCTCGGTCCACGAAGTCGCGGTGCTGGTGCCAATGACCGGCCCCGACGCGGCGGTCGGCGGAGCGATCGCCAATGCGGCGCAACTCGCTTTGCAGGACAGCGGCAACCGCTCGATCCGCCTCAGCCTCTACGACACGATGGAGGCTGGAGCCGCGGCGGCTGCGTCCCGGGCGATCGGCGACGGCAGCCGGCTCATCTTGGGGCCATTGCTGGCCGACGAAGCCCGCGCCGTCGCGCCGATTGCCCGCCGCGCCCGGGTGCCGGTGATCTCCTATTCCAATGACGTCACGGTCGCTGGCGACGGCGTGTACATCCTGGGCTTCGTTCCCGGACAAGCGATCGAGCGGGTGATCGGCCATGCCCGGCAGGCCGGCGCCGTGCGGTTCGCCGGCCTGGTTCCGGCAAACCCATACGGTCAGCGCTCGAGCGAGGCATTGCTCGCTGGTGCGCAGCGGTCGGGAGGACAGGTGGTTCGGGTCGAAACCTATGCTCGGCCGGAAGACGCGCGCGCCGCGGCTCGGCGGCTTAACGCCGCTGGCGGGTTCGATGCGGCCCTCATCGCCGAGGGCGGCCGGCCAGCTGCCGCCGCGGCCCCGCAGATCAGGGCCGGGCCGCGGCTATTGGGCTCCACCCTATGGGCGGGTGACCGGACACTGGGCAGAATCGCCCGCCTTCGCGGCGCCTGGTTCGCGGCACCGTCCGACACCCGCTTCGGCCAGTTCGCGAGCCGCTACAAGGCACGCTACGATGCCTCACCAGTGCGGCTGGCGACGCTCGGCTACGACTCGGTCCTGCTCACCGTCCGCGCGGCCCGGGACTGGTCGCTCGGCCGCCGCTTTCCCGAGCGCGGATTGCTGGAAGGGGATGGGTATGAGGGGGTCGACGGCATCTTCCGCTTCGGTCGAAACGGCATCGTCCAGCGCGCATTCGAGGTGCGGCAGGTGACGGCGGGCGGAAGCACGGTCGTCTCGCCTGCGCCGGCGCACTTCTAGGCGATTGCCGGGACCTCGCGTCTCAGCATTGGCTGAACCGCCGCGATCGCGCCAAGGACATGGTCCAGCAGCAATCGCCCGGCCGCGGTGGTGCGGAGCCGTGAGCCGACCCACTCCAGGTGACCGCTGGCGACCAGTCTGGCAACAGCGCGCTGGTCCACGACGGAGGCCAGCCCGAAGCGACCGGCGATCGCGGCGGGATCGATCCCCTCCGCCAGCCGCAATCCCATCACCAGCGCCTCGTCCGCGGCCTCGATCGGGGAGAGCGCTTCTTCCTCCACCATGCCATGGCCGTTGCGCGCAACTGCGGCAGTGAAGTTCTCCGGCTTGCGATGACGCACCGTCCGCAGGCCAAGCCGCCGGCCGTGCGCCCCGGGGCCCACGCCCGCATAATCGCCATAACGCCAGTAGGTCAGGTTGTGGCGGCTTTCTTGCCCGGCGCGCGCATGGTTGCTGATCTCGTAAGCGGGAATTCCGGCAGCGTCGGTCATTGCCGCGGTCAGCTCGAACAGGTCGGCAGATGCGTCAGCGTTGAGTGGCGTAAACTTCCCCGCCGCAAGCAGCGTGGCAAAGCGCGTCCCCGGCTCGATGGTCAGCTGATAAAGGGACAGATGGCCCGTGCCGAACGCGAGCCCCCGCTGCAGCATCGCCTGCCACTCCGCGATAGTCTGACCGGGCAGGGCATAGATAAGGTCGAAGCTCACCCGCTTGAAGCTGTGTTGCGCAATGTCCAGTGCTTGGAGGCTTTCGCCGACCGAGTGCGCCCGGCCAAGAAAGGCAAGCGCGTCGTCGTCGAGCGACTGGAGCCCCAGGCTGACCCGGTTCACCCCCGCCGCTGCCAAATCGGCGAAACGCTCCGCCTCGACCGAGGAGGGATTGGCTTCGAGCGTGATCTCCAGGTCGTCCGCCGGCGCCCAGTGCCCGGTCGCCGCCCGGATGATCGCTTCGGCGGTGGCCGGCTCCATCAGCGAAGGCGTACCTCCCCCGAAGAAGATGCTGGTCAGCCGGCGCCCCGGGAGCAGTGCCGCTTCATGAGCCAGGTCCGCGAGCAAGGCGTCGCGCCAGGCGTCCTGATCGATCGAGGCGCGCACATGACTGTTGAAGTCGCAGTAAGGGCACTTGCTGACGCAGAACGGCCAGTGGACGTAGAGCGCCAGGTCCACGCCTTGGACGCGAATGTTCACAATGTTCTCACTGACGCGGGTGTCTGTCGGGCAGCAGCAAGGGCGCGCCATTCGCTCACTTGATCAGCCGGGGAGGGGCGGACACGCATCATCTCCGCGCCGATAGCGCAAGGAGCATGCTGTAGGACAGGGCTTCAGCCGAGCGCCTCGACCAGCTTGCGGAACGCATCGGCCCGATGGCTGATCGCATGCTTGTCCGCAGGCGCCATTTCTCCGAACGTCTGCTCGCCGTCGGTCGGTACGAAGATCGGATCGTAGCCGAAGCCATTTTCCCCGCGCGGCGGCCACACGAGCGTTCCATGGACCTTGCCCTCGAACGCCTCGGCCTGTCCGTCCTCGGGCCAGGCGAGCGCCAGGGCGCAAACAAAATGCGCGTCGCGGCTGGCGTCCGGTCCGGCCGCTTCGAGTTCAGACTGCACCCTTTCCATCGCCCGCATCCAGTCGCGCGTGCCGGCCTCATCTTCCGCCCAGCGTGCCGAATGGATGCCGGGCCGGCCGCCCAGCGCATCGATGCAGAGCCCGCTGTCGTCGGCGAGCGCCGGCAAGCCGGACAGGTCGGCCGCCTCGCGCGCCTTCAGTTCCGCATTGTCGACGAAGGTGACCCCGGTTTCCTCCGGCTCGGGGAGGTCGAGCTCGCCAGCGCCGACGCACTCGATATTGAACGGGGCCAGCAGCTCACGGATCTCGCGCAGCTTGCCCGCATTATGAGTCGCGATGACCAGCTTGGGGCCGATGCTCCTCATCGCGCGACAGCCTTGCGCTGCGCTTCGAAGATTTCGCCGCATCCGATCTTCGCCAGGCGCAGCAGCCGGAGCAGGCCTTCCTCGTCAAAGGTCTCGCCCTCGGCCGTCAGCTGCGCTTCGACGATCGCGCCATCGGCGGTGAGCACGAAATTACCGTCGCTCCCGGCGGTGGAATCCTCGACATAATCCAGGTCGAGCACGGGCGAGCCGCCATGAATGCCGCACGAGACCGCCGCGACCTGGGTGCGGATCGGGTCGCCCGAAAGCTGCGGCATCAGGCCGTTTACAGCCAGGCGCAAAGCCACCCAGGCGCCGGAGATCGCGGCTGTCCGCGTCCCACCATCCGCCTGGATCACGTCGCAATCGACCACGATCTGCCGCTCGCCCAGCTTCTGCAGGTCGACTACCGCCCGGAGCGAGCGGCCGATCAGGCGCTGAATTTCCTGCGTTCGACCCGATTGCTTGCCCTTGGCCGCCTCGCGCGCGCCGCGGGTGTGGGTGGCCCGCGGCAGCATGCCGTATTCGGCGGTGACCCAGCCCTGGCCCTTGCCGCGCAGGAAAGGCGGCACCTTCTCCTCCACCGAGGCGGTAACCAGCACGCGCGTGTCGCCGAAGCCGACCAGGCAGCTGCCTTCGGCGTGGCGGGTAAAGCCGGGCTCAAAGCTCAGCTGGCGCATCTGGTCGGGGGCGCGGCCGCTCGGGCGCATTGAGGTCTCCTGATAATGGTGTGCGCCGCCCCTTACCCGTTCGCCCCGAGCGAAGTCGAGGGGCACTGCCGAGCGCAGTCGAGGCTGTTTCTCGGCGTCGCTCGAACCTGACGGATTGAGGGGACGGCGGCGCTCGCCTACATCCACGCCCATGTCCCCACCGATCGGAGAACTTACCGACCGCATGCGGTCCATCTTCGGCCTGGTGGTTGAGGCGTATCTGGAGCGCGGCCAGCCGGTCGGATCGAAGATCCTTGCCGGAACCGTGAACCTCTCGCCAGCCTCGATCCGCTCCGTGATGCAGGAGCTGGAGGAGCGCGGACTCCTCACTCATCCGCATACCTCGGCCGGCCGGATCCCAACCGAGAGCGGCCTGCGCCTGTTCGTCGATGGGATCATGCAGGCCCACTTGCCCGGCAAGCAGGAGCGCGCCGTGATCGAGCGGCAGATTCGCGACCGGCCGATCGAGGAAGCGCTCGCCAACGCCACCGCCGCCCTGTCCGGCCTGTCGGCCTGCGCCGGCGTGGTGGTCGCACCGAAGGCGGAGCTGCAGTTGCGGCAGTTGTCGTTCGTGCCGCTAGGTCCGGGGCAGGCGCTCGCAGTGCTGGTCGGGGCGGACGGAAACGTCGAGAATCGCGTTGTCGACCTGCCGCCCGGCATGGCCGCCCCGGCGCTGGCCGAAGTGGCGAACTACGTCACCAGCCGCTTGTCCGGCCTGACCCTCGCCGAGGCCGAGGCGCGGCTGCGCACAGAAATCCGGGAGCGGCGCGAGGCGATCGACCTTGCCGCCGCCGAACTGGTCGCTTCCGGCATGGCCGAGTGGCGCGAGGACGGAAGCCGGCGCCCGATCCTGATCGTCCGTGGTCAGGCGAACCTTATCGACGAGGCGGCCGCTGCCGACCTCGACCGGGTCCGCCGGCTGCTGGACGAGCTTGAGGACCGGCAGGAAATCGTCCGCCTGCTGGAAGGCGCGCGCGACGGGCAGGGGTGCCGGATATTCATCGGCAGCGAGAACCGGATGTTCGCCCTTTCGGGCTCCAGTGTCATTGCCGCGCCCTATCGCGGGAGTGAGGGGCAAGTCATAGGGGTCGTCGGCGTGATTGGCCCCACGCGGTTGAACTATGCGCGCGTGGTGCCCATGGTGGATTACACAGCTCAAGCACTTACGAGATTGATGGGATGATGAACGACAAGCTTCATGACGAGGCCAAGGAAATTCGCGCCGAAACCGCCGCCGACGCTCCGGAACTGCAGGAGCATGATCGGGTGGCGGAACTTGAAAAGCAGCTGGAGGAGGCGAACGCGAAGGCGCTCTACGCCGCTGCCGAGGTGCAGAACGTCCGCCGCCGGCTGGAGGGCGAGAAGGTCCAGGCCGCGGCTTATGCAAACACCGGCTTTGCCCGCGACATGTTGAGCGTGAAGGACAATCTCGACCGCGCGCTGTCGCACGTGCCGGATGGCGCGCGCGAAGACGAACGGTTCCGCAACTTCCTGGAGGGCATCGAGGCCACCGCGCGCGAGCTTGACGCGATTTTCGCGCGCAACGGCATCACGAGGGTCGAGGCCAAGGGCCAGGCGCTCGACCCCAACAAGCATCAGGCGATGATCGAAGTTCCGCACGCGGAGGCCGAGCCGGGCACGATCGTCGAGGAGATGCAGGCCGGCTACATGCTCAAGGATCGCCTCCTGCGGCCCGCGCTGGTCGGAGTAGCCAAGGCCTGAGCCCCTCTCCCGCAAGCGGGAGAGGGTTTGAGTTATTGCCCGAACCGCTGCCGGATCGTCAGGCCGATGGTCCGCGGCTGACCCACGTTGAAGCCGAGCCGCGCTCGCCCACCGCGCTCCTTGTCGAACGACAGCTTGGGATTCTCGTCGAATAGGTTGTTGGCGTAAGCCACCAGCTCAAGCCCGGTGTCGAAGCTCATCCCTGCGGACAGGCTGACCAGGTCGTAGGCTGGCAGCTTCAGGTCCAGCGTGGTCCCGGCAGTCGCCGGGATCCCGCCGAAATTGTTGCCGTAGAAGAACGTCCGCGGATTGTTCTCCTGGTCCGCCGGCTGGGTGAAGCGGCTTCCGACCCTTTGATAGCTGGCGTTCACATACCAGTCGCCCGTTCCCCAGCGCTGGCCATAATTGGCCGTGAACGCGAACTGGTACTTTGGCACGGTGGGCAGCCGGTTGCCGTCGCGGATACCGGTTGTGGTGGCAAGCGCGCCCGGCAGCGTCGTGTCGAACTCCGCCTCAACCAGGCTTCCAGCGAACGACAGGTCGAGCCCCTGTGCCGGGCGGACGTTGAACTCCGCTTCCACGCCCTGAGTATGGGCCTTGTCGACGTTGAACACGATTCGCGAGGAACAGCTCCCCGCGTCCAGTGTGACCTGCAGGTCCTTGATCTTCGTCTTGAACGCCGCGGCGTTGAACGTCACCGGTCCCCGCGAGTATTTCACGCCGGCTTCGTAGTTCCACAGTGTTTCATCATCATAGGCGCCAGCAAACGGGCCGAACAGCGCCTCGTCAGTGTCCGAGCAAAGCGGCAGGTTAAGCGGGTCGTTGACCCCGCCCAGGCGAAAGCCCTTCGCCGCCTGGACGTTGACGCTGAGGTTGCGGTTCGCTTCGTAGGTGACGATCGCGCGTGGGCTGACGCCCTTCGACGACGTCTTGTCGCCGATCCGGGTGTCGCCATTGGAGAACAGACCGCCCGAAACGAAGTCGCGCTTCTCGTCGAAGTCGTAATATCGCGCGCCGCCAGTCAGCTTGATCTGGCCGAAGTCATAACTCGCTTCCCCGAACACCGCCCTTTGCTTGATGTCGTAGGGCAGGTCGGCGTTGTAGGGCGAATCCGCCGGGAAGCCGTTAGCGAGATCGGACGACTGGAGCGGCACTCCCGGCGAGCGGCAGGCGGGCTGTGAGCCGGGTGCCGGGGTGAAGCACAGCCCGGCGAGGAACGCGTCGTCGAACGCGTCGTAGCCGGGAGTGGGAAGGCGCTGGCGATATTTGCGGTCGACGGTCGAATAGAAGCCGCCGAGGACCCACTGGAATGGGCTGTCGCCCGTGGAGGCCAGCCGCAACTCCTGCGTCCATTGCTTGAGGTCCGTCCGGTCGCGAAGGTTGGACGGAAGCAGGATCGCCGCATCGACGAAGCCGAGATCGTCCGACACCGACCCGGACAAAGCGGAGGCATCGCGGCTGACCAGGATGTCGCGGTTGATGTAGCTTGTGACGGAGGCGAGCTCGACGCCGCCAAGGTCGATACTGCCGGTCAGATCGGCCAGCAGTGTCTCGTCCTTGAAATCCTCTTCGAGCAGCAGGAACTGCTCGCGCTTGCCGAGGTCCACCTGCGGGCGGGTGGTGGTAAGCGGGTTGGCGTAGAGGTTGAACACCTCCTCGCGGTTGAAGCCATTGGCGCGGATCACCTGATAAACGGCGCGCGGAGTGATCTTGATGGCGTCGGTGGGCTCCCACAGCAGCGATAGCCGGCCGCCCACCCGCGAGCCGTCGTTGACGTCCTTGCCGCCCCCCGGCCCCTCCGCGTCGATGAAGCCGGCATAATGGGTGCCGTAAGCCACTGCGCGGATCGCTGCGGTCGAACCGAGCGGAACGTTGATAGCACCCTTGAGATGGTAGCCGAGGTCCCCTTCGTCGACGATGTTGACGTTCCCCTCAACCAGCCCTTCCGTGCGGCCGAGCCGAGGCTGGTTGGTGATGTAGCGTACGGTGCCGCCGACCGAGCCCGAGCCGAATAGGGTGCCCTGCGGCCCGCGCAGGGTCTCCACGCGGTTCAGGTCGAACAGGTCGAAGTCGGGCGTGAACAGCGACACGGAGACCACGCTCTCGTCGAGATAGACGCCGACCTGTTCCTTGACGCCTGGCTGGTCGCGGACGATCTGCCCGGCCGAAACGCCGCGGACCGAAACCTGGCTCTGGCCCGGCCCCAGGTTCTGGATCGTTAGGCCCGCGACATTGCGGCTGATGTCCTCGATCGTCTGCGCATTCGCTCGCTGGATGTCTTCCTGAGTTTGCGCGTTGATCGAAAAGGGGACGTCCTGGACGGTCGACGCACGCTTGGTCGCGGTGACGATGATCTCGGTCGGAGCGATATCGTCGGGCTGGTTCGCAGCTTGGGCCGACTCCTCCTGGGTGGTCTGGGCAAGCGCCGAATTGGGAACCGCGATCAATGCAGTGCCGGCAAGCAGGCCCTGAACGAGAACTTTGCAATGTCCCATCGATCGATCCCCCTGAAGTTTGCTGGAGGGGAGGCTATCTTGCGCAGGAGGGAACGAAAAGGTTGCGCTCCCGAACCGACCTTGTTCTGACGCACATTGTTGCGACTAGGTGACAGTCAGGCAGTGGCGCTCGTGTCTGCGGCTGCGACGAAGGGCAGGATCGCGGGATCCGCCATGCCGGCAAGCTTGATACCGCGGCTTTGCAGAAAGGCGTGGCGGACGATCTCGGCCTGTTGCTCCAACCCGTACCGGTCGAAGGTCCGGCCCGGGACGAACTGGTAGGCGTAGCGGCAGAAAGGGTGCCGCATCAGCGGCAGATAGAACCGCCCGCGAGTCTGTGTCTGCCAGACGTGGGTCATCTCATGGATGAACAGGCCTTGGAGGCTGAGCGACGCCTGGACGAAATCGTCCGACCAGCGCGGGTCTGCCGGGTGGAAATGGATGTTGCCGGTCGGCGCCATGACGATCCCGCGGGGCTGGAGCGGCCACCACTTCCCCCGCACCAGCCGCACGCGGTCGTACTCCACGGCGTCGCCGAAGACGCTTCGGCACAGCTCGATTTCACCAGCAGTAAGTGGGCGTGCGACCTTCATCCTGGGGAGGCCTAAGCGGCGCATTCCCACAAGCCAAGCCGAGACTTGCCGCCGCTCCGCGCCGCCGCTAGGGCAGAGCCCAAATTCCATACAGGAGGAAAGACTGACATGAGCGAGACCGCGGAACGCGTAAAGAAGATCGTCGTCGAGCATCTCGGCGTGGAAGCCGATAAGGTGACCGAGGACGCCAGCTTCATCGACGACCTGGGTGCCGACAGCCTCGACATCGTCGAGCTGGTCATGGCGTTCGAGGAAGAGTTCGGGGTCGAAATCCCCGATGACGCCGCGGAAAAGATCACCACCGTCAAGGACGCGATCAGCTACATCGACCAGAACCAGGGCTGATTGGCCGACTGCCGCCTGACAGTGGACGAAAGACAAGGCGGCACGAACGGCTTCCCGGCTCATCGGGAGGCCGTTTGCATATGAGCGAGATGGAGTGAGGCGATGCGCCGAGTAGTGGTCACTGGTCTAGGCCTCGTCACCCCGTTGGGGGCTGACGTGGAAACCACCTGGTCAAACATCCTTGCAGCCAAGAGCGGCGCGGGGCCCATCACACGTTTCGACGCATCCGATCAGAAGTGCCGCATCGCTTGCGAGGTGAAGCCCAAGGATCACGAATACGGCTTCGACCCGGACCGGCGCGTCGACCACAAGGTCCAGCGGCAGGTCGACCCGTTCATCGTCTATGGCATCGACGCGGCCGGGCAGGCCATCGAGGATGCTGGTCTGAGCGAGATGGGCGAGGCGATGCGGCTGCGCGCCGGCTGTTCGATCGGCTCCGGAATCGGCGGCCTGCCGGGGATCGAAAAGGAGTCGCTGATCCTGGCCGACAAGGGGCCGAGCCGGGTCAGCCCGCACTTTGTCCATGGGCGGCTGATCAACCTCATCTCGGGGCAGGTGAGCATCAAGTACGGCCTGATGGGGCCCAATCACTCGGTCGTGACCGCCTGCTCGACTGGCGCGCACTCGATTGGCGACGCGGCGCGGATGATCCGCGAAGACGATGCTGATATCATGCTGGCGGGCGGGGCCGAGGCGACCATCTGCCCGATCGGCGTTGCCGGCTTCGCGCAGGCGCGAGCGCTCAACATGAGCTTCAACGACCGTCCGGAGCAGGCGAGCCGGCCGTACGACAAGGGGCGCGACGGGTTCGTCATGGGCGAAGGGGCGGGCGTCATCGTGCTCGAGGAATATGAGCACGCCAAGGCGCGCGGAGCGAAGATATACGCTGAGGTGGTCGGCTATGGCCTGTCGGGCGATGCTTATCACGTCACTGCGCCGCACCCGGAGGGGAAAGGTGCCGAGCTGGCGATGCTGATGGCGCTGAGGAAGGCCGGCCTGCAACCGGGCGACATCGACTATATCAATGCCCACGGCACCTCGACGATGGCCGACACGATCGAGCTTGGCGCGGCCAAGCGCGTGTTCGGCGACGACCTGGGCGGGGCGTCGATGAGCAGCACCAAGTCGGCGATCGGGCATCTGCTGGGCGGTGCCGGAGCCGTGGAGAGCATCTTCTGCATTCTCGCGATCCGCGACCAGATCGTGCCGCCGACGCTCAATCTGGACGATCCCGACGAGGGCACCGATGGCGTGGACCTTGTCCCGCACAAGGCCAGGAAGCGCAGGGTCCGTGCTGTGCTGAACAACAGTTTCGGCTTCGGCGGCACCAATGCTTCGCTGGTGATGCGGGCGGTCGATTGATGGACGTGCCCCGGCCTGCGCCGGGGTACAATGGACCCAGATGCTGAAACGCGCACTCCTGATCGCCGCCGTCTTCGGCTCCCTGCTCGGAGCCGGTGCCTATTACCTCCTGTGGGCCGCTCCCGGTCCCAAGGATGGTCCGCACACGGTGGTCGTCGAGGAAGGCTCAACCCTCACCAAGGTCGCTGCACAACTCGAGCGGCAGGGGGTGATCCCGGGCAGCGCCCGTACCTACCGGTTGATGGCCCGGCTGTTCGGCTCGGGGGATCCGGTCCAGGCCGGCGAGTTCGAGATTCCAAAAGGCATGGGCGGCGCCAAGGTGCTCGCCCTGCTCCAGCATGGACAGCCGGTGCAGCGCCTGGTGACGATCCCGGAGGGCACACCCTCGATCATCGTGCAGGAAAAGCTTGCCGGCTTGCAGCACGCCAGCGGCGCGGTTCCATTCATTCCGGAAGGCGCGGTGCTGCCCGACAGCTACAGCTACAAACGGGGCGAAAGCCGCGCCGCCATCGCCGCGCGCATGCAGGCCGCGATGACCCGCACGCTAGACCAGCTCTGGGCCAAGCGGACGAACAACAATTGTCCGGTCGCCTCCAGGGCCGACGCCGTAACCCTCGCCTCGATCGTCGAGAAGGAGACTGGCAAACCGTCCGAGCGGCGCACGGTCGCGGGCGTCTATTGCAACCGCCTGCGCATCGGAATGAAGCTGGATGCCGATCCCACGGTGATTTACCCTATCACGAAGGGCAAGCCGCTCGGCCGTCGCATCCGTCGCTCCGAGCTGAACGCCGACACCGGCTACAACACCTACCGCAAGCCAGGGCTGCCCGACGGTCCGATCGCCAATCCGGGCCGTGACAGCATCGCGGCCGTTCTCGATCCTGCTCCGACCAAGGCGCTGTACTTCGTCGCGGATGGGACCGGGGGTCATGTGTTCGCCGAGACCCTCGCCGAGCACAACGCCAACGTCCAGAAATGGTACGCGCTGCGCCGGTCACGCGGCGAGATGTAAGGGATGTGCTCCTGCGCTGACAGGAGCCCAGGTATGCGTTGCCCTCGGACAAACGCTAGCCGCCGATCGCGGCGCTCTTCACATAACCGACGCGCCGCTCCGGCCCGGCATAGCCCCACGCCCAGCCGCGGCTGTTGTCCAGCATCTCCAGCAGGTCGCCAGGCTGCAACTCGGCCAGCACCGCCGCCGCCTCATCAGGTCCGGCAAGCAGCGGTGCGGCGAATGCCAGACGGCGCTCCAGCGGGTCGGCGTAGTGGGATGCGATCACCTGTCCGGCGAGAGCAGCGTCCGCGAGGTCACGGCGATAGGCGTGAAACGCCGCATCCGGCAGGTTGGATGGCCCAGCAAGCCGGAAGCCGCCCTCAGCTGCCCGCGTGGGCGAGTTGCGACAGGGCAGGGCGCCTTCCGCTCCCATCGTCTCCGCCGCGCTCAGTGCCGCGGATGTTGCGCTTGAAGCCTTCAAGGAAATCTGCCCCGCTGTTGGTGCGGACGACGAACACATTGCGACGGTCGTCCTGGTCGCGTTCGCGGCGCAGATAGCCGAGAGCACCAAGCGTGTTCAAGGCGCGGGTCACGACGGGCTTGGAGACACCGAGCATCCGCGCGAGCCCTCGCACCGTGTGCGGCCCGGGCGTCAGATACACGATCATCAGCAAAGCCATCTGCCGATTGGTGAGATCCGGCTCGCCGGAGCGGACATATCCGACCAGCGCCCGCATCCACCCGCTCAGCGATACTTCGCTCATTGGACTGGACTCTCCTTGGATTGGCGCAGTCCACGGTTAACCGGTCAGGGCCGGAATTGTTGCGTATCCGACAGGGTTTGGGTCGAAAAAGAACGCTCAAGGCCTGGGCAGGCCGCTGCCGAACAGCCGCTCCAGAGCCGCAAAAGCGGCCCGCAGACCAAGCGCATCGCCGCCCGCCGGACGGCCCGGCTTAGCCGACGGACGCCACGCGAAGGTGTCGAAGTGCGCCCATGCGGTGCCCTCCGGCACGAACCGGCGAAGGAACAAGGCGGCCGTGACGCAGCCGGCCATGGGCGAGTTGGCGCTGTTGGCGAAGTCGGCGATGTCCGACTTCAGCATCTCCTCATAGCGGTCCCACAAAGGCATCCGCCACACTGGGTCGTCCACAGCCTTTGCACCGGCAAGAATCGCCTCCGCCACCGGCTCGTCGTTGCAGAACAGCGGCGGCAGGTCGGGGCCGAGCGCAACTCGCGCGGCTCCGGTCAGGGTGGCGAAGTCGATCATCAGCGCCGGCTTTTCCTCGCCGGCCCGAGTCAGCGCGTCACCCAGGATCAACCGGCCTTCCGCATCCGTGTTGTCGATCTCCACCGTCACTCCGGAGCGGGCGGTCAGCACGTCGCCCGGCCGGAAGGCGTTTCCGGAAACCGCATTCTCGACCGCCGGGATCAGCAGGTGCAGCCGGACGGGCAGCCGACCGCCGACGATCAGTCCGGCCAGCGCCAGCGCGTGCGCCGCGCCGCCCATGTCCTTCTTCATCAGCCGCATGCCGCTGGCCGGCTTGATGTCCAGCCCGCCGCTGTCGAAGCAGACGCCCTTGCCGATCACCGCCACTCGCGGGTTCTTTGGATCGCCCCATGTCAGCTCGATCATCCGTGGTGCCCGCTGCGGTACGGCCGCGCGTCCAACGGCGGCGACCATCGGATAGCCTTGCTCCAGCGCGTCGCCCTTCGTGACGCTGATCTCGGCCCCCCAATCAGCGGATCGGTCGCGGACGGCCTGCTCCAGCTCGGCCGGGCCGAGGTCGGCGGCGGGCGTGTCGACCAGATCGCGGACCAGTGTGGTCGCCTCGGCAAGCCGGACCGTCTCCCCGATCCGCGCAGCGTCGCCGCTCAGCAGCACCCGCGGGCCGCGCTCCGGTGCCGGCTTGGTCTTGTAACGGTCGAACCGGTGCTGCTCCAGCAGCCAGCCCAGGGCGGCGGGTCCTGGCTGATGCCCACCTGCAAGGCGATAGCGGGCTTCAGGCAGCGCCTGGCCCAGTTTCGCAAGGCACCAGGGCGACAGGCTCGACACGTTCGCAACCGTTGCGACGATCTCGAACTCGTCGCTGCCCTGACCGGCGGGCAGGATTGCAAACTGGTAAGGAGTCTTGCCCTCGAAGTGCATGGCCGCCAACAGCGCCCGCCGCGACGCGGACTGACGCTTGGCCCAGTCGTCGAACCCGGCCTTGTCAACCAAATGAATGGTACGGGCATCCTGGCCGCGGTCGGGCTGCAGCAGCTCGGCAAAGTCGGTCATCGTCCGCCCTTAGCCAAGCCGGAGGGCGAGCGATAGCCGAGAGCTTATTTGCTGAGTTGGCCGCGCAGCGCTCCGCCGGGGAATTCGGGGTTGTGGATGTTGACGTAATAGTCTTGCGGCCGCTTGATGATCTCCTTGATCTGGGCGCGGTCAACATCGGTGCAGCCGGACAGTGCCACATTGTTCGCTTCGAAGAAGCCGACCGCGATTGCGCCATTCTGACCGGTCGGCGCCTCATGGATATGGCCGCGAGTTGGCGCAGCGATCCCGGACACGGTGATGTCCCAGCAAACCCGGCCCTGTCCCGGGTTGAGCGTGACCTGAGCCGTGCCGGTTCCGTCCAGGTCGCCCTGGTTTGGCACGCCCTGGGCATTGACCTCGGCCTCTCCGGTCAACTCGGTCGTGAACTTGCGGCCGCCCTCCGCGACTGGCGCCGACAACGCCACTCCGGTGAGCACAGCAGACATGAAGGTTGCATAAGCGAATGTTTTCAAGGCCATCGCGCGGTCTCCTGCGTTCCCCGGCGAGCAAGTTCTTAACACAGGTAAGTCAAATCCGCGGCTTGCGGATGGTCTAGGCCGCCGCGGCGATCCGCTCCGGAACGCCGAACAGGTCGTGCTCGTCGCTGTCCTCGACCGTTACCTGGACGACGTCGCCGGTCTGAAGGTGCCCGGCGTCGCGCAGGTGGACCTCGCCGTCGATCTCGGGAGCGTCGGCCTTGCTCCGGCCAGTCGCGCCGCCGGTCTCGGCATCGACCGCATCGATGATCACGTCCAGCGACTTGCCGACCTTCGCGGCCAGCTTCTCGGCCGAAATACGAGCGGTCAGTTCCATCACCCGGGCGTAGCGCTCTTCCTTCACCTCCTCCGCCACCGCGTCCGGCAGGTCGTTGGCGGCGGCGCCCTCGACAGGCTCGAACCGGAACGCCCCGACCCGGTCGAGCTGCGCTTCCTCGAGCCACTCGAGCAGGTAGCGGAAGTCGTCCTCGGTCTCGCCGGGGAAACCGACCACGAAGCTGGAGCGGATGGCGATGTCCGGGACCATCGCGCGCCATTCCTTCAGGCGCTCCAGGACCCGAGCTTCATTCGCCGGCCGCCTCATCGCACGAAGCACCTTGGGGCTGGCATGCTGGAACGGAATGTCGAGGTAGGGGAGTACCAGCCCCTCTGCCATCAACGGCATGATCCGGTCGACATGGGGATAGGGGTATACATAGTGGAGCCGCACCCACGCGCCGAGCTTGCCGAGCTCGCGCGCCACGTCGGTCATGTGCGCCCTGACCTCGCCGCCCTTCCACGGCCAGGCCGCGTGCTTCAGGTCCAGTCCGTAGGCGCTGGTGTCCTGGCTGATGACCAGCAGCTCGCGCGTGCCGGCGGCCATCAGCTTCTCCGCCTCGCGAAGGATCGCGTCCGGCCGGCGGCTAACAAGGTCGCCGCGCAGCTGCGGGATGATGCAGAAGGCGCAGCGATGGTTGCAGCCCTCGGAAATCTTGAGATAGCTGTAGTGCCGCGGAGTAAGCTTCAGCCCGGCTTCCGGCATCAGGTCCAGGAACGGCGAGGGCACCGGCGGCGCTGCCTCGTGCACCGCCGAAACTACGTCCTCATACTGGTGCGCGCCGGTCACCGCGAGCACGTTGGGGAAGCGGGCGCGGATCACTTCGGCTTCCTTGCCCATGCATCCGGTGACGATCACACGGCCGTTCTCGGCGATGGCCTCACCGATCGCTTCCAGGCTTTCCTCCTTGGCGCTGTCCAGGAAGCCGCAGGTATTGACCAGCACGACGTCCGCGCCGGAATAGTCCGCGGACATCTGGTAGCCTTCGGCGCGCAGCTTGGTGAGGATGCGCTCGCTGTCGACCAGGTTCTTGGGACAGCCGAGCGAAACCATGCCGACGCGCGGCGGGGAGGGGAGTATCGTTGCCATGGGAGGGGGCCCCCTAGCGGATTTTTGGGGCAAAATCGAGACGGTTAGTCGCGCACCTCTTCGGGCTCGTACCAGCGGTCGGGCGGAGGCGCTTTGGGAATCCACTCGTTCTCGCCGACCGTCCATGCCTCGACCGGGCGTCCGGCTGTGTTCCGGGCCGGTGCGTAGCGCAGCCGCCTGACGGCTGCCTGGCAAGTCGCGGCGTCAAGGCCGCGATGGCCGCTCGATGCCGTGACCCGGCAGTCGCGGACTCGTCCGTCGCGACCGACCAGTAGCCGGAAACGAACCGTGCCGCGGGGACGGGTCGCAAGCACGGGTGCCGGGACGTCGCGCCAGTCGATCCGCCCGCGCAGATACTCCGGCTCCCGCGCCAGTCCGCCGCCGCCGCCTCCGCCCGTGCCGCTACCGAAGCGTCCCGCGCCCAGTCCTTCGCCAGTCCCGCCGCGCCCCGTACCTGGTCCGGGGATTGGCGCCGCACCTGCGGCCGGGGCGGTTCCTTCCCCCGGGACCGGAGCCGCGGCCAGGGGCGGCGGAATGGGCAGCTCGATCACTGGCTCGGGCGCAATGATTGGTTTCGGGCTGTTGCGCAGCGCCGGCGGAGCAGCGGCGCCTTCGGGATCCTTGGGGCGCTCGGTCAACTCCTGGGTCCGTTCGGGGAGCATTGGTGCCGCCGGCTCGGGCTCCGGTTCGTCAATCAAATCGATCAGCGCCAGCGGTTCCTGCAACCTCGGTACGACCGACACGCCCAGCCCGCTCACCAATGCATATCCCAGCGCCAAGTGCACCGCTGCGACAATCGCGGCCGATCGCCAGCGGTCCTTGGGATCGACGATGGAGCGGGCCGGCATGGAACAATCATAACCTCGTCCGAGCGCCCAGGCCATTGTCTTTGCAGGCGTTCGGCGGCCTGAACGAGCTGGTTCGGTACTTCGCCACACGTCAGGCGCCCGTCGGTCTGGTCGCGCAGGGTGGAAGTTCGGAACGGCCCTGCCACGGCTGGCCAGCCAGGAAGTTGCTGGTTACAGCTTGCGCCAACCCATTCGGCCTTCGGAGACTGCCCATGCGTATTGCGATGATCGGAACCGGCTATGTAGGCCTGGTCTCAGGCGCCTGCTTTGCCGACTTCGGCCATCACGTCACCTGCGTGGACAAGGACGAGGGCAAGATCGCGGGGCTTCACGCCGGCCGCATGCCGATCTGGGAGCCGGGCCTGGAGGCCTTGGTCGCCAACAATGTCGCGCGCGGCCGGTTGCAGTTCACCACCGACCTGCGCAAGGGGATCGAAGGCGCTGACGCCATCTTCATCGCCGTCGGCACGCCCGCCCGCCGCGGCGACGGCCATGCCGATCTCAGCTATGTCTTCGCCGCTGCCAAGGAGATCGCCGAGGCGCTGACCCGCCCCGCGGTGATCGTCACCAAGTCCACCGTCCCGGTCGGCACCGGGGACGAGATCACTCGCATCCTCATGGAAAATGGCGCGCCCGAAGGGACCAGCGTCGCCTCCAACCCCGAATTCCTCCGCGAAGGCGCCGCCATCCGCGACTTCAAGATTCCCGACCGCATCGTCATCGGCGCCGAGGACGACCACGCCCGCGAAGTGCTGCGCGAAGTCTACCGTCCCTTGTTCCTCAACAAGGCCCCGATCCTGTTCACCGGCCGCCGCACGGCCGAACTCACCAAATACGCCGCCAACGCCTTCCTCGCGACCAAGATCAGCTTCATCAACGAAGTCGCGGATTTGTGCGAGGCGGTCGGCGCCGACGTCCAGGAAGTCGCGCGCGGCATCGGCCTCGATAACCGCATTGGGCCGAAGTTCCTGCACGCCGGCCCCGGCTATGGCGGCAGCTGCTTCCCCAAGGATACGCTGGCCCTGCTCCAGACGGCGCAGCAGCACGGTGCGCCGATGCGGATCGTCAATTCGGTGGTCGAGGTCAACGACGCGCGGAAGGCCGGCATGGCCGACCGCGTTGCCGAAGCGCTCGGCGGGGAGCTCAACGGCAAGCGCGTCGCTGTCCTCGGCCTGACCTTCAAGCCCAACACCGACGACATGCGCGACGCGCCGAGTCTCGCCCTGATCAAGCGGCTCGAGGAAGGTGGGGCAAGGGTCGCCGCTTTCGACCCTATCGGGCACGAGCAGGCCGAGCCTCTGCTTCCCAACGTCGAGTTCGCCGCCGACCCGCTCGCTGCGGTGAAGGACGCCGATGCCCTCGTCCTGGTTACGGAGTGGGATGAATTCCGTGCGCTCGACCTCCGAGAGATCGCCGCGGCGATGAAGGGCAACGCACTCATCGACCTGCGCAACATCTACGAGCCCGAAGAGGTCAAGCGCGCCGGACTCACCTATCGGGGGATCGGCCGGGGGTAGGAGCCTCGCGGCCTCAGCCCAGCGCCTCGACGATCGTCACATTGGCGATGCCGCCGCCTTCGCACATGGTCTGGAGGCCGAAGCGCTTGCCGCCGGCACGAAGGGCATGAAGCAAGGTGGTCATCAGTTTCGTCCCGCTGGCGCCCAGCGGGTGACCCAGGGCGATTGCGCCGCCATTGACGTTCAAGCGGCCGGGATCGGCCCCAAGTTCGCGAAGCCAGGCCAGGGGCACGGGGGCGAAGGCCTCGTTCACTTCGTACAGGTCGATGTCCTCGATCCGGCGGCCCGACCTCTGCAGCGCTCGGCGAGTAGCGGGGATTGGTTCCATCAGCATGATCACCGGGTCCCCGGCAGTGACCGTCAGTTGGTCCACTCGCGCCAGCGGCTGCAGGCCATGGACCTTCAACGCGCGCTCGCTGACCACCAGCACCCCGGACGCGCCGTCGCAGATCTGGCTGGCGTTGCCGGCGGTGACCACGCCGTCGGGCGTCAGCGTCTTGAGCCCGCCTAAGCCCTCCATCGACGCATCGAAGCGAATGCCTTCGTCATGGGTGTGCAGGCTTTCGTTGCCGTCAGCGTCGACCACCTTCAACGGCACGATTTCGTCCCTGAAGGCCCCGCTCTCCGTCGCCGCCGCCGCCTTGCGGTGGCTGCCCAGCGCAAGGGCGTCCAGTTCCTCACGGTTCATCTGGTAGTTGCGGGCGATCATCTCGGCCCCGGTGAACTGGCTGAACTGGTCGACCCCGTAGCGGTCCTTGATCGACTGCGGCCACGGCCCGGTACCCATCCCGGCGTGCATCGGTAGGAACACCGGCGTTCCCATCGGCACGCGGGTCATGCTCTCCACTCCGGCGGCGATCACCACGTCCTGCGTCCCGCTCATCACCGCCTGAGCCGCGAAGTGAAGGGCCTGCTGCGAGGAGCCGCATTGCCGGTCGATGCTGACCGCCGGCACGCTGTCGGGGAGGCTCGAGGCCATCACCATGTTGCGGCCGATGTGGAAGCTCTGCTCGCCGACCTGGCTGACACAGCCGGCGATCACGTCCTCGACCACCGCCGGATCGATCCCGCTCCGCTCCACCAGCGCATCGAGAACCGCCGCTCCCAGATCCGCCGGGTGCCAGTCCTTCAACGCGCCGCCGCGTTTTCCGCCAGCGGTGCGGGCGGCTGCAACGATGTAGGCTTCAGGCATCGATCGCCTCGTCGTCCACCGCCGCGGCGCGGTTCTGGATGAAGGCGAAGCGGTGCTCGGGGTTCCTGCCCATCAGCCGCTCGACCAGATCCTTGACCGGCTGGCGGTCTTCGTACTGAGAGGGGAGGGTGATGCGGAGAAGGCTCCGGCTCGCCGGGTCCATGGTGGTTTCCTTGAGCTGGTTGGGGTTCATCTCGCCAAGCCCCTTAAAGCGGCTGACTTCGACCTTCTTGCCCTTGAACTCCCGCGCCTCGATCTCCTCCCGGTGGGCGTCGTCGCGGGCATAGAGGCTTTTCGACCCGGCGGTGATCCGGTAGAGCGGAGGCTGGGCCAGGAAGAGGTGACCGCGGCGGACCAACTCCGGCATCTCCTGGAAGAAGAAGGTCATCAGCAGGGTCGCGATGTGGGCGCCGTCGACATCCGCGTCGGTCATGATGATGATCCGCTCGTACCGCAGTGCCGCTTCGTCCCACTTGTCGCGGGTGCCGCAGCCGAGTGCCTGGATCAGGTCCGCAACCTCGCTGTTGGCGCGGATCTTCTCGGCGGTGGCGCTGGCGACGTTGAGAATTTTGCCGCGGATCGGAAGGATCGCCTGCGTCTTGCGGTCGCGCGCCTGCTTGGCCGATCCGCCTGCGCTGTCCCCCTCGACGATGAACAATTCGGTGCCTTCGGGGTCGTCGCTGGCGCAATCGGTGAGCTTGCCTGGTAGCCGCAGCTTGCGGGCGGAAGTGGCTGTCTTGCGCTTGACCTCCCGCTCGGCCCGGCGCTTGAGGCGCTCTTCCATCCGCTCGACGATCGAGCCGAGCAGCGCGCGGCCGCGATCCATGTTGTCGGCCAGGTAATGGTCGAAATGGTCCCGCACCGCACCTTCCACGAAGCGCGCGGCTTCCAGGCTGGTCAGCCGGTCCTTGGTCTGGCTCTGGAAATGGGGATTGCGGATGAACACGCTGAGCATCAGCTCGACGCCGTTGAACACGTCGTCGGCCGTGATATCCTTCGCGCGCTTGTTGCCGACCAGCTCGCCGAACGCACGGATGCCCTTGGTCAGCGCGGACCGAAGCCCCGCCTCGTGGGTGCCGCCGTCCGGGGTCGGGATGGTGTTGCAATAGTAGCTTTCCGACCCGTCCGAGTAGAGCGGCCAAGCCACCGCCCATTCGGCGCTGCCCTGCGCGTCGGGGAAGTCCTGCCTGCCCGCGAACGGCTGGTTGGTGACGCACGGCCGCTCGCCGATCTGCTCGGCCAGGTGATCGGCCAAGCCATTGGCAAACTGGAAGGTCGCCGTTTCCGGAACCGCCGCGGAGGCCAGCGCCGGGTCGCAGCGCCACCGGATTTCGACCCCGGCGAACAGGTAGGCCTTTGAGCGCGCCAGCTTGTACAGCCGCTCCGGCTCGAAGCTCAGCTCCCCGAAGATTTCGGGATCGGGGTGGAAGTGAACGGTGGTCCCGCGCCGGTTCGGAGCGGCTCCGACCTCCTCCAGCGGCCCCGTTGCAACCCCCTTCGCAAAGCGCTGGCGGTAGAGCTTCCGGTCACGGGCGACTTCGACAACGGTCTCTGTCGACAGAGCGTTGACCACCGACACGCCAACGCCGTGCAGCCCGCCCGAGGTGCTGTAGGCCTTGCCCTCGAACTTGCCGCCCGAATGGAGCGTCGTGAGGATGACTTCCAGCGCTGACTTGCCGGGGTACTTTGGGTGCGGATCGACCGGGATGCCGCGTCCATTGTCGGCGACCGCCAGCCGGTTGCCCGGCTCCAGCATCACCTCGATGCGGCTGGCGTGGCCTGCTACCGCCTCGTCCATCGCATTGTCGATGACCTCGGCGGCCAAGTGGTGCAGCGCCCGCGCGTCCGTGCCGCCGATGTACATGCCGGGCCGGCGCCGGACCGGCTCCAGACCCTCCAGCACCTCGATCGCGGAGGCGTCGTAAGCGTCGGGGATGGGCGAGGCGGCGGCTGAGCCGAAGAGGTCGGTCATTTGAACGAAGCTATAGGGCCGCGACCCGCGGGAAGCCAAGCGGTCGACCCTCTTGAAGTTTGTTGCTCGAAAACCACATCAGCGCCGCCCGGTGCTTCCATTGGAGGCCGGGTGACGGGGCCGCCCAATGCGGCGGGCCTCGCCTTGTTGCTCATACAGGAGGACAAGACATGCGTACTGCTTTCGACTTCGCCCCGTTCCGCCGTTCCAGCGTGGGCTTCGACCGGCTGTTCGACATGCTGGAGAACAGCGCCACCGGCGGCAATACGGAGAACTACCCGCCGTTCGACCTCATCCAGGCGGATGAGAACAACTACCGGATCGAGATCGCCGTCGCGGGCTTCAAGCGCAACGAGATCGACATCACGGCCCATGAGAATTCGCTGATCATCCGCGGTGAAAAGTCCGAGGAGAACGGCAACAATTACGTCCACCGCGGGATCGCGACCCGCTCGTTCGAGCGCCGTTTCGCGCTTGCCGACCACATCAAGGTGACCGGCGCGGACATGGCCGACGGGATGCTGTCCATCCAGCTGGTCCGGGAAATCCCTGAAGCAATGAAGCCTCGCAAGATCGACATCGGCGGGGATCCCTCCAGGCCGGCAAAGGTGGAGCAGCCGACGATCGACGCAAAGGTTCACGAAACCGCCTAATCGTCTCGGCGGCGACTCGAAAGGGCTCCGGGAGTGCTCCCGGAGCCCTTTTTCATGCTTCCCGCAATGGCTTCAGACAACCGGCAGCAGAAACGGAGCGAGGGCGGCGGCACTGCTCAAGACGCCGCAAAGGATTGCGCTGAACAGGATGCCAAAGCTGGGGCGGCGGAGTTCGAAATGGATGTCGTTCATCGTCACAAGATCCTCTGATTGAAGGTCGAGTTACGCCGTTCTTCGCCGCTACCTCCCGCGAAGCCCTGCCGAGCATTGCTCTTGCTGAGGAGGTCCGTTTACGCCTTTTGCTCATTTGCCAAAATGACCGGATTGCCGGATGATTTGACCGAAACGCCGGAGAACGGTGGTGGACGTCGTTAGCGACATCCTGTCCTCCCTCCGCCTGACAGGCGGCATCGTGATCGACGCCGAGGCAAGCGGCGCCTGGTGCATGATGTCGCAGTTCGGCCCGGAGCATTGCGCGCCTTTCTTTCCCACGCCGGGCGATCTCATCGGCTATCATTACGTCCGTTGCGGGCGGCTGTGGGCCCAGGTCGAGGGCATGCCGGCGGCCGAAGCCCAGGCCGGTTCCGTCCTTCTGTTCCCGCGCAACGACCCGCACCTGTTGTTCAGCGAACCGGGGCGCGAGCCCGTCAACGCGAACGATCTCGTCACGCCGGCCCGAAGGGGAGAGCCCGCTCGGATCGTGATCGCGGGGGAGGGAAACAAGTGCTGCATCCATTGCGGCTTCCTCGGAGTGTCGGCGGCCCGCCACCCGCTGCTGGCCAGCTTGCCGTCGATGCTGGTGCTGCACGAGGATGATCGCGCGCGTGGAGAATGGCTCTCGACCTCCCTGCGCTTAGTGGCGAAGGAGCTGAACTCCAATCCCTTGGCGGTCGCACGGCTCGCCGAGCTTTTCTTCGCGGAGGCCATCCGCCGTTACATGGAGCAATTGCCAGCGGGGGAGGGCGGCTGGCTGGCGGGGCTCAAGGATCCCGCTGTCGCCAGGGCGCTGACCATGGTTCACTCGCGCTATGCAGAAGAGCTCGATGTCGACCAGATGGCACGCGAAGCGGGCGTGTCACGGACCGTGCTCGGAGAGCGCTTCGTAGAGCTGCTCGGCGAACCACCGATGAAATATTGCGCGCACTGGCGAATGCGAGTGGCGGCGAACCTGCTGCTCGAGGGCAAGGAAAGCACGGCCAACATCGCCTACGCCGTCGGTTTCCACTCGGAGGCCGCTTTCAACCGGGCGTTCAAACGGGAGTACGGGCAACCGCCCATAGCTTGGAAGCGGAGGCGCGAGGAGCAGGAGCGGGAGGCACGGAACCTCGCCGCCGGACGGCTGCCCGCCCAGCAGGTGCGCTTCTGCACAGCCCAGGACGGTACCCCGGCTCGCCTGGAGCCGCGTCGGCGAGGGGCCGGTCCTGGTAAAGACCGCCAATTGGATGAACCACATCGAGTACGACTGGAACAGCCCGATCTGGCGGCACTGGCTTCGTGAGCTGGTTCATGGTCACCAGCTGATCCGCTACGACGAGCGCGCCAACGGTCTGTCCGACTGGGACAGCGCCGACATCTCCTTCGAGGCGTTCGTCGACGATCTGGAAAACGTCGCCGATGCCGCCGGAGCCGAGCGTTTCGACCTGCTCGGCATCAGCCAGGGCGCCGCGGTGGCGATCGCTTATGCGGTGCGTCACCCGGACCGGGTCCGCAAGCTGCTGATCTGGGGCGGCTATGCGGCCGGGTGGAAGGCGCGCGGCTCGCCGGAGGAGGTCGCGCGCCGCGAAGCCATGCTGACCCTGACCGAGGTCGGCTGGGGCAGCGACAATCCGGCCTACCGCCACATGTTCACCGGCCTCTACATCCCGGGCGGGAGCCAGGAACAGGCGAGCTGGTTCGACGAGCTGCAGCGGGTTTCCACGTCGCCGGCCAACGCGGTCCGGCTGCAGCGCGCCCTGTCGCTGATCGACGTGCGCCACCTGCTCGGCCAAGTGAAGGTTCCAACGCTGATCATGCACGCGCGCGGCGACCAGGTCGTGCCCTTCTCCTGCGGTGAGGACCTGGCCCGCGGAATCCCGGGAGCGAAGTTCCTGCCCCTCGACGGCCGTAATCATATCCTGCTGGAGGACGAACCCGCTTGGCCGGCGTTCGTCCGTGCGGCACGGCAGTTCCTGGGCGACGGAACCGCCCTGGTGGCCGAGCCGCCGCGGGCGGAGGAGCGGACCGGTCAATTCCGCTCGGCCGACGGAACACTGGTCGGCTATGCGGCAACCGGCTACGGCTGGCCGATCGCCATGCCGGCGGTCTGGTACCATGATGTCGCCAGCGACTGCGCCAGTCCGGTGTGGCGCCATTGGCTGACCGAAGCGATGACCGATCGGCAGCTGATCCGTACCGACCTGCGCGGCTGGGGTCTGTCCGGTCCGCGCCACGGCGACTGGTCGCTCGAGGGGCTGATCGACGATTTCACCTGCGTGCTCGACGGGCTCGGTGTCGAGCAGTGCGACCTGATCGCCTTCGCGCATGGTTCGCTGGTGGCCCTTGCCGTCGCGGCTCGGCAGCCGGAGCGGGTCCGCAAGCTGGTCGTCGTCGGTGGCTATGCCCAGGGCTTCGGAGTGCGCGGCGATCCCCAGGAGATTGGCCGGCGCGAGAGCCTCACCGCCCTAGCGCGCAACTTCAAGGGGCGGGAGGACGCCACCTTCGCACAGATGCTCGGCGCGATGTACTGGCCCGGCGCGCGGGGCGAAACGGTGGACTGGCTCCGCGGGCGGCTGCAGGCGATCAACAGCCTGGACGAAGGCTTGCAGGAGGTGCTCCGGACGGCGGACCTGATGCCGGAACTGGGTCGGATCGCAGCGGACACCCTGTTCCTGCACAGCAAGGGCGACCGGATCATCAACCTTGCGTGCGCGCGGGAGGCTGCCGCTGCGATCCGCGCCGCCCGCCTGGTCGAGCTCGACAGCGAGAACCACCTGCTGATCGCGAGCGAGCCGGCCTGGGACGTCGCCCGCCGGGAGCTCCGGTCCTTCCTGTCGCGCGGTGCCGCGCTGCCGGCCGGGCAAGGCCGGCAGGCCGCAACGATCAATTAACGGACGCGCGGTCCCCCGAAAGGCAGTGGTGGGGGCGGCCGGCGGTCGCGGCGCGGCAGCTGCGCCTGGTAGGCGACGCCGCAATGCTGGACGCAGTAGGGGAAGCCGGGATTGGCCGGATTGCCGCAGAAGTGGAAGTCCGGCTCACCCGGGTGGCCCATCGGCCACTTGCAGATGCGGTCGTTCAGATCGAGCAGGCTGGTCTTGTTGGCCACCTCCGCGCTCGGCTTGGCCGGCACCAGCCGCCGCGGCGGGGCCGGGGGGATGGGCGCCTGTGTGTCGCCAGGGCCTTGCCGGATAAAGCCGCCGGGGCCGACCGAGCGATACTGCATGGTGCCTTCGCCCGCCTTCGGCTGCTGCTGGGCACCACGCTGCTGATGCTGCTGCTGCGGCGACGGCATCGGCGCCGCCACTTCCAGCACGGAGGCGATGGCCGGCTTTTCCTTCACCCGGTCCTTGGCAATGTCCGGGGCCGGAGTCGCCTCGGCTTTTGCAGGAGGTTCTGAGCGCGAAACGGGTGCATCGGCGCGCGGTGCCGGGGCGGCCTTGTCTTCGCCCGCCTTTACCGGGGACGGGCGGGCTTCCAGGCCCAACCGGTGAGCCTTGCCAATCACCGCGTTCCGGCTGACGCCGCCAAGCTCCTCGGCGATCTGGCTGGCGGTCGCGCCTTCGGCCCACCGCGCCTTCAACCGCTCGATCCGCTCTTCCGTCCAGGACATCCTAGTTCCTCTTTTCGCGCCTGCCACGCTGCAGCACGCCGCTGTTGCGACCTTCGGCCGTAGCCGATAGGCGCTTTGCCTGTGAACAACCAGCCTTCCAAGAACGCCCCATGGGCCACCGGAACCCCGCCGGGCGAGGTCCGTCTCCACGGGATCAACTGGGGAGGGCTGAAGACCCTCTATATCAAGGAGGTGCGCCGTTTCTTCAAGGTCCAGACACAGACCGTATGGGCCCCGGCCGTCACCACCCTGCTGTTCCTGGTGATTTTCACCGTGGCTTTGGGCGGGGCCAGGCGGGAAGTCATGGGCGTCCCCTTCGCCGACTTCATCGCCCCCGGCCTGATCGTCATGGCGATGATCCAGAATGCCTTCGCGAACTCCAGCTTTTCGCTGCTGGTCGGCAAGATTCAGGGCACGATCGTCGATTATCTGATGCCGCCATTGTCCCCTGGCGAGCTGATCGCAGGGCTGGTCGCAGCGGCCGTGACGCGGGCCTTTCTGGTCGGTGGTGCGGTCTGGCTCGCCTGCGCCTTGTGGCCGGGGGTGCATGTCGCCGTTCAGCACCCGCTCACCGCGCTCTGGTTCGGGCTGATGGGCGCGCTTATGCTGAGCTTCCTCGGCCTGATGACCTCGATCTGGGCGGAGAAGTTCGACCATGCCGCGGCAATCACCAACTTTGTCGTCGCGCCCCTCTCGCTGCTGTCAGGCACCTTCTATTCGGTGGATGCGCTGTCGCCGCTGTTCCGGGCGGTGAGCCACGCCAACCCGTTCTTCTACGTCATCTCGGGCTTCCGCTACGGCTTCCTGCGCGAGGCTGACTCGCCGGTGCTGTTCGGCGCCGGCCTGCTGCTGGTGCTCAACCTGGTCCTGTTCGGGGCCTGCTACGGGCTCCTGCGCAGCGGCTGGAAGATAAAGAACTGACGGGCTCGTTCCGTGCGTTGCGCTTAACCATTGTGAACTGCCGATAACGGCAGCGTTCAGGCTCGCCTCAAGGGGTGATTCGTAGAAGAAGCGCATCAACGCTCGAAAGGAGAGTGTCATGCGTAAGTTTCTGATCGCTGCCGCAGTCGCCACCACCGCCCTGACTGCTGCCGCGCCTGCATCGGCCCAGTATTACCCGCAGCCCCAGCAGCCTTACGGCTATGGCTACAACTATCAGAATCAGCACGGTTTGGTTCGCAGCTACATCGTACGGGCGGACCAGCTGCGCCATCGTGTAGACCGGCTCGACAACCGGGACCGGATCACCGAGCGCGAGGCTCGCCGCCTGCGGGAGGATGCACGCGAGCTGCAGGCCCGGGTTCGGGATTATGCCCGCAACGGCCTGAGCTTCCGGGAGCGCCAGGACCTCGACTATCGCTTTGCGCGGCTGCAGGATCGCCTCCGTCGCGACGTTCGCGACGGGCGGGACGGCCGCTGGCAGGATGGCTACGGACGTGACCGCGACCGTGATGGCGTCCGGGACGGCCGCGATGGTTGGATCGACCGTGACCGTGACGGCATGGACGACCGCCGCGAAGACGACCGCGGCCGCTACCCTGGCTAAGCGGTTGGTCTAAAGGGATTGGCGCTCCGGGCAACCGGGGCGCCTTTTCTTTTCGCCACCTCCCCGGCTATAGCTCGCCTGGCGACGGAGACCGCTCGCGACAACCCAAATCAGCAAAAGGACGCCCCATGGCCATCACCCCGCTCATGCCCGTTTATCCGCGGAGCGAAGTGCGGCCGGTGAAGGGGGAGGGCGCCTACCTGATCGGCGAAGGGGGCGAGCGCTATCTCGATTTTGCCAGCGGCATCGCGGTCAACCTGCTCGGACACAGCCACCCGCACCTGATCGGGGCGATCCAGAAGCAGGCCGAGACGCTAATGCACGTCTCCAATCTGTACGGCTCGCCGCAGGGCGAGGCGCTGGCCAAGCGCCTGACCGAGCTGACCTTTGCCGATACCGTCTTCTTTACCAATTCGGGTGCCGAAGCCGTGGAATGCGCGATCAAGACGGCTCGCCGCTACCACCATGTTCACGGCAATCCGCACAAGAATGTGCTGATCACCTTTTCCAACGCGTTCCACGGTCGGACGATGGCCACGATCAGCGCCACCGACCAGACCAAGCTGCGCGACGGCTTCGCTCCGCTGCTTGAAGGGTTCGAGGTCGTCGAGTTCGACAATCTCGAGGCCGCTCGCGCTGCTGTCGGGCCGAACACCGCCGGCTTCCTGGTCGAGCCGGTCCAGGGCGAGGGCGGTATTCGCCCTGCCTCGCCTGAGTTCATGAAGGGCCTGCGGGCAATCTGCGACGAGAACGACCTGATGCTGGTGTTGGACGAAGTGCAGTGCGGCGTTGCCCGCACCGGCGCTCTCTACGCCCATGAGCATTACGGCATCACGCCGGACATCATGGCCTCCGCCAAGGGCATCGGCGGCGGCTTTCCCCTGGGTGCGTGCCTGGCGACCGAGAAGGCAGCGGTTGGCATGGTGATCGGGACGCATGGGTCGACCTACGGCGGCAATCCGCTGGCGATGGCGGCCGGTGGCGCGGTGCTGGATGTCGTCGCGTCGCCCGAGTTCCTGGCGCAGGTCCGCGAAACCGGTGAGCGGCTGCGCGCCGCGCTGGAGCAGATGATGCCCAACCACGATCATCTGTTCGATAGCGTCCGCGGCCTCGGGCTGATGCTGGGGATCAAGATGAAGACCGATAGCCGGGCGTTCGTGGGCTACCTGCGCACCCGGGGCATCCTGACGGTCGCCGCCGGCGACAACGTCGTGCGCGTCTTGCCGCCGCTGATCATCGACGAGCAGCATATCCGCGAGTTCGTGGACGGGCTTAGTGCCGCAGCGTCGGAGTATGAGGTGCCGGCCGCCGCGGCCTGAACCGGAAGACGAGTTGCAGGTCGGGGCGCCGATTCCTATCTCGCGCCCGATGCTCCAGAACAACCTGACCCTCGACGTCGCGCTTGGCGTGACGATTCCACTGCGCCATGCGCGAGGTCGCGTGGTGCGCGTCGGCCCGGCGCTCGATGCGATCCTCGCCAACCACAACTACCCGGCGCCGCTCGAAAGGATGCTGGCGGAAGCGCTCGCGCTAACGGCGCTGCTCGGGTCCTTGCTCAAGGATCCGAACGGCCAACTCACCCTCCAGGCCCAGACCAAGGGCGGCATCGTCGATCTGCTGGTCTGCGATTACCTGGGCGGGGAGCTGCGTGGCTACGTGCGCCATGATCCGGCCGCGCTGGCCGACTCGCCGCGCGATCCGTCGCTGCGCTCGCTGTTCGGCGATGGCTATCTGGCCATTACCTTCGACCAGCCGGCCACCGACGAGCGCTACCAGGGGATCGTTCCGCTGGAGGGTGAAAGCCTGGCTGAGGCAGCCCAGTCCTATTTCGCCCAGTCGGAGCAGATTCCCAGCATCGTTCGGCTGGCCGCGCGCAGGACGGAAGGCGGTTGGACGGCCGGCGGCCTGCTATTCCAGCATCTCCCGGAAGGTGAGGAAGGGCGCGAGCGCTTGCATACCCGCATGGACCATCCGGAGTGGGACCATGTCGCCGTGCTTGCCGGCTCGATCCGTGCGGAGGAACTCACCGATCCCACCCTGCCGCTCGACGATCTGGCCTGGCGCCTGTTTCACGAGGAAGGGGAGGTGCGGATGCTGGCTCCCGTTTCGCTTGATCGGGGGTGCCGCTGCGATCCGGAGTACGTGCGGTCGGTGATCGCCCGTTTCCCGGTCGAGGAGCGCGCGGAGATGGCCGATGAGGAAGGCGTGATCCGCGTCAACTGCGAGTTTTGCGCGACCAGCTTTCCGATCAACTTCGATTAATCCACTTGTGATAATGGGCGCTGCATGACCGGTCGGGTCGCGAAATCCAGTGTGGCAGCGTCAGCGGCGATCGTGTTGATCGCCGCCGGAGCGCCGCTGGCGTTGCGCGGAGTCGAAGGCGGCCGCTGGGAAATCAGCCGCTCGGCGTCCGGTGCCGGAGCGTCGCGTTTGTGCGTAGCCGATGTCACCGCACTCGCCCAGTACGAGCATCGCGGCCAAGCCTGCACCCGCATGGTTCTGTCGGACAAGGGCGACGAGACCGTCATCCACTACACCTGCCCGGCGGGCGACTTCGGACGCACCAGCATCACCGTGATCACCCCGCGGAGCCTTCGCCTCAAGACGCACGGTATCCATGGGCGCGGACCGTTCGACTATACACTTTATGCCCGCCGCGTCGGAAATTGCCCGTCTCATTAAGGCCACGTTTACCAAACAGTGGGTAGAAAGATCGGGTGTCTTCGACGAGACACGCTTTCCTCCCTATCGGGCATCCCCCGAAACCTGGGCCGTTCCGACGAAAGCCGGTGCGGCCCTTCTTTTTGCATTGCCCCTTTGCTAGCGCCCGCCCGCCATGAACCACCCCCACCGCAATGCCGTGGTCCTGCTTTCAGGCGGGCTCGACTCGATGGTCTGCGCCGCCCTAGCGCGCGAAGCCGGCTTCGGCGTGCTCGCGCTGACCGTCGACTATAACCAGCGGCACCGCGTCGAGCTGGAAGCGGCGAGACGGATCGCGGCTGAACTGGCCGATCGCCACATCGTCCTGCCGCTCGACCTCACCGCCTTCGGCGGATCGGCGCTGACCAGCGATGTTGCCGTGCCGAAGGGAGGGGTGGAGGCAGGCATCCCCGTGACCTACGTGCCGGCCCGCAATACCATCTTCCTCAGCCTCGCGCTGGGCTGGGCTGAGGCCGCCGGAGCCCGCGACCTGTTCGTCGGCGTCAACGCGCTCGATTACTCCGGCTACCCCGATTGCCGGCCCGAGTTCATCGCCGCCTTCGAGGATCTTGCCAATCGGGCGACCAAGGCCGGATCGGAAGGGGAACGCTTCACCGTCCATGCGCCGCTGCAGGAGATGAGCAAGGCCGATATTGCTCGCGAGGCGGCCCGGCTCGGGCTGGACGCGGCGATAAGCCACAGCTGCTACGACCCGGCCGCGGACGGCGGGGCATGCGGGCTGTGCGACGCCTGCCGGCTGCGAGCCAAGGGCTTCGCGGAGGCGGGCCTGCCCGATCCGACGCGCTACACGGTTCCATGACCTACGCCGTCAAGGAAAGCTTCCTCACCCTCCAGGGCGAGGGGGTGCAGGCCGGAAGCCGGGCGGTGTTCCTGCGCTTTGCCGGCTGCAACTTGTGGAGCGGGCGAGAAGAAGACCGCGCCGTGGCGCAATGCCGCTTCTGCGATACCGACTTTGTCGGCACCGACGGCGTTGGCGGGGGCAAGTTCCGCTCGCCGGAGGAGCTTGCGGCCCATGTCGAGCGCGTGTGGGCCGGCGGACCCGAGCGGCGGCTGGTGGTGATCACCGGCGGAGAGCCGATGCTTCAGCTCGACACGCCGCTGATCGATGCGCTGCATGCCCGGGGCTTTCGGGTGGCGGTGGAAAGCAACGGGACGCTGCCTGCGGTGCCGGGGATCGACTGGTTGTGCATCAGCCCCAAGGCCGGCACGCAAGTGGTTCAGCGCTCGGGCGATGAGCTGAAGCTGGTATGGCCGCAGGAGGGCCTCGACCCGGCGGCCCTGGAGCAATGGGAGTTCGCCCACTTCCTGGTGCAGCCAAAGGATTGCGTCGAGCGTGAGCAGGCGGTCCGAGCGGCAATTGCACTGGCGATGCAGCGGCCGCTGTGGCGGCTGACGTTGCAGGCTCACAAGGTCGTGGGACTGGCCTGACGCCCGGGTCAGCGGGCCGTGTTTGACTCGGCGGTGTTGGTCTCGTCGAGTTCGTTCAACAGGTCGGCTTCGTTCATCGTGAACTCGACGTCGGCTGCCATGTTAGCCGAATCGTTGGTCGCGGCATCGATGGCGGTCACGTCGTTGCCGCGCAGCCCTTCCGACACGACGGCGCCATCCGCAGTAGCGACATTGGCCGCCTGGTCGTCCCTGCAGGCACCAAGCAACAGAGCGCAGGTGAGGAGGATCGGAAGTCGCATTCTTGGCCGGTATCCTGGTCCAAATGGAAAGGGGCCGCCGGTGTCCGACAGCCCCCCAACAAACGCCAACGCCCCCGACAATCGGGGGCGTTGAAGGCATTACATGCCGTTGGCGAGGTTGGTGTCGGGTTCGTTCGACATCATGTCGTTCGCCATCATGTTGGCGGTGGTGTCGTTCGCCATCATGTTCATGTCGGCACCGTTCATGGTCATGTTGGCGTCCATCATGTTCATGTCGGTCGCGTTCATGTCGGTCATGAGGGTGTTGTCAGTCGCCAGCATGTTGGCGTCTTCCATGTTGTTCGCGGCTTCGTTGCTGCTGCAAGCCGAAACCGCCAGGGCCGCACCAGCGACCAGGATAAGAGCACGCATTCAAAACTCCCTTGAAAAATCGATCTGGCGTGGCTGTTCCACGTCGCAAATCGCCGGCACAATAGTGTTCAACGCACACGCCCTCAAGGGGCAATGTCCTTGCCGACTATTTCCGCAAGGAAATCAGGACATTTGCGCTTCAACGCTTGGTCGAGTTCAGCTGTTCCCAGCCCGTTTCCTAGCGCGCGCAGGCTCGTCACTCCATGAGTTGCGATTCCACACGGGACAATGCCTCCAAAATGAGAAAGATCCGGCTGCACGTTGACTGAGAAGCCATGCAAGGTGACCCAGCGGCGGACCCGCACCCCGATCGCCGCGATCTTGGCTTCGGCCGGTCCTTCGCCGACCCATATGCCGATCCGCCCGGGCGACCGGTGAGCGGACACGCCCAGCTCGGCGAGCGCGGCGATCATCCAACCTTCCAGGGCATGGACGAACCGGCGGATGTCCTTGCCGCGCCTCTCCAGGTCCAGCATCAGATAGCCGACCCGCTGCCCCGGGCCATGGTAGGTGTAGCGCCCGCCGCGCCCGGCTTCGAACACCGGAAAGCCCAGCGGGTTGAACAGCTCGGCCGGATCCGCGCTGGTGCCGGCGGTAAACAGCGGCGGATGCTCCAGCAGCCAGATGCATTCGGGCGCGCCGTTGTCGCGGATCGCCGCGGCCCGCTGCTCCATGAAGGCCAGCGCGTCGGGGTAGGGCACCAGCCCGTCACTTGTCCGCCACTCGATGTCCGTGTCGCTCACCGTTCCGCCATGCCGCGCAGCACCTGCAACCGCAAGGATTGCCAGCGAAGGGGAGGCTCCCCATAAGCCGCCGCAAAGGAGAGACGAGCAGATGGCGGCCTTGTCGATTTCGCGGGCATGGGACGAGACCAAGGCGGTGCTGAAAAGCGACGGCAAGCTGTTCGTGCCGCTGGTGCTGGCTTTCATGGTCCTGCCTGGAGTGCTGGTCGGTCTGGCTCGGCCCCGCCTGGGCAGCGCGGAGGACGGTTCGGGCACGGCACTGTTGATCATGGTCGGAGTGTCGCTGATTGCTTTGGTTGGGCAGCTTGCGGTGCAATGGCTGACCGTTCGGCCCGGGGCGCGGGTGGCCGATTCCCTTCGCCAAGGCGCCCGAGCCACTCCTTGGGTGTTCCTGGCCATCATGCTGCTGGTCATCCCCTTGTCGATCGTGGCGGCCCCTTTCGCGGCTCCGCTGGTGACAGGCGCCGACGAAGCAGCCCAGGCGCGGGCCGCTCTGTTCATCCTGCTTATCCTCGCCGTTGCGCTGATCGCGCTGGTCCGATTCACCACGGTCGGCCCGGCAGCGGTTGCCGAGCGCCTGGGACCCGTTGCCATGCTGCGGCGGAGCTGGACGCTGACCAAGGGCAGCACCGTCAAGCTCTACGGCTTGTTCATCCTGTTCCTGCTGGTGCTTCTGCTGGTCAACTGGGCGGCGATGGCGTCGCTCGGGTCGGTCATCTTGCTGGCGTTCGGCCAGCCGGAGCCGTGGAGCGTGTCCGCCCTGCTGCTAGCTCTGGTCGCGCAACTGGCGCAGGTCGCGGTGACCCTGCCGATGGCGGTTCTCCTGGCCCGGATCTATGCGCAGCTGGCCGGGGTGGGCGCGGTCGAAACTTCGGTCCCGCACGCACCCTGAGCTACTTCCAGCGCGCGAGCGGCGGCAGGCTCATCAGGATCGCGTCGATGTTGCCGCCGGTCTTGAGCCCGAACAGGGTTCCGCGATCGTAGAGCAGGTTGAACTCGACGTACCGCCCGCGGAACTCGAGCAGCCGCTCCATCTCGGCATCGGAGTAGGGGGTATCCATCCGCCTGCGGACGATCTGCGGGAAGATATCGAGAAAGGCCTCGCCGACGTCTCGGGTGAAGGCGAAATGCTCGTCGAAATGCCCTTCCAGCCGGTCGTAGAAGATACCGCCCACCCCGCGCGCGACGTTGCGATGGGGTAGCCAGAAATACTCCTCCGCCCATTTGGAGAACCGCGGGTAGAAGGTCGGATCGTGGGCTGCGCAGGCGGCGCGCAGCCGCGCGTGGAACGCCTCCCGGTCGTCGTCGTAGGGGATCGCCGGGTTCAGGTCGGCTCCGCCCCCGAACCAGCGCCGGGTGGTGGTCAGGAAGCGGGTGTTCATGTGCACGGCGGGGACGTGCGGATTGGCCATGTGGGCAACCAGGCTGATCCCGGTCGCGAAGAAGCTCGGGTCCTCTTCGGCGCCGGGGATTGCCTTGGCGAACTCCTGGCTGAAACGACCGCCAACGGTGGACACGTTCACGCCCACCTTCTCGAACACCTTGCCGGTCATCTGCCCGCGAACGCCACCGCCGCCGGGCTCGCCGCTCTCGTCCGTGCGGTCCCACGGCGTGAAGGTGAAAGAAGCCTGGCTGCCGGCCTCGCGCTCGATAGCTTCGAACGCGGCACAGATTCGATCGCGGAGGTCTTCGAACCAGGCCCGGGTGGCGGTTTGCTGATCGTCGAGAGGTTGCATGCCCCTTGCCTACCGTTGGCGCGGGCCACTGGCCATGGGACAGATTGTCTCAAGCTGAACGGCAGCAAAATGTCAGTTGGCAAAGAGCGCTTCCGCCGTCTATCAGGCGCGCCAATCCGCTCCGGGGGCGACCCATGGGCGGCTTTCGTCATAGGCGGTCCGCTGTCCCGGCCCGCCACCACGACAGAAGCGTCAAAGGTTAAGCATGGCCACTGTGGAACAAACCCAACCGATGATGCCGGGCGAACCGGTTGAGGACACGGTCGGTGGGGACGGGGTTCGCCGCCGCGACTTCATCAACATCGCCGCGGTCAGCTTCGCGGGAGTAGGCGGCGCCATCGCGGTGCTTCCTCTGGTCAGCCAGATGAGCCCCTCGGCAGATGTGCTGGCGCAGGCCTCGACCGAGGTCGACATCTCCAAAATCCAGCCTGGGCAGGGCATCAAGACCGTCTGGCGCAAGCAGCCGGTCTTCATTCGCAACCTCACTCCCAAGGAGATTGCGGAGGCCAATGCGGTGCCGGTGGGCGAACTGCGCGATCCGCAGTCGCTTGCCGACCGGACCAAGCCGGGCAAGCAGAACTGGCTGGTGACGCTGGGCGTCTGCACTCACCTGGGCTGCGTCCCGCTCGGCATTGGCGAAGGTGAGAACAAGGGCGCTTACGGCGGCTATTTCTGCCCGTGCCACGGCTCGCACTATGACACGGCGGCACGCATCCGGAAGGGTCCGGCGCCAACCAACCTGCTGGTGCCGGAGTATGAATTCGCGTCCGACACGGTCGTCCGGATCGGTTGAGCCCAAAGAGACTTAGGAAAGACCAAGCGATGAGCTTTGCCTGGGCCAAGCCCTACGAACCCAAGTCCTCGTTCATGCAGTGGCTGGATGAGCGCCTCCCGCTCCCCAGGCTCGTCTATGGCGCGATCGGCGGCGGCTACCCGGTGCCGCGCAACCTAAACTATTTCTGGAACTTCGGTGTTCTTGCCGGCCTGGCCCTGATGATCCAGATCATCACCGGCATTGTGCTAGCGATGCATTATTACAGCTACGCCGGCGGAGCGTTCGAGAGCGTCGAGAAGACCATTATGCGCGATGTCAGCGCGGGCTGGCTGCTGCGCTACGTCCACCAGAACGGCGCGAGCTTCTTCTTCGTGGTCGTCTACATCCACATCTTCCGCGGGCTGTACTTCGGCTCGTACAAGGCGCCGCGTGAGATGGTCTGGATGCTCGGCCTGGTCATCTACCTGCTGATGATGGCAACCGCATTCATGGGCTACGTCCTGCCGTGGGGCCAGATGAGCTTCTGGGGCGCGCAGGTCATCACCGGCTTCTTCTCGGCGATTCCGCTCGTCGGAGAGCCCATCCGCGTTTGGCTGCTCGGCGGCTATGCGCCGGACCAGGCCGCACTGACCCGCTTCTTCTCGCTGCACTACCTGTTGCCGTTCGTGATCGCGGGCGTGGTGATCCTGCACATCTGGGCGCTGCACATCCCGGGATCGGGCAATCCCACGGGTGTCGACGTAAAGGACGAGAAGGACACGCTGCCGTTCCACCCGTTCTACACGGCCAAGGACGGCTTCGGCGTCGGCGTCGCGCTGCTCCTCTTCTCGATCTTCATCTTCTTCCTGCCCTACAGCCTGGGCCATCCGGACAATTACATCGAGGCGAACCCGCTGGTGACCCCGGCGCACATCGTCCCGGAATGGTATTTCTGGCCGTTCTACGCGATCCTGCGCGCCTTCACCGTGGACTTCATCCTGCCGGCGAAGCTGTGGGGCGTGCTGGCGATGTTCAGCTCCATCCTGCTGCTGTTCTTCCTGCCCTGGCTCGACCGATCGCCGGTCCGCTCGGGCAATTACCGGCCGTTGTTCAAGATCTTCTTCTGGATCCTGGTCGCCGACGTGGCCCTGCTCGGAATGTGCGGCGTGATGCCGGCCGAGCAGCCGTGGGTGGCGCTCAGCCAGCTCGCCGCGGCTTACTATTTCGCGCACTTCCTGATCATCCTGCCGCTGATCTCCAAGTTCGAGCGGCCGCTGCCGATGCCGAACTCCATCTCGGAGTCCGTGCTTCACGGAGAATCAGAGGAAAGCGCGCCCTACGGCCTCGCCAAAACCGCGCCTGCGGCCGCTGAATAAAGGGATACTGGACAGATGGTCCGCATCATTGGTTTTCTCGTCGGCCTGGGCTTTGTCGGCGTCCTGCTCATCTCGTTGGCGGTGAATGCGCTGGATTATTTCCAGAACCCACCGGCCCGCACCGCGGAGCATGAGTTCCACCGCGAAGCGAAGCATGCCGATTTCTCCTTTGCGGGACCGTTCGGCAAATACGACAAGGCGCAGCTGCAGCGCGGCTTTCAAGTGTACAAGGAAGTTTGCGCCGCCTGCCACGGCCTGAAATACGCCAGCTTCTACGAACTGGAGCAGCTCGGCTACAACGAGGCGGAGGTGAAGGCGATCGCAAACCAGTGGGCGATCGAGGTTCCCTCGGTGAACCCCGAGACAGGCGAGGCGGCAACCCGCAAGGCGCTTCCGTCCGACCGCTTCCCCAGCCCCTACGCCAACGAGACCGCTGCTCGGGCAGCGAACAACAACGCTTATCCGCCGGACCTGTCGCTGATCGCGGAAGCGCGGGAAGGCGGAGCGGACTACGTCTACTCGCTGCTCACCGGTTACGAGAAACAGCCGGCCAAGTTGCTGCGCGAGTTCCCGGACGTGAAGACCCCGGCCGGGCTGCATTACAATCCGTACTTCGCGAACCTCAACATCGCCATGCCTCCGCCGCTGACCGCGGATGGACAGGTCACCTACGCCGATGGCACCCGAGCGACGGTGGACCAGATGGCCAAGGATGTGTCCGCCTTCCTGCGCTGGACGTCCGAGCCAAACCTGGAGCGCCGTCATGCGGCAGGCTGGGCGGTAATGCTGTTCCTGCTGGTTGCGACTGTACTCGCCTATCTCGCCTATCGTAACATCTGGGCGAACGCGAAGCGGGTCGTGGCGCCCAAGGGGCCGCTCGATCCGGACCACCGGGCGATGATGGACCAGCAAAAGGCTGAGCGCGGCATCGCTGGATAGACCTTTCACCATCAGGATCGGCAGCGTAGCGAAGCAATCGAGTTCCAAGACTGGATTGCTTGTGTGGTCATGACCTCTTTCGACCAGCTTTCGATCGCCGAACTGAAGGCCTTGGTCCGGACCATCCCGGATTACCCGCAGACCGGAATCCAGTTCCGTGACATCACGACGCTGCTGCTGCACGGCGGCGGGTTTGCGACGGTCATCGAACGTCTTGCGGCTTCGGTGCCGGGCAAGCCTGACCTGATCGCCGCGATCGAAGCACGCGGCTTTGCGATCGGCGCGGCTATGGCAATGCGGCTTGGCTGCGGACTGCTGCTGATCCGCAAGGACGGCAAGCTCCCAGGCGAAACCATCGCTGAGGATTACGCGCTGGAATATGGCCGCGACCGGCTCACGATGCATGTCGATGCCTGCACTCCGGGCGCCCGGGTGCTGATCGTGGACGACCTGCTGGCGACCGGCGGGACCGCGTTGGCCGCTGCACGCCTGGTCTGCCGCGCGGGCGGCGAGATCGTCGGTGCCCGATTTGTGATCGACTTGCCTACCCTTGGAGGCGCGGCTGCGCTGCGGGCAGCGGGTATTGAAATTCGTGCGCTGATGGAGTTCGACGGCGACTAGGCGGGCCGTCGCCGTATCAGCACGATGGAGGTGAAGTGCATCACCTCGATCCCGTTCTGGTTGGTTACCACTGTCCGCGTCCGGAACGAGCCGATCTCCGGCTTGGAGCGGGACGGAGTCTTGTCGATCACGGTACCACGAACGGTCAGCGTGTCGCCGGGATAAACCGGCTTCAGCCAACGCAACTCGTCCAGTCCCGGCGAGCCAAGGCCGGCCTGCTGCTCCTGAACGACCCGGCGGGCGATCACGCCCATGGTCATCGCGCACGTGTGCCAGCCGCTTGCCGCGAGGCGACCGAAGTGGGTCTTGGCGGCTTCCTCGTCGGACAGGTGGAACGGCTGCGGGTCCCAGCGCCGGGCGAAGTCGATCACTTCCTCGCGCGTGACCTCAACGGAGCCGAAGACCTCTTCCCTGCCGATCTCCAGATCCTCGAAATAGATCATGACAACTCCCCGTAGCCAGGCGAACTCTTCACCTCGAACAGGTGGCCATCGGGCGTCCGGAAGTAGAGCCACTCATGGCCGTTCCATGAGCCGATATCGCCGACCAGCTCGGCGCCGCCGGCCGTCAACGCAGTCGCAGCCTCAGGCACATCGTCCACCTCGAAGGCAATCGTCGGCACCGCGTTCAGCGTCTTGCCGCGACCATCTCTGCCGAAAATCTCCAGCTGCTGGCCTGGAGCCACTCGCAAGATCGCCTGGTGGTCGCTTTCGACCTCGATCTCCAGCCCCAGCGTCTGAGTGAAAAAGGACAAGGTGCGTGGGTAGTCGTCAGTGCCGACACCGACCCAGCTGAGCCCTTTGACCTTCATGCCTCGTCCCGGTCCTCAGACGTTGAACTTGAAGTGGAGGACGTCGCCGTCCTTGACGAAGTACTCCTTGCCTTCTTGGCGCAGCTTGCCGGCATCGCGGGCTCCCGCTTCGCCGTTCAGCGCGACATAGTCGTCGTAGGCGATGGTCTCGGCTCGAATGAACCCCCGTTCGAAGTCGCTGTGGATCGCACCTGCGGCCTGCGGAGCCTTGGCGCCTTTCTCAACCGTCCACGCCCGCGCCTCCTTCGGCCCAACGGTGAAGAAGGTGATCAGGTGGAGCAGGTCGTACCCGGCGCGGATCACCCGGGCGAGACCGGTCTCTTCCAGGCCTAGCTCGCCCAGGAACATCAGCCGCTCGTCCATGTCCATAGCCACGAGCTCGGATTCGATCGCCGCCGAGACGACAACCGCGTTCGCGCCCTCGGACTTGGCTTTGTCGAACACCCGGGCGCTGTAGGCATTGCCGTTCGAAGCATCTTCCTCGTTGACGTTGCAGACGTAGAGGACTGGCTTGGCGGTAATCAGTTGCGCCTGCGCGAACAGCCGCGCCTCTTCCTCGTCCTTGGGCTGGGTCAGCCGGGCGGGCTTGCCTTCGCGCAGCAGCTCGAGCGCCTGGCCAAGCACCGAGGCCGAGATCCTTGCCTCCTTGTCGCCCTGCTGGCCGCGCTTGACGAGGTTCGGCACGCGCTTCTCCAAGCTCTCGAGGTCGGACAGCAGCAGCTCGGTTTCGACGGTCTCGGCATCGGCAATGGGGTCGACCCGGTTGTCGACGTGCTGGATGTCGTCATTCTCGAAGCAGCGCAGGACATGGACGATGGCATCCACCTCGCGGATGTTGCCGAGGAACTGATTGCCCAGCCCTTCACCCTTGGAGGCGCCCTTCACCAGTCCGGCGATGTCGACGAAGCCCAGTTGCGTGTTGATAATCTTGGCCGACCCGGCGATCGCCGCAAGCTTGTCGAGCCGCGGGTCGGGAACGGCGACCTGTCCGACGTTCGGCTCGATGGTGCAGAACGGATAGTTCGCCGCTTGCGCCGCCGCGGTCTCGGTCAGTGCATTGAAGAGTGTGGACTTGCCGACGTTCGGCAGGCCCACGATGCCACATTGAAAGCCCATGATGGTTCCACGCGAGGAAGGAAGGTTCGCGGCCCTGTATCGTCATGCGCCCGACGGCGCCACCCCGCGGCCGGGGCCGGAGAAAGAACCGGAACGCACCAATGACCGAGTTCGCAGTTACGCTGTTCCTGCCATGGGATGGTCATGACGGGGATAAGATTGATCAAGCGGCAGTGGGCGCTGGCGTTGACGTACTTCGGTGCCGCTTGGGCGGCCGTGTCGCTGACCCGGTTCGAAGGCGGCGTCGCCTTCCTGTGGGTGGCGACCGCAGTCCTGATCGCCACGCTGCTGCGAACCCCCGTTCGGCGGTGGCCCGAACCGTTGTTGGTGTGCGGCGTGGTCGGCATTCTCGTGACCGGCTCGGTTGGTCTCGGCTGGGCGCTGGCGGTGCCGTTTGCCGCGATCAACCTGTTTGAAGCGGCGCTCGCCGCCTGGTTGCTAAGGCGCTTGGGCGCTCCGGGAGAACCGATGGAGTCGCTCGGCTGGTTCTTCCGCTTCGTCCTGGTCGTCGGCTTAGTCGCTCCGCTGCTCGGCGCTTCTGCGGCGGCGGTGGCCACAAGCGCCGCCGGGCTGAACGGGTGGAGCACGCTGCTTCATTTTTTCACCGGCCATTCGCTTGGCAACCTGACCTTCACGCCGATTGCGATGCTGGTTGCCGGCCGGCAAGCGCGAGGCCGGACCTGGGCGGTGCTGAAGCATCGCTGGAAGGCAATGGCCGCGGTCCTTCTGCTGGTGGCCGCCACTTGCGCTCTAGTGTTCGGTCAACGCACGCTGCCGATGCTGTTCCTGCCCGTTTTAACCGTGATCCTGGCAACCTTCCGCGGTGGACGGGAAGGGGCAGCCATCGCCCTGGTGGTGGTTGCCCTGGCGGGCGGGGCGGCTACCTTAAGCGGTTTCGGTCCGGTGCAGCTCGTTCCAGGCGGCATCGGCGGCAAGCTGCAGTTCCTGCAGTTCTACCTCGCGGCAACCGTCCTGACCGTCCTTCCGGTTTCCGCTGACCTTCAGAACCGCCGCCGGGTGCTTCGCGCGCTGCGCGAGAGCGAGGAACGCTTTCGGCTGCTCGCCGAACACTCGACCGACATCCTGATGCACATCGATGTCGAGGGCCGGGTCCGTTACATATCCCCGTCCATCCGGAATCTGACAGGGCATTCGCCCGCCCGCCTGCTTCGCCGCAACGGGCTCGAGTTTATCGCGCCCGAACATGTCGAACGCGTCCGGGATGCCCACCGCCGGGTGCTCGAAGGTGAATTGGTCAGCTTTCGCTACTTGGGCTGCTCGGGTCCGGGGAGCGGCGCTGGTTCGAAACGCAGTCGCGCGCGATCCTCGACGAGCATGGCGCGGTCGAGGGCGTGTTGTCGCTGTCGCGGGACATTGCGGATCAGAAGGCCCGCGAGGGCCGGCTGTCCGCCGCAGCCCTGAGCGACTCGTTGACCGGCCTCCCGAATCGCCGCGCCTTTCACGCTTTCGCGCAAGGGCGTGCAGCCAACGGCGCAGACTGCATCGCCTTGCTCGACATTGATCATTTCAAGATCATCAACGACACCTTCGGTCATGGGACCGGCGACGAGGTCCTGCGCGGCTTCGCGCAGGCCGCTCGCCAGGTGGTCCGGCAAGGCGACATGCTGGCCCGCGTCGGTGGAGAGGAGTTCGCCATCTTCTTCCCCGACACCTCAATCGACCAGGCGCTTGCCATATGCGAGCGGCTGCGACGGGTGGTGGCCGCGGCGCCGCTGGCAAATGCCGGACAGGCAATTCATGTGACCGTCAGCGGCGGCGTGGCCCGGCTTGGGCCCGAGGGGCTCGACGACGCCATGCGAACGGCTGACACCGCGCTTTATCGGGCCAAGCAGGCTGGACGAAACAGGCTGGCACTGGCCGCCTGATCGCGCTTGGTGTCAGGCCAAGTTGAAGCTGACGCTCAGCCGCTCGCCGCGCCCGGTGCCGGGCAGCACCTCGTGCCGCAGCCAGCTTTCCCACAGCAGCAGCAAGCCCGGGCGAGGCTGCACGGTCACGAACGGCTGCAACTCTTCCCGTGCATCGGACCGGCGCATCGGTGCCGCCATCATCATAGCCAGGCGGGGGTCCTCAAAGCGGATAGCACCGCTTCCCGTCGGCACGTCGAGGTACAAGGTGCCGGAGATGATGCTGTGGGGATGGACGTGCGCCGAATGCGCTCCGCCGCCTTTCAGCAGGTTGACCCACAGGCTGTCGAGCCGCGGCTTGCGGCGCAGGTCAAAGGCGCATTCCTCGGCAAAGCGGACGGAATGACGCACCAGATGACGGGCAAGATCGGCGAAGGCGGGGTCGCGCCGGGGCAGATCATTCAACGACGCATAGCTGGTGTAACCGCGGTAGTTCTTCTCCCGACACCATCTCTGGCCGGCGGCGTCATCGGCTGCCAGGCTGCGGACCGAGTGCGCGAGTTGTGCGCACAATGTGTCGTCGCCAAGGTCGGCTTCGTACAGGCGGGTGGCGAACAGGGTCCGGGACATGCCGTGCCCTAGCGCGAGCGGTTGCGACGAATCCATACCTCGATCTCGCCTGCCTGCTCGGCGAAGCGATAATCCCGCATTGCACCGGCCAGGACAGGCTCGCGGAACATCCACTGTTTCTCCGGCCGCTCGACCAAGACCACGTCCGGACGGTTCCGGGCGACGTCGATCGCGAACGAGCGGAGATCGGCTTGATACCATTGCTCCAGCTTCCGGCGCTTGTCGGGCGAGCGCGCGGCCGGCCGGGCATTCTGCACCCCGGCGGCGATGAACAGCGACGCCCGGGAGCCGGCCCAGCTCCCATCGACATGGCGAACGGCGGGATGCCCGGTGACCAGTTCGGTTCCAAGGGTGATCATCGAGGGGCGGGGTGGGGCAACCCGCCGAATGCTTTGCGCAAGTCCCGGACGTGGCAAGATGCTGTGGGTCACGTACAGCTGCCCGGCGAGAAGCACCGCTGCGGCGAGTGCAACCAGCCGCCGCCGCTCTGGTGCTGCACTTGCGGTCATCCACAGGCACGCGAGGGCAGCAAATGCTAGGATGGATCCGGGCAGGCCATGATTGCCGTAGCCCTTGCCCTGGATTACCCCAGCAAGGACGAAGCCGGCGGAGCCGAGGAACAAGGCCACGGCCAGCAAAGGCCAGGGCCGCGCTCGCAGGACAAAGGCTAATGCAAACAGGGCGGCGGGGATGAAGACAACGGGCCCGGCAAGCAGCAGATACCACTTCTCCCGCATCGGCACGTAGGTCTCGCGCAGAACCGGAATGTAGCCGAGGTAATCCCTGGCGAGGAGCAGTAAGGCCGCCGCATAGGCGAGCAGCACCAGGGCCGCCGCGCTGAGCGCTGGAAGGAAAGGGCGCAGCGAGCGACACCGCCACGCCGCCCAGCTGCCGGGGAGCGCTACCGCCAGTGCCAAATGCGGCTTCAGGACCGCGATGGCTCCGGCCGCCGCTCCAAGTAGCAGCTCGGTGCGGAGCGGGAGGCGGTTGCCTCGAGCGGAGATCGCCAGTCCAGTGACCACGGGAAGCGCGAGGATCGCCGCGAAATGCTCGCGCTGGGCGAACAGGCCACCGGGATAAAGAAGCAGCAGGAAGGCGGCGATGCCTGCCAGCCAGCGCGGATCGGGGGCTCGGTCCAGCCGCGTTGCCAGTCGCATGGTGGCGGCGATCGAAACCAGCGCTGCAAGGATCGCCGTTCCCGCCACGGCTCCCTCAGGGCGAGCTCCGATCAGCTGGGCCAGCCACACGGGCGGGATGTACAGCCAGACGGAAGCGGGGGGATTGACCTCGAAGATGTCGCGGTAGAGCCGCTGACCACCGAGCACCCGTTCAGCGACCGTGATCAGCCAGGACACGTCGCCGTCGATGGGAACCGCCAGGCTCTGCACTGCCACTGCCATGCAGGCGAACAGGGCGGCGATCGTGAATGGCGTCAGGCCGCGCCCGCGATCCACGATAGTGGGTTCCAGACTGGTTGCGGCAACTTCCATCGCGCAAAACTGCCACACAGGAGCTAAGAAGCGCTTACGCTAGCGGAAAGGCCGGAACGCTCAAGCGGAGTCGGCCAGGCGCCGGGCGATCTCGCTCATGAACCGGGCATCGTCACCGTCTGCGAGCCATGGTGCTTCGGCAGCAATTGCGCCGAGCAGGTCGCTGAGCGGCTCCATTTCGGACTTGGCGTAGTTGCCGAGCACATGCGGGGTGACGCGGTCCTTGTGACCCGGATGCCCGATGCCGATGCGCACCCGCCGGAAGTCTGGCCCTAGCGCTGCGTTGATCGAGCGGAGGCCGTTATGTCCGGCAAGGCCCCCACCGACGCGGACCTTGACCTTGAAGGGCGCAAGGTCGAGCTCGTCGTGGAAGACGGTCAGCGAGTCCACGTCGGCCTTGAAGAAGCGGAGCGCCTGCTGAACCGCATCGCCGCTATCGTTCATGAAGGTCTGCGGCTTGAGCAGCAGCACGCGATGGCGACCGACGCGGCCTTCCGCGACGAGGCTGCGGAACTTCTTCTGCCAAGGGCCAAAGCCATGCACTTCGGCGATCGCATCGGCCGCGATGAAGCCGACATTATGGCGGTGTAGCGCATATTGCGCGCCTGGATTTCCAAGGCCTGCCCAGATCTGCATCGATGATCCTAGCATTCAACGCGGGGCAAAAAGAAACCGCCCACCCGAAGGTGAGCGGTCGCTTTCAACCGTTCGGACAGCGTCAGGCTTCCTCGCCGCCCTCGGCTGCTTCGCCGGCGGCTTCGATGCTGGTGTCGCCTTCTTCGCTCTTCAACGCGGACGGGGCGACGATCGTCGCGATGGTAAAGTCGCGGTCGGTGATCGCGCTTTCCACGCCCTGCGGCAGCGTGACGGCCGAAATGTGCAGGCTCTCGCCCACGTCCAGGCCCGCCAGGCTGATGTGGATCTCGTCCGGAATGCTGGCCGCGTCGCAGATCACTTCCAGCTCGTGGCGAACGACATTGAGAACGCCGCCGCGGGTGATGCCCGGGCTATCGTCCTCGTCGTCGAAGCGAACCGGAACGGCGACCGTGACCTTGCTGTGCTCACTGATGCGCAGAAAGTCGACGTGCGTCGGGCGGCTGGTGACAGGGTGGAACTGCACGTCCTTCGGCAGGGTGCGGGTGGTCTGGCCACCGGCGTCGATCATCACCACCGTGTTCATGAAGTGGCCGGTGCTCAGCACCTTCGCGAGGAGCTTCTCCTCGACGTGGATGCTCAGAGGCTCCTGATTGCCGCCATAAACGACGGCGGGTACCCGACCTTCACGACGCAGTGCACGGGAGGCTCCCTTGCCAGCCCGGTCGCGCGTCTCAGCGGTCAGCGTCAGCTGTTCGCTCATCTCGCAAATTCCTTTGGTTCAAGTGTGTGCGGACCCCCACGCCTCCAGGGATGACCATGGGGGGCCGCGCGCCTGTAGCGAACGAGGCGCGGATTGGCAACCAAGCGGCTGCCCGGCCTACTGGATGCGGGTGACCTTCAACCCACGCTGCTGGAGCAAGGCCTGGACCGACGCATCGCCCGCCAAATGGCCGGCGCCGACAGCGACCATTACTGCACCGGGCTGCGCCAGACGGCGCTGGATCCACCCCGCCCAGTTGGCGTTGCGGCGACGAAGCAGGGCGTCCTCGAGGGCAGGCGAGCCTTCCATCTCGGTGTTGAAGGTCTGGGCAATCGCATTCACATCACCCCGCGCCCAGGCGGCCAACATGCCGTCGAACTGCTGACGGACCTCCTCCGGCCGCTCGATCGCGCCCTCCAGCAGCTTAAGCTGGGCGTCGGCCGGCAGCGTGTCGAAGAAGGACAATTGCTCGGAATTGGTTTCCAGCTGGTCGACCGGCTTGCCGGCTGCGGTGAAAGCCTGGCGGAGCACTGTTTCGACCCCTTGATCACTCTGTAGACCAAGCGAGCGGAATTGCGTGCCGATCAGGGTGAAGGCCGCTGCCCAGGTTTCCATCCGGTCGAGCGCCGCCATTGGAACGCCGGAGCGCTGCACCGCCGCCTGGAGAGCGGCGCGCTTGTCCGGTGAAACGCGGTTCAGCAGCGGCGGGAGGTTGGAGCTGAGGCCGAGGCGCATCAGCTCGCCGAGCAAGGCGGCCGGGTTCTTCTCGTCGACGAGGGTCTCGACAACCAGCGCGTTGGAGCGTTGCACCGCAGCTTCGAACTTCGGGCTGCGCCAGCTGTAGTTCTGCGGCAGCAGGTGGATCGTCCCGAACAGATAAACGGTCGTGTCGCGGTCGGCGACCTGCCACAGCGCCGGCTTCGGTCCTTGCTGCGCCGCAGTGGTGTCGGCCGTGGTGCAGGCGCTGGCAGCCGCCGCCAATCCGAATGCCGCAAGGCCGCGCTTCAGCCACTTCAACGCCATGATCACCCTTCCAGAACACCGTACCGAGCAGCAGATGTAGGGGCTCCGCGCGCGCTGTCCACCGGCGCCCTTGCCGCCCCGCGCCGCTCCTGTGTAAGGCCGCGCCCGTGACAAGCCATGCCCTCAGCTTCCAGGACCTGATCCTGACCCTGCACCGCTACTGGTCGGACCGCGGCTGCTTGATCCTGCAGCCGTATGACATGGAGATGGGGGCGGGCACGTTCCATCCGGCGACTGTGCTGCGTGCGCTGGGACCCGATCCGTGGAAGTGCGCCTACGTCCAGCCGTGCCGCCGTCCGACCGACGGCCGCTATGGCGAAAACCCGAACCGGCTTGGCCACTACTACCAATATCAAGTGATGCTGAAGCCGAGCCCGCCGGACCTGCAGGCGCTGTACCTGGGCTCGCTCGACGCGATCGGCATCGACCCGCTCAAGCACGACATCCGCTTCGTCGAGGACGATTGGGAGAGCCCGACGCTTGGCGCCTGGGGGCTCGGCTGGGAAGTCTGGTGCGATGGGATGGAGGTGACGCAGTTCACCTATTTCCAGCAGGTCGGCGGGTTCGACTGCAAGCCAGTGGCGGGCGAGCTGACCTACGGGCTCGAGCGGCTGGCGATGTACATCCAAGGCGTCGACAATGTCTTCGACCTCAAGTTCAACAGCGACGGCGTGAGCTACGGCGACGTGTTCCTCGACAATGAAAAGCAGATGTCGGCGTGGAATTTCGAAACGGCCGATACGGAGGCGCTGTTTGACCTCTTCCGCAAGGCCGTCAGTGAAGCGGAGAACAGCCTGGAGGCGAAACTGCCGATCGCGGCGTACGAGCAGGCGATCAAGGCAAGCCATGTGTTCAACACCCTGCAGGCCCGCGGAGTGATCTCCGTTGCCGAGCGTCAGGCCTATATCGGACGGGTGCGCGACCTTGCGAAGGGCGCCTGCGGGGCGTGGATGGAATATAAGGGGTACGCCGCGTGAGCCGGGCCGATTTCCTGCTGGAGCTGCGGTCGGAGGAGATTCCGGCGCGCATGCAGGCCAAGGCGCGCAATGACCTGGCGCGGATGTTCGCGGAGGAGTTGGACAGGGCGGGCCTTGCTGCGGATGCGATCGCGACCTTCGCCGCCCCGCGGCGGCTGGCGCTGATCGCGCGCGGGCTGCCAGCGGCGACCGAAGGCCAGTCTGAAGAGATCAGGGGTCCGCGGGCGTCGGCTCCGCCGCAGGCGCTGGAAGGCTTCCTGCGCAAGACGGGACTGACGCGCGAGCAACTGGTGGAGCGTGACGGCGTGTTCTTCGCGGTCATCGATCGGCCGGGGCAGGGGACGGCCGCGGTGCTCGGGCCGGCGGTCGAGCGGATCGTTCGCGGCTTTCCCTGGCCCAAGTCGATCCGCTGGGGCGAGGCGTCGTCCAGCATGGCGGTGCTCCGGTGGGTGCGTCCGCTGCACGGAATTGTGGCACTGCTGGGCGAGGAGATCGTCCCCGTTTCAATTGACGGAATTCGGAGCGGCGCTGCTACGCTAGGCCACCGCTTCCACCATCCGGGACCGATCACTCTCGGTGGTGCTCACGACTATGTAGAGAAGCTGCGCGCCTGCCATGTCGTCGTCGACTACGACGAGCGGGCCAACATCATTCGCGAAGGCCCACGCGCGCTGGCTTCGTCGGCCGGGCTGGAACTGGTCGAGGACGAGGGATTGGTCGCGGAGAATGCTGGGCTGACCGAGTGGCCCGTCCCGCTGCTCGGCCGGTTCGATCCAGACTATCTGGATGTGCCGCCGGAGGTCATCCAGCTGACCGCGCGGGTAAACCAGAAGTATTTCGTGCTGCGCGGAGCGGACGGTGGCCTCGCGCCGGCCTTCATCTGCACGGCGAATATCGACGCGAACGACGGCGGCGCGGCGATCGTCGCCGGCAACGAGCGGGTGCTTGCCGCGCGGCTGAGCGATGCGCGCTTCTTCTGGGAGCAGGATCTCAAGGTCCCCCTGCAGGAGCAGGCGAAGAAGCTCGAGCAGATCGTGTTTCACGAGAAGCTTGGTACGGTCGCGGACAAGGTCGAGCGGGTGGCGAAGCTGGCGCGCTGGCTGGTGGAAGAGGGCGTCGTCCAAGGCGCCGATCCGGACCAGGCGGAACGCGCCGCGCGGTTGGCAAAGGCCGACCTAGTCACCGGCATGGTCGGCGAGTTCCCCGAACTGCAAGGCACCATCGGTGGTTACCTCGCGGCGGCGCAAGGCGAATTGAAGGCGATCTCGGATGCAGTTCGAGATCACTACAAGCCGGTCGGACAGGGCGATGAGGTTCCAACCGAGCCGGTAACGGTCGCTGTCGCCCTGGCCGATAAGCTGGATAGTCTGATCCGGTTCTTTGCCATCGATGAGAGGCCGACCGGCTCAAAGGACCCGTTTGCGCTTCGCCGGGCAATGCTGGGCGTGATCGCAATTACGCTGCAGAACGCGCTCCGACTGCCCCTCCACCGACTCCTCGAGACCTACCTCGATCGGTTCGTGGTTGGTGCTGGAACGGCGTTCATGGACTTCGCTGTTGATCGTTTAAAGGTTCAGCAACGCGACGCAGGCGTGCGTCACGACATTGTCGACGCGGTTTTCTCCGAAAACCCGGAAGACGACCTTGTGCGCCTGCTCACGCAAGTCACTGCGCTTCAAAGCTTCGTCGAGACCGCGGACGGCACCAACCTTCTCGCCGGCTACAAGCGGGCGGCGAACATCCTCAAGAAGGAGAAGTGGGATCTGCCGCGGATCATGGCGGCTCCGGGAGAGCCGGCCATTCCGCAGACTGGCGTGGAAGACCCGTTGGCGCTAGTCGAGGAGCCGATGATCGCGCGCGCGCTGACGGAGATGGCGCAGGGCTCATCCGCACCGGCCGATGCTCCGGAAGAGGAGAAGGCACTCGTGACTGCGCTGGCTTCGGCCGAGCCACGCGCCCGGGAGGCCGTTGCTGCCGAGGACTTCCGCTCCGCGATGCAGGCGCTCGCCTCGCTGCGTGGTCCCATCGACGCATTCTTCGACAAGGTAACAGTCAACCACCCCGAGCCGCAGGTCCGGGTGCGGCGGCTGAACCTGCTGGCCCGCTTTCGCGATGCGGTTCACGCGGTCGCCGACTTCTCGAAAATCGAGGGGTAATCGATCGCCATTGCGAGCGCAGCAAAGCAATCCAGTTTACTTCATGAAATACTGGATTGCCCTTTCGCTGCGCTCCTCTCGATGACGCCTCAGTAGCGCCGGTCGTCGTCGGGGCGACGGTCGCGGTTGTCGGGCACGCCGTCGCGGTCGTAGTCGCCACGGTTCAGCGGAGTCTCGCGGCGGTCGGGAATGCCGTCCCGATCATAGTCGCCGCGGGCGGTGTCGCGGTCGCGGAGCGCCGCAGTGCGAACGCTGTCCTGTTCCCGCCATTCCTTTTCACGCTCCGCCCAATGCGCTTCGCGCTCCTTGTGTGTCTTCTCGAGCGTGCGGCGCTGTTCCAGTTCCTCGTTGTAGCGGGTCTTCCACTTGCGGCGGCCGCCCGAGGTCATCCACATCCCGACCAGCAGGCCGAGCACGAAAACCAGCGCCAGGATGATCCACTGGTCGGTCGTGAAATTCAGCATGATTGAAGCGCCCCTTGTCGCGTATCCGTAACGACCAAGACGTGGAGCGTGGCGGTTGGTTCCCTGCCGGCGCATGTCCGCCGGCAGGGAAGGCCATCAGGAGCCCTTCAGGAAGCTGTCGCTGATCGAGCAGGCCGCCGGCCCGAGGATGACGACAAACAGCGTCGGAAGAATGAACAGGATCAGCGGAACCGTCATGATCGCCGGCAACCGCGCCGCCTTTTCCTCCGCCCGCATCATCCGTTCGTTGCGGAATTCCGCCGACAGAACACGCAGCGCCGAGGCGAGCGGCGTGCCGTACTTTTCGGTCTGGATCATGGTGGTGACCACGCCGCGGACGGATTCCAGGTCCACGCGCGTGGCGAGGTTCTCGAACGCCTGGCGGCGCTCGCTGAGGAAGCCGAGCTCAATCGCGGTCAGGCCGAACTCGTCGCCGAGTTCCGGATAGGCTTTGCCGAGCTCCTTTGAGACGCGATTGAAAGCGGCGTCCACTGTGAGGCCGGCTTCGGCGCAGATGACCAGCAAATCGAGCGCGTCGGGCAGGCCCTTGCGAATGGCATGGCTGCGCTTGGTGACCTTGTTCTTCAGCCACAGGTCGGGTGCCTTGTAGCTGAGCAACAGGGTGCCGGCGACAACCACATATTTCTTGAAGGCACCCCAGTCGGGCCAAAGGACGAACACGTAGACGGCGAGGATGGCGGCGGTGCCGAGCACGACCGGCATGACGAAGCGCAGGAAGATGATGATGAACGCCAGGTCCTTGGCCCGGATGCCGGCCTGCATCAGGCGCAGCTGAGTCTTCTGGATCTGGTCATCCTGAAGCATCTTGAAGCTGGACAGGATCCCGCGGACCTTGTCGGCCGCCTGGTTCTTGTTGGTCAGCTTCTTGCGCTTGTTGGTCGATGCAACGATGCCGGCCTTGAGCTGCTCGCGGCGTTCGTTCAGCGCCTTGACGCGGCGGGCCATCGGATCGCGGACGGTCGTCGCGGCGTAAAGCGCGGTCAGCACTGCCAGCGTAGCGACTGCACTCAGCACGGTGGCGACCCAGATGATATCGACGCCGAGAAGGGTGGGGTGTGAGTTCATGGTTCTTGCCGCCCTAGATCTCGAAGTTGATCATGCGTGACATGATGAACACGCCCATGCCCATCCAGGCGAGGCCGCCCAGACCCGCGACAATCAGCCGCTGGTCGACGAAGAAGCCGTGCATGTATTCGGGGTTCATCATGTAGACCAAGCCGAACACGATGAAGGGAAGGGCGCCGACGATCATCGCCGAAGCCTTGCCTTCCGAACTCATCGCCTTGATCTTGAGCTTCATCTGCGCCCGTTTGCGCAGCACGTCGGCGAGGTTGGACAGGGTCTCGGCGAGATTGCCGCCGGTCTCCCGCTGAATGGCGAGAGTGATGACGAAGAATTGGAACTCGGCGGTGCCCAGCCGCTCCGCGGTTTCCTGCAGCGCAGCCTCCATGGTGCGGCCAATCTTCATCTTGTCCGCGACCGCCCGAAACTCAATCCCAACCGGGCCCGGAACTTCACCGGAAACGATGCCCAACGTCTCCGTGATGGGAAGACCAGAGCGCAGGCCGCGCACCATCAGTTCGATGGCGTCTGGAAAGTTGGCGGTGAACTTGGCGACGCGGCGGGCGATCAACTTGCCGATCACGAAGTGCGGCAGCCCGACCCCGACGAACAGGCTGATGAACACGGACAGCACTGGCGGCAAGCCCTGGCTCATCATCAGCGCTGCGGTCGTGATCATCAGTCCGCCGGAGACCAGCATATACTGACCGAGGCTCCAGGTCCGCCCAGTCTGCTCAAGCCGCTGACGGAGCAGGGCCGGCTTCGGGATCAGGGTGGATGCCAGGCTTTCGACCTTGCTGTTGCGGGTTGCGAACAGCTTGCGGATCTGCGCGTTGGCGCTAGCGGCCAGAACTCCCTCGGCGTGACGCTCCTTGATCAGCTCGAGACGACGCTTGCTGGCCTTGCTGGAGGATGGCCCGCTGAAGGTCATGAACAGCATGAACAGAGTGCCGAGCACTCCGGCGCCTAGAATGATTGCCATCATCGACATGGGTTCACACCGTTCCTTGTTCGTACCGGCTGACGCGAACGGGCGGCCGCGCTGCAGCCGCCCGCTTCAACTCAGGCGGCTTGCTTGGGCTTGGCGAGCATCGACTTGAGGTTGCCCATCAGCGACTTGGCGGAAGCCGCCTTCGGCTCGGTCGAAGCGCCTTCCTCCGTCGCATGGCTCAACACCATGTTGCAGAGGGTTTGGTAGGGCTGGGCAGCCTTTCCGCTGGCTATCTCCGCGACCGGCTTGCCGAGCTTGGCGGCCTGCGCCGCGAGCTTGCCATCGTCGGCGAAGATCACGTCCACCGTCCGCTCGATCGATTGCTCGAAGTCCTTGCGGCTGATCTCCAGCGCCCCGCCCGAGGGAACCCGGTTGGCCGCGACGATGACCTTGGTCTGCGGAGCGTTCGACTTCAGCCAGGCCAGGATGCGGATCGCATCGCGAGTCCCGGCAAGGGTCAGTTCCGACACCACCACTGCCACATGCGCATCATGCACCATGTGCGGATACTGGATCAGCATCTGCCGCGGCAGGTCGAGCACGGTGGATTCGAACGCGTTGCGCATCTCCTCCTGAAGCTGGAAGAAGGCGGTTCCGTCCGTGATCAACGGCTGATTGATCGGGGCCTCTGCCGAGAGGACGGACAATCGCTCGTTAGCCCGCACCATGGCCCGTTCGATGAACAGGCCGTCGATGCGGCTCGGGTTCTCGATCGCGTCGGTCAGGCCGCGACCCGGTTCCAGGTCGAGCGCGAGGGCGCCGGTCCCGAAGTGGATGTCGAGGTCGAGCAGCGCGGTGGTCCGCTGCGCCTTTTCGCCGAGCATCCATGCCAGCGAAGTGGCAATGGTGGACGCGCCAACGCCGCCCCGAACGCCGACCACGGTGGCCATGACATGGGGCTTTTCGACCTGCGCCTCGCCCCGCGGCCCGGACAGGATCATCTGGGCGTTGGCGAACGTGTCGCGTAGCTGATCGACCGTGAACGGCTTGAGCAGATAGTCGTGGATGCCGCTGGCGACCAGGTCGCGATACAGCCGGACGTCGTTGACGCCCCCGGCCGCGATCACGATCGTGCCAGGCTCGCAGACTTCGGCCAACGCGTTGATGTCGTTCAGCGGATCGCCGGACTCAGTCAGGTCCACGAACAGGATGTTCGGGGAGGCCGACACCGACAGGGACTGGACCGCGTTGCGCAATCCGCCCTTGTTGACCTTCTCGGGGCTCCACCCATGCTCGACCGCAACCGGGCGGAGCATGTCGGCAGTGGCGTCGTCACACACAAAAGCGGTGAACGGATCGCGAAGGCCCGCGCGAGCGTGAAACGGCGCGTTCATCAATTGCCTCCCTTGGTGCTGATGTCCTTGAGGCCGTTCTCACCGGTGGGACGGGCCGCCCGATACGAGTTGATGGCCTTAGCTCCGGTCAGGGCATCGACAACGCCGGTGCCTTCACGGCCATGGATGAGGTCGGTCGGGTTCGCGACCATCGCCGCCATATTGCTGTTTAGCGCGCAGCCGGAATTCGACATCATGCGGTTCTGAAAGTTCGGCGACGCCGGTTCCGACCAGTTCGGGCAGCCGGGCACCGCGGCCCGCGTACGGCTGACCACCACCCGGACGGTGCCCGGCTGAACGGTTCCGAGCGTAACCGGAGCAGCGGACGAGACCAGCAGGCCATACTGTCCAGCGATCCGGGCTACATCGGCGCGCGCCGCGTCCGAATACGGGCCGTCGACGTAGATGGTGTCGCCGTAGCCGAGCTCCATCCCGCGGAACCAGCCGTCCAGGCGCGCCGCTTCCGACGGGCCGAGACGTCCGTCCGGCGCGGATGCGTCGAAGGCGTAATCAGTGCGGCTGATCACCGGCACGTTGACCGTGGACATCCCGCGTGAGGGTTGATCCTGAACCGTGTAACCGCAAGCGGCCAGGGTTGAGGCGAGAAGCACGATGGCAAATTTCGAACGCATGATGCGATCCTCTCTCTTCCTGGCGATCACAGCTTGAAGCCGGGGTTGACGGAGGCGGCGGAAGTGCTTGCGCCCGTGGTCACCGCGACACCGGGCCGGGGCGAAGCGGAGGCTGTCGGGCGCGGGCCACTCACGCCCTTGAAGGTCTGACCTTCCAGGTTCAGCTCGGGGTCGCTGGGCGCGCGGTAGCCATCGGTCGGGAGCGCCAGCTGGCCGGACACCGGCCGAACCAGGTAGGGCGTGACGATGATCACCAGCTCCGTCTCGGCCCGGCGGAAGCGGGTCGAGCGGAACAGGGCCCCAAGGATCGGCAGGTCGCCGAGGAAAGGCGCCTTGCTGACGTCGTTCGTGTTGGCGTTGCGCAGCAGTCCAGCGATCATGAAGCTCTGGCCCGAGCCAAGCTCCACCGTGGTTTCCGCCCGGCGGGTGGTGATCGCGGGAACCACGAAGCCATTCAGGCGAACCGAGCCTTCGTTGGCAAGCTCGCTGACCTCGGGCCGGACGCGCATCGAGATGCGGCCGTCGGCAAGCACGATGGGAGTGAACGCGAGGCCCACGCCATACTGCTTGTACTCGATGGTCACGGAACCAAGCGCCTGCGAGATCGGGACCGGGAATTCGCCGCCGGCCAGGAAGCTGGCAGTCTCGCCCGAGAGCGCGGTCAGGGTGGGCTCTGCGAGGACCGTGACCAGGCCGTCCTGCGCGGCAAGGTCGAGGGTGCTGAGGATGTCGAGGCCAAGCAGCTTCCCGGCAATGCCGAGAGTTGTTCCGCCAGCGATTCCTTTGACGGAGAAGGGGCTCGTCGCGACTTCACCGGCGCCTTGCGTGACACCGAACCGGGTTCCACCGGTCGGATCGCTGCTGAACAGATTGACGCCCACCGACTTGACCACGCTCCGGTTGACCTCGGCGATGCGCACCTTGAGGCTGACCTGCAGCGGCGTTGCCGAGCGGAGCCGGCTGACGATCTGAGTGCCGTCACCGACATAAGCCTGGACCAGACGCTGTGCTTCGGCGGCGTCCTCGGGCGAGGCGACGGTTCCGGTGAGCAGCACGAGGTTGTTCATCGGGGTGGCCTGGATCTGCGCTTCCGGCATCGCCAGCCGCAGCATCTCGTCAACCGAGCCCAGGTTGCTTCCGACGCGGACGGTGGCGGCATAGACCACCCGGCCCGACTTGTCGGTCGCATAGACCGTGGTTTCGCCGCGGCTCTTGCCGAAGACGTACAACTGGTTCGACGAGCGGACCTGGACGTCTGCGATCGTGTCGTTGGCAACGAACAGGTCGGTCATCGGCGAGGACAGGCGGACCATCGATCCGGTGCCCTGCGACAGGTTGAGCGTTTCCGACGGACGGGCAGCCATCGGCTGCGCCGCGGCGGGACTGGCGAGCATCGCCGGGGCGACGCCGAGGGCCAGGGCGGCGAGAGCGAGGCTCACCCGCGTCTGGCGGTTCTTGCGAGTGATCATCTTAACGTGCCCCCACTGGAACGTAGCTGACGTTGTTGCCGCGAGCGACGCGGACCACCGGACCGGCCGGAGCGGACGAAGCCGATCCGCCCTGCGAGGTCCCGCTCTGCGACGGGCGGCCGCTCAGCATCGTGCCGAGCGCGTTGCCGAACTTGGCCATCGCGTCGCCGTCACCCGAAGGGCGTGCCGCCGACTTGGCCGGAATGGACCGCCGCTGGAACCGGGATACGTCGCCGCCCGTGGTGTAGGTCGTTCCCGAGTCGATCGGCTGGTTGGCCACCGCCAGGAGCATCTTTCGCTCCTCGGCCGGGTTGGTGCCCGCCGGGACCTTGATCTGACCCGAGGCAACCGCCCGCTCGAGCTCGGCGGTGCTGTCCGCGATGGAGCGGAGCGAAAGGGTAATCTGGCCGAGGCTTTGCGCGACTGCGATCTTTTCCGCGATGCGCGGGGTGGCTTCCATGGTCACGCTGGCGAAAGTGCGAACTTCCGTCTTGCCATCCTCGCCCTTGCTGTCGACCCGCTGGTCGGTGGCAAGTACGCGCATGTTGCGGACGATGGTCTCGGAAACCTTGAGCGCGGGGCCTTCACCGCCGCCTTCGACCTGCTGGGTCAGGACCACGTCGACCCGGTCGCCCGGGAAGATGAAGCCGGCAACGCCGCTGGTGGCAGTGACCGGCACCGTGACCGCACGCATCCCAGGTCCCAGCGCCGCGGCGAGGAAGCCGCGATCCTGGGGACCGACCAGGGCGCCGCGGGTCAGCGGCTGGCCCGCGGTGACCGCATTGCGAACGACCGTGCCGAGCAGTTTGCTGATGTCACCATCGGGGCTGCCTTCGAGGTAGTAGGCGTTCTGCACCAGCTCCTGCGGCCAGGATTGGTAGGTCAGGCTTTCCGCATCGATGATGGTGCCCACCGGCAGGGCCTTGCGCGCCACCAGGATCTTGGGACCGACCGGGACGGCCGCTGCCTGGGCCTCAGGCGCTCCCGCTCCTGCAAACATGTTCTTTGCCATGACAGCGGTCACCGCCGCCACCAGCAACGCTCCAACCAGAAGCGCGATCTTCTTCACATCCATGGCGCAATCGCCTCCCCAGAGAGGGTCCCCTCAATGTTCACAGACATCAGGCAAAATGGTTAAGAAACCGTTCGGCGAGAATCGCGCATCCGCCGAATGCGATGGCGACGCCGTAAGGGATCTTGGGACGGCCCGGCCGCCCGCGGCTGCGGTGCGCGACCAGCGCGAGAAGCGTCACAACGCCGCCGGCGATCGACATCCAGATCAGGAACTTGGCGGTGGCTCCTGGCGGAAACCACAAGGCCAGCGCGGCTGCGAGCTTCACGTCGCCGCCGCCCATCATTCCGGCGTAGAAGGCCAGCGCGAGCAGGACGAACACGCCCACAGCCACCGCCACCTGCAGCGCGGCATCCGGCCACAAGGGCAGGCCCGACGCCCACCAGTAAGCGGGGGCCAGTGAGGCCACGACCAGGTTCAGCCGATTGGAGATGGTGAAGGTGCGAACGTCGATCGCTGCGGCGATCAGCAGCAGCGCGGCAAGGCCGCCAAGCAGCAGGTCGGGCAGCAATTGGGTGAATCCGGCGTTCATCATGCGCCAGCGTCTAGACGGCGCGGCTTTCCAAACCGTAACCAGCGTCGGCATGGCAGTGGAAACGGACGTCCTGATCGTCGGCGGGGGCATCGCCGGAGCAAGCCTTGGCGCCCGGCTGGCCGCGCACAAGCGGGTCACGATCATCGAGGCGGAGGATCTTTGCGGGCGCCATGCGACTGGTCGCTCAGCCGCTTTCTGGCAGGCGAGCCTCGGCGGCGCCACTGCGGAGCGGCGGCTGAGCCTGGCGTCCAAGCCGATGTTCGATGCGGGTTGGCCAGGCTCGGACACCGCGCTGCTGCGGCATCGCGGGGCGCTGCATCTGACATGGGAGGGGCGAACCGAATTCGACGGGGCCGACGACCTGCCGCCCGGATATGCGGTAAACTTGATCGACCGGCAGGAGCTCGACCGCTTGATTCCGGCGCTAAGAGAGCATTGGACCGGCGCATGGTGGGAGCCGAGCTGCGCCGACATCGAGGTGGCGGCGTTTCACGCGGCTTGCCTGGCAGCGGTGCGCCGGAGCGGGGGAATCGTCCACACGGACGCTGAGTTCGTGTCGGCTGTCCGCGGAAACGGGGAGTGGGTCGCGCAAACGGCGGCTGGCGAACTCCGCGCAACGGTGCTGGTCAACACCGCCGGGGCCTGGGCGGACACGGTCGCGCGGCGCGCCGGGGTCGCTCCCCTGGCCCTGGAGCCGCGGCGGCGGACTGTGGTCCAGCTGCGCGTCGATCGTTCAGGACTGAAGGACCTGCCGTTCGTCACCGACCTTCACGAGAGCTTTTATTTCAAGGGCGAGGGCGACAGGAGCGTGTGGGTCTGCCCGCTCGACGAAACGCTGGTCGATCCGTGCGATGCAGCGCCCGAGGAAATTGACGTGGCAGTCGCCATCGACCGGTTCGAACAGGCGGTCGGCTGGAAGGTCGAGGCGGTGGAGCGCAAGTGGGCGGGGCTGCGCACCTTCGCGCCCGACCGGCACATGCTGTTCGGCTTCGATCCGGAGGCCGAGGGCTTTTTCTGGTGTGCGGGGCAGGGCGGGATGGGAATCCAGACCGCTCCCGCCGCGTCATTGCTGTGTGCAAGCCTGATACAGGGTGAGGCGCTGCCGGTTGAGTTGGAGGGGATCGAGCCCACCGACTTCGCTCCCGATCGGCTTCGCGGGCTCTAGGCCGCCCGCATCTGGTCCGCGGCGGCGCAGGCGAGAGCGTCAACGCGATCGTTCTCCGGGTGGCCGGCATGACCCTTGACCCACCGCCAGTCGATCCGGTGCCTCTCCGCCGCCTTGCAGAGTTCCTGCCACAGGTCGGCGTTCTTGACCGGCTTGCGGTCGGACGTCTTCCACCCGTTGCGCGTCCAGCCGTGGATCCACTTGGTAATCCCGTCGCGGACATACATGCTGTCGGTGTGGAGCGTCACCCGGCACGGCCTGGTCAGCGCGTCCAGCCCGCGGATCGCGGCCAGCAGTTCCATCCGGTTGTTGGTGGTGTGCGGCTCGCCGCCGGATAATTCCTTTTCCTTGTCGCCCATGCGCAGCAGTGCTCCCCAACCGCCTGGGCCGGGGTTGCCGCGGCAGGCGCCATCGGTGAACATCTCGACGTACGGCAATTCGCTCATGTCAGGCGACGAGTTCGCGCGGCAGCTTGAAGGTCAGGCCCTCCGGCACATGCTCGGCTTCCTCGACCCGCAGGGTGAAGCGGGTGCCGAGCGCATCCAGCACTTCCTGGACCAGGACCTCGGGTGCGGATGCACCGGCGGTCAGGCCCAGCGCCGACGGCTCTCCGAGCCACTCCCATTCGATGTCCGCCGCGCGCTGGATCAGCGCCGCGGGCACGCCCTCGCGCTCAGCCACCTCGACCAGGCGCAGGGAATTACTGCTGTTCGGAGCGCCGATAACCAGCATCCTCTCGCATCGTGCGGCGATCGCCTTGACCGCCGCTTGCCGGTTCGACGTGGCGTAGCAGATGTCTTCGCTGAGCGGCGCCCGGATGGCCGGGAACCGCTGCTGGAGCGCCGCCAGCACGGCCGCCGTATCGTCCACCGACAAGGTCGTCTGCGTCAGGAAGGCAAGGTTCTCCGGGTCGTCGAGCGTCAGGTTCGCCACGTCCTCGACTGTCTCCACCAGTGTCATGCTGCCTGGGGGGACTTGGCCGAAGGTCCCGATGACTTCGGGGTGACCGGCATGACCGACGAAGACGATGTGGCGCCCCGCTTCGATCAAGCGCTGCGCCTGCCGGTGGACCTTGGAGACCAGCGGGCAGGTCGCGTCGAGATAGTCGAGCCCGCGGTCCTGCGCCTCGGCCGGGACCGACTTGGGCACGCCATGCGCCGAGAAGATCACCGGAACGCCGTCGGGGACCTGGTCCAATTCCTCCACGAACACCGCGCCCATGGAGCGCAGCCGGTCGACCACGAACTTGTTGTGAACGATTTCGTGCCGAACGTAGACGGGCGGGCCATAGCGTTCGATGGCCAGCTCGACGATCTTGATGGCACGATCGACCCCGGCGCAGAATCCGCGCGGGGCCGCGATCACGACGTGGAGGTCTGGGCGGTCGGGAAGCATGGCGTGCATGTAAGCGATCGCTTGCTACCTTGAAAGGCGCTTCCTATGGATGCGCCAACTCCTAGCGCCCAAACGAAAGCCGTTCGCCCGTGAAAGCCATCGTCGCCTCGCTCTCGCTTGCCTTGTTGCTGACCGGCTGCGCCCGCACCGGTGAACTGGTTCCGGGCGGCGTTTACGTGGAGCGCAGCGGCTGCCCGCAAGTCGCCATTCCGGCGGCAACCGGCGACGTGACCGTCTTCAATCCGGTCAACTACACCACTGCGGGTGCAATCGATGTCGTCGCGGCGATGACCAACGTGCGCGCCACCTGCACGCAGGACGCGACCTATCTTGTATCGACGGCAAGTTTCGACGTGGTCGCCAGCCGCCGGGACGCCGGGCCCGCCCGGCAGGTGGTGCTGCCCTTCTTCACCGTGGCGGTCCAGGGCGGGACCAACATCGCCGCCAAGCGCGTAGGGGCGGTGGCGCTGGACTTCCCCGCGGGAAGCATGCGGGCCCAGACCCGCGGGCAAGCAACGGTTCGGGTGGCGCGATCTGCAGTGGCGCTTCCCGAGGATGTGCGCCGGGAACTGACCCGAGAACGGAAGGCGGGCGACCCCAATGCGGCGGTGGACCCGATGTCGGATCCCAAGATCCGCGATGCAGTCGCCCGGGCGACGTTCGAGCATCTGATCGGCTTCCAGCTTTCGCCGGACCAGCTCCGCTACAACGCCACGCGTTAGAGAGGCGGCATCGAGCGCAGGGCGGTCCTGATCTGCTCCTGGCTCCACAGGCCAACGTAGCGGGGGAAATCGCGGAGCGGGCGATAGTCACGCAGATAGCGGAGCGGCCGGGGCAGCGAGAATGGCGCTCGCTCCAGGTCCAGATAGCGCCATCCGCCGAGCGGGGCATCGAGGTTGTGATGCAGGGCCCGCGCTCGATGGGTGGTCAGCAGGGCAAACGGAACCTCTGATTTGGCGTAATTGTCGAGCGCACGCCGGATATCCGCGAACGGCAGGTGGAAAAAACAATCCCGGCAATGCCAGACGTCCGCTGCGGGGAACGGGTCCTCGCAGATATCAAAATGTCGTGATGTTCAGCTGCGGATGCGTACGATGAAGGTCCGCGACGAGCGACGGCGCAATGTCGCCGCCGAGGTAGCGTCTGCCCTCTGCAGCCGGAAGGATCCAGTTGAGGTCGCCGCATGGTGCATCGAAGATCGTCTCGACGGCTAGCTCATCGAGACACTCGCGGAGTTGGGCGACGTAGTACTCGGTGCGGGCCAACTCCGACCCGGCGCCGCTGCGGCTTTCCCCCGATGGCCAGCCCTCGCCGGTGTAGATGCGGTCGAACGCGGCCTGCCGATCGCCTGTCCCAGCTGTGGCAGGGTTGCCGAAGGAGCGCGGAAAGGGGTTGATCCCGAACGGTTTGCCAAGGGCGTTGAAGGCTCGAACCGCAAGCAATGAGGGCATGGTCTATCTTCGGCAGGAGCAATCGGGACGGCGAGGGTAGAGCCGCCAGTCGGTGGTGACAATTGCCGCCGTTTGTCGTTGACTCGCTGGGACGCCGCCGCCAAGGCTCGGCGCGTTCTTCCGATGGCTCAGGCGACCGGAAGTGCGCGCGGGAGAGTGTGGCGGGCAACCGTCGCCGCCGAAGGAGCAACCGCCCCCGGAATCTCTCAGGCACCCAGGACCGCGCGGACGAGGAACAGTCTGGAAAGAGCCCGCCGAGCTTCGGCACAGGCGGGCCGCCGAAGGGGTAACCCGCCGTGGCCCGAAGGTCCGCCGGGGAAAGCTCTCAGGTCGCAAGCGACAGACGGGGGTTCGTGACATACCAGCGCCGGTCCGGCGCAGGCACGAACATGCCTTGGGAGCGCTTGCGAAGATGGCCGAAGTTCAACATTCCACAGAGACGCTGCCGCTCGACGGCTGGCACCGCGCCCAAGGCGCGCGAATGGTGCCCTTCGCCGGTTACCAGATGCCCGTTCAATATGAGGGGATCATTGCCGAGCACCTCTGGACGCGAGAGAATGCCGGCTTGTTCGACGTCAGCCACATGGGGCAGCTGACCGTCCACGGGTCCGAGGTGGACTCCGCGCTGGAAACGCTCCTGCCCGGCGATCTCAAGATCCTGAAGGACGGCCGGCTGCGCTATTCGCTGCTGCTGGATGACACTGGCGGGATCATCGATGACCTGATGGCGACGCGGCGCGGCGATCATTTCTACCTGGTGGTTAACGGCGCCACCAAGCATGGCGACATGGCAGACATGCGCGAACGCCTGCCGCGGACGGTGGTTCTCGACCATATGAAGGAGCAAGCCCTCCTTGCGCTGCAAGGGCCTCGTGCGGCCGAGGCGCTGGAGGCGCTCGCGCCGGGCGTGGGCGAACTCACCTTCATGCAGGGGGCGGCGTTCCGCATCGGCGACACACCGGCCTGGATCAGCCGCTCCGGCTATACCGGCGAAGACGGGTTCGAGATCTCGATTGCCGCGTCGGCCGCCGAGGCTGTTGCGTCGCGATTGATGGAAAGCGAGCTCGTCAAACCGATCGGGCTCGGCGCGCGCGATTCGCTGCGGCTGGAAGCGGGGCTGCCGCTCTACGGGCATGATCTCAACCGGGGAACGACCCCGGTCATGGCCGACCTGGGATTCGCCATTTCCAAGCGCCGCCGCGCCGAGGGCGGGTTCGCGGGCTACCAGCGGATCCTCGGCGAACTGGAGAACGGCCCCGTGCAGCGCCGGGTCGGCTTTATCGTCGAGGGCCGCCAGCCCGTGCGGGAAGGTGCGCGCATCCTCGACGGCGAGGGCAATGAAGTCGGACGGGTGACCAGCGGCGGCTTCTCGCCGTCCCTGCAGCGGCCGATCGGAATGGGCTATGTCGCCACGGCGCTGAGCGGGCCGGGCACTTCGCTGACCCTGGAGCAGCGCGGCAAGCTGTTTTCGGCCGAGGTCGCGCCGATGCCCTTCGTCCCCCATCACTATCACCGCAAGGGAGCTTGAATCATGAGCCTGCATTTCACCGGCGAGCATGAATGGATCCGCCTGGAAAACGGCATCGCTACCATCGGCATCTCCGAGCACGCGCAACAGGCGCTGGGCGATATCGTCTACGCCGAAGTGCCGGAAACCGGACGCGCCGTGAACAAGGGCGACGAGGCCGCTGTCGTGGAGTCGGTCAAGGCCGCGTCGGACGTTTACGCGCCGTGCGCCGGCGAGGTTGTCGAGGGCAATCCGGCGCTGGCGGAAGATCCGTCGCTGATCAACCGCGATCCCGAAGGCGAGGGCTGGTTCTTCAAGATGAAGCTGGCGGACGAGAGCGAGTTGGACGGGCTGATGGACGAAGCCGCCTATCGCGAGTGGGTGAAGACCCTCTGACCGACATTGCCGCCTCGACCAGCCAGTGGGACGCGGGCGAGTATGCCCGGGTTGGCGGGTTCGTGCCTGCGCTCGGCGCGGCAGCGCTCGATCTGCTCGATCCCCAGCCGGGGGAGCATATCCTGGACGTCGGCTGCGGCGACGGGACCCTGACCCGACAGATCGTCGAGCGCGGCGCGACCGTCGTTGGGATCGACAACAGCATTTCGATGATTGGCGCGGCGCGGGGCAAGGGTCTTGACGCCCGGCTGATGGATGCGTCTCAGCTGAAGTTCGGCGAAGCCTTTGACGCCGCCTTTTCGAATGCCACGCTTCACTGGGTGTTGGACAAGGAACGCGCCGCACGAGCCATCTGGTTCGCGCTTAAGCCGGGGGGCCGCTTCGCCGGCGAGATGGGCGGGGCGGGCAATCTGGCTCGCTTGCGCGCCGCGCTTGACCAGGAGCTAGTGGAGCGCGGCTTCGGCCCGCCGACCTATGCCGCCAACTGGTATCCGGGCGTCGAGGAGTTTGCCGCCGTTTACGAGCAGGCCGGCTTCCGCGACATCGAGGCGCAGCTTGTGGAGCGGCCAACCGAACTCGAGCACGGCGTGGCTGCCTGGGTCACCACTTTCCGCGCCGGCTGGCTCGACCGCGCCGGAGTGCCGCTGGCTGAACGCCCCGCCGTCGCCGAAGCCGTCGCCCGTCGGGTCGACTCCGCCACTGCCGATTACGTCCGCCTTCGCTTCATCATGAGAAAGCCGTCCTGATGCGTTACCTGCCCCTCTCCGATGCCGATCGGAGCGCCATGCTCCAGACCGTCGGCGCCGCTACGATCGACGACCTGTTCCGCGACGTGCCGGAAAGCGCGCGGCAGCGGGGACCAATCGGGGGCTTGCCGATGCATGCCTCCGAAATGGCGGTGGAGCGCCACCTGTCGGCTCTCGCCCGCAAGAACACGCCTGCTGGCGAAGTGCCGTTCTTCCTCGGGTGCGGGGCATACAAGCATCACATTCCGGCGAGCGTCGATCACCTGATCCAGCGCGGCGAGTTCCTGACCGCCTACACGCCCTATCAGCCGGAGATCGCGCAGGGGACGCTGCAGGTATTGTTCGAGTTCCAGACGCAGGTTGCGCGGCTGTTCGGCTGCGAGATTGCCAATGCCTCGATGTACGATGGCTCCACCGCGTGCTGGGAAGCGATCGGCATGGCGCACCGGATCAGCCGCAGGAACAAGACGATTATCTCGTCTGGCCTGCACCCGCATTACCTGTCCGTGTGCGAGACGATGGCCAAGTTTACCGGCGACGAACTGGTCACGGCCACCCCCGAGCTTGCGGCAGAGACCGATGCCGAGCGCCTGATCGGCGCGATCGACGGGCAGACCAGCGCGGTGGTGGTGCAATATCCCGACATCCTAGGACGGGTGACCGACCTGCAGCCGATCGCCGACGCGGCCCACGCCGCGGGGGCGCTGCTGATCGCCGTGGTGACCGAGCCGGTAGCGCTGGGCCTGGTCAAGGCTCCGGGCGAGATGGGCGCCGACATCGTGGTGGGCGAGGGCCAGTCGATCGGCGTTGGGCTGAACTTCGGCGGCCCGTACGTCGGCCTGTTCGCCTGCCGCGAGAAGCATGTTCGCCAGATGCCGGGGCGGATCGCCGGCGAGACGGTCGACGCGGAAGGCAAGCGCGGATTCGTCCTGACTCTGTCAACCCGCGAGCAGCACATTCGCCGCGAAAAGGCGACCAGCAACATCTGCACCAACTCCGGCCTGTGCGCGCTGGCCTTCTCGGTCCACATGACCCTGCTCGGCGAGAAAGGGCTGCGGCAGTTGGCCGAGCTCAACCACGCCCGGGCTGTTGAAGTCGCCGGGCGGATGTCCGCGATCCCCGGGGTCGAGCTGGTGAACGGAGGATTCTTCAACGAATTCACCTTGAAGCTGCCGATCGAAGCGCGGCCTGCGGTGCATGCAATGGTGGACAAGGGTGTGCTTGGCGGCGTGTCGCTGGGACGGTTGTATCCGGGCGTCGGCGCGCTTCGGAATGGATTGGTGGTGGCGGTGACCGAGACGGTGACCGATGCGGACGTGGACGCGCTCGAAGCGGCGCTGAAGGAGGTAGTGGCGTGACGGTCAACCAGAGCGGCTGGAAGCCGAGCGCTCCCATAGGCCATGCCGGCGAGACGGGCACCGTAACCGGCAATCGGGCGCTGATGCTCGAAGAGCCGCTGATCTTCGAAATTGGCGACACCGACACGACCGGCGTCGATTTCGCCGCAACGGGAACCGCTGCCGGCTCACGCCTGGGCAGCCTTCTCCGCACCTCCGAGATCGGCCTGCCGGGCCTGACGGAGCCGGAAACAGTCCGCCACTACACCCGCCTGTCGCGGCAGAATTATGCGATCGACCTTGGTCTGTTCCCACTGGGTTCGTGCACGATGAAGCACAACCCGCGCCTTAACGAGAAGATGGCGCGGTTGCCCGGCTTTGCCGACATTCACCCGCTGCAGCCCCAGGAAACGGTGCAGGGCGCGCTTGAGCTGATCAACCAGCTGGCCTTCTGGCTCATCGACCTGACCGGCATGCATGGCGTGGCGATGAGCCCCAAGGCCGGGGCGCATGGCGAGCTGTGCGGCCTGCTGTGCATCCGCGCGGCGCTCGAGGCGCGAGGAGATGCTCGGCAGGTGGTGCTGGTGCCGGAAAGTGCCCACGGCACCAACCCGGCGACTGCGGCCTTTTGCGGCTATCGGGTGGAGAACATCCCCGCCAATGCTGCGGGGCGGGTGGACCTGGAGGCGCTGAAGGCGCGGCTCGGACCGGACGTCGCCGCGGTGATGATCACCAACCCCAATACCTGCGGCCTGTTCGAACCCGACATGAAGGCGATCAGTGAGGCCGTTCATGCGGCGGGTGCCTTCGTCTACTGCGACGGAGCGAACTTCAACGCGATCGTCGGCAAGGTCCGTCCGGGCGACCTCGGCATCGACGCGATGCACATCAACCTGCACAAGACCTTCTCCACCCCGCATGGCGGCGGCGGTCCGGGCTCCGGCCCGGTGGTGCTGTCCGAAGCGCTTTCTCCGTTCGGGCCGTTGCCCTTCGCCGCAAAGATGCCGGACGGCAGCTTCAAGCTGGTCGAGGAGGAGAGCGCCGGGGAAGAGCATCCGAACGCGTTCGGACGGATGACCGCTTTCCATGGCCAGATGGGCATGTTCACCCGCGCTCTGACCTACATCCTCAGCCATGGCGCGGATGGCCTGAAGCAGGTGGCGGAGGACGCGGTGCTCAATGCCAATTACATCCTGCGCAGCCTGGAAGACGTGCTCGACGCGCCCTTCGCCCGCTCGGGGCCGTGCATGCATGAGGCGATTTTCTCGGATAAGGATTTCGCCGGCGGCCTCACCACGCTCGACTTGGCCAAGGCGCTGATCGACGAGGGCTTCCACCCGATGACGATGTACTTTCCGCTGGTGGTGCACGGCGCGATGCTGATCGAGCCGACGGAAACCGAGTCCAAGGCTGCTCTCGACCAGTTCATATCCGCGCTCCGCTCCATTGCCGAGCGGGCGCGGGCAGGGGACGAGAGCCTCAAGGCCGCGCCGGTCCACGCGCCCCGGCGCCGGCTCGACGAGACGCTGGCTGCGCGCAAGCCGGTCATCGCCTGGCGCCAGCCTGCCCCGGACGCGCCCAAGATCAGCGCCCGGAGCGAGGTCGGCGGGCAGTAGGATGAGCTGGGACAGCATCTTCGTCCTGACTAACGTCGTCGCCGTGGCCGGCTGGGCGATGCTGCTGTTTCTGCCGCGCAGGCCCGCGACCCACGCCTTCATTCTCTTCGCCTGCGTCGGCCTGCTATGCCTCGCCTATCTCATCATGTTCGGCGGCCTCGTCGGCGGCTGGCTGGACCCGGCCCGCGTTGCGGGTGCCGCGCCACCAAACCTCCTCGATTACTCGGTCGACGGCATCCGTGGCCTGTTCATGAGCGATGGCGGAGTGGTGCTCGGCTGGACCCACTACCTTGCTTTCGACCTGTTTGTTGGTCTGTGGATCGGCCGCGACGCCGACGCGAAGGGTTTCAGCCGGCTGATGCAGATGCCTTTTCTGCTCGGGACGTTCCTGGCAGGACCAATCGGGCTGCTGCTGTGGCTGTTGATGCGCGAGCGGCGGGCGCGGCGGACGGTCAGGGCGGGGTGAAGCTCCGCGCTCCGGCGGCCGCGCGCAATCGCGAGCCGATCGCCCAGGTTCTTGCCGACTGGTTGCCGCCGAGTGGGCTGGTGCTGGAGGTCGCGAGCGGGACCGGTGAGCACGCGATCGCTTTCTCGCGGGCATTTACGCAGCTGGAATGGCAGCCGAGCGACCCAGACCGGACGGCGGTTGCTTCCATCGAGGCGTGGCGCGAGTCGGAAGGCCCGTCGAACCTGCTCCCGCCCTTGGCCCTGGACGTGCGCCAGCCGAAGTGGCCGGTTGCCCAATGCGATGTCGTGCTGGCGATCAACATGGTTCACATTGCGCCCTGGAGCGCTTCGGAAGGGCTGATCGACGGGGCGGCGCGGGTGCTGGGGCGAGGTGGGTTGCTGGTCCTTTACGGGCCGTGGCTAGTCGAGGGCGAGCCGACCGCGGTCAGCAATCTGGCGTTCGACGCCGACCTCCGCCGCCGGGACCCGGCGTGGGGACTCCGGGAGGTGCGCGACTTCGCGAATCTGGCCCAAGCGCGTGGGCTCGACCTCGTCGAACAGCGCTCGATGCCGGCCAATAACCGCATGCTTTTGTTCAGGAGGCGGTGAAGCGCCGCCCGGCTTCCGCGCACAGCCATACCCAGGCCAGACCGAACAGCCAGCCGCCGAGCACGTCGGTAGGCCAATGCACCCCGAGCAAGGGACGGGTCGCGCCGATCGCCAGGCTGAGGAGGATTGCCCCCGCCGCTCCCGGCGCGCGCCATCGGGGCGGCAGGGCGAAGAGCGCGATCGCGAGGTAGGTCACCATCGCATTGCCGGCGTGGCCACTCGGGAAGCTGAGGGAGAAGGTCGTCACCGGATGCGCGTCGAACGCCGGGCGAGGCCGGGCGAAGGCGATCTTCATCCCTTCGATCAGCAGCCGTCCACCGATCACCGTGGCTGCCAGCAACATCGCGTCCGCGAACCGGCGTCGCCAGGCCGCCGCCAGACCGGCGACAAGCGCCAACGGCAGCAGGAACTGCGATCCGCCAAGGTCGGTGAACAGCACCATCAGCCTCACCGCATTTGGCTGAGCGGCTCGCCACTGGGAGAAGTGCTGAGAGATCGCGACGTCGAACGACAGGCTGGACAGCCCGAGCACGATGACAAGCAGCAGGGTGATTGTGGCGGCGACAGCGGCAGTGAAGGCGGAAATGGTTTTGGGCATGCCGCGTTAAACGAAGTTTTACTCCCTCCGTCTATTCAAACCGGATGGACGAGAGCAGCAAGGTACAGAATCGTCGTGAGCGGCGGTCGAACGTGCTGATGGCGGCGGCGCTTGAATATTCGGGCAGATCGCTGGCGGTGAAGATGCGCAACCTCAGTTCCGACGGCGCTCTGGTGGAGGGCGACAACCTGCCGATCGAGGGCGCGGAGATCGTGTTCCGGCGGCAGGAATTGGCGGTGCCCGGCCGGGTGGTATGGGTCCGCGCGGGCCGTGCGGGCCTCTCTTTTGCAGAACCCCTCACTCCCGAGGCGGTGCTGCGCCACGTCCCAACGCCCAAGCCGCGTGTCCTTCCTGAGTTTCGCCGGCCCGGATTAGGGAACCGAACCTTGTCTGCCGAAGAAAAAATGCTCGGTGAGCAGTGGATTTGCCGCGCGGGTGCCGATCGGCCGGGCGAGTGAGGCGAGCTCAGGCGGCGCGCTGGCTGCTTTGGGCCTGAAGCCAGCCGATCAGGACCGGCAGCGGCAGCAGCCGGTTGAAGGTGATTCCGGCTAAGCCACTCTCCGACCATCGGACCACTCCCGGCTGAGGCTCCAGGCCGGCAAGCGAGACCACCACATCGGTGCCCGCCTCGAGAGGTTGGTTGCACTCCACCTTGATGCCCCCCTGCGAAATGTCGCAGGCGCGCATCCTGTACGGGAATGCTCCTTCCCGCACTACAACGGTTGCGCGCGTCTCGATCCTTGGCATGCGTGGGCGCGGATCGCCTTCGCCTTGAGCGAGCAATGCCGCGACGTCGATGGGCTGATCGAACGCGAGCCCGACCTGATGGTCGCGGACCCAGGAGACTCGCCCGTCCAGCCGCTCGCCGCATTTCATCTCGACTCCGATCGGCTGATCGGGCTTCAGGGCACGGTAGACGCGAAGCTTCATCCCGCCCGAAGAGACGTTCTTGATCAGGCACAATTCGCGAAGGTCGCCGATAATCAGCGAGCCGACCCGGAACAGGGTCAGATGTCGCCCGCCCTCCCGCCGCTCCGGTGGCGCCGGCGGATCTTTGCTCAGGGAGTAAAGCGTCGCTTCGACCGGAAGTTCGTTCACCCGTTCGCTCCGTCCCACGCCACCGGACGGCGGCCACAACACGCGACCCGCAAGCTAGCCGGAGCTGTCTTACCGAATTGTTGAAGACGTATCCGAAACGGCGACCGGCTCGCTGTCGTGGCGGTTGTTGTCAGTGGGGCCAGAGCGGCGTATCTCGGACGTGGAGGTTGCCGATGCGCCGTTTTCTGCTCCTTGCCGGACCGATCGCTCTGTTGGGCGCGACGCAGCTATCGGGGCAGATGTCCCCGCAGCATCTGGAACCGGTTGCCGGCGGCGTGGATTCGACCACCCAGGCGCAGGAGATCGGCATCAAGCCGGACGAGACCGACCGCATGACGGTTCAGGTGGACGTAGCGGGCGCGGGCCCATTCAATTTCCTGGTCGATACCGGCGCCGAGCGAACCGCCATCTCCCACCAGCTTGCCCGGCACCTGAAACTGCCGTCCGGGCCAACGGCGCGTGTGCACAGCATTTCCGGCGCCAATCCAATCAGGACCGCGCGCATTCCGGGGCTGGGGCTTAGCCAGAAGCGGATCGGCAGCATCGATGCCCCCATGTTCGACGCGAGGAACCTGGGCGCTGATGGGATGCTGGGGGTCGACAGCCTGCGCTCGCAGCGCGTGCAGTTCGACTTCGGCAAGGGCACGATGACCATTGTTCCGTCCGCGCAAAAGCGCGAGCGCGACACGCCCGATACGATCGTGGTTCGGGCAAGGTTGCGCAACGGCCGTCTGGTGATGACGGAGGCAAGGGTCGAGGGCCGTCCGGCGGCCGCCGTGATCGACACGGGGTCACAGATCACGATCGGCAATCCCGCCTTGCGAGCTGCCTTGTCCAGGAGCTCGGTGACATCGATCCGCCCGGTGTTGATCGAGTCGGTCACGGGCGACACGCTGATGGCGGAATATACCATCATCAAGGAACTGAAACTCGGCGACGTCACGCTGACCGATTTGGCGGTGGCCTTCGCCGACGCGCATACCTTTCGGCAGCTGGGTTATGTCCGGCAGCCGGCCTTGCTCCTGGGAATGAACGCGATGCGCGCATTCGACCGGGTGTCGATCGATTTCGCAAGCCGCAAGCTTCGGATGCATCCCCGCAAGGATAGCGCCGTCGAGGACGTCCGCCTGGCAGCGCGATAATCGCAACTGCACTCTCGCAGGGGAACAGGAATGGTGAGCCGTGCTGGGCTCGAACCAGCGACCTACTGATTAAAAGTCAGTTGCTCTACCGACTGAGCTAACGGCCCTCACGGGAGCGCCCTACCGCCGAGAAGGACGGCGGGCAAGGCGCTGCGCGAGATGGCGGGCGGTGAGCGGTCCCGCGATCCGCCATCGCGGGGCGATCGCCAGGAGCGGCTGCAGCACGAAGGCGCGTTCCGCCGTTCGTGGATGAGGGATGGTCAGGCACCGGGACCGCACCGGCGGTCCGCTCCAGGCGACGATGTCCAGATCAAGCACCCTGGCCCCCCAGCGCCGCCCCGGCCGCCGCCCGAACCGTTGCTCGATCGCTTTCAGCCGACCCAGCATGGCTTGAGGTGCAAGGTTGCTGCTGACGAGGACCACCGCATTGGCGAACTCCCGTCCAGCGCCGCCATGCGCGGGATTGATCAGAATGGACGAAGCGTCGAACAGGTCGAACTCGGAATCGAGCGTCACGATGGCTGCAGCGATCACTTGGGGCGGCCGGCCATGGCGGCCGTGCAGACGATTGGAGCCCAAGGCGATCGCATAAAGGTTCGGGTTTTCGGTCAATGAGCGCCGCAGTCCAGAGTTTATCGAAGGACTGTCCTCCAATCCGTGGGGGTAAGAGCAAAAACTGGGCTTCGACAAGCTCGGGGCGAGGGGGCTAGGAGACGGGATGCTCTTCCCCCCAGCTGCCGCGACAACCCTCTCGCCCGTTCCGCAGGCCGAAGCACCGCGCGATTGCCCGCTGTGTCCACGACTTGCGGCTTTTCGCGCGGAATGCAGGACGGAGCATCCCGAGTGGTGGAATGCACCGGTGCCTGCATTCGGTGATCCGGATGCGTGGCTCGCGGTTGTCGGCCTTGCCCCAGGCAAGCACGGCGCGAACCGCACCGGGCGGCCGTTCACCGGCGACTATGCCGGGGAACTGCTCTATGCCACCTTGCTGAAGTTCGGCCTTGCCGAGGGCGAGTACCAAGCCGATCCGGCCGACGGGCTGCGCTTGCGCGGAGCGGTTATCCTCAACGCGGTCAAGTGCTTGCCCCCGGCCAACAAGCCCGACCCGGGCGAGATCGCGACCTGCCGGACCTACTTCGAAGCGGCGCTCGCCGATCTGCCCAAGGTGCGGGTGCTACTGGCGCTCGGACAAATCGCCCATGTCGCCGCGGTCCGCGCGCTTGGCCTGAAGCCGTCTGCTGTGAAGTTCGGCCATGGTGCCGAAGCGACGGCTCCGAACGGCCAGACTCTCCTGTCGAGCTACCATTGCTCGCGTTACAACCAGAACACCGGCCGACTGGACGCGGGCATGTTCGAGAGCGTGTTCGCGCGGGCCGTGGAGATCGGCCGTGGATGAGCTTCGCACCGAGCGGCTCCTGCTGCGCCGCGCCAGGATGGACGATGCGGCGGCCGTGCATCGCCTGATGAGCGACCGCCGGGCGATGCGCTACTGGTCCACCCCGCCGCATGGAGGCCTGGAACAGACCTTGGGTTGGCTGCGGTCGATGATCGGCGCTCCGGCAGATGAGAGCGATGACTTCCTTATCACCTTGAACGGAAAGGTGATCGGCAAGCTCGGCTGCTGGCAACTGCCAGAGGTTGGTTACTTGCTCGATCCGGAGGTGTGGGGCAGGGGCTTCGCCACTGAGGCGATGCAGGCATTCGCGGCGCGGCGCCGAGCGCTTGGCTCACCGGAGCTGACGGCGGACGTGGATCCGCGAAACATCGCCTCGCGCCAACTGCTCGAACGCTGCGGCTTTTCGGAAACGGGTTCCGCAGCCCGGACGTGGTGCGTGGGCGGGGAATGGTGCGACAGCATCTACTATCGCCTGGCGCTGTGAACCGAGGCAGCGCTCAGGCCGGGTAGCCGTAGCGTTCGATCCAGGGCTGCAGGATGGGTAGGATCGGCTCCAGCCAGCGCTCGTATCGGCGCCATTGCCGGGAGCCGTCGTATAATCCCCTGCGGACTTGCGTTACGCTGAGGGTGGAAACGTTGCGGTGGGCGGCGGTCCCGGCGAAGTCGCGCAGGGCAGGCGTCCAAGGGACCTCCAGAAAGGCGCACAGCGCCTTGGTCGCCGAGTCGAAATCCTCGACGAGCTCTTCGTAGCGGACCTCCAAGGTGTTGAGCGGAAGAAGCTGCAGAAAGCGGTCCTGCGCAGCCATTACTGCAGCATAGTGGTGAGCCGCCCGTTCTAGGTCGGTGAACTCGAGTGCTGCGGGGGATGGCGCGAAGTTTGCCCGGAAGCAGCTCCAGACCACATCGCGGGGATCGCGGCGCATGACGATGATCCGCGCTGCTGGGAACACCCTGCCGATCAACGGCAGCTTGAGCCCCTTGAGCGGGTCCATGTCCACAAGGAGCTCCGCATCCGACCTTGAGCCGGCAGCCGCGACCGCGCGCCAATAGCCGTCGCGAATAGCTGCGACGCCTGCCCTGTCGAGCGCCGCGAGTTCGGCAATGCCGCCGGGCTTTTTCAGATAGCTGTCGCCAGCGGCAAGGGTCGGCCGCTCCTCCAGGGCATCCACTCCGGTGTTCGAAGCGAGGATGTTCTCGACCAACGTCGTTCCGGATCGCGGATAGCCGATCAGGAAGGTGGGGGAGCGGTGGCCCGGCTCCCCTTCGCTGCCGCCGGCCCAGACGGTCGGGTTCACGTCGTCAAATTCCCGCAACAGCCGCTCGGCCAACGCGCGGTGATCGGGGCGTTCCTCAGTCGCGGCCAGCAACCGGTCGAAGCGATGCTCGGCCTCGGCATTTGCCCGCACGTAGGCGCTGAACGCCTCTTCGATCCGGTTCAGCCGTTCGAATGCATCGCCTGCAAGGCTCCAGATCGTGGACTGGTTGTCCGTTCCAGTCGTTGTCGAGGATAGGAGCGGTTTGAGCCGGCGGAGGGCGGCGGCGGGATCTTGCTGCTCAAGTGCGATGCGGGCCAGCGCGGCTGAGGCCATCGGTTGCAGCGGATCGATCGCCAGCGCCTTCTCACCCAGGTCGACTGCCACCTCAGCCTTGCCGAGCCGGGCCGCAATCGAGGCGCCGCCGCCGAACGCCGAAGCCGATCGAGGATCGAGCCGCGCCGCTCGCTGGTAGCTGTCGAGCGCCGGGCTCAGCGACCCGCCCGCGTCCAGCGCCATCGCCTTTTCCAGCCAAAAAGACGCGTTTTGCGGGGCGACCGCGATAGCCTGGTCCAGCGTCCGCAGCGCTTCGCTGAGCAGCCCTTGCTTGCGCAGGACCGCACCGATCGCGCCGAGGATCAGCGGGTCGCCCGGGGAGAGGCCAAGCGCCTCAAGCAGCAGCGCATGGGCCCCGGCCAAGTCACCATGCTCCTCCCGCCGCCAAGCGGCCAGATTCAGCACCAGCGGATCGCGGGCTCCGTCCGTCAGCGCTTGTTCGGCAAGCTCCGCTGCGGCGGCAATGTCGCGGCGGTTGAGCGCGGCCTCGATCAGTCGGCGGCGAGCGGGGTCGAGGCCGCTCAAATGTCCGCCACCAACCGTCCGTAAAGATCGGGACGACGATCCCGGAAGAAGCCGAATGCTGCGCGGTGGCGACGCGCCTGGGCGAGGTCGAGCTCAGCCACCAGCACTCCAGTCTCGGTAGCGCCGAACTCGGCGAGCATGTCGCCGCGTTCGTTGCAAATGAAGCTGTGGCCATAAAAGCGCTGCCCGCACTCGGTGCCGATGCGGTTGGCGGCGACAACCGGGACGACGTTGCTGACCGCATGGCCGATCATCGCCCGGCGCCACAGACGAGACGTGTCAAGGTCGGGGTCGTGCGGCTCGGTGCCGATCGCGGTCGGGTAGAACAGGATTTCGGCGCCCATCAGCATCATCGCGCGGGCGGTCTCCGGATACCACTGGTCCCAGCAGACGCCGACGCCCAGCGTGCTCGCGTCTGGACCCTTCCAGACCTTGAAACCGGTGTTGCCGGGGCGGAAGTAGAACTTCTCTTCGTAGCCGGGCCCGTCCGGAATGTGGCTCTTGCGGTAGACACCCGCGACCTTTCCCTCCGGGTCGATCATTGCCAACGAGTTGTAATGGTGAGGTCCGTCCAGCTCGAAAAAGCTGGTCGGGATCCAGATCTTCAGCTCGTGGGCGAGCGCCTGCATCGCCAGCACGGACGGATGCTCGGCAGTCGGCTTGGCCGTTGCGAACAGCTCCTCATCTTCGACCCGGCAGAAATAGGGACCTTCGAACAGCTCGGGCGGAAGGACCACTTGTGCGCCCTTGCCGGCCGCTTCGCGGACGAGCTCGGCGACGTTGCGGATGTTCTCCGCTGTGTCTTCGCCGAAAGCGAGCTGGAGTGCGGCAACGGTCAGCTTGGTCATGAGCGATCCTAGAGCGGGACTTGCTGGCTGATGCAATGGAAGCTGCCGCCACCGGTGAGGACATGGTCGGCCCGCAATCCGACTGCCCGCCTGTCCGGGAACAGCGCCTGAACGGCATTGACCGCGGCCCCGTCATTCTCGGCGCCGTAGAGCGGCACGACGACGGCTGCATTGCCGATGAGGAAGTTCATGTAACTGGCAGGGACGGTCTCGCCCTCCCGTTCTACCCGGCCCGGGGACGGAAGGGGGACGATATCGAGGTTGGCAGCCCGAATGCGGCGGTCAGCTTCGGCATAAACCGCGACGTTGGGGTCGTCGGATGTTGGCGTGGGAAGGGCGACGCGGCCGGGCGCTACGAACCGCGCCAGATTGTCGACATGGCCATCGGTGTGATCGTTGAGCAGCCCTTCACCGAGCCATACCACATTGTCGAGGCCGAGGTCGCGCTCAAGGAGCGCCTCGATTCCGTCACGGGACAGGCCCGGATTGCGGTTTGGGTTGAGCAGGCATTGCTCGGTGGTCAGGACACAGCCGGAGCCATCGCCATCAATCGCACCGCCTTCCAGAATCCAGTCAGCCTTGGCGAAGGGCAGGTCGGCTGAGGCAGCGAGCCGCTCGCCGATGCTGTCGTCACCGGGCAGGTCATACTTGCCGCCCCAGCCGTTGAAGCCGAAGCCTTGCGCGCGACGCGACGGACCAGTGCCGGTGATGATCGGCCCGGTGTCGCGCAGCCAGATGTCGCCGAAGGGTTCCATCAGGACGGTCGCGAAAGGCGCTAGCCGTCGCGCGGCCCGCGCGGCAGTTTCGGTGGCGGCGACCAGGATGATCCGCTCGCCGAGCCCGCCAGCATGAAGCGCAGCCGCGAGCGCCGCGACCTCGGCCTGCGCGGGCTTCAGGTCGTCCAGCCACAGCTCCGGATCGCTCGGAAAACCGAGCCACATCGCGGCATGCGGAGCCCATTCTGGGAGCGGCGGGCGAAGCTGGGACACAAAGCACTCCAAAGAAAAAGGGCGGCCTCTCGCGAAGCCGCCCCGTTCGATCCGTTCGTCAGACGAGCGCTTAGCGGCTGTAGAACTCGACCACGAGGTTCGGCTCCATGCGCACCGGGTAGGGCACTTCGTCGAGCTTCGGCACGCGGGTGAAGGTCACCTTGGCGGTGCCGTCGGGAACGACATAGTCGGGCACGTCACGCTCGGCGAGGCTCTGCGCCTCCATCACCAGCGCCATTTCCTGCGCCTTGGGGCCAAGCTCGATTACGTCGTTGAGGTCGACGCGGCGCGACGCGATGTTGCACTTGGTGCCGTTGACGCGGATGTGGCCGTGGCTGACCAACTGGCGCGCGGCCCAGATCGTCGGCGCGAACTTGGCGCGGTAGACGATCATGTCGAGGCGGCGCTCGAGCAGGCCGATCAGGTTCTGCGACGCGTCGCCCTTCATCCGGCTGGCTTCGAAGAAGGTCCGCTTGAACTGCTTCTCGGTGACGTCGCCGTAATAGCCCTTCAGCTTCTGCTTGGCGCGCAGCTGGATGCCGAAGTCCGACATCTTGCTCTTGCGGCGCTGGCCGTGCTGGCCGGGACCATATTCGCGGCGGTTGACCGGGCTCTTCGGGCGACCGAAGACGTTTTCGCCCATGCGGCGGTCAAGCTTGTACTTGGCGCTCGTGCGCTTCGACATGTGTAATGCTCCAATTCGCGTTTCTAATGGCCTGGAACCGCACCGCCGGACCAATCGTCCGGCGCGACCGCCGCTTCACCAGGCATGCAGGGTCAATTGCGAAGGCGCGCACCTAGCTTTCGCACTTGCGAAGGTCAAGGTCCGCCGGGCAAGGGAGCGCCATGAGCGACGTGACCGACCCCGAACAGTGCAGCACCATGGCCGAGGTGCGCGCCGGCGTGGACGATGTCGACCGGCGCATAGTCGCCCTGATCGCGCGTCGCTTCGGCTATATGAATGCTGCGGCACGGATCAAACTGGATCGTGACGCCGTCCGCGACGAGTGGCGCAAGGCCGATGTCAAGGCAAAGGTGGACGCGGCGGCTGCGGCAGCCGGCATAGATCGCGCGCTGATGAGCCGGCTTTACGAGGATCTGATAGAGACTTCGATCGCTCACGAACTGGGCGTGTTCGACCGCACCCGGGGCTGAACCAGGGCCCGCAGCATACCCCGCACCGCCTTCACTTCGCGGCTGGACCAGCCGGTCTTGGTGAAGATGGTACGGATGGTGTTCCTGGTCGCCTGCTTGCGTTCGGGCGGGTTGAAGTAGCCGGCCTCGTCGAGCCAGCCTTCCAGCTGGACGATCATTCCGTCCAGTTCCCCATGCGGGGCCTGAGGCTCCATGTCCCGGAACGTCGGCTGGGCGAGCGTTTGTTGCCGCGACCACTCGTAGGCGAGCAGGATCACCGCCTGGGCCAGGTTGAGGCTGCCGAATTGCGGGTTGATCGGCACCGTAACAATGGCGTGGGCAAGCGCCACATCCTCCGTCTCCAGGCCGGAGCGTTCCGGGCCGAAGAGGATCGCCGAGCGGCCGGGTGAGGTCGTGATCGCCTTGGCCATCTCTTCCGGGCCGACCACCGGAGTGACGAGTTCCCGGCGCCGGACCGTGGATGCGAAAACGGTGGAGCAGTCGGCGACGGCCTCGGCGACTGTGTCGAACACCGCCGCTTTCTCCAGCACGATATCTGCGCCGCTCGCAGCGGGGCCCGAGTCCGGGTTGGGCCACCCGTCCCGCGGGGCGACCAGGCGCAGCTCGGTCAGGCCAAAGTTGAGCATGGCGCGAGCGGCCTTGCCGATGTTCTGGCCAAGCTGCGGGCGGACGAGGACGATGATGGGTCCTCGCACGCTTCGAGACGGCGCTTCGGCTTCGCTCAGCGCCGCCTCAGGTGAGGGTGTCACAGCAACTTGTCCTGAGACGTCGTTACCGCCCCAGGCTCCTCCACGACTTGCTCGGCAATCTCGGCAAAGTCGCTGGCTTCGTTGAAGTCCTTGTAGATGCTCGCGAAGCGGATGTAGGCCACGTGATCGAGCGTCTTGAGGCCAGTCATGACGGCTTCGCCGATGGCGGCCGTGTGGACCTCGTCGCCGCGGGTTTCGAGCTGGCGCTGGATGCCGCTGACGAGCCGTTCGATCCGGTCGGGCGCGATGTCGCGCTTGCGGCAGGCGAGCGAGACGGCGCGTTCCAGCTTGCGGCGGTCGAACGTCTCGCGCTTGCCGTCTTTCTTGACGACCGTGAGGTCGCGGAGCTGGACCCGCTCGAAGGTGGTGAAACGGGCGCCGCAGCCTTCGCACTGCCGCCGCCGCCGGATCGCCGCCCCGTCCTCCGACGAGCGGCTGTCCTTTACCTGGCTGTCTTCATGGGCGCAGAAGGGGCAGCGCATCCTCAGCCCTGGTAAATGGGAAAGCGATGGCAGAGCGTGCGGACGCGGGCGTTGACCTGCCGCTCCACGTCGCCATTGCCCTCGAGTCCGTTCGCCTTCAGCCCGTCGAGCACGTCGGCGACCATGTCGGCGATATCGCGGAACTCCGCTTCGCCAAAGCCGCGAGTGGTTCCGGCGGGGGAGCCGACGCGGATGCCGCTGGTCTGCATCGGCGGAAGGGGGTCGAAGGGAACGCCATTCTTGTTGCAGGTGATGCCGGCTCGCTCAAGGCTTTCGTCGGCATCCTTGCCGGTAATTCCGAGCGGGCGCAGGTCCACCAGCGCCAGGTGCGTGTCGGTGCCGCCGGCAACCAGGTCGGCCCCGCGTTCCTTCAGGCGGTTTGCGAGGGTTTGCGCATTGCGGACGACGGCCTTGGCATAGGTCTTGAAGCCCGGCTCCAGCGCCTCCCCAAACGCTACCGCCTTGGCGGCGATGACGTGCATCAGCGGCCCGCCCTGAAGGCCGGGAAAGACGGCTGAGTTGATCTTCTTGGCGATGGCTTCGTCGTCGGTCAGCACCATGCCGCCGCGCGGGCCGCGAAGGGTCTTGTGGGTGGTGGTGGTCACGACATGGGCGTGGCCGAAGGGGGAGGGGTGCTCGCCCGCCGCGACCAGTCCGGCGAAGTGCGCCATATCGACCATCAGGATGGCGCCGACGCTGTCCGCAATGGCGCGGAACCTGGCGAAGTCGAGGATGCGCGGATAGGCCGAGCCGCCGGCGATGATCATCCGCGGCTTGTGCTCGGCGGCCAGGCGCTCGACTTCGTCGAAGTCGACGAGGTGATTGTCCTGGCGGACGCCATATTGGACCGCATTGAACCACTTGCCCGACTGCGCGGGCGGGGCGCCGTGGGTGAGGTGACCGCCGGCGGCCAGGCTCATCCCCATGATGGTGTCGCCCGGCTTGGCCAGCGCCAGCATCACCGCGCCGTTGGCCTGGGCCCCGGAGTGCGGCTGGACATTGACAAAGCCGCAGCCGAACAGCTTTTTGGCCCGGTCGATGGCAAGCTGCTCGACCGCATCGGACGGAGCGCAGCCCTGGTAGTAGCGGCGGCCCGGGTAGCCCTCGGCATATTTGTTGGTGAGGACGCTGCCCTGTGCCTCCAGCACTGCGCGGCTAACGATGTTCTCCGAGGCGATGAGTTCGATCTGAGTCTGCTCACGGGTCAGTTCGGAGCGGATGGCCTCCTCGACGGCGGCATCGGCCTCGGCAAGGCCGCGGGTGAAGAAGCCCTGCGGCTGGACGTCGTCGAGGTTCGCGGCGGTGGCCATCAGTCTGAATCCTGGAGTTGTGAGGAAAGCATGTCGACACGGCGCTGGTGGCGCCCGCCGGCAAAACCGGCGTCGAGGAAGGCGGCCACGATCGCCCGCGCCATGTCGGGGCCGATGAGCCGCGCGCCAAGGGCGATGACGTTGGCGTCGTTGTGCTCGCGGGCGAGGCGGGCCGAGAGGGGGTCGTCGACTCGGGCGCAACGGCAGGCCGGGTTGCGGTTCACGGCAATGGAAATGCCGATGCCGGACCCGCAAACTGCAATGCCGCGCTCGGCCATGCCGGAGGCGACAGCGGCTGCCAGCTTGTTCCCGAAGGCAGGGTAATCGACGCTCTCGTTGCCGTTCGTGCCGAGGTCCGTCACCTCATGCCCGGCTTCGCTCAGCCATGTGGCGAGCGCATCCTTCAGGGCAAACCCAGCATGGTCCGCGGCGAGGGCGATGCGCACCGCTTAACCTCCCGTCCCGAGCCGCCAATGTTCACAATGTTCACGCTGACGAAGGCCGATTCCCGCGCTCGTTGCAGGCTTGTAACGATCGGGCGTGAAGGGGTCGGAGGGGGCCATGGCTGCCCAGTAGCCAAAACCCGCGCGGTAGGACAGTGCTTCTGCGCGCCGCCGTCCGCATTCGCCTCAGGGCGCGATCCATTTCCGGGCGGACTCGCGCCGGTGCGGGCAGCCCGGCCAACAGCAGGGACGCCGCTTGCCGCCTAGGACCTCCTCCTGAAGTCGGGTCAGCCGCTTGGCGCGAGTCTCGGCGGTCTTGGGCGACGTCATCCAGCAGATCCATTCGTTGCGCGCGAGGGGCGTCAGGGCGTCCCAAGTGCTGGTCAACGCCGGATCGGCGTGGAGGGCAGCGAGCAGATCGGCGGGTATGGAATGGCGGAAATCGGGCGAGGCAGGCTCCGGCATCCACGTCATCCGGCTAGGCGGCCGCCTTCATCTCCAGCCGGTCCCAGATCTCGACCAGGGCGCCGGTAAGCTCGTCCTGCATCGCCTCGCCGTGTGCCGGGCCGGGCGTGAAGCGCAGTCGCTCGGTGCCGCGGGGGACGGTGGGGAAGTTGATCGGCTGGACGTACAGGCCATACTCGGCGAGGAGGATGTCGCTGATCCGCTTGGCCTTGACAGGGCAGCCGACCAGCAGCGGCACGATGTGGGTGACGCTGTCCATCACCGGCAGGCCGGCGTCGGCGAACTTGGTCTTGAGCATCGCGGCGGACGCCTGCTGCGCTTCGCGCTCGTCGGTTGAGGCCTTGAGGTGGCGGACGGAGGCGAGCGCTCCGGCGACCAGCACCGGCGACAGGCTGGTGGTGAAGATAAAGCCGGGAGCGTAGCTGCGGATGCAGTCGACGATGTTGCGGTCCGCCGCGATGTAGCCGCCCATCACACCGAACGCCTTGCCCAGAGTGCCTTCGATGATCGTGACCCGGTCGGCGAGGCCATCGCGTTCCGAAATGCCGCCCCCCCGGGCGCCATACATGCCGACCGCATGGACCTCATCGAGATAGGTCAGCGCGCCGTAGCGGTCGGCGAGGTCGCATATGGCTGCGATCGGAGCGACGTCGCCGTCCATCGAATAGACGCTTTCGAACGCGATCAGCTTGGGCGTCTCTGGATCTTCATCACGGAGAAGCTGCTCGAGATGGTCGAGGTCGTTGTGGCGGAAGACGCGCTTTTCGCAGCCCGAATTCTTGATGCCTGCAATCATCGAGGCGTGGTTGAGTTCGTCCGAGAAGATCACGCAGCCGGGCAGCAGCTTGCCGAGCGTGGACAGCGCTGCCTCGTTGGAAACGTACCCGGACGTGAACAGCAAAGCCGCTTCCTTGCCGTGCAGGTCGGCGAGCTCGGCCTCCAGGTCCACGTGGTAATGGGTGTTGCCGCCGATGTTGCGGGTACCGCCGGAGCCGGCCCCGACGTCGTGCAGCGCTTCTTCCATCGCCGCGACCACGGCGGGGTGCTGGCCCATTCCGAGATAATCATTGGAGCACCAGACGGTGATCGGCTTGGGGCCGTTGTGGCCGGCAAAGCAGCGCGCATTGGGATAGTTGCCCTTGTTGCGCAGGATGTCGATGAAGACGCGATAACGGCCTTCGTCGTGCAGCCGGTCGATCGCGGCCTGAAAGATGCGTTGGTAGTCCAAGGTGCCCGATGATCCCGTCGGTTTGTCGCCCAATACCGGCAAGCCGCGGCTTTTGCCAGACCGTCAGAGTTGTTCGATACGGGAAAGCCCATAGCCGGCCAGGGCGCGCGTCAGGTCGGGAGCGGGCGGAGGCCCGGTGAACACGGCGGTGCCCTCGCGCGGTTCGGCCGGCCACTCCTGCCCGCGGGTGAGATAGGCGATGCGGCGGGCAATGCCGGAGCCTCCGTCGACCTGGCGAACGTTCGGCAAGGCGTCGGCAAGCTCCCGCGCCAGCAAAGGAAAATGGGTGCAGGCGAGGACGACCACGTCCATCCGCTCGCCGACGGGCTGATCAAGAAGCGGGCGGACGGCTGCCGTGACGGCCGCCTGCGAGACAGGCTCGCCGGCCAGCCGCGCCTCCGCCAGCGCCACAAGATCGGCCGAGCCATGGCGCAGGACCGTGCAGTCGGCCGCGAACCGGGCGGCGAGGTCGTCAACATAGGGCTGGCGGACCGTTGCTTCGGTGCCGAGCACGCCGACCACGCGGCTCCGGGACATCTCGGCGGCGGGCTTGATCGCCGGGACGGTGCCGACCACCGGGATCTCGAGTGCGGCGCGGACATGATCGAGGGCGATGGTCGACGCAGTGTTGCAGGCGATCACTGCCAGCCGCGGGTGGAAACGCTCGACCAGTCGGCCGAGAAGGGCGGGCACGCGGGCCGCAATCTCTGCCTCGCTGCGGGTGCCGTAGGGGAAGGCGGCGCTGTCGGCGGCGTAGACGATCGGCGCGTTGGCAAGCAGCGCGCGGGTCGGCTGCAGCACGGACAGGCCGCCGACGCCGGAATCGAAGAAGAGGATGGGGGAGGTCGGGGTCATTCGTCAGCCTCGTCATTGCGAGGAGCAGACCGACGAAGCAATCCAGTTTCTTGTGGCCGCGGAGAACTGGATCGCGTCGCCGCGCTCGCGGTGACGGGTGTGTTGCGCCCCTTTCCTCTTCTGCTACCAACCTCGGTCATGAATTCCGCTCTCCAGCCGGCGCTGCTGGCGCTGGCGCTTGGCTATCTGCTTGGCTCCATTCCGTTCGGACTGATCCTCACCCGCCTCGCCGGCAAGGGCGACCTGCGTTCGGTCGGCTCTGGCAACATCGGTGCGACCAACGTGCTTCGGACCGGCAGCAAGGGACTGGCCGCGGCGACCCTGCTGCTGGACGCGGCCAAGGGCGCCGTGGCGGTGTGGCTGGCGATGCGGTTCTTCCCCGGCACCGAGAGATTCGCGGCTACCGGGGCGCTGGTCGGGCATCTCTATCCGGTGTGGCTGAAGTTCCGCGGGGGCAAGGGCGTTGCAACCTTGCTTGGCGTCCTGGTGCCGCTGCTGCCCCTGGCGGCGCTGGTCTATGCGGTCGTCTGGATCGGGCTGCTGCTGCTCGCCCGGATCAGTTCGGTCGCGGGCATGGCCGCTGCGGTCAGCGCTCCGGTCAGCGCAGCGCTGCTCGATCGCAGCGATCTCCTGCCGATGCTGATAGGCTTCGCTTTGCTGGTGATCTGGAAGCATCGGGAGAACCTGGCACGGCTCAAGGCAGGTACCGAACCGCGCGTAGGCCGAACCAAGTGAGCGCGCCGGACCTGGTATCCCGCATCCGGCTGATCCGTTCGGGTGGGATCGGGCCGGTCAGCTATCGGCAACTGCTCGCCCGCTTCGGCAGCGCGGACGCGGCGCTTGCCGCCATTCCCGAACTTGCCGCGCGGGGACGGGGCAGGGCGCCTGCCATCGCCACCGAGGAGTCCGCCCGGCGGGAGATCGAGCAGGTCGAGCGGCTGGGCGCTCGCTACCTGTTGCTTGGCCAAGGGCTGTATCCGCGGCTTCTCGCCGAGAATGATGATGCGCCGCCCGTGCTGATCGTGCGCGGCGACCTCCAGATGCTCGACCGGCCCATGGTGGCAATCGTTGGTGCCCGCAACGCATCCGCAGCCGCCTGCCGCTCGCGCGGATGCTTGCCGATGAGCTTGGCCGCGAAGGCGCGGTGGTGGTGTCCGGTCTGGCGCGCGGGATCGACACGGCGGCGCACGACGGTGCGTTCGAGACGGGTACGGTCGGCGTGATCGCAGGCGGGATCGACGTCTTCTACCCGCCGGAGAATGAGGCTCGCCAGCAGGCCATGGGCGAGCAGGGGCTGGTGGTGGCGGAGATGCCGCCGGGGACGGAGCCGAGGGCGCGCCACTTTCCTTATCGGAACCGCATCATCGCCGGACTGAGCCTCGGCACGGTCGTGGTAGAGGCGGCGCCGCGTTCCGGGTCGCTGATTACCGCCCGGCTTGCGGCCGAGATGGGACGCGAGGTGATGGCGGTGCCTGGCTCGCCACTCGATCCGCGCGCCCAGGGCTGCAACGGCCTGATCCGCGATGGCGCGACCCTGGTGCAGAATGCCGCCGAGGTGATGAAAGCGATCCGGCCTAGCCGCAGTGGGGTCGCAGCCCCCCGGCTTTCGTTCGAGGGTGCGCCGCCAGCGGAGCCAAGGCTGGACGCCGGCGAGGACGAGCGGCAGACGGTGCAATCTCTGCTAGGCGCCGCGCCGGTGCCGGTGGACGAGTTGGTTCGCCAGTCTGGCCTGCCGAGCGGTGCGGTCCAGCTGGTGCTGCTGGAGCTCGACCTTGCCGGGCGGGTCGATCGCCATGCCGGTGGCAAGGTCAGCCTCCGCGCCGCTTGACGGGCGCAAGTCCGACCCATCACCCTCGTACGCATGCGTGAGGAAATTTCGTGAAGCTTGTTGTCGTTGAATCGCCGGCCAAGGCGAAGACCATCGAGAAATATCTCGGACCCGGGCACCGAGTGCTGGCGAGCTACGGCCATGTGCGCGACCTGCCGCCCAAGGACGGATCGGTGAACCCGGACGAAGGCTTCGCCATGGATTGGGAGACCTATCCCGACAAGGCGCGGCAGCTAAAGGCGATCACCGACGAGGCGAAGAAGGCGGATTCGCTGATCCTCGCGACGGACCCTGATCGCGAAGGCGAGGCGATCAGCTGGCACGTCCAGGAGGTCTTGCGGAAGAAGAAGGCGCTTCCCGCGAATGTCGAGCGCGTGACCTTCAACGCGATCACCAAGTCGGCGGTGACCGAGGCGATGGGCAAGCCGCGGCAGCTCGACGAGGATCTGATCGACGCTTACCGGGCGCGCCGCGCGCTCGATTATCTGGTCGGCTTCACCCTGTCGCCGATCCTGTGGCGCAAGCTGCCGGGAGCCAAGTCGGCCGGGCGGGTTCAGTCGGTCGCGCTGCGGCTGATCGTCGACCGCGAGCGCGAGATCGAGGTCTTCAAGGCGCAGGAATATTGGACGATCAGCGCTGCCTTCGAAAAGGACGGCCAAAGCTTCACGGCCCGATTGGTCGGGCTCGACGGCAAGAAGATCGACCGGCTGACGATCGGCGACAAGGGCGCTGCCGATGCCGCCAAGGCGGTGGTCGAGGCCGGTCGCTTCACCGTTGCGTCGGTCGAGACCAAGCCGCTCAGCCGCAACCCGCCGCCGCCGTTCACCACCTCCACCCTGCAACAGGAAGCCGCGCGCAAGCTCGGATACTCGGCCAGCCACACGATGCGGTTGGCGCAGTCGCTCTATGAGGACGGAGCGATCACCTACATGCGGACGGACGGCGTGCAAATGGCCGGCGAGGCGATCTCGGCGGCGCGCAAGGCCGTCGCCGACCGCTATGACGCCGGCTACCTGCCCGACAAGCCGCGGCACTATTCGACCAAGGCGAAGAATGCACAGGAGGCCCACGAGGCGATCCGCCCGACCGATTTCCGCAAGGACAAGGCCGGCAGTGGCGATCATGCGCGGCTGTATTCGCTGATCTACAATCGTGCGCTGGCGAGCCAGATGGCGTCGGCGCGGCTGGAGCGGACGACGGCGGAGCTGGCCGACGGGGCTGGCCGGGCTACGTTGCGGGCAACGGGGCAAGTGGTGCTCTTTCCCGGCTTCATGGCGCTGTACGAAGAGGGGCGCGACGAGAAGGCGGAAGACGAGGAGGGCGCGCGCATGCCGCACCTCACGGCCGGCGACGCGCCGCACAAGAAGAGCGTCGACGCGGTGCAGAGCTTCACCCAGCCGCCGCCGCGCTATTCGGAGGCGAGCCTGGTCAAGCGGCTGGAGGAGCTGGGGATCGGCCGTCCCTCGACCTATGCGGCGACGCTGCAGACGCTCAAGGACCGCGAGTACGTCCGGCTGGAGAAGAACCGCTTCATCCCCGAAGAGAGCGGCCGGCTGGTGATCGCCTTCCTGGAGCGCTTTTTCGAGCGCTATGTCTCGTACGATTACACGGCCGAGCTGGAGGAGGAGCTGGACGACGTGTCCGGCGGACGGCTCGACTGGCAGAAGCTGCTCGAGGCTTTCTGGCGCGACTTCAAGCCCAAGGCCGGCGAGGTGATGGAGCAGAAGCCGTCCGAAGTGACGGCGGCGCTCGACGAGTTCCTCGCGCCCTGGCTGTTCCCCGACAAGGACGACGGGTCGGACCCGCGGGTGTGTCCGCTGTGCGGCAACGGCAAGCTCGGTTTGCGCGGGGGCAAGTATGGCGCGTTCGTTGCTTGCTCCAACTATCCCGAGTGCAAGTTCACCCGCAAGTTTGGCCAGGGCGGCGACGATGCCTCGGCCAGCGAGGGCCCGCAGGAATTGGGCAACGGCATCCTGCTGAAGAGCGGGCGGTTCGGGCCCTATGTGGAGCAGGGCGAGAAGCGCGTCTCGGTCCCCAAGGACGTGCCGCTGGGCGACCTCGACCTCCCCTGGGCGGAGAAGCTGCTCTCCTTGCCCCGGACGATCGGTAATCACCCGGAGACCGGCGAGCCGATCACCGCTTCGATCGGCCGATATGGCCCCTATCTCCAGCACCAGGGCAAATATGCGCGGTTGAGCAGCACAGCCGAGGTGTTCGAGACCGGGATGAATGCGGCCGTGGCTAAGCTGGCTGACGCGGCGAACGGCGCGGGCAAGGGCCGTGGAGCGGCGCGGGAGCCGCTGGCGGTGCTGGGCGCGCATCCGGAAACCGCCAAGGAACTCAAGGTCATGGAGGGGCGGTTCGGACCCTATGTCACCGACGGGACGACCCATGCGACCTTGCCCAAGATTGCCGATCCCAAGGCGGTAACGCTGGACGAGGCGGTGGCGCTGATCGACGCCAAGTCGGCCAAGGCGCCGATTAAGGGCAAGGGGAAGCGCAAGGCTCCAGCCAAGAAGGCAGCGGCAAAAAAGGCTCCTGCCAAGAAGGTTGCGGCGGAGAAGAAGGCGTAGCAGCTCCCCCAGGGGGGAGCAGTCGCCGCAGGCGACGTGGGTTCACGACCCCTCCGCCCCGCTTCGCGGAGCTTCTCCCCCAAGTGGGAGTGGCTGGGTTCCACAGGCCTTGCATCCCGGGTCTGCCGGCAGGCGCATGGAGCGCCACTCGCCGGTGAGCCCGTCGAGAAAGTAGACCCTGCCCGTCGTCTCCTCGCCGGCTCCGGCGATGACCCGGATCGCCATCAGCGCGGCGAAGCTGCCTACGGTGGCGGTGAGTGCACCGAGCACGCCCAGTTCCGCGCAATTGTCGCAGTCGTCCGAATCGAACGCGTCGCCGACGAAACAGCGATAGCAGGGCTGGCCGCGGAACAGGCCGACCTGGCCCTGGAACTGGGCGGCGGCGGCGCTGAGCAGGGGGACGCCGAGGCGGACTGCGGCGTCGCTGACCTGGAGGCGGGTCGCGAAATTGTCCGTACCGTCGATGATGAGATCGTGTCCGGTGAGCAGCGCGGGCGCATTGCCGGCGTCGATCCGCCGCTCGATCGGGTCGACCTCGACGAACGGGTTGAGCCGCCGAACAAATTGGGCGGCAAGCGCAGCTTTTGGCTCCCCGACTTCGCGGGAGCGATAGAGCGGCTGCCGGTGGAGGTTCGACAGGTCGACGCAATCGCCGTCGATCATCGTGAGCCGACCGATCCCCGCACCGGCGAGCGCGGGGATCACGGCGCAGCCGATCCCGCCCGCCCCAATTACGCAGACATTGGCTGCTTTCAGCCGCTGCTGACCGACGCCGCCGAACTGCGGCAGGACGATCTGGCGGGAGTAGCGGGTGAGTTCTTCGTCGCTGAGGTCAGCCATTCTGGTTCGTCATTGGCCAGTCGAGCCGAACCCGCCGACACCGCGATGAGTGTCCTCCAATGCATCGACCTCGTCGAAGGCAGCCGGAGTGACCGCAGCGGGAACCAGCTGCGCGATACGCTCGCCGCGTCGGACGGGAAACGGCTGGTCCCCATGGTTGATCAGCAGGACCTTGAGCTCCCCGCGGTAATCGCTGTCGATCGTGCCGGGAGTGTTGGGCACACTGATGCCATGCTTGAAGGCGAGCCCGGAGCGCGGGCGGACCTGGATCTCGTAGCCTTCGGGGATGGCGACCTTGAAGCCGGTGGCGACGGCGTGGCGCTGGCCAGGGGCGAGGTCGAGGTCCTCGGCCGCGACGACATCGAGACCGGCGGCGCCGTGGGTCGCGTAGGCGGGCAGGGGCAAGCCCTCGCCGTGGGGCAGGCGGGTGATCTGGATGCGGATCATTCGGGTGCGAGTTCCTGTGCAATTCGGGCGACGAGGCGTCGGGCCACTTCGTCCTTGGGGGCATGCTGCCAGTCCTCGGCACCGAACGCGGTGACAAGGTGGACGTGATTGTGGCTGCTTCCCATGACGTCGCCCAAAACGTCGTTGGCGACGATCCAGTCGGCCTCCTTGGCTTCACGCTTGGCCGCGGCGTTGGCGAGGAGGTTCTCGGTCTCGGCGGCGAAGCCGACCAGGAGGCGCGGGCGAAGCGGATGTTGCGCGAGAGTGGCGAGGATGTCGGGGTTGGCAGCGAAGGCGAGTTGAGGCGGGCCGGCGCTCTTCTTGAGCTTGGTCGGCGAGGGCGCGACCTTCCAGTCGGCGACGGCGGCGACAAGGATGGCTGCGTCGCAGGGGAGCGCGCCCTCAACGGCGGCGAGCATCTGGTCGGCGGTCTCGACGTCGATCCGCGCGACGCCTGCAGGGGTTGGGAGGGCGACCGGTCCCGCGATCAGGGTGACCCGCGCACCGGCCCGGGCGGCTGCGGCGGCGATGGCGAAGCCCTGCTTGCCCGACGAGCGGTTGGCGATGACCCGCACAGGGTCGATCGGTTCGTGCGTCGGGCCGGCGGTGACGAGGATGTGGCGGCCGCTCAAGTCCCAGTTCGTGTCGAGCGAAGTCGAGACACGTTCAGAGCGTCCCCCGACTTCGCTCGGGACGAACGGAGAACGGGGCGCGAGTGTGAGATGCTGCAGAATTTCAGCAGGCTCGGGCAGCCTTCCTGGCCCATATTCCCCGCAGGCCATCTCGCCGTCGACCGGCTCGATCACCCGCACGCCCCGCGCCTTGAGGGTGGCGACGTTGGCCTGCGTCGCCTGGTGCAGCCACATGCGCACGTTCATTGCCGGGGCGACGACCACCGGCTTGTCGGTTGCGAGCAGCAGGGTGGTGGCGAGGTCGTCGGCGATGCCGGCGGCCATCCTGGCGAGGAGGTCGGCGGTGGCTGGGCAGACGAGGACCAGGTCGGCAGCCCGGGAGAGCTGGATGTGGCCCATCTCCGTTTCGTCCTTGAGGTCCCACAAGGACGTATAGACAGGGCTCTCGGCCAGCGCCGCCAGGGTCATGGGAGTGACGAAATGGGCGCCGCCGGCGGTGAGGACGGGGGTGACACTGTGTCCACCCTTGCGGAGCAGGCGAATGAGTTCGCTCGCCTTGAAGGCTGCGATTCCACCGCCGACGATGAGGAGAATGCGGGCCATCAGCCCGGCTCTCCAGCTCGCGAATGTTCACAATGTTCACGGTGACACGCGCGGTTTTCCGCCGGTTTCGTGTGGTCGGAGCGATATTGGTCGGGGCAGGCGAACCGCATCGGCTCCCAGTGACACGCAATATCCTACTTTGAAAGCGTGGAGGCGGTTCCTACCTGCCAGAGCCCGACAGGAGATGCGCATGGCCGACGCCGACTATACACCACCCGCAGTGTGGACCTGGGACAGCGAGAGCGGCGGCCGCTTCGCCAGCATCAACCGTCCGATCGCGGGTGCAACACACGACAAGGAACTGCCGGTCGGCAGGCATCCGCTGCAGCTGTATTCGCTCGGCACTCCCAACGGGCAGAAGGTGACGATCCTGCTGGAGGAGCTGCTGGAGGCGGGGCATGCGCAAGCAGAGTATGACGCCTGGCTGATCGACATCATGGAAGGCGATCAGTTCGGTAGCGGCTTCGTCGAGGTCAATCCGAACAGCAAGATTCCCGCGCTTGTGGACCGCTCGGGCGCCGAGCCGGTGCGGGTGTTCGAAAGCGGCGCGATCCTGATCTACCTCGCAGAGAAGTTTGGGGCCTTTCTGCCGGAGGGAGGTGCGGAGCGGGCTGCGGTGCTGTCCTGGCTGATGTGGCAGATGGGATCGGCGTCGTTTCTGGGCGGCGGGTTCGGCCACTTCTACGCCTACGCGCCGGTGAAGATCGAATATGCGATCAACCGCTACGCGATGGAGGCCAAGCGACAGCTGGACGTGCTGAACCGCCGGCTGGCTGAGAGCGAGTTTATCGCGGGCGAATATAGCATCGCCGACATGGCGATCTGGCCCTGGTACGGCGGGCTGGCGCTTGGGCGCGTCTATGGCGATGCCGACGTCTTTCTGGCGGCTCAAGAGTATGAGCATGTCCAGCGCTGGGCGAAGCAACTGGCCGAGCGTCCGGGCGTGAAGCGTGGGCGAATGGTCAATAACCGCACCGGCGAGCCGCACGAGCAATTGCCGGAGCGGCATGATGCGAGCGACTTCGAGCTGCGGACGCAGGACAAGCTGGAGTTGGTCGCGGCGAAGTGATCGCAGCGCTGGCGGAACCGATCATTCGGCCAAGTAAAAAGGGGGCGGCCGTTTCCAGCCGTCCCCTTTCTTGGCATTCTGCCGAGCTTTTCTGCCGCGCTTAGTTGGTCTTTGAGCTTTTCTGCTTCAGCGCCTGACGGACGACCGCTTGGCCGAGGGTCCTGTTGCTGGATGTAGCGGTACATGCGCCACCCGATCCGGCTGCCGAAAGCACCGCGACAGTGGTGCCGCACACGTTGGCGGCCAGCGCGACCGGAACCTGAACGACGATCGGCACCGCGACGTTGTTGAGCGCGGCAATCTGGTTCTTGTTGAGGCTGTCGTTGAGGATCGACACATCCGTGATGGTCACGTTGATCAACGTAATTAGAGCCGATTTCCCGGCTGGAGCGGGATTTCAGGCCAAGAACAGCACGGCCCCAACTCCCGCGGCGGCGGCGGCGATCGCCGTCAGCAGGTGACCCCATGGCACTGATGGGCGCTGAATGACTGCGACTTCCGCCACCGGCGGCGAGGGCGGGGCGGCTCCGCGGGGTGGGTAATATTGGTCGAGGCGGTCGATCAGGTCCGGGATCTTCTTGAGCGCTCGCACCGTGTCGATGAGCCGATCGGCGTAATAGGCTTCGGGGCCGAGCTCGCCGCGGATCCATTCCTTGAGGAAGGGCTCGGCCGTTTCCCACATGTTGATGTCGGGATCGAGCGCGGTGGCGACCCCTTCCTCCATCACCATTGTCTTCTGCAGCAGCAGCAGGTGCGGCTGGGTCGGCATGTCGAAGTCGCGGGTGATGGAGAACAGGCCTTCGAGCATGCGGCCGACGCTGATCTCCTTGACCGGAAGCCCGCGGATCGGCTCCCCGACCGCGCGCAGGGCGGTGGTGAACTCGTCGACGTTGTGGTGCGGCGGGACATATTGCGCTTCGAAATGGATTTCGGCCACGCGGCGGTAGTTGCCGGTTATCAGGCCGTAGAGGATCTCCGCCAGCCACAGCCGGGCGCGGCGATCGATCCGGCCCATGATACCGAAGTCGATCGCCCCGATCCGCCCGTCGGAAAGGGCGAACAGATTGCCCTGGTGGAGGTCGGCGTGGAAGAAGCCGTCGACCACCGCCTGGCGCAGAAAGGCACGGACGAGCGTGGCGGCGAGCTGCGGAAGGTCGTGGCCCGCGGCGATCAGCTCGTCGCGGTTGGAAAGCTTGATGCCGTCCATCCATTCGAGGGTGAGGACGCGGCGCGCGGTGCGGCGCCAGTCGATCTCCGGAATGTGGAAACCGGGCTCAGCCACCATGTTCTGCTTGAGCTCGGACGCTGAGGCCGCTTCGCGCTGAAGGTCGAGTTCGCGGTTGGTCCATTGGCGAAAGTAGGCGATGACCTGCTTGGGACGAAGGCGCTCGGCCTCGTTGCCGCCGTAGATCTCGACATGGGCGGCGGCCCACTCGTAGGTTTCGAGCGCCTTGGCGAATTCTTCCTCGATGCCGGGACGTAGGACCTTCACGGCGACATGGCGACCGTCAGTGGTGACGGCGCGATGGACCTGGGCGATGGAGGCGGCGCCGACCGGAACGGGGTCGAATTCAGAATATAGGCTGTCGAGTGGCGCTTCGAGGGCCTGCTCGATGGCTGCCTTGATCAGCGGGAACGGCGCGGGCGGGAGCGAATCCTGCAGGCGCAGGAGGTTGTGCGCGGCGGCTTCCCCGACGAGGTCGGGACGGGTGGCAAGCGCCTGGCCGAGCTTGATCGCGGCGGGGCCGATCGCCTGCAGCGCATTGGCGTAATCGGGCACTTCCGGCTGGCGCGTGCCGAAGCGGGCAACGCGGACAAGGCGGCGGACGTTGGGCGGGGTGAGCGGATCGCGCTCGATCCCGCGCAGGGCGCCATGACGTGCAAGCACGCGGCCCCACTTCAGCAGGCGCCAGAGGTGAGTTGCGGCGGTGGTCAAATCCGCCACCCGCTCCAGATGCAGACCAGGCCGCCGAGCAGGGTCTCGACCTTGGTGCGGACAAAGCCGGCGTTCGCGATCATCGCGCGGAACTGGTCGGGTCGGGGGAAGCGGCGAATGCTTTCGACGAGGTAGCGGTAGCTTTCCTCATCGTCGGCGACGAGCTTGCCGACGCGCGGGATGACCCGGTCGGCGTACCGCTCATAGGCTTCGCCGAAGCCGGGCCATTCGCTGGTCGAGAATTCCAGCACGAAGAAGCGGCCGCCGCGGCGGAGGACCCGGTGGGCCTCCTTGAGGGCGGCCGGGATGTCGGTGACGTTCCGGATGCCAAAGGCGATGGTGTAAGCGTCGAAGCTCTGGTCGGCGAAGGTCAGCGTCTCGGCATTCTCCACCTGCCAGACGAGGCCGTCAATGCCGCGGGCGCTGGCGCGCTCCATGCCGACGGACAGCATGTCGGGGTTGATGTCGGACACGGTCACCTGCGCGCCGCGCCGCGCCATGCGGAAGGCGACGTCGCCGGTGCCGCCCGCCATGTCGAGGATATGCTCGCCGGGCCGGGGCTTCACCCGGCTGACGAAGCGGTCCTTCCACAGCCGGTGCATGCCGCCGCTCATGAGGTCGTTCATCAGGTCGTAGCGGCGGGCGACCGAGCTGAACACGCCGCCGACCAGCGCGGTCTTCTCCTCGGGGGTGACGAGCTTTTCGCCGAAATTGACGTGAGTGGGCATGGGGGGCGCTCTAGCGAGGAAGCGGGGAGGGCGCCATACGGCTGCAATGCCCGAGCTTCCCGAAGTCGAGACCACCGTCCGAGGGCTTGCCGCGGTTCTGCAGGACCGCCAGCTGACCCGCGTCGAAACTCGGCGCGAGGACCTGAGGCGAGCGTTTCCGGTCGACTTGCGCCAGCGGCTGACCGGGGCGCGGGTGAGCGGGTTGGGCCGGCGGGCGAAATACGGGCTGATCCATACCGACCGCGGCGACACGATGGTGTTCCACCTGGGCATGAGCGGGCGCTGGCGGATCGATCCGCGCCAGGCCGAGGCGCACGATCATCTGGTGCTCGAAACGGACGATGGCCGGACCCTGGCGCTCAATGACCCGCGCCGATTCGGGTCCGTGGACCTCGTGCCGACGGCGGAGATGGAGGCCTGGCCCGCGTTCGCGGCTCTTGGGCCGGAGCCGTTCGACCTGACCGCTGGCAACCTCGCCGAACAGCTGAAGGGGCGAAGCGCGGCGATCAAGCTGCTGCTGCTCGACCAGAGGATCGTCGCCGGACTTGGCAATATCTATGTCTGCGAGGCGCTGTTCCGAGCCGGGATCAGTCCGCTCCGGGCCGGTGGGCGGGTATCAAAGACGCGGCTGGAACGGCTGGTGCCCGCCATTTGCGCGGTGCTGGACGAGGCGATCGCCGCAGGCGGGTCGAGCCTGCGCGACTACGCGCGGCCGGACGGGGAACTCGGCTACTTCTCCAAGGCGTTCGCGGTGTACGACCGGGCCGGTGCAGCCTGCGCGTGCGGCGGGACGGTGAAGCGGATCGTCCAGGGCGGCCGGTCGACCTGGTATTGTCCCAAGTGCCAGCGCTAGGCGCGGGGACAAGCTGTTGACCCGAATCTTCCGCTCGGGTAGGGGAGCGCCACGCCGGTGCGGGCCTACGTGCTTCGCGCCGCTTTTTCATTAGACCTGAGATATTTCGAGGACTCATCGATGGCGAACACGCCGCAAGCCAAGAAGCGCATCCGCCGCAACGCCAAGCGCGCCGAGATCAACGGTGCCCGCGTCGGCCGTATCCGGACCTTCATCAAGGCCGTGGAAAGCGCGCTGGCGGTTGGCGACAAGACGGTAGCCGCCGAAGCGCTGAAGAACGCCCAGCCGGAGCTGGCCCGCGGAGTCGCGCGCGGTGTGATCCACAAGAATACGGCATCGCGGAAGTTCTCCCGCCTGACCAAGCGGGTCAGTGCGCTGGGCTAGACCTGGCGGCTCCTGTGCCGTTACGAGACGAAGCCGCCGGGTCGCTCCGGCGGCTTTTTTCGTGCCCTTGCGGAAAGCGCTGATTTCCCGCGATTCGCAGCCAACGCCGAGTTAACAGAGCCCAGGGAACGGCGGTTTTGCGAGGGTAACGGCGGCCCCTAAGGGGAATGGCCTGTCAAGCGTGAATATTTCAATCCGATGAAAAATCGGCTCTTGCCGAGCCGCGTCGAACCTCGCAAAAACCCCCTCCGGCAGTGATTCCACTGGGGGGATGCACGCAGGACAAGGGATGGGGGCGCCGCGACTCGGGTCGGGCGCAAACCCTTCCGTGTGCCCCTGCGGGGCTTGTTGCGAAGGAGGGCTCGAGGGCGTGAATCAAGGGCTGGAAATCGCATCGGGAATCGACACCAAGACCATCGCCAGCCCCCTTTGTGCTGCCTGGGAGACGATCCGCGCCGGCCTTCGCCGTGATTGCGGAGTGCGGACCTTCGACGGCTGGCTGAAGCCGGCCGAGCTTGGCGCCTTTGACCCCGAGTCCGGCGCACTCGACATCGTCATGCCGAGCCAGTTCATGGCCGACTGGGTGCGGTCCCATTTCGCCGAGCGCCTGGCGCTGGCATGGAAGACGACCTTGCCAGTGGTTCGCGAAGTGCGGATCGTTGCCGGCGACGGCGCGCCGCGTCCGACCGGCCTGCTGATCCTGGAAGAAATCCCGGCTGCGCCCGAGCCGAGCGGGGTTGTCCACCCGCGCCCGAACTTCGATCCGCGTTACACCTTCGACAGCTTCGTGGTCGGCAAGGCGAATGAAGTGGCGGCAACCGCCGCGCGCACCCTGGCCCAGGCGGACAGCGTGACCTTCAACCCCTTGTTCCTCCACGGTGGAACGGGACGCGGCAAGACCCACCTGCTGCACGCGATCGGGCACACCTTTCTCGACCGCAACCCGCATGCCCAGGTCGTCTCGATGTCGGCCGAGAAGTTCATGGTCGAGTTCGTCCGCGCGATCCGCGAGAACGACACGATCGGCTTCAAGCAGCGGCTGCGGTCCGCGGATCTGCTGCTGATCGACGATGTGCAGTTCATCGCCGGCAAGGAATCGACCCAGGAAGAATTCTTCCACACCATGAACGAGATCATCTCCGCCGGCCGGCGGCTGGTGATCACGTCGGACCGGGCGCCGCAGGATCTCGACGGAATCGCGCCACGTATCCTGTCGCGGCTGAGCTGGGGGTTGGTCGCCGACATCAACCAGGCCGACCTGGAGCTGCGCTACAACATCATCCTCAGCAAGCTCGCGCTGCTGCCGACGATCGTCATGCCGGGCAACGTGGTGGAATTCCTCGCAAAGCGGCTGACCGCCTCGATCCGCGAGCTCGAAGGGGCGCTCAACCGGATTGCAGCTTACGCGATGATGACCGGACGGGCGATCGATATCGCGTTCGTGGAGGAAGTGCTGGCGAACGTGCTTCGCGCGAACCAGCGGCGGATTTCAGTCGACGAAATCCAGACCCAGGTCGCCGAGCATTACCGCATCCGTAAGGCGGAGATGACCAGCGCCCGCCGGGCCCGTGAGGTGGCGCGTCCCCGCCAGGTCGCGATGTACCTGTCCAAGCAACTGACGCCCAAGTCGCTGCCAGACATTGGCCGCCGCTTTGGGGGTCGCGACCACACCACGGTGATCCATGCGGTCCGCCAGATCGAGAAACTGCGCGCCAGCGATCCCGAGATCGATGCGGCAATCCGGCTGCTCACCCGCCAGCTCGAAGGCTAAGCCGTCATTCACCCGTCAATGCGTCGGCCGCCATTGCGGAGGCTGGCGCGGCGTGCTTGCCTCGCGGCTATCGTGGGCTTCGCAGTCTGGCTGCTGGTGCTTGCCAAGCAGATCCAGGCCGCCGGGGAGATCCGCCCGTCAGGCAAGGCCGACGCCGCGATCGTCCTTGGCGCAGCGGTGTATGGCCGGGAACCGTCCCCGGTGTTCGCCGAGCGCATTCGGCACGGCATCCGGCTTTATCGCGGCGGCACGGTGCGCACGCTGATCTTCACTGGAGGCGATGGCGGCGGCGGGCATGCCGAGTCCCTGGTGGCGAAGCGCATCGCCATCTCCAGCGGCGTCCCAGGCAAGCATGTTCTCACCGAGGCCGTGTCGCGGACCACGCGCACGAACCTGCTGCATGCACACAGGCTGATGCGCGAGCACGGGCTGCGCAGCGCATTGGTGGTCAGCGATCCGCTGCATATCAAACGGGCGTTGCGGATGAGCAAGGATCTGGGAATTGCCGCGGAGGGCGCTCCAACCCCGACCAGCCGCTATCGCTCGTGGCGCGGTCGAATGGGGTTCCTGCTTCGCGAGCTCTACTTCTATCACCATTACCTGCTCACAGGCTCGTGAAGCCAGCCTGACGCCTGCGTGCAACGTGCGGCTGTTTCGCCCGAGGCGCCGTTACGGCCGAACAACGGCCTAGACCCCTTTGGCCGTGCCCCTTGGCCCCAGATGTCCTGTAGGCTGGCGACGTCCTGATGAGGGAGAGTCGCAATGCAGCCGGAACAGGAACCCAGGCCCGCCGACGATCGGCGTGACTTCCTGAAGAAGTGTGGCCAATTCGCGGTGCTGACGCCGCCGGCCGTGACCTTCCTCCTGTCCACGACCATGAGTTCCAAGGCCATCGCCAAGTCCGGTGGCGGATCGAAGCCGGGCAATGGCTTCGGCGACAAGAACCACATGCATTCGGGTCCGCCAGGGCAGGTCGGCAGTACGGCCACCGCTGGCAAGCCGCGTGGTCCGAAGTAAGCGGTAGCCGGCGATCGGCCCGACATGTTCCTCGGTGCGTGAAGACTCCCCTGCGGCGAGGGATGGGCTCGTTCGCGACCTGAATGGGCGCAGGCTGCTTTTCGTGGAGCCGGACCAGGCGATCTACGAAGTGGAATCCGGGTCGTCGCCCGACTGGCGCGACCCGGAACCAAGCCGGACGGTGCGCCTCCGCGCCCGACATGAGCCAAGGCTGGACGGGATGACCCTGGCCGTGGCCGGGGTTGCTGCGCAGCTGTGGGTTCCCGAAGTGCTGCTGCCCGACGCCGAAGCGGTCTTCGGACACCTGCGCGCCGAGCCGGGGCCGACCGAAGTGCGAATCCTTGCCCGCTATGCCGACAATTGTGCCACCCTCGAAGTTCCCGGGCAGGCTGACCTCCTCTGCCCGCCCGAAGAACTGCTCACGGTCGTCAAGGCGACCTTGATCGAGGAAATCCTGCGCTGCGGGCCGTACGAGGTCGCGTTTCATGCCGCGGCGCTGCAGGGGAGGCGGGGCATGGTGCTGCTCGTGGGAAGCCCTGGTGCGGGCAAGAGTACGCTGGGGATTGCGCTTGCCAGGGGAGGTCTCGCGATTGCGGCGGACGACGTGGTGCTGCTGCATGCGGACGGCTTCGCGTCGGGCCTGCCGTTTCCCTTCGCGGCCAAGGAGAGCAGTTGGCGGCTGCTGCAAGGGCTTTGGCCCGACCTGCACTGGAGCCCGGAACATCTGCGACCCGACGGTCGGCGTGCCCGCCATGTCTCGACCGGCGAAGCGTTCGTCAGCGGGCCGCAACCGGTTGCGGGCATCATCCTGCTCGACCGGCGGGAGGTCGGGGATCCCGACCTTCAGGTCATCGACCCTGTGGAGGCGCTTGCAGCGCTGATCGCGGAAGGCGCATCTCACGACGAGCGCCTCTCGGAAGCGGGCTTCGCGGCGCTGATCGGCATGCTGTCCCAGGCGCATTGCGCGCGCCTGACCTATTCGGGGTTGATCGCGGCGGCCGATCTGCTGGTCGCCAAATTTGCATGAGCAAGCGCGACGATCCCCTGCGCCTGCTCGCCCAGGCTCTGCGCGGTGGCCTTCCGGCGCCCGGCGAGTGGCAATCCGTCGTGGAGCTGGCCAGCCGCGGATGGCTGGTCCCGGCACTTCATCTGGCGATGGAGCGGTCGGGTCACCTGGCCGCCGTTCCGCGGGAAGTGCGGGATTACCTGGAGCTGCTCCACGATCGCAATCGCCAACGCAACGCAAGGCTTCGCGCTCAACTGACCGAGGCGGTCGCTGCCTTCAACGACGCGGGTATCCGCCCGGTCCTGATGAAGGGAGCGATCCATCTGTTCACCGGCCCCGAGCAAGCGCTCGGTGCCAGGATCTCGAGTGATCTGGATTTGGCCATCGCTCCCGACGAGTTCGATCACGCCGTCCTGGCGCTGCAGGGGCTCGGCTACCGGCAAAACGGCGAGAGGGAGTTCGGCCGGGAGCAGGACGCCGGAGAGATCGAGCTCCACATGGGACCGTCCGACCGATCGGCGAAGTATCTGAAAGGGGACCTGCGGCACTATTCGAAGGCGGCTGAGCGCTCGGGCGCAACGGCGTTGATCCCGTCGGCGACCGCGCAGGCGCTCCACCTGATCGTTCACGACATGATCAAGGAGGGCGACTACTGGCGGCTTCGACTGGACCTTCGGCACCTGCACGATCTGGCGGAACTCGCGTCCCGGCCTGATGGGGTGGATTGGCTTCGGCTGACGGACATGATGCCGGACAAGGTCGGGCGCAGAGCCGTGGCCATGCAGGCCGCTGCCTTGCGCGATCTCTACGCGATCGAGATTCCGGCGGACCTGGGGCTCGCCAACGGCGCGTTGGTCAGACACCGCTTCCGGAAAATGGCGACGACCCTTGGGACCGGCGGTGCGATGGCGAGACTCGCGGGCAATCTATCGTGGGGAACGCGGCGCATGCTGCGGGGCATGATCACCATCGACATGAGCCTGATCGGGCGCGGAGCACGCTATTTCACCACGCCTGCCAAAGGCTCGAGGGTTTAGACGCCGAACGAACAGGCCCGCCCGGATCTCTCCGGGCGGGCCCGTTTTGACATGAGCCTGCGATCTAGCGCGAGGTGCTGGTCGGCACGGTGATCTTGACCGTTTCGCCCGAGCGGCCGGGGAAGCCGGTGAACATCGCCTCAATCAGGTTCGGGACCAGGACACCGAGGTTTTCAGTGCGGGAGCGCGCGCGGGCGGTGCCCTCGAACAGGGACCGGTTGTCCGCACGGCTGCGGATGTCGAGGTCAAGCTCGCTGCGATATTCGGTGTACTGGCGAAGGCCGCGATCGCCGTACCAGAAGGGATCGTCCCAGCCGTAGTAGAAGGCCGAGCGCGGACCGTAATAGCCCCAGCGGGAGTAGTAGGGCCGTCCGCGATAAATTCCCCAATAGGGATCATAGGCGCCGAACCGGCCGCCGTAATAACTGCGGTAGAACGGGTCGTAGTAGCGGCTGCCGTAGAGAGAGTTGCCGCCGAAGGAATTGTCGACCACCACCACCTCGCGGCCTTCGTCCACGTCATAGCCAAGCTGGACGATCATGGTCGCGGCTTGCGGGCTTGCCGCCGGCTGATAGCCACGGGCGACCAAGGCGTTGGTGACCATGTTGGCGTAGCGCTGGAACTCCAGCCCGCCGCGCTGCGCCTCGCCCTGACCAGGAACGACGTAGAAGGTCTGGCCCTGCGGCGCGGGCATGGCCTGGAAGCGGGTGACTTTGGCGGGGAGGCCGGTGGCGCAGCCCGACAGGCCAAGCAGCGCAGCGCCGGCCAAGACGGCCGCGGCGGCTTTCCTGAGCATGTTCATCGTGGGACCCTCGTGAACTCGAAAGACGATCGTTGTGCCGCCGAGGTATAGCGCCCGCAGTGCTGAACGGTCGATGAAGTGAGGCGCTAGGCCGACAGGCCGAGGGCGCGTTGGGCTTCCGCAAGGGTGGGGGCGCCGAGCTGGCGGGCCTTGGCAGCGCCGGCGGCCAGGTGTTGGTCGGTCGTGTCAGGATCGGCGCGAAGCTGGTCTAGGCGGCCGCGAATGGGGGAGAGAAGGGCCACCAACGCGTCGGCGAGCGCCGGCTTGAACGCTCCGAAGCCCTGGCCAGCGAAGCGGGCGAGCACCTGTTCCTCGCTTTCGCCGCTGACCGCGGCCATGATCCCGACGAGGTTGCGGGCTTCGGCGCGGCCGGCGAGTTCGGCCGGGTCCTCCGGCAGCGGCTCGGGATCGGTCTTCGCCTTGCGGACCTTCTGCGCAATCGCATCGTCGCTGTCGGTCAGGTTGATGCGGCTCATGTCCGAGGGGTCGGACTTGCTCATCTTGGACGAGCCGTCACGAAGCGACATGACCCGCGCCGCGGTGCCGCCGCCGATGAACGGATCCGGCGGAACGAACAGTTCGGTGTCGTAATCGGTGTTGAACTTGATCGCGATGTCGCGGGCGAGCTCGATATGCTGCTTCTGGTCCTCGCCGACAGGGACGTGCGTGGCGCGGTAGAGCAGAATGTCGGCCGCCTGAAGCACCGGATAAGTGTACAGGCCGACGCTGGCGCCTTCGCGATTCTTGCCGCTCTTGTCCTTGAACTGGGTCATCCGGTTGAGCCAGCCGACGCGGGCGGTGCACTGCAGGATCCAGGCGAGTTCCGAATGTTCGGGCACCGCGCTCTGTGGGAACAGGGTGGAGCGGGCTGGGTCGATGCCGCTGGCGATCAGGGCCGCGGCCATTTCGCGGACGTTGGAGCGGAGCTGGGCGGGATCGACGTCGACCGTGATCGCGTGGAGGTCGGCGAGGAAGAACAGGCATTCCGCCTCCTCCTGCATCCGCACCCAGCGCAGAATCGCGCCGAGCAGGTTACCGAGATGAAGGCCGCCGGTCGGCTGGATGCCGGAGACGACGCGCATCATGCGGGCGCCTTCTTGCGGCGAAGGGTGGCAAGGGCCTCACGGTCGACACCGCCGATCAGGAAGGCAACCCCGAAGTAGACCGCCGCGCCGAGGCCGACGAGCAGCCCCAGGCCAATGGCGCGTTCCAGCACGTTGCCGAAGAACCAATCGGCCAGCGCCAGCCGGATTCCCCACAAGGCCGCAGCCATGGCGAGGGCGGCCACGATCTGGCGCGCGACCCGGCTGACCAGCCAGGTTGGCATGCGGAAATGGCCGCGGGCGTAGAGGATGCCGAACAGCAGGAGGAAGTTGATCCAGGCGCCGGTCGAAGTGACAGTGGCGAGGCTGTAGATGCCGATCCGCGGGATCAGCAGGAAGTTGGCCGGAATGCTGAGCGCGAGGATGCTCATCGCGATGTAGACCGGGGTCTTGACGTCCTTGCGGGCGTAGAAGGCGGGGGTCAGGACCTTGACCAGCACATAGGCCGGAAGCCCGGTGACCAGGATGGCGAGGATGTTGGCGGTGGTCGCGGCATCCTCACGGGAGTATTCGCCCCCCTGGTAGAGCGCGCCGATGATTGGCCCGGCAGCGACGACCAGCGCCAAGGTGGCAGGCAGGGTCAGCAGCATCGACAGGTCGAAGGCGCGGGCCTGAACGTCGGCGGCGGCAGCCTCGTCGTTGCGGGCGATGGCCTGGCTGATCGAGGGCAGGATGGCGACGCCCAGAGCGGTGCCGATGATCGACAGTGGCAGCTGGTTGAGGCGGTCGGCGTAGCTCAACATCGTCAGCGCGCCTTCGCCAAGGCCGGACGAGAAGTAAGCGTAGAACAGCTGGCTGATCTGGTAGGCGCCCGCGGCGACGGTCGCCGGAAGGATCAGGATCACCAGCTCGCGCACCGCCGGCGTCATTCGCGGACGGCCAAAGCGGAGATGCACACCGGCGCGGCGGACCGCGGCCCAGCACAGGGCGAACTGCGCGAGCCCGCCGAGCAGCACCGCATAGGCCATGAAGCGCACAGTCTCGACATCATCGGGCGGCGCGAGCAGCAGCCCGATGATCAGCGCGACGTTCAGCAAGGCCGGCGCGAACGCGGCGACGGCGAAGCGGGTCAGGGAATTGAGCACGCCCGACAGCAGCGCGACCAGGCTGATGAACAGCAGGTACGGGAACGTCCAGCGGGTCAGCTCTACCGCCAGCGGCAGCTTGCCCGGCACCTCCGCATAGTCCGGAACGATCAGCAGCAGCAGCGCCGGCATGAAAATTTCGAACAGCACGGTGACCGCCAGCAGCGCCGGCATGAACACCGCCAGGATTTCGTTGGAGAACTTCACCGCATCGTCATGTCCCCCGGCCGCGAGGCGGCGGCTGAACAGCGGCACGAAGCCGGACGAAAAAGCGCCTTCCGCGAACAGCCGCCGGAAGATGTTGGGGAGCAGGAAGGCGAGGTTGAAGGCATCGTTGGCGTGGCTCGCGCCCAGGATCCGCGCCGCGATCATGTCGCGGGCGAAGCCGAGCACCCGGCTGACCATGGTCAGACCGCCGATCGTGCCGGTTGCCTTGAGTAGGTTCATGCCTTGCCCCCGCCCCGGAGCCGCTGCTTACTGAAGGGAAGGACCCTCGCCGGCGCCAGGGATGGAACCCCCGTTCTCGCCGCCGTCTTCGCCGCCCTGAGCGGCCTGAGCTTGCGACATGTAGACCGCACCAAAATCGATCGGGTCGAGCATCAGCGGTGGGAAGCCGGCGTCCTGCACCGCCGAGGCGATCACCTGGCGCGCGAAGGGGAACAGCAGGCGCGGCGCTTCGACCAGCAAGAACGGCCCGAGCGCCTCTTCCGGCAGGTTGCGAAGTGCAAACAGGCCGCCGTAGCTGAGGTCGATCACGAAGTGGACGCCGCTTTGCGACCGCGCCGTGGCGTCGATCTTCAGCACCACCTCGTGCACGTCGTCCGCGACGCGGTTGACGTTGATGTTGAACTGCACGTCCAGCTGCGGGGGTTCCTGCCACTGGAACACCTGCGGGCTGCTGGGGTTCTCGACGGATAGGTCCTTGATATACTGCGCCAGCGCAGCGACCTCGGGCTGGTTGCCGCCATTGCCTTCGCCGCCCGGGAGGGGAGTGGTGGGATCCTGATCCGCCATGACTTGAGAAACCTTCGCGATCGTTTGATGGGGCACGATCGACACGTGCCGAACAAGGCGGCGCGAGTAGCAGGGCGGTTCAAGCGGTGCAATGCGCAAGCCGACTCGAACGGGAAGGTCGATATCGGGCTTTGAACAAACGGGCACCTGTCACTATGTTATGCGTTGAACCGAACGGAAAGCACTCTTGACCGCAATTGTCATCCTTGCCCTCGTAGCTTTGTTCATCGGCCTGCGCCTGTACAGCGTGCTGGGCGAGCGGACCGGTCATGAGCAGCAGCCGATCCTGAAGCCTGCCGATACCGACGCCCGGGTCGAGCCGCGTGCACCGGCCTCGCCGCTGGCTCCGGCCAACGCCCTCGATCCGCAGGACACCGCTTACCTGCCGACTGCCGGGCCGGGAGTGCGGGCGCTGCTCGCCGCCGACTCGGGCTTCGATGTCGCCCGTTTCCTGGAGGGTGCGCAGGCAGCCTACCGGATGATCCTGGAAGCGTTCTGGGCCGGACGGCTCGACGAGGTGCGGACGCACCTGGACGATCATGTCTACCAGACGTTTGCGCAGGCGGTCGAAGATCGGGAAGCGGCGGGGCACCGGCTCGACAATCGCCTGATCGCGATCGAACAGGCGCTGATCACCGAGGCCGCGCTCGACCGGACGGTGGCGACCCTGTCGGTGCGGTTCGAAGCGGATGTGGCGGCTGTGACCCGCAATGCGGAGGGCGAAGTGATCGCCGGCTCGCTCAGCGATGCGGTCCAGACCCGCGACCGCTGGACCTTCCGCCGCGACATCGCCTCGCGCGATCCCAACTGGCTGCTAATCGAAACCGACGAGGAAGAGTGAGGCTCCGCTCCAGTTTCGTCGCGCTCGCGGGAGCAGCGCTGCTCGCTGCGTGCGCCTCGCGTCCGGTCACTCCGCCGGCGACTCCATTGCCGCCGACCGCGCCCGTGACCCCGGCCCCGCAGCTGCCGCCACAGCCACCCAAGCCGCGCACCGCACTGGAAGCGGGCGTCAGCTTGGCCGCGCCCCGGACGTTCACGGCCGAGCAGGCGGCGCGCGCCCTGCCGGCCTTCCGGCTGAGTTGCCCGGCCCTCACCCGGCGGGCCGACGGCTCCGGCCTGACCAGTCCGGCGGCCTGGCAACCGGTCTGCGCCGAAGCCGCGCTCGTACAGCCGGGGGGAGAAGCCGCTTTCTTCCGGGACCGTTTCGAGTGGGTGCGAGTCGGAGCCGAGCCGGCCTTTGCCACCGGTTATTATGAACCGGAGATCGCCGGATCCCGCGTTCCGCTGCCCGGCTATATGCCGATCTACCGCACGCCCACGGACCTTATCCGCTGCACCCGCGCCGACGGCCAGACCGGGCGCGGACGGATCGATGAGGCGGGGCAGTGCGTGCTTTACTACACGCGCGCCGAGATCGAGGATGGGATCATTGGCGGGCGCAGCCTGGAACTCGCCTGGGCGGCCGATCCGGTCGATCTCTTCTTCCTCGAAATCCAGGGCTCGGGCCGGGTGCGGATGCCCGACGGCTCGGTAATGCGGATCGGCTACGACAATCAGAATGGCCGGGAGTATGTCGCCATTGGCCGGCTGCTTCGCGACCGCAACATCCTTCCTCCCGGCGGTGCCAACATGGGGGCGATCAGGGCGTGGATGCGCAGCCAGCCGGACGGCGGCAAATCGCTGATGCGCGAGAACCTGTCGTACATCTTCTTCCGGGAGCTGACCGGACCGGGGCCGCTGGGCGCGCTCAACGTTCCGGTGACGCCGCGCGGAACGGTGGCCGCGGACCCGCTGTTCGTGCCGCTCGGCGCGCCGATCTGGCTCGATGTGGACCGCTCCGAGGCCGATGGCTTGTGGGTTGCGCAGGACACCGGCGGTGCAATCAAGGGCGCCAATCGCTTCGATACCTTCTGGGGAGCTGGGCCGGAGGCGACCACGATCGCCGGCGGAATGGCCGCCAAGGGCGAGGCGCTGATCCTGCTGCCGCGCGGTGCCGTCGCCATGGCGCAGGCGGCCCGTGCGCAAGTTATCCGCTGACGAGCAGGAGTTGTGGTCGCGGGTGACCGCGACGATCCGGCCCTTGTCGCGCGAGCCCGTTGCCGCCGAAGACGCCCCGACCGGACCGCCGCCGCCGCCGATTGCGCGCAAGCCCAAGGGCCCGCCACCACGCCCCGCCGCGCCTGCCAGCGTTCGGCCAGCTCCGCGGCCGGGCACCACGCTCGACGGAGGGTGGGACCGCAGGCTCCGGACCGGAGCGGTCGAACCCGATCGCACCCTCGACCTTCATGGTCACAATCTGGACAGCGCCTGGACCGCGATCGACCGGGCGCTGGAGCAGGCGATTGATGCGGGCGATCGGATGCTGCTGCTGATCACCGGCCACGCCCGCGTTGGGGAACCGCCGGTCGAGCGGGGACGGATCCGAGCCGCCGTCCATGACTGGCTCGCCGTGTCCCGCCACGCCTCGCGGATCGCTGCCGTCCGCAACGCGCATCGGCGGCACGGCGGCGGAGGCAGCCTTTACCTCATTCTTCGCCGGTAAAGCGGGAAAATCGCCGGTCTGCCTGCACGTTTCCTTAACCCTCGTTGCTTAATGGCCGTGGGGTGCGGAGCCCTTCCGCGCACTGGGGGATTCACAAGCTTCGACCATGAAGGCCGGCACTGCCACCAAGATCAGCAACATGCTGTTGTCCGGCGCCGCCGGGGTGGCGTCGTTCGTCTTCTCGCTGGCTGCATTCCTGACGATCACCAGCTGGAACGAGCAGGTCATCGCCAGCCTAGTCGCGGGCGCGTTCTGCCTCCTGATCAGCTACATCGCCTCCGAACGTCCCAACAGCGACTCCTCGCGCGCCATGGCGGCGCTGCGCGAGCGGCTGCTGGCGGTCGAGGACGGCGACCTTCTCTCGCCCGCCCCGGCAAGCCTGCGCCAGGTCATGCCCAAGCTCGCGTCGGCGGTGGACAGCCTGTTCGCAGAAGTGCGCTCGTCAATCGACAATGCGCAGGCCTTGGGGATGTTCGATCCGGTCACCAGCCTGCCCAACCGGCTGAACTTTCGCGCGGAGGCCGAGCGCATGCTGGCCAGCGCGTCGGACGGGCAACTGCTGGCGATGATGTTCATCGACCTCGACCGCTTCAAGGCCGTCAACGACAGCCTTGGGCATGCCCGTGGGGATCAATTGCTGGTGATGGTCGCCAATCGCCTGCGGGTCGTCGTCAACGGCGAGGCGGCGCAGGGCGACAAGCGTCCGCTGCTGGCTCGCCTGGCGGGCGACGAGTTCACCATGTTCTTTCCGGCGCTGGACTGTCCCGAAGATGCCGAGCGGATCGCGCGGCGGGTTGTCCTGGCGATCGGCGAGCCGCTGGAGCTCCACGGCCACAGCATCGATATCGGCGCTTCCATCGGCGTGGCGCTGTCCCCGCGGCATGGCAGCACCGTGGAATCGCTGATGCGCGCTTCGGACGTTGCCATGTACCAAGCCAAGTCGCGCGGCGGCGGGCAGCATTGCCTGTTCAGTGACGAATTGGCGGCGGAGCATCTGAGCAAGGTCGAGACCGAGCGCTCGTTGACCGAGGCGGTCCAGCGCGGCGAATTCCTGCTGGCGCTGCAGCCGCAGCTCAGCCTAGTGACCGGCGAGATCACGGGGGCTGAGGCGCTGCTGCGTTGGAACCATCCGCACCAAGGCATGCGCATGCCCGCGACCTTCATTCCCGTCGCCGAGCAGACCGGGATCATCGGCGAGATCGGCGACTGGGTGATGGCCGAGGTGGCCTCCCTGCTCGCGTCATGGGACGGCGCCAGCAGCGGTCAGCGCCTTGCGTTCAACGTCAGCCCCCGCCAGCTCGACCGGCCCGACTTCATCCCGCGCTTGCGTGAGGTCTTTGCCGAAGCCGGAGTCCCTCTCCACCGGATTGAGCTGGAATTCACCGAGACGGCGGCAATGGAATGTTCGGCGGGCGTGCTCGAGGAAATTGCCGCTCTGCGGGCGGACGGCGCGACCATTGCGATCGACGATTTCGGCACGGGCTATTCCAACCTTGCACGATTGCGGGCGATGCCGCTCGACCGGGTCAAGCTCGATCCCTCGTTGATCGCCGACATCGAGCATGACGAAAAGGCCCGCGTGGTCGTGCAGGCGGTAATCCAGCTGATCCGCGGCGTCGGCTGCGAGATCGTCGCGGAAGCGGTCGAGACGGTCGCGCAGGCGGACATCCTGCGGGCGATGGGCTGCCACACGGTCCAGGGCTTCGTCTTTGCCCATCCGATGTTCGAGACGGAATTCGTGGCCTGGACCAGCAATGCGTCGCGGGTGGCCCAGAACGTGGCCTAGAGCCAAGCAGGGCTAGCGCAGCACCTTGGCGAGCACCCGGCCGTAGATCCGCGTTAGGGTCCGGATGTCCTCCACTGCAGCGCTCTCGTCGAGCTTGTGCATGGTCGCGTTGGGCAGCCCGAAGTCGACCACCGGGCACAGCTTGATCAGGAACCGGCCGTCCGAGGTCCCGCCGCTGGTCGACAGGGTCGGGGTGATTCCCGTCTCTTCCTCGATCGCACCCACGACCGCGTCGTAGAGTTCACCGGGGGGCGTGAGGAAGGCTTCCCCGGAGATGCGCGCGGTGACCAGCGCGTGCGGGTCCTCAGCCTTGGCGATCTCCTCCACCCGGTGGACCAAATGGCGCCCGTTCTGCAGGTTGTTGAAGCGGATGTTGAGCTGCGCCCCGGCGGAGGCGGGGATCACGTTGCTGGCGTGCGTGGGTGTGGTCAGGCCCGTGAACTCCAGGTTGGAGGGCGGAAAGGCGTCGGTGCCTTCATCGAGGTCCATCGCTTCGAGCGTAGCGACGATGCGGGCGAGTCGGCCCACCGGATTGTCCGCCTTGTGCGGGTAGGCGACGTGGCCTTGGGTGCCGGGCACTTCGATCCACATGTTGACCGAGCCGCGGCGGCCGATCTTGACCGTGTCGCCGAGGCGCTGCTCGCTGGTCGGCTCGCCGATCAGGATCATGTCGGGGCGGATGCCGCGTTCGCCCAGCCAGTCGATGATGCGCAGCGTGCCGTAGGTTGCATAGCCTTCCTCGTCGCCGGTGATGAGAAAGGAGAGGGTGCCGCGTTGCTGGTCGAAACCGGCTGCTGCGGCAGCGAAGGCGGCGATCGCGCTCTTCATGTCGTTGGCGCCGCGACCGATCAGCAGGCCCTCCTCGATCCGCCCCTCGAACGGATCCCGGCTCCAGCCTTCGCCGGGCGGCACCACGTCGAGATGGCCGGCAAAGCCGAAGTGCGGACCGCCCTCACCCCGGATCGCGACCATGTTCTCGGTCGGTCCATCGGGAGCCTCGCCCATGATCCAGCGATGCACGGTGAACCCTGCGGTTGTCAGAACCTCGTCGAGCACGTCGAACACGGGCCCGCTGGCGGGCGTGACGGAGGGGACGGAAATCAGCTTGGCGGCAAGTTCCACCGGGTCGATAAGGGACATGGAGGCGCGACTAGCACAGGGGATGGGCAATGCCGAAGCTTGACCTTCAGTCGATCGAACAGGTCAACCGCACCGGCTATCCGTCGCCATTCGATCGGGAAGTGCAGGGCCGCTGGTACCGGCGATTGGCCCCCGCCGGCGGGCTGACGGAGTTCGGGGTAAGCCATGTGGTGCTGAAGCCCGGCGCCTGGTCGTCGCAGCGGCACTGGCATGATGGCGAGGATGAGTTCCTGGTCGTGCTGGAAGGCGAAGCGCTGCTGATCGAGGATGGGGGAACGACCGTCCTGCGCGCTGGCGATTGCGCCGCTTTCCCGAAGGGAACGGGCGATGGCCACCATCTGCGCAATGAAAGTGGGGCCGATTGCGTGTTCGTGGTGGTCGGGGCGGGGCCGAACACCGGAGGTGGCTACAGCGACATCGACCTGCTGTTCACGCCCGAGGGGCGCTACATCCGCAAGGACGGGACCCCATACTAAGGGTCACCCGCCCAGAAATGCTCCCAGGGGACCAAGGTTCGCCGGGGTGACCAACCCGCAGCCGGTCGCGGCGCGGGCGACCTCGACCGGCACGCGCGGGTCCTGCACCTGCGCGGCGACGCGGAGCAGGTCGCTGGGCGTCAGGCGCGACGGGTCGGGATCGCTTTCCCGATAGGAGCGGGCGAGACGCGCGAGCTCCTGCAGCTGGCCGATGCTGAGGTTCCGCTCCAGCCGGCCGCCGACGCAGGCCGCGCCGGCACGATCAATGCCATAGGCGACCAGCGCATCGGCGATCCGCTCGGATGGCGAGGCGCAGGCGGATAGGGCCGCGGCGGCAAGGCAGGGAAGGGCGAGAAAGCGCATGAGGGATCAAGTCCCGCGAGGCTGCAGGAGTTCCCTCAGGCGGCCGAAGCCGTGTCCGTTTCGTACTGGTCGATCACCCACGGTTCGTCCTGCGCCTTGTCGATCCACTCGGACACCGCCGGATGGCTGAGCACCGCTTCCATGTAGGAGGCGGCGAAGGGGGGCACGGGAACCGCGTAAGTGACGAATCGGGTCACCACCGGCGCAAACATGATGTCGGCCGCGCACCAATCTCCGAATAGATAGTCGCCAGTTCCGCCGAAGCGGGCACGGGCCTGCGCCCACAGGGTCAGGATGCGGTTGATCTCCGCCTTTACCTCGTCGCTGAGCGGGCGCGGGCCGGCCAGCTTGCGGACGTTCATCGGCAGGTCGCGGCGCAGGTTGGAGAAGCTGGAGTGCATCTCGGCCGCCATCGACCGCGCCATGCCGCGAGCAGGTCCTTCGGCTGGCCAGAACAGGTCGCGCGAAGTGAGGTCGGCGCAATATTCGATGATCGCGAGACTATCCCAGACCACGCAATCGTCATGCCACAGGACCGGGACCTTGCCGCTTGACGGAGCGAACTCGCCGCCCTCGCGCTGGCTGTCCCAATGGGCGTCGAACAGCGGCACGACCAGCTCCTCGAACTCCAGCCCGGTGTGCTTGACCGCAAGCCACCCGCGCATCGACCAGCTGGAATAGGCGCGGTTGCCGATAATGAGCTTGAGCATGAGGTCTCCCGTGGCCCCGGACTTGATCCAGGGTCTGCCTTGTTCATTCATCCGCCTGAAGAAAAGGCGGCACGACGACTAGACTGCCGCCGCTTCGACGATCGCCGTTCTCAACTCGGGGATGCCGCGGCCGGTTTCGCTCGAGGTCGCGAACAGCTGCGGATGGGCGGCGGGGCGCTTCATTGTTTCCTCGAGCGTCACGGCAAGGGTCGCGTCAAGCTCGGTCGGCTTCACCTTGTCGGCCTTGGTCAGCACGACGTGGTAACTGACCGCGGCCTCATCAAGCATGTCCATCACCTCGCGGTCGACCGGCTTCAGGCCGTGCCGCGAGTCGATCAGCACCAGCGCGCGCTTCAGCACCTGCCGGCCGCGCAGATAGTCGTTCACCAGGAAACGCCAGCGCTTGACCATGTCCTTGGGTGCTTCGGCGAACCCATAGCCCGGCATGTCGACCAGGCGCATCGTCAGCGGCTGGCCAACGTCGAAGAAATTGAGCTCCTGCGTCCGCCCCGGCGTGTTGGAGGTGCGGGCAAGCGTCTTGCGATTGGTCAAGGCGTTGAGGAGCGAGCTCTTGCCGACGTTGGAGCGGCCGGCGAACGCCACCTCGGGTGCCTCGGCGTCGGGCAGGAACTCGAGCCCCGGGGCCGACTTGAGGAAGTCGATCGGCCCGGCGAAAAGCTTCCGTGCGCGTTCACTGAGGTCCAGATCGTCCATGGCCGCTCCTGTACCCCGGCAAGGGCCGGGGTCCAGTGTTTTCCGCCGCGCCTAGCGCGCCGCCGCAGGCTTGGCAGCCTGCCGCTCCGTATCATATTTCCAGTAGAGATACTTCTGCTGGGCGATGCCGAGAATGTTGCTGACCACCCAGTAGAGCTGGAGGCCCGCCGCGAACGGCGCCATGATGAACATCATGACCCAGGGCATGATCCCGAAGATCTGCTTCTGCACCGGATCGGGCGGAGTCGGGTTCAGCTTGAATTGCAGCCACATGGTGATGCCCAGCAGGATCGGCAGCACGCCGATGGCGAGGAAGCCGGGGGGAGTGAACGGCAGCAGGCCGAACAAGTTGACCGGGGTCATCGGGTCGGGGGCGGAGAGGTCCTTGATCCACAGGTAGAAAGGCTGGTGGCGCATTTCCACCGACACGGTCAGCACCTTGTAGAGCGCGTAGAAGACCGGAATCTGGAGCAGGATCGGAAGGCAGCCCGCCGCCGGATTGACCTTCTCCCGCTTGTAGAGGTCGAGCATCTCCTGCTGCAGCCGGACCTTGTCGTCCTTGTGACGCTCCTGGATGTCCTTCATCTTGGGCTGAAGCACCCGCATCGCCGCCATCGAGCGGAACTGCTTGTCGAAGATCGGGTACATCAGCGCGCGGACGATCACGACCAGCCCGATGATCGCCAGGCCGAAGTTGCCGAGCGTGTGGAACAGCCACAGCAGCAAAGCGAAGATCGGTCGCATGAACCATTCAAACCAGCCCCAATCGATCGACTTGGACAGCTTGGTGATCCCTTGAGTCTCGTAGCGGTCGAGCCACTCCTTTTCCTTGGCGCCGGCAAAGAAGCGGCTCTCGCTCGTGACCGCTTGACCCGGCGCGATGATGACCGGCTCGCGCGCATAGTCGGCCTGGTAGCCACCCGTCGGTGAGCGGCGGAAACTGGCGTTGAGGCTGGCTTGGGTCGCGGGGGCGAGCGCGGTCAGCCAATATTTGTCGGTGAAGCCGAGCCAGCCGCCGTTGCTGCTGAAGCTGCGCCCGGCGGCCCCGGCCTCGTCCAGGTCTTCCCAGTCGAGGTCGTAATTGGCCGCGCCATTGAGGAACGCCATCGGGCCAACGTGGTGGGTCCAGCTGCTGACGTCGGCGGACTTGGACGATCGGCCGACGAGACCATAAGGGCGAAGGGCAACGGGCCCGGCGCCTGCATTGCCGGCGCTCTGGCGGACGGTGAACAGATAGCCGTCGTCGACCGAGATCACCTGCTGGAAGCGCTGGCCGGTCGGATTGGTCCACGCCAGGGTCACCGGCTTGCCCGGGGTGAGCCGGTCGGAGCTGGCCTGCCAGACGCTGTTGGCGTCAGGTGCCGCGACGCCCTGGCCGAGCCAGCCGAAGCTGGCGAAAAAGGCGCCGGGAGCGCCGGCGGGGGACAGCAGCCGAATGGGGGGCGAGTTCGCGCCCACTCCCTGCGTGTGGCGGACGAGGCTGAGGTCGTCGATCCGCGCGCCCTGGAGGTTGATCGAGCCGCGTAGCGACGGGGTTTCGATCCGGACGCGCGGGGTGGACGTGAGGACCGCGGCGCGGCTGCGAAGCGCCCGCGGCGCATCGGCGGCGGGATCCGCCTGCGGCTGCGGGAGGGGCTTGACCTTGCCGTTTTCGACGCGCTGGGTCTGCGGGCCGGCGGTGGGCATGAAGCGGTCGCTGAGCGCGCTCCAGCCGAGGAGCACGAGCGCGGACAGGACTACCGCGAGGATCATGTTGCGAGTGTCGTTCAACTTGTCGTGATCCTCTAGAAACTACGGAACCGGGTCATGGCCCTGACCGCCCCACGGGTGGCACCGGAAGATGCGCTTCAACGCCAGCCCGCTGCCCCGCAGCGCCCCATAGCGCGTCCAGGCGGTGATCGCATAGGCCGAGCAGGACGGCTGGAACCGGCAGCTGGGGGAAAGCACGCGCGATGGGCCGAGTTGCCAGCCGCGGGCTACGAGGATGAGGGCCCTGGCGATCATCGCTGCACCTTGGCGAGCGCCCGACCAAGCTCCTCCCGAAGACGGCCGAAATCGCGTTCGGCGCCGCCGGCACGGCCGATCAGCACATGGTCAGCGCCGCTCACGCCGCGCTCGTAGAGCATTTCGCGGGCGAGGGCGCGGAAGCGCCGCTTCATGCGGTTGCGGATGACGGCGCCGCCGATCTTCTTCGTCACGGTGAAGCCGACGCGCTTGGCCGGATCGCCGTCGCGGCGATCACGCACCAGCAGCACGAACCCGGGCATGGCGGCGCGGCGACCGCCGTTGGCAGCCAGGAAATCCGCGCGCTTGCGAAGGATGACTAGGCGCTGAGCTTCTTGCGGCCGCGCGCACGGCGGGCTGCCAGCACCTTGCGGCCGCCGACCGTCGCCGACCGGCTGCGGAACCCGTGCCGCCGCTTGCGGACCAGATTGCTCGGCTGAAAGGTGCGCTTCATCGCTCATTGCCTTGTTAGTCTAAAGAAAAAGGGCCGCCGTCGTGGGCAGCCGCTGGGTGTGTCGGGCCGTTAGGGGAGAGTGCGCCCGAAGTCAACGATTCGGCTGCCCTACCGGTGCTGCCGATTTGAGCTCGCCAGGCGTTGGATCGACCGGCGCCGCGTCGAAGCCGGCGTGGGGGAGCGGATCGTCGGTCCGCTCGATGCAATGCGGCGGCGGCAACTCACGCCGCTCACGCTCCTTGCGAAGCGCTTCGCGACGGCGCGGACTACCCCGGCGAAGGCCCCAGTCGGTCACCCGGCCGGCGCGCGGCTGCCAGCGCTTGAAGCGGACGTAGTGCCGCTTGGCCCACATGCTGGTCTTCAGCACCATCGCCAGGCCAAGCGCGAACACCAATATCCCGCCGGGGCCGGGCAAAACGCCGGCCAGCGGAGACACGATCATCAGCAGCATGCCGACAACGAAGATCGTCCACTCCACCACCGGGAGATCGAGGAACGCATGCCACTGATCGCGACTGATCATGAGAACGATGTGGGGAATGGAGAAACGGGCAACAAGAGCGGCTTGCGGGAGGGGCCGGTGCCGGGCTAGCAGCAATGCCGCCGAGCTAGGGGGGTGAGTGCCGCGTAAGAGTAGTGCAAGCGTGCTGCAGGCGGCCGCCTGATGGTCGCCATCGTTTCCACCGTTGCCTATCTCGGGCTCGAGGCGCGCGCCGTCGAGGTCCAGGTCCAGCTGTCGACCAACGTCCCGGCATTCATCATCGTCGGACTGCCCGACAAGGCGGTGGCCGAAAGCCGCGAGCGGGTGCGTGCCGCGCTGGCCGCGATCGGGCTGGCGCTTCCGCCCAAGCGGATCACGGTCAACCTGTCCCCGGCCGACCTGCCCAAGGAAGGCTCGCATTTCGACCTGCCGATTGCGCTTGCCCTGCTGGCGGCGATCGGCGCGTGCGATGCGGAAACGCTGTCGCATTATGTTGCCGTAGGTGAGCTCGGGCTCGATGGACGGATCGCGCCCTCGCCAGGAGTGCTGCTGGCGGCGCTCCATGCCTCGGCGCAGGACAAGGGGCTGATCTGCCCGGTCGCGCAAGGGTCGGAAGCTGCGTGGGCCGGCAATGTCGAGGTAATCGCGGCGCCCGACCTGCTGGCGCTGCTAGCCCACCTCAAGGGCACAAGCGCGCTTCGGCCGCCCGAGCAGGGCGAGGCCGAGCCGGTGCGGGCCGGCCCAGACCTCAGGCAGGTGAAGGGTCAGGAAACGGCCAAGCGCGCGCTGGAGATCGCCGCAGCCGGCGGGCACAACCTGTTGATGAGCGGTCCGCCAGGTGCGGGCAAGTCCCTGCTCGCGTCGTGCCTGCCCGGCATCCTGCCGCCGCTGCAGCCAGCCGAAGCGCTGGAAGTATCGATGGTGGCGTCTGTTGCCGGGGAGCTCGACGGCGGCAAGATGATGCGCCGCCGGCCGTTCCGGGCGCCGCACCATAGCGCCTCCATGCCGGCGCTGGTCGGAGGCGGGCTGAAGGTCCGGCCAGGAGAGATCAGCCTGGCGCATCTGGGCGTGCTGTTCCTCGACGAGCTTCCCGAATTTCAGCGCGCGGTGCTGGACTCGCTTCGCCAGCCGCTGGGTGCAGCTGATCGCGGCGATGAACCCGTGCCGCTGCGGCCATCTGGGCGACGCGTCGCTGGCGTGCAGCCGCGCACCGCGTTGTGCCGCCGACTATCAGGCCAAGGTGTCCGGCCCGCTGTTCGACCGCATCGAGCTCCACATCGAGGTGCAAGGGGTAAGCGCCGCCGACCTGACCCTGCCGCCGCCGGCCGAGGGCAGCGCGGACGTGGCCAGGCGGGTTGCCGCTGCCCGGTCAGTCCAGGCCGAACGCTATAACGGCCACGGCCCGCGAACCAACGCCGAGGCGGATGGCGAGCTGCTGGATTCGGTGGCGACGCCCGACGAGCCGGGATGCAAGCTGCTGGCCGATGCCGCGGCGGCGATGCGCCTGTCGGCACGCGGCTACCATCGCGTTCTGCGCGTCTCGCGGACCATCGCGTTCTGCGCGTCTCGCGGACCATCGCCGATCTGGAGGGGGCGAGCCAGGTCGGGCGGATCCATGTCGCCGAGGCGCTAAGCCACCGCCGGCAAAGCCCACGCAACCGATTGCCCCGGCGCGCAGGCTTCGCTAGCAGGAGGGCGGGCCCCCGTGGCGGAATGGTAGACGCGATCGACTCAAAATCGATTGTCGCAAGACGTGTCCGTTCGAGTCGGACCGGGGGCACCATCATCGCAGAGCCGCAGATCGCCGGTCACCCGCTAAGCCTAAAGGGCCTAGGTGCGCGGATTGCAACGACTTGCCGGGAATGACAGACTGCGACGATGGCCGAACGCACTTGTAAGACCTACGCCGAATTCTGGCCCCATTACCTGCGCGAGCATGCCCGGCCGCGGACCCGCGCGATCCACTATGTCGGCACCGCGCTGGTGATCGCCTTTGCGTTGGCACTGGCGCTGACCGGCAACTGGTGGTGGCTGCTGGCGATGCCGCTCGCCGGCTATGGTTTCGCCTGGGGAAGCCATGCCTTTGTCGAGCGCAATCGGCCGGCGACGTTCACCTATCCGTTGTGGTCCCTGGTGTCGGACTTCCGGATGTTCTTCCTGGCGCTTGGGGGCCGGCTCGGCCCGCATCTTGCGGCGGCTGGGGTCAGGACGGCTCCCGTCAGCTGACGCTGGCAGGGGAACGCGGCGCCCGCTACAACCCCGCGCATGGACGTCCCAGCGCCGACCGTCGAGGTCGAAGAAGTACCCGAGCCCGACCTTCCGGAGGTCGCCGGAGAGGCGGTCAACGTGAAGCGCGACCGGCTGCTTGCATCGCTGACCCTCATCGCCGGGATCGGATTGATCCTGGCAATTCCCTTCGCGCTTCGGGCGGGGGCGGAATTCTTCCTGCCCGTCACGGCAGCGCTGGTGATTGCGATCGCCCTGGTCCCGCTGCTCGAATGGTTCGAGCGGCGCGGAGTGCCGTCGGGGCTTGCCGCGGGGCTCTGCGTGATCATCTTCCTGGCGGTGATGGCGTTCGCGGTGCTTTCGATCGTCATTCCGGCGATCGACTGGGTCGCGCTGGTGCCGGAGCGGATCGGCAAGGTGCGCGAGGCGCTGGAACCGGTCCTCAGCCTCTACCAGTCGCTGGAGAAGTTCATCGACCGCACCATCTCTCAAATCCCGGTAGGGAGCGAGGGCGGCGGCCGGACCGTGCGGATCGAGACGCCCAACTCGATGCTCGGGCTGCTCGCCCAGTCGGCGCCGCATGCCCTTATCCAGCTGTTCTTCGCACTTCTGGTTATCTTCTTCTTCCTTGCCGGCTGGACCGGGATGCGCAAGCAGACCATCACCAGTCGCGGCAGCTTCGAAGGCGCGCTGACCACGGCGAGGGTCATCCAGCAGGTCGTCGCCGCGACGTCGACATATCTCGGCACCATCACCCTCATCAACGTGACCCTGGGGGCGCTGACCGCGACCATCCTGTGGTGGCTGGGGATGGATTCGCCCTTGATGTGGGGCGGCATCGTCGCGGTGCTGAATTACATCCCCTACCTGGGTCCGATCGCGTCGGCTTTCCTGCTTGGGCTGGGCGGGCTGATGACGTTCGACGATCCGTGGTCCGCCCTCCTGCCGCCGGCGATCTTCGTCGGGCTGCACATGGTGGAGGCCAATGCGATCACCCCGCTGGTCGTCGGCAAGAGGGTCAAGATCAACCCGCTGCTGATCCTCCTTTCGCTGAGCTTCTGGGCCTGGGTCTGGGGCACTACCGGGGCGCTGCTCGCGATCCCGTTGCTGATCATCATCAAGACCGTCTTTGCCGCCGCGGGAACGCCCGACATCGCCGGATTCCTGTTCGAGCACGGCACGCTGACCCACGCCGGCGAAGAGGACGAGAAAGAGGACTCGGCGCGGTGAGTTGGCCGTTGACTTGGCGAACCCCAACCCCTAGTTGCCCGCCCACGCCAAAGCGCGGGTGTAGCTCAGTTGGTTAGAGCGCCGGCCTGTCACGCCGGAGGTCGCGGGTTCGAGCCCCGTCACTCGCGCCATTCCCTTCATCTTTGCCTCGCGCTCTCACCGGCGTAACACGGTCCGATGCTCGTCGGTCCGTCGCCTCTTGCCGTGCTGGGCCTTCGCCCCGGCTGCAGCCGGGCCGAGGTGGACGAAGCCTATCGGCGCTTGATCAAGCAGCATCATCCCGACCTGCCGGGCGGCGATCCGGGCCGCGCGGCCGAGCTCAACTGGGCCTATGGCGTGCTGAAGCGGGAGGGGTCGGGCGCCGCAATGCCAGGCCGGCAAACCAATGTCGCTGCGCCGCCGTTGGTTCGTCCACGCCGGGGCAGGCGCCTGATGAGCGCCGGCGGGCTGCTGGCCGCCGGAGCCTGCCTGCTGCTGTTGCCCTTGCCGTCGCTGCCGGTTCAACCTTCAACGACACTGCAGCCGCCGCACCGCACAGGTGCGCGCGTGAGAGCGTCGCCGGCTCAGCCTGGCATGGCGGAGTTCCGGCCGCTGCCCGATTCCGGGTCAGTGACCAGCGGGGTAGCCGAGGCGGTCCGGCTGGCAAGGGATGGCGGCTCGGCAGCCTCCGCCCGCTACAGCCGCGAATGTGCGGAGGACCTCGAGCAGTATCCCGGGGCGGCCTTGCTAGACCATTGCGTCGCCTTCGACACGGCGGTCGCCACCCTGCTTCCTGGTGGGAGTCTGGAACCGCAGTTGACGCCAGAGCAGATGGCGGAGCGGCATGCCACGGCCGCGCAGGCGCTCGCGGGCAATCCGATCCTTGCCGACGCCAGGGTGCAAGTGGTGAGGCGGGAAGCACAACGGCTCGCCGGCGGAGTCAGTGAAGCCGACTGAAAGCGCTGATCAGGCCTGCGGAACCGCTCAGGGTTGCCCGGACGGGGTTGCCGGCGCGACGGGCGCTGCTGCCGTTTCCGGTGCGGCGGGCTTGCCGAGCGGCTTCTGGTCCGTCGCGAAAGCGAGATTGCCGGTCAGCGTCCAATCGAGGTTGGCCGACGGCGTCGCGCGCGGGATCTCCGGCTCGATCGGCTTCGAACCATCCTGGCGCGGGTTCGGGATGGTGAGCGCGACACGACCATCCGTGTTACCGGACTTGAGCTCGAGTTCGACCAGCGCGGCAAGTTCCGGCGGCAGCATCTGCCCGGCGACAGCCGTCGGGGCTGCGCCAGCCTTGGCACGGTAGCTCGCCTCCGCGGCCAGGCTGGCCTGGCGAAGCTTCGCCCCGTCCGGCTCGCGGCCGGCGTACCGCTGTCCGAACGCCGTCGGTTGGCCCCAGGTGCCGCGCCAGCGGTAGAAGATGTGGGTCCCGACGACCGCATTCTTGGTCAGCGTGGAGGCCCAGTAGGGCACTACCCAATTGGTGTGGTAATGGGTGGCGTTGCCGACCGGGGCGTAGACGAACCCGCGCAGCGCCGCGGCCGCCACCTTGTAGGCGCGCGACCAATAGGGATTGATGGCCCGGCGCGCGAGCGAGCCGTCGCAGGTGAAGGTGAACTGGCAGCCGGTCTCGCGCTCGGACCCCTGGTAGACGACTCCGCAGACGCTCGACGGGTAAGCCGGATGGCGCACCCGGTTGAGGATGACCTGCGCGACCGCCTGCTGGCCTTCCAGCGGCTCGGTCGCGGCCTCGTAGTAAACGCCCTCTGCAAGGCACTCCGCGGCCTGCTTGAAGGCCGCGCCGGTCGTGGTCATGCGGAACGGCATGGCCGGCGGGTTCGGACCGCGCGCGATCGGCACGGCGGCGTTGATCTGCACGGCAGCGGACGGCGCGATGTTGCGCACCGCCGTGGGCAACGGCGTCGGCGGCGGAACGGCGGCAAGCGCACGCTCCTCCGCGCTGAGCGGGCGAGGCGTCGAGCCGGCTGGATTGGCAACCGCGCCGAGTGCGGCAAGTGCAGCAATGGCGGTCAGGCCGCCGAGCAGCGATTCCTGTGGGTGCGAGCGCAGCCACTGCAGCGCCGCACGGACCTCGACGGGCCGCGAAAGGGTCATAGCAATGGTCATGAAGTGTGTGTTAAATTAGCAAATCACCCCGGAAAATCAACCCTGCGGGCCGTCGCTCCGCCAGCGGCCAGTCTCGCTCCAGCGCAACAGCGGCTTCAGCGGAAGCACCCACAGAGTCCCCGCCGCGATATAGAAAACAGCCTGAACGAGGACCGGCCAATCCCCGACGAGGTCCGCGAGGCTGGTCACGAGCACCGCCCAGACAATGATCACGCCGAGGATCATGGCGATGCCAGCGAGGGTCCTCCACCGTGGGTTCAGCATGGAAATTCCTCCACTCCGTCGGGCGAGGCGAAGGCATCCAGCCGCACGTCCCACGGATCGGGCTCGATTGGCCCGTCCAGCAGCTGGAACTGCCAGCCCACGCCCACGAGCCGCGCTCCGGCCGCGCGCAGGCCCGGCAGCGCCCGGTCGTAATGACCCTTGCCCATGCCGATCCGGTTGCCGGCGCGATCGATCGCCAGCAGGGGAACGAGGATTAAGTCGGGCGACAGCGTCGGAGCGTCGGTCGGCGGCTGGCGGATGCCCCATGGACCCGGATCGACCGGATCGCCTGCGCGAAAGGTCATCCGGCTGTCGCGGTCGGTGAAGGCGGGGACGGCGGTTGTCTTGCCCATTGCCCGGGCCTTCTCCAGCGCAGGCAACGCGCTGATCTCGTCCTTCATCGGGAAGTAGGCGGCGACGCCGGTTGCGGCGAAGAGGAAGGGCCCCAGCTGCTCCGCCAGCGCCGTCTCCAAGGCCTCGCGGGTGTCGGACAGGAGGCTGGCCGCGTATTGCCGCCGGGCGGCGCGCATCGCGTCGCGCAGGTCGGCCTTGCTGTCGGGAAGGGGTGACGGGACCGCCATGAGGTCGTTACTCTACTTATCCACTGACGCCATAAGCATCAGGTGGGAACCATATGTTCCGGACCCCAAGGTAACCCTTGTAGCCCAGGCAGGGACGGCCCCCTTGGATCGGGAATAGCCTCAGGGATGTTCAGAGCTCGTGCCTGGCAGTGCCCGTCAGCACCGTATCTAGGCGCTCTGGGCTACACTCTCAAGGCTGCCGGCCAACCGCTCGAGGCGCTCGGCCAACGCGTCGACCCGGCGCACCACCTGCGGGTCGAGCGAAGGGGCGGGGGGTGGCGGAGCCGGCGCTGCTGCGGGCTCTGCGGTGGGCAGAGTGTCCTTTTTCTCGATCAACTGGTCGGCAAGGAGCAGCGAGGCGAACAGGAGCTGCCGCGCCTCGCTCAGCGCACCAAGGCCGGCCAGCGCCTCGCGGCTCTTGCCGTCCACCAGTTGCGCTGCCTGGCGGAGACTGTCCTCCTCCCCGTCGCGGCAGGCAACCCGATAATTGCGCCCGGCGATCTGCAGGTCGACTTCCGCCATGGCTCAGGCCTCCGCCTTCTGGATCAGCAGGTCGAGCTCGGCGATCGCGTCGCGCACCTTGGCGCGGAGCGCATCGTCGCGACCGCCACGGCGCGCAGCACTTTCCGCGACCCGCTCGATCCTCGCCAGGGCACGCTCCGCCCGGGTCAGCGCCGTTTCCAATGCCTCATTGTCCATGGCGGTTGAGCTAGGCCTTCCCGAGGGTGCCCGCAAGGCGCGCGGAGGTTGACGCCCAACCGCTCACCGCCCAAAGGAGCCAACCCATCGGCACGACCGAATCCGGTGCGCCGCCGACCCCTTCGATGGAGCACCGATGCAGCCGACCCAACGCCGCCTTGCCAACGCCATTCGCGCGCTGGCCATGGATGCGGTGGAGACCGCCAATAGCGGGCACCCGGGCATGCCAATGGGCATGGCGGATGCCGCAGTCGCGCTGTTCGCCGACCACCTGAAGTTCGATCCGTCCGACCCAAAATGGCCCGACCGCGACCGCTTCGTCCTGTCGGCCGGTCATGGCTCGATGCTGATCTACGCGTTGCTCCACCTGACCGGTTACGAGCGGCCGACGATGGATGACATCCGCGGCTTCCGGAAGCTCGGCAGCCCCTGCGCGGGCCATCCGGAGAACTTCGAGCTTTCCGGCGTCGAGACTACCACCGGTCCACTAGGGCAAGGGCTCGCCACCGCGGTCGGCATGGCAATCGCCGAGCGGCACCTGAACGCGGTCCATGGCGACGATCTGGTCGATCACCACACTTATGTGATCGCCGGCGACGGTTGCCTGATGGAGGGCATCAACCATGAGGCGGTCGGACTTGCCGGTCACCTGAAGCTCGGCCGGTTGATCGTCCTTTGGGATGACAACAATATCACCATCGATGGTTCGACCGACCTGTCGCGCAACGAGGATGTGATTGCCCGTCACCAGGCCTGCGGCTGGCACACGGTCGAATGCGATGGGCTGGACGCCGCCGACGTGTCGCGGGCGATCGCCGAAGCAAAGGCCGACCCGCGGCCAAGCCTGATCCGTTGCCGGACGATCATCGGCTTCGGTGCGCCCAACAAGCAGGGTACGTCGGCGACACATGGCGCCGCGCTGGGCAAGGACGAAGTCGAGGCGGCGCGTGCCGAGCTCGGGCTCGAGCCGGCCGAGTTCACCATCCCTGACGATGTGCTGCAGGGCTGGCGCGCCATCGGGGAGCGCGGAAAGGCCGAGCGTTCGGCCTGGCAGAAGCGACTGGAAGCGAGCGGGGGCCGCGAGCCTTTCGAGGCTCAAATGACCGGCAAGGTCTCGGCCGGTTGGCTGAAGCCTTACCTCGACGGCCTGCTCGCCAATCCGCCGAAAGTCGCCACCCGCAAGGCGTCGGAAATGGCGCTGGAAGCGATCAACGCTGCGACCCCGCTGACGATCGGCGGCTCGGCCGACCTTACCGGCTCCAACAACACCAAGACCAAGGGGCAGACACCGCTCACCGCCGAGGATTACGCGGGCCGCTACCTATACTACGGCATCCGCGAGTTCGGCATGTCCGCGGCGATGAACGGCATGGCGCTGCATGGCGGTGTCGTCCCGTATGGCGGCACCTTCCTGGTCTTTTCCGACTATTGTCGGCCGGCGATCCGCCTGTCCGCGCTGCAGGGCGCGCGGGTCATCTACGTCATGACCCATGACTCGATCGGCCTGGGCGAGGATGGGCCCACCCACCAGCCGGTCGAGCATATCCAGAGCCTGCGGCTGATGCCGAACCTCGACGTCTACCGTCCGGCCGATGCGGTCGAAACGGCGGAATGCTGGGCGGCCGCGCTGCAGGCTGACCGACCGTCCGTGCTGGCCCTGTCGCGGCAGAACCTGCGTCCGGTCCGTACCGAAGCGGCAGGCGAGAACCTGTCTGCCCGTGGCGGCTACACGCTGCGCAAGGCGGACGGCGAGCGGCGGGTCATCATCATCGCCACCGGCTCGGAGGTGGAGATCGCGCTCGATGTCTCCGACAAGCTTGCTGAGCAGGGTGTGGGCGCCGACGTTGTGTCGCTCCCTTGCTGGGAGCGGTTCGAGGCGCAGGACGAGGCCTATCGGACGAGCGTGCTGCCACCGGCCGAACCGGAACAGATCCTGCGCGTCTCGATCGAGGCGGGCACCACCTTTGGATGGGAGCGGCTGGTCATGACGAAGGGGCTCCGCTTCGGCCTCGATGGTTGGGGCGCCTCTGCGCCGGCACCCGACCTCTACCGGCATTTCGGCCTCACCGCGGAGGCGATAGTGCCGCAAATCTTGGAACATGTGAGAAATTGATGCCGTTTGCCCTGGGCTTGTCGAAGGGCTGTTCTTCTCTCGCAGGGCGATTGAAGAAGGCCAGGGCTTCGACAGGCTCAGCCCGGACGGGTTGAGGGAGAGAAGAGTAAATGACCAAAGTTGCAATCAACGGTTTCGGGCGCATCGGCCGCCTTGTCGCGCGGGCGATCCTGGAGCGGCCGGACTGCGGGCTGGAGCTGGTGGCGATCAACGATCTGGCGGACGCCAAGTCCAACGCGCTGCTGTTCAAGCGGGATAGCGTGCACGGCCCGTTCCCCGGCGAGGTCAGCGCGGAAGGCGAGGAGATCGTCATCAACGGCAAGCGCATCCGCGTCACCGCGGAACGCGACCCGGCCAACCTGCCGCACAAGGAACTCGGCGTTGAACTGGCGCTGGAATGCACGGGATTCTTCACCGACAAGGCGGGCGGCGAGAAGCACATTCAGGCTGGCGCCAAGCGGGTGCTGATCTCGGCTCCGGCCAAGGGCGCGGACCTGACGGTCGTGTACGGCGTCAACCATGACAAGCTGACCGCCGAGCATCGCATCGTCTCCAATGCCAGCTGCACCACCAACTGCCTGGCGCCGGTCGCCAAGGTGCTGAACGATGCGATCGGCATCGAGCGCGGGCTGATGACGACCATCCACGCTTATACGAACGACCAGAAGATCCTGGATCAGATCCACTCCGACATGCGCCGCGCGCGTGCGGCGGGCATGTCGATCATCCCGACCACTACCGGTGCGGCCCGGGCGGTTGGCGAGGTGCTGCCGGAACTCAAGGGCAAGCTCGACGGCTCGGCGGTGCGAGTCCCGACCCCGAACGTGAGCCTGGTCGACCTGACCTTCACGCCCAAGCGCGACACCACCCTGGACGAGGTGAACGGCGTGCTGAAGGCCGCGAGCGAGAGCGGGCCGCTCAAGGGCATCCTGGCCTACACCGACGAGCCTTTGGTCTCGATCGACCTCAACCATAATCCGGCCAGCTCGACGGTCGACAGCCTCGAGACTGCGGTGCTGGAGGGCAAGCTGGTCCGCGTAGTCAGCTGGTATGACAACGAATGGGGCTTCTCCAACCGCATGGTCGACACCGCCTGCGCGATGGCGAAGCTGGGTTGATCAAATCAATCCCGCTCACCCTGAGTAGCCGCGAAAGCGGCGTATCGAAGGGCCGAGGTGCTTCGATACGGAGCCTTCGGCTCCTACTCAGCACAAGCGGGTCGGGAGTTTGCTGATTTGCCTTCGTTTAAAACCCTCGACGATCTCCCCGCCGACCTGGCCGGCAAGCGCGTGCTGGTCCGGGTGGACCTGAACGTGCCGATGCAGGACGGCGCCGTGTCGGACGCAACGCGGCTCAGGGCGGCGCTGCCGACCGTGCTGGAGCTGGCCGACCGGCGCGCGATCGTTCTGCTGTTGAGCCACTTCGGCCGACCGAAGGGACAGCGGCGGCCCGACATGTCGACCGCCCTGCTGGTCAAGCCGCTGACCGACCTCACCGGGCGGTCGGTCCGGTTCATCGAGGATTGCACCGGACCCGATGCCGAGCGGGCGGTCACGACCATGACCGCAGGATCGATCGGGGTGCTGGAGAATACACGCTTCCACGCCGGTGAGGAGAAGAACGATCCGGAACTGAGCCGGGGCATCGCGGCGCTTGGCGACTATTATGTCAACGACGCCTTTTCCGCCGCGCACCGGGCGCATTCGTCGACCGAGGGTGTCGCCCACCTGCTGCCAAGCTTCGTCGGGCGGGCGATGGAGGCGGAGCTGAAGGCCTTGGAAAAGGCCTTGGGCAAGCCCGAGCGCCCGGTCGCGGCGGTGGTCGGCGGGGCCAAGGTGTCGAGCAAGCTAGCCGTGCTGGGGCACCTCGTCGACAAGGTCGATCATCTCATCATCGGCGGCGGGATGGCCAACACCTTCCTCGCCGCGCGGGGGGTGAACGTTGGCAAGTCGCTGTGCGAGCACGACCTGACCGGCGAGGCCGAGGCGATCCTCGAGCGGGCCGAGCAGGCGGGGTGCACCGTGCACCTGCCCTATGACGTAGTGGTGGCGAAGGAGTTCGCCGCCAACCCGCCAAGCCTGCGCACGGTCAACGTCCATGAGGTCGCGGGCGACGAGATGATTCTCGACATCGGTCCGGCAGCGGTGGAGGCGCTCGGCGATGCGCTCAAGACCTGCCGAACGCTGGTCTGGAACGGGCCCCTCGGCGCGTTCGAGACTCCGCCGTTTGATGCGGCGACGGTGGCGCTGGCCAGGATCGCCGCGGCGCTTACCCAGGACGGCAGCCTGGTGTCAGTGGCCGGCGGCGGCGACACGGTGGCGGCGCTCAACCACGCCGGAGTGGCGGCGGACTTCAGCTTCGTCTCGACCGCGGGCGGAGCATTTCTGGAATGGATGGAAGGGCGGACGCTCCCGGGCGTCGCGGCCCTGATGCAGTAGCAGGGAACAAACATGCAGCAGTCGGAGATGATGGAAAAGATCGCGCGCGGGGAGGGTTTCATTGCCGCGCTGGACCAGAGCGGCGGTTCGACCCCCAAGGCGCTCAAGGGCTACGGCGTGGACGAAGGCGCGTGGAGCAACGATGAGGAGATGTTCGGTCTCATCCACCAGATGCGCTCGCGGATCATCACCTCGCCCTGTTTTTCGGGCGAGAAGGTGATCGGCGCCATCCTGTTCGAGCGGACCATGGACGGCGAGGTCGAGGGCAAGCCGACTCCGCAGGCGCTGATTGAGCGCGGCGTGGTCCCGTTCATCAAGATCGACAAGGGCCTGGAGGATGAGGTGAACGGCGTCCAGCTGATGAAGCCGATGCCCGAACTCGACGCACTGCTGACGCGCGCCAGGGGTCTCGGCGTGTTCGGGACCAAGGAGCGTTCGGTGATCAACCTCGCCAATCGCGAGGGCATTGCGGCGATCGTCCGGCAGCAGTTCGAAGTGGCGCAACAGGTGCTCTCGCACGGGCTGGTCCCGATGATCGAGCCGGAGGTCAACATCAAGAGCTCGGAGCGCGCGGACGCCGACCGTATTCTGCTGCAGGAGCTGACGAAGGCGCTCGATGTGCTGGGAGGCGACGGCCGGGTCATGCTGAAGCTGTCGATTCCGGCCCAAGCGGGGCTGTTCCAGCCGTTGGTGGACCATCCGCGGGTGCTGCGCGTGGTGGCGCTGTCCGGTGGCTTCAGCCGGAGCGAGGCGTGCGCCGAGCTGGCCAAGAACCCGGGCATGATCGCCAGCTTCTCTCGCGCCTTGCTATCCGACCTCCGCCACCAGATGGACGATGCGGAATTCGATCGTTCGCTGGGCGGCGCGATCGACGAAATCCACAAGGCGTCTACCGAGAAAGTCTCCGCCTGAGCCTGGAGGCCATCCTCGCCCGCCAGTTCGCTCAGCCGAGCGGCTGGCTGGGCCGATGGATCATCGCGCCCTGGCTGAACCGCATCGGGCGCAACCTCAACGTGCTTGCCTTCGATCTGTTGGCACCGCAGCCGGGAGAGGCGGTGCTCGAGATCGGCTACGGCGGTGGCGGGCTGCTTCGCCGGCTGGCAGAAGAGAAGCTCGGGCGCCTGGCCGGCGTCGATGTCTCATCCTCCGTTCCATCCCGCATCGAGGGGGCGGAGCTTGCCCGAGCGAGTGCGGTTGCCCTGCCGTTCGCCGACGCGAGCTTCGATGCGGTGGTGAGTGTTTCGGTGCTCCACTTCTGGACCGACCTGGACCCCGCGCTCGCCGAGATCGGCCGGGTGCTTCACTACGGCGGGCGGCTGGTGCTGGTGTTCGAGCCACCGCAAGCCCTGCGCAAGTGGAAGGGTTCCCGGCACGGATTCCAGATGTGGAGCGAGAAGGATGTCACTCGTGCCGCTCGCCAGGCAGGCCTGTTGCTGGAAGCCCGTGCTGACGACCACGGGCGCAAGCCGGACTATTTTGTCGGGCTGCGTTTGCGTAAGGGCGCGGAATGACCGACGAACTCGACACGCCGCTGGACGTCCATGGCTTCGCCGAACGGTTCGAAGCCGAGGGCAATCGCGATTGCCAGCTTTACCTCATCTCACCGCAGGAGGTGGACGGCAGCTTTCCTGAGCGGCTGCGAGCCGCGCTGGACGGCGGTCCGGTGGCGGCGTTCCAGCTGCGTGTGAAGGGCGTGGACGAGCATCAGCTCGCCCGGCTGGCGGAGCCGCTCCAGGCCATCTGCGCCGAGCGCGAGGTGGCGTTCATCGTCAACGACAGCATTGGTCTCGCCAAGCGGCTTGGCGCGGACGGGGTGCACCTGGGCCAGTCCGATGGTGACCCGCGCGAGGCGCGAACGATCCTGGGAGCGGCAGCGCAGGTCGGGGTCACCTGTCACGATAGCCGCCATCTGGCGATGGAAGCCGGCGAGGCGGGCGCCGACTATGTCGCCTTCGGGGCGTTCTACCCGACGACGACCAAGCGCAGCGAGTACCGGCCAGACCCTTCGATCCTCGGCTGGTGGTCGACCTTGTTCACCATTCCTTGCGTTGCGATCGGCGGGATCACGCCGGCCAACGCCAAGCCGCTGGTCGAGGCCGGTGCCGACTTCGTTGCGGTCTGCCAGGCGGTCTGGGGAGCCGAGGACCCTGCCGCGGCCGTGGCTGCTTTTACGCCTGTTCTCGGACGCGGCTGAGCGGCGAGGCGTCAAAGCGCGCCAGCAGATTGGCCACATGGTCGTAAATGGCGATCGCTCCGGTCAGGTCCGTATCGCTGAACCTGCCTGAGCGAACGGCAATGGTACGGACGCCAGCTTCGGAGGCCGCTTCGATATCGTAGGGTGTGTCGCCGATGACGACCGCGTCCGCGCCATCGACACCAAGCTTGCGCAGCGCCGTCGCGAATACGTCAGGGCAGGGCTTGGAGCAGCCGACGTCGTCCGCGCTGGTGTGGGCGTCAATCAGGTCGCGGCAGTCCAGCAGATCGAGGTAATGCTGCAACTCCTCGCCCGACGCTGAGGAAGCGAGCGCCACCTTGAAGTCTACCTCCTTGCATCGTTGCAGAATGTCGTGGGCTCCGGGGAACGGGCGGACCTGCGGCAGGTAGAGCCGTTTGAAGATCCGGCCATGCTCGTCCCCGAGCCGCTCCGCCTCTGCCGCCGCGATGCCTGGCAGAAGCGAGGGGACGTAATTGTCCGCGCCTTTGCCGATCTGACGATGGAGGGTTGCCCGGTCGAAATGGTGCCCGGCGCCGTGGAACGTTTCCTCCCACGCGAGCACGTGGAGGTCGTTGCTGTCGACGAGGGTGCCGTCGATGTCGAAGAGGATGGCCTGGAGCATGCTCCGCTTAACCGGCGCGGCAGCCGTGGGTTGCGCCTTGAGTTCCTGTCGTCGCGAACGGCCGAACGGATCGGCTCAGCCGAGGCGCGCCACGGTCATTCGTCGCTCCCAGGGAAAGAAGTGCGGCCTGCATCGTTTCGGACCCAACCGTTGGTTTCATGGAGAGTTTCGTGCTGCAATCCCGTTTCGTGCCCGCCAGTCTTGGGGCGGTCCTGCTCGCCACTGCAGCGATCGCTGTCGCCCAGGCGCCGAAGAACAATGCCGCTACCTCCTCCAACACCGTCTCGGCCGAGCCGAACAAGGCGGCATGGGTTCCGCCGGGCACTCCCGGGTCGCCGATCGATGGTACCGTGTTCCACGCGCAGGTTCTGCTCGACGTGGCCGGTTTCCCGACCGGCGTCATCGACGGCAAGAAGGGCATGGTCTTCAAGAAGGCGGTGCAGGGCTTCCAGCAGAGCCGCGGCCTGCCGGAGAGCGGCGAACTGGACGCGCCCACCCGCGCCGCGCTGCTGCAGCAGAACCGCGTGTCGACCCGCAATCTGCGGCTGACCGAGCAGGACGTGTCCGGCCCGTTTCTCTACCCCTTCCCGGACAAGCCGGAAGATCAGGAAAAGGCGAAGCAGCTGTCCTACCGCAACATGCTGGAGAAGGTTGCCGAGCGGTTCCATACCACGCCCGAGACCATCGTCGCGCTGAACGGTCCGGACAAGTTGATCGGCCTGAACCAGGTGCTTCGCCTGCCAAACGTCCTGCCGCGCTCGCGCGAGCACGGCGAAACGGCTGATGCAAAGCAGGGCGAACTACTCAACCTGTTCAACGTCGATGCACAGCAGCCGCGCGGGGACTTCGTGGTGGTCGACAAGAGCGAAGGCGTGATGAAGGTCTACGAGGGCGACGTTCCCGAGGGCAACACCGTTCCGCCGACCGCCGGCAAGCTCGTCGCGCAATTCCCCGTGACTATGGGGTCCAAGCAGTATCCGCTGCCGCTCGGCCGATGGAAGGCGACGACCTACGCCTTCATGCCGCCATTCCACTATCAGCCGGACATCCTGATCAATGCAAAGAGCGATGAGGAGCATCGCTTGCCACCTGGGCCCAACGGCCCGGTCGGGGTCGCCTGGCTCGACCTGACTAAGGAGAAGTATGGCATCCATGGCACCAACGAGCCGCAAACCATCGGCCGGGCCGAGTCCAGCGGGTGCATCCGCCTCGCGAACTGGGATGTGGTTCGACTTTCGCGCATCCTGAAGCCGGGCTTTACGGCCATCTTCCAGGCGTAGGACCATGGCCAGGCGCTTTTCCATCGTCGGCAACCTGATCGTCTTCGGGATTGTCGCGCTTGGCGCCTGGCTGGTCTGGACCAACGCCTTTCGCACTGCGGCCCCTCCCTCCGCCCCCGTCGGGGCACTTGTGGATGCAGCGGAGAAGGTCGGCTTCGATCCGGCCCGGCAGGCACCAAGGGCAGGGGAGATCTCCGTGCGCGACCTCCAGGTCGGGCCCCGTGGTCTCGCGGTCCCGGTGGACCGCGTGCACCCGCGCCAGCTTTCCGACACCTATACCCAGTCACGCGGTGGCGGGGCGCGGGTCCACAACGCGATCGACATCATGGCGGAGCGGGGCCGGCCAGTCGTGGCCGCCGCACCGGGGATCGTCGAAAAGTTGTTCTACAGCCAGGGCGGCGGCGGGATCACGGTGTACGTCCGCTCGCCCGACCGGCGCTGGATGTATTATTATGCCCACCTGGACGCCTATGCGCCGGGGCTGCGCGAGGGCCAGCGGGTCGAGCGCGGCACGGCGCTGGGGACCGTGGGTATCTCCGGCAACGCCAATCCCTCTGGACCGCACCTGCATTTCGCCATCAACCGGATGGATCCGCGGGAGAAGTGGTATCAGGGCGAGCCGGTCAATCCCTACCCGCTGCTTGCCGGAAACCGGGCTTCGCGCTAGGGGCGCGTGCGTTTTCCAACTCCGTACGCCCTGACAAGCTCAGCCCATACGGTTTCTTTGAACGGACCAGTCATGAAGATCAGCGGCGTGGACATTCGTCCCGGCAACATCATCGAATATGAAGGCGGCATCTGGCGCGCGGTGAAGATCCAGCACACCCAGCCCGGCAAAGGGGGCGCCTATATGCAGGTCGAGCTGAAGAACCTCATCGACGGTCGCAAGAACAACGTCCGCTTCCGCTCGGCCGAGACCGTCGAGCGTATCCGGCTCGACACTAAGGACTTCCAGTACCTCTATGCCGAAGGCGACGACCTCGTCTTCATGGACAAGGACACCTACGAGCAGGTGACCCTGCCCAAGGACCTGATCGGCGAGCCGGCGGCGTTCCTGCAGGACGGCATGGACGTGATGATGGAGCTCCACGAGGAGCGTCCGATCTCGGTCCAGCTGCCTGACACCATCGAGGCGACGATTGTCGAGGCCGACGCGGTGGTGAAGGGGCAGACCGCCTCGTCCAGCTACAAGCCCGCGATCTTGGACAATGGCGTCCGGGTCATGGTCCCGCCGCATATCTCCAGCGGAACCCGAATCGTGGTGGACGTTTACGAGCAGACGTACGTCCGCCGGGCGGACTGATTTGCGTTAAGCCCCGTTCGTCCCGAGCGAAGTCGAGGGGCGCAAGGAACGTGTCTCGACTTCGCTCGACACGAACGGAGAATGAGATTGGTAAGTCATTCAGGCCTGATCACCGTCATGCAGCGCGCGGCGCGCAAGGCCGCGCCCCGGCTTCGCCGCGACTTCGGCGAGGTCGAGCAGCTGCAGGTCAGCCGGAAGGGCCCGGGCGACTTCGTCTCGATCGCCGACAAGCGCGCCGAGCAGACGATCGTCGAGGAGCTGCGTAACGCCCGGCCCGACTGGGGCCTGCTGGTCGAGGAAGCGGGGGAGATCGAGGGCGATCCGTCCAAGCCGCGGTGGATCGTCGATCCGCTCGATGGAACGACCAACTTCCTCCACGGCATTCCGCATTTCGCCATCTCGATCGCGGTCGAGGACAAGCGTCCGGACGGGCGCGGGGAGGTTTCGGCCGGGCTGATATACCAGCCGCTGACCGACGAAAGTTATTGGGCGGAGAAAGGTCGCGGCGCCTGGCTGCACGACCGCCGTCTGCGAGTGTCGGCCCGGCGCTACCTCGATGAAGCGGTGATCGGCACGGGCATCCCGCACCTCGGCCGCTCGGACAGCGCGCGGTGGAGCCGGATCTATAACGCGCTTGCCTCCGAAGTGGCCGGCATCCGCCGGTTCGGCTCGGCCGCGCTCGACCTGGCCTGGGTCGCGGCAGGGCGGATGGATGGATTCTGGGAGGACGATCTCGACCCGTGGGACAGCGCGGCGGGGCTGCTGCTGGTCAAGGAAGCGGGCGGGTTCGTGTCCGACTATCGCGGGCAGGACCGGATGATGGAACGGCGCGAATATCTGGCCGCCAACGGCGAGCTGCACAGCAAGCTCCACAAGCTGCTTGCGGGAGCTTTGCGCTAGGAACAAAACGGGCGCGCCAGGCGCTCGCCAGTGTTGTTTCCGGCGGCGCCCTGCTCTAGAGCGCCGCCAAGTCTTTTGCCGGAGAGTCTCCCGTGGCAGCAGTCGCCGCCAACTACCTGCCGATCCTGCTGTTCCTGGCGGTTGCGCTGGCACTGTCGGGGGCCTTTGTCGTGCTGCCGATGATCGCGGCGCGCTTTACGGGCGCCGACCGGCCGTATGCCGAGAAGCTGACCGAATATGAGTGCGGCTTTCCGGCCTTCGAGGACAGCCGCAGCCAGTTCGACGTCCGCTTCTACCTGGTCGCGATCCTGTTCATCGTGTTCGACCTCGAAGCGGCGTTCCTGTTTCCGTGGGCGGTGACGCTCGATCAGACCGGGTGGCTCGGCTGGGGCGCGATGATGGTGTTCCTGGCGGAGCTTGGCCTTGGGCTCGCCTATGCGTGGAAGAAGGGAGCCCTCGAATGGGAGTGATGCTCGATCCGCGCGCGAACCCCAATCCTACCGAGGAGGAGATCGCTCGCGCCGCCGGCCTGGTTCTTGGCTCGGTCCAGCACCAGCATCTCGAGCAGATGCAGAAGGACCTGAACGAGAAGGGCTTTCTGGTCACCTCGACCGAGGACCTGTTCAACTGGGCCCGGACCGGGTCGCTGTGGTGGATGACCTTCGGGCTGGCCTGCTGTGCGGTGGAGATGATCCACGTCAACATGCCCCGCTACGACCTCGAGCGGTTCGGCGTCGCGCCGCGCGCAAGCCCGCGCCAATCGGACGTGATGATCGTCGCCGGCACCCTGTGCAACAAGATGGCCCCCGCACTACGCCGGGTTTACGACCAGATGGCCGAGCCGCGCTACGTCATCTCGATGGGCAGCTGCGCCAATGGCGGCGGCTATTACCATTACAGCTATTCGGTGGTTCGCGGCTGCGACCGGATCGTGCCGGTGGACATCTACGTCCCGGGCTGCCCGCCGACGGCCGAAGCCTTGCTCTACGGCATCCTCCAGTTGCAGCGGAAGATTCGCCGCGAAGGGACGATCGAGCGGTGATGCGCGGAATGTTGAGCTCAGCTTCTCCGCTCGTCCCGAGCGGGTTGGGGGGGCTGTAAGAAATGGCCAGCTCCGCACCCCGCACCGCATCCAACGACGGCGTGATCGAGGCCGCGAAGGCGGCGCTCGGCGATCTGATCGCCGAGGTGAAGGACCATGTCGGCGAGGTGACGCTCACTGTGCGCCGCGAAGGCGTCGAAGACGCCTGCCGGCTACTGCGCGATACGCCGGGGCTTGAGTACCAGCAGCTGATGGAGATCGCGGGAGTCGATTATCCGAACCGGCCGGACCGCTTCGAGGTCGCGTATCACCTGCTCTCCCTGACGCAGAATCGGCGAATCCGAGTCAAGGTGTCGACTGACGAGGCAACCCCGGTGCCGACGGTGACGACCCTGTGGCCGGTGGCTGGCTGGCTGGAGCGGGAAGTGTTCGACATGTACGGCGTGACGTTCGCCGGCAATCAGGACCTGCGGCGCATCCTCACCGACTATGGGTTCGAGGGGCACCCGCAGCGCAAGGACTTTCCGCTGACGGGCCATGTCGAGATGCGTTATTCGGAAGCCGAGAAGCGGGTGATCTACGAGCCGGTCAGCCTGGCCCAGGATTTCCGCTCGTTCGACTTCCTGATGCCGTGGCAGGGACCGGAGTACCGGCTGCCCGGCGACGAAAAGGCTGAGCCGCAGGCGGCCGGTGCGGCATCGCCGGCGCCTGCGACCGGCACGGCGCCTCAAGTGAAGCCGGTTGCCGCCAGCGAGAAGCGCGACCCGGACAAGCCGTATGCGATCGACAATGAAGATCGCAAGCAAGCGGGTGCCGCCGAAGCCGAGGCAGAGGCGCGCAAGCCGAACCAAGACAAGGCGGCCCAGGTCGGCGGTGTGAAGACGGACATCGAGGAGCCGAAGCCCGGCAGCAACAACCCTGCCTCGCAGGGCGGCCCGGAGGCGCAGTGATGAGCGACACGCAGACCGGAACCATCGTTGCCGACGAAGAGAAGCAGACCCGCCGCGTCGAAGTGAGCGTCCTGCCCGAAGCGGGCGATGTCAGCGCCGGTGATGAGGCGATCCGCAACTACACGATCAACTTCGGCCCGCAGCACCCGGCGGCGCACGGCGTGCTGCGCCTGATCATGGAGCTGGACGGCGAGATCGTCGAGCGTGTCGATCCGCACGTCGGCCTGCTCCACCGCGGCACCGAAAAGCTTATCGAATACAAGACCTACGCCCAGGCGATCCCTTACTTCGACCGCCTCGATTACTGCTCGCCCATGTGCATGGAGCATAGTTTCGTGCTTGCGGCCGAGAAGCTGATGGGCCTCGAGATCCCTATCCGCGCCCAGTACATCCGCACGATGATGGCGGAGCTGACCCGCATCAAGAACCACATGCTGAACCTCGGCAGCCACGTCATGGACGTCGGCGCAATGACGCCGAACCTGTGGCTGTTCGAGATCCGCGAAGATCTGATGCAGATCTACGAGATGGTCTCGGGTGCGCGGATGCACGCGAATTACTTCCGCGTCGGCGGAGTTCACCAGGACATTCCACCCAAGGTGCTCGCGCATATTGCGGACTTCCTCGACAACCGGATGAAGCTGTTCGAGGACGCGATCAGCCTGGTCGCGGACAACCGCATCTTCAAGCAGCGCAACGTCGATATCGGCAAGGTGTCCAAGGAAGACGCGATCGCCTGGGGCTTCTCGGGCCCGATGATCCGCGCCGCCGGCATCCCGTGGGATATCCGCCGCTCGCAGCCGTACGAAGTCTACGACCGGATGAATTTCGACATTCCGGTCGGCACCCAGAGCGACTGCTACGACCGCTTCATGGTCCGGGTGGAGGAGGTTCGCCAGAGCTGGCGGATCGCGCGCCAGTGCCTCAAGGAAATGCCCGAAGGCCCGGTCGGCACGCTCGACCGCAAGGTGTTCCCGCCCTCGCGGACGGAGATGAAGACCTCGATGGAGGCGCTCATCCACCACTTCAAGCTGTACACCGAAGGCTACCATGTGCCGGCGGGCGAAGTGTACGTCGCGACCGAGAGCCCCAAGGGCGAGTTCGGCGTGTATCTGGTCAGCGACGGCACCAACAAGCCCTACCGCTGCAAGATCCGCCCGACCGCGTTCAGCCACCTGCAGGCGATGGATTTCATGATGAAAGGCCACATGCTCGCCGACGCCACCGCGGTGCTCGGCGCGATGGACATCGTGTTCGGGGAGTGTGACCGCTAATGGCTGAGCGTCATTTCGCCCCTGATGTGCCTGAACTGCGCGAGCGATGGGGTTCGTTTGCCTGGACCCCGGCCAACGCCAAGCGGGCGGCGGAATTCCTCGCGCGCTATCCTGAGGGGCGCGAGCAGTCGGCGGTGATTCCGCTCCTCGATCTCGCCCAGCGGCAGGTCGGGGAGGAGACGGGCACCCAGGGCTGGCTGCCGATCCCGGTCATCGAATTCGTTGCCGCCGTTTGCCAGATCGCGCCGATCCGGGCGATGGAGGTCGCCAGCTTCTACACCATGTTCAACCTGACGCCGGTCGGGAAGTATCACGTCCAAGTGTGCGGGACGACGCCGTGCATGCTGCGCGGGTCGGACGACGTGCTCAACGCCTGCGCCAGCCGGGGGCTCAAGAAGGGCTACACGACCCCGGACGGGCTGTTCACGCTGACCGAGGTCGAGTGCCTCGGCGCCTGCGCCAACGCGCCGATGGTGCAGATCAACGACGACAATTTCGAGGACCTGACCGCCGAGAGCATGGGCTCGATCATCGATGCGCTGGCTCGCGGTGAGACTCCGCAGCCGGGTCCGCAGATCGAGCGGCAGACCAGTGCCCCGGAAGGCGGCCCGACCACGCTCAAGAAGATGGCCGAGCGCAACTACGACTATCGCGGGCAATGGAATGCCGCCCATGCGGGGGAGGGGGCCTGATGGCTTATCCCGTCATTGCGAGCGAAGAGAAGCAATCCAGTACTTCTTTGCTGAGGGCAAAGTCACTGGATTGCCGCGTCGCTGCGCTCCTCGCAATGACGAACGGGGTTCCGGTATGAGCGACATCGCCGTCATCATCGTGGCGCTAATCGTCGCCTTCCTGGCGTTCCGCTTCGTCGCGGGGCTGGTGAAATTCGCCGTCATCGCGGCCGTCATCGTCGCCGCCATCTATTTCCTGGGATTTGCGTGATGGGCAGCACCGGTCCGCTCAGCGACAAGGATCGCATCTTCACCAACGTCTACGGCTTCCAGTCGCCCGACCTGAAGGCGGCGCAGGCGCGTGGCGATTGGGATGGCACGGCGGCGCTGATGGCGCGCGGCCAGGATGCGATCATCGAAGAAGTGAAAACCTCGGGTCTGCGTGGGCGCGGCGGCGCCGGTTTCCCGACCGGCATGAAGTGGAGCTTCATGCCCAAGGAGCCGAAGCCCGGGAAGCCGAACTTCCTGGTCATCAACGCCGACGAGTCGGAGCCGGGCAGCTGCAAAGACCGTGAGATCATCCGCCACGATCCGCACAAGCTGATCGAAGGGGCGCTGATCGCCGGCTTCGCGATGCGGGCGCGGGCCGGCTACATCTACATCCGCGGCGAGTTCATCCGCGAGGCGCAGGCGCTGGAGAAGGCCGTCGCCGAGGCGTATGCAGCCGGCCTGCTCGGCAAGAATGCGGCGTCGAGCGGCTACGATTTCGACCTGTTCGTGCACCGCGGCGCGGGCGCCTACATCTGCGGCGAGGAAACCGCGATGCTGGAAAGCCTGGAAGGCAAGATGGGCCGGCCGCGGCTCAAGCCGCCGTTCCCGGCGGGCGCTGGCCTCTACGGCTGCCCGACTACGGTCAACAACGTTGAATCGATTGCGGTGGTGCCGACGATCCTCCGACGCGGGGCGCCTTGGTTCGCGGGCTTCGGCAATCCGAAGAACGAGGGAACCAAGCTGTTCCAGATCAGCGGCCATGTGAACACGCCGTGCGTGGTCGAGGAGAGCATGTCGATCCCCTTCCGCGAGCTGATCGACCGCCACGCGGGCGGCATCCGGGGCGGGTGGGACAATCTGCTGGCCGTGATCCCTGGCGGATCATCCGTGCCGCTCGTGCCCGCAGCCGAGATCATGGATGCGCCGATGGACTTCGACGGGTTGAAGGCGGTCGGCTCCGGGCTTGGTACGGCGGCTGTGATCGTGATGGACAAGTCCACCGACATCGTCCGTGCGATCAGCCGCATCAGCTATTTCTACAAGCATGAAAGCTGCGGCCAGTGCACGCCATGCCGCGAGGGCACCGGATGGATGTGGCGGATCATGGAGCGGCTGCGCGAGGGCGACGCGACGCCGGAAACGATCGACCGCCTGCTCGATGTGACCAAGCAGGTCGAGGGCCACACCATCTGCGCGCTCGGCGACGCGGCGGCGTGGCCGATCCAGGGTCTGATCAAGCATTTCCGGCCGGAACTTGAGCGCCGGATCGCGGACCGCCGCGGCGGTGACCTGCTGGAGGCCGCCGAATGATGTTGCTCGCGTACCTTGCTGTCGCGCTCTGGGCTCCTCAGGCCGAGGGCCCGTTGTCCAACGACCCGGTCGCGCTCGGCAAGATGCACGAAGTTGCCCGGTGCGTAGTGAAGGACGAGCGCAAGATCGTCGCAAAGCTGCTGCGCATCGACTGGAGGACGGTCAGCTATGCCGACCGGCTGAGGGAAAATGCCCGGCGCAAGGGCGAGTGCCTGGGCAACGGGGTTCTTCGGTTCAACCGGCTGGTGTTTGCCGGTGCGCTGGCTGAACACATGGTCGAGAGCGGCCGCATCGACATTACGCGTACGGCGGCAGCCGAGGGCCAGCCGATCGTGGCCCGTTCGCCGACCGAAGTGATGGCGCTATGCGCGGTCAAAGCGCAGCCGGCGCAGGTCTCCGCGATGCTCGGCACTGGTCCCGGCAGCACCGAAGAGCGGGCCGCCATGCGGGCGCTGGCGCCGACGCTGGGCGACTGCCTGGCGGAGGGCGCGCAGGCGACGCTGAACGCCGCGGGCACCCGCTCCGTCCTGGCGCTCGCTGCCTGGCATATCGCCGACGCACGCGGCGCCGGAGCCGCGAAGTGAAGTTCATCCTGACCCTGCTGATCCTCGCGGCGCTCGCCTATGCCGTGTCGCGGATCATTTCGGGGCGGCGTGGCCCGGGCGGAGACGCGTGACTTCGCGCTTTTCGATGCGAGTTCAGCCCGTTAGTGGTCAACGCTGCTCAAGGGGGAAAAGGGGTAGAGTCATGCACGTCGCCACGAAACTGATGCTGGCTTGTTGTGCGGCCGCGATGGTGGGGGCACCTGCATCGGCGCAGAAGACGGGCACTCGCATCGGCAAGAACGTGAAGACGGAGAACGTCGGAGCGCTGACCCAGATCATCGCGAAGTGCATCATGGAACGGCAGCCCAAGATGGTGCGTACCTGGATGAACATCCTTCCTGGCACTGACGCAGAAGACAAGTTCGTGAAGACGAAGGAAGGCGAATTCTCGATCTGCACCCGGGATGACCAATTGGTTTTCCCCGATGATCAGGAACTCGTCTTCCAGTCGCATCAATTCCGCTACCCAGTCGCCCTGGCGATCGCCCGCAAGCAGCTGCGCAAGTCGAATCTGGCGCCGGCCGGCCTGAACCCGAACGGCAAGGCATGGTTCGCTGCACCTTACGCGGCGCTGCCGGCTGGGTCGGCCGTCGACCACAACGCTTTGGTGCTGCAGGACTTCGGCCATTGCGTTGCATCCACCGATTGGCGCGGGTCGCGAGCTCTTTTGCTATCCGAGGAGAAGAGCGGTGAAGAGAAGGCCGCCGTGGCCGCACTGGCGCCGGTTCTCGGGCCCTGCTTCCCGGCAAACTCCAAGATCAAGCTCACCTCGGCGAGTCTGCGCCGTGCACTGGCGGAGCCAGTGGTTCATCTGCTTGGGGATGCAGGGCAATGAAGCAGCACATCAGCCAGGACGATCGCACTTCGCGCCTGCTGAGCGGGGCCAGCAAGTGAAAATGAGTTTGAACCATGCCTAAGGTCACCGTCGACGGACAGGACATCGAGGTTCCGCAGGGCGCAACCGTGCTGCAGGCTTGCGAGCTTGCGGGCAAGGAGATCCCGCGCTTCTGCTACCATGAGCGGCTGAGCATCGCCGGCAATTGCCGGATGTGCCTGGTCGAGGTCGCGCCGGGTCCGCCGAAGCCTCAGGCGAGTTGCGCACTTCCGGCTGCCGACGGCCAGACCATCCGCACCGACACCGCATTGGTGAAGAAGGCGCGCGAAGGCGTCATGGAGTTCCTGCTCATCAATCACCCGCTCGACTGCCCGATCTGCGACCAGGGCGGCGAGTGCGACCTGCAGGACCAGGCGATGGCCTATGGCCGGTCGTCCACCCGCTTCGACGAGAACAAGCGCTCGGTCGACGACAAGTATATGGGTCCGGTCATCAAGACGGCCATGACGCGCTGCATCCAGTGCACCCGCTGCGTGCGGTTTGCGGAGGAAGTGGCGGGCACGCCGGAACTCGGGATGCTGTACCGCGGCGAGGATGCGCAGATCACAGCCTATCTGGAACGCGCATTGACCAGCGAGCTGTCCGGCAACCTGGCGGACCTGTGCCCGGTCGGCGCGCTGCTGCAGGCGCCGCAAAGCTTCGAGGCACGGCCGTGGGAGCTGAAGAAGGTGCCGGCGATCGACGTCATGGACGCGGTAGGCACGAACATCCGCCTCGACACCCGCGGGCCGCAGGTGATGCGCATCCTGCCGCGGATCAACGAGGACGTGAACGAGGAGTGGTGCAGCGACAAGACGCGCCACCATGCCGACGCGCTTGTACGCAACCGCCTCGACCGGCCGTGGGTGCGGACCGACGGCAAGCTGCGCGAGGCCAGCTGGGGCGAGGCGCTTCGGACCTTTGCAGACCGGCTGAAGGCCGCGGGGGCCAAGGTCGCGGCAATCGCGGGCGATCTACTCGACGCCGAGACCATGTTCGCGGCGAAGAAGCTGCTCGAGGGGCAGGGCTCCAGCCTCTTGGAAGGGCGGCAGACGGGCCTCGACTATGACGTGTCGTCGTTGAGCGCGGTGGCGTTCAATTCGACGATCGCCGGGATCGAGACGGCCGACGTGATCCTGCTGGTCGGGACCAACCCGCGCTGGGAAGCGCCGCTGGTCAATACCCGGATCCGCAAGGCGGTGCGCCGCGGCGCCAAGGTGTTCGCGATCGGGCCAATGGCGGACCTCGCCTATCCAGTGACCAACATCGGCGACGATCTGGCGCTGCTCGGCAAGCTGCCGGCTAACGTCGTCGAGGCATTCGCGGGCGCGGCACGGCCGGCGCTGATCGTCGGGCCGGGCGCGCTCGGGGCGGGAGCGCTGGGCGCGGCGCTCTCGGCGGCCGAACCGCTGAGGCTGGTGCGCGACGGCTGGAACGGCTTCAACGTGATCCACACCGCTGCGTCGCGGATGGCCGGGCTGTTGCTCGGCTATGCGCAGCCGGGCGGCATTGCCGATATCGAAGCGGCGCGGCCGGACGTCCTGTTGCTGTTCGGCGCCGACGAAGTGGCTCCCGAGCGATTTGCCGGAGCGTTCAAGGTTTACGTCGGCCATCACGGAGACAAGGGCGCACGAGGGGCGGACCTCATCCTTCCGGCGGCGGCGTATAGCGAGAAGCACGGCACTTACGTCAATCTGGAGGGCCGGGTGCAGCGCGGCGAGCGGGCGGTGTTCCCGCCGGGCGATGCGCGGGAGGACTGGACCATCTTCCGGGCAGTGTCCGACCTGCTCGGCAAGCCGCTCCCGTTCGACCGCTTCGACCAGCTTCGCGCCGCAATGATCGCGGACGTGCCGGAGCTTGGCCGCGACGGGCTGATCGACCTGCCGTGGGCGCCGCCGGCGCTGGCTTCCGACGCGGGCGGGTCGATGACCCTGCCGATCCAGGATTTCTACCTCACCAACGCCATCGCGCGCTCCAGCCCAACGATGCAGCGTTGCTCGGCCGAGCTGATCCACGGCCAGACCTTAGCGGAGGCCGCGGAGTGACCGCCACTTTCCAGGACTGGGGACTGACCTACGAATGGTCGTGGTTCCTCGCGACCATCGCGGGCATCCTGCTCATTGCCCTGCCGCTGATGCTGGCGGTGGCGATGATCATTTATGCAGAGCGCAAGATCTGGGCCGCGATCGCTCTTCGCCGCGGCCCCAACGTAGTGGGGCCGTTCGGCCTGCTGCAGAGCTTCGCCGACGGGCTGAAGGTCTTCCTCAAGGAGACCATCGTCCCGACCAGCGCCAACAAGGGCCTGTTCCTGATCGCGCCGATCATCAGCTTCACGGTCGCGCTGATCGTGTGGGCGGTGGTGCCGTTCGACGTCGGCGTGGTGCTGGCGGACATCAATGTCGGACTGCTCTACATCCTCGCGGCGAGTTCGCTGGGTGTTTACGGGGTGATCATCGCGGGTTGGTCGTCCAACTCAAAATATCCGTTCTACTCGGCGCTTCGTGCAGCGGCGCAGATGGTGAGCTACGAAGTATCGATCGGTTTCGTCCTGATCTGCGTCGTGCTTTACGCCGGGACGTTCAACCTGACCGGGATCGTCATCGCGCAGACCGGCAACAGCGGCTTCGGCCTGCTGAACGGCTTCGGATTCGAACCGCTGCTGTTCCCGATGTCGGTGGTGTTCCTGATCTCGTCCATGGCCGAGACCTTCCGCACGCCGTTCGACCTGACCGAGGCGGAGAGCGAGCTCGTTGCCGGGTTCCAGACCGAATATAGCTCGATGAGCTTCGCGCTGTTCTGGCTCGGCGAATATGGCAACGTCATCCTGATGTGCGCCTTGAACGCTATCCTGTTCTGGGGCGGGTTCCTGCCGCCGATCGACTGGGCACCGCTTTACGCCATTCCCGGCATCATCTGGCTGCTGCTCAAGATGCTGCTGTTCTTCTTCATCTTCGGCTGGGTCCGCGCGACCGTGCCGAGGTACCGCTACGACCAGCTGATGCGGCTGGGCTGGAAGATCTTCCTGCCGCTGAGCCTGGTGTTCGTCGTCCTCATCTCGGGCTGGCTGATGCTGACCCGCTATGGCGGTGCAGCGTGATCCTGGCGGCGCTTATGCTTTTTCAGGCCGCGCCCTCGGCGGAAGCCATTCCCGCTTTCCGGGACAAGCCGGCCTTCGCCTTCACTTGCCGCGCCAGGGAGGGGGCGTCCGCGCTGGCGAGCTACGAGTATCGGGTCTTCCTTCCCGTGGATCGTTCCCGTTCGCAGATTCCTGTGCGAGTGGAGCTGACGAACATGGAGGGCGTGTCGAAGGACATGTCCTCGCTCCGTCTCGACCGGGGCAACCTGTGGGTCTTTCATGGACCGGGTTCAGAAGCCGGGAAACCGCCCATGTTCAAGGTGAGCGCCTTCGCGGAATCCCTGAACCACGTGCTCTACGATTTTCAGATGATTTTCCGCCGATCCACGTCGACGGGCGAGCATGGAGTTTCCCAGGTGTTCATCAGCCCAAGCGAGGGACGCTTGCGCATCACAAAGGTCGGCGAGGAACAGACCTTCCCCGCTGAATGCACCCACATTGACGGTGGATCGGTTCAATGATTGCGCACTGGATCAAATCGTTCACGCTCTGGGAGTTCGTGAAGGCGCACGCGTTGACGCTGCGCTACTTCTTCAAGCCCAAGGCGACGATCAACTACCCCTATGAGAAGACGCCGCAGTCGCCGCGTTTCCGGGGGGAGCATGCGCTGCGCCGCTACCCGAATGGGGAAGAACGCTGCATCGCCTGCAAGCTGTGCGAGGCGGTGTGCCCGGCGCTGGCGATCACCATTGAGGCGGAGCCGCGCGAAGATGGCTCCCGGCGGACCACCCGCTACGACATCGACATGGTGAAGTGCATCTATTGCGGGCTGTGCGCGGAGGCGTGCCCGGTGGACGCGATCGTCGAGGGGCCGAACCTCGAATTCTCGACGGAGACCCGGGAGGAATTGCTCTACGACAAGGCAAAGTTGCTGGCGAACGGGGACCGCTGGGAACAAGCGATCGCGGCGAACCTTGCCGCTGATGCTGCCTACCGTTAAGGCCCGCCGCACTTGATTCCGCTTCCACCACGTCCGTTCGTGTCGAGCGAAGTCGAGACACGTTCTTATCGCAGCCAAACGTCCCTCGACTGCGCTCGGGACGAACAGGGATTTGGGTTCTGATCGCGCTTCTCGCCTTTTACCTGTTCGCGACGATCTGCATCACCTCCGCGGTGCTGGTGATCTTCGCGCGCAACCCGGTCCATTCGGTCCTGTGGTTGATCGTTGCTTTCTTCAACGCAGCGGGACTGATGCTGCTCGCGGGCGCAGAGTTCATCGCGATGCTGCTGGTCATCGTCTACGTCGGCGCGGTTGCCGTGCTGTTTCTGTTCGTGGTGATGATGCTGGACATCGATTTCGCGCAGTTGCGCTCCGGCTTAACCCGCAACCTGCCGTTCGGCCTGCTCATCGCGCTGGTGCTGCTGGCCGAGATCATCATCGCGATCAGCGCGCGCGGCTCCGGACCGGTGCTGCAGCAGGCCTCCGCCATGCCGCCGGCGACCCCCGTGCCGAATATCGAGGCGCTCGGGACCTTGCTCTACACCCGCTTCCTCCTGCCGTTCGAACTGGCCGGCCTGATCCTGCTGGTGGCGATGATCGGAGCGATCGTCCTCACGCACCGCAGCCGGGGCGACGTTCGCGGGCAGGATGTCAGCCGCCAAATCAAGCGCCGACCGGAAGATGCCACGCGCAACCTCAATCCGCCGGTGGGTGAGGGGATGAAGCTGTGATCGGTCTCGCCCACTATCTGACCGTTGCCGCGATCCTGTTCGTGATCGGCGTGCTCGGCATTTTCCTCAATCGCCGCAACGTCATCCTGATGCTGATGGCGCTTGAGCTGCTGCTGCTGGCAGTGAACATCAACCTGGTCGCGTTCAGCGCATTCCTGGGCGACCTCACCGGCCAGGTGTTCGCCATGTTCGTCCTGACCGTCGCCGCCGCTGAGGCCGCGATCGGACTGGCGATCCTGGTCATTTTCTTCCGCCGCCGCGGCACCATCGCGGTGGACGCAGCCGATCGGATGCGCGGGTAAATGCAAAGCATCGTCCTCATCGTCTTCCTGCCGCTGCTGGCCGCGATCGTCGCCGGGCTCGGCGGGCGTGTGATCGGCAATTTTGCGGCCAAGATCGTCACGACCGCCGCGCTGCTCATCGCCGCGGCGCTGAGCTGGCCAATATTCATCGCCTTTCTCGGCGGCGGGGCCGAGGCGCAGGTGGTACCGGTCCTCGACTGGATCCGCTCGGGCGACATGGTGGTCGATTGGGCGCTTCGGGTCGATGCGCTGACGGCGGTGATGCTGGTGGTGGTGACCACCGTCTCCAGCCTCGTCCACCTCTACAGCTGGGGGTACATGGCCGAGGACCCCAGCCAGCCTCGCTTCTTCGCTTATCTGTCGCTGTTCACCTTCGCCATGCTGATGTTGGTGACCGCGGACAGCCTGGTGCAAATGTTCTTCGGCTGGGAAGGCGTCGGCCTCGCCTCCTACCTGCTGATCGGCTTCTGGTACCACAAGCCTTCCGCCAATGCGGCGGCGATCAAGGCGTTCGTCGTCAACCGGGTCGGTGACTTCGGCTTCAGCCTGGGTATCTTCGGTACCTTCCTGGTGTTCGGCACCGTGTCGATCCCCGCGATCCTCGAAGCGGCGCCGGGCATGGCGGGGTCGACCATCGGCTTTGCCGGCATGCGGGTCGACACCATGACCCTGCTCTGCCTGCTGCTGTTCGTTGGAGCGATGGGCAAGTCCGCGCAGCTTGGCCTCCACACCTGGCTGCCCGACGCGATGGAGGGCCCAACTCCTGTCAGCGCGCTGATCCATGCGGCGACCATGGTCACGGCCGGCGTGTTCATGGTTTGCCGGCTGTCTCCGATGTTCGAAACGAGCGACACGGCGCTCGCAGTCGTGACCTTCGTCGGCGCCGCCACCGCCATCTTCGCAGCAACGGTCGGCACGGTGCAGAATGACATCAAGCGGGTGATCGCTTATTCGACCTGTTCGCAGCTCGGCTACATGTTCTTCGCGGCGGGCGTCGGCGCCTATTCCGCGGCGATGTTCCACCTGTTCACCCACGCCTTCTTCAAGGCGCTGCTGTTCCTAGGTGCGGGATCGGTGATCCACGCGATGCACCATGAGCAGGACATGCGCTACTATGGCGCGTTGCGGAAAGAGATCCCGCTTACCTTCTGGGCAATGATCGCCGGAACGCTGGCGATCACCGGCGTCGGGGTGCTCGGCGTGTTCGGGTTCGCCGGCTTTTATTCCAAGGACGCGATCCTGGAGAGCGCGTTCGCCAGCGGTTCGGTCCATGGCACGATCGCCTTCTGGATCGGGGCCTTCGCGGCCCTGCTGACCAGCTTCTACAGCTGGCGGCTGATCTTCCTGACCTTCTTCGGCCAGGCACGCTGGGCGGCCTCCGAGCATATCCAGCATGCGGTGCACGGTCACCATGACACGCCCGATGAGGAGCATGGCGACAGCTCGCACGAGATCCACGCGCCGGCCGTCACAGGCACTGCGGGCTACCACCCGCACGAAAGCCCGTGGTCGATGCTGGTGCCGCTGGCACTGCTGTCGGTCGGGGCGGTGTTTGCCGGCGTCGCCTTCCACCACGCGTTCATTGACGCGGAGGGCGGGGCGCACTTCTGGAACGGCAGCCTGTCGTTCGATACACACCTGATGCATGCGATGCACGAAGTGCCGCTGTGGGTGAAGCTGACTCCGGCGGCTGTGATGATCCTCGGCTTCCTGATCGCCTACAACAATTACATCCGGCGTCCGGACGCGCCTGGTCGCTTCATTGCGGCGACGGGGGGGCTGCATACGTTCCTGATGAACAAGTGGTATTTCGACGAGCTGTACGACGCCATCTTCGTTCGTCCGGCAATGTGGCTGGGACGGCTGTTCTGGCACCGCGGTGACGAGCAGACGATCGACCGCTTTGGGCCGCACGGCGCTGCTTATGCGGTGGGCGTCGGCAACCGGTTCACCGCACGGCTGCAGTCCGGCTATGTGAACAGCTATGCGCTGGTGATGCTGCTTGGGCTTGTCGCCGCCGCGACCTGGGCGATGACCCGGTAATGGAGAGCGTTCCCATCCTCACCACCATGATCGCCATCCCGCTGCTGGCGGCGTTGGCGTGCCTGTTCGTCAAGGCGCCCGCGGCGCGCGCCCTGGCGCTCGGAGCGACGCTGGCCGATCTGGCGCTCGGCGTCCTGCTGTGGCTGAACTACCAGCCGGGTGGGCCGCAGTGGCAGTTCGTCGAAAACGTGTCGATCGGCGGCGAGACCCTCAACTGGGCACTGGGCATCGACGGCATCGCGCTGATGCTGATCATGCTGTCGGTCTTCCTTATGCCGATCTGCATCGGCGCGAGCTGGCGCGCGATCGACAAGCGCGTGCCGGAATATATGGCCGCCTTCCTGCTGATGGAGGCGCTGATGCTCGGCGTGTTCATGGCGCAGGACCTGCTGCTGTTCTACATCTTCTTCGAAGCGGGCCTGATCCCGATGTACCTGATCATCGGCATCTGGGGCGGCGCCGAGCGGATCAAGGCCAGCTACAAATTCTTCCTCTACACCCTGCTCGGCTCGGTGCTGATGCTGATCGCCATGCTGGTGATGATCGGCGAGGCCGGCACAGGCTACATCCCCGCGCTGATGGCCTATCACTTCGCGCCGGAGTTGCAATGGTGGCTGTGGCTGGCGTTCTTCGCCAGCTTCGCGGTCAAGATGCCGATGTGGCCGGTTCACACCTGGCTTCCCGACGCGCACGTTCAGGCGCCGACGGCGGGCTCGGTGATCCTGGCCGGCGTGCTGCTGAAGATGGGCGGCTACGGCTTCATCCGCTTCTCGCTGCCGATGTTCCCGGAAGCGTCAGAGCAGTTCATCCCGCTGGTCTTCATCCTGAGCGGCGTCGCGGTGGTCTATACCAGCCTGGTTGCGCTGGTGCAGCGGGACATGAAAAAGCTGATCGCTTATTCCTCCGTCGCGCACATGGCATTCGTGACCTTTGGCCTGTTCGCCTTCAACCGGCAGGGGATCGAGGGCGCGCTGATCGTGATGCTCAGTCACGGGCTGGTGTCCGGCGCGTTGTTCCTGTGCGTCGGCGTGATCTACGACCGGATGCATACCCGCGAAATCGAGAAGTATGGCGGCCTGTCCAACAACATGCCCGGCTACGCGCTGCTGTTCATGCTGTTCACCATGGCGAGCGTCGGACTGCCGGGGACCAGCGGCTTCGTTGGGGAGTTCCTCAGCTTGGTGGGCACCTACAAGGTGTCGACCTGGGCCGCGATCGTCGCCACCACCGGCATCATCCTCGGCGCGGCCTATATGCTCTACCTCTACTGGCGGATCGCCTACGGCGTCGCGCGGACCGAGGAAGCGGCCACCCTCAAGGACCTCGACCGGCGTGAATGGTGGCTGCTCGCTCCGATCGCCGCAGCTGTGCTGTGGATGGGCGTCTATCCGGAAAGCTTTCTCGCGCCGATGCGTGACGACGTCGGGCGACTGCTGACCAGGATCGAGCGCGCCACCCCGCCGGGCGACAGCAGGCCAACGGCCGGCAATCCGGCCGCGGCCGCCGCTGGCAAGGACGAACATGGCGCCGCGGGCGCTGCGGAGCCCGCTCACTGATGACCAGCCTCGCCCCAATCCTCCCCGAGGTGATCGTCGGCCTTGGTGCCATCGTCCTGATGATGGTGGCGGCCTTCGTGCGCCGTTCGTCGATGATCATCCATGTTGCGGCGGTCGCGATCCTGTTTGCTGCCACCTTCACGCTGGTCGGCGCGCCGCAGCAAGCGGGAGCGGTGTTCGGCGGCATGTTCGCCGCCGACGGCTTTGCGGCCTTCGGCAAGCTGATCATCTTCCTGTCCGCTGCGGTGGCAATCGTCATGGCGCATGGCTGGTTCGACCGCGACTTCGAGCATGGCGGCGAATACCCAGTGCTGATCCTGCTGAGCAGCGTCGGCGCGGCGGTGATGGTCTCGGCCACCGACCTGATGATGCTCTACGTCGGCCTGGAGCTGCAGAGCCTGTCCGCGTACGTCCTGGCTTCCTATCGCCGCAACGACGAGAGGTCGGCGGAAGCGGGGCTCAAATATTTCGTTCTCGGCGGCCTTGCGTCGGGTATCCTGCTGTTCGGCCTCAGCCTGCTCTACGGCTTTACCGGGACGACCAGCTTCACCGGGATCGCCACCGCATTCGGCGAGGGCGAGGCACTCTCGATCGGGCTGACCTTCGGGCTGGTGTTCACCCTCGCCGGCCTCGCGTTCAAGATCGCCGCCGTTCCGTTCCACATGTGGACCCCGGACGTTTACGAAGGCGCGCCCACCCCGGTGACCGCATTCTTCGCCTCGGGTCCGAAGATCGCCGCAGTGCTGCTTGCCACGCGGGTGTGCCTCGATGCGATGGCTCCGGCGATCGATGAGTGGCGGCAGATCGTGATCTTCGCCGCGCTCGCCTCGATCATCCTCGGCGCGGTTGCGGCGTACGGCCAGAACAACGTCAAGCGGCTGCTGGCCTATTCGTCGATCAACAATATCGGGTTCGTCCTGGTCGGCCTGGCTGCGGGGGGCGAGCAGGGCGCGCAGGCGGTGCTGTTCTACAGCGCGGTTTACGTCGTGATGACGCTGGGCGCCTTCCTGTGCGTGCTGCGGATGCGCGACGCTGACGGCAGGCCGGTGGAAAGCCTGGCCAGCCTGTCGGGCCTGTCGCAAACGCGGCCGCTGCTGGCTGCGGCGCTGGCCATGTTCATGTTCAGCCTGGCCGGTATCCCGCCCTTGTTCGGCTTCTGGCCCAAGCTGATGGTGTTCATCGCCGCGGTCGACGCCGGGCTGCGGCTCCTCGCCCTGGCCGCGGCTGCGGCGACAGTGATCGGCGCTTATTACTACCTCAAGGTCGTCAAGGTCATGTACTTCGATCCGCCTGCCGAGCCGTTCCCCCGCTCGAGGGCGCCGGTGGAAACGGCGCTCATCGCGCTTGCGGCCCTGTTCGTATCGCCGCTCGGCTACCTGCTGATCGGACCGCTCGGCCGCCTCAGCGCCAACGCCGCGAGCCTGTTCTGACGCGGCTTCGATTCGTCGAGCGGACCGGCTCGACCAACAGCGACCTGCTCGCCAGCGACGCTGCAGTTGAGGGCGACTGGCTCATCGCCCTGGCCCAAGACGCGGGGCGCGGGCGGCAAGGTCGCGAATGGCTTGCTCCGGCGGGCAATTTCAGTGGCAGCACGATGGTCGAACTGCGGCCTGGTGATCCGGCTGCCTCAAGCCTTGCGCTGGCGTGCGGGCTGGCTTTGATCCGCGCAGTGGAGGCCGCCGCCCCCGCCACTGGCTTGATGCTGAAGTGGCCCAACGACCTGCTGCTCGGACCGGGCAAGCTGGGTGGAATCCTGCTGGAACGCAGCGGCGGCCGGGTGGTCGCGGGGTTCGGCGTCAATCTTGCGAAGGCGCCGGCCCTTCCGGAACGCCCAACCGGTGCCCTTTCGTCGGTGGCGCTGGTCACCCCGCAAGCCTTCGCGCCCCTGCTCGCCGCGGCGTTCGCTCGGGAGCTCGAACGCTGGCGCGAGGACTGGCCGGGACTGCTCGGCCTGTGGCTGGAAAGCGCTCACCCCATCGGCTCGGCCCTGTCGGTCCACGCCGGGCCGGACGAGCGGTTGGAGGGCGGGTTCGATGGACTGGAGCGCGACGGCGCTCTGAGGCTGCGCTTGGCGAGCGGCGAAACGCGTGTCATCCGTGCCGCCGACGTCAGCCTCGGGTAGGGCCATGCTTCTCGCGATCGATGCCGGCAACACCAATCTGGTCTTTGCGCTAGTCCACGGCGACGAGATCCGCACGCGTTGGCGGATCGCCACCGACCCGCGGCGAACCGCCGACGAATATGTCGTCTGGTTGCGGCAGTTGCTCGACCTGGAAGGCTATTCGACCGAGGACGTCAGTGCCGTCATCATCGGCACGGTGGTGCCCCGTGCGCTCCACAACCTCGAGGTTCTGTCCCGCAAGTACTTCCGCGTCGAGCCGGTGATCGCCGGTCAAGGCGAAGCCGCCTGGCCGGTTGCGCTCGACGTCGACGAGCCGCAGAACGTCGGCGCGGACCGTGTCCTCAACGCCATCGCCGCCCACGCCAAGCATGGCGGCGATTTGATCGTGATCGATTTCGGCACCGCGACGACCTTCGACGTGGTCGACTATACCGGCGCCTACAAGGGCGGGATCATCGCGCCCGGCATCAATCTCAGCCTCGACGCGCTGGTGGCGGCCGCGGCCAAGCTGCCGCGGATCGGCATCGAGGCGCCCAGGGATTCGAGCGTGATCGGCCGCACGACGCAAAGCCAGATGCTGACCGGCATCTACTGGGGCTACGTCGCCATGATGGAAGGGCTGGTCACGCGGATGAAGGCGGAAATTGGCCGCCCGGTCACCGTGATCGCAACCGGCGGGCTGGCGACGCTGTTCAGGCAGCATACGCCGGTGTTCGACGCGATCGAGCCCGACCTCACCATCCAGGGCCTGGCTTTGCTGTATAGGCGGAGCCAACCCCGGGATTGAGCGTCATCGCAGGTGACGACAGAACAGGAAATGAAGTGACACCAGGCGAAGAACTGCTCTTTCTGGCGCTCGGCGGATCGGGCGAGATCGGCATGAACGTCAACCTGTACGGTTGCCGCGGCAAATGGCTGATGGTCGACTGCGGGCTGACGTTCGGCGATCACGAATATCCCGGCATTGACCTCGTCCTGCCCGACCTCGAATTCATCGAGCGCCGGCAGAAGGATCTCGTCGGCCTGGTGCTGACCCACGGCCACGAGGACCATATCGGTGCGATCCCCTATCTGGCCGCCGACCTCAAGGTGCCAATCTTCGCAACCCCGTTCACCGCCGGTCTGATCGCGGGCAAGCTGGAGGAAGAGGGACTGACCGGGCAGGTCAAGCTCAAGATCATCGAGCGCGGCGGAAGCATCGACCTGGCGCCGTTTCGTGTGACTTACGTGCCGCTCGCCCACTCGATCCCGGAGGGCAACGGCCTGCTGATCGAGACGCCGCATGGCCGCGTCTTCCACACTGGCGACTGGAAGATCGACAACACGCCGGTGCTTGGCAATCCGACCGGGGCCGAGGCGCTGACCGCCATTGGCGACAAGGGCGTGCTGGCGCTGGTGTGCGACTCCACCAACGCCTTCACGGAGGAAGCGTCCGGATCGGAAGCCGACGTCTACCAGGGGCTGTTGCAGACGGTCGGTGAGGCGCGTGGGCGGGTGCTGGTGACGACCTTCGCTTCGAATGCGGCGCGGCTCGACACGATCGGCCGGGTCGCTGACGAGACTGGCCGGCGGGTGGTCGTCGCGGGCCGTTCGCTCGACCGCATCCTCAAGGTAGCCAAAGCGACCGGCTACCTCCGCGACTTCCCCGAGCCCGTGCGGTTCGACGAAGCTATGCGCCTGCCCCGCAAGGACGTGCTGATCGTCGCCACCGGCGGCCAGGGCGAGCCGCGCGCCGCGCTCGGCCGGATTGCCGCCGGCAACCATGAGCTCAAGCTTGGCGAGGGCGACACCGTGATCTTCTCGTCCAAGCAGATCCCCGGCAATGAAGTCGCGATCGGCCGGATCATGAACGCACTGTCCGAGCTTGGCGTGCTCACGGTCACCGACCGGCAGGCGCACGTTCACGTGTCGGGCCACCCCGGCCGGCCGGAACTGGCGGCCATGTACCGCTGGATCCGCCCGCAGGTCCTTGTCCCGGTGCACGGGGAGCCGCGCCACCTGCGCGAGCAGGCACGCTTCGGGCTCGCGAACGGAATCCCGACCGCCGTCTTCCAGGAAGATGGTGATGTCATCCGCCTCGCCCCGGGCGCGCCGAAGAAAGTCGGCGAGGAACGGGTCGGACGCTTGGTGCTGGACGGCGACGTCATCCTGCCCGCGGATGGATCGACGATCAATGAGCGTCGCAAGCTGGGGGTCAACGGGATCATCGCCGTGTCGCTCCCGCTTGGCGCCAATGGGGCGCTGGCTGGGGAGCCGGTAGTGCGGGCGCTCGGCGTGCCGGTCGAGCAGGATCGGTCGGACTTCCTGCGCGACGCCGCGGACGTTGCTGCCCGTGCCGTCGAGCCGCGGATGGACGAGGAGAAGCTGCGCGAAACGGTGCGGCTGGCGGTCCGGCGCTGCGCCACGGTGTGGACGGGCAAGAAGCCGATTGTCGAAGTGATGCTGGTGCGCGCCGGATGAGCATCGGCGCGACGATCGCGGTCTATTTCCTGTTCTGGGTCGGCAGCGCGTTCCTGCTGCTGCCGTTCGGCGTGAAAACCGCTGAGGAGGTTGGCGAGGAAAAGGTGCCGGGGCAGGCGGACAGCGCCCCGCATCGGTTCGACGTCGGGCCGCACGTCGTCCGCTCGACCATCCTCGCGACGGTGTTGTTCGGCCTCTACTACTCCAATTACGTGTTCGGCTGGATCACCGCCGAAGACCTCGACTTCTACAACTAAGTCAGCGCCGCCTTTCGACCACTTGGGCAAGCGCCGCATAGAGCTTGCCCATGTCGGAGGACATCAGCGTCACGGCCATCATCCCGCCGTCGCGCTCGGCCAGCACCCGGCGCAGCATCGCCTCGAAGTCATGCACGTAGCGGTCGGCGGAGGACTGGAACTCCCCGTCCGCTTCGTACTGCGCGGAGAGGGCCCGTGATTCGCTGTTGCCAAGCAGGCGAACGGCGCGGCGGGTGAAGACCCCGCGGTCGCCCTTTAGGTAGGCCGCCCACGCCTTGTCGTCTACCTCGTCGGACAGGATCTTGCCGACGTCGATCGAGGCCGAGTGCATCGAATCGATCAGCACGGCCGTGCGCTTGGCGAACGCCTCGCTGTCCTGCGTCCGCTGAGCCTCTGTCGACCGCTCGATATGCGCCTCGAGCGCGGTCGCGGTCTGGCCGATGCTGAGCATCTGCCGGGTCAGCCGGTCCGACGCGGCTTGGGCGGCCTCGACCGCGCGGGTGGCGACCGTTTCCACATCCGCAAGCTGCTGGGTGACACCGTCGCGGATGGCCTTCTCGAGCGCCTTGCGGGTCTCGGCCGACAGGCGTTCGGCGCTGTCCGGGATCACGGAGGCGATCGCTTCGCGCGCCCGCTCGGCGGCATGCGCGGACGCTTCCCGCACCTGGACCATCGCCGCCACCAGGGCTGGGGCGGTTTCGGCTTGTACCCGAGCGGCCTCGGCCTGCAGCGCCTCGATCGTGTCGCGCAAGCCTGCCAGCCGCTGTTCCGCGGTGCCGACGCCTTCATCGACGGTGGCGAGCAGGGCAGCAAGGCGATCCTGTTGCGCGCCGATGGCCTCGGCGCTGGTGCCGAGACGATCGCTCGCCTCCACCGCGGCTTCGCGCATCCATTCCACTTCTGGGCGGGACGCCTGGACCGCGGCGAGCAGCCGTTCCGCGCCGCTCTCGGCCTGGTGCAGCGACACGGCAAGCCGCTCGCCGACGTCCGTCTGAAGCGTGGCGATGGCCTCGCGAAGTGCGCCGGTTCGCTGGGCGAGGCCGTCCAGCGTACCGTCGTTCGTCGCCGACTGCATGGCGAGCTGATCGAGCTCGTTGCGGACCCGGTCGATAGCGGTTGCAACCGCAGTCGCCCGCAGGTCCCCCTCGGCCGCAAGGTCGACGAACTTCTGGTCGAGGTCGGCCAGCCCACGGTCGAGGCCGGCAATCAGCGCCTGTGACGCCCGGTCCTGTTCCGCGATCCTCGACGACAGCTGATCGAGCGCGCCGCCGGCCGTTCCCAGCCGCTGCGCCAGGGAGTCGGCTGCGTCGTTTCCGGCCCGCCCGATCCCGGCGGCGCTCTGTTCCACCAGCGCGCGGACGGCCTCTGCCTGCGCATCGACCCCGGCGCGGACCTGCACCAGTGCTTCGGCCGTGCGATCGAGCAGCGCATCCACTTCCGCGCTTGCTGCCGCACCGGCTTCCCCGACTCGGGTCGCCGCAGCGTTGCTGGCGGTTTCGATCTGGGTAAGATGGGCGACCAGCCGCTGGGCCGCGGCGCCGATCACGTCGTCGCTCTCGCGGGCACGGGCGCTTATGGCGCTCAGTTGCGCTTCCAGCCCAACGGCCTGGGCACTTGCCCCACGCCCGGTGCGGCGCAGCTCGTCGCTCATGGCCCGGGCACTCGCCTCCGCCCGAGGGAGGTCCTCCAGCAGCACGCCAATGTCGTTGCGGGCATTCTCCGCCGCGCGGTCCAACGCCGCGCTATGGCGGGCAAGGGTCTCGGCTCCGCTGCCGAGGTCGCGGGTAACGTTGCCGAGGCGGTGGGTCGTCTCGTCGCCAAGCCGCATCAGACGCTCCGCCATACGGCCAAGCGCGTCCTGTTCCTCGTCGATCCGCTGCCGCAGCACCCCGAGCAGGTCCTCGAGCGACCGTGCCTCGGTCCGCATCGCGATCACCGACCGGGTGAACCGCTCCGTCTCGCGCCGCCGGGTGCGGCCGAACAGCAGCCAGACTAGGCCGAGCAGCGCCAGTGGGCCGGCGAGGATTGCCAGCCATTGCGCCGCCGCCGGTGCACTGAGCCCGCCGCCAAGCGTCCGCCCGGCCGACCAGGCGGCGAAGCCAAGCCACAGCACCGCCAGTCCGACCAGGGTCCAGCCGAGTACCTGCCGGCCACCCGCGCCGTCCTCCGGCACCAACGCAGGTTCCTCGTAGGCCTGGGCTTCCTCATACCCACCGTCCTGCTGGTCGGCGGTGAGGTCCAGAGGTGGAAGCGGCTCTTCGGCCCGCTGCATGCTCGCGTTCATGACGCTGATGTTTACCACCTTTGCGGCCAAGCGGAAGCGTGCAAGGAGAGCCTTCAGGGGAGGGACGTGCCGATGGCGCTCGGCGCCTTGATTGCTGCCTATGGCGAAGACGATTCGGGAAGCTTGCGGGCGCTGACCCCGCTCGCGGGCCGGACATTGATCGAATATCAGTCCCGGTGCGCCGCCGCGGCGGGTGCCGCTCCCGTGGTGGTGCTGGTCGAGCGCGTGCCCGTGGCGCTGGCCGCGGCCTTCGATCGGCTCCGCAGCGAAGGCATCAACGTGGTGCCCGTGACCGACGGCAATGAGGCCGCTGCACGGTTCGAGCCCGGTGCTCCGATCCTGCAGATCGCCGACGGAGTGGCGCCCGGCATGGCTTTGGTCGAGCGGATCGCGCAGGCCGGGGAGCGGGCCATCGCCACGGTGGCCGACGACCAGGCTCATGAGGATTTCGAGCGGCTGGACGCGAGCCACCGCTGGGCTGGGCTTGCGCGGGTGGACGGAGCGACCCTGTCCTCCACTGCCGCGATGCTCGGCGACTGGGACCTCCAATCGACGCTTCTTCGCCGGACTCTGCAGGCGGGCGCGAGCCTGGTTCCTGCCGGCCAGGAGGCAACGCCGTTCCTTGCCGGGGCCGCGGCCGATCCAGCGGCGTTCGATCGCTACCTGCTGGTCACTTCCCGCGGCGCTCGGCGCGACTGGCCAAGCCGGTACCTGCTGCCGATCCCGGAGGAGTTCGCTACCGAGCAACTGATGCGCAGCCCGGTCCGGCCGGAATGGCTGGTGTTCGCTGCGCTGGCGCTGACCGTTGGAGCGGCGCTGGTGTTCACCCGCGGCTGGCTGGCGGCGGGGCTTGGGATGCTGGTCCTGGCGATGCCCCTCGACCTCATCGGTGAGCGTCTCGCCACCTTGCGAATGCGACCGCTGCCGGCGCGGATGCTCAGCCGCCGATTGCTGTGGCCGGCTTGCGGGCTGGCTCTGCTTGGCCTTGGCTGGTTCGAGACACGCCACGGCGGCGGTTGGGGCGCGCTGGCCTGCGCCTTTGCGACGATCGCCTTTGCCGAGGCCCAGCGGATCGAGCAGGCGGGGCGGGACGTGCCCGGCGCGCACTGGCTGTTCTCATCGAGGGCTGCGGTGGTCACGGCGCTGCCGTTCGCGGCACTCGGCTGGTGGAGCGGGCTGCTCGCGGTGCTGGCGCTCTATGCCGCGGCCAGCTTCTTCATCGTTCAGCACGTTGTCCATCGGATCGCACGCCATTGAGGACGCGTTAACTTCAATCCGCTAACACCCCCCAGAATGTCTGGCGATGAATGGCCGATCGCAATCCCCGGCGAGGGGGAGCTTGCCGACCCCCCGGTCGACCGTGCGCATGCCGCGCACGGCGGCCGGCTGGCGACTGCGCTCGCCGACTTCTTCCTCGATCCGGCTCATCGACTGACCGAGCAGGAGCGGTCGTTGATGACCGCCATGCTGCACGGGCTGATCGGCGGAATTGCCGACGAGATCCGGGTGCGGGTGCCGAGCGAAATTGCAGCCCGTTGTGATTTCGATCCGGCCGAGCTTACTGCGGTGCTGACCCGGGCCGGCCACCTGCAGGGGCCTGACCTGATGCGCCTGTTGCTCTGCCGGGCGGACACGGCGCGGATTACCCAGAGCGTCGGGCATTCCGGCAATGGTAACGCCTTGCTGCAGCGGCTGGCGTCCGGGCCCGATGGGGATGTCGCCGCCGCGGCCATGGCATTGATCATCGCGCGGGGCCGGACCCGCGACCGGTTCGGCAAGGCTGCAGTCCATCTTCAGGATCTCGACGCGGAGACCGCGGTCGACCTCGCATTCGCGGTCGCTGCCGCGCTCGCCTCGGCGATCCCGGCTGCGGATCACGATGCCCTTGCTGCGGCCGCCTCGGGCCTCCTCGCCCGCCATGACGACGGGCAACGTGCCGACGCCCTGACTGCCCGCCTGGTCCGCGCCCTTGAAGCGGCCGGCCAGCTGGACGGAGAGGCGATCATCGACTTTGCCCGTCATGGCGACGCGCCATTGCTGTCGCATGCCTTGGCGCGGGTTGCAGGCATTGGGCCGGGCGACGCCTGGGCGATGATGGTGAACGAAGAGGGGAATTTGGCGCTTCTGCTCCGCCTGGCGGGGCAATCGCGGCCGGTGGCGGCGGCTTTGTTCGCGACGCTGAGCGACGCGCTCGGCATTACCGATCCAGCCGCGGAAATCGATCGTTTCGATCAGCTCGACCCGGCGCTTGTACAACGGGAGCGTCGTCGGCTTCGGCTCCCGGCACCTTATCGGTGCGCGCTGGATGCAATCGGGGAGCGGCGCGCGGATGGCCGCTGAGCAGATCAGGGCGACTGTGGATGACGCCGGCCGGCTGGTCGCGGCCGACCCGCCGCTTGCTCGCCTTCAGGAGGAAGCGGGCTCCAGGTTGGGCGCCCCGTTCGCAATTCCGCAACTGCGAGCCATTGCCCGCTTGGCCCGCAAGCTCGGCGTAACCGTTTCCCGCCCCGCCTTTGCCGGGTCGCGCGACAAGGACCTCGATCTGTGGGTTCGGGCGGAGCCGGGCGACGCCGAGGTGCGCCTGACCGTGGAAAGCTGGGTAGAACGGCCGCTTCACCCGCCGAGATGGGCAGGGGACGACGCGCCGGAACCGGGCGTTGCGGCCGATGCCGGCGCGGACTGGCTGGAGCTGGACGCTGAGCTGCGGGTCAAGGCCCTTGCTCCGTCGCTCGCGCGGCAATTCGGGCTCCAGGCCGGGGGGACCGTCGATGTTCCGCTCACCCGGCTGCTCCGGTTGGAACCGGACGAGGAGGGGGCGATGCCCTTGCTGTCCGCTTTGGCATTGCGGCGGTCGTTCGTGGGTCAGCGGGTCGTCGCCTTGCATGGCGAAAATGCGCCCCTGCTCCTGTCGGGCGAGGCAGTTGCCGACCCGGGCGGAACGTTCGGCGGTTATCGGGCGACTTTGGGCGCGGAACGGGCCGAATTGCCCGCCGCCGCCGGAGAGGGAGAGGGCCCGGGGATCGACGACCTGCTTCGGCAGCCGCTCGATCGGATCATCGACGAAGCGCAGCAGATCGCGGCCCGCGCCGAGGGTCCGCTGCGGAGCGATTATGCGGCTTACGCGTCCGACATCGCGGCGGCGGGCCGGCACCTGCTCGCCGTGCTTCATTCCATGGGTGACGAGCCCATCCGCGGCCATGATCGGGTCGACCTTTCCACGATTGCCGGTGAAGCGATCGGGCTGGTCCAGTCGCAGGCGGGCGAACGTGGCGTGGCGCTGGTGCGGGACGGGGCCGAGTTGCTTCCGGTTCGCGGCCAAAGCCGGGCGCTGACGCAGATCCTCGTCAACCTGATCGGCAACGCGATCCGGTTCTCGCCGCGCGGCGGGACGGTTCAGGTGACCCTGTCGGCGGGGAAGATGGCGGAGGTCACTGTGATCGACCAGGGGTCAGGCGTGCCGCTCGAGGACCAGCAGCGGATCTTCGAGAAGTTCGAGCAGGTCGAACCGCGCGGCGAGGGCGCCGGCCTTGGCCTTGCGATCTCGCGCCGCCTGGCCCAGTCGATGGGCGGCGACATCGCCTTGGTGAGCACGCCCGGCCAGGGAGCGCGCTTCACCCTGACGTTGCCGCTGGAGCCCTAGCGGCTGCCTACCGGGACGTACTGGCGCTCGGTATCGCCGACGTAGAGCTGACGGGGACGGCCGATCTTCTGCTCAGGGTCGGAGATCATCTCGTTCCACTGCGCGACCCAGCCGACGGTCCGGGCGAGCGCGAACAGCACTGTGAACATGTCGCTCGGGAAGCCTATCGCGTTCAGGATCACGCCCGAATAGAAGTCGACATTCGGATACAGCTTCTTCTCGATGAAATAATCGTCCTTGAGGGCGATTTGCTCCAACTCGCGGGCGGTATCGAGCACCGGATCGGAGATGTTGAGCTCCTTCAGCACCTCCTCGGCAGTCTGCTGCATCACCTTCGCGCGGGGGTCGTAATTCTTGTACACGCGATGACCGAAGCCCATCAGGCGGAACGGGTCGTCCTTGTCCTTTGCGCGGGCGATATACTCAGGGATGTGCTCCGGACGCCCGATCTCGCGCAGCATGTTGAGCGCCGCCTCATTGGCCCCGCCGTGCGCCGGTCCCCACAGGCAGGCGATGCCCGCCGCGATACATGCGAACGGGTTCGCGCCGGACGACCCCGCCAGCCGGACGGTCGACGTCGAGGCATTCTGCTCATGGTCGGCATGGAGGATGAATATCCGGTCCATCGCCCGCTCCAGGATCGGGTTGACCTCATAATGTTCGGCCGGGACCCCGAACGTCATCCTCAGGAAATTGCCCGTGTAGCTGAGCGTGTTATCTGGATACAGGAACGGCTGCCCGATGCTGTATTTGTAGGCCATGGCGGCGATCGTCGGCATTTTCGCAATCAGCCGGTGCGAGGCAATCATCCGCTGCTTGGGATCGGTGATATCCGTGCTGTCGTGATAAAAGGCCGACAGGGCCCCGACCACGCCGCACATAATCGCCATCGGGTGCGCGTCACGGCGAAATCCGCGGAAGAACGTCGCTAGCTGCTCATGCACCATCGTGTGGCGGCTGATGGTGTAGGTGAAGCTGTCGAGCTCGTCCCTGGTCGGGAGCTCGCCATGGAGCAGCAGGTAGGCAACCTCGGTAAAGCTCGACTGCTCGGCGAGCTGGTCGATCGGATAGCCGCGATGGAGCAGGACGCCTTCTTCGCCGTCGATATAGGTGATCGCGCTGCGGCAGCTGGCGGTCGACGTGAAGCCGGGATCGTAGGTGAACGCACCCGTATCGGCGTACAGCTTGCGGATATCGACCACGTCCGGGCCAACGCTGCCGGACAGGACGGGCAGGCTGGTGTCCTTGCCGTCGAGTTTCAGGGTCGCGTTGGTATCCGACATCAATATTGCTCCGTTTGTTCGGTGTTCCCTGGCATCTGATCTTCTATCCGGGCCAGGCTTTCGCCCTGCCCGAGTAGCGCGAGCACGTCAAAGATGCCCGGACTGGTCGTCTTTCCGGTCAAGGCGGCGCGCAGCGGCTGGGCCAGCTTGCCGAGCTTCAGCCCCGCTTCCTCCGCCACCTCCCGGACCGCGGCTTCGGTGCTCTCCCGGGTCCATTCGCGCAGGCCCGCCAGCGCGCTGTGGGTGCGGACCAGCACCTGACGGGCATCCGGCGTCAGCAGCGCCGCAGCGCCGTCCTCCATCGGCAGTGGCCGCGCTGCAAACAGGAAGTCGGCGGCGGCGGCAAGCTCGTTCAAGTCCTTCGCCCGGGCCTTGAGTTCGGGCATCGCCCGCTCGAGCAAGGCGAGATCGTCACCCTCCATCCCGCCCCGCCGCGCCGCAACCAGCACGCTCAGCCGGGCATCGTCGGTATGGCGCAGGTAGTGCCCGTTGAGGTTCTCCAGCTTCTTGAAGTCGAACCGCGACGGCGACTTGCCGACATGATCAAGGTCGAACCATTCCACTGCCTGCTCGCGGCTGATGATCTCGTCGTCCCCATGCCCCCAGCCAAGGCGCAGCAGATAGTTGAACAGCGCTTCGGGCAGGATGCCGAGCTCGTCCCGATAAGCATCTACCCCGAGCGCGCCATGCCGTTTGCTGAGCTTCGCCCCGTCAGCGCCGTGAATCAGTGGAATGTGGGCGTAGGTCGGCTCCGGCCAGCCCATCGCGCGGATGATCACCAGCTGGCGGAAGGCGTTGTTGAGGTGGTCGTCGCCGCGGATGATGTGCGTGACCCCCATGTCGTGGTCGTCGACCACCACCGCCAGCATGTAGGTCGGGGTGCCGTCGGAGCGGAGCAGGACGAAGTCGTCGATCTCGCTGTTCGATACCGTCACCCGGCCCTGGACCAGATCGTCGATGACCGTTTCGCCTTCACGCGGCGCCTTGATGCGCACGACGAACGGCGCTCCTTCAGGCCCGGCATCCGAGCAGTCGCGCCACTCGCTGCTGAGCCGGAACGGGCGGCGCTCGGCCTGAGCCTTTTCACGGCGAGCGGTCAGTTCCTCGGACGACAGGTAGCAGCGGTAGGCATGACCGCTTTCGAGCAGCTGATGCGCGACCTCCGCATGGCGAGCCTCGAACTCCGACTGGAAATGCGGTTCGCCATCGCCCGCGATGTCGAGCCATGACAAGCCGTCGAGAATCGCGTCGATCGCAGCCTCGGTGGAGCGCGCCCGGTCCGTGTCCTCGATCCGCAGCAGGTATTGCCCGCCATGGTGACGGGCGAACAGCCAGTTGAACAAGGCGGTGCGGGCTCCGCCGATGTGCAGATAGCCGGTGGGGCTCGGCGCAAACCGGGTAACGACAGTGCTTGCGCTCACGCGCGCTTTCCTCTTGAAACGGCCTCGCCGGATCGCGAGGGGCAGGGGCCCGTAGCATGGACATCCTTGCGCTTCCACAGCGCACCGCAGCCGGCTGGCCAATGCAGGTCGGGAAGCTGCGCGCGGCACTCGAAACCTTTCTCGAAAAGGAACGCGAGCAGCTTGCGCTCTGGCTGGTGGTTGGCCTCGCGGTCGGCATTTCGGCCTGGTTGGTGCTCGCCGACAAGTCCCTGTGGATTGCCTTCCTCTGCCTGACCACCGGTGGAGCGATCATGGTCGCGGCCTTCGGGACGGGACGGCTGGGCCGGGCCTGCGCCGCGTTCCTTGCCGCGACGATCCTCGGCCTGGTGCTGATCTGGGCGCGCAGCGAGATGGTTGCGGCTCCGCGGGTGGAGCGCCCGACCATCACTCAGTTCACCGCTTCCGTCGAGCGGGTCGAGTTCCTCGCAGCGCGCGAAAGCATCCGGCTGACCCTGGCGCCCACGGACCCCGCGCTGCCTGCGCGGGTACGGGTTTCCATGCCGGATGACGATCCGCCCCACGGCCTTGGCGAAGGGGCCACGGTGCGGCTGCGCGCCCGCCTGACCTCGCCGATGCCGATGGCTCTGCCGGGGAGCCATGATTATGCTCGGGACGCCTGGTTCCGGGGGATTGGCGGGCTCGGGCGCGCGCTGGGGTCGGTCGAGGTGCTCCAGCCCGCGCCGACCGGCGGGCTTGGGCAGTTTCGGGAGCGGCTGGACCGGCACATCCGCGAGTCGCTGCCCGGTGCCGAAGGGGCGATCGCAACAGCCCTCGCTACCGGCGACCAGGGCGCCATGCCGGAGGAGGATGCGGAGGCCATGCGCCGAAGCGGCCTTGCCCACCTCCTGTCCGTCAGTGGGCTCCACATCGCGGCGGTGGTGGGCGCTGCCTTCGTGCTGACCATTCGCCTGCTGGCCTTGTCCGAACGACTGGCGCTGAGGGTCAATCTGGTACTGGTCGGGGCAGGCGCGGGGGCACTGGCGGGGATCGGCTATACCCTGCTGACGGGCGCGCAGGTTCCAACTGTACGAAGCTGCATCGCGGCCATTCTGGTGCTGGTCGGGGTGGCACTCGGCCGCGAGGCGATCAGCCTGCGTTTGATCGCGGTCGGAGCCTTGCTGGTCCTGCTGTTCCGGCCTGAGGCTCTGGCCGGCGCCAGCTTCCAGTTCAGCTTCGCGGCCGTCACTGCGATCGTCGCGCTGCAGTCGACGCCCTGGGTGCGGCGGCACTTCTCGCCGCGGGAGGAGGGGCTGCCGAGGCGCTTCGGGCGAAGTCTCGGCTCGTTGTTGCTGACCGGCCTGGCCGTCGAGTTCGCGCTGATGCCGTTCGCCCTCTACCATTTCCACCGCGCCGGGCTGTACGGTGTGTTCGCCAACCTGGTTGCGATTCCGCTGACGACCTTCGTGGTCATGCCGTTGCAGGCAGCGGCATTGTTGTTCGACGTGATCTGGCTCGGAGCGCCGTTCTGGACCATGACCGGATGGTCACTCAGCTTCCTGCTCGATCTGGCGCATTGGGTTGCCGGGGCAAAGGGAGCGATCGCCATCCTGCCGGCCATGCCGCGCTGGGCCTTTGGGCTGATGGCTGGGGGCTTCCTGTGGCTGTGTCTCTGGACCAGCCGAGCCCGCCTGCTCGGCCTCGTGCCGCTCGCGATCGGCGCGCTCGTTGCCGCCGCGGCGCCGCGGCCCGACCTGCTGGTGACGGGCGACGGGCGGCACGTCGCGATCGTCGGGGAGGATGGCAGGCCGGCACTGCTCCGGGAACGGGCCGGCGATTTCATCCGCGACATGCTCGCGGAAAGCTCGGGTTACGATGGCGACGCGCTGCCGATGGAGGCGCTAGCGGACGGCCGGTGCAGTGCCGACGCTTGCATCGCCGACGTGGAAGCAGACGGCCGCACCCTCGGACTGCTGGCGATCCGATCGACCCAGCGGCTCGATTGGGGCGAGTTGACCCAGGCATGCTCCCAAGCCGACATCGTCATCGCCGAGCGGCGCCTGCCCCGCGGGTGCACTCCGCGCTGGCTCAAGCTCGACAGAACCACTCTCGAGCGGTCAGGCGGCGTGACCATTCGCCTTGGAGATCCGCCGCAGGTGCGGAGTGTTGCCGAGCAGGTGGGGGGCTGCCCTGGGCTCAGGCGCCGCGGGCCCCATCCATCATCCGGCCGACTGCCACACTGCCAGTTCGCTTCCCGATGGATCGATGAAGTGAAACCGCCGTCCTCCCGGGAAGCTGAAGATCGGCTTGGCGATCACCCCACCCGCTTCGACCACGGCGTCGAACGCCGCCTCGAGATCGTCGACACGGACCACCGGTAGCGGCGCTGCCAGCGCCTCCTCCCGCTCCCCTTGCAAGCCCACATCGACATCACCGGTCGTCGTTGCGGAATAATCCGGCCCGAAGTTGCTGAACGTCCAGCCGAACGCCTTGCCGTAGAACGCGCGGGTGAGCTCGTGCGCCGTGGCGCTCGGCAGCTCGATATAGTCGATCCGGGCCTTCGCCATCTCAGTAGCGGCGGATGAGGCCGGCGAGGCGGCCCTGGATCTGGACCCTGTTCTCGTCATAGCGCTGCGCCTCATAGGTCCGGTTAGCCGGATCGAGGCGGATCATCCGCCCTTCGCGCCGATAGGTCTTCAGGGTGGCCTCGGCATCATCGATCAGCGCCACGACGATTTCCCCGTCCCGCGCGCTGTCGACCTTGCGGATCAGGGCGAAGTCGCCGTCCAGGATGCCTTCCTCGATCATAGAGTCGCCGGACACCTCCAGGGCGTAATGCTCGCCGGGGCCAAGCAGCGCCGCCGGGACTGCAAAGCCCTCGGTGCCCTGCAGCGCCTCGATCGGTGTACCCGCCGCAATCCGCCCATGGAGCGGGATCTCGACGGTATCGTTGGCAGCCTGGATCACCGGCCGCAGCGCGGGAGGAGAAACGACCGACGACGCTTCCGGCATCCGCAGCACCTCAAGCGCGCGGGCGCGGTTCGGCAGCCGGCGGATGAACTGCCGCTCTTCCAGCGCCGAGATCAGGCGGTGCACGCCGGACTTCGACTTCAGCTCCAACGCCTCGCGCATCTCATCGAAGCTTGGGCTGACGCCAGTTTCGCCAAGGCGATCATGGATGAATTGGAGGAGTTCGCGCTGCTTGAGCGTGAGCATGCCGGGCTCCATCGTGAACAGACGGAGAACAGTTATCGAACACTGCTGAAGGCGTCAACCCCTGCGTTCGGCCTTGCCAAGAAATGCGCTCAGCAGTGCGTGGCCGTGCTGCGAGGCGACGCTCTCCGGATGGAACTGGACCCCATGCACCGGGGCTTCGGCGTGGCGCACGGCCTGGATCATGTCATCTTCGCTCCAGGCGTTGGGGAGCAACGGCCCGGCGGTCAGGGTGATCGCCAGCGAATGATAACGGGTGACTTCAAAATGGGGTGGCAGTCCGGCGAACAGGCCGCTGCCATCGTGACGAATTCGGGTAGTCTTGCCATGGACCGGCGGGACCTGGCCGACCTCGCCGCAACAGGCGAGTGCGATGGCCTGGTGGCCAAGGCAGACTCCCAGCAGCGGACGCCGCGCGTCGATGCAGGCCCGGGCAAGATCAACCGAGATGCCAGCATCCTCAGGCTTGCCGGGTCCGGGCGAAATCAGGATTGCATCGCTACTCAGCGAAAGCGCGTCCTGGACACCGATGTCCGTGCTTCGGATCACCCGCACCTCGGCGCCGAGCACAAGCAGGTAATCGATCAGCGTGAAGGTGAAGCTGTCGACATTGTCGATGACCAGGACGGAGGGCAAGGATCAGCCGCCGGTGATCAGCCGCTTCCTGGCCGCCGCGATCGCTGCTTCGTTGCGCTCCACCCCCAGCTGCTGCTGCGCCGCGGTGAGGAACTGCACCGCATATTCCTCGCTGGCCGACTGGTTGAACTCAGCCTGCACCTGCGAGATCAGGGCGGGCTGCAGCGAGGCATTGCCGGGCGTGATCCGGCTGTTGCGGACGATGAAGAAGCCCTGGCCCTCCGGCGCTCCGGTCAGGCGCGCACGGCCGGCGGGCATGCCGAAAAGAATGCGCAGCGGCCCCGGCACCTGCGGTCCAAAGCGGTTCAGTTCGAGCCGGCGGACGTTCAGCGGCTCCGGCTTGGGCAATCCGGGAACTCCCGCTCCGGCTACCGCCTGAGCGAGCGGCGCTCCGCCGTTGACCTTGGCCAGCACGGCATTGGCGACGGCGCGGGCGCGGGCGAGCGCGCGCTCGTCGAGGAGGTCGCTGGCGACCTGCGCCCGGATTGCGGCCAGCGGGGCAGGGGCCGCCGGAGTGACCTCGCCGGGCGCGAGCAAGGCATAGCCCGCTCCATCCGGCAGGGTCTCCACGACGGGGTCGTCGTCCGCCGCCATGTCGAAGCCGAAGCGCACCAGCCCGGCGAGCTCAGGGGGAAGCTTGAATCCGGGGTTGGACGGCGCGGCGCCAGTGGCAGTGAGCGGCGGCGTCTGGACGATCGGGAGGCGATTGGCCGCCGCGACTTCGGCGAAGTTCTGTCCCTCGGCCACCGCATCCTCGACCTTGGCGACAAGGTCCGCCAGGCCGTTCTTGCGCTTCTCCGCGGCCAGCTTTGCGGTGATCTCCGCCCGTGCCTGGGCCAGCGATCGGCCCGCCGTATTGCGAATGCCCTCGACCTTGATGACGTTCCAGCCGAGGTCCGACTGGACCGGCCCGACGATCGCGCCGGGCGCGGCGGCGAACACCTGCGCCGCGATCGCGGCTCCCGCCAGTTGGGTCAGCTGTTCGCGGGTCTGCGGCCCGACGCTGACGTCCGCGGCACTGAAGCCGGCTGGCGCCGCTGCGGCGGCGAAGGTGCCGCTGCGGGCGCGGCTGGCAACCTGGTTGGCGGCATTGCGGTCGGCGATCACCGCGCGGCTGATCACCCGCTCCTCTTTACCGGCATAGGTGGCCCGGTTGGCATTGTAGTAAGCGGCGATCTCCGCGTCCGTCGGAGCCAGGTTGCCCAGCTGCTCCGGCCCAATCCGCGCGATGCGCAGGACCCGCTGCTCCGGCACCGTGTAGCGGGCCTGGTTGGCGCGGTAATATTGCTGGACTTCGGCCTCGGTCGGCGCGGGGCCGCCACGGAACGCGGCCGCGGGAATGAAGGCCACTTCGCCCTCGCGCCGCTCCAGCAGCATGGATGCGTAGGGCCGCGCCACGCCGACCGGCAGACGGGCGTTGGCGGCAACCGGGGCCAGGATCAGCCGCTGCAGCAGCAGGGTCATGATCTCCCGCCGGACCTGCGCATCGGTCAACCGCTGCTGCTGGAGGAAGGCTTGGTAGTTGGCCTCGCTGAAGCGCCCGTCCAGTCCCTGCATCCCGGGAATGCGGGCGATCTCCGCGTCGATCAGCCGCTTGGAGATGTGCAGCCCATGCTCCTGGGCGAACGCATGCAGCGTCCGCTCCTGGATCAGCCCGTTCATGATCGATTCGAAGTCACCGGCGATATCCGCGTAGGTGGCATCGGGCTTCTGCTGACGGGCCTGCTGCAAGCGACGCTCGAGCGCCTTGGCCAGGTCCTGCTCGGTGATGCTCGCCGACCCGACCTTTGCCAGAGTGCCCTGCGACAGACCGCCGCCGCCGGACAGCACATTGCTCATGTCCCCAAGGGCGAACGACGCCAGGATCATCAGCAGGAAGGCAACCAGGATGCCGGTGCCGACCTTGGACTTGGACAGGCGGCGGAAGGAGGAAAGCATGAAGCGGCGGCTCTCGCGAAAAAAGGAATGCGGGCTTTAGGGGCCGCCGGGTCAGGCATCAAGGCAGGCGGGCTTCAAGGTGGACTGGTTGGCTGCTAGGCGCGGCGCAAAGCAAGGGGAGGATCAGATGACTCGGCGCAAGCTGGTAGCGGGAAACTGGAAGATGCACGGCACCGCGGCCGATCTCGATGAGGTCCGCGCGATCGCCGAGGCGGCGCAGCGGATGGGCGGGGTCATTGTCGCGCTGTGTGTCCCGGCGACGCTGATCCACCGGGCGGCCGAGGCGGTCCCCGGCTTCCCGATCGGGGCGCAGGACATCCACAGCGCGGAGAAGGGCGCCCACACCGGCGACATCTGCGCGGCCATGCTCCACGACGCCGGAGCGAGCCTGACCATTGTCGGCCACAGCGAGCGCCGCGATGCCCACCGCGAAGACGATGCAAGCGTACGGGCCAAGTCCGAAGCGGCGCTTTGTTCCGGGCTGCAGGTGATCCTGTGCGTTGGCGAGAGCGACGCGGAGCGCGTGTCAGGCAAGGCGGTCGAGATCGTTTCCGCTCAGCTCGATGCTTCGCTGCCCCACGGGGCAGCCGCGGACCGGGGCGTGCCCGATCGCCTGGCCGTCGCGTATGAGCCGATCTGGGCGATCGGCACGGGCAAGGTGCCGTCGACCCAGGACATCGGGGAGATGCATGCTGCGCTCCGCTCCAGGCTGCATGCCGCCTACGGCAGCGCCGGGGCGAGCGTGCCGATCCTGTACGGCGGTTCCGTCAAGGCCACGAACGCCGCGGAGATCTTCGCGGTCGCCGACGTCGATGGAGCGCTGGTCGGCGGGGCGAGCCTCAAGGCCGCCGATTTCCTGCCGATCGTCGAAGCGGCCGCCGCCGCCGCTTGAGATTGAAACTGCGGCCGTGCGCCGCTAAGTGCCCGCGAGCCATTCTCCCGAAAGCCTGACCTTCCATGTTCACCTTCCTCCTGATCGTCCAGACGCTTATCGGCGCCGCCCTGTGCGGGGTCATCCTGATGCAGCGTTCGGAAGGCGGGGGGCTGGGCGTGGGCGGAAGCTCGTCGGGCTTCATGACTGCTCGCGGCGCGGCGGACTTCCTGACCCGCGCCACCGCCATCCTCGGCGGCGTGTTCGTTGTGCTCTGCATCGTGCTGGCGGCGATTGCCGGCACGCGCGATAATGCTGCCACCGTGGATACTTCGCTGGTCAACCAGACGGCTCCCGCGCCGGCCCCGATCAGCCCGCTGGAGCCCGGCGGCAACCCGTTGACCGCTCCGCCAGCCGGGCCGAACACGGCTCCGCCGAACAACGCCGCGCCCGGCACCCAGCCGCCGGCCGACAATGGCGCCGTTCCGCTCGCGCAATAAAGCACGGCGTTCCAAAAAACTCGGCGCCGGGCGGATAATCCGCTTGCCTGTCCGCGCGCCTACGACTTAAGGCCCGACTCCCATGGCGCGGTTCATTTTCGTTACCGGCGGCGTGGTCTCCTCGCTCGGCAAAGGTCTTCTCTCGGCAAGCCTCGCAGCTTTGCTGCAGGCGCGTGGCTATTCAGCCCGCATCCGCAAGTTCGATCCCTATCTGAACGTCGACCCGGGGACGATGAGCCCCTACCAGCATGGCGAAGTCTACGTCACGGACGATGGCGCTGAGACGGACCTCGACCTTGGCCATTACGAGCGCTTCACCGGGGTCGCGGCGCGCCAGTCGGACAACGTCACCTCCGGCCGCATCTACCGTGACATCATCGCCCGCGAGCGGCGCGGCGATTACCTTGGCGCAACGGTGCAGGTCATCCCCCACGTCACAAACGCTATCAAGGAGTTCGCCGTCGCGGACACCGACGATCTCGACTTTGTGATCTGCGAGATCGGCGGGACCGTCGGCGACATCGAGAGCCTGCCCTTCATCGAGGCGCTGCGCCAGCTCCGCAACGATCTCGGCCGGGGGCAGACGGTCAGCGTCCACACCACCCTGGTACCGTGGATCAAGGCGGCGGGCGAGCTCAAGACCAAGCCGACCCAGCATTCGGTCCGCGAAATTTCCTCGTTGGGCGTGCAGCCGGACGTGCTGCTGTGCCGCGCCGACCGGCCGATTCCCGACAGCGACAAGGCGAAGATCGCGCAATTCTGCAACGTGTCCAAGTCGGCGGTGATCGAGGCGCTCGACGCTCGCTCGATTTACGACGTGCCGCTGCAATATCATCGCGAAGGGCTGGACGACGAAGTGCTCGCCGCCTTCGGGATCACCGACGCGCCGCGGCCGGACCTTTCCCGCTGGGAAACGATCATGGACCGGCTCGACAATCCCGAAGGCGAGGTCACGATCGGCGTGGTCGGCAAATATGTCGGCCTTCCCGACGCCTACAAATCGCTGCGGGAGGCGCTGGTCCACGGCGGCATTGCCAATCGGGTCAAGGTCAACATCCAGTGGCTCGACGCCGAGATGTTCGAATCCGATGGCAAGGACCTGCCGGTCGAGCTCGAGCCGATGCACGCGATCCTCGTCCCCGGCGGCTTCGGCGAGCGCGGGTCGGAAGGCAAGATCGCATCCGTGAAGTTCGCCCGCGAACGCAAGGTGCCGTTTTTCGGAATTTGCCTGGGCATGCAGATGGCCTGCATCGAAGGCGCGCGGAACACCGCCGGAATCGCCGACGCCTCGACCACCGAATTCGGCGACACGGCGGAGCCGGTGGTCGGTCTGATCACCGAGTGGATGAGCAAGGAAGGTCTCCAGGCGCGCGAGGCCGGGGGCGATCTTGGCGGCACCATGCGGCTGGGCGCCTACGAGGCGGAGCTTGGCGGCAACAGCCATGTCTCGGCGATCTACGGCGCGACCCGGATCAGCGAGCGCCACCGCCACCGCTACGAGGTCAACGCGCACTACAAGGAGCCGTTGGAAAAAGGCGGACTGGTCTTCAGTGGCATGTCGCCCGACGGTCGTCTGCCCGAGATCGTGGAGCGGCCGGACCATCCCTGGTTCATCGGCGTGCAGTTCCACCCCGAACTCAAGAGCCGCCCCTTCGCGCCGCACCCGCTGTTTGCCAGCTTCATCGAAGCTGCTGTGAAGCAATCAAGGCTGGTTTGACGGCATTGCCGCCGCGACCGTGTATCGCCAGATAGGAAGCGTATGAGCGAGACTCTTCACACCCGCATGGCCGTCCTCGGCTCCGGCCCGGCCGGCCTCACCGCCGCCATCTACGCCGCGCGTGCCGGCCTGCAGCCGATCGTTATCCAGGGGATCCAGCCCGGCGGTCAGCTGACGACCACGACCGACGTCGAAAACTATCCGGGCTTCCGCGACGTGATCCAGGGCCCGTGGCTGATGGAGGAGATGCAGGCGCAGGCCGAGCATGTCGGCACCCGCATGGTCTGGGACCACATCAGCGAGGTCGATGTCTCGCGGCGCCCGTTCCGGCTGGTCGGTGACGGCGGCACCACCTATCTTGCCGACACGCTGGTGATCGCCACCGGGGCGCAGGCCAAGTGGCTCGGCCTCCCGTCCGAAGAGCATATGAAGGGAAAGGGCGCCTCGGCGTGCGCGACCTGCGACGGCTTCTTCTATCGCGGCAAGAAGGTGGCGGTGATCGGCGGCGGCAACACCGCAGTGGAGGAAGCGCTCTACCTCACCAACCATTCGCAGGACGTGACCCTGATCCACCGCCGCGACTCGCTTCGGGCGGAGAAGATCCTGCAGGACCGGCTGTTCGCCAGTCCGCACATCAGGATCATCTGGAACCATGAGGTCGAGGAGTTCCTCGCCGGCGGCCAGCCCGAAGCGCTGGTCGGCTTGCGCCTCAAGGATCGCCTGACCGGCGCCACTCAGATCCTCGATGTCGATGGCGCTTTCGTCGCCATCGGGCACAAGCCCGCGACCGAATTGTTTGCAGGCAAGCTCAAGCTGGATTCGGACGGCTATATCGAGGTGGAGACCGGCACCACCCGGACCAGCGTCGACGGCGTATTCGCTTGCGGTGACGTGATGGACAAGATCTATCGCCAGGCGGTCACTGCGGCCGGTACCGGCTGCATGGCCGCCTTGGACGCCGAGAAATATCTCGCCGCACAGGAATATGAGGCGATCGCCGCGGAGTGAGCTAGCGCCTTAGCCGCTCGACGAATGCAAGCAGTCGGCCGAAGGTCAGGAAGTCCTCGGCTTCGACGTCGTCATCCTCGATCACGACATGGAAGCGCTCCTCGATCCCCGTGAGCAAATGCGCGACCGCCATCGAGTCGAATTCCGGCAGCGCTCCGAACAACTCCGTCTCGTTAGCAAAGGTGGCGGCCCGCGCCGGCGCAAGGCCGAGCACATCGGCAAGCAGCGTGCGGAGCGTGGCCTCGGCGTCTTGCGCGGGCGAGGGAAGGGGCTGGGCCGTCATCCGTCGGGCCACTAGGGGAGTGCGGAAAGACGGGCAAGTTTGCGTCGAACATTGCAGCGGGCCGTTCGGCGACGCAAACGCACCCTGTGGAACCAGATCCTACACCTTTTCCGCTCGACCACCTGGCTCGCCGCGGCCGTCCCGATAGTCCGGCACTGCATGCCGGGGGCGTGACGCTGACCTATGCGGAGCTGGACCAGGCCGTCGGTCGCACCGCCGCGCGGCTGCTCGAGCTCGGCCTTGCTCCCGGCGAGCGGGTGGCAAGCTGGATGGGCAAGACCGCTCTCGCCTGCGTTCTCCCACTGGCTGCTGCGCGGGCAGGGCTGGTGCATGTGCCGATCAACCCAGTCTTCCGCCATGCCCAGGCGGAGCATATCCTGGCGGACAGCGGCGCCTCGCTGCTGGTCGGCAATAGGCCTCGGCTCAACACCCTCTCGGGCGGCAGCAGTCCGCAAATGGTCGCCTTGGAAGAGTGGCGGGACGGCGGGGACGCCCTTCCGCCATCGGACCGCGACCCCACCGAACTCACGGCCTTGCTCTACACGTCCGGCTCCACGGGACGCCCTAAAGGCGTGATGCTCAGCCATGCCAACCTCTGGCTGGGAGCGCTCAGCGTCGCTCACTATCTTGGCCTCTCTGCCGCCGACCGGACGCTGTGCGTGCTGCCATTGGCATTCGACTACGGCCAGAACCAGTCTCTCTCCACCTGGGCGGCCGGCGGGCAGGCCATCGCGTTCGACTATCTGCTTCCCAAGGAGGTCGTCCGGGCGGTTGGCCGCCATGACGTCACGGTTCTGGCCGGAGTGCCCCCCTTGTGGTTGCAGCTGGCCGAGACGAGCTGGTCCGCTGGTGAAGGCGACTCCCTGCGCACCCTGACCAACAGCGGCGGCCATCTGCCCGAGCCGCTGGTTCGCCGCTTGCGCTCCCAGTTCCCCGCGGCGAATCTGCACCTGATGTACGGCCTGACCGAAGCTTTCCGCTCCTCCAGCCTCGATCCAGCTTCGGTCGACGCGCATCCGGACAGCGTCGGCACCGCCATCCCCTTCGCCGAACTGCTGGTCGTCCGCCCGGACGGAAGCGAGGCGGGGCCCGGTGAGGAAGGCGAACTGGTCCATGCCGGCCCGCTGGTCGCTAAGGGCTATTGGCAGGATGCCGAGCGCACCGCCGAGCGCTTCCGACCGGCACCCGACTTTGCCCGTTCGGGCGGCACTGCGGTCTGGTCCGGCGACACGATGGTGCGCGGCGCGGATGGCCTGCTCCGCTTTCGCGCACGCGACGACGCGATGATCAAGGTCAGCGGCAACCGGATCAGCCCGACCGAGATCGAGGAAGCGGCACTGGCAAGCGGCGCGGCAGCCGACGCCGCGGCCTTCGGAGTGCCGGACGAGCGGCTCGGCCAGGCGATCGTCCTGTTTGTCGTCGCGCGCGGCGATGATGCGGAGAAGCTACTGCGCTCTTATCTTCGCGCCGAACTGCCCCAGCATATGCAGCCTGCCCGCTTCGTCTGGCGCGACAGCCTTCCACTTGGCCCGAACGGCAAGCTTGATCGAGCAGCACTGAAGGCGGAGCTCGCATGAAGGGCATGGGCCCGATCCCGCCCGCGTTCCGGGCGAGCGAAGACGGGATTCTGCGGGTCGGCGGCCGACGGGTGGATGAACTGGTCGAGGAGGCGGGGGGCACGCCCTTGTTCGCCTATGATCGAGCCGCCATTCGCGAGCGCGTCCAGCTCTTTCGCGGCTCCATGCCGACGGGTCTGGCCCTGCACTACGCGGTCAAGGCGAACCCGTTCGGACCCCTGCTCGCGCACCTGCGCGACCTGGTCGATGGCTTCGACCTCGCGTCCGGCGGCGAGCTGGCCCGCATCGACGCGAGCTGGCCCTCGATGCCGATCAGCTTCGCCGGCCCGGGCAAGACGGACGCCGAACTCTCTGCCGCACTCGCGCGCGGCATCACGATCAACCTCGAAAGCGAAGGTGAGGCCGAACGAGCCCTGACCCTTGCCGCCGAGGCTTCAACCCGCCCGCAGCTCGCCGTCCGGGTCAATCCGCCGTTCGGCCTAAAGGGGTCGGGCATGAAAATGGGTGGTCTCGCCAGCGCCTTCGGTGTCGATCACGACCGCGTGCCCACGCTGGTGAGGCGACTTCTCGACGGCGGCGCCAACTGGCGCGGCCTGCACATCTATGCAGGCTCACAATCACTATCCACCGAGGCAGTGATCGAGAGCCAGCGCGCCACCGTCGCGCTCGCCGCCGAGATCGCGCAGGCCGTCGGGGAGGGTCCGCCGGAAGTCAACCTCGGCGGCGGCTTCGGCATCCCTTATTTCGCGGGCGACAAACCGCTCGACATCGCGGCAATCGGCGAAGCCCTGAAGATGACACTGCGCGATCGCTCGCCGGTCCTCGCGGATACCCGTTTCGCCATCGAGCTTGGCCGCTGGCTGGTCGGGGAGGCAGGGGTCTACCTGACCCGCATCGTCGATCGAAAGGTGAGCCGCGGGCGGACCTTCCTCGTCACCGACGGCGGGCTCCACCAGATGCTCGCCGCGTCCGGCAATTTCGGCCAGCTGCTCCGCCGCAACTATCCGGTGGCGCTGGCCAATCGTTTCGGGGGGGAGGGCGAGGAAGAAGTCACGGTCACCGGCTGCCTGTGCACGCCGCTCGACTTGCTCGCCGACGAGGTGATGCTGCCCAAGGCAGAGCCGGGCGACCTGATCGCGGTGTTCTGCGCCGGGGCCTACGGCCTCACCGCCAGCCCGCAGCAATTCCTCAGCCAGAGCGTGGCACGGGAAGTGCTGGTCTAGGCCTCCGCAGGCTCGATCTTGTCCGGATACAAGGCTTCCACGAAATAAAGCCCCGCGGCCGGCGCATTCAGCCCCAGCGCGGTCCGGTCCCTAGCCTCCAGCGCCTCACGCACCTGCTCGGCCCGCCATTGACCTTGCCCGACCAACGCCAGGCAGCCGACCATGGACCGCACCTGGTGATGCAGGAAGCTACGCGCCGCGGCGTGGATATGGATCTCCCGGCCGTGTTGCTCGACCTCCAGCCGATCAAGCGTCTTCAACGGACTTTCCGACTGGCAATGGACGGAGCGGAAAGTGGTGAAATCATGCCGTCCGACCAGCATCGCCGCGGCGTCCCGCATCGCTGCCAGGTCCAGCTCCGGGCCGATCCGCCATGCCTTGCCGCGATCCAGCGTCAAGGGCGCGCGGCGGTTAGCGATCCGGTAGAGGTAGCGCCGCCCGTCGCAGGAAAAGCGCGCGTGCCAGTCGTCGCTGACTTCATCCGCTGACAGGACGGCCACCGGATCGGGCCGCAGCAGCGCGTTCATGCCCTCCCTCAGTCGGTGAGCGGTCAGCGGCTTGGCCAGGTCAATGTGCGCCGCCATGCCGAGGGCATGCACCCCCGCATCCGTCCGCCCGGCGGCATGGGCGGTGACCGCCTCCCCGGTCATCGCCCGGGCCGCCCGCTCGACTGCGGCCTGCACCGATGGGCCATGGTCCTGGCGCTGCCAGCCCATGAAGGGCTCTCCGTCCCATTCGAGGATCAGCTTCCAGCGTGTCACGGCAGGATTGTGCCGGCCGGAATCGCGAACCCGCGGAGCAGATCCTGCGGGCTCATTGCTCCACGGCCCGCGCGCTGGACTACCGTCGGCCGGATCGCTCCGCCCTCGCACGCGATGGTCAGCGCCTCGTCGAGCACTTGGCCAGCGACGCCGCTTCCCTCAGCGAGATGCGCTGCCAGCAGCTTGATCCGCTCCCCGCCATGCTCGAACCAGGCTCCCGGTGCCGGCGCAAAGGCGCGCACCTGCCGCTCCACGGCCTCCGCGGGCAGGCTCCAGTCGAGCCTTGTCTCCGCCTTGTCGATCTTCGCGGCGTAGGTGACGCCCTCGTGCGGCTGCGGCTGCGGCTCGGGAGGAGAGGAGGCGGGGTCCGCAAGGTAATCGACCAGCAGGCTCGCGCCCAGCTTCGCAAGGTCGTCGGTCAATTCGGCGGCGTTGCGGCGACCGATCCGGAGCTCCGCGCGTGACAGCATCGGGCCGGTATCGAGGCCCGCCTCCATCTGCATGATGGTGACTCCGCTCACCTCGTCCCCTGCGAGGATCGCGCGATGGATCGGCGCAGCACCGCGCCAGCGGGGAAGCAGCGAAGCATGGACGTTGATGCAGCCCATCCGCGGCGCATCAAGGACAGGCTGCGGCAGGATCAGCCCATAAGCGGCGACCACGGCCACGTCGGCGCCCAGTGCTGCGAATGCCGACTGCTCGTCCTCGCTGCGCAGGCGGACAGGAGTGCGCACCTCAAGGCCCAGCTCCTCTGCGCGCTTCTGTACCGCCGTCGGCTGAAACCTCTTGCCCCGTTGTGCGGGGCGGGGCGGCTGGCAATAAACCGCGGCAATCTGGTGTCCCGCCCCGATCAGCGCGTCCAGCGTCGGGACGGCGAACGCCGGGCTCCCCATGAAAATCACTCGCGCCATCTGAACCCGTATGCCCTGAGCGTGTCGAACGGGCGTCCTTCTACTTTGACAGCAGCAAAGGGGAAGGGCAGGCCGTCGACAGGCTCAGGCCATTCGGATGAAGGAGATTGGATGGCCAGTCAGGAAATCGAAGCACTCAGCAACGCGCTCGCCCGCCTTCCCGGACTCGGCCCGCGCTCTGCCCGGCGTGCGGTGTTGCACCTGATGAAACGGCGCGAAGCGGCGCTGCAGCCTTTGCTCGCCGCGCTGCAGACCGTCGCCGACCGGCTTTCCAACTGCAGTATCTGCGGGAACGTCGACACCGCCGATCCCTGCTCCATTTGCCGCGACCCGCGCCGGGACGAGCGGTCGTTGTGCGTGGTCGAGGAAGTGTCCGACCTTTGGGCGCTCGACCGCTCCCGCCTGTTTCCCGGCCGCTACCATGTGCTCGGCGGCCGGCTGTCCGCTCTCGAAGGCGTTCGGCCGGAAGACCTGCACATCGATAGTCTGGTGCGGCGCATCGGCGACGGCGGGATCGACGAGGTCGTGCTGGCGATGAACGCGACACTGGAGGGCCAGACGACCGCCCACTACCTCGTCGAAAGGCTGGAGAAATTCCCGGTGCGCTTGACCCAGCTGGCGCACGGCCTGCCCGTCGGCGGTGAGCTCGACTATCTCGACGAAGGGACGTTGGCCCAGGCCCTGAGGGCGCGGCGGCCGGTTGCCTGAACCGCTTGAACAATAGGATTGCAGCTGCTCCAGTTCGCCTCGGCTCCGCCGCGGCTCTTTAACATCGCTGGTTTTCTTCGCCGGTGCAGCGCGAGAGGGCTGACTTCCGTCTCAGCTTTGGCGGTTTTCCAAGCTCGTCAGTGTGAACATTGTGAACATTCGTGGCCGTAGCTTGAAACGGGAGGCCCGAAAGGATTAACGCACCGCCATGGCCATCCGTCCGATCCTCTGCATTCCCGATCCCGTCCTGCGGGAGATTTCCACGCCGGTCGATTCGATCGACAATGAGGTGCGGACGCTCATCTCGGACATGTTCGAAACGATGTACGCCGCGCCCGGAATTGGGCTTGCGGCGGTGCAGGTGGGGGTTCCCAAGCGGCTGCTGGTCATTGACCTTATGGAGCCGGCGGAAGAAGGCGTTGAGCCGGTCAAGGACTCCCGGGTCTTCATCAATCCGGAGATCCTCAGCGAATCGAACAATCTCGTCCCCTACAATGAGGGTTGCCTGTCGATTCCGGAGCAATATGCCGAAGTGATGCGGCCGGACCGGGTCCATGCCCGCTGGCTCGATGAGCAAGGCGAAACGCAGGAGGAGGAGATCAGCGGCCTGCTTGCCGTCTGCCTCCAGCATGAGATCGACCATCTGAACGGCGTGCTGTTCATCGACCATCTGTCCCGGCTGAAGCGGGACATGGTGGTCCGCAAGGTCGCCAAGCTCCGTCGCGAGGGCCGAATCGCCGCCTAGGCGAGGGCCGGCTCAGGCGAGCGAAAGGGCAGCGTTGCGGCAGTCGGCGGCGCACTCGCGGCAGATCTGCGCGCAGAGCCGGCAATGCTCATGATCGTGCCGCTCGCACTCGGCGGCGCATTCCTCGCACATCCGCGCGCACAGCTGGAGCAGTTCACGAAGGATCGGCTGGTCTTCCCCGGTGCGCCGGAGGCCAAGTCTCGCCGTCGCCTCGCAGATGTCCGAACAGTCCATGCACAGTCGGATGCACTGGGTCATGTCCATCTGTTCCGCCATGCACGCGTCGGCGCACGACAGGCACATCTTGGAACAATACATCAGGTGGTGCACCGCATCGCCAAGCGCCTGATTGACATGGTCCCGGCTGTTCGGGTGCAGCGCGATCATCTTGCGGATGGACATGGGCTCTCCTGTTGGAACGTCAGCGCCACAGTGCGCGCAAGGTTCCGCTTGAGCAAGGGTGCAGATGGCCCTAGGTTCGCTGTCTGTTCTTCTGTGGGGGCGTCGCGATGAATGCGGTATTGGCGGTAGTGCTGGCAGTTGCTGCTCTGCTCGGTGGGCTGGTGCTCGGTTGGGTGCTCGGGTCGCGCAGCGTTGCGGCGGCCAAGGGCGAGGTTGAATCGCTCAAGGGTGAAGCCGAGGGGCTGCGGTGCAACCTGGCCGAGGCAACACGCGAGCTTGCGACCGAGAGCGAGCGGGCGCGGCGGCTTCCCCAGGTGGAGGCCATGCTGGAGGCGGTCACCGAGGAGCGAAACACTGCCCGGCAGGAGTTGGCCGCGGTTGCGCCGGAGGCCGAGCGCGCACTTCGGCAGGATGGTGAATTGGCTACGCTCCGGGCGGAAAAGGAGCAGCTTGCAGCTGCGAAGGCTGCGTTCGAGCGCGGGGAGCAGGAACGCCTGCGCGCATTCGAAGAGCAGCTGGCCCAGGTCAAGGAATTGGAAGCGCGGATGGAGACGCGGTTCGGCGAGCTTGCCGGCAAGGCCGTCGAGACCGCGCACGAGTCCTTCCTCAAGCGGGCCAGCGAGCGGCTGGGCCATGAAAGCAAGGAGCATAGCGTCAAGCTGCAGAACCTCCTTCAGCCGGTCGAAGCGACCCTGAAGCGCTACGAGGAAGGCCTTCAGCGGGTCGAGAAGGAGCGCGTCGACCAATATGCCGGATTGCGCGAGGCCGTGGAGCTGGTTCGCGCCGGGCAAGGGCAGGTGCGCGACGAGGCCCGCCGTTTGGTGACTGCCTTGACCTCCTCGCCCAAGCAACGTGGCCGGTGGGGCGAGAAATCCCTGGAGAACGTCCTCACCCAGGCCGGACTGGTGAAGAACGTCGACTTCCGCTTGGAAGTCTCGGTTGAGGGTGACGATGGACGCTTGCGCCCCGACGCGGTGGTCAATCTGCCCGAAGGCCGCAAGCTGATCGTTGACGCCAAATGTTCGCTGAACGCTTATCTGGATGCGTGCGATGAGGTCGACGACGACCGGCGCACCACTTGCTTCAAGGCCCATCTGGCCTCGATTGTCCGGCATGCGCAGCAGCTTGGAAGCAAGCAGTATTGGGCGCAGTTCGGCGAGTCCGCTGAGTTCGTCGTGATGTACATTCCCGGCGAACACTTCCTTTCGGCGGCGCTCGACCAGGATCCCGAGCTTTGGGAAAAGGCGTTCAAGGACCGGGTCCTGCTGGCCACGCCGACCAACCTGGTCGCGATCGCCCGGACGGTGGCCAGCGTGTGGCGCCAGGAAAAACTGCGTGAAGGGGCGGAAGAGATCGCCTCCATCGGCAAGGAGTTGCATTCCCGCCTGGCGACCATGGCGGAGCATGTCGCTCGGATGGGCAAGAACCTCGCCACCGCCAACGCCGCGTACAATCAGATGGTCGGAAGCTTTGAAAGCCAGGTCTTTACCCAGGCGCGGCGGTTCGAAACCCTCGGCGCTGGCAGTGCCAAGGAAATCGGCACCCCGCTGGTCATCGAATCCAGCCCCAGGCCGCTGACCAAGCTGATGGCGCCCGCCGCAGACGACCCGCAGCAGATTGCCGCCGAGTAGCCGCTACCAGCTGAGATTGATTGAGCTCAAGCCGTTCAATAGCTCCGCTCCAGGACGATGCGCCCGTCCGGGTTGCTCAGCGTCAGCCGGTCGCCGCCGCGCCACTCGGCCGTCACCGGATTAGCGAGGATGCGGCTGGCCTGATCCTCGAACCGCATGTCCGCGCAGGCCATGCGCGTCGCAGCGAGGCGGTTCGCCACCAGCGTCCGGCCGTCGTAGGTGTAACCTCCGCCCATGCTGTTGCAGCCGAAGCGGGCACTGACCCGTTCGCCCTCGAACCGCATCAAGAAGTTGTCGCCGGGAGGCGCGAGCATGGCGTTCACCGCCGCCACCCTCCAGTTGGTGCCCGCCAAGGCAGTCGGGACTGCGCTCCCGCCGCCGCATCCTTCGAAGGCCCGGTTGTCGACCCGCACCTGCACTCGATCTGGATACACGCGGTCACTCATCCCGTCGCTGCACCGGGCGTGGACCACGTTCACGTTGATCCGCGGCGTCTGGTAAATCTCACCGGCTATGCCGACGATCGGCCGCGGCGTCGGCTGGACGATCCGCACGCCCGGCGCGTTCGCCTCGGTGAAGACCATCTCGCGAGGTCCGATCTCCAAGGACCAGAACGGCTCGGTCCCGAGGGCGCGGTACCCCGGGTCGCGCGAAATCGGCCCTTCAGCGGGCAGAGGAACCGTCATGCAGCCGGCCAAAGGCAGTGCGAGAAGCACCAACGCTCGTTTAGTCATCGACTCAGCACCTCCTCTTTTCACCGAGGCTACTGACCTTATCCGCGCCAGCTTGCCCTGACCTGAAACGCCATCACGGCGGCGGCGATCGCTGCGTTCAGGCTGTCGGCACGCCCGGCCATAGGAATCTTTACCAGCAGGTCGCACTCAGCCTCATATGCCGAAGGAAGCCCCGCCTGCTCGTTGCCGATCAGCAGGAAGCAGGGCTGCTCGTAGCGGGCGGAAAGATAGTCCGTGTCGGTCTTGAGGCTTGTCCCGACCAGTTGCCCTGGGCCGGAGCGCAGCCACAGCAGGAACTCGTCCCACCGGGCGGCGGCCACCGCCTGTGTGAAGATCGCGCCCATCGACGCGCGCACCGCCTCCACCGAATAGGGATCGGCGCTGTCGTCCAGCAGGATCAGCCCACCGGCGCCAACCGCGTCCCCCGTCCGAAGGATGGTGCCGATGTTGCCGGGATCGCGCAGAGACTGCAGGACCATCCACAGCGGCGAGGAGGTCCGGTCAATGCGGGCGAGGTCCGTCGCCGGCTGGCGATACGCCCCCAACAGCATCTGCGGATTGTCCTTGCCGCTCATTTTGGAAAGGATGTCCGGTGTGGTTTCGATCGCGTCGCCGCCCGCCGCTTCCGTGGCGGCGATGATTTCGGCGGCGAGCGGGTGCAGCCCGCCCGAGGCGAAGACGATGGTTTCGGGCAGACGCCGGCTGTCCCGCGCTTCGGCGATGATCCGCAACCCTTCGGCCAGGAACAGGCCCTGCTCGCGCCGCGCCTTCTTGTCGCGCAGCGCACGGATGCGCTTCACCGTCTCGTTGGAAAAGGAAGTGACCTGGCGGGGCATCAATCCTCGCCGAAACGCGCCTCGACCAGTTCACTGAGCCTGGCCAGGGCATCTTCCGCGCCTTCGCCCGAGGCGTGGATGCGAATCGAGTCGCCCTTGGCCGCACCAAGCATCATCAAGCCCATGATCGAGGTGCCGCAGACCCGGTTGCCGTCCTTCTCGACCTCGACGTCGGCGGAAAGCGAGCTTGCCAGTGTGACGAACTTGGCACTGGCCCGGGCGTGCAGGCCGCGCTTGTTGTCGATGCGGATCTCGCGGGACAGCATCGTCAAGCCGCCGCCTCGCCCAGGATTTCGGATGCCACCGAGATGTATTTGCGCCCGGCCTCCCGCGCCGCGGCAACAGCAGCGCGCACGCTCATCACCTTGCGCGCGCCTTCCAGCCGGATCAGCATCGGCAGGTTGACGCCTGCGATCACCTCGATGTTTTCGGCCTTCATTAGGCTGATCGCGAGATTGGACGGAGTGCCGCCGAACAGGTCTGTCAGGATGATCACGCCCTGGCCGCTATCCACGCGGACAATGGCCTCCGCAATGTCGTTGCGGCGGAGCTCCATATCGTCGTCGGGGCCGATGCAGATGCCTTCGATCGCCTCTTGCGGACCGACGACATGTTCCATGGCAATGATGAACTCGGCCGCAAGCCGGCCATGGGTCACCAACACTAGACCGATCATTCAATTACTCACTCAGGTCATTTGCGCGCGGCTGGCTCGGCGCCGGATGTTCCTCGACGGAATCGCTGGGCTTCAAGGATAGGTCGCGGTGCCGGATATTCGGCGAAAAGCCTCGCGCGCGCAACCTGTTCGCCATCATCGCCGCGGCAGCAACTGAACGGTGCCGCCCGCCGGTGCAACCGAAGGCGACCCCGAGATAGCTTTTCCCTGCCCCGAAGTGGCGCGGGATGAGGTCGGCCAGCAGGTCTTCAATGCGGTCCAGGGTCTCGGTCCAGCCGGGCTGCCGGGCGACGTAGTCCTGGACCGCCGCATCAAGCCCGGTGAGCGGGCGCAACTCGTCGATCCAGTGCGGGTTTGGCGCAAATCTGAGATCGAAGACGAAGTCGGCAGTGCGGCTGATCCCCCGGGCGAAGCCAAAGCTGGTGATGGTGATCACCGGCTCGTTGCTGTTGCCGCCGTAGCGGCGCCGCAGTTCGTCGCGGAGATCGGAAGGCTTCAGATCGGTCGTGTCGAGCACCGAATCGGCAGCCAAGCGGAGCGGCGCGGTCAAGGCCCGCTCGCGCGCGATGCCATCTTCGGCGGGCCGATCGGGCGCGAGCGGATGGCGCCTGCGGGTCTCGTCGTAGCGGCGAATCAGCTCCGCCCCGGCAGCATCCAGGTAGAGGATTTCGGGGCGCACACCCTCGACCGAGCGGATCAGGTCGGGGATGGCGTGGGCGTCGAAGCCCCGGCTGCGCGCATCCATGCCGACGGCAACGTTGGCTGCCTGGCGCTCACGATCCGAGCCATGGACAAACGCCTGGAGCAAGGCCGTCGGCAGATTGTCGACCGTGTCCCAGCCCATGTCCTCCAGCGCGTCGAGCACCGTGGACTTTCCGGCCCCGGACATGCCGGTGACCAGGAGCAAGCGCGGAAGCCGGCTGTCCGTCCGCGCCTCGCTCATCAGAAGGTCAGACCGAGGCGGTCGAGGGCCACGGCCACCTTCGCCGGGGCGGAGGCGGTCAGTGCATCGACGCTGATCAGCGGCACGGGAATACCCAGAATGGCTCGTTCCCGGCTATCGTCGGGCAGGCGCTGGATGTCGCTGGTCAGCTCCACCACCAACGCCACAGGGATGTCCGCAGCGGTCGGCATTTCGACGATGCCGATGCCGCGGATCTCGAGCTTCCCGGCAATCGATGCCGGAGCCGAGGCGACCAACCGCCCAGACGCCTTGCGGACGATCGTCTGGTCGTCGCTGACCAGCGTGAAACCGCGGTCGATCAGGCGCAGCGCAAGATCGGACTTGCCGGCGCCCGAAGGGCCGCAGATCAGCACGGCGCGCCCGTCGATCGCGACCGAGCTGGAGTGCATCGTCTCGGACGACAGCCGCAGGTTCATGCGGCATGCTCCGCCGCTGGAAGGCTGATGGTGAAGCGGGCGCCTGAAGGCGCGTCGTCGCGGTCGGCCACGTCAATCTCCCCGTTGTGGCCTTTGACGATCGCCCGCGCGATCGCAAGGCCAAGCCCCGAATGGCGTCCGAACTGGTCGCCGGACGGCCGTACTGAGTGAAACCGGTTAAAGATGGCTTCACGAGCCGCTTCGGGAACGCCGGGACCTTCGTCGTCAATCCTGATCCGGACCCGCGGCCCGACCCGGGTCACGGCCACTTCCACTAGACCGCCGGGAGGGGAGAAGCTGATCGCGTTGTCGATGAGATTGTCGATCGCTCGGGCAAGGCGCGCAGGCTCGCCCATCACGAGGGTGCTGCCCCGGCGCGGCCGAGCGAACGCAAGACGGGCGCTGCCGGTGGTCCGCCGTTCTTCCCAGCCATTTGTGATCTGCTCGACCAATTGGCCCAGATCGACCGGTTCGAAGCGGGCGCGGGCGAGCTCCGCGTCGGTTCGGGCCGCTTCGCCGATATCGCCGATCAGCCGGTCCAGGCGCAGCACGTCTTGCCGCACCACGTCGAGCAACTGCGCCCGCAGCTTGGGATCCTCAATCCGCTCCAGCCCGTCCACTGCCGATCGCAGGGAGGCGAGGGGGTTCTTGAGTTCATGCGTCACGTCGGCCGCGAAGGCTTCGATATTGTCGATGCGGTGGCGCAGTGCTTGGCTCATGTCGCTCACCGACCGCGCAAGAAGCCCTATCTCGTCGCGGCGGGACGGCAGGCGCGGCACCTTAACCTCGCGTGCGCGACCAAGGCGAACGCGGTGGGCGGCGAGCGCCAGCCGCCGTAGCGGGCGGGCAATGGTGCGGGCCAGGAACAAGGACAGCAGCAGCGACAGGATGGTCGTCGCGAGCAGCGCCAGGGCGAGCTTCGCGCGCTCGCTCCGGACCGTGCGGGTGAAGTTGCGGTCGTTAGCGGTGACGAGAAGGATGTTGCCGTTGCCCGACGGTGTGGCGGCGGACAGAACTGGAGTAAGGTCGGGAGCATTACGCACGCCGATGGCGGTTTCGCCGCGACTTTGGGCGAGCGCTGCCTCGGGCCATGAATGGAGCCGATCTTGCCCCGGCTCGAGGAAGTCTGGCGGCGTGGTCTGACCGACGACGGCGTTGAAGCCGCGGTCGAGCGCGCGGGCGATGTCCTTGGTCCAGCGCTGGGTGGCAGGGTCGCGCAGGCGGTAGGTGGGGCCGGTGGTTCGCCAGCTGTCGAGCAACAGCGCTCCGTCGAGAGCGTACAGTCGGTAGCGGCTCTTGCTCGCAAGCCCGATGCGCTGGAGGTAGGGCGCGCGTGCTTCGGCGGGGAGCACAGCGAGCGCGGCGGCGGCCAGCTCGGCCTCCCGGCGGGTTTTGAGCGCGCGCTCCTCCAGCAACTGGTTGCGGAAGCTGTCGAGAAACAGAAACGACAGGGCAATCAACGCAAGCGTCAGGACATTCACCGCGAGGATGCGATGGGACAGGCGCCAGTCGCGGGAGTGGATCAGGGCAAGACCCTGCTCCCCCTCATCCTTCGTTGCTTCATTCTTCGCCAAAGCGGTAGCCGACGCCGTAGAGGGTTTCGATCGCATCGAAGGCCGGATCGACTCCCCGGAACTTGCGGCGAAGCCGCTTGATGTGGCTGTCGATCGTCCGGTCGTCGACATAGACATCGTCTTGATAAGCGACATCCAGCAACTGGTTGCGGGATTTCACGACCCCGGGGCGCTGCGCAAGCGCTTCGAGGATCAGGAACTCGGTGACGGTCAGCGTCACGTCCCGGGCGTCCCAGGTGACCTTGTGGCGCGCCGGGTCCATGGTCAGCCGTCCCCGCACAAGCAACTGGACTTCGCTCTCCGACGCGCCTCCGCCGTTACCGGTCGTCCGGATCATGTCGGTTCTTCGCAGAATCGCGCGAATGCGGGCGATCAGCAGCCGCTGGCTGAACGGCTTGGCGATGTAATCGTCCGCCCCCATGGCGAGCCCGAGAGCTTCGTCCAGCTCGTCGTCCCTGGAGGTGAGAAAGATGACCGGCATCGCACTTGCCGCCCCGCCGTTTTCGCGCAAGCGGCGGAGCAGCTCCATCCCGTCTATGCCCGGCATCTTGATGTCGAACACGCCAAGCTCCGCCGGATTTTCGGTCAGGGCTTTGAGTGCGGTTGCGCCGTCGGTGTAGACGCGGGTCACGAAGCCTTCGGCCTGGAGAGCGATCGACACCGATGTCAGGATGTTGCGATCGTCGTCGACGAGCGCGATGACTTGGCTCATGTGGACGCTGCTCCCTGCTCGCCAGACGGATTAGCCAGCGCGGCGAGGCGAAACAAGCAGGGCCGCGCTGCTTTGACCGAGCAACCATTTCGAGTCATAGGGCATTTGCGCACCATGAAATGCGGCGGCCGCTTCGGGTTTGAGGCGCGCCGCTGCTTGCATATTGAAATTATAGGGGATGTTGAGTGACGAACCGGGTTCCGCAGCATGGACTTGAAGCACAGGGGATCCGGACGGACGCCGAGCTGCACTGGAACCTGACCACGGCACCCCTGGTCGAAGAAGCGCTCAAGCGCGGCGAAGGCCTGCTCGCAAAGGACGGCCCCATCGTCGTCTCGACCGGCCGGCACACCGGCCGCAGCGCCCAGGACCGTTTCGTTGTCCGCAATGCGGTCAGCGAAAGCAGCGTATGGTGGGGCAAGTCGAACAAGCCGATGGAGGCCGATGCCTTCGACCGGTTGCACGAAGACTTTCTGGCGGCGCTCGGTACCAAGGCGGAGCTCTTCGTCGCCGACCTGTTCGGCGGCTCGCAGCCGGAGCATCGGGTCAAGGTCCGCGTGATCAACGAGCTTGCGTGGCACAACCTGTTCATCCGCACTATGCTGGTTCGTCCCGAGAGCGGGGAACTGGCCGCGTTCGTTCCCGACTACACGATCATCGACCTGCCGGGCTTCAAGGCCGATCCGCAGCGGCACGGTTGCCGGTCGGAGACGGTGATCGCCGTCAATCTGGAGAAGAAGCTGATCCTGATCGGCGGCACCCAGTATGGCGGCGAGATGAAGAAGAGCGTCTTCTCGCTCCTCAACTTCCTGCTGCCGGAACAGGGCATCATGCCGATGCACTGCTCCGCCAACATCGGTCCGGCGGGCGACACGGCGATCTTCTTCGGCCTGTCGGGCACGGGCAAGACGACGCTGTCGGCCGACCCGAACCGCACGCTGATCGGCGACGACGAGCATGGCTGGTCCGACACGGCGGTCTTCAACTTCGAAGGCGGCTGCTACGCCAAGATGATCCGCCTGTCGGCCGAAGCCGAGCCGGAAATCTACGCCACCACCAAGCGGTTCGGCACCGTGCTCGAGAATGTGGTGATGGACCCGGTCACCCGCGAGCTCGATCTCGACGACAACAGCCTGGCCGAGAATAGCCGCGGCGCTTATCCGATCGACTACATCCCCAATGCCTCCGAGCAGAACATGGGGCCGCTGCCGAAGAACATCGTCATGCTGACCGCCGACGCGTTCGGCGTGCTGCCCCCGATCGCGCGGCTGACCCCGGACCAGGCGATGTACCACTTCCTGTCGGGCTACACGGCCAAAGTCGCCGGCACCGAGATCGGCGTTACCGAGCCGGAGGCGACTTTCTCGACCTGCTTCGGCGCGCCGTTCATGCCGCGTCATCCCTCGGTCTACGGCAACCTGCTCAAGGAGCGGATCGCCAAGGGGGGTGTCGACTGCTGGCTGGTCAACACCGGCTGGACCGGCGGCAAGTACGGCGTCGGCAGCCGCATGCCAATCAAGGCGACCCGCGCGCTGCTCAATGCCGCGCTCGACGGCAGCTTGAAGAATGCGCAGTTCCGCAAGGATCCGAACTTCGGCTTCGAAGTGCCGGTGGCGGTTCCGGGCGTCGACAGCGGCATCCTCGACCCACGCTCGACCTGGGCGGACAAGCAGGATTATGACCGCACCGCGGCCAAGCTGGTCGACCTGTTCTGCGACAATTTCGCGCAGTTCGAGGAGCATGTCGACGAAGCAGTCCGCCAGTGCCGGCCAAAGGTGGCGGTTCAAGCGGCCTGAGGAGGCTTACCAGCCGCGCCTCTTCACCACCGACGCGGAGGTCGTCCGACTCGGCGAGGGGCTGCTCGGCTGCACCCTGGCGCGCGCCGACTGGACCCACGAGGCGCACCTGGCGGCGACGCTGTACCTGCTGACCCGCCGACCGGACATTGACCTGGACACAGAGCTGCCGGGCATCATCGGCCGCTTCAACGAAAGCGTGGGCGGAGTGAACAGCGACAGCGAGGGTTATCACGAGACGATCACCCGCACATACCTGCATGGCGTCCGGTTCTTCCTGCGGGAGGCCCGGCCGGGAGCCCTGACGCAGCAGGTCAACGCGCTGCTGCTCTCGCCAGCCGGCGGGCGCGAGTGGCCGCTGCGCTTCTACTCGCGCGAGCTGCTGTTCTCGGTCGAGGCACGGCGTCGGTTCGCCGCTCCGGACGTCGCGCCGCTGCCCTGACAAGGAACGGGCCGACCTCCCCGCTCATTGTGCGCTCCGAACAGGAGAAACACACATGAACATGTTGGAGGCATTGACGCAGGCCGGCGGCGCGCAGGCGATTTCGCGGGACCTTGGAGTGGACCAGCAGACGGCGCAGACCGGCATGGCGGCGCTGCTGCCGATGGTGCTTGGCGGCATGCAGAACCACGCGGGTGGCGCGCAGGGTCTCGGCGGCCTTGCCGGGATGCTTGGCGGCCTCGGCGGCGGCGGGCTGATGGACAATGTGCTGGCCCCGCAGCCAACCGATGTCAGCCAGGGTAACCAGGTGCTCGGCCAAATTTTCGGCAACAAGGACGCCAGCCGCACCGTCGCAACCCACGCCGCGCAGCAGAGCGGCCTGTCGCCCGATCTGCTCAAGAAGATGCTGCCGATCGTGGCGATGCTGGCCGCCGGCTATTTCGCCCGGCAGGCGGGAGGACAGGATGGAGCCATTGGCGGCGGTGCCGGCGACGGCCTGGGCGGCATGCTGGGCGGACTGCTCGGTGGCGGTGGAGGCGGGGCCAACCCGCTCAACTCCATCCTCGGTGGGCTGATGGGTGCTCGGCGGTAACCGCGAGGTCGCACTGGTCTCCGGAAGGCCAGGCGGCGCGAATGTTCACAATGTTCACGGTGACAGCGGCTGTTTTCGGCCGTTTTCACCTGTCGATGTCAAAGAGCAGCGCAGCGAAGGTCCGCCCGAGGGAGCAGGTGAAGTCCTATTGTTCAAGGATGAATGCGCGTTCGCGCCCGGGAGCCGGGGTCACGCTTGATATCAGCGCGCGTCCTGCTTCCTGGCGGCTTGCCTGAACAGAAAGGCGGCGGCTAGCCAGATCGCCGGGACGATCGCGGACGCGAAGACCAGTTCGCGCAGCCATATGCCTTCGCGGCCAGCTTCGTTCATGAAAATCAGCGGGGCGATCGCCGCCTGCACGATCGTAATCGCGACCATAAGGCGGGTCAGGCCCGCTGCCCGAGCCCGAACCGCCAAAGTGCCGAGAAGAGCGATCAGTGGGACCAGATTGAAGAACAGGTTGTGCTCGTCAGCCTCGTTGCCGATGATCCCGACGGCGCCGTTGACCCAGAACGTCAGGAGGCTTGCCAGAGCAGCAGCCGCACCTCCGAGGCGATAGGTCCAGTCGCGGCCCTTGCGCACAGCAAGTTCGAGGATCAGCCCGCCCGAGCCGAGCAACGCGCCGGCGAAGGCGAAATCGCTTGGGGTCCAGGAAACGCCATCGGTCACCTGCATCGCGAGAAAAGGGAACGTTAGCATCGCCGCCGCCGCTCCAGCCGATGACCCGCCAGTTGATGCGTCGCCCCCTGGCCACCGTATTCGTCATGGTCTCTCCCCTATGTAGAAGTGAGCCGAGACAATAGCGGCGGCCGCGCTGGGCGGCATGAGGGCAAGGTGAGGAATGGGTGAGCAATGCGGAATGTTCACAGACGGTTGTGCGGGCGAACACCTGCGCTCCTCAACTCGGCAGGCATGCGGTCTGGCGTAGCGCTTCACCCAAGGCGAGCGCAGTGGACGTCGCCAGGTTCAGCGAACGGACCTGCTGTCGCATCGGGAGGCGGACGCGAGCATTGCAGGCCTCGGCCACGGCGGGCGGCACACCGCCGCTCTCCTTGCCGAAGAGGAGGACATCGTCACTCCTGAAGCTGAAGGCATATGCCGACTGAGTGCTTCTGGTCGTAAACAGGATCAGCCTGCGCGGGCGAATGCTGGTCCGGAAGGTCTCAAAATCGGGGTGCCGGAGCACTTCGACATGGTCGATATAGTCCATTGCTGTCCGTCGCACCCTTCGATCGTCCCATTCGAAGCCCAACGGCTCGATCAGGTCGACGGCTGCCCCCAGACAAGCGCCAAGCCTGAGGATTGCGCCGACGTTGCCGGCAATTTCCGGTTGGTAAAGCGCGATCCGCATCCAGACGGAATGGGGCCGCCGGTCGCCGCCGGCAAGCCTGTTGTCCCGACACGCGCGAACCCGGAGTTGCGGGTTCAAGCTTCAAGGTGATGCAACTGCCCGTGCAACTCGCATTGCCTTTCAGCGGTTTAACGATCGTCCTCATCTTCGCCATGGAGACGCGACATGACTTACATGCACGTGGCCGTTACGTTCAGCCTTGTCGCCGCCTCGCCAGTGGCCGCAGCCGAGACCCAATCGGCGGGTGCGCCTGTGGCGGAGCCGGGCGCCCGCTACTGCATGCGGGTCGAGCCGCCGACCGGCAGCCGGATCGAACGCGTCCTGTGCTGGACTCGTCAGGAATGGGCCGATCAGGGCGTCAATGTGGACAAAGACTGGGTAAGGGAAGGTGTCTCCATCCTCCAGCCAAGGCCGGCCCGAATCTAGGCTGAGGTCAGGGCGCTGCTCAGCCCCGCGCTCCCCGAACATATTCGTCCACATTCCTCGCCAGCACATCTAGCGGGACGTTGCCGCCGAGCACGACCGTGTCGTTGAACGCCTTCAAGTCGTAACGCGGGCCAAGCGCTGCCTGAGCCCTGGCGCGCTGGCGGACGATTTCCTGGTGGCCGACTTCGTAGCCGCAGGCCTGGCCGGGCCAGCTGCAGTAGCGGTCGACTTCGCTGGCGACTTCCAGCGGGTTGGAGCCGTTTTCGTCGACGAAGAAGCGCACCGCCTGCTCCCGGGTCCAGCGCTTGTGGTGGAGGCCGGTGTCGACGACCAGGCGGACCGCGCGGAACGCGATCGACTGGAGGTAGCCCAGGCGCCCGACGATGAAGTCGTCGAACACGCCGAGCTCGTCGGCAAGCTGTTCGGCATAGAGCGCCCAGCCTTCGGAATAGGCGTTGAACGCTAGGATCGAGCGGATCAGGGGCAGCTTTTGTGCATATTCGCCCTGCCACACGTGGCCGGGTATCGCCTCATGATGGGTGAGGTCGGGCAGGCTGTACTTGCTGTGCAGGTCGGTGGTGCGCAGGTTGATCCAGAACTTGCCGGGGATGCTGCCGTCGATCGAGCCGGGACCGCCGTAAGCGCCGGGGGCGCCGGGTTCCTCCTCCGGGGGAAGGCGCTTCACCTCGAGATTGCCGCGGGTCATGGTGTTGAAGGCGCGGGGAAGCTCGGCACGGATGATGCGGAGCCGCTCCTGTATGAAGGCCATGATCTCGGCGCGGCCCTTGTCGCCCTCGCTGAACTTGTACCTTGGGTCCTTGGCAAGCGCGTTCATCCGCTCGCCGACGGAGCCCTGCGTGTAGCCGAGCTGGCGCAGGATCGGGTCCATCCGGCCGTGCAGCATCCGCAGCGTGTCGAGGCCGAGCTGGTGCACCTCGTCGGGTGACATGGTGGTGGTGGTCGAGGCTTTCAGCGCCCAGCGGTAATATTCCGGCCCGTTCGGACGCGACCACATGCCCGCGGTGTTGTCGGCGACGGCTTTCTGCGCCTGAAGCTCGAGTATTTGGCGCTCAAGGGCGGGAGCGACGTGGCCAGTCACGATCTGGCGCGCCTGCTCCACCCACTTGCCGGGGATCGCCTTGGTCTTGGTGCGCACCATCTCGACCAGTGAACCGCCCTCGCGGGCGCCTTTGGCCGACTGGCCGATCTGGGTCAGCGCCTTGTCGATGAGGAACGCTGGCGGGACGAGGCCGCGCTGCCGGGCGTCGCGCATCCGCTCCAGCTCGCCGTCAAGCGCGGTCGGATATTGGGCGAGGCGCTGAAGCAGGGCCTCGGCATCGGCGGCGTTGGCCACCTGATGCTCGCTGTCGAGGAAGCGCGGGATGTCGAGATAGGCGCCGACGTTCTGGATCACGACGTATGGCGTGTTGCGCCAGCCGCCGACCGCGACGTCCCCATAAGGCAAAGCGAAGCCTTCCAGCGCGGTGGAGTAGGCGCTCTTCACCACCTCGATGCTGGTGCGAGTGGAGTGGGACAGGGACGAGGTGTTCACGCCCTGGGCGCGGGCGAGGTCGGCGCGAAGGGTGGCCGCGATGGCGCGCTGGCCCTTGGCGGAACGGTCCGAGAGCAAGGAGCGCAGCTTCTCGCGCGGGCCCTTGTCGACGCCGAGGCTGGTCGCGGTCTCGGGCTGCAGGCGGAGGAGGTTGTCGGCAATGGAGTCGAGCAGCGCCCCGGCGCTTTCGTCGGTCGCCGGGCGGCCGGCTCCCAAGGTCGCGCAGCCGGACAGCAGCGGCATCGCCGCGGTCGAAGCGAGGGCGGCAACCGCCTGGCGGCGGGTGAGGGTCGGCTGGTGCATGGAGAACTCCGGCGGGATCAGGCGGTTGGAAGGTGGAGTTCTGCTTCCACGGTCAGGCAGTTGCCGTCAACGCCGGTGATCCGCACCCGTTCGCCGATCGATGCCGGGCCGCCGCGCGCGCTCCACTCGCTGTCGCCGACGCGCACGCGGCCGCCATGCTCGTCCACTGTTTCGACGACGGTGACGCTTCGGCCGATCAGACGGGCGGCACGGTCGTTGAGGTTCGGGTCGCTGCTGTTGACCGGGCGGTTGGCATAGACCTTGCGCCCGACGGCAACGGCGATTGCGGTATAGAGGGCGAACAAAGCGAGTGCCGCCGCGGGGCCGAGGTCGAACAGGACCACGAACAGGCCGGTGGCGATGGCCGCCGCTCCAACGAAGACCAGGAAGAAGCCGGGAGCGATGATCTCCGCGATCAGCAGAACCACGCCGCCGATCAGCCACAGCCACCCGGGTTCGAGATCGTTCAGCATCAGCCCTGCACTCGCGGAACGCCGGGCATGGCCGCGGGCGCACCGCGCTCCGCCCTGAGTTCACCCTTGGGTTTCGGCTGCGGCGGGGAAGTCTGGTCGCCTCCCAACGCCGCCTTCGCCAGCTCGCCGATGCCCCCGAGCGAGCCGATCAGCTGGGTTGCCTCAACCGGGAACAGGATGGTCTTGGCGTTCGGGGAGTCGGCGAACTTGCCGATCGCCTCCACGTACTTCTGGGCGATGAAATAGTTGATCGCCTGGGTGCTGCCGCCTTCGATGGCGTCGCTGACCGCCTTGGTCGCGGCGGCTTCGGCCTCAGCCGAACGCTCCCGCGCCTCCGCATCGCGGAAGGCGGCTTCCCGGCGGCCTTCCGCCTGGAGGATCTGGCCCTGCTTCTCACCTTCCGCGCGGAGGATCTCGGAGGCGCGCATGCCTTCGCTCTCGAGGATGGCGGCGCGCTTCTCGCGTTCCGCCTTCATCTGGCGGGTCATGGCATTGACGATGTCGGAGGGCGGGCGGATGTCCTTCAGTTCGACGCGGGTGATCTTCACCCCCCAGGCTTCGGTGGCGTGATCGACGACGCTGAGCAGGCGGGCGTTGATCTCGTCGCGCTTGGACAGGGTTTCGTCGAGGTCCATCGAGCCCATCACCGTGCGGAGGTTGGTCGTCGAAAGCGCGAGGATTGCAGTATAGAGGTCGCTGACTTCGTAGGCGGCCTTGGCCGGATCGAGCACCTGGAAGAAGACCACGCCGTCGACCGCGACCATGGCATTGTCCTTGGTGATGATCTCCTGCCCCGGGATGTCGAGGACCTGCTCCATCATGTTGATCTTGCGGCCCACGCGGTAGAAGAAGGCGGGAACGAAGTTGAAGCCGGGGTTGCCGACCCGGACGAAGCGGCCGAAATGCTCGATCGTGTAGCGATAGCCCTGGTGGACGATCTTGATGCTCATCATCACGAACAGCAGCACCAGCGCCGCGACGACAGCCATGAAGGTGGTCAGCATGTGTTCTCCCGGTGGATACTCGATCCATGATGCGACAGGTCGCAGTTCAAGCGAAGCGAAATCGGCATGAGTCTCGACCTGTTCGGCAGACGGTCGGCGCTATTTCTGCCGGCCAGCAATCCACGGGCGATTGCCAAGGCGCGGACGGCCGGCGCGGACCTGGTGATCCTCGACCTGGAAGATGCGGTACGGCCCGAGGACAAGGACGCCGCGCGGGCGGCGGCGGTGGAGGCGGTTGCTTTCGCCTGGCCGTGTCCGGTGGCGATCCGGATCAATGGACTGACCAGCGAGTGGCACCGTGCGGACGAGGATGCGGTGGCGGGCTCAGCGGCGGACCTGGTCGTGCTGCCCCGCTGCGAGGACGAGGCCCAGTTGCGGCTGGTGCAGGAACGGACGCGCAAACGGGTTGCAGCGATGATCGAGACCCCGGCCGGGGTGCTCGCCAGCCCAAGGATCGCGCGGTCGGCGGCGGCGCTGATCGCGGGGACAAACGACCTGCGGTCCGCGCTTCGGTTGCCGCCGGGCGCGGGGCGGGACAGGATTTCGGCATCGCTGCAGCTGATCGTGCTCGCGGCGCGGGTCGGGGGCATCCCGGCGTTCGACGGCGTGTTCAACGGGCTGGACGATGCGGAGGGCTTTCGCGCGGAAGCTCAGGACGGGCGGATGCTGGGGTTTGATGGGAAGAGCTTGATCCACCCGAACCAGATCGCCCTTTGCCATGAGGCCTGGGCGCCGACGGGGACGGAAATTGCACGGGCCGAGCGGCTGGTGGCGGCGGCGCAGGGGGGGGCGGAGCGGTTCGAGGGCGAGATGATCGAACGGATGCATGTCGAGGCGGCGGAGCGTCTTCTTTCGTCTCGTCATTCCCGCGAAGGCGGGGATCCATCTCCGACAGCATCTCGCGAGTGATCGGTTCCGGAGCTGGATCCCCGCCGTCGAGGGGATGACGAGTTTCCTACCAACCCTTGCCGAATCGCTCCTCTCCGGCCAAACGCCCGCATGGCCGATATCCTCGACGCTCCCGACATTCCCTTGGGTCTGACTTTTGACGACGTGCTGCTGCAGCCGCTGGAATCCAGCGTGCTGCCGAGCCAGGCGGAGACGCGCACCTTCCTCACGCGCGACATTCCGCTGTGCATTCCGCTGCTGTCGTCCGCGATGGATACGGTCACGGAAGCGGATATGGCGATCGCCATGGCCCAGCTGGGCGGGATTGGCGTGCTCCACCGCAATCTCACGGTCGAAGAGCAGGCGGCGGCGGTGCGGGCGGTCAAGCGCTTCGAGAGCGGGATGGTGGTGAACCCGATCACCATGACGCCTGACCAAACGCTGGCCGAAGCGCTGGACCTGATGCGGGTCCACAAGATCAGCGGCATTCCGGTGGTGGAGGCCTCGGGCAAGCTGGCCGGCATCCTCACCAACCGCGACGTGCGTTTTGCCGAGAACATGCGCCAGCCGGTGAGCGAACTCATGACGCGCGACAACCTCGCCAAGGTGGCGGTGGGTACAAGCCAGGACGAGGCGCGGCGGCTGCTGCACCAGCGGCGGATCGAAAAGCTCCTGGTGGTGGACGAGGGCGATCATTGCGTCGGCCTCATCACCGTCAAGGATATCGAGAAGGCGGTGGCGACGCCCAACGCGACCAAGGACGGCGAGGGGCGGCTGCGCGTCGCTGCTGCGACCACGGTCGGGGATTCCGGGTTCGAGAGGTCCCAGGCGCTGATGGATGCCGGGTGCGACTGCATCGTCATCGACACCGCGCATGGCCACAATATCGAGGTCGCCCGGGCGGTCGAGCGGGTGAAGAGCGTGTCCAACCGCGTGCAGGTGATCGCCGGAAACGTCGCGACCGCCGATGCAGCGAGGGCGCTGGCGGATGCGGGCGCGGATGCGATCAAGGTCGGGATTGGGCCGGGATCGATCTGCACCACGCGGATCGTCGCTGGTGTCGGCGTGCCGCAGCTGTCGGCGATCATGTCCGCTGCGGCGGCGAGCCAGGCCAAGGACGTGCCGGTGATCGCCGATGGCGGCATCCGCACCTCCGGCGATGTCGCAAAGGCGCTGGCCGCCGGTGCCTCGACGGTGATGGTCGGGTCGCTGCTGGCGGGGACAGACGAAGCGCCGGGCGAGACCTTCCTGTACCACGGGCGAGCTTACAAGGCGTATCGCGGCATGGGCAGCGTCGGGGCCATGTCGCGCGGATCGGCCGACCGCTACTTCCAGCAGGACATCAAGGACCAGATGAAGCTGGTTCCCGAAGGGATCGAGGGGCAGGTGCCGTACAAGGGCCCGGCGCGCGATATCGTGCACCAGCTGGTCGGCGGCGTGAAGGCGGCGATGGGCTATACCGGCTCCACCACCATCGGTGAGCTGCAGAAGCGGGCGCGGTTCGTACGGATCACGAATGCGGGCCTGAGCGAGAGCCATGTCCATGACGTCGCGATCACTCGGGAAGCGCCGAATTATCCAACGCGGTGATCACCCCTCCCGCTTGCGGGAGGGGCCGGGGGTGGGCATGGCCGCAGCAATGACACAGAGGCCCGCCCCTCAATCCCCTTCTGCAGGTTCGAGGGGAGGTCTGTGACACCTTCCGCGCGCGTTCAGGCGGCGATCGAGATCCTCGACCAGGTGATCGCATCCGCCCGCGATGACGGCCCCCCGGCTGACGCCATCGTCGCCGGTTACTTCAAGACGAGGCGCTATGCCGGCTCCAAGGACCGCCGCGCAGTCCGCGAGCTCGTTTTCTCGGCGATCCGGCATTCGGCGGAGCGGCCGGACAGTGGGCGAGCGGCAATGCTGGCGATCGCGCCGGAGCTGTTCGACGGCTCACCGCACGGACCGGCAGCGGTGCGCGAGGGCGAGACCGGAGCGAAGTCCGGGATCGTGCCGCATTGGCTGGCGGCGGAATTGTCCCCGCTGGTGCAGGCCTCCGAGCAGCGTGCGCTGCTCGACCGGGCGCCGCTGGACCTGCGCGTTAACGTGGCGCGAGCCAGTCGCGAGGCGATGCTTGCTCAGTTTGAAGGGTCGCAAGCGACCCCGCTCAGTCCTTGGGGCATCCGAATGCCGGCGGACAGCCGCGTGAGCGATCATGCGGCGTTCGCGGCCGGACTGGTCGAGGTGCAGGACGAAGGCAGCCAGCTGATCGCGCTCGCCTGCTGGCCTGCCGACGGGGAGCGGATTCTCGACCTGTGCGCCGGGGCGGGCGGCAAGGCGCTGGCGCTCGCCGCCGCGGCGCCGGGCGCGGAGGTCATCGCCTCCGACACTAATCTGCGCCGCCTCGGCAATCTGCCGCCGAGGGCTGATCGGGCCGGGGCGCGGATCGCGACCCTGCTGCTGGATGCACCGCGCGAAGCGGAGGGGCTGCGCGACCTCGCTGGCACCTGCGACCTGGTGCTGGTCGATGCGCCCTGTTCCGGAAGCGGCACCTGGCGGCGCAACCCCGAGGGTCGCTGGCGGCTGGCGCCCGAGCGGCTGGAACGGCTCATTGCCACACAACGACGCGTGCTCGACCTTGCCGCGCCGCTGGTCCGGCCCGGCGGGCGGCTGGTCTACGCCGTGTGCTCGCTCCTCGCCCGGGAAGGAGTAGGCCAAGCCAGCGCCTTCCTCAGCCGCCATTCATCGTTCATCGCTACGGATACAGGCCTCGCTGCCGGGCGTTTGGATGGAGTCGGGCGTTTGCTGACTCCGGGCCACGAGGGCACCGACGGCTTTTTCATCGCGCGGTTCGATGCATCGTGATAGCAGATCGGACCAAGTGGCTGGAGATTGGGATGCGCCTTTTGCCGATTGGTCTTGTTGCGGGTGTTGGGGCGGCCCTGATCGCCAGTTCGGGCGCCAGCCAGGCGCCGGACAACCAGTTGAACCCGCAGTCGGTGACCTTGCTCCGCAAGGGGGAGGCGGCGCTCGCGGCCGGTCAGTTCCAGGCGGCCGACGACGCGCTGGAGACGGCCTTGGTGGTCGATCCGCGCAATCGCGCCGCGTTCAATGCACTGGCCAAGGTGGCCCAACGGCAGAAGCTGTATGGACAGGCGATCCGCTACACCAACAAGGCGCTGGCGCTGGAGCCGAACGACGTGAATGCCCTGTCCATCCAGGGCGAGGCGATGGTCGAGATGGGCGCTGTCGCCCGCGCGCAGCGGAACCTGGCCAAGGTCCGTCAGCTCTGCGGTTCGGGGGCTTGTCCGCAGGGCACAAGCCTGGCCGCAGCGATCGCGCGTGGCCCGGCCGTAGCGCAGAAGGTGACGACCCCGGCGCCGAAGCAGAACTGAGTATTCAAGCGCTGTCCTGAACTTGTCGAAGGACTGTCGTTCCTTCTGGCGCCTCAGAAGAAGTGCAGCCCTTCTACAAGCTCAGGGCAGCGGGACCTCGGGCCGCAATTTGCGTGCCAGTGCCACGAACTCGTTGACGCTGACCGTCTCGGCTCGCCGGTCGCTCGCAATTCCGAGTTCTTCCAGCGCGTTGAGCGCACCTGGCACCGTCTTGAGGCTCTGCCGCAGCATTTTGCGCCGCTGGCCGAACGCAGCGGCGGTCAGGCATTCCAGCACGGCGGGATCGACTCCGTCCGGCATGGTGGCGGGGACGATGTGCACCACGGCCGACGCGACCTTGGGCGGCGGAGTGAAGGCGGAGCGGTGCACGTGCAGCGCGATCCGGGGCGTGGCGCGCCACTGGGCGGCAACCGACAATCGGCCGTAATGCTCGCTTCCGGCGGCGGCGACAATCCGCTCGGCAACCTCGCGCTGGAACATCAGCGTCAGGCTGCTCCACCACGGCGGCCATGGTCCTTCGAGCCAGCGGAGCAGCAGCGCGGTGCCGACATTGTAAGGCAGGTTGGAGACGACGTGCGCGCCTTGGCCGACCACCCCCGGTTCGTCGATGGCGAGCGCATCGTCCTCCAGCAAATGGAGCTTTCCGGGGAAAGCCTCCTGCAGTTCAGCCAGCGCCGGCAGGCAGCGGCGGTCGCGCTCCACCGCCACGACTTGGGCGCCGGCGCTCAGCAGCGCGGCAGTCAGGCCACCGGGGCCGGGACCGACTTCATAGACGGTCTGGCCGTGGAGATCGCCCGGCAACGCGGCAATGCGGGAGAGAAGCTGGCGGTCGAGGATGAAGTTCTGGCCAAGCGCCTTGCTGGCGCTCAGGCCGTGGCGCGCGATGACTTCCCGGAGTGGCGGAAGGGAAGCGCTCACGCCTGCGCGCGGTGCGCGGCGCAGCTGGCCGCGACCCGGATTGCAGCGGCCATCGCCCGGGGATCGGCGATGTCTTCGCCGGCGATGTCGAACGCAGTGCCATGATCGGGTGAGGTGCGGACAACCGGCAGCCCAAGGGTGATGTTCACCCCTTCTTCGAAGTGCAGCGCCTTGAGGGGAATGAGCGCCTGGTCGTGGTACATGCAAAGGGCTGCGTCGTACCGAGCGCGGGCGGCCGTGTGGAACATGCTGTCGGCGGGATGCGGCCCCGTCACTTGCCAGCCCTCGGCTCGCAGCGCCTCGATCGCCGGCATGATGATCTCGATTTCCTCGCGCCCAAGGGCCCCGCCTTCGCCCGCATGCGGGTTGAGGCCGGCGATCGCCAGCCGCGGCTCGGCGATGCCGAAATTTCGCTGGAGGCCCCGCAGGGTCGCGCAACCGCGCGCTTCGACAAGCGCGCTGGTCAGCCGGCCCGCGACTTCGGCCAGCGGCAGGTGAGTGGTGACGGGCACGGTGCGGAGGGTTGGACCGGCCAGCATCATGGCGACGTTGGACTGGGACACGCCGCAGCGCTCCGCCACGAACTCGGTCTGGCCGGGATGGGAGAAGCCGATCGCGTAGAGCTGCTGCTTGCTGACCGGGCCGGTGACCACTGCCGAGGTGGAGGTCGAGCGCGTCAGGCCGACGGCGATCTCCAGCGAATCGAGCGAACAATGCGAGCCGGCAACGGTTGGGCAACCCGGCACCCCGGCTTCGGCGGCGGGCACGGGGATCAGCGGGAGGCCATGGTCGAACGCCGAGTCCGCGTCGCGGGGATCGTCGAGAACTGCGAGCTCTCCGTCCCACACGCTCGCGACCGAGCGTGGGTCGCCGACCGCGACGAACGGCGGAAGGTTGAACTCGGATCGCCGGTCCCAGCATTTGGCGACCACTTCCGGGCCGATGCCGGCGGGGTCACCAAGGGAGATTGCAATGGGAAGAAGGGACGGCACCATCCGCCGTTCCTTAGCCCGCGCTCCTAGCGGAAGTCGATGACCGCGTCACGCCGCAGGTCGCGCAGGTAGCGGCGGGCGCGCAAGCTCACGCGCTCCTCCGTCAGCTGGGCGATCACCTGGTCGGTGCTCGGCGGCTGGGCGTCGCTGGCCTCGTCGCGGCCGCAGATCACCAGCACGCGGACGCCGTCCTCGAGGCTGCCGAACGGCCGGGTGGCCTGGCCGACCTGCATTGGGAGCATCATCTGCTGCAGAGCCGGCGGCAGGTCGCGGAGGCGGACCTGGTCGGACTGCACGACGTCACCCTTGAAGTCGGCGGCAAGCTTGTCGGCGCCGCCGCAGCCGCCGACGCTCTGCGCGGCAGCAGCGAAGCGCTGCAGGATCGGTTCGGCCTGGGCGCTGGTGACGCCCTTGGCCAGGCCGATGGAGACCTGCTTGAGGCTGAGCACGGCATTGCGCGGATCGGCAGTCAGGATCTTGCGGGTGTCCTGGACGGCGAGGATCGAAAAGCCGCCCGGCACCTGGATCGGCTCGCTGAGCTGCCCCGGCTGCATCGCCCGCACGACATTGGCCAGCTGGTCAGGAAGCTGCTCGGGCCGGACCCAGCCAAGATCGCCGCCGACCGCGGCAGTCGAGGCTTCGGAGAACTGGCGCGCATAGCCGGCGAAGGAAGAGCCCTGCTTCAGGGCGGCCACGACCTTCTGGGCGTTGGCGAGCGACTGGGCCTGGGTGGCCGGGGTCGAGGCGATGAAGATCTCACCGACGCGATATTCCTGCGTGCCCTTGGACGACGTCAGGCGATCGATGACCGCCTTCACTTCCTCGTCCCCAACGCTGATCTGGCTCTCGATCTTGGCGCGCTGGAGGCGCGACCAAGCGATCTCGCCATGAATCTGGCGGCGGATCGAGCGGATCGAGGAGCCGCGCGCCTTGAGGTAGGACGCCATCTGTTCCGGGGTCTGCTTCACGCCTTCCGCGACTCGCGCGACCGTGCGGTCGATATCGGCGTCGGTGACCTTGATCTCGGCGGCCTTGGCGGCCTGGATCTGCAACGCTTCGTCGATCAGGTTGCGAAGGACCTGGACTCGCACCCGCTCCAGCTCATCCGGCTGGATGGTGCCGCCGTTGGCGATCGCGAGGAGCGCGATCCGCTGGTCGATATCGGTCTGGGTGATGACCTCGCCGTTGACGATCGCGCTGGCCTTGATGACCGAGGGGATGTTGCCGCCAAACAGGGTCGGGTTCTGGGGCAGGTTGAGTGCGCTGACGCTGCTGGGCGCGGCGGTCCTGCCGGCCGCCGCGGTCTGCGCGGTAGCGACAGTGGCGACTGCGATTGCCGATGCGGCGGCCGCGACGACGCGAATTCGGCCCGAGACGTTGGTGAAGCCTGCTGCCACTCTTCTCAATCCCTTGTTATTCCAGCGAATAGGAGGGCGCATTAACCTCACGGCCGCTGAACGCGGGATGAGCGGCTTGCGCCCGTCCCTAGCGGCCGAGGCCCTTCAGCGCGATCCGGAACTGGAACGTGTCCCCTTCGCGGCCCTCGCCGAGCCGCTCATAGTCGCGTCGCCACGATAAGCCAATCTCCAGGCATTCGTCCTCATAGTCGATGCTGGCGCGATGCCGCACGGGCTCGAACCCATCGGCGATCGACAGCGGGTCTTCCTCGCGGTCGGTGAGATCCAGCACGGTTGCTCCGAACACCGACCAGTGGCGCAGGAACTTCCATCGGGCGGCGACCCGCAACTCCTCGTTGTCGCGAAGGTCTTCGACCGCCTGGTCGATGTTCCGGTTCAGCCGCAGGTAGCCGATCCGGGCGTAGGTCTCGTCCGTGCCGACGGTCAGGTCGACCTCGTTGCGGCGGACTCCGAAATCGTCCTTGTCCAGCCGGAAGCGGTGGGTGAGATCAAGGAAGCGGCCGAATTGCACCCGCGTTCGGCCGACGATGTCCGACCAGCGGCCGGTGAGCCCGGTGCCGTCGGGAAAGATCGCAGCATTCTTGGTCAGGCGGAAGCTTTGGCCGACCGTGCTGGTGATGGCGAGGTTCGGCCGGTCGTAGGACCAGTCCGCGCCATAGGTAATCCGCGAGCCGTCCTCCCAGCGGTCGTACCCCGGGAAGCGGTTGAGAGCGAACAGATTGCTGTCCTCCAGGTCGACGGCGCGCGCGTCCTCGTTGGGGATGCGCAGGTTGGCGACAGGTGGGGTGAGGACGACCTGAGCCCGGGGGGTAAGACGTTGAACTCCGCCGAACAGCGGCCCGATGAGGGGCCAGCGCGCTTCGCCCGCGGCGGCGGTTATGCCGCGGAAGTGCCAGCCTTCTTCACCGCGGTAGATCAGCTGGCTGGTCTCCTCCACTTCGTCCGTGTGGTAGACGTCGCCGCGGCCGTAAGCGGTCAGCAGAAGCTCCTGACCCCAGGGGGTCAGCCGGCGCGAGTCCCAACGCGCGCTGCCGAAGGCACGCTGCGTGTCCTGCCCGTCGCGGCGAAGAATGGCGAGGCTGTTCGCCTGTAACTCGAGCTGGCCCCCGAGCGCCGGCGGAACCACTCGCCAGCGCGCGTCGACCGCGGGCAGGGCGATGGGAATGGCGGCTTGCCGGTCGCTCTCGCGAAGCCCCTGGAATGCCCAGCCGGAGATGCCGATGTACGAATCGAGGTCGATCCGCTCCAGGTCGACGAAGCTGCGCAACTTGTCGTCGCGCGTGATGTCGTAACGGCGCGCCACCGTTTTATCGGTGGCGGCGCGGACCTGGGTGCTGAGGCTCCACAGCGGGTTGAACTGCGCCTTGCCGTAACCTTCGACGAAGGCGCGGATGCCGTTGTCTACGTCGTCGGTGAAGCCGTCCGTGTCGCCATAAGTCACGAACCCGCCGAGCTGGAACGCGCCGAGCTTGTCGAGGTGACGGTAGCGCGCCTCGAGCGAAGGAAGCGCACCAGTGTAGACGTGCGGGGTCAGGGTCAGGTCACGGTTGGGCGCCATGCTGAGATGATAGGGGACCGCGAGTTCGAAGCCGTTGCGCCGGCTGACCTTGATCTCGGGCAGGAGGAGGCCGCTCACGCCTTCGTCCCCGCCACCGGTACCGACGCTGAAGATCGGCAGCAGCGGGAGGGAGATGCCGAGGATGTCGAGCCGGCCGCGGACGAAACGGACCCGGTCGCGCGCCGGATTGTAAATCACCCGCGCCGCGGTGATCTTCCACTTCGGACTGGGCCGGGCGCAGCCGTCTTCGCCGGTCACCGGGCAGGGCGAATAGACCGCATTCTCCAGCGTCGTGACGCCGTTTTCACGCCGGGTGCCGCGCTGGGCAGCCAGCCGTCCGCCGCTCTCCATGACCACCAGGAGATTGTCGATGGTCCCGTCGCGCAGGCTGTCGGTCAGCACGACCCGGTCGCCGACAAGCTTGTCGCCTTCGGGATTCACCACGACCACGTTGCCGGTGGCGACCACTTGGCCGGTGTCCCGGTTCCAGGTCACCTGGTCGGCGGCGACGTAGTTGCCGTCGCGGGACAGGCGGACCTGCCCGGATGCGGTGACCAGCTCCGCCTCGCTGTCGTAGGCGACGCTGTCCGCGCTGAAGGAGACGCTCTCTCCTTCCTGGAGCGAGGTTTCCGGTGTGATCGCGGTGACTGGGACCGCGACCGGCGCTTCGCCCGTCTGCGCGACGGCCGGGCAAGCGAACGCAAGGGTCAGCGGCAGCGCCGTCCAGCAAATCAGGTGCCCACGCAAAAGCTTCGCCCGCCCGCCACGCTCGAAAAAGGAACTCAGAAGCGCCAGCCTATCGCACCTCGCCGCAGGAGCGGCAACCGCTTCGCGCCGCCGCGCGCTTGGCATCGGCCAAGCGGACCGCCTAAAGACCTGTGCAATCATCGCTTCATCAGCCAGGAATTCGCCGCATGCAGATCCGCTTCGCCAGCAACCGCCCCTCGGGCAGCTACGCCCTCGTGCTTGCCGTCGCCGGGACGGACCGTAGCGCGCTCGACACGCTGGGGCCCGACCGGTCCGGGATCGAGGCGGCCGCAAAGGCGCAGCGGTTCGACGGCGAGGCAGGCACGTCCGCGGAGGGCTGGGCGACAGCTGACGAGGGCAGCCGGCGAGTGCTTCTGGTGGGCCTTGGCACCGGCAGCGCAACGGCGCAGGCGGCCGAGAAGCTGGGGGGAACCGCGGTCGCCCGGCTGCTGCTGTCGGGCGAGCGCCATGCAGTGATCGACCTGTCCGGCCAGCCGTTCGATGCCGACGCGGCGGCGCGGGTCGCGCTTGCCGCGGGCCTGCGGGCGTGGCGCTACGACCGCTACCGCACGAAGCTCAAGGACAAGCAGCGCCCGACGCTGGCGGAGATCACCATCGTCGGCGCTCCGGAAGGCGCCGACGAGCGGTGGACCTCGCGCTGGGAACCGGTGCTGGCTGGCAACGACCTGACCCGCGAACTGGTGACCGAGCCGGCCAACATTATCTATCCCGTGAGCTTCGTCGAGCGCTGCCAGAAGGCGATGGCCGGCAGCGGGCTCGAGATCGAAGTGCTGGACGAACCCGCGATGCGCGACCTTGGCATGGGTGCGCTGCTTGGAGTGAACCAGGGCTCGGTCCGCGAGCCGCGGCTGCTGGTGATGAAGTGGAACGGCGGGGAGGCGGGAAGCTCGCCACTGGCGCTGATCGGCAAGGGCGTGACCTTCGACACTGGCGGCATCTCGATCAAGCCGGCAGCCGGCATGGAGTCGATGAAGTGGGACATGGGCGGCGCAGGCGCCGTCGCCGGGGCGATGCTGACGCTGGCAAGGCGCAAGGCCAAGGCGAACGTCGTCGGCATCTGCGGACTGGTCGAGAACATGCCGTCCGGCAATGCCCAACGTCCCGGAGACGTGGTCACCAGCATGTCGGGCCAGACGATCGAGGTGATCAACACGGATGCCGAGGGGCGGCTCGTGCTGTGCGACGCGATGACCTACGCGCAGCGCACCTTCCGGCCCAAGACGATGATCGACCTTGCGACCCTGACCGGGGCGATGCTGATCGCGCTCGGTCATGAGTATGGCGGGCTGTTCTCCAACGACGACGGGCTCGCCGCCGAGCTTCAGGCTGCCGGCAGTGCGTCGGGTGACAAATTGTGGCGGCAGCCGATGGGCGAGGCCTACGACCGGCTGATCGACTCGCCGATCGCTGACATCAAGAATGTCGGGCCGCGCGAAGCGGGCTCGATCACCGCGGCCCAATTCCTCGGCCGCTTCGTCGACGAAGGCGTCCGCTGGGCCCATCTCGACATCGCCGGCATGGTGTGGAGCGAGCGGGCCGGTACCACGTTCGACAAGGGCGCGACCGGGTTCGGGGTGCGGGTGCTGGATCAGTTCGTCGAGGATGCCGTCGAGAAGTGATCCTTCGAGACGGGCCTTTGATCCGCTCCTTCGGAGCTACTCAGTCCCTCCTCAGGATGAGCGACAAGGGAAGTCGCTCATGCTGAGGAGCCTCTGAGCCCGTCGAAGAGGCGTCTCGAAGCACCATGCGCGTCGACTTCTACCAGCTCGCCGGCTCCCCTGTCGAAAGCATCGCTGCGAGCCTTGCCGGCAAGCTGCTCGGCGACGGCGGGCGGCTGCTGATCGTCGCTGCGGACGAAGCGCAACTCGCCCGGCTGGACCGCCTGTTGTGGGATCAGGGGCCGACCAGCTTCCTGCCTCACGGGATTGCGGGCGGTCCGGACGATGCACGCCAGCCCATCCTGCTGTCGACCACGCCGGACGCGCCGAACCTGGCACGAAATATCCTGATCGCGGATGGTGAGTGGCGCGAAGCGGCGCTGGCGTTCGACCGGGCGTTCTACCTGTTCGATGCGGAGACGCTGCAGGGCGCCCGGCTGGCGTGGAAGCTGCTCGCCGGGCGCGAGGGTGTGGAGCGGCACTATTGGGCTCAGGAGGATGGCCGCTGGACGGAGAAGGCGTCCGGCTAAGCAGTCATCTTGCCCTTTGCGGGTGCCCCCGCTAGGGCCCGCGCCAATCCCACTACCACCCAAGCAGGAGATCGCCCGGTCATGGCCGCGACGCGCACCTTTTCGATCATCAAGCCCGATGCCACCCGCCGCAACCTGACCGGCGCCGTCACCAAGATGCTGGAGGAGGCCGGCCTGCGCGTCGTAGCGTCCAAGCGTATCCAGATGACCCGCGAGCAGGCCGAAGGTTTCTACGGAGTCCACCGCGAGCGGCCGTTCTTCAACGACCTCGTCAGCTTCATGATCTCCGGTCCCGTCGTGGTCCAGGTGCTGGAAGGCGAAAATGCAGTCCAGCGCAACCGCGACGTGATGGGCGCGACCAATCCGGAAAATGCCGAGCCCGGCACGATCCGCAAGGAATTGGCGGAGTCGATCGAAGCCAATTCGGTGCATGGCTCCGACAGCGACGAGAATGCGCAGATCGAGATCGATTTCTTCTTCAAGCCGGAAGAGATCGTCGGCTGAGCTATTTGGCGGTGGAGCTGCCCTCGCGACGGTAACTCCACCGCACCGGCTTGCTGCCATCGGCCAGCGAGATTTCCGCCTCCAATCCGTCCTTGGTGCGCGAGTAGCGGATGCGCTGGGGATAGTCGTGGGCGGGGTTCACGAACTCGATCGAGTTCGCCGTGACCTCGCGTGCCTCGAACTTGGTGGCCGCTGCGCCGCGGGGCGAGGCGAAGAAGGCGATCCGGCCGCTGGCATCCTGTGCGATGCGCGCCTGTTCCCAACTCTCGAGCTTCGCGCCTTTGCCCTCCCGCGCGGCGCCGAGCATCAGCCCCGCGCGGGGTTCCATCCAGCATTCCTGGCCCCAACTTTCAGTGGAGATGCGGTCCCAGCATCCGGCCATGAAGGAGGGCAGGCCGGCCGCGGCCGGCGCTTCCGCGAGCAGGAGGAGGGCTGGCAGCAGCATCGTTGGTCCCCTTCATTCGCGGTCCCGCCATAGCATTTTCCTCAGCTCGCCGCCCTATCGGAGCGTTACTTAGGTCCGCGGTGCGATGGAACTGCTGCCCGGCGGAATGGAATGGATGATGAAACGAGCTCGGCATGATGGCGGCCGAGCCCTGCTTTTCGACCAATGGCAGTTGGCGAGCAGGAGGGGCAGTGGCACACTCCTGCCTCCATTCCGCTGGAGTAGGTCCCATGATCACGACCTTGCTTTTGCTCGCCTCCGCCATCTCCTCCGATCCGGAGCCAGGCCAGTCCGTTCGATCGGCCAACGGCGAGTTCATCTTCCGCAACTATCCGGCACAGGCGCTGGCAGCCGGCGAGCAGGGGCAGGTGCAGTTTCGCGCGGAAGTTGATGAGAAAGGAAAGGTCATCGGCTGCAAGGTGACGGCAAGCAGCGGCTTCCGGCGCCTCGACCGCGAGACCTGCCAGCTGATCGCCGACCATGCGACGTTCGCGCGGGTCGTCGACGGCAGCGGCAAGGCGCGGGGCGCGTCGCACGAGGGCACGGTCAACTGGCGCATTCCCGGTGCGGCCCCGACCAGCGCGAAGATGGCGGCCTCAGGCGGCCGGAACATGGACGAGGTCGTCTGCCGGAAGCAGCTGGAGACCGGCTCCCTGGTCAAGAGCTCCCGCCGCTGCATGACCCGCCGCGAATGGTCTCGCTCTGCCGAGCGCAACCAGAACGAGTGGGGCGAGCTGCAGGGCATCAAGGGCAGCACCCGCGAGGATCAGCCGACCTTCCCGGGTGGAGCCTCACCGCCCTGATGCATCCGCTTTGCAGCCGCGCTTAGTCCTGCTTGCTGCCTTTCTTGCCGAACTCCTCCAGCTGCTCGGAGCCTTGTTCTTCCGGGCTTTGGTCGACGACCGATTTCTCGCCCTCCGCCGTGAACGACTTGCGCTGGCCGTCACCCGGATCGTCGCTCATTGCATTGTTCTGGTTCTGCGGCGTATCGCCGGTACCTTGGTGGCTGCTCTTGGACATGCCTCATCTCCTTGCCGTTGGTGCGTTCCCAAGGACAACGGAGCGGCGACCGGACGGTTTCACATGCGCGTCTAGAACTCGTCGGAAGCGCGTATCAGCCGGGTGAGCCGAGCGGGCGCACAGGCGCGCCAGCTTCGCTCCAGCCACTCGTTCACCTGGTCCCAATCCACGTCGGGGCGGTTGAGCTTGAGGCCGAGCCAGCCGCTGGCGCCATAATATTCGGGCCAGTAGTAGATGTCCGGCTGGGCCTCAATGAGGCCGGTCATCTCGTCGGCGCCGCTGGCCTTGACCAGCAGGCCCACCGCTTCCTCGCCATGGTGGCGGTCGGCGAGGATTGCGAAGAGCTTGGCGCCTTTCTCGCTTCCAACCGACCAGCCCGGGGAGCCGTGCGACGTCTTGCGGCGGACTTCGGGCAGGCCGCTGGCGAGCCGGTCGACGTGCTGCTCGATCCAGCCGGCATCCTGGTGACGCGAGACGAATTGGGCGAGCACGCGCGGGTAGAGCTGGTGTTCGGCGATGAGCACCCGGGCGGCGAGGGTTTCGGCCGTGTCGCCCGGCAGGACTGCGACCTCGACCTGTCCGAGCACCGGTCCGTCGTCCACTTCCGGGGTCACGAGGTGGACCGAGCAACCGGCATGGGCATCACCGGCTTCCAACGCGCGGCGGTGCGGTTCGAGGCCCTTGTACTTGGGGAGGAGGGAGGGATGGATGTTGAGCATCCGTTCGGTCCAGCGCCCGACGAATTCGGCTGAGAGAAGCCGCATGTAGCCCGCTAGCGCAACGTAATCGGCTGCGGCGGAGCGAATCTGCTCGTCGATCAGCGCATCGAACTCGGCGCGCTTCAGCCCCTTGTGCGGATGGGCAAAGGTGCGGATGCCCTCCGCTTCGGCGAGCTTGAGGCCGGGTGCCTCGGGATTGTTGGAGGCGACCAGCACGATCTCGAACGGCGCGTCGGGCAGACGCGAGGCGTAGAGCAGGGCGGCCATGTTGCTGCCGGTGCCGGAGATCAGGACGGCGACTTTAGCCCGTTCAGTCATGCCGCCATTTTCCGTTTGCTCCCAGCGCAGTCGAGAAGCCATGCCGAGCGAAGCCGAGGTTTGTTCTCGCCTACGCTCAAAAGCGGTTCTCGACTTCGCTCGAACCGAATGGGGACGTAAGATCACCCATGATGATGCGTGGCGCTCCACTCCTCGCGAGCGCTCCAGGTCTCTGCAGAACCGCGGACGGTGCAGCCGCGGGGGCCTTGCTCGATTCGGCCGATGCGCATCACACGCTCGCCGGCGCCCTGGAGGTTGGCGGTGACCTCGTCCACTTCCTTCTCACAGACGACGGCGACCATGCCGACCCCGCAGTTGAACGTGCGGGCGAGCTCCTCCGGCTCGATGCCGCCGCCGGCCTGGAGGAAGGCGAACAGACGCGGCAGTTCCCACGAGTCGGCGTCCACGGCCGCGTGGCAGCCCTCCGGCAACACCCGTGGGATGTTCTCCAGCAACCCGCCGCCGGTAATGTGCGCCAGGCCCATGATTCGGCCGGCCCGCACTTCGGGAAGCAGTGAGCCAACGTAGATCCGGGTCGGCTCGAGCAAGGCATCGCCGAGCAAAACGTCCGGGTCGTAGCGGGCGGGACGGTCGAGCTTCCAGCCATTGTCGGCGACGATCCGGCGGACCAGGCTGAAGCCGTTGGAATGCACCCCCGAACTCGCCAGCCCAAGGATCACGTCGCCGGGCTCGATCGAAGCGCCGGTCAGCGCCGCACCACGCTCGACCGCTCCGACGCAGAAGCCCGCGAGATCGTAGTCGCCCTCGGCATACATGCCCGGCATCTCCGCCGTCTCGCCGCCGATCAGCGCGCAACCGGCCTGGCGGCAGCCGTCGGCGATCGAGGCCACCACCTGTTCCGCGACAACATTGTCGAGCTTCCCGGTGGCGAAATAATCGAGGAAGAACAGAGGCTCGGCGCCCTGCACGATCAGGTCGTTGGCGCACATGGCGACCAGGTCGACGCCGACGCCGCCATGCTTGCCGGTGTCGATCGCCAGCTTGAGCTTGGTGCCTACCCCATCGTTGGCGGCGACCAGCATCGGGTCGGTGTAACCGGCGGCTTTCAGATCGAAGAAGCCGCCGAACCCGCCAAGCTCCGCATCCGCGCCCGGACGGCGGGTGGATTTCGCCAGCGGTCCGATCGCCTTCACCAGTGCGTTGCCGGCGGCGATGTTCACACCGGCCTGTTCGTACGTCAGCCCCATGAATGAGGGCCCTAGACCACAAGCCGCTTGGAAATCCACCGAAGTGTCGCCAGAAGGCGGCCATGCTGCCCTCCCGGACGGTCCGTCTTTCCGCTGCTGCCCTGCTGTTCACCGCCGTGCTCGGCGGTGGCCTGCTTGCGCAGCTCGAAGCGGGTGACCGCGGGATTCCGCCGCTCGACAGCTCGACCACGCTGGAGATCACCGGCATCAAGGTGGATGTCGCGGGCAAGGACGCCAACAGCGCGCGCTTCGCCGGCTGGCGCATCGCCCAGCGGGAAGGGTTCAGGCAATTATGGGCGCGGATGCACAAGCGTCCGGCCAGTGAGGCGCCGACCCTGCCCGATTCGACGCTCGACAGCCTGGTCAGCTCGATCATCGTCCAGAACGAGAAGATAGGGCCCAACCGCTACATTGCGACACTTGGCGTGCTGTTCGATCGGGCGCGCTCCGGCGAGCTGCTCGGCGTCGCGGGACAGGCCCGGCGGTCTGCGCCGCTGCTGCTCATCCCAGTGACGGTCAGCGGCGGAGCGATGACCAGCGTCGAATTGCGCAACGCCTGGCAAAAGGCGTGGGCCGAGTTTCGCACCTCCAACAGCCCGATCGATTATGTCCGGGTGTCCGGCATGGGCATCGACCCGCTGCTGATCAACGCGGCGCAGACCGCGCGGCCCGGTCGCGGCTGGTGGCGCAATATCATCGACCTGTATGGCGCCGCCGACGTATTGGTTGCCGAAGTGCAGCTGCGCCGGCTCTATCCGGGCGGGCCGACCGTCGGCACCTTTGTCGGTTATCACGGGCCGGACCGCCGCCCGGTCGGCACCTTCACCATCCGGGCGGAGAATAGCGGGCAGCTGGACGAGATGATGGCCGCGGGCGTGCAGCGGATGGATGCACTCTACGCTCGCGCGCTCGCCGCCGGCATGCTGCAGCCCGATCCAAGCCTGATCGTTCCCGAGGCGCCGCTTCCACCCGAGGAAGAGGAAGAGGATGAACGCCCCACGGCCACCCAGCCGACCTCGCGAGTGATCCAGATCGTGGTCACCAGTCCCTACTCGCCGGTCGGCTGGTTGCGCTCCATTCCCGGCGTGTCGTCGGTCCAGGAAATCGGATCGGCGGTGCTGGTCGTCAATTATCGCGGCAGCCCGGATCAGCTGCGGGCGGCCCTTTCCGCGCGCGGTTGGCAGTCGGACAGCGCGGGCGGAGTCTTCCGGATCACCGGCTACTCACCGCCGGCCGCGCCCCGGCCGCCGCCGCAACCCGTGGCGCCCCCGACCCCGGCACCTCAGCCGGCACCAGCCCCTGCGCAGCCCCCCGGCGAGGGTGAATGATGCAGTCCCGGGCGGACCAGATCGCGCTCCCGCTCGACTGGCCCCAAGGTAGCGACGACAGCCGCTTCATCCTCGGCGACGCCAACCGGGACGCCTTCGAGCACCTGCGGCGCTGGCACACCTGGCCGGTGAAGGCGACCCTGCTGACCGGGCCGCGGCGATCCGGCCGCTCGCTGCTCGCCCGCAGCTTCGTCCAGCGGGTCGGCGGCAGGCTGTTCGACGATGCCCAGCGGCATGACGAGGAAGCGTTGTTCCATGCGTGGAACCAGGCGCAGGACAGCGGGCGGCCGTTGGTGCTGGTGGTCGACGACGTTCCGCCGGCATGGACCCCGGCGCTGCCCGACCTGCGCACCCGGCTGGCGGTGACTCCGGTGACGCGGATCGAGCAGCCGGATGATGCCCTGTTCGGCTTGATCATCCAGCGGCTGTTCGCCGACCGCGGCCTGCATCTTCCTGACGAGGCGCTGCGTTATGCCGTACAAAGGGTAACCCGGGATTACTGGACGGCGGAGCGGCTGGTCGATGCGATCGACCGCCACGCCATCGCCAGCAATGCGCGCCTGACCCTTCCGACGGTGAAGCGAGCCTTGCTTGCCGCCGGGCTGATCGAAGGTGGAGGAGACGAGGGTTGAACGCGCCTGCCGAGATCAAGTCCGTTCCGGACAAGGCCCGGTCCCGCATGTTCAACCGCGAGCTGTCCTGGCTCGCCTTCAACCGAAGGGTGCTGGAGGAAGCCGCCAACCCGGCCCATCCGCTGCTGGAACGGCTTCGGTTCCTCTCCATCTCCGGCACCAACCTCGACGAATTCTTCATCGTTCGCGTCGCCGGGCTGAAGGGCCAGCAATTGGAAGGGGTGGAAGAGCGCAGCAACGATGGGCTGACGCCGACCAGGCAACTGGCCGACATCAGCCGCGCCGCCGACGCGCTGGTGGCTGAGCAGCAGGCGATCTGGCTCCAGCTGGGCCAGGAACTCGCCGCAGCCGGGATCGAGGTCGTCGCCCCGGAGGAATTGCAGGACGAGGAGCGCGAATGGCTGCGCGACTGGTTCCGCGAGCAGATTCTGCCGGTCCTCACCCCGCAGGCGATCGATCCGTCCCATCCGTTCCCGTTCATCCCCAACGGCGGGTTCAGCCTGATCTTCTCCATGGTCGACACGGCGGACGGGGAGCCGGTCAACGAAGTGCTGATGATCCCCGCCTCCATGCCGCGGTTCATCCGTGTGCCGGGCGAGAGGGGACGGTTCGTCACCAACGATTCAGTGATCGAAGCGCATCTCGACCTGCTGTTCCCCGGCTTCGAGCTGCGCGGCGCCGGCGCTTGCCGGGTTCTGCGCGACAGCGACATCGAGATTGAAGAGGATGCCGAGGACCTGGTCCGTCACTTCCGTTCGGCGCTGAAGCAGCGGCGGCGCGGGCGGGTCATCCGGCTTGAGTTCAGCGCCCGCACTCCGCAGGCGCTGGAGTCGCTGGTGCGCGCCGGGCTCGACGCGGAACATGCGATCATCGCCGAAAGCGCCGGCTTCATCGGCATCGCGGATCTCGGCCAGCTGGTCGACGAGGACCGGCCCGACCTCAAGTTCCCGCCCTACAGCCCGCGCTTTCCCGAACGCATCGCCGAACATGGCGGCGATTGTTTCGCGGCGATCCGCGCCAAGGACATCCTGGTCCACCATCCGTACGAGAGCTTCGAGGTCGTGGTGGCCTTCCTCAGGCAGGCTGCGAACGATCCGGATGTGATCGCGATCAAGCAGACGCTGTACCGGGCGGGCAAGCAGTCGGCGATCATCGATGCCCTGGTCGCAGCGGCGGAAGTGGGCAAGTCCGTCACTGCGGTGGTCGAACTGAAGGCCCGCTTCGACGAGGAGCAGAACCTGTTGTGGGCGTCCCGTCTCGAGCGCGCGGGGGTGCAGGTCGTCTACGGCTTCATCGAGTGGAAGACCCACGCCAAGGTGTCGATGGTGGTGCGGCGGGAAGGCGGCATGTTCCGCACCTACTGCCACTTCGGCACCGGCAATTATCACCCGACGACGGCGCGCATCTATACCGACCTCAGCTTCTTCACCGCCTCGAAGCGCGCCGCGCGCGATGCCGGCAAGCTGTTCAACTTCATTTCGGGCTACGTCCCGCCCAAGGGGCTGGAGCTCATCTCCATGTCGCCGCGCGGGCTTCGCGAGAAGCTTTCCAGCCTGATCGACGCGGAGATCGCCAACGCCGGCGCCGGCAAGCCTGCGGCGATCTGGGCCAAGATGAACAGCCTGGTCGATCCGGCAATCATTGAGAAGCTGTACGAAGCGAGCGAAGCGGGGGTGAAGATCGAACTGGTGATCCGCGGAGTTTGCTGCCTCCGGCCCGGCGTCCCTGGCATGTCCACTAACATTCGGGTGAAATCAATCATCGGCCGCTTCCTGGAGCACAGCCGGATCTGGGCCTTCGCCAACGGCGCTCGCCTGCCGCACCGCAAGGCGAAGGTGTTCATCTCATCCGCCGACTGGATGCCGCGCAATCTCGATCGGCGGGTGGAGTTCATGCTGCCGATCGAGAACCCGACGGTCCACACCCAGGTGCTCGATCAGGTGATGGTCGCCAATCTGATCGACAATCAGCAGAGCTGGGTACTGGACAGCGAAGGGCGGTACACCCGTCTGAAGGCGGGCAGGAAGAGCTTCAACCTGCACCATTATTTCATGACCAACCCGTCGCTGTCCGGTCGTGGCCAGGCGCTTGCCGGCAAGGCGGTGCCGAAGCTGCGGCTGGATCAGGGGGGATAGGTGATGCAGACTCCCGTTCCCGTCTTGGCTGAGCTTGCCGAAGGCCTGCCCTTCTTGGCTGAGGGCCGAAGAAAAGCAGCCCCCTTCGGCCGTCCGCCTGCGGTGGCCGCTCAGGACAGGCTTCGACCAGCTCAGGGCAGCGGAGTGTTCAAGTGAAGCATCGCCCGTTCGGTCCGGTGGGGATCATCGACATCGGCTCCAACTCCGTACGCTTTGTCGCGTTCGGTGGATCGGAGCGGGTGCCCAGCCTCCTGTTCAACGAAAAGGTCATGGCGGGGCTGGGGCGCGGTATCGCGGAGGACGGCCTGCTCGACGACGAGGCCATGGAGCACGCCGTCGAGGCGCTCGGCCGCTTCCGGCTGCTGGCCAAGGAAATGAAGCTCAAGAAGCTTCATGTGGTCGCCACCGCCGCGGTACGCGACGCGGCCAACGCTGACGACTTCGTGGATCGGTCGCGCAAGGTTGGCATCGATCCGGTGGTGATCAGCGGTGAGGAAGAAGCGCGGCTGTCCGCGCTGGGCGTGATCTCGGCTATCCCCGCCGCGAGCGGGATCGCTGCCGACCTGGGCGGCGGAAGCCTCGAGCTGATTCCCGTCGAGGATGGCCGGGCCGGGCAAGGCGTATCGCTGCCGCTCGGGATCCTGCGGGTCGGGGACAAACCGACCGCGCGGGCGCTGGCCAGGCAGATCGGCGAGGTGCTGGCGGGGACCGAGCTGCTGGACTCGGCACGCGGGCGTTCGCTCTATCTGGTGGGCGGCAGCTTCCGTGCCTTTGCGCAGCTGGACCTCCACCTTTCGGACAATCCGCTGCCGATCGTCCATCAGCATTGCTTCTCGCGAGCCCGGGTCGGCGAGCTGCGCGATGTCATTCGCGCGACACCGCTCGCCGGGTTGCGGGAGCGGACCGGCCTGCAGTCGGTTCGCGCGTCCAGCCTGCCGGCAACCGGCGCGATCCTGGAGGCGCTCGGCCGGGTGCTTCGGCCGGACCGCTTCACAATCTCCGCTTTCGGCTTGCGCGAGGGTATCCTGTTCGATGACCTGTCGGCCGAGGTTCGCGGGCAGGACCCCTTGCTGGCCGCAGCGCTGGAGGTGGGCGAGCGTCTCGGACGGTTCGGCGATCATGGCGCGCTGCTCGACCGCTGGATCGGGCCGCTGTTTGGCGACGATACCCCCACCGACGCCCGCATCCGGCTGGCCGCCTGCCTGCTCGCGGACGTGGCGTGGAATGCCCATCCTGACTTCCGGGCCGAATGGGCGATCGACACGGGCGTCCATGGCAACTGGGTCGGGATCGATGGCCACGGCCGGGCTCTGCTCGGGCGGGCACTGAGCAGTGCGTTCGGCGGCGACGGCGCCTACGACGACAAGATCGGCGGGATCGTCGACGCGCGCGAATTGGAGCATGCGGATCATTGGGGGCGGGCGATCCGCCTGGCGCAGCGAATCAGCGGCGGAACCGCGTCACTGCTCGATCGGAGCACCGTCCGCCAACAGGACGGTGAGCTAATCCTGACCCTGAAAGGACGCGACCGCGCCTTGTATTCGGACGCGGTCGCGAAGCGGCACCGCCAGCTGGCAAGCGCGCTCGACCTCCGGGCCGTGCTCGACCTGCTCTAGCCGCAGCGAGCGGAGAGGACTTTGCCCGAGGCGTCCAGCCGGACACGGACGCGGTCGGCACGGAACTCCATCGTCACCATCTCGTCCGGGTTGATCCACTGCACCAGCTTCGCGCCGGACACCCGCCTGATCTCCGCGCCGAGCTCTTCGCTCCGCTGGCGTCCGGTGAACTGATCGAGCGCATCGTTGCGGCACTGGCCGTCGCCGGCAATCTGCGGTTCCATGTCGCCAGCCGTGGCCGGCGCCGGCACCGTCGCGCAAGCGCAAAGCGACAGTGCGAGGGCTGCGGGCACAAGGAAACGGATCATGCGGCATTCTCCAGTGTTCGGGTCATCTTGAGCCGGCCATTCTCGGTTGCAAAGGCAAGGCGCCCCTCGACGAGGTCGAGCGCGTCGCGGCCGAACTGCTCGAAGCGCCAGCCGCTGAGGATATTGAGGCCTTGGCGCGCGCCGGCTGCCAGCGCCTCCAGTTCGTCGGAGCGGGCGATCAGCTTGGCCGCGACGCCGGTTTCCTTGGCGCGAATCTTGAGCAGCAGCTTGAGGAGGTCGCTGACCAGCGCTGCATCCTTGGTCAGGCCCGGCCGGCGCGGCTCGCGGTCCGGCAGCTCCTCGGGGGTCAGCGGCTGGGCGGCGGAAAGCGCTGCCATCAGACGCGCGCCTATTTCGTTGGTCCTCCACCCCGCCGAGAGCCCGCGCACCCGGCCGAGATCGTCCTGCGTTTTGGGCGGGTGGCCGACGAGCTCGCCCAGCGTGTCGTCTTTGACGATCCGGCCCCGCGGCAGATTCTTGCCCCGCGCCTCGACCTCGCGCCAGGCGGCGAGCGCTTTCAGGCGCCCGAGCACGGCGGGATTGCGGCTCGGCAGCTTGAGGCGCTTCCACGCGTCCTCCGGCGGAAAGGCGAAGGAGGACGGATCGGCGAGCCGCTCCATCTCCTCGTCCAGCCATTCGCCGCGGCACTTGTGGCGGAGTTTCTCGACCATGCGCGGGAAGATCGTGGCGAGGTGGGTCACGTCGCCGATGGCATAGTCGATCTGGCGCTTGTCGAGCGGTCGGCGGCTCCAGTCGGTGAAGCGCGCGCCCTTGTCGAGCGTGTGGCCGAGCATCGATTCGATCAGGCTCGAGTAACCGACCTGCTCGCCGAACCCCAACGCCATCGCGGCGATCTGCGTGTCGAACAGGGGGTGGGGCACCTTGCCGGTCATGTTGTGGACGATCTCAAGATCCTGCCCGCCCGCGTGAAACACCTTGAGCACGTCCTCATTGTTCACCAGCAGGTCCCAGAGCGGCTGCAGGTCCAATCCGTCCGCCTTGGGATCGATTGCCGCCGCCTCGTCCGGGCTGGCGATCTGCAGCAGGCAGAGGTCCGGCCAGTAGGTGTTCTCCCGCATGAATTCGGTGTCGACGGCGACGAAGGGATGGCGGGCGAGCCGCTCGACCAGGGCGCGAAGGGTGGCGCTGTCGGTGATCAGGGGATGAATCTGCATGTCGGCTGCGCTGTAGCGGCGGCAGCGCGCCTTGACAAAGCGGAAGGGGAAGGGGAAGCGCCCGGCCGTAATTACCTCCTTCGTCACCCTCCGCGGAGGCGGGGGTCCCGCTTCTGCTCCCTGGGGCCACCGAGCGGGATTCCCGCGTGCGCGGGAATGACGGGCAAACGAGAGCCAAGTCGATGCACGCCTACCGAACCCACACCTGCGCCGATCTGCGAGCCGCCGACGTCGGCCAGACGGTCCGCCTGTCCGGCTGGATCCACCGCAAGCGGGACCACGGCGGCGTGCTGTTTGTCGACCTTCGCGATCACTACGGGCTGACGCAGATCGTCGCCGACAGCGACAGCCCGGCGCTGCCGATCCTCGACCGCCTCCGGGTGGAGTCCGTCGTCACCATCGACGGCGTGGTCAAGCAGCGGGCGGAGGGCACCGCCAATCCCAACCTCGCCACGGGTGAGATCGAGCTGTTCGCCAAGGGCGTGACCGTCCAGTCGCAGGCGGCCGAGCTGCCGATGCCGGTGGCGGGCGAGGCGGAATATCCCGAGGATATCCGCCTCAAGTATCGTTATCTCGATCTGCGCCGCGAGCAGCCGCACCGCAACATCATGCTGCGCTCGTCGGTGATCGCCTCCATCCGCCGCCGGATGATCGAGCAGGGCTTCTTCGAGTTCCAGACCCCGATCCTGACGGCTAGCAGTCCCGAAGGCGCGCGCGACTATCTGGTGCCGAGCCGGGTCCATCCGGGCAAGTTCTACGCGCTCCCGCAGGCGCCGCAGATGTTCAAGCAATTGATCATGGTCGCGGGCTTCGACCGCTATTTCCAGATCGCGCCCTGCTTCCGCGACGAGGACGCGCGCGCCGACCGTTCGCCAGGCGAATTCTACCAGCTCGACTTCGAAATGAGCTTCGTCACGCAGGACGACGTGTTCAACGCAATCGAGCCGGTGCTCGCCGGCCTGTTCCGCGAGTTCGCCGACGGGCGCCAGGTCACCGAGGGCGCGTTCCCGCGCATTCCCTACCGTGAGGCGATGCTGAAATATGGCTCGGACAAGCCGGACCTGCGCAATCCGCTGATCATCGGGGACGTTGGCGGGCACTTTACCGGTTCGGGCTTCGGGCTGTTCGCGAAGATCGTCGATGGCGGCGGCGTGGTCCGTGCGATCCCCGCCCCGAACACCGCCGACAAGAGCCGCAAGTTCTTCGACGACATGAACGAATGGGCCCGCGGCGAGGGCTTCGCAGGCCTCGGCTACGCGACCCGCAAGGGAGGCGAGTGGGGCGGACCGATTGCCAAGAACCACGGTACCGAAGGCATGGACAAGCTTGCCGCCGAGCTGGGCCTTGGTCCCGACGACGGCATCTTTTTCGCCGCCGGCAAGGAAGCCGAAGCGGCCAAGCTCGCCGGCGCGGCGCGGACCCGGGTGGGGCAGAGCCTCGGCCTGATCGACGAGAACCGTTTCGACTTCTGCTGGATCGTCGATTTCCCGATGTTCGAATATAACGAAGAGCAGAAGAAGATCGACTTCAGCCACAATCCCTTCTCAATGCCGCAGGGCGAGATGGAGGCGCTTGAGACCAAGGACCCGCTGGACATCCTGGCGTGGCAGTACGACATCGTTTGCAACGGGGTGGAGCTGAGCTCCGGTGCGATCCGTAACCACCGGCCGGACATCATGTACAAGGCGTTCGAGATCGCCGGCTATTCGCAGGAGGAAGTCGACACCAACTTCTCCGGCATGATCAACGCCTTCAAGTTCGGCGCTCCGCCGCACGGCGGGTCGGCACCGGGAATCGACCGGATCGTCATGCTGCTCGCCGGCGAGCCGAACATCCGCGAGGTGGTGCTGTTCCCGATGAACCAGAAGGCCGAGGACCTGATGATGAACGCGCCGGCGCCGGTCGCGCTCAAGCAGCTTCGCGAGCTGTCGATCCGGGTCGTTGGCGAGCATGCGGCCCAGCCGATCGGCTGAGCGTACCGGAACGGGACAGGCCGGCCGAAAAACCGAACGGGGCCAGTCCCATCGATTGCCGGTCCGGGGTGGATGCGATACCTCCGCCGCGTGCCGATCGATTTAAGGCGATTTGAACGGGCCGCACCGTTCAGCGGAGACTATGCCGCGGCGCTTGCCGCGGTGCAGGAGCGGCTGTCCTCGCTGCAGACTGCACAGATCGTCCACGGGCGCAGGGCGATTGTCCTGTTCGAGGGATGGGAAGGCGCCGGCAAGAAGGGCACGCTGAAGCGGCTCGCCGCGGCTTGGGATCCTTGTCACGTTGCCACCGAATGCGTCGGCCCGCCGCGCGACGGCGAGCGCGAACAGCATTGGCTTGCCCGTTTCTGGACCGCGCTGCCGCGTTCCGGGCGGACGTCCATCTTCTATCATGGCTGGCACCGGGAGGTGGTCCGGCAGATCGTGGCTGGCCGCGCCGACACCAAGTCGGTTGCCCGCGCCTGCGACGAGATCAACGAGTTCGAAAACCAGCAGCACGAGCATGAGACATTGATCGTGAAGCTGTTCTTCCACGTGTCGCACGAGGTCCAGGCGGAGCGGCTCCAGCGGCGCGAAGCCGATCCCTGGCGGCGCTGGCTGGTGGACGGCGACGAACTCCGCAGCCCGGCCGAGCGCGCGTCGCTGCAAGCCGCGTGGGAGCGTATCTTCGCCCAGACCGATACACGCTGGGCGCCATGGACGGTGATCGACGCCTCCGACAAGCAGGCGGCGCGGCTGGCCGCGCTGGATGCGATTGCAGGAGCGTACGCGAAAGCCGTATCGGCAGAGCCGCCCGCGAATGGGGGTAAAGTGGTCAGTCTGGCGTCATTGCGAGAAGCGTAGCGGCGCGGCAATCCAGCTTTCGGCTAGGAGAGACCCGGATTGCTTCGCTGCGCTCGCAATGACGATTATTCGGGATAGCTGAGCCCCACCACCTCGTACGACTTCTCGCCGGCCGGCAGGCGCACGACCCGCTCGTCGCCGACGCGCGCGCCGATCAGCGCTCGGGCAAGCGGTGCGCTCCAGCCGATGCGGCCGGAGGCAGCGTCCGCTTCGTCATCGCCGACGATGGTCAGCGTCCTCCGCTCGTCCTCTTCGTCCGCCAGTTCGACAGTGGCACCGAAGCGGACCTGGTCGCGGGCGGGTTGCCGTGCCGGGTCGACGACCTTGGCCGCCTTCATGACCTTCGAAAGATAGCCGAGCCGGCGGTCGATCTCCCTCAGCCGCTTGCGCCCGTAGATGTAGTCGCCATTTTCCGAGCGGTCGCCGTTGCCCGCCGCCCAGGAAATTACCTCGACGAGCTTCGGCCGCTCGATGCCGAACAGCTGCTCATACTCGGCGCGAAGCCGGGCGAAGCCTTCGGCGGTGATGAACCGCGGCCGCGGTTCGCTCATCCCAGGCGCGACTTGCCCAGGAAGTGACTGAGCTGGCGCGGCTGCGCCGTGGGGCGCGGGTTCAGCCGATCGTAGACCACGCTGTTTTCCAGCACGCGCTGCACGTAGCCGCGGGTTTCCGAGAACGGGATGTCCTCGATCCACGCGACGATATCGCCGCCAGCGGCCCGCGGATCGCCATTCTGGCGGATCCACTTGCGGACGTTACCAGCCCCCGCGTTGTAGCTCGCCACTGCCAGCGGATAGCTGCCGTTCCACGTCGTCAGCAGCCGCTGGAAGTAAGCGCTTCCCAGCATGACGTTATAGGCCGGGTCGCTGGTGAGCCGGCCGTAGTCGTAGCCATACCCCATCTTGCCCGCCTGCTCCTGCGCCGTTCCCGGCATCAGCTGCATCATGCCCCGAGCGCCGACGGGGCTTGTCGCCGTCCGGTCGAACGAGCTTTCCTGACGAGTGATGCCGTGCGCGATGCTCCACAAGCCATAGTCGCTTAGCCCCGCTGCGATGGTCGGGAAAGCCGGGCGGTAATAAAAGGCATCGCCGTCATTGCGGGCGGAGCGGGCGGTCCACACCGCGAGGTCCTGCCGGCCGATCTGGGTGCCGAGTTCGCTCGCGAACCAGCGGTCGGCGGGGTTGTTGAGCGATTCGCTCAGCGCGCGGATGAACAGCGCCTGCTCGTCGCGCCGGCCTTGCTGCCCGAGCAGCACGGTGGCGCGGGCCAGACGCTTCTGACGAAAGGCCTGCCGCTGCAATTCGGTCAGAACCACCGCCGGAGCGGCGGCCGGGGCCGGCACGGCGCGTCCAAGCCGCTCCATCGCCAACTGTCCGTAGAACAGCTCCGGATAGGCCGCGGCGCGGCTGAAGTAAGCGGTCGCCTCGGCGAAGCGCCCGGCCTGGCTGGCGGCCCTGCCGGCCCAGTAAGCGCCCTTGCTGACCACCTGCAGCGAGCGTCCGCCACGCGAGTAGCGGTCGAACATCACGACCGCATTCGCGGGCTGCCGCAACGCACGCAGGGCGACGGTACCCGCCAGCCAGGTCAGCGAGGTGTAATCGTCACGAACACCATAGGATTGCAGGGCGAGGTCGGCGCCGGCCGGAAGCGCGTCGTCCACCTGGCGCGCGATGTTGTAGGCAAGGCCGTACTGACCGGACGCCTGTGCTTCCCGCGCGGTGGTCAGCAGCAGCTCGAACCACTTCTCCGCATCGACGGGCCGGTAGGCAAAGGCGTGGGGGCGGGCGAGGAGCTGGCGCGCCGCGGCGTCCCAACCGGCCGCCTTGAGATAGCGTGCACGGTCGATCATCAGGCCGGCGTCCGTCGTGACCTGGCCAACCACCGCATTGTAGCGCGCTTCCACGTCCGGCGAGCGCTGCAGCATGGCGATGCGCGCCTCGAACGCGGCGCGGCGGCCGGGGCTGGCCGAGACCAGCATCCGGTAGGCGTTGCTGGCGTGACGCTCCAGCAGCAGCCGATCGATCCGGCGATCGTGGTCGGCCGCAGTGAAGCTGCTCCCGAACCGCTGGTAGAGCGCATATTCGTCCGTCGGCGAAAGGCCCGGCGCACCCCAAGCGCTTTTGGCTGCCTGGAGGGCTTCCGCCGGCCGACCCGAGGCGCTGAGCGACTCGGCGAGCCGTGCGAACCCGGTCGCCGTGGTCGGCTGCTCGGTGCGGAAGAAATACAGAACGGTGGCGGGGTCCTCGCCCGGCCGCATCGCTCGTTCGGCATTGCGGCGCATCGCGCTTTCGCCCGGCCAATCGGGATTGGCGTTGATGAACCGGGCATAGTCGGCAAACGCATAGCCGCTCGCCGCCTTCAGCCGCCGCCAGTCGGCCAGCGCCCAGTTCACATCCGCGGCGGACGAGAGGGTGGGGGCAGGAGCAACCGGCGCCGGACGGTAACCGGGGGCGTGATACTGGCTGGACGCGATCGCGGCCGAGCCAAGGACCAGCGGAAGAAGATAAGCTACTCGTCTCATGCTGGACATGGTCGCTCGCCGGTCCTTATCAGGGTCTGAACAGCCACCAACCTACACCACGCCGGCACGAATGGAATCCGGCGTCAGGGGACGCAGCGATGTTTTCCGGTTCAATCCCCGCACTTGTGACACCGTTCACCGCAGGCCAGGTCGACGAGGCGGCGTTTCGCGACCTGGTCGAATGGCAGGTCGCCGAGGGCTCCAGCGGCCTGGTGCCGTGTGGGACAACCGGCGAAGTGGCTACGCTCAATGCGGAGGAGCATGCCCGCGTGGTCGGCCTGTGCGTCGAGCAGGCACGCGGCCGGGTGCCGGTGATCGCCGGCTGCGGCAGCTATTCGACCGCGGCTTCGATGCGGATGATGAAGGTGGCGAAGGAGGCTGGGGCCGATGCGGCGCTGGTGGTCGTGCCCTATTACAACAAGCCGAGCCAGGCGGGGATTGCGGCCCACTTTCGCGCCCTGGCCGAAGCGTCCGACCTGCCGATCATCGTCTACAACGTGCCGAGCCGGACGGTGGCCGACATCAGCGTCGAGACGCTGGCCGAAGTGGCGAAGCTGCCGAGCGTCGTCGGGATCAAGGATGCCACGGGCAACCTCGCCCGGGTGACGGCGCAGCGGCTCGCCTGCGGAGTGGGTTTCTGTCAGCTCTCCGGCAATGACGACATGGCGCTCGGCTTCAACGCCATGGGCGGTGTCGGGTGCATCTCCGTCACCGCCAACGTCGCTCCGCGATTGTGTGCCGAATTCCACCAGGCGACGCTGGAGCGCGACTGGGACAAGGCGCTGGAGTTGCAGGACCGGCTCTATCCGCTCCACGCGGCGCTGTTCAGCGATGCCTCGCCCGGACCCGCAAAGTACGCTCTGGGCAAGGTGCGGCCCCGCTTCCCGCAGGATTTAAGGCTGCCGCTGACTGAAGCGAGCGAAGCGTCCCGTCGCGTGGTGGATGCCGCGCTCGCTCACGCGGAGCTTTAAGGCACGTTCTCCGTCAGCAGGTCGTAGGTCGCGACCAATTCATCGTTCTGGTTGAAGATCTCCACCGCCCACCGGACCACGCCCGTGTCCTCGCTTTTTAGCGACTTGGAGCGGACCGTCAGTTCGACTCGCATCGAATCGCTCGGATAGAGCGGCGTCAGGAAGCGGAGGTTCTCCAGGCCGGTATTGGCGAGCACCGGGCCGGGATCGGGATCGACGAACAGGCCCGCGGCAAAGCTCAGGATCAGATAGCCGTGGGCGACGCGGCCTTCGAAGATTGGCGAGGCCTTGGCCGCTTCGTCGTCCATGTGGGCGTAGAAGGTGTCGCCGGTGAAATGGGCGAAATGCTCGATGTCCTCGAGGCTGACGGTGCGGCTGGCGGTCTTCAGCGTGTCGCCGACCTCCAGTTCCGACATGCGGCGGCGGAACGGGTGGGCGTCGATGACGTGCTTGGGCCCGCCGGGGATGTACTGCTCGGTGATTGCGGCGATCATCGCGGGCGAGGACTGTATGGCGGTGCGCTGCATGTAATGCTTCACCCCGCGGATGCCGCCCATCTCCTCGCCGCCCCCGGCGCGGCCGGGACCGCCGTGGGTGAGCACGGGTAGGGGCGAGCCGTGCCCGGTCGAATCCTTGTGGTTGTCGCGGTCGATCACCAGCATCCGCCCGTGGAACGCTGCCGCGCCGAGCACGAAGTCACGCGCCGCCTCGGGTGAGTGGCTGAACAGCGACAGCGCCAGGCTACCCCGTCCCCGATTGGCGAGGCGGACCGCATCGTCGAGGTCGACATACGGCATGATGGTCGAGACCGGCCCGAACGGCTCGACGTCGTGCGCCGCGTCGCAGGTCCAAGGATCGTCGGTGCGGAGCAGCACCGGCTGAAGGAACGATCCGCCCGCCGGGCCGACTGAAGCTTCGGGATCGCCGGCAACGATCCGCGCGCCAGCAGCGGCAATCTCGGCGATGCGAGCCTTGACGTCGTCCCGCTGGGCACGGTTGACCAGCGCGCCCATCCGGCTGCCCTCGTCACGGGGGTCGCCGACCGTCGTTTTCGCCAGCCGGTCGCGTATCGCCGCCTCGACCGCGTCGAGGTGCTGCACTGGAGCAAGGGCGCGGCGGATGGCGGTGCATTTCTGGCCAGCCTTGACCGTCATCTCGGTGACGACCTCCCGCACGAACAGGTCGAACTCGGGCGTGCCCGGCGCCGCGTCCGGACCGAGGACCGAAGCGTTGAGGCTGTCCCGCTCGGCGATGAAGCGGACCGATTCGCGCGCGATCACAGGATGCGACTGGAGCTTCATCGCCGTGTGCGCCGAGCCGGTGAAGCTGACCACGTCCTGCAGCGACAGATGATCGAACAGGTCACCGACGCCGCCGACGATCAGCTGCACCGCACCTGGGGGAAGCACCCCGGCCTCGATCATCACACGGAACGCCGCTTCAGTCAGCCAGGCGGTGGCGCTGGCCGGCTTGACGATCGCGGGGACCCCGGCGAGCAGGGTTGGGGCGAGCTTCTCGAGCATGCCCCAGACCGGGAAGTTGAACGCGTTGATGTGGACCGCGACGCCCTGCAGCGAGGTGAAGACGTGCTGGCCGACGAAGGTACCGCTCTTGCTGAGCGGTTCCAGCGCGCCGTCGAGCAGGACATGCGCGTCGGGCAGTTCGCGGCGACCCTTGGACGAGAAGGAAAGCAGCGTACCGGCGCCGCCCTCGATGTCGATCCAGCCGTCCTTGCGGGTGCAGCCGGTGGCGTAGTTCAGCTCGTACAGCTCTTCCTTGCGGGCAAGAATGGCGAGGCCGAGCGCCTTGATCATCCGGGCGCGCTCGTGGAACGTCATCTTGCGCAGCGCGGGGCCGCCGACCTCCCGGGCGAACTGCGCCATTCCGGCGAAATCGAGCCCGCCAGACCCGGTCAGCGCCACCGGTGAGCCATCGATCGCGGACGGCAACTCCGCCAGGCTGCCGGCCTCTCCAGGAATCCATTGGTCGCGAGCGTAATTGAGAAGCTGGGGAGTTTTCATCGCATCGTCCTAGCCCGGATTGGCGGGAAAGAAAGGCCGAACCGCGCCCCGGTGATCCGCTCCGAAACGGTGGGAACTGCAACGCCTCCACAGGCATGACCCTGACACGCCGCACGCAAGGCTTCGTGAGGCAGGCGCAGAGATGACGGGACGGTTCAAGGCGCGCGAGGACCGGCGCAAGGTCCTGATCAAGGCGCGCATGCGGGAGGGATCACGCTGGTCCGACGTGTGCGTACTCAACATGTCGTCCCGTGGACTTGGCCTGCAGGCGGCGGATCCGCCGGTTCCGGGGAGCTATATCGAGGTCCGGCGCGGGGCCCACGTGGTGATCGCTCGCGTAGCCTGGGCGCGATCGCACCGCTTCGGGGTCGCGACCCAGGATCTGGTCCCGATTGATACGGTCGCGGAGGATGCTCCGGGGCAAGCGCGCAAGCCGACGCGGCTTCCCGTCGAGCGGCGCTCCGTTCCACGCCTCGCGGTTGCGCACGAGCAGAGCCGATGGAGGGCGCGGGCGATGGAGTTCGCCTGTCTGGTCGTGGGGGGTGGAGTCGCGGCGGTGCTGGCGTTCGGGTGGGTGGAGACCGTGCTCGCCGAGCCGTTGGCCCGGGTGGACAGCGTGCTCGCGTCCGGAAGCGCCGGGGCGCTTTAGCGCGACGCTCCGGAGGCGCCGGACACGACCCGGAAGGTCAGGGCGACCGGCTCGGCCGCGCGGCTGAGCTGGGGCGGGTAGACGAAGGCAGGCGATGCGCCGCCGCCGGATGCAAATGCGAAGTGGCTGTGATCGCCTTCATCCAGCGACTCGATCAGCCGGTAGCCGGACGCCCGGAATGCCGCCGCGATCTGGGCGTGAGTGACACCAGGACGACGAGCGATGTCGACAGCACGGCCCGAGAGGTGCCAGCTGTTGCGGACGCCCCCTACCGCGCGATTGTGCGCCGGAGTGCGCAAGGTGCTGGTCACCCGGCCGTAGCGGGCGCCGAGGCCCGCCACTCCGGAAAGTGAGAAGCGGCCGTTGCTCGTTCGGAGGGAAGATGGACCGGCGGCGGACGGACCGACGGACAAGGCGGTGGAAGGGGGCGGCGCTCCGAGAACGGCCGCTCTCGCAGGGGGCGGTGCTCCGACATAGCGGACGCCGAAGTCGGTGTTCGCGGAAGCGGCCGACGCGCTCACCAGCACGGCAACGCCGATCGATAGTCTCTGCATGACAGGGTCCCCCCGAGTCTGGCGGGGACCATAACGCATTAACCACGATCACGAAAGCTGAAGGTTAACGGCGTCCCGGGCTGGGTCAGCGGCCCACGAACCGTGCCGTCCGTTTCGCCAGGAACGCAGCGACTCCCTCGCGGTAATCCTCCGTGAAGCCGAGGCGCCTCATCTCGTCACGCTGCAGGTCGAGCTCCTGGTCCAGGGTTCGCTCGCCGGTAGTCCGGATGATCCCTTTGATCGCTGCCAGCCCCAGCGGCGGCAAACCGGCGAGCTTGCCCGCGATGGCGTCGACCTCCGCGTCGAGTTCGGCATCGTCCACCGCTTTCCAGATCAGGCCCCACTCGGCCGCCTTGTCGGCCGGCAGCGGCTCGCCGGTCAGCGCAAGGCCAAGCGCCCGGGCCTGACCGACGAGGCGGGGAAGATGCCAGCTTCCGCCGCTATCGGGAATGAGGCCGAGGGCCGAGAAGCTCTGGATGAACCGGGCCGAGCGCGCCGCCACCACGATGTCGCAGGCGAGCGCGATGTTCGCACCGGCCCCCGCCGCAACCCCGTTGACCCGGGCGATCACCGGCTGCGGCATGGATGCCAGGCGGCGAATCAGCGGGTTCCAGCTTTGCTCCACCGTCTCGCCGAGATCGACCGCTTCGCCGGGGGCAACGGCCCGGTCGTTTAAGTCCTGCCCGGCGCAGAACCCGCGCCCTGCGCCGGTGAGGATGATGACCCGCGAATCGGCGGCTTCGTCGAGCGCGGCGGCGAGCTCCCCATGCATTTGCCGGGTAAAGCTGTTCAGTCGGTCGGGGCGGTCGAGCGTGATCCGGGCGACACTATCCCGCTGGTCCAGGACGATGGTTTCGTAGCTCACATGGCCTCCGTCAGGCTGGGCGTGACCCGGTGACCCGGCATCCCGCCTTGTTCTGACGCGCATTGAAGGAAGGCGGACCCCGGCTCAAGGCCCGGGTGACGCGCGTTCAGGCCGAGACTGGCTCCATCGCTTCGGCCAGCAGGCTGTACGACCTGAGCCGCGCGGCAGGATCGAAGATCTGCGAGGTGATCATCAGTTCGTCCGCTCCGGTGCGTTCGGCAAAAGCGTGGACGCCGTTCCGAACGGTCTTCGGCTCGCCGATGGCCGAGCAGGACAGCACCTGCTCCAGGATGAGCCGGGCCTCCATCGGCAACCGGTCCGGAAAGCCGGCGCTTGGTGGTGGAAGCTGCGTCGGGTTGCCGGTGCGCAGATTGACGAACGCCTGCTGCACGGAGGTCGCCAGCAGTTGCGCCTCCTCGTCGCTGTCCGCGGCGAAGACGTTGAACCCCAGCATGACATAGGGCTTCTCAAGCTGCTCCGACGGCTGGAACTGCTCGCGATACACACGGATCGCGTCCATCATCTGACCCGGCGCGAAGTGCGACGCAAAGGCGTAGGGCAGGCCCAGCATCGCCGCCAGCTGGGCCCCGTACAGGCTGGAGCCAAGGATCCAGACCGGGATGGACAGGCCTTCGCCGGGGATGGCGCGGACGCGGCGGCCGCTGCCCCCGCGGAAATAGTCGATCAGTTCGACGACGTCGCGGGGGAACTGGTTTTCATCGGCCTGGAAGTTACGCCGCAGCGCATAAGCGGCGGCCTGGTCCGTCCCGGGTGCGCGGCCAAGACCGAGGTCGACCCGCCCCGGGAACAGCGATTCGAGCGTCCCGAACTGCTCGGCGATGGTGAGCGGCGCGTGGTTGGGCAGCATGATTCCGCCCGCGCCGATCCGGATCGTCCTGGTGCGGGTTCCCACGTAGGCGAGGGCGACGGCGGTTGCCGCACTCGCGATGCCCGGCATGGAGTGGTGCTCCGCCATCCAGAAGCGCCTGAAGCCGAGAGCTTCAACATGGGCGGCAAGATCTCCGGACTGGCGGAGCGACTCGGCGGCGGTGGAGCCGTCGGCAATGGGGGACAGATCGAGGACGGAAAGCTGAACCATCCCCGCAAGATGGGGGCACCCGGCTCGAATTGAAGCGCGCCGGTACAAGCGCTACATGTCGATGATGTACACGACCGAACTCAGCAAGAGCGCGACCGTCCAGTCGATCGAGGATCCCGAACTGCTCGCCGCCTTCGAGGCGCGCGTCGCAGCGGACGAGTTTATCGAGCCGAAGGACTGGATGCCGGAGGCGTATCGGCGAACGTTGACCCGGCAGATCAGCCAGCATGCCCATAGTGAAATCGTCGGCATGCTTCCGGAGGGCAACTGGATCACCCGCGCGCCGTCCCTGCGGCGCAAGGCGATCCTGCTCGCCAAGGTGCAGGACGAGGCAGGGCATGGCCTTTATCTCTATTGCGCGGCGGAGACGCTGGGTACCAGCCGCGAGGAGATGATAGAGGCGCTGCACTCGGGCAAGGCCAAGTACAGCACGATCTTCAACTATCCGACGCTCACCTGGGCCGATATCGGCGCCATCGGCTGGCTGGTCGATGGTGCGGCGATCATGAACCAAGTCCCGCTGCAGCGGACCAGCTATGGCCCTTATGCGCGAGCGATGGTCCGGGTGTGCAAGGAGGAAAGCTTCCACCAGCGCCAGGGCTATGAGATCATGATGGCGATGGCGAACGGATCGCCGGACCAGAAAAGAATGGCGCAGGACGCGTTCAACCGCTGGTGGTGGCCGTCGCTGATGATGTTCGGCCCGCCGGACGACAATTCGCCCAACACGGCGCAGTCTCTACGCTGGCGGATCAAGCGCGAGACCAATGACGAGCTGCGTCAGAAGTTCGTCGACATCACCGTTCCGCAGGCGGAGTATCTGGGGCTGACGGTGCCCGATGCCGACCTCAAGTGGAACGAGGAAAAGGGCGGCTATGAGTTCGGCGAGATCGACTGGGATGAATTCTACGCCGTGGTGAAGGGCGAGGGCCCGGTCGCCAGGGAGCGGATGACGGCGCGGCGCGAGGCGTGGGAGACGAACGCCTGGGTGCGGGAGGCTGCGGCGGCGTACGAGACGAAGCGCAAAGCACGCAGCGCCGCTTGACCTCGTCATTGCGAGGAGCGAAGCGACGAAGCAATCCAGTCACTTCGATCTGAGACACTGGATTGCTTCGCTGCGCTCGCAATGACGAGAGAGAGTTGAATGTCCGACTGGCCGCTGTGGGAAGTGTTCGTTCGTAGCAAGGGGGGGCTGGCCCACCGCCACGTTGGCTCCGTTCATGCGCCCGACGCGGAACTCGCACTCCGCCATGCGCGGGACACCTATACTCGCCGGCAGGAAGGCGTCAGCTTGTGGATCGTGCGCTCGGCCGACATCATCGCCAGCGACCCGGACGAGGCAGGCCCGTTGTTCGAGCCGGCCGCCGACAAGGTCTACCGCCACCCGACATTCTACGACATTCCAGACGTGGTGAAGCATATCTAGTGGTCATGCGTCGCCAATGTCCGTTCGGTCCGAGCGAAGTCGAGGACCCGAGCCGAGCGAAGCCGAGGCATTCTCGACTGCGCTCGAAAAGGCTTCTCGACTTCGCTCGAAGCAAGCGGAACCTTTAGTGCCCTCTCTCCCCCCCATCCGTCCCGAGGACGAAGCCGTGGCCGAGAAGATCCGGCCGCATGGCGCGTTCGATGCTCCCGCCGAAGCGCCACACGACCCGGTCCGCGTCGACTACCTCCTCAGGCTGGGTGACGACTCCCTGATCCTGGGGCAGCGCCTGAGCGAATGGTGCGGGCACGCGCCATCCGTCGAGGTCGACCTCAGCCTTGCCAATCTGGCGCTCGACCTAGTGGGCCAGGCCACTCTGCTGCTGGGCGAAGCGGGCGATGCGGACACCCTCGCCTTCAAGCGCGACGTGCTCGACTTCCGCAACTGCTGGCTGGTGGAGCAGCCGAACGGCGACTTTGCACGGACCATGGTGCGGCAACTGCTGTTCTCGACATACCAGCACCTGCTCTACCTGCGGCTGGAGCGCTCGGCCGACCCGCAGATCGCCGCCATCGCCGCCAAGGCAGTCAAGGAGGTTGCCTACCACCGCGAACTCGCCGCCGAATGGGTTGTGCGACTGGGCGACGGGACCGAGGAAAGCGCGCGCCGGACCGCCGATGCCCTTGCCTGGTGCTGGCGCTTCGTGCCCGAACTGTTCGAGGTCGACGAGCAGCTTGCGATGGCGATCGAGCGCGGCATCGCGGCGGACCCGCGCGGCTTCGAAGAAGAGTATCGCGCCGCGATCGCCGGAGTGCTGGCCGACGCGCGGCTCGATCAGCCGGCGGACCAGCGACCGATCCTCGGCGGCCGGCGGGGGCACCATAGCGAGCACCTCGGCCATCTGCTCGCGATCATGCAGTACCTCCCCCGGACCTACCCAGACGCCACATGGTGACCAAGGATTTCCACCGGCTGACGGTTGCCGAGGTCGTGCCCGAGACCGATGAGGCGCGATCCATCCGCTTCGCCGTGCCGGGCGAGCTTGCCGACCTGTATCGCTTCCGCGCTGGCCAGCATCTGACCCTGCGTACTTTCATCGAAGGTGAGGAAGTGCGCCGCAACTACTCATTGTGCACCGCGCCGGCGGACGGCGACCTGATGGTGACGGTGAAGCAGATCGCCGGCGGTGTCTTTTCCAACTGGGTGGCGCGGGACCTGAAGGCGGGCGACGAGATTGACGTCATGCCGCCGCATGGCTCGTTCACCGTCGACTTCGATCCGGGGCAGGCGCAGCGCTATGTCGGTTTCGCCGGCGGGTCCGGCATCACGCCGGTCATGTCGTTGATCCGGACCGCGCTCAGCACGGAGCCTGAGAGCCGCTTCACGCTCTTTTACGGCAATCGCGACGCCGGTTCGATCATCTTCCTGGAGCAGCTGGCGGCGCTGAAAGACCGCTATCTCGGCCGCTTCGAACTGTTCCACTTCCTGTCGGACGAGGAAGGCGACGTCCGCCTGTTCAATGGCATGCTCGACCGCGAAACCTGCGATGCTGCGATCGCCAGCCTGGTGCCGGAGCCGGAGGAGGTCGCCGCCTGGTTCATCTGCGGACCGGGACCGATGATGGACGCGGCGGAAGCGGCGCTGACCGAACGGGCCATCGCTCATGAGCGGATCCACGTCGAGCGGTTCACCGCCGGGCGGCCCTCCGCCGCGCTCGCCGCCGAGATGGCGCAGCTTCAGCAGCAGGCGAGCGGTCTGACGATGAGCGTCACACTCGACGGGCGCACCCGAAAGGTGCCCTTCACGCACGGCAACATCCTCGACAGCGCGCGCGAGTCCGGCTTGCCCGCGCCCTTCGCCTGCAAGGCCGGCGTCTGCGCCACTTGCCGCGCCCGGGTGACTGCGGGCGAGGTGAGCATGGCGGCGCGCTACGGCCTGACCGACGAGGAGATTGAGGCGGGCTATGTCCTGACGTGCCAGTCGGTGCCCAAGGGCGAAGGCGTGGCGGTGGATTATGATGCCTGACCGCGGTGCCTCCCGCCGGAAGCTTCCGCCAAGTCACAAGTCGCGCTAGAGCCCGCTCATGCTGAGCACTACCGCCGTTCCCGGCATCTCCGACCTCCCACCAATGCAGAGCGATTCGCTGCTGGCGCTGATTGCGCTGGCCGACGCAGACCCGCGGCCGGAGAAGATCGACGTCGGCGTGGGCGTCTATCGCGACGGACAAGGACGCACCCCGATCCTGCGCGCGGTCAAGGAAGCCGAGCGGCGCCTGTGGGAGCAACAGGAAACCAAGTCCTATCTTGGCAGCGTGGGCGACAAGAGATTTGCCGAACTGCTGCGCCCGATCCTGCTGGGCGACCATGCGGGGGACGAGCGCATCGCGGGGGTGCAGACGCCTGGCGGCTGCGGGGCGCTGTTCCTGGGCTTCAAGCTGGTCCGAAGCGCTAATCCCGACGCGCGACTGTTCGTGGGCACGCCGACCTGGCCGAACCATGTGCCGCTGGCACGCGGCGCGGGGCTCGAGCTGGTCGAATACCCGTATTATGACCGGGAAGCCGGAGAGATCCGCTTCGACGAAATGCTGGCCAGCTTGGGCGAAGCGCGGCGCGGCGATGTGGTGCTGCTGCATGGCTGCTGCCACAATCCGACCGGCGCGGACCTGACCGATGCGCAATGGGACGAAGTGACCCGGCTGGTTGCGGAGCGTGGGCTGCTGCCGTTCATCGACATTGCATACCAGGGGCTCGGCCGTGGGCTGGACGAGGATGCGCGCGGGCTGCGCGGCATGCTGGCAGCCTGCGACGAAGTTCTGATCGCGCAAAGCTGCGACAAGAATTTCGGTGTGTATCGCGACCGCGTCGGGGCCTTCTACCTGAAGGCCAAGCGTCGCGAAGCCAGCGCCACCGCCATGGCCCACGTGCTGCAACTCGCGCGCGAGGCCTGGTCGATGCCGCCCGATCATGGCGCGGCGGCGGTGCGGATCGTGCTGGAGGACGAGGGGTTGCGGGCCGACTGGCTGGCTGAACTGGACTCGATGCGCGAGCGGATCGCCCGCGTCCGCGAGCAGCTGGCGGCGGCGGACGAGCGGCTGGCCTTCATCGCCGACCAGTACGGCATGTTCTCCATGCTTCCGTTGAGCCGCGATCAGGTGCTGCACCTGCGTGAGCGCCACGCGGTCTACATGGCCGACAGCGGCCGCATCAACGTCCTTGGGATGGCGGACGAAGCCGTCGATCGCTTCGTGGCGGCGGTGGTCGAGACCCTGAACGACCCTGCCACCCATGGCTGACGCGGACCCGCAGTTTACGACCGACACGGACTGGCGGGAGGTTGCCCGGCTGGTCCTGACCAGCCGGGAAATGGACCGGATCGAGGAAGAGATCCTCGTTCCCGAGAAGAAGGTCCTCTACCAGTTCAGCGCTCGCGGCCACGACATGGCGCAGGTGCTGCTTGGTCTCAAGCTGCGCGACGGCGATGCGGCGTGTGGCTACTACCGCTCGCGGCCGCTGCTTCTAGCGCTCGGGGTGCCGCTGGCCGACGCGCTGGGATCCGGCATGGGCCGGGCGGGCGGTTATTCGGGCGGGCGCGATATTGGCGTGGTGTTCAACTATCCCAATCCGGGCGGCGCCCATGCCCTGCCGATGTGCGGCGGGGTGGGGGCGCAATATACGCCGGCGGCCGGCTGGGCGCAGGCGATCCGCTACAAGGCGGAGGTGCTCAAGGATGGTCCGGCGGACGCCATCGCTCTGGTGCTGGGCGGGGATGCCAGCTGCGCGACCGGCGGTTTCTGGTCGGCACTGACGATCGCTACGACGCAGGCGCTGCCGCTGCTCTTCTATGTGGAAGACAATGGTTACGGCATCTCAGTGCCTTCGACCTACCAGACGCCCGGGCAGGACATCGCCGCCAACCTGGCGAGCTTCCAGGGCCTGACGATCTTCAATGGTGACGGCACGAATCCGGTGGAGGCGGCCCGGCTGATCGATCAGGCGGTAGCCTATGTTCGCTCGGGCAAGCCGGCGCTGCTGCGGCTGACCGTGCCGCGGCTGGAAGGGCACAGCTACCAGGACACGCAGACCTACAAGCCACCTGAAACGATCGCCGCCGAATGGGCGCGCGACCCGCTGCCCAAGCTAAAGGCGCATTGCGCCGGGCTGCAGATCGGCGACAGCGACTGGGAGCAGTTGGAGAACGAGGTCGCGTGGGAAGTGGATCGCGCCCGCGAGGAGGCGGAGGGTCGTGGCGTGCTGCCGGCCGACCAAGTCGCCGACGACGTCTTCTTCTCCGGCAAGCATTCCGAGGTCGGGGGCCGCGCGGGGCTGGAGGCGGACGGCACCGACCAGCCGCGGCCCGAGGGCCAGCGGATCAACATGGTCACTGCCATCCGCCGAGTGCTCGATCAGGAGCTCGAAGCGAACCCCAAGGTGCTGGTCTTCGGCGAGGACGTCGGGCCCAAGGGCGGGGTTCATGCGGTGACGCTCGGGCTGCAGGAGAAATTCGGGCACGACCGGGTATTCGATACCTCGCTGAACGAGGAAGGGATCGTCGGGCGCGCCGTTGGGATGGCGCTCGCCGGCCTCATGCCGGTGCCGGAAATCCAGTTCCGCAAATATGCCGAGCCCGCCACCGAGCAGATCAACGATTGCGGGACGATGCGCTGGCGCACCGCCAACCGCTTCGCCGCGCCGATGGTGCTGCGGGTGCCGGGGGGGTTCTTCAAGTGCGGCGACCCGTGGCACAGCCAAACCAACGAGGTGCAGTTCGTGCACAACCCGGGCTGGAAGGTCGCGGTGCCGTCCAATGCCGAGGATGCGGTCGGGCTGCTGCGCGGAGCGCTCCGCGGTAACGACCCGGTGCTGTTCTTCGAACATCGCGCCATGCTGGACGACAGCTGGGCGCGGCGTCCGTGGCCGGGCGATGCGTACGTGCTGCCGTTCGGCCGGGCGAGAAAGACTCGGGAGGGCGACCGGATCACGATCGTCACCTGGGGAGCCATGGTCCCGCGCTGCGAAGCGGCGGCGGAGGGCGTCAGCGCCGACGTGATCGACCTGCGCACGCTCATGCCGTGGGACCGCGAGATGGTGCTCGACAGCGTCCGCCGCACCCGCCGCTGCCTGATCGTCCACGAGGATCTGCGCACCGGCGGTTTCGGCGCGGAGATCGCGGCTGTGGTGGCGGACGAGGCGTTCCTCGACCTCGACGCACCGGTGGCGCGAGTGACGATGCCGGATATCCCCTCACCGCATCATCCGGCGCTGCTGGAAGCGGCGGTGCCGAGCGTTATCCGCATCCGCGCGGAAATCGACCGGTTAGTGGGGTTCTGAAGTGAGCATCGAAGTCCGCGTTCCGGACGAGCAGGAAGGCACCAAGGCCGTCGTCCGCGCCTGGCTGAAGAAGGTCGGCGAGGCCGTGGCGGAGAACGATCCGCTGGTGGAGCTTGAGACCGATAAGGTCACGCAAGAGGTGCCGGCGCCGGCTGCGGGGGTGCTCAGTGAGATCTTGCTCGATACGGACGCAGAAGCGGTCCCGGGCGCGCTGCTGGGCCGGATTTCAGTGGGAGAAGGGAAGCCGACTCCAACTCCGTTCGTGTCGAGCGAAGTCGCGACACGTCTGCCTGCGCAAGGAGAACGTCCCTCGACTTGGCTCGGGACGAACGGTGACATCGAGACGCGGCTCTCTCCCTCCGTCCGCCGCGCGCTCCTCCAGCACGACATCGACCCGTCCCGCATCCACGGCACCGGCCGCAATGGCCGCATCACCCGCGAGGACGTCGACCGCGCCGTGACCATGGCGACCGTCAGCCATGTCGACGGCGGCGACAAGGCGATCGCCCAACCGCGCGTGGCCGAGCCGTTCGCCGCCAGCGACATCCCGCACGACCGCATGCGGTTGAAGATCGCCGAGAACATGGTCCGCGCGGTCGCCGATGCGCCGCACGTTACCGCCCTGTTCGAAGCCGATTTCTCCGCCGTCGCGGCGCACAAGAAGGCGCTGGCTGAGCGAGGCGTGAAGCTCAGCTACACCGCCTACATTGTCAAGGCGGCGGCCCAGGCGATGGCGATCGCGCCAGCGATCAACGGCCGCTGGATGGACGATCGAATCGCCGTTTCCTCAACCATCGATATTGGCGTTGGCACCGCGCTCGGCGACAAGGGGCTAGTCGTGCCGGTAGTCAAGGACGCCGGATCGCTTTCCCTCGAGGACGTCGGCGCCAAACTCGACGATCTCACCCGCCGCGCGCGCGAAGGCCAGCTGACTGGCGGCGATGTGTCGGGCGGGAGCTTCACCATTTCCAACCACGGCGTCTCCGGCTCGCTCCTCGCCGCGCCGATCATCATCCACCAGGGCCAGGCCGCGATCCTCGGCGTCGGCAAGCTGGAGAAGCGCGTCGTGGTGCGCACAGTCGGCGGCCAGGACGCGATCCTGATCCGCCCGATGGCCTATGTCACACTGACCATCGATCATCGCGTCGTGGATGGTCACCAGACGAATGCCTGGCTGACCCGTTTCGTCGAGATCCTCGAAAGCTGGCCGTCGGCATGAGCGAGAAAGCCGACTGGATAGCGATCCTGTCGGCGCTGTCGTCAATCGCCGTGGCGGTGATCGGCTTTTCGGGACTGCTGACGGCATTCCGTTCCGCCAGTGCGCCGCTGACGCGGCTCGACATGGTTTATATCCGCATCCTGCTGATCTTCGGCCTGGGGGCACTGACCTTCGCGCTCCTGCCATTGCCGTTTGCCGCCGTGGCCCCTGAGCGGCTCTGGCCGACGCTGACCATCCTGCTGGCGCTGTTCCTGCTGTTCTGGCCGGTCCGCAGTCCGATCTGGAACCGGGCCCGGGGCATCAGGCCCCGCAGACCTCGACTCTTCTACGGCATCCTTGCCGCCCAGGCTCTTCTCGGCCTCCTGTTGCTCCTGCTGGGGATCAGGGGCGACAGCGATGGCGGCGCCTACGCCGCTGGCGTCGCCTGGTGCCTGCTGGTCGCGATGGTGACCTTCGTCGCCCAGGTGTTCAGCATGTTGCCGGTCGACGAGGACTGATCCACCCCTGCTCGAAGCCGCTTCGTCGCTAATCGTCGGGACGGTGGCTGGCGGACGAAACCCTCTGGTAGCCGCATCGTTAACGCGGGGCAGTGAAGAGAGGCATACCGTCCATGGTTAACCAAACGCAGGATCGAGATCGACGAGCGTCGGTCGCAGACGAGGTCGCGCGCAACAATCGCGACGAGGCGGAGCGGGCGCATCGCAAGGGGCCGGATCGCAGCCGAGTCGATCGCGACACCGGATCGTCAGGTACGGGCCGCACGCTGATCGGCCTTGGCCTGGCCGCCGCGACCGCCGGCGCGGCGATCTTCTTCGCGCGCAGGATGAACGAGGACCAGGAGCCCAACGGCCCCTTGCTGTCCGACGCCCCGGACCATGTGCTGCGCGGAAAGGCCAGGCAGGGCTCCACCAACAACCAGGACGGCAAGGCGCTGATCGGGCGAACCCTGACCATCGGCAAGCCCCGCCACGAGCTCTACCAGGTGTGGCGGGACTTCACGCGCTTTCCCGAGTTCATGGATAATGTCCGGGAGATCAGCAAGCTCGACGAGACCCGCTCGCGCTGGACGATCGAGGCGCCGGCCGGCGCCACCGTCGAGCTGATCACGCGGATTGTCGAGGACAAGCCGGGCGAGACCATCGCCTGGGTGTCGGAGCCGGACAGCCAGATCGAGACCGACGGCCGGGTTGAGTTAGCCGACGCACCGCCGGGCCGCGGCACCTATGTCCGGCTGCTGGTCCGCTACAAGCCGCCCGCGGGTGCGGTTGGCCGCCTCGTCGCCAAGGTGCTCCAGCGCGAGCCGAACGTGCAGGCGCGCCGCGACCTGCGCCGCTTCAAGCAGCTGATGGAAACCGGAGAAGTGCCGGTCAACGCCTCACCGTCGGCGCGCAAGTCCGAAACCCCGACCGAAGCCCGGATCTAAGGAGTTCAATCCATGCGTGCAGTCACCTGGCATGGCCGTCACGACGTCCGCGTCGACACGGTCCCCGATCCGCAGATCGTCAATCCGCGCGACGCGATCATTAAGATCACCTCGACCGCCATCTGCGGGTCCGACCTTCATCTTTATGACGGCTACATTCCGACCATGCGGGCCGGCGACATCCTCGGTCACGAAAACATGGGCGAAGTGGTGGAGGTCGGCGCCAAGTCAACGCTGAAGAAGGGACAGAAGGTCGTTGTCCCGTTCACCATCAGCTGCGGCGACTGCTTCTTTTGCAAGAAGACGCAGTTCAGCGCCTGCGACAATTCCAACCCAGCCGAAACCTCCGACGCGTCCGAAACGCTGATGGGTCACCCCATGGGCGCCGCGTTCGGCTATGCCCACCTGACCGGCGGCTATGCCGGCGGCCAGGCGGAATATCTGCGCGTGCCGTTCAGCGACGTTGGGCCGATCGTCATCCCGGACGGGATGGAGGACGACAAGGTGCTGTTCCTGTCCGACATCCTGCCGACCGGCTGGATGGCGGCGGAGAATGCAGACATCGAGGAAGGCGATACGGTCGCCGTCTGGGGCTGCGGACCGGTCGGCCTGTTTGCCATCCAGAGTGCCAAGCTGATGGGCGCGCACCGGGTGATCGCGATCGATCACTACCCCAACCGGCTGAAGCTGGCCAAGCAGATGGGCGCGGAGGTGCTCGACTATCGCGAGGTAGAGGTGCTCGAAGCACTGACCGAGATGACTGGGGGGATCGGCCCGGACGCGGTAATCGACTGCGTGGGCATGGAAAGCCACGGTCTGGCGATCGACAACATCATCGATACGGTCAAGGCCCACACCTATCTCGGCACCGAGCGGCCGCATGCGCTGCGCCAGGCGATCCTTGCCTGCCGCAAGGGCGGGCGGGTCTCGATCCCGGGCGTGTACGGCGGGTTCGCAGACAAGTTCCCGCTTGGCCAGCTGATGGAGAAGGGGCTGACGCTCAAGTCCGGCCAGACGCATGTGCAGCGCTACACGAAGACGCTGCTGGAGATGATCCAGCAGGGCAAGCTCAACACCACCTTCATGATCTCGCACCGTGCGAGCCTGGAGGAGGCGCCCGACATGTACCGCCACTGGCATGACGAGCAGGACGCCTACACCAAGATCGTGCTCAAGCCGGAGATGGCGAAGCCCCGCACGGCCGCGGCCGAGCCGGCCATGGCGACCGCCTGAGGAGGACAACATGGCCAACAAACTTGCAATCGTGACCGGCGCCAGCAGCGGCATCGGCCTGGAGATTGCCCGGCTGGCCGCGGCGGACGGCTACGACCTGATCGTCGCTTCGGACACGCCGTTGGTGGATGCGGCCGCGGGCTTGGAGGGCAGCGTCCGCTCAATCGAGGCGGATCTGTCCACCGAGCAGGGCGTCCGGCAGTTGCTTGATGCCATTGGGGAGCGCCAGGTGGATGTGCTGGTCGCCAATGCCGGGCACGGGTTGGGGGACGCGTTCCTGACCCAGCAAGCGCGCGACTGGCGGCACGTGATCGACACGAACATCACGGGCACCTTGTTGCTGATCCAGCCGATCGCCAGGCGAATGGTCGAACGTGGGGAGGGCCGGATCCTGATCACCGGCTCGATTGCGGGTCATCTCGCCGGCTCGTTCCATGCGGTCTACAACGCGTCCAAGGCGTTCATCGACAGCTTCGCCGCGGCGCTCGGCAATGAGCTCAAGGACACTGGCGTGACCGTGACCTGCCTCAAGCCGGGGGCGACCGAGACCGAGTTCTTCGGGCGGGCCGGCATGGAGGACACCAAGGTCGGGCAGGCGAAGAAGGACGATCCGGCGGATGTCGCCAAGACCGGCTGGGAAGCGATGCTGAAGGGCGAGCATGCGGTGGTCCACGGCTTCAAGAACAAGGCACAGGTGCTCGCATCGGGCGTCTTGCCGGAGTCGGCGACCGCGGAAATGCACCGCAAGCAGGCGGAGCCCGGCAGCGACGGATAGCTCGTTGCGGAACCGCAAGGACTCTCAAGCGCTTCTCCTGCCGTAACTGGCGGGAGACACGTGTTGCGGGACGGGGTAGGGGCAGGGACCAGCGAAGCGCAGTTCGTCCGGCGAGTGCTGATCGTCATCGCGCTGGTCGCACTGGCGCTGCTGGCATGGATGCTGCGCAGCATCCTGCTGATGGTCTTCGGGGCTGTCGTTGTGGCGACCCTGTTCCGCGCGTTCGCAGAGGCGATCGGCCGCTGGACCCGCCTGCCGCCGAACCTTTCGCTCCTGCTGTCGGTGCTCATCGTCGCAACCGTGATCGGGTCAGCCGGCGCCCTGTTCGGCGGCCAGATCATAGCCCAGGCGGAGGGGCTGTCCGAGGCAATCCCGAAGGCATGGGAGTCGCTCAAGCAACGGCTCGCCGGCTTTGGCCTCGGCGGCCAGCTCGACCAGCTGACGGGGACCGCCAGCAAGGGCGGGGGCATGGCGTCAACCTTGGGCTCCTTCGCCATGTCGCTCGGCGGAGGGCTTACCGACGCCCTGTTGATCGTGGTCGGCGGCATCTTCCTCGCCGCGCAGCCTGCATTCTACCGAACCGGGCTGATCAAGCTGGTGCCCGATGGCAAGCGCGACCTCTTCGCCAATGCGCTGGAGGAGAGCGGGCAGGCGCTGAAGCTGTGGCTAAAAGCGCAGCTGCTGACCATGCTGATCATCGGCGTGCTGACCGGGCTCGGCTTGTGGCTGATCGGGGTGCCGTCGGCACTCGCGCTGGGGCTGCTCGCGGCCTTGCTGGAGTTCATTCCGTTCGTCGGGCCGATCCTCGCCGCGGTGCCTGCGGTGCTGCTGGCGCTCGCCATCGATCCGCAGCTCGCCCTGTGGACGGTCGGGCTCTACGTGGTCATCCAGCAGATCGAAGGTTACGCCCTGTCCCCGCTGATACAGCAATGGGCGGTCGATCTGCCCGGGGCGATCCTGATTTTCTCGCTGATCGCCTTTGGCACGCTGTTCGGAGCCCTGGGGATCGTCTTCGCCGCACCCCTGACGGTGGTCTGCTACGTCCTCGTAAAGCGGCTCTACGTTCGCGAAACGCTGCACACCGAGACCCCAATCCCGGGCGAGGAAAAGGTCTAACGTTCGCCGGCTGGGCCGTTCTCCTTCTCGCGTCCGCGGCGCTGCCACGGCCAGCAGCCTTCGATTTCGGTCTCCAGCGAGAAGCTCAGGAACGTGCGGATGAGCACGATCAGGCCAAGCAGTCCGACGCTCTGGTAGGTCAACGGCGCGGTGATCGTGGCGATGATGTCCGCTCCGACCAGCAGTTCCAGGCCGAGCAGGATCCCGCGGCCAAGGTTGGCGCGGTAGCGCTCATAGGCTGCGGTCCAGCCGATTCCGCGCGTTCCCTGGTGCACGAACAGCCCCGTAGCGAGCAGCACGCCGCCAAGGATGACGCCGACACCCGCAATCTCGAGCAGTCCGGCAAGCTGCTCGATCAGGGCATGAACATCGCTCACGCGCTCAAAACGCCCGCCGCTGCGCCGCGACCAGCATCCGCAGCAGCATGGCCACTGGCCGCGGGACGCCGACCTTGCCCTCCAGCCACAGGCTGACCGCGGACCGGCTGACCCCGATCGCCCCGGCAAGGTCGGCCTGTGTGCGGTAGCCAAGCGCGCGCATCGCCCGGCGGAGCTCTTCTGGGGACATGGAGGCGAGGCGGGGATCGCTGCTCATCGGCTAGATCGCATCTGCCCCCCGGTCGCCGGTGCGGATGCGGATCGCCTCGTCCACTGTCGAGACAAAGATCTTCCCGTCCCCGATCCGCCCCGTCCGGGCGGCGGCGGCGATCGCCTCGACCACATTGTCGACCAGGCCGCTCTCGACCACCACCTCGATCTTCACCTTGGGGAGGAAATCGATCACATATTCGGCGCCCCGATAGAGCTCGGTGTGGCCCTTCTGGCGGCCAAACCCCTTGACCTCCGTCACCGTCATGCCGGTCACGCCGACCTCGTGAAGGGCGTCCTTCACGTCGTCCAGCTTGAACGGCTTGATGATCGCCTCGACCTTTTTCATGCCTTCCCCCGAATGCCGGCCCAACCTCTTGTAAGGGTCGCCACCGGTTTGCCGCAATCGTCGCGCACATGGGAGGGGTGAAAAAGGCAATCATCCTTTCCGCCGGCCAGGGATCGCGGCTCGGAGCGCTGACGGCGAACCGGCCCAAGTGCCTGATCGAGTTCGCAGGACGAAGCTTGCTTGACCGGCAACTGGACACCCTGGCCGCCAATGGGGTCGATGAGGCGGTGGTCGTGACCGGCTTCCGCGACGACCAGATAGAGGCCGCGCTGCAGCGCCGCCGCGCGGCAGGCGAGGGGCCGCGCGTACGGACGCTGTTCAACCCCTTCTACAAGGTCGCCGACAATCTCGGCTCGCTGTTCATCGCCCGCGAGGAACTGGCGGGCGACCTGCTGGTGTGGAACGGCGACACGATGGTGTCGGAGGATCTGATGGCCCGGGTTGTCGCAAACCGCGGCGCCGGAATCTGCGTCACCATCGACCGCAAGGACGGCTACGACGCCGACGACATGAAGGTGATCGTCGCGGCCGACGGAAAGCTGCGCGCCATCGGCAAGCGGCTGAACGAGGGCGTGAACGCCGAATCGATCGGCCTGCTCGCCTTCCGCGATGGTGGCGCAGAGCGCTTCCGCGATGCGATCGAGCGCGCCATGCGGACTTCCGAGGGCACCAACATCTGGTACCTGCGGGTGATCCACCACCTGGCGCAGAACGGCCACGTCGGCACGCTGGACATCAGCGGTGATGAATGGGGCGAAGTCGACTTCCCTGCCGACGTCGAGCGCGCCGAGGAACTGGTGCAGGCATGGGATGCGGCCAACGAGCCGGAGCGCCTGACCGGCACCCGCTAGGCTCAGGCGTAGGGCGGCTTGTCGAGCTCAGCCGGGCTTTTCGTAAAGATCTCGCAGGCGTCTTCGGTGATGCCGATCGAGTGTTCGAACTGCGCCGACAGCGAGCGGTCGCGGGTGACTGCGGTCCAGCCGTCCTCCAGGATCTTGCAGTCGGCGCGGCCGATGTTGATCATCGGTTCGACGGTGAAGAACATGCCGGGCTTCAGCTCCGGACCGGTGCCGGGGCGGCCGGCGTGGACCACCTCCGGCGAATCGTGGAACAGCCGCCCGAGACCATGGCCGCAGAAATCCCGCACGACCGAGTAGCGGTGCTTTTCGGCGTGGCGCTGGATGGCGGCGGAAATGTCGCCCAGCCGGTTGCCCGGACGTGCCTGCTCCAGCCCGAGCATCAGGCATTCGTGGGTGATGTCGACCAGCTTGCGCGCCTTCAGGGACACGTCGCCGACCAGGTACATGCGGCTGGTGTCGCCGTGCCAGCCGTCGAGGATCGGGGTAACATCGATGTTGACGATGTCGCCATCCTTGAGCGGCTTGTCGGCCGGGATCCCGTGGCAGACCACGTGATTGATCGAAATGCAGCAGCTGTGGGTATAGCCGCGATAGCCGAGCGTCGCCGGAACCGCGCCGGCGCTGCGCATATGATCGTGGACGATCCGGTCCAGCGCGGCGGTGGTCACCCCGGGGACCACGTGCGGCACCAGCCCGTCGAGGATTTCCGCCGCCAGCCGGCCTGCCCGGCGCATTCCTTCGAAGCCGTCGGGGCCATGCAACTTGATCACGCCATTACGCGCCTCGCTGCGGTCGTCGGCAGCAACGGTGATATATTCGGTCATAGCGCTTAGATAGGGCGTCGGCGCGGAAAAGTCGAAGGGAGCGGGGACCGGTGAGCGAGCGAAAGACGGTCTGGACAGCTGCCCTGGTCGTGATCGGCGACGAGATCCTGTCCGGCCGCACCCAGGACCGCAACATCGCACAACTCGCTCGCTGGCTGAACGTGCAGGGCATCCGCCTGGAGGAGGTGCGAGTCGTGCCAGACCGGCAGGAGCGGATCGTCAAAGCGGTAAACGTCCTTCGCGCCGCGCACGATTACCTCTTCACCACCGGCGGGATCGGGCCCACGCACGATGACATCACCGTGGACGCGATCGCCGCCGCGCTCGGCACCAGCGTCGTGGTCCATCCGGACGCACGGGCGGCGCTGGAGACCTATTACGCGACGCGGGGCGGCATCAACGAAGGCCGCTTGCGGATGGCGCGGGTGCCCGAGGGAGCCGACCTCATTCCCAACCGCATGTCGGGCGCACCCGGCATCCGCATCGGCAATCTCTTCCTCCTTGCGGGGGTGCCCCACATCACGGCGGGGATGCTCGACGCGCTGACCGGTACGCTGGAGGGCGGGCGGCCCCTGGTGTCGGTGACGATCGGCGCAATGGCCCCGGAAAGCGAGGTCGCCGACCTGCTGCGAGAGGCGGAGCTGACCCACGCGGGGGTGGCGGTCGGCTCCTATCCCTTCTTCCGCGACGGGCGCGTCGGGGCGAATTTCGTTGTTCGTTCGGAAGACATGACGGAAGCGCAGGCCTGCGCCGACCTGCTCGCCTCTAGCCTGGAGAGCGCCGGCTATCCGGCCGTGCCCGGAGGGATCTGAAGCGCGGCATACCAGTCGGCGTAGGGAGTGTTGCCGACGAGGTAGCGGTTCCAGTCCGGTGCGCCGTCGGTCCACCATGGCTCGCCGCGTTCTCCGAGCGCGCGCTTGGCCCGGTCAACCGCTGCCTTGGCCGACTTGCCTGCCGCCCGGTCGCCCGAGCGGCGTGCCTCGCCCATCGCTCGCCGCGCACGCATCAGGTCGCGGACGAGCTCCGCCCGGCGCTCCGGCGCGAGGCCCGGGTTCGCGCATCGCCACACGCGGCCGCGCACGACGAAATAGCGCCCTTCGGGCGTGACGGCATGCTCGCTCAGGCGCGTCCACCGTCGCGGATCAACCCCTTGAGCGGAACGACCTGGCTGTGTTGCACCACCGTCCAGTCGTCATGGCCGCGTCGCCGCAGGGTCGAGCTGGCATAGCAGCGATAGCTCGCACCGCCTCGGCTGGCATCGACCTTGTAGCCGATCACGATCAGCCCTTCTGCGGGTCGCGACACCTTCTGGTCGGAGAAGCGGACCTGCTCCCACCGGGGCGTGTTCCTGACCGCGTCGATGGCCTGCTGGCGGGAGAAGATGAACGGCTCGGCCGGCAGGGCCATCACCACCTCCTCATCGACCAGCTGCTGGTAGACGTCCTCGCCGCCGTGCCACAGCTGTTCCTCCATCTCCCAGATCCGCCCGTCGTCCATGCTCGCCTCCTCGTGTGAGGGGAGAAAGGCTTCGGTGGGGAGAGGTTCCGGCCGGGCAGAGGAACTCGCACCGGAAGCGCTCGCGTGCCGGTCGCCGCCGGGCAACCCGCTTCGTGCAGGGCGCTTTCAGGCTGGAGCGGGTAGCGGGAATCGAACCCGCGCGTTCAGCTTGGGAAGCTGACAGGCTACCATTACATCATACCCGCGCTCGAGCCGGGGCCGATTGCCACAGGCCGGCCCGCCCGGTCAACGCGGCCCGACCATGGCAGCGCAAAAGAAAAGGCGCCGCTCCGGTGGGAGCGACGCCTTTCCCGCCTTGGCGGTTGGCTGAGCTTAGAAGCCCAGCGTCAGCGTGCCCTGGAAGGTTCGCGGCGAACCGACCGAGAAGCGCGGGTTCTGGGCCAGCGTGTTCTGGGTGTTGATGTTGCCGAAGTAATATCTGTCGAACAGGTTGATCACGCTGAAGCGCAGGTTCGACCCCCTGAGCGACGGGGCAAGAGTGTCGAGCGCGATCCGCATGTCGGCATCGATGACCGTATACGCATCCGTCCGGCCGCGATCGTTGATCGGCAGGTCGTCCGTGTTCGCCAGCCGGTTTACGCCCCGACCATTGTCGTCGGTCGAATAACGCTTACCGGTCCACTTGCCCTGAACGCCGAGCGAGACCGGGCCAAAGTCCTTCTGCACGCGGCCGCCGAAGCTGAACTTAGGCGTTTCGACGAACTCGGCGCCCTTGGTGTTGACGGCGACGATCTGGCAGGTCGTGCCGACCGGGGTCCCTGCCGGGCAAGGCGAGGTCGCAAGGGCGGTAGCAGTAGCGGTGCCGAGCACGTCTTCCTTCAGCTTGGAGTCGATGTACGACGCATAAGCATAGATGCTGAAGTCGCGGACCGGGCGATAGCTGACCTGGCCGTCCAGGCCGTAGGCGCGGGCATCGCCGACGTTGCGGTCGAGAGTCGAACCAAAGGTCTGGCTGGCCGGATCGAGATCCTGCGCAGTGACGATGCGGTTCTTGTAGTCGACGTAGTAGCTGGCCAGCTGCGCCTGGACCTTGCCCGAGCGGAAGCGATAGCCCGCTTCGTAGCTGTTGGTGAACTCCGGCTTTACGTCGATGTTGACCGAGCGATACAGGTTGTCGGTCGACGGTGAGGAGAAATTCCGGCCGTAGCTGGCGTACACGCTGTGACCGCCGTCGAAGTCGAACGACACACCCCCCGAGGGCAGGATCGGGCTGTACTTCACGGTCCGTTCGTACGGGCTGTAGAAGGCATTCGACGGGATGGCACCGGTCCGCGGCACGTTCGGGTCGATGATGACCACGCCGGCCGGAACCGGCTCGTCGGTGCAGCGAACGTTGCCGTTGGAGACCTGCGTAAAGCAGAACTGGTTCAGCTCACGCCGGAAGAACGGTGCCCGGATGCCGGCGGTGAAGGTCAGGCGATTGTCGAGGTAACGGCCGAAATATTCGGCGCTGACCTGGTTCAGCAGCGCGACCGACGCGCGATCGCGGTTCTGCAGGGTGGAACCATCGGCGGTCAGGATTCGGGCGCGGTCGTTATACTTGCCGCCGAACACGTCGATGGTGTCACCGTTGGCTTCGACCCGGCCGAACTCACCGGTCTGGCGGTGGTTGCCCCGGTCGTAGGTGTAGGCGACGCGGAACCGGTTCTGCTCGTTCAGTTCCCAGATGAGCGACGACAGGAAGGTATAGCGCATCGTCCGGGTGTTGCTGGGCTGATAGACCCGCACGCTGTCGAGAATGTCTCCGTCGCCATTCAGGTCGACACCGCGATTGACCACCTGGTTGATGCCGCGCAGGCGGGTGTCGTTCTCGGCGAGGGTGGTCGTGCCGCCGCCGTTGGCGACCGTGCTCTGGTAACCCGGATCGGCGGTGAGGGTGAGGTTGTCGGTCAGCGACAGCTTCACCGAGCCGCGGACGTTGCCGGTATCCGACGGATTGATCCGCAGGTTGTAATAATTGGTGCAGCTTGCCGGCGCGAGATTGTTGGTCGAGCTGCCGGCGCCGTCATTGTCGGCCACGCCCGCGGTCGGGGCGTCGCGGACGCAGGTGTCGATGTTGTCGAACTCGCGGTCACGAATGTAGTCGGCGACGGTTCCGTTGTTGTAGCTGTTGTTGCGGTTGCGATTGAAGTGCCCGGCGATCGAGACGAAGTCGCCGTTGGAGCCGATCGGCTGGTAGATGCGGCCGTTGAACTGGCGCTTCTTCAGCTCGCCCGGGCCCTTGAACTTGTCATACTTCTGGTCGGATGCGGCGATGAAGGCGCGGGTGCCCAACTCGTTCAGCTCACCCGACTGCAGCATGCCGAACAGCCGGTGGTAGTCGAACGAGCCGAGGCTGCCTTTCAGCATGCCGCGGAAGTCGGTCGAGGGGACAATAGTGCGATAGCTGACGACGCCGCCAGCGGCCGACGGCGTCGGGCTGTCGACATCGGTGGTGCCGAGGTTCACCGACACCTGGTCGATGATCTCCTGGTCCATCTGCTGGTTGGAGAAGATGGAGTAGTTGCCGGTGTCGTTCAGCGGCAGGCCGTCGAACAGCAGGGCGACGCGGTTGCCCGGGAAGCCGCGGATACGCAGGTTGCCGCCGGCCGAGCCGTAGGGGTCGGAGTTGGTGAAGTTCACGCCCGGAACGAGGTTGATCGACTGGAGGACCGACTGGCCTTCCGACTGCCGCATCAGGATCTCGTTCGTCAGGATCGAACGGGTCTTCGGCACGTCCGGAACCACCACGCCGGCGACGCCGCGGCTGCGGGTGCCGGTGACCACGATGGTCTCAGCGGCGTTCTCGGTCGCTTCGGTACCGGTGGACTGGGCATAGGCAGTTGCCGGCATTAGACAGACAGCGGACGAGCAGAGCAGGATCAGCTTTTTCACGTTCAACCCCAAGAGAAGGAAACCCGAGCTTCGTTTCAAGCACTTGGGGGCCGCTAGAGGGTGAGTATGACAGAAGGGTGACCCCCGACCGGGAACCACCCATCCGAAATCTCACTGTTGCAAAAGAACAACGTCTTGCCGGTCGCCACCCCCGCGACTCGCGGGGAGGAACAGCAGATCAGCCGTTGTTATTCAAGCCGAACGCCGGTCGAGCGACCGCCCGATGCCGACAAAAATGTAAATGAGTGGCGGAACCAACACAATCGACAGCACGACCTTGGCCAGCATCTGGCCAAGCAGCAGTTCGCCGATCGGGAACACGCCGTAGAAGGCAATGGTGATGAAGATCAAAGTATCGACGATCTGGCTGAGCACGCTTGCCACTGCCGAGCGCAGCCACAGCATGCGCGAGCCTTCGCTGCCCTTCAGCCGGCTGAAGATGGTGACGTTGAGCAGAGTCGAGATGCCGTAGGCCAGGATTCCCCCCAGCCAGATCCGCGGCGTCCCCGTCATCATCGTCTCGAACGCCGATAGCCGCGCCGGGTCCATCTCTTTTGCGGCGGGCGCGGCGAGCACCAGGATGGTCAGCGCAAGGCTGACCAGCAGGGGCACGAAGCCGATCAGCACCAGCCGGTTGGCGGTGTCGCGACCGTGCAGTTCGGCGATGGCGCTGGACGTCACCACCAGCAGGAGGAAGGCGAAGATACCTGCCTCCACCGCCAGCGGCCCGAGCGCGACCTGCTTGTTGCCGAGCACGCCCGCGATGCAGACCATCCCGCCGTAGAAGATGCCGAACGCGAACAGCGACGGCGATATCCGCCAGCCGCGGGTTTCGCCGGGATCGGCGGCGGAAAGCGGTTCGGCGTGGGCGGCGGCGGTTGCGGTGCTCATGGGCGGGGAGGGGTAGCGGGTTTGCCGCGCCGTTCAAGTCCCGCCAAATCAGGGACTTTCTTGACCAGTTCGTTCGCGGTCCTTACCCGCGCCGACTCGTGACTTCCCGAGCCCTTGATATCGTGGCCATCGGCGATGCGATCGTCGATGTCATCGCCACTTGCGACGACGCCTTTCTGGAGCAGCACAAGCTGCCCAAGGGCTCGATGCAGCTGTTGTCGACCCAGCAGGCGGACGCCCTCTACGGGGCGATGGGTTCGGCGCGCGAGACCAGCGGCGGTTCGGCCGCCAATTCGATGGCCGGGTTCGCCGCGATGGGTGGGCGCGCGGCATTCATCGGCCAGATCGCCGACGATCAGCTCGGCACCATCTTCGCGCATGACATGCGGGCGCTCGGCGTGGCGTTCGACACCGCGCCACTGACCAACGGCCATCCCACCGGCCGCTGCCTGATCCTGGTTACGCCAGACGCCCAGCGGACGATGCACACCTGCCCGGGCGCGGCGCATCAGCTTGCCCCCGAAGCGCTCGACGAAACGCTGATCCGCGATGCCGCCATCCTGTTTCTCGAAGGCTATTGCTGGGGTCCCGAGCTGCCGCGCAAGGCAATGGGCCGAGCGGTCGAGATCGCCCATGCCGCCGGCAACAAGGTCGCCTTCACCCTGTCCGAAAGCGTCTGCATCGCGGGCCGCAAGGAAGGCTTCCAGGGCATGATCGACGGCGGCGGGGTCGATATCCTCTTCGCCAACGAGGATGAGGCACTGCAGCTGACCGGCACCAGCGACCTCGACGGCGCGATCGCAGCCCTCGCGCCCAAGGTGCCGACGTTGGTGCTGACCCGCGGGGCGGCCGGAGCGCTGGCCTATGAGGGTGGGGTATGCACGGACGTACCCGCCGTGCCCGTGCGCGAAGTCGTCGATACGACTGGCGCGGGCGACCTGTTCGCCGCCGGCTTCCTCGCCGCGCGCTGCAGGGGGCACGGGACCGATCGCCAGTTGATGACGGGCGGGATCGCCGCCGCGGAAGTCATTTCTCACTTCGGCGCCCGCCCGATCGCGGACCTCGCCGAACTGGTGCGGCTGTGATCAAGCGCCTCGCGGTCTACTGCGGTTCGGCCATGGGCGCCGAGCCCGCCTTCGCCGATGCCGCGCGCGAACTTGCCCGCGAGATGGTCGGCCGCGGGATCGACCTTGTTTACGGCGGTGGGCGGCTCGGCCTCATGGGCGTGGTCGCCGACGAGGTGCTAGCCGCCGGCGGCCAGGTGTACGGCGTGATTCCCGCTGCCCTGGTCGACAAGGAAGTCGCGCACCTCGGCTGCACCGAATTGCATCAGGTCGCCAACATGCATGAGCGCAAGGCCAAGATGACCGAGCTGTGCGATGCCTTTGTCGCACTTCCGGGCGGCATCGGCACGCTCGATGAACTGTTCGAGGCCTGGACCTGGAACGCGCTCGGCTACCACGCCAAGCCGTTCTGCCTCCTCAATGTCAACGGGTTCTGGACTGCCCTCGACAGCTTCATGGACCATGTCAGCGCGTCGGGCTTCCTGTCCGCTGCTCGCCGTGAACAATTGCTCGTCGCACAATCGCCTGCCGAAGCCATTGAAAGACTGGACGAAGCAGCAAAGGCCGCTACGCAGGGCATGGTCTGGTAAGGCCGGGGGGCTTAGAAAAATGACTCAGTTGTTCGGCCTGGTCGGGGTCGTCGCCATTCTGGCGCTCGCGTTCCTGCTATCCACAGACAAGCGCGCCATCCGTCCGCGGGTGGTCGGTGCGGCGTTCGCGCTGCAGGCCGCGATCGCGTTCCTCGTGCTGTGGACGCCGTGGGGCCGTTCCGCGATCGCGGGCATGGCTCAGGGCGTCGCCAACCTGCTCGGCTATGCCGGAAAAGGCACCGAATTTCTGTTCGGGCCAACCGCGTCCAACCCGCTCGCCAACACCTTTGCGATTGCCGCGCTGCCCGTCATCATCTTCTTCGCGGCGCTGGTCGCGATCCTCTACTATCTCGGGATCATGCAGCGGATCGTGCGCTGGTTCGGCGGCGCCATCGGCTGGATCACCGGGGTCGGTCGGGTCGAGGCGCTCGGGTCCGCCGCCAACATCTTTGTCGGCCAGTCGGAATCGCCGCTGGTCGTCCGGCCTTACCTCGCCGCGCTCCGGCCGGCGCAGCTGTTCACCCTCATGGTGGTCGGCATGGCGGGTGTGGCCGGCACCATCCTCGCCGCATACGCCAGCCTGCTCGGCGAAGCCTATCTGCCTTACCTGCTCGCGGCCGCCTTCATGTCCGCGCCGGGCGGAATCCTGATGGCCAAGATCATGATGCCCGACGGCGCGTCCGCGGAGGGCGAGCTTCCGCTGGGTGATGAGGGCGACGGACAGGTCGACGTCGCCGAGACGTTCGAGGAGGGCGAGCGGCCGGCCAATATCATCCAGGCCGCGAGCGCCGGGGCCCTGACCGGGGTCCGGCTGGCCGTCGCGGTTGGAGCCATGGTGCTGGCGTTCGTCGCGCTGGTGGCGCTCGCCAATGGCATCCTGGGCGGGATCGGCGGCTGGTTCGGCTTTCCGAACCTCAGCTTTCAGCAGCTCGTCGGCTACATCTTCCAGCCGTTCATGTTCCTGATCGGCATTCCCTGGAACGAGGCGGGCGTTGCCGGCGGCCTGTTCGGGACCAAGATCGTCCTCAACGAGTTCGTGGCGTTCATCGACCTCGGCAACGCCACTGGCCCCGCCGCGGCGCTGACCGATCGCAGCCGCGCCATCGTGACCTTCGCGCTGTGCGGCTTCGCCAACTTCAGCTCGATCGCCATCCAGATGGCGGTGACCGGCGGCCTTGCGCCCAACCAGCGTCCGGTGATCGCGCGGCTTGGCATCCGCGCCCTGATCGCGGGCAGCCTCGCCAACCTGATGAGCGCGGCACTGGCAGGGATCATGCTGCCTTAGGCCGCGCTGCCTGCTCGCCCGTCTTGAGAAGTCGTCCTTGCGAGCGTAGCGGTTGGAACAGACCGTAGGGCAAGCAATCCAGTTCACTTTCGAAGAGCACTGGATTGCTTCGTCGGTCCGCTCCTCGCAATGACGGGAATACCATGACCGACACCCTCACCCCCGATGCCATCGCTTCCGTTTCCCTCACCGAAGCCGAGCGCGACCGCGACGCCTTTGCGCAGAAGCTCGGTCGAAGCTTCGAGGAATATGGTTTTGCGGTCCTCGCCGATCACGGCATCCCCGACGACCTGATCCATCGTGCCGAGGAGAAGGCGAAGGCCTTTTTCGCCCTCCCGGAAGAAGTGAAGCGCAACTATGCGCTTGGGCAGGGCGGCGCGCGCGGCTACACGCCGTTCGGGATCGAGACGGCCAAGGGTCACAAGGCGCACGACCTCAAGGAATTCTGGCATGTCGGCCGCGAACTGCCGCAAGGCCACAAGTTCAGCGACGTCATGGCGCCAAACGTGTGGCCCGACGAGGTGCCCGGCTTCAGGGAAACCTTCCTTGAATTGTACGACACGTTCGACCGCACCGGCCTGAAGGTGCTCGCCGCCATCGCCCGCTACCTGGGCGTGGACGAGGATTATTTCACCGACACTGTGCGCGATGGGAACAGCGTCATGCGCCTGCTCCACTATCCGCCGCAGACCGAGCCCACCGGCGAGCATATCCGCGCGGGCGCACACGAGGACATCAACACGATCACGCTGCTGCTTGGCGCGGAGGAGGCGGGGCTCGAACTGCTGACCAGGGACGGCCGCTGGATCCCGGTTTCGCCCAAGCCTGGCGAGCTGGTCATCAACATCGGCGACATGCTGCAGCGCCTGACCAACGGCAAGCTACGCTCGACCTCGCACCGGGTGGTCAACCCGTCACCCGACCGGGCCAGCAACGCGCGCTACTCGATGCCCTTCTTCCTCCACTTCCGCCCGGACTTCATCATCGAAGCGCTGCCCGGCACGGTCCGGGCGGGTGAGGAGCCGAAGTGGCCGCCGATCAGCAGCCACGATTACCTCATGGAGCGCCTGCGCGAGATCAAGCTGGCGTAAGACGATCCTTCCCGCCGTGCGGCGCAGGGTAGGGATCAGGGGGTGCGCACGGTGCCCGGGTTCCTTGCACAATAGGATTGCGCCTGCTTCAACGCTTTCGCGCTAGATCCGCCCGGCTCTTTCTCAACGTTGCACACCCTGCTGGCGCGACTGCACGAAACCTGACCCTTGCCTCAGCGTTGGCGGTTTTCCGCCCTCGTTACCGTGAACATTGTGAACATTCGCGGTGCAACGAGGACGGAAATTGGAAGCCTTAGCGAGCGCCGACCACCACCAACATCGCCACAGGTGGACCGATGGCCAGACCCGCCACCCTCATCTGCGCCTGTTTGACGGCGGCTGCGAACTGACCATCGGTGCTGCGAACTGCGTCCCACGAACAGGCCCCATTCTCGTAGAAACTGATGTAGCCGAGGTCGTCGCAGAGATCGCGTGCGGTGCCGTTGATCCGGCGCTTCAAGGCTTTCCGGTCCGAAGCGAGTGCCAGGTTGAGGTCCTTGTAGGAGACGATCCGCTGAAAGTCGGGGTCAATCCGGCGCCCCTCGACAATGATGTCGTGACCCTTGGGAGGTGCGCCGAGCACCGCCGTTGCGCTTGCCGCGAGCGCCAAGGCAACAAAGCTGGCGGCAGCGGCAGATGCTATCTTACGTCCGTCCATGGTACCCTCCACTGACCAAATGGTCCTTCATGGAGGCGACCTCTCACTGAATGCCCTTGGAATCATGCGCGTTTCGGTGAAGTTTCCCGGCTTTTCTTTTGGTCGACCGTCTTGCAGGCGAACTGCCCATGGTCTGTCGTTGAAGAAGGTGAAGAGGCCGATCGGGTCGACTGGTGGCCGTGCGGTGCCGCTTCGAACCTCCTAGCTCGCGCCCGCCAGGTTGGCCGGGCCGAAGCCATGCGGGATCAGGCTGAAGATGGTGTGCTCCTCGACCTCGTGACCGTCACCGCTGGCGCAGAGGATGGCAATGTCGCCGCCGCCGAGTTGCGCGGCTTCGAGGATCGCCTGCCGGCACCCGCCGCAGGGCGTGACGGGCTGCTCCCCGGTCAGTTCGCCCGCGACAACGCCGCCGGCCACCGCAATCCGGGCCACCTTGTCCAGCCCGAACGCATGCTGCGCCGCGGTCAGCGCGCTTTGCTCCGCGCAGATGCCGAGCCGGTAGCAGGCGTTCTCCATGTTGGCGCCGGTCACCACCTCGCCGTCGGCACTCAGGATCGCGCAGCCGACGTGGAAACGGGAGTAAGGGGCATAGGCCTTGAGCGCGGCAGCGCGCGCGCTTGCAATCAGTTCGTCATCGTTCATGGGCATGGCTCTAGGCCTGCCGCCGCCCTGACCGCAATCCAAGAGGTCGTTTTGTGACTCGTCTGCCCGTTCTGCTTGCCGCTTTGCTTCTGTCTGCGTGCACCACAGCCGATCAACTCGCCGCGCCGGTCAAGCCCACCGGTCCAGCGCCAGCGTCCGCAATGGAGGTGCAGCTGCTCGGCATCAACGATTTCCACGGCAACCTCGAAACCCCGACAGCGCCCGTCACGGTCGTCGGTGCCGGCGGCGCCAAGCAGGAGGGCCGCTTCGGTGGAGCCGCGGCGCTTGCAGCGACGCTTGAGCGGCTCCGGGCGGAGGGGCGGCCCAGCGTTACCGTCGCGGCGGGCGACCTGATCGGTGCAACGCCGCTGGTGTCCGCCTATTTCCTGGACGAGCCTACCATCAAGGCCCTGTCGCTGATGAAGCTCGACGTCGCTGCCGTCGGCAACCACGAGTTCGACAAGGGCAGCGCCGAGCTGCTCCGGATGCAGAACGGCGGGTGCGAGAAGCATGGCAGTCGCGAACCGTGCCGTCTCGAGCCGTTCGCCGGAGCTGGTTTCCAGTATCTCGGCGCCAACGTGATCAAGGCGGACGGCACGACCCTGCTGCCGGCCACTGCGATCAAGCAGGTCGGGGCGGTCAAGATCGGCTTTGTGGGGATGACCCTCAAGGAAACCGCGACCCTCGTTACGCCGGCCGGCGTCCGCGGGCTGGCCTTTGCCGACGAGGCGGCCACAGCCAACGCCTGGGCCAAGTGGCTCAAGGCGTCGGGCGCGCATTCGGTCGTGCTGCTGATCCATCAGGGTGGCCGCGTTCCGGAAACGTACAAGCTGGGCAGTTGCGAGGGCCTGTCCGGCGACATCCTGCCGATCCTCGCCAAGCTGGACGACACGATCGATGCCGTGGTCTCGGGCCACACCCACAACAGCTACGCCTGCCACGTTCCGGTGCGCGGCCGGAATGTCATGCTGACCAGCGCCGGCAAGAACGGCTATCTCGTCACCGACATTCGCCTGACCTTCGACCCGAACACCCGGAAGCTAATCGGCACATCGGCGGTGAATGTCCCGGTCACCGGTACAGGCAGCCCGGAAGTGTCAGCGCTTGTCGACCGCTACCAGAGGGCCTCGCGGGAAGCAGCTAACCGGGTTGTCGGCCGGCTTTCCGGTCCTGCAATGAGGTCGGAAACGGACGACGAATCGCCTGCAGCCAGGCTGATCGCCGACGCGCAACTCGCCGCCACGCGCAGCCCTGATCGGGGCGGCGCGCAGCTCGCCTTCATCAACGCCACCGGTGTGCGCACCAACCTTATCCCCGGAGAAGGCGGTGCGATCACTTACGAACAAATCTTCGCGCTCCAGCCGTTCGGCAACGGCCTGGTGGTGAAGACACTCACCGGTACGCAGCTGCTGGAGCTTCTGGAGCAGCAGTTCCGCACCGGTGCGGACGGAAAGGCCAAGACGATGCTGCTGGTGCCGTCGTCCAATCTCCGCTTCAGCTACGACCTGACGTTTCGCGAAGGGCAGCGGCTGCGGGACGTGCGGCTGGACGGCCGCCCGATCCGCCGCGACGCGACCTATCTGGTAGCGGTGAACAACTTCCTCGCCAGCGGGGGCGACGGCTTCACTCTTCTGTCTCAAGGGCGCGACCCGTTCGATGCAGGGCTCGATCTCGACGCGCTAGAGGCCTGGCTCAAGACCAACCCCAAGGTGCCGGCGGACCAGCGGACTACCGACCGAACGCCAAAGACCTAGCGCAGCGGCGGTTCGTCGAAGCTCCTGAGCTTGCGGCTGTGGAGGCTGTCGCCTTCGTCGCGCAGCAGGTTCAGGGTTTCGATCCCGATCCGCAGGTGCTGACTGATCGCCCGTTCGTAAAAGGCGTTGGCCTGGCCAGGCAGCTTGAGCTCGCCATGCAGCGGCTTGTCGGACACGCATAGCAGTGTGCCATAAGGGACGCGGAAGCGGTAGCCCTGCGCGGCAACGGTGGCGCTCTCCATGTCGATCGCGACCGCCCGGCTCTGGTTGAAGCGCAGCGCGGACTGCGTGTAGCGGAGCTCCCAGTTGCGGTCGTCGGTCGTGACCACCGTCCCGGTGCGCAGCCGCCGCTTGAGGCTGTCCTCGTCCTCGCTCGTGACCTTGGCCGCGGCGTTGAACAGCGCCGTCTGGACTTCGGCGATGGCGGGGATCGGGATTTCGATCGGCAGCACGTCGTCCAGGACATGGTCGTCGCGCAAATAGGCGTGGGCGAGGACATAGTCGCCGATGGTCTGGCTGGGCCGGAGGCCGCCGCAATGGCCGATCATCAACCACGCCTCGGGCCGAAGCACGGCGATATGGTCGCAGATCGTCTTGGCGTTGGACGGGCCGACCCCGATGTTGACGAGAGTGATGCCGTCATCCCCGTTCGGCCCAATGAGGTGGTAGGCCGGCATCTGGTAGCGGCGCCACGATCCGGCAGCGATCTCCGCCTCGGCATTGTCCGGCATCCCGCGATCATAGTGTCCCCCGGGGACCGAAAGCCCTTGGTAGGGTGTGTTCGGCATTCGCAGCGCGTCGGCGGCAAAGCGGACGAACTCGTCGACGTAGCGGACGTAGTTGGTGAACAGGATGTAGCGCTGGAAATGGGCGGTCGGGGTGCCGGTGTAATGCCGCAGCCGCGCCAGGCTGAAGTCGGTCCGGGGCGCATCGAACAGGGCCAGCGGCCGGGCCGAATGGATGGCGAAGTCCCACAGTCCGTCGGCAATCTCATCGCCGATGTGGACCAGCTCGGTGGTTGGAAACCAGCGGCCGAGCTCGGCGCTGGCGACAGCGCCGAGCTGCAGGTCCTCGCTTCCGTCAAGCACATATGGGTAAGGGATCTCGCTTGCCGAGCGGCCGACCGAGACGGTGACGTCATAGTCGCGGAAAAGGTGCTCCAGCTGGATGGTAAGATATTCGCGGAACAGGGCAGGGCGGGCGATGCTGGCGCTGTAGATTCCCGGCTGGTTGAGCCGCGCGAACGCCCGGGCCGGCACCGGCGGCGGCGTATCCGGATCATATTCGATCCGCAGCTCGGGGTACGCGAACGAGCCGTTGGCACGCGCTTCACCGTCGGGGCGGGTGCCGAGCTGAACGTACGCCAGCAAAGCCCGGCGGAGGTTGGCGACGGACTCGTCGAAGATGCTGCAAAGATCGTCGAGGATCTCCGGGATATGTTCGGCTTTGGTCGTCATCGGACATGCGATTGAGGCAGGCGGGGCGGACTGGCAAGCCCTGGGCACCAGCGGACGTTGCGGACAGCGCCTGGCTGCGCCACAAATGAGCGCAGGGGGTGCGGTCATGCGGAGACAGGAACGAAGCGGTGCCGGGGCGGGACTTGCCTGGCTTGCGCTGGCCCTGGCCGTGGGCGCAATCAGCGGCGCCCTGCTGGCCGGGCTGGGGACGGGCGAGGGCTGGTGGAGCTATGCTTCTGGCTTGTACGCGCTGCGCTACCTGTTCTTCATGGCCCTTGTCGGGGCGGTCGTGGGACTGATCGCACGCTTTCGGCGAAAAGAGGGACAGATGCTTGCAGTCGGAGCGGTGCTGCTAGGCCTGCTGTTCGCGGCCTACCTAGGCAACTACTACCGGATCGCGGGGTCGGTGCCGGCGATCCACGATGCGAGCACCGATCTTGCCGACCCGCCGCAGTTCCAGACGCTGAAACTGCGCGCCGACAATCTCGACAAGGTGCCCGACATGGGACGTCCGGGTTGGGCGCAGCTTGGTCCGCTTGAGCGCTGGCGGGCGGTTCACTCCGAAGCCTATGGGGACCTCAGGACGGTGCGCCTGCCGGTCGCTCCAGCCGAGGCGCTCCGCCGGGCAGAGCAACTCGCCCGCAGCCGGGGTTGGCAGATTGCCGCCGTCGACCCCGCAGCCGGTCGCCTCGAGGCGACTGCAACCACCCGTTTCTTCCGCTTCAAGGACGATGTGGTGGTCCGCATTCGCCCGGCACCAGGCGGCGGGAGCATCGTCGACGTCCGCTCCGTTAGCAGGGTGGGCGTGAGCGACCTTGGCGAAAACGCCAGGCGTATCCGCCGCTTCCTTGCGGACCTGACCGCATGACCCTCGCAGCACGACCGGAGCATTTGATTTACTAAGCCAGCTTATTATATGCGGGGCTATGGAAAGTCTCGGCTGGCAGATTGGTGAAACGGCGAACGCGCTGAAACGGCTGTTCGGCCGCCGCGCAGCGGAACTGGGTGTCACCAGCGCGCAGTGGCGCGTCATGGGGCAGCTCATCCATCATCCAGGGACTCGGCAGGCGGCGCTAGCCGAGCGCCTCGACATCGAGCCGATCACCCTCACCCGGACCGTGGACCGGCTTGAGGAGGCCGGGCTGGTGGAGCGCCGTCCAGACCCGGCCGACCGGCGGGTGCGCCAGCTGCACCTTACCGCCGCTGCGGAGCCGTTGGTAGAGAAGCTGCGCGCCATTGCGGCGGAACTGAACAGTCAGGTCTTTGCCGGGCTGCAGCCGAACGAGCTGGACGCCTGCCAGCGCATGCTGGCGCTGATCCGTGAGAACATCGCCGTGAGCGAATGCGTCAAGAAGGCCAAATCCGCATGAACAAGATGACCAGCGAGCCACTGATTGGCGAGGAAGTTCAAGCCGTTCGGCCCGCACGCAACTGGAAGCGGCTGGTGCTGCTGCTGATCGTGCCGCTGCTGCTGCTTGGCGGTGGCCTGTATGCCTGGCTGGCGGGCGGCGACACGGTTTCGACCGACAATGCCGCGGTGAAGCAGGACATCGTCACCATCAGCGCGCAGGTCAGCGGCCCGATTGCCCAGGTGTATGTTGCGGAAGGGGACCGCGTGAAGGCGGGCGACCTGCTGTTCCGGATCGATCCCGCACCGTTCCAGGTGGCACTTGCACAGGCGGAAGCGCAGCTCGCGGGGGCGCAGCTGCAGGAGCGCCAAGTGGTCGCCCAGGCGGCGGGGACAGGCGCGGATATCACCGGCGCCGCGGCGGCGCTAACGATCGCCCGGCGGGCGCTGGGCCGGCAGGCCGAGCTGCTGAAGCGCGGCTTCACCACGCGGGTCCGGTACGATGAGGCCTTGGGTGATCTGGAACAGGCCCGGACGGCGCTGGCCGACGCCCGCTCCCGCGCGGCCAATGCTCAGGCGGCCATCGCCCCGTCGGGCGAGCAGCCGGGCGAAGCCGCCGCCCGCGCGGCGATCGCCAAGGCCCGGCTGGACCTTGCCCGAACGAAGGTTCGGGCTCCGACCGCTGGCATCGTCGCCAACGCGGATCGCCTGCTGCCCGGACAGTCGGTCGTTCCCGGCATCGGCATGCTGGCGATCGTCCGCGGCGATGCGGCCTGGGTGGAGGCGAACTTCAAGGAAAAGGACCTCGCCCGCATGGTCCCGGGGCAAAAGGTGCAGGTCGAGCTGGACGCCTATCCGGGAGCCGACATCGCCGGTCATATCGCCAGTATCGGCGCTGGCACTGGCAGCGAGTTTGCGATCCTTCCGGCCCAGAACGCCAACGGCAATTGGGTCAAGGTGACGCAGCGTGTGCCGGTGAGGATCGTCTTGGACCAGACGCCGAAGCGACCGATGATCGCCGGCCTGTCGGCGACGGTTACGGTGGACCTGGGCAGCGGCCGCTAAGCCGATGGCGTTGCCGACGGCCGAGACGAGCGGGCACGTCCTGGAGCCCGGCAAACGCCTGCTGGTGACGGTCGCGGTGATGATCGCCGTGCTGATGCAGGTGCTCGACACCACCATCGCCAACGTCGCCTTGCCTCACATGCAGGCGAGCCTTGGGGCGACGCAGGAAAGCATCAACTGGGTGCTGACCAGCTACATTGTCGCTTCCGCCATCGCCATCCCGATCAGCGGCTGGCTGTCCGACCGCATCGGCCGCAAGCGGCTGATGCTGCTATCGGTGGTCGGCTTCACGATTGCCTCCCTGCTCTGCGCGATCGCCACGTCGCTGCCGGAGATGGTGCTGTTCCGCTTGCTCCAGGGAGTCAGCGGCGCGTTCCTCGTGCCGCTCGCCCAGGCCACGTTGTTCGACATCAACCCGCCGGAGAAGCACGGGCAGGCGATGGCGACGTTCGGCGGCGGGATCATGATCGGGCCAATCCTCGGACCCGTGCTTGGCGGATGGCTGACCGACAGCTTCGACTGGCGCTGGGTGTTCATCATCAACCTGCCGGTGGGCGTGCTGGCGACGGTCATGCTGCTGCGCTTCATGCCGAAAGGCGAAGTGACTCGAGAGCGATTTGACCTGTTCGGCTTTGCCTTGCTGGCTGTCGCGCTGGGCGCCTTGCAGATGTTCCTGGATCGCGGCGAGCAGCTCGACTGGTTCGAGAGTTGGGAGATCATTGTCGAAGCCGGCCTGGCGATTGGTTTCTTGTGGATGTTCGTGGTCCACACCCTGACCTCGGACCGGCCAATCTTCGACAAGCGTATGTTCGCCGATCGCAACTTCGTCACCGGCCTGCTGTTCATGGTCGTCACTGGCGTGCTGCTGCTGGCCGGGCTTGCGCTGCTGCCGCCGCTGCTGCAGCGCTTGTACGGTTATTCGGTACTCCAGTCGGGCATTCTGACCGCGCCGCGCGGGATTGGAACGCTGATCGGGATGCTGGCCGCGGGCAAGCTGATCGGGCGTATCGACCTGCGGGTGCTGGTCACGCTCGGGCTGGCCCTCATGGGTGTGTCATTGTGGATGATGACCGGCTTCGCACTCGACCAGCCGGCCGGACCCGTCATCTGGAGCGGCTTGGTCCAGGGCCTGGGCCTGGGCCTGGTCTTCGTCACCATGCAGAGCCTCGCCTTTGCGACGCTGGTGCCGCAGTTCCGCACCGATGCGGCAAGCCTGCTGAACCTGGCTCGCAACATCGGCGGCTCCGCCGGCATCGCGCTGGTCGGCGCTCAGCTGGTTCGCAATACGCAGATCGCCCATGCCGACATGGCCAGCGGCATCACCGAGAACACGATTCCGATGGCCGATCCGAACCTCTTGGCCCGGATCGGTCAGCAGGGGGATATTGCGCTGGCGATCATCAATGCCGAGATCAACCGGCAGGCGCTGTTCATCGCCTATCTCGACGACTTCAAGTTGATGATGATCCTGACCTTCGCCGCACTTCCGCTTGTCGTGCTGATGCGCAAGGCCCGGCCCGGCGGAGCTAAGCCGCAGATGGTGGTGGACTGAGGCTTAGGTCTCGTCGGAGATCAGGCTCATGCAGGTAAGCCCTGCTTCGGCCTTCTCCAGCTCGCTGATGTCCACCTCTTCCACGGCGAAGCCAGCTGTGCGCAGGCGCTCGGCGGTGCGCGGGTAAGCGGCAGGGTAGATGAGTCGGTCGCCGGCCCGCAGGGCATTGGCGGCAAATGGCTCCAGCGGATGGTTGGGGATCAGGGCGACATCCTCGAACACGGAGGGGTCGATCCAGTCCGGGTTGATCAGCACCGTCGGCCGGCCCGCGTCGTCGGGACCGACGAATGTCGCTCCGGTCTTCAGGTGCAGGCAGCGGTCGTGCGGCACCGCCACCACCTCATAGCCGAGCGGCGCCGCGGCGTTGGCTAGGGCAACGATGCCGGCGCAGTCGGTCCGGCGGGACTGGCCGACGTAGATAGTCCTTCCGATGCGTAACACGTCGCCGCCATCCAACGTTCCCCGCTTCAGCCGGTGAACGGTGAAGCGACCGGCCAAAGCCCGTGCGGTGGACTCCACTTCGGATCGGCGCGTTGGTGCGCCGGGGCGGGTCACGATGGCATGGTCGTCCAGCAGGATGGCGGTGTCTTCGACGAATACCGCATCGGCATGCTCTTGCAGTTCGGGCAGGCGGCAGACCTCCAGGCCGCTGGCCCGGAGCGCACGTTCGTAAGCGGCGTGCTGGGCGGCGGCACGGTCAGGATCGATGGGAGATCGGCTGAGATGGGTAAGCTCGCAATCGGCGATGCGGGGACTGACGGGCCGAGTGAATGCGATGCTCAAGCTGCTCTCCTTTGCGTTGCATGAGGAAAGCGGGGCCTCGACGTATGTTCCGGTGTTCCGGCGGAAACAAAGAAAAAGGACGGCCCCGCGGAGGGTCGTCCTTCTTCGTTTGCGGGCGGGCTGCACGGGAATGATCCCGTGCCAATCCACCGATCGGAGACTTAGCGCTTTGAGAACTGGAAGCTGCGGCGAGCCTTGGCGCGACCGTACTTCTTGCGCTCGACGACGCGCGGATCGCGGGTCAGGAAACCGGCGCGCTTCACAGTGGTGCGCAGGGCCGGTTCGTACCGCGACAGGGCCTGGGCGATGCCGTGGAGCACGGCGCCAGCCTGGCCGGACAGGCCGCCGCCCTTGACGGTCGCGATGACGTCGAACTGGCCGACGCGATCGGTGATCCCGAACGGCTGGTTGATCACGAGGCGCTGGGTCGGACGAGCGAAGTAGACGGCCTGGTCGCGGCCGTTGACTTCGATCTTGCCCGAGCCCGGCTTCAGCCAGACGCGCGCAACGGCGTCCTTGCGGCGGCCCGTCGCATAGGCGCGGCCGAACTTGTCGAGCTGCTGCTCGCGAAGAACGGCTTCGATCTGCGGGCCTTGCGTCGAAATAGGAGCTTCATCGACGGCGTCAGCGGCCGAGGCGTCGGTTGCGTCGGCAGCGGGTGTTTCGGCCGGAGCGGCTGCCGGCTCGGCAGCGGCTTGGCTGGTCAGCGCGCCCAGGTCGGAAAGAGACTTCTTGTCGGCCATGTTATGCGCCCACCTTGTTCTTGCGGTTCATGCCCGCGACGTCGAGGACTTCCGGGCTCTGTCCGGCGTGCGGATGCTCGGTGCCGTTGTAGAGGTGCAGGGCACGCATCTGGTCGCGGCCGAGCGGACCGCGCGGAATCATACGCTCCACGGCCTTTTCGAGCACGCGTTCCGGAAAGCGGCCTTCGAGCACCTTGTCGGCCCGAGTTTCCTTGAGGCCGCCGGCATAGCCGGTGTGCTTGTAGTAGATCTTCTGCTGCAGCTTGCGGCCGGTGAAGCGCACCTTGTCCGCGTTGATGACGACGACATGGTCGCCGCAATCGACGTGCGGGGTGAAGCTCGGCTTGTGCTTGCCGCGCAGGATGTTGGCGATGATCGACGCGACGCGGCCAACCACCAGCCCGTCGGCATCAATCAGATGCCACTTCTTTTCGACCTCCGCCGGCTTGGCCGACTTGGTGGTCTTCATCAGCGCCTTCATGGGGCTTGGACCTTTTGCTAAACGAAGGAGCGCCGCCATTGCGGGCAGCGACTGTGGCCGCGCTATTTGCCGGCAAGGGCAAGAAAGTCAAGCAAAAGTGGGACTTTGCAGACGGGTAAAATGATACCCTCCTTCTTCCCGAGGCGTGTTGCGGACCAGCCACCGCCCCAGCGTCCACAAGGCGAGAACGCTGCCGACCATCGTCGAAAAAGCTAGGAGCGCGTTCCAGTCGGCCGGTCCCTTATAGTTGGCTCGGCTGGCCGCAAAGCCAAGGGCGACGCAAAAAGCCCCGAAACGCGAGGGGTGCAACGGAGCGAACAGTTCAAGGAAAACCTTCGCAACCGCACCAACCGCGAGGGTCGACAGGAGCGAGACGAGAAAAGCAAATAGAAGGGTCATGAGCGCGTCTCCGCTTCGACCCAATCGCCATAGCTGGCAAGCAGCTTGTCGATCGGCCAGACGGTGATCGCGGGCACGTCGTAGCTATGGAGTTCGGCGATGCGGGCGATCAGCGCGTCGGCTTGCTCCCTCGTCGTCTTGAAGATGGCGGGCACTTCCTCGGCTTCCTCGACCTCGCCTTGCCACCGGTAAATGCTCCGGCACGGGGCAAGGATGTTGATGCAGGCGGCTAGGCGGTCTTCGACGGCAGTTCGGCCGATGCGCTGTGCTTCGTTCGCGTCGGCGAAGATGCAGTAGACGGAAACGATGGGCATTGCAGTTCTCGCACAGCGTCCCTCGACTACGCTCGGGACGAACGGATCTCTTGATCAGTCACTATCCCGTTCGTGTCGAGCGTAGTCGAGACACCTTGGCCGCCTGCCACAGCTAAGCGGTGCGCCGCCATCAGCGTGGTGGCGATCAGGAGGACGGCGACCGCTTGGTGGGCCGCCGCGACGTGCAGCTGCATGCCCGACAGGAGAGCCCAGATGCCGAGCAGGATCTGGGTGCCGATCGCCGAATGGACGAGGATCGATTCGCGCCGTCCGCCTACACGCTTCACCTTCCGCGCGAGCACCACGACGAAGGCCAGCACCACGAATGCCCACCAGCGGTGAACGAATTGCACGATGATCGGATTGTCAACGAAGTTGCGGAGCAGCGGCTCGAGCCAGGGCGCCTCGGCCGGATACAGGCTGTCGCCCATGAGCGGCCAGCTATTGAAGGCGTAGCCGGCATTCAGCCCCGCGACGAACGCACCGAACATCAGCTGCAAGGCCAGCGCCGACAAGGTCCAAATCGCCAGTGTGGGCATTCGGCGGCGGACCGAACCGGGGGAGAGCAGGTCGAGCGCGGTCCACACGATCAACCCAAAGATGAACAAGGCCAGCAGAAGGTGGACCGCCAAGCGGACGTGGCTGACGTCGGTGCGCCCGACGAGCCCGCTGGCCACCATCCACCAGCCGATTGCTCCCTGAAGGCCGCCAAGGAGAAGCAGGACCAGGAGCCGCGGACCGTAGCCTTGCGGGATGGCCTTCTTCGCGGCGAACCACAGCAAGGGCAAAGCGTAAGCAAGCCCGATCAGCCTGCCAAGCAGCCGGTGCAGATATTCCCAGAAGAAGATCGTCTTGAACTCGCCCAGGCTCATCCCGCGATTGATCTGCTGATATTCGGGGGTCTGCTGGTAGAGCGCGAAGGCGGCGTCCCACTGCGCCTGGGTCAGTGGCGGGATCGCCCCGGTGATCGGCCGCCATTCGGTGATGCTGAGCCCACTCTCGGTCAGCCGCGTGATGCCGCCAACCACGACCATCAGGAAGATCAGCGCCGCCACGGCCAGCAGCCAATGAGCGACGGCTCGTGACCTTGCCGTGGACAGTGGTTCGGCTGACCCGGTGACGGTCGGAGCGGCGGCGGTCATGGGCGGCGCATATGGCCCGCTGGGCGATCTCCGGCAAGCGCGGCAGTTCGGCTCAGTCGCTGGAATGTGATGTTGTAACTTCGTGGATGAGGCAGTATATCAATTCCCGGGATGCTGCAGCTTACGTCCTCGACTCACCGGCTCGACCGGATGGCGATCGGCCTGTCCGGCCTGTGCCTGGTCCACTGCATCGCCACCACCGTCCTGCTCGCTTTCCTGTCCGCCGCGGGCGGCTTCTTGGGAGCGCATTGGGTTCATGAGGTAGGCCTGAGCCTGGCGATGATCCTGGGTGCGTTCGCGCTTGGGCGTGGGATCGTCGACCACGGCTTCATGATGCCGAGCGCGGTCGGAGGCCTTGGCCTAGGGGTGATGGGCGGGGCCTTGACGCTGCCGCACGACGGGACGGAGGCGGCGTTCACCGTACTCGGCGTGTTGATCCTCGCGCTCGGCCACGACCTCAACCGCCGAGGGACCCAGCACCCATTCTAGGGTCTAGGACTCCACTTCTCCTTCCACGACGGGCGCTTCGGTGACGTAGCGCGGAGTCGCCGGTGGCCATAGCAGCGACAGCGTCAGCAGGCTGGATAGCGCCAGCCCGATCCGCCAGTCGAAGAAGACGAGGGCAGCCGCCACCGTGTTCAGCGCGGCAAAGGCGACGTACCGCCGGTTGAGTTGCTTGACGTAGTTCGCCTCCAGGCGGGCATCGACCTGACGGCGCTTCCAGCCGACGGTCCACTTGAACACCCACGTCCAGGCCAAAGCGGCGAGTCCCACCACCCAATATCGGGTGGCAGCCTCTCGGGCGGCAGTGTCGGCAAGATGTTCGGCGAAGACGCGGGCGGGAAAGGCGATGAAGCCGATTCCGGCGAGGAACACCACGGTGGCAATCAGGAACCAGTGGCCGGTCGTCCGGTAGATGGCACCCGAGAAATGGTGATGGACCCAGTAAAGGCCGATCACGAACGAGGCGAGCAGGTAGCCGAGGTACGACGGCCACAGCTTCAGCAACTCGGAACCTAGCTTCGCATCTTGGCCATCGAGCGACGGCAGGACGATCTCCACCACCGGGAGAGTGAAGGCGATGGCGAACACTCCGTCGGCAAAGGCCTCCATCCGTGCCGTCCCGCGCACTGCCCCTTCGCCTTGATGCTCGTCGCGTCGGGCGGGGGCGTTCAAATCGGCGACAGGACTGGCGGCTTGCGTTGACATGGGCTGCTGAACGCAGCGGCGAGTCGCTTGTTCATTGGCCTCCAAGCGCTTATTTCCCGACCATGGCCGGGCACGATCACAATCTTCATCACGGCGAGTCCCTTCGGGATGCCGCCAAGTCCCAGCTGACCGAGCAGGGCGAACAGTGGACCGGCATGCGCGAAGCGGTGTTCGATGCTCTGGCCGGGTTCGATCGGCCGGCGAGCGCTTACGACATCGCCGAAGCCGTCTCCAAAGCCCAAGGCAGGCGGGTCGCGGCCAACAGCGTCTACCGGATCCTCGACCTGTTCGTGACCAACAATGTCGCGATGCGGGTGGAAAGCGCCAACGCCTATGTGGCGAACGCCCATCCGGGCTGCCTCCACGATTGCATCTTCCTGATCTGCGACACGTGCGGCCAGACCACCCATCTGGACGACGATCGCCTGGCAGGCGGCGTGCGCCAGGCCGCGGCCGATACCGGCTTTGCACCGACCCGGCCGGTGATCGAGGTCCATGGCAAATGCGAGGATTGCAGCTGACGCGACGGTTCGACATGCCTCGCTCGTGCGTTTACAGGCGTTGACATGTCCGATCGCCCGCTGACTCCGCTCCTTGACACCATTCAAAGCCCGGCTGACATCCGGGCGCTGACCAAGGAGCAGCTGCCCCAGCTCTGCGAGGAGTTGCGGCAGGAGGTGATTTCCGCCGTGTCGGTCACCGGCGGGCACCTCGGCGCCGGGCTGGGCGTGGTCGAGCTGACCGTCGCGATCCATTACGTGTTCGACACGCCCCACGACCGGCTGGTGTGGGACGTCGGCCACCAATGCTATCCGCACAAGATCGTCACGGGCCGGCGCGAGCGCATCCGGACGCTTCGGATGGGCGGAGGCCTGAGCGGTTTCACCAAGCGGAGCGAGAGCGAGTACGACCCGTTCGGAGCGGCGCACAGCTCCACCTCCATCAGTGCGGCGCTGGGCTTCGCAATCGCCAACAAGCTGGCCGGGGACAAGGGCCGGGCAATCGCGGTGATCGGTGACGGCGCCATGACCGCAGGCATGGCTTATGAGGCGATGAACAATGCCGAGCCTGCGGGCAACCGGCTGATCGTCATCCTCAACGACAACGACATGTCGATCGCGCCTCCGGTGGGTTCGTTGCGCAACTCGCTCGCGCGGCTGGTGTCTTCCGGTAAGTATCTCACCCCGCGCCGGCTGGCAGCCAAGCTGGCGAGCCATATGCCGAAGCCCGTGCAGCGTGCCGCCGAGCGGTTCGAGGAATATGCTCGCGGGATGGTCACGGGCGGGACCCTGTTCGAGGAATTGGGCTTCTACTACGTCGGCCCGATCGACGGGCACGACGTGATCAGCCTGGTCGAGATCCTGGAGAATGTCCGCGAGGCGCCGAAGGGTCCGATGCTGATCCATGCGGTCACGCAGAAGGGCAAGGGCTACGCGCCAGCGGAGAGCGCGGCGGACAAGTATCACGGTGTGGTCAAGTTCGATGTCGTCTCCGGCAAGCAGGACAAGGGGCCGTCGGGTCCGCCGAGCTACACGCAGGTGTTCGCCGATGCCCTGGCTCAGGAGGCCGAGCGGGACGAGAAGATCGTTGCCATCACCGCGGCGATGCCGTCGGGGACCGGGCTCGACCGGTTCGAGCAGCGCTTTCCCAAGCGCACCTTCGACGTCGGAATCGCCGAGCAGCATGCGGTGACCTTCGCCGCCGGCCTCGCCGCGCAGGGCTACCGGCCGTTCTGCGCGATCTACTCGACCTTCCTGCAGCGCGCCTACGATCAGGTCGTGCACGATGTGGCGATCCAGAACCTCCCGGTGCGCTTCGGCCTCGACCGGGCGGGGCTGGTCGGCGCTGACGGCGCGACCCACGCCGGGTCGTTCGATCTGGCGTACCTCTGCACGCTGCCGAACTTCGTGGTGATGGCGGCGGCGGACGAGGTCGAGCTCACGCACATGGTCCACACCATGGCGTTGCACGACAGCGGGCCGATCGCGGTCCGCTACCCACGCGGCAACGGCAAGGGAGCGGACCTGCCAAGCCAGCCCGAGCAGCTGGAGATCGGCAAGGGGCGGGTCGTGCGGGAGGGCAAGACGGTTGCGATCCTGTCGCTCGGCACCCGCCTGGGGGAGGCGGAGAAGGCGGCCGAGCAGCTGGAGGGCATGGGACTGAGCACCACGGTCGCGGACATGCGCTTTGCCAAGCCGCTCGACGAGGCGTTGATCCGCAAGCTTCTGACCACGCACGAAGTCGCGGTCACCGTCGAGGAGGCGGCGGTCGGTGGGTTCGGCGCCCATGTCCTGACGCTGGCCAGCGACGAAGGCCTGATCGACGCCGGTCTGAAGCTTCGCACCATGCGCCTCCCCGACCGCTTCCAGGACCAGGACAAGCCCGAGAAGCAATATGACGACGCCGGCCTGAACGCCCCGCACATCGTCGATACGGTGCTGAAAGCGCTCCGGCGGAACAGCGTTGGAGTTGAGCTGCAAGAGGGCTTCCGCGCCTGAAACTGCGTGCCGACCAGTTGCTGGTTGCCCGCGGCCTGACCGACAGCCGCACTCGCGCGCAGGCGTTGATCATGGCGGGCGCGGTGTTCGCTGGCGAGCGCAAGGTCGCCAAGGCGGGGGAGATGCTCACCGAGGACGCTGCGCTGGAGGTGCGGGGCAAGGATCACCCGTGGGTGTCGCGCGGCGGGATCAAGCTGGACCATGGTCTCGCTCACTTCGGCATCGACGTGACCGGAGCCGTGGCGCTGGACGTGGGCAGCTCGACCGGGGGCTTCACCGACGTGCTTCTCACCCGCGGCGCAGCGAAAGTGTATGCGGTGGACGTGGGGACGAACCAGCTGGCGTGGAAGCTGCGGCAAGACCCGCGCGTCATCGTTCACGAGCAGACCAATGCGCGCACCCTGTCTCCCGAACTCGTCCCGGAGCCGGTCGACATCGTCGTGTGCGATGCCAGCTTCATCAGCCTCGCCAAGGTGCTCGATGCGGCGATCAAGCTCGCCCGGCCGAGCGCGCATCTGATTGCGCTTGTGAAGCCTCAGTTCGAAGCGGGACGTGCCGAGGTCGGCAAGGGCGGGGTGGTCCGCGATCCTGCCGTCCACGAGCGGGTGTGCGCCGAGGCTGCGCAATGGATCGCAAGCCGCGGCTGGCATGTTCTGGGGATTACGCCCAGCCCGATCACCGGGCCCGAGGGCAATATCGAGTTCCTGCTGGCGGCGAGGAAAGAGGATAAAGATGGCGACACAGGCAGGTAAGCGGAGGCCGTGGTGGAAGGTGGCGCTGGTCGCGGTCCCAGCCATCGTGGTTGGCGGCTCCCTGATCGGCTATCTGTCGAACAGCGGCTTTGCGAACCACTGGTACGGGCCTCTCGCAAAGCCGTCGTTCCAGCCGCCGAGCTGGGCATTCGGGGTCGTTTGGACGACGCTGTACGCGTTGATGGGCGTTGCACTCGCGCTCGTGTGGACCAGCCCGCCTTCAAAGCCGCGGAGCAGGGGGCTGACCCTGTTCTTCGCGCAGCTTGCGCTCAACTTCCTGTGGTCGCCCGTGTTCTTCGGCGCGGGAATGATCGATGGTGCGTTGCTGATCATTTTGGCCATGAACGTGCTGGTGACGGCAACAATCATCGCCTTCTGGCGCGCGAGGCCACTGGCGGGACTTCTCCTGCTGCCCTATCTGGCATGGTTGTGCCTGGCGACCGCGCTTAATCATGAGACGGGCCGGCTCAACCCAGGCGCCGATCGAGCGCCGCTGGGCTTGACGGGAGCTTGAACAATGCAGTCGCAGAACCGTTTCTTCGACGATTTCGTGAAGATCATGAACGGAGCGGCCGGAACGGTCGCGGGGATGACGCGCGAGGCGCAGGACGGCATGCGCGAGCGGATGCGAGAGTTCGTCGGCGGGATGGACTTCGTGTCCCGCGACGAGTTCGAAGCGGTAAAGGCAATGGCCGCGGCGGCGCGTGAAGAGGCCGAGAGCCTGAAGCTGCGCATGGCCGCGCTGGAAGCGGCAGGCGGCGGCAAGGCCCCACGCAGGACCCCCGCGGGGGATGCGAAGACTCCTCCCGCCGGAGTCACGGGCATCGAGACTCCGGAGGAGTGAGCGCCGGCTTGAGCGACGAGGATGGCCCGGAGGAGCGCGACGACGGCGCTCCGATCGAGGTGCTGGAAGCCTATTTCGAGGCACGCGGCTGGGCCTGCGAACGGTCCGGGGAGGGCGAGATCATCGCCTCGGCGCCTGGCAGCTGGGCGCAGTACGAACTCCGCGGCGTGTGGCGCCCGGACGATCAGGTCCTGCAATTCCTCACCTTTCCCGATATCAAGGTGGGCGCGGAGAAGCGTCCCGCCATCTACGAGACGATTGGCCTGATCAACGAGCAATTGTGGATCGGCCATTTCGAATTGTGGTCGGGGTCCGGGCTGATCGTGTTCCGGCACGCCGCACTGATCGATGCGGGCGAGGAGGATGGCTTGAGCTTCGAACAGGCGGAGGCCATCGCGGAAGCCGCGATCGAGGAATGCGAGCGTTTCTACCCGGTGTTCCAGTTCGTCCTCTGGGGCGGCAAGTCGCCGTCGGAAGCCATTTCGGCGGCGCTGATCGATACGGCCGGCGAGGCCTGAGGCCGCTTCTCCCAAAAAAAAGGATGATCCGATGGAAGTTGTGAACCTGACTGGGTCCTCGCCCGAGCGGGGGCACGATCCTGATGCCCTCTGGCTCGTTGGGTGCGGTAGCATGGCGGGGGCGATGGTCCAGGGGTGGCGGACGGCGGGCCTCGACCTGTCACGGACCGCAGCGATCCGGCCGAGCGGAACGCCGGTTGAGGGCGTCCGAACCGTTCGCAGCATCGGCGAGGCCGGCGTTGCGCCGGGCGTCGCCCTGCTCGGTTTCAAGCCGCAGAAGCTTGGGGACATCGCTCCGGAACTCTCGGCCGCGATCGATGAGCGGACGATCGTGCTGTCGATGCTCGCCGGAGTTGAGCTCGCAACCCTTCGCGCTCGGCTTCCAAGCGCGGCAGCCATTGTTCGGATCATGCCGAACCTTCCGGTTTCGATCCGGCGCGGCGTGGTCGCGGTGTTCGGTGAAGAATTGGAAGCGGCCTCGCGCAACCGGGTGGCGGCGCTGCTGGTGCCGCTCGGCTTCGTTGCCTGGTGCGACCGCGAGGCTGAGCTGGGCGCCGTCGGGTCGGTCGCCGGCGCTGGCCCCGCGTATGTTGCAAGGTTCATCGCGGCGCTCGCGGCTGCGGGCGAGGGGAAGGGGCTGAACCCCCAGCTGGCGCTGACCGTCGCCCGTGAAACCGTGCTCGGCACCGGGTGGCTGGCGGCGGCGACCGGCGAGCCGATGGACGAGATCGTGCGTGGGGTTAAAAGCCCCAACGGCACCACCGAGGCCGGCCTCGCCGTGCTGGATGCCGAGCTTCCGGATCTGGTCGAGCGCACCATCGCTGCGGCAGGGCGGCGCGCCGCCGAGTTGGCCGCCGAGGCTCGCGGCATTGATTCGCCCGTGACCCCCCTCTAAGCCCCGCGCGACTTTCCAACGGGGACCTCATGGCGGACACGCGCAGCTTCGACGATCGCGACGGCTCGATCTGGATGGACGGCAAGCTCGTTCCCTGGCGCGAGGCCAACGTCCACATCCTGACCCATGCGATGCATTACGCCAGCTCGGTGTTCGAAGGGCAGCGCGCGTACGGCGGCACCATCTTCAAGCTGCACGAACATAGCGAGCGTCTCCGGCGGAGCGCTTCCATCCTTGGCTTCGACCTGCCCTGGTCGGCCGACGAGATTGACGAGGCGTGCAACGCGGTGCTGGCGGCGAACGGCCTCACCGACGCTTATGTTCGCCCCGTGGCATGGCGCGGGTCGGAGCAGATGGGCGTCTCGGCGCAGCGGACCCGCCCGCACCTGGCGATCGCAGCCTGGGAATGGGGCAAGTATTTCGACCCGGCGCTGGCCGCGAAGGGCATTCGCCTCGACATTTCGCCGTGGCGCCGTCCGGCGCCGTACACCGCGCCGACGGAATCGAAGGCCGCGGGCCTGTACATGATCTGCACCATGGCCAAGCACCATGCGGAAAACCGCGGGTACAACGACGCGCTGATGTTCGACTGGCGCGGCCGGATCGCCGAGGCGACCGGGGCCAATGCCTTCTTCGTCAAGGACGGCGCTCTGCACACGCCCACGCCCGACTGCTTCCTCGACGGGATCACCCGGCGGACGGTGATCGATCTGGCGCGCAAGCGCGGGATCGAGGTGATCGAACGAGCGATCTGGCCGGAGGAGCTGGAAAGCTTCCAGCAATTCTTCCTGACTGGAAGCGCGGCGGAAGTGACCTTCGTCGGCTCCGCGGGGCCATGGAATTTCGAGGTCGGCGATCTGTCTCGTCAGCTTGCGCGCGACTATGACGATCTGGTGAACCGCCGGCAAGTCTGAGCAGGCGCGAGCACTTGTCCCATGGCGCTCCGCACGCCTAAGCTCCCCGCGGGGGGAGTGGTGATGAGCAGCAATGCAGCCGTGAATGCAGCCGCCGCGGCGTCGGCGGACTATGTCGTGGACCCAAAGCGCGACCGGTTGGTGATCACCGCCTCGGCGCTCGGCACCGTATTCGAGTGGTACGATTTCTTCCTGTACGGCATCCTTGCCGCGCTACTCGGCAAATTGTTCTTCCCGACTGACAATCCTACCGCGGCAACGCTGGCCAGCCTGGCTGCGTTCGGAGCCGGGTTCGGCGTGCGGCCGTTGGGCGCTCTGTTGTTCGGCTGGTTCGGCGATCGGGTCGGGCGCAAATACACGTTCCTCATCACGATTACCCTTATGGGCGGAGCCACTGCGGCGATCGGCTTTCTGCCGACCTACGCCAGCGCCGGGTTGCTTGCCCCGACGCTGCTGGTGCTGCTGCGGCTGTTGCAGGGACTGGCTCTCGGCGGGGAGTATGGCGGGGCGGCGATCTACGTCGCGGAGCATGCGCCGCCCGGCAAGCGCGGGCAGTTCACCAGCTGGATCCAGGTGTCGGTGGTCGGCGGCTTCCTGCTCTGCCTGTTCATGGTGCTTGCCTGCCGGTACGCGCTGACCCCGGAAGAGTTCGATGCCTGGGGATGGCGGATCCCGTTCCTGGCGAGCATCGTCATGCTCGCCATCTCCCTCTACATCCGTCTGAAGCTAGCCGAGAGCCCCGTGTTCCAGGCGATGAAGGAGGCCGGGCAGACGTCGCGCAACCCGTTTCGCGACAGCCTGACCTACCCGGGCAACAAGGGCCGTGTGCTGGTTGCATTGTTCGGCGTCGCTGCGGGGTTGACGGTCATCTACTACACCTCGCAGTTTGGAACGCTCTACTTCCTGCAGGGCACTGCCCGCGTCGGTGAGCAGGAGGCGCTGCTGTACATGGCCCTCGGCGCAGCCTTGGCAGCTCCGTTGTATGTCGGCTTCGGCGCGCTCAGCGACCGGATCGGGCGCAAGAAGATCCTGCTGACCGGATACGCACTTACCTTGCTGCTGCTGTTTCCATTGTTCCACATGATGGCCGACGGGGCCAACCCGGCGTTGGCGCGGGCTGCCAAGGCCGCGCCCGTGACACTGGAACTCCCCGGCGACTGCCGCTTCAACGTCTTCTCGAGCAAGCATAGGACGCCGTGCGGCCAGGCGCTCAACTACCTCAGCAAGCGCGGCGTGCCCTACACCAAGGTCACGGCGCCCACCGCCTCACTTACGGTGGGACAGCAGCGGATCGAAGGCTTCAACCAGGACGCCTACACCGCAGCTCTGGTCGCAGCAGGATATCCGGACAAGGCCGACCCTGCCCAGAAGACGCCGTGGAAGATCATCCTGGCGATCGCGATCATGGTAGCGCTGTCGGCGATGACCTACGGCCAGGTCGCGGCAATCCTGGTGGAGATGTTCCCGGCGCGTATTCGCTACACCTCCATGTCGGTGCCCTACCATATCGGCAGCGGCTATTTCGGCGGGTTCCTGCCGCTCATCTCGCAATATATCGTGGTCCGCACAGGTGATCCTTATGCCGGTCTCTGGTACACGGTCGCGGTGGTGGCCATGGCATTGGTTGTGAGTGCCATCTGGCTTCCGGAAACTTACCGGAAGGCGCTGGATTAAGGCTGGGGCGGGCGGCCCTTCACCATTTGTTTGGTTATCCCGCGCAAGAAGAAGCTGCCCGTTGAGTTACAAGGTGTGCGTTCGCTGGGGGTTGAGGTGGTTCCAGGCAGGTTGTCGAGACTCCTCAGCCCATTCCGTCGTCGGGCGGAAGATGTGGACTCAACTGCGACCGACCTGACCCTGGGAGCGCTGCTGAGCTCGGCCGAGCCGACCGACGAGACATCTCGCGCCGTGCGCCGGGCTCAACTGGCGGCGCTTGTCCGCCTGGGTCCGGCGACGATCAGCATTCAGCTGCTTGCGGCGGCGATCGTGTGTGTGGCGCTCAGGGGCGAAGTTCCGGTCTGGGAGCTCGCGCTGTGGCTCGTCTGCTCCTTCATGATCTGTGTCACTCGCGGAATGCGGGCCTGGCGGCTGCGGCAGGACGAGGACTATGCGCGCCGCCGCCCGGCGGAGTTGCGCGCCGTGACTCTGGTCATTGCTGCTCTTGCGGCCTTGTGGCTGGTTCCGCCGCTTGTCTGGTTTGCGCGGGTCAGCCTGGATCTGCAGTTGCTGGTCTGCCTGCTGTGTGCCGGCCTGATGAGCGCGGGGAGCGTGACCCTGGCGACCGTGCCCCAGGCCGCCACCATGTATGTGGCGATCCTTACGGTGGGGACCACCGCGATGGCCCTGCACTTCGGCAACAGCGCGCAGGTGCTGCTTACATGGCTTTATGGCTTTGTGCTGTGCTGGGGAGTGCTCGCCAACAGCCGGCAGTTCGTGTCCAACGTGCGCGCGCGGCTGGAACTTCAGGAACAAGGCGAATTGATTGCTCTCCTGCGGGAGTTCGAGGCGAGCGGCAGCGATTGGCTGTGGGAACTGGATGCCGAAAAGCGGGTCGTTCACGTGTCGAGGGCCATGGCGGAGGCGCTTGGCTGCACGCCCGACCAGCTGGTCGGTCGGCCCGCGGCGAGTGTCCTCGACCCGGACGGCGCGGTCGCACGAATATCCGCCGGCATGCGAAGCCTGTTCGATCACGCCCGCCGCGGCGCTGCCTTTCGCGATGTTGCCGTGCCGATGTTCGGCGGGCGGCGCTGGTGGACCCTGTCAGGCAAGACCCTGGTCGATTCCACGGGCCGCTTGATCGGATGGCGGGGAGTGGGTTCGGACATCACCGACGTCCGGCTGACCGGATCGGACGCCGTTCGGGCCGCGCGAAAGGACCCGCTGACCGCGATCGCCAACCGCTTGCTGGTGCGCGAGCAGCTGGAGGAAAGTCTGTTGCAGCAGGCCGGCGGGGGACCCTGCTGCGCACTGCTGCTGGTCGATCTCGACCGGTTCAAGCTCGTCAATGACACGCTGGGCCATGCGGTTGGCGATGAATTGCTTTGCGAGGTCGCGAGTCGGCTGGAGGGTGCCGCCGGCGGCGCAACCGTGGGGCGGCTGGGCGGCGACGAATTCGCCATCGTTTGGACCGGTTCCTGCGACAGGGCCGAGCTCGGTGGACTGGCCGAGCGGATCATGGCCGAGCTGTCGCGCGCCGTTCCGGTGGGTTCGTCCGCGCTGCACGTCGGCGCCACCATCGGGATCGCCACCGGCCGGGATGCGGCGTCCGAAGACCAGTTGATGCGCTGTGCCGACCTTGCGCTCTACAGCGCCAAGCGGGCAGGGCGGGGCAGCCATGCCTTCTTCGAGCAGGCGATGCGCGAAGAAGCGGAAGAGCATCGTCTGCTCGAGAACGACGTGCGCGATGCCCTCAATTCCAATGCTCTGCGGCTGGTCTATCAGCCGATCGTTGAGGCGGGGAGCGGCCGTCTGGTCGCGCGCGAGGCGCTGCTGCGCTGGGACCACCCCGTCCGCGGCGAGGTGTCCCCCGATGTGTTCATCCCCGTGATCGAGGATGCGGGGCTCATGCACCAGATCGGCGGGTGGGTGCTTCGCCAGGCCTGCACGGAAGCGGCAGAGTGGCCGAGCGAAGTGTCCTTGTCGGTGAACGTGTCCGCCTCGCAGTTGAACGGGCCGGGGCTCGCCAACACCGTCGTGAACGTGCTCGCTGCCACCGGTCTGCCCGCGTCCCGGCTGGAATTGGAGGTGACAGAGAACATCTTCATTGGCGACGATCCCGCCACCCTGTCCGCTCTCGATGCACTGCGACGTCTGGGGATCCGGCTGGTGCTGGACGATTTCGGCCGCGGCTATTGCTCGTTCGGCTATCTGCGGCAGGCGCGCTTTGCCAAGCTGAAGGTCGACCAGAGCTTCGTCCGGGCCGCCGCCAACGGCGATGCCGACTGCGCTGCCATCGTGAGGGCGATCTTCGCCCTTGCCCGAAGCCTCGGCATCTGCACCACCGCCGAAGGGGTCGAAAGCGACCGGGAAGCCGAATTGATGCGGCAACTCGGCTGCGACCAGTTGCAGGGCTTCCACCTCGGCCGTCCGGAACCCGCAGAGGTGTTTCGCCCCCCGACGGAGGAGTGGCAGCATAGGCGTTCCGGCAAAGGCGCCTGACCTCTTTCCCCAGCGGCGATCATCGCTATAAGCCGCCCCGCTGGTGGGGCGTCGCCAAGTGGTAAGGCACCGGTTTTTGGTACCGGCATTCGCAGGTTCGAATCCTGCCGCCCCAGCCAGCTCACGCCTGGTGATTGACCGGCCGGGGGAGCCGGGTGCAGAGCCGCTTCTATGGCGGACACCAAGGGCAACCAGATGTGGGGCGGACGGTTCGCGGCGGAGCCGTCGGCTCTGATGCAGCGGATCAATGCGTCCATTCCGATCGACAAGAGATTGTGGCGGGATGATGTGGCAGGCTCCCGGGCGCACGCAGCGATGCTGCGCGATTGCGGGATCCTCTCGGCGCAAGATGCAGAAGCGATCCTTCGTGGGCTCGACACGATCGCCGCCGAGTTCGAGCGGAACGGCGTTGCCGAAGACCTCGCGCTCGAAGACATCCACATGCATGTGGAGCATCGCCTGGCCGAGCTGATCGGGCCTGCGGCCGGAAGGCTGCACACCGCCCGTTCGCGCAACGACCAGGTAGCGACCGATTTCCGGCTCTGGGTACGAGAGGCGAGCCGGGAAGCCGTTGCGGTGATCCGGCATTTCCAGGCCGTGCTGGTCGAGTTGGCGGACGCGCATGCCGACACCGTGATGCCGGGCTTCACCCACCTGCAGACAGCGCAGCCGGTCACCTTGGGCCACCACCTGCTGGCCTATTACGAAATGCTCCGCCGCGACGCCTCGCGCTTCGCCGCCGCGCTGACGCGGCTGGACGAGTGCCCGCTGGGAGCGGCGGCGCTGGCCGGCACCGGCTTTCCGATCGACCGGGAGGCGACGGCCCGTGCGCTCGGCTTTGCGCGGCCGACAGCCAACTCGCTGGACAGCGTCTCCGATCGCGACTTCGCGCTCGATTACCTTGCCGCTGCCGCCCAGTGCAGCCTGCACCTATCGCGATTGGCGGAAGAACTGATCATCTGGTCGAGTGCGCCCTTCGGCTTCGTCCGCCTACCCGACACGTTTTCGACCGGATCATCCATCATGCCGCAGAAGCGCAACCCGGACGCGGCCGAGCTGGTGCGGGGACATAGCGGGCGGATCAGCGGTGCACTGGTCAGCCTGATGACCACCATGAAAGGGCTGCCGCTCGCTTATTCGAAGGACATGCAGGACGACAAGGCGCCGGTGTTCGAGGCGCACGACCTGTTGATGCTGTCGCTGGAAGCGCTGGCTGGAATGGTCGGGACGACCGAGTTCGACAAGGCACGGCTGCGCGCCGCCGCCGAACAAGGCTTTTCCACCGCCACGGACCTCGCGGACTGGCTGGTCCGGGAAGCGAATGTGCCCTTTCGCGAGGCGCACCACATCACCGGGCGCGCGGTTCGGGCAGCCGAGGAGCGGGGCCGTGGGCTGGCGGACCTCTCGCTGGAGGAGTTGCGCGGGATCGACCCGCGCATCGACGAACGCGTGTTTGGCGTTCTGACCGTCGATGCGTCGGTCGCCAGCCGCCTCAGCTACGGCGGAACGGCACCCCAGCGGGTTCGCGAGCAGGTTGCGGCGGCGCGCCAGGCGCTGGCCGCCGCCACCCCCTAACGCAACGCGCTTTCCTTGGCGCCGCTACCCTGCTCGATCATCTTTGCAAGCAGGGGCGCGTCTCGCTCGTAGGGATCTGCCCGGAACGCAATGGCGCCATTCTCCACACCTACGGTGAGATAGGTAAGATAGACGGGGAGCGGCTCAGGCAGGTCGACCCGTTGCTCCGCATCGGGGCTCTGTGCGCGCGGGATGTCGCCGAAGATCCATCGGGCCAGTGCTCGGGCGTCCTCCAGCCGGACGCAGCCATTGCTGATGAAGCGGTTGTCCTGCTCGAACGGAGCACGATTGGGCGTGTCATGCAGGTAGATGCCATATTCGTTCGGCATCATGAACTTGATCTCGCCCATGCTGTTGGTTCCGCCGGGCAGTTGGCGCACCCGCAACTCCAGCCGGCCGGCGGCGACCGCCTGCCAGTCGACTTCGCTCGGGTCCATCACCCTGGCGTCCTCTTCCCAACTGTCGAGTACCTGATAGCGGCGGTCGGACAGGTAGGTTGGGCCTTCCGCCAGGACCTTGGGGGCGATCAGGGCCTGAACCAGGTCCGGCGGGATGTTCCAATAGGGATTGACGTTCACGTAGCGCATCAGCGCGGCCATCATCGGCGTGCGGGATGCCGCTTTGCCGACAACCACCTTCATGCTCCCTACGGGGCGACCGTCTTCCATCATCCACAGCCGCGCGGCACCGGCGTCCACGAGGATGTACCTACGGGCGGTACCGGGAGCGGGAAGGCGGCGCGCCCGTTCCATATTGAGCACGATCAGGCGTTCGTAATAGCCAGCCCCGCGATTGAGTGACCGAATCGTCCCGCTTCCAGCGACCCCGTCGACCGGAAGACCATGTGCCTGCTGATACTCGCGCAGTCGTTGCTCCAGCCCGCCATCGAATGGGGCGGGAGACAGCGGGTCGGCCGCACCGAGGCCGAGCCGCTTGCGCAGCAGTTCGGCACGTTCTCCGCTGGCACCGGCCTTCAGCGGGGCGCCCGCCGGGATCGCGACCTGCGGAAGGCTGCTCCATTTGATTTGGTAGCGGACGAGCCCGCGGCGAAGCTCAGTGTACAGCGGATTGATCGGCCGCAGCAGGTCGACCGGCGCGCCGCTCCATTGCTCGTCGGGTGTTTCCGGCATGTCGCGAGCCAGTTCCGGCTCCTGCGGCATACCTTCCGCATCGACCATGATCATGTCCAGACCGCGCTGGCCGCCAGGGGGCAGGGCTGCCGCGCTTGGCACAGGCTGGGCCCGGGCGAGCGCCGGCTGCGCGGCAAGGGAGGCAAGCAGGACTAGTTTTACGAAGGTCATGGGACCGGTCTGGCGGCTCGCATCTGAACGGAACCGGAATCCTGCGGACGCCTTGATGCACAGTCAATTCGTTTCAACGCTGGCAACAGACAATTAACCTCCCACGGCCATAGCGGTCGGATGCAGGCTGCAGCCCAACGTACCTCCGCCGCGGTGGAGACGGTTGCCCGGTCGCCATCGCCGGCGGCTGACGACACATTGCTGTTCGCCTTGCCGATCGCCGCGGCCATCATTGGCCGCGAAGCGGATGAAGGACTGGTCGTCCTGGCCAACAACAGTCGGTTCACCTCCCTGGTGGAGGGCTCGACCTGTATTTCCGACGATTGGAACAAGGCGGAATGCCTGACGAGTGGCGCCATCGGCCGGCTGGTGCATGCCTATTTCGACGGCGAGGCCGGCGACGAACTCGACTTCCGCGACCGCGAGGGGATCGAAGCGCGCTTCTATCGGGTGAAGCTGGCTCCCCTGTCGCCCCTGGCGTCCGGCGTGCCTCGGTGTTTGCTGTCGATTGTCGACCGGACGGTGGAAGTGCAGGCCGAACGCAGCCTGCGCGCCGAGATGCTCCGGGACAGCCTAACTGGTCTTCCCAACCGACTTGCCTTTTCGGAGATGATCGAACAGGCCGGGCAAGCGCCTGCGATGGGCGAGGCACAGGCCCTCGGGTCCGCCTGCGGTCATGCGGTGCTCGTCGTCGACATGCTCCGCTTCTCCCGAATCAACGAAAGCATGGGCAGCCTGGCAGGGGATGAGCTGCTGATCACCTTTGCCCGGCGCTTGATCTCGGCGCTTCGGGCCGGCGACTGCCTGGCGCGGACCGGCGGCAACGAGTTCGGGATCATGGTCTCGCTCCGCCGCGGGATCGACGACGCGATGCGTGCCGCCCAGCGGATCCAGGACGTGATGACCGCCCCGTTCAAGCTGAGCGAGCTGGAAATCCGCATCGAGTGCGCCATCGGCGTCGCCCTGATGCACCCCGGGCAGGAGCCGGAGGAGCTGTTTCGCAACGCGCAGTTCGCAGTCAAGCAGGCCAAGCAGGCCGGACGACCGCAAGTCTACGAGCCGCGCGAGGCCAGCCTGGCGCGGCGGCGCTTTTCCATCGAAACAGAGCTTCGGCGCGCGCTCGACAATGACCAGCTCAAGCTTTGCTACCAGCCGCTCATCGATCTCAAGAGCGGCCAGGTCGCCGGGTTCGAGGCACTTGCGCGCTGGACGCACGCTGATCGCGGCGAGATCAGCCCGGCCGAATTCATCCCGGTAGCGGAGGAAAGTGGGCTCATCCTGGCGCTCGGCCGGTGGGCGATGGACAAGGCGGCGCGGACCCTCGCTGACTGGGACCAAAGCGCCGGTGAGGAGTTGCCCCTCTATGTCGGAGTGAACCTCAGCGCCATCCAGGTCGCGAGGGACGACATCGCAGACGTGGTGTCCAGCGCGCTCCGCTCGAGCGGCCTGTCGGGCAAGCGAGTGACCCTGGAGCTGACGGAAAGCTCGATCGTCCAGGACCCCGGCCGCGCTACCCGCGTGTTCGATGCCTTGAAAGCGCTCGACACGACAGTCGCCATGGACGACTTCGGGACGGGCTATTCCAGCCTCGCCTATCTTCAGCGGCTACCCATCGACGTCCTCAAGATCGACCGCAGCTTCGTCAGCGGCATGATGGTGGACCGGGACAGCGTCGCGATCGTGCGCGCGGTCCTGAGCCTTGCCGAGGCGCTCGGCATGTCCACCACCGCCGAAGGGATCGAATCGCAGGAACTGGCGACCACCCTGGCAACGTTGGGCTGCGCTTCGGGGCAGGGGTTCTACTTCGCCCGGCCGCTGGAGCCGGAAGCCGCGCTGGACTATTGGCGGTCGGGCCGCCAGACGGCGCAGCGCCGTGGCGTGGCGGTCACGCCCGTTCACTAACTTCTCCCCGACGGCCGGTTCACTTGCCCGTCAGGGTCCGCGCCCTAGATAACGTCCTGTAGTGGAGTGATCCAAGGGGCGTTGAACCGTGAAACATGTATTGCTTGCCGCGACTTTGCTGACTGCCCTCGTGCCGGCTGCCGCCGACGCGCGGAAGCGGCCTGCTCCAGCTCCTGCCTATGTTCCGGCCGCCCGGCCTGTCCCGAGCGACCCGGTCGATGCCGTCTATTTTCACCGCAATGAAGCCCGCATCTGGTTCCGCGATGCCGCGACCCGTGCGGCGGCCGCTTCGGTGCCCTCCCTTCTCCGTCGGGCCCAGATCGAGGGCTTTGCCGCCGGTCCGCAGCTTGCCGCCCAGATCGACGCCGCGATTCAGCAGGCTTCGAGCGGCAACCCGGCCGCCATCGCGGCGGCAGACCGCGCCGTGTCGCGCGCCTGGGTCACTTATGTGCAGCATTTGAAGCGGCCCACCCCGGGGATGGATTACGCCTACCCAATGCTGAAGCCGCAGGGCGCACGCCCGGACCAGATCCTGCTGACCGCCGCCGCCGCTCCCTCCTTGCAGCAGCACGTGGTGCAGGCGTCGAACGTCAATGCGATGTACGCCGGCATCCGCGATGCGGCGTGGGCGGAGGCGCAGGCCAGGGGCAACGCCGCGCCCGATCCGCGGGTCCTGATCAACCTGGATCGCGCGCGGTCGATCCCCGGTGCCGGCAAGTTCGCGGTGGTGGACGTCGCGGCCAAGCGCTTGTTCATGTTCGAGAATGGCCGGCCTGTCGATTCCATGCGGGTGATCGTGGGTGAGCCCAAATACTTCACGCCGATGATGGCGAGCTATATCCATTACATCACGCTCAACCCTTACTGGGATGCGCCGGACCACCTGGTGCGCAAGAACATTGCGGACAAGGTGCTGAAGGGCGGGCGGGCTTACTTCGAGAGCAGCGGCTATGAGGCGATGGCCGACTGGACCGCGAACAGCGCGGTGATCCCATTCGAGCAGGTCGACTGGAAGGCGGTGTCCGCCGGCAAGACTCAGCTTCGCGTTCGCCAGAAGCCGGGGCCCAAGAACTTCATGGCCAGCATGAAGATCCCGTTCGTCAACGATCATGACATCTACCTGCACGATACGCCGGCCAAGGAGGCGTTCGCTCGGCCTGAACTGGCTCAGAGCAACGGCTGCATCCGGCTGGAAGATGCAAAGCGTTTCGCCCGCTTCCTGACCGGCGGTTCGGACCCGACCACCGCGTCCCGCGAGCCTGAGCAGCACATGCAGCTGCGGCAGGGCATTCCGATCTACGTGACCTACCTTACGGCTCAGCCGAGGGACGGCAAGCTGGTCTACGTGTCCGACGTTTACGGTTGGGACAAGGCTGGCGGAGCGAGGGTCGCCGACGCTCGCTGATTGACTCCCTTCCCGGGATCGGAAAGGCCGCTGCGCTGGTGCGTGGCGGCCTTTTTCGCGACTGCGCGCGGTGCAGGGATGCGTTTTGCTGCGGCTCCGTGCCGATGGTTCTGGCGGTCCTGGCGCACCGCCAAGGCTCTACCCCCGATCTCGTGTCATACCCGCGAATGTAGATAGCGCGGTTCTGCCTTCGTAAAGGCTGCGGTCACAGGCATACATACAGCCTTTGTCGTCCTGCGCTCCTGCCGGGCCTCGCAATCCGCGCAGGTCGATCATGCAAGCACAAAGAAAAACCGGCCCGGGATCGCTCCCGAACCGGTCTTTCTTGTCCCTGCCGTCAGCCCGAGCTGACGCCAGCGCACTTACCCGCGGACGGGTTGCGGCGGCGGCGGCGGCGGCGGCGGCGGCGGCAGCGGGCAGCTGTCCGTCGCCAGGATCACCGAACCGTCCGGGCACGTCTGCGTCGCCGGAGGCGGCGGAGGCGGCGGGGGCGGGGGCGGCGGGGGAGGCGGCGGCGGCGGCGGAGCCGCACCGAAGTTGAAGATCAGGCTGGCGAGCAGCGAGTGCGAACGGAAGCGGGTGTCGAATTCACCGCTGTCGTCGAAATCGAAGTCGTCGGCGCCAAAATCGTCGTTAAGGTCGGCGTTGAAGAAACGATACTTCAGGCCGAAGTCGATGTTGTCGCTGATCGGGCGACGCACGCCCGCGATCAGCTGCCAAGCCAGGCCAGTGTCCTTGAGCCGGCCGGTGTCGACGCCGTCGTCAAAGCGAGCCTTGACGCGAGCAACACCCAGACCGCCGCCGACGTAGCCATTCCAGCCGTCGTCGTCACCGAAGTCGAGCAGGACGTTGCCCATCAGCGACGCTGCGGTGCTGCGGCCATCAGCCTCAGTACCTTCGTCGGTGATGCCGAACGAATATACGTCATGCTTGGCGCGCTTGTAGCCAAGCTCGGCTTCGGCACGGATCATGCCGAAATCGTAACCGGCGATCAGGTCGACGTCGTAGCCAACCTTGTGATCGACCGTCGCGAAGTTGTCGACAGTGACGTCGCCAGCATTCGCATCGATGTTCATGTCTTCGACGATCATCAGACCGCCCTCGACGCCGACATACCCCGAGCCGTCTCGGGCCATGGCGGGCGTCGCAATTGCGGCCGCAGCGACTGCGGCCATGAGGTAATTGCGCATTGGTTCCCCTTCTCGCTCCTGTTGATGGCGCTTGGAACCTGTAGAGCAGATGGAAAGTTTCCGCCAAGCGAAAGCTGCAATGCAATGGTCTAAACACCGTTGCAGGAATGTCACAGTCCCGCGAGGCCCAGATCCGACGTTCCCGGTGCCAAGTTGCGGGGCTCAAAAGGTTTTGTGGCATTTCTCGCCGCCCTGGCAGGGCCCAGGTGCCGACAGAAACGCTTAAACTGGCCTAGCCCAGTGCGGAGGCGAGCGCCTCGTCCACCAGTTCGGCAAGGCGACCTTCGTCGGGAAACCCTTCGGCGACCCAGCGGGCCTCGATAGCCTTCAGGGTGCGTGCCACGGCCGGTCCGGGGAGGAGCCCGCGCTTGATCAGCAAGCCGCCACTGAGCGGCAGCACTGGCACCGCCCAGCCCGCGATTGCACGGGCCTGAGCCGCGTCGCCGGCAAGCAGCAGCCGATCGACGGCCGCTTCCTGCCCGATCGAGTAAGCGAGGGCCCGCGCATCCGCTCCGGATGCCGCCACCGCAGCGCTGGCCAATCGTTGCCGCGCCCTGTTCGAAAGTTTCAGGCGAGCCGCGATCTTCTCCGCGACAGGCGGAACGGGAGGCAGCAGTGCGGCAAGGCGGCGCAGCGGATGCGCCTGGATGCCCGCCTCTCGCTCCGCTGCGAGCAGCCGCTCCAGCCGCTGCGCACCCGCTTCCTCGATTTCCGGAAGCACGGCGCGCAGTATGCTGTTCGCAAGCATGACCCGCACGGTGTGGGACGGATCGGGCAGGGCGAGCAGCTTGAGCAGTTCGTCGGCGATTCGCTCCCGTGACAAGGCCATGAGATCATTGGCCCGGGCGGCGCAGGCTGCGAGGTCCGCCGGCTCCGGGTCGCCCGATCCAAAGCGGGCGTGGAAGCGGAAGAAGCGCAGGATGCGCAGATGATCCTCCGCAATCCGCTGCAGCGGCTCGCCGATGAACCGGACTCGGCGCTGCTCCAGGTCAGCGAGGCCGCCGACCAAGTCGTGGATCGCACCGGTCATAGCCTCGGCGAACATCGCGTTGATGGTGAAGTCCCGCCGTTCAGCGTCGGCCCGCCAGTCGTCGGTGAACGCGACCTTCGCTCGGCGGCCGTCGGTGCTGAGGTCGCAGCGCAAGGTGGTGATCTCAACAACGGTGCCGTTGCTGACCGCAGTCACGGTGCCGTGGTCGATGCCGGTCGGGATCGCCTTGATGCCAGCCGCCTCGAGCCTGCTCACCACCTCCAGGGGAGGGATGCGGGTGGCGAGATCGAGGTCGTTGTGCGGAAGCTGGAGCAACAGGTCTCGAACCGCGCCCCCGACCAGGCGGGTGGAATCCCCGCCGGCGTCAAGCGCTTCCAGCATTTGCGGAACCCCCGGCCGGCTGGTCCACAGGGCAGGGTCCAGTCTCACGTCCATCCGATCCGCCGCGACAGGTTGACCAGCATTGCCGCTGTCGCGCCCCAAACCCGGCGACCCTCCCATTCGATCTCGTGGCAGGTACGCATGCGCCCCTGGAACTCCGCGGTAACCGCGCGCTGATTGGCCGGGTCGAGCAGGAAGGCAAGGGGCGCTTCGAAGACTTCGGCGACCTCATGCTGATGCGGGGTGAGCGGCAGGTCCGGAGCGACGGTGCCAAGGATGGGGATGACCCGGTAACCAGTGACGGTGCGATACGGATCGGCCGCTCCCCACAGGGTCACGGCATCGGGCGCCAGGTCAATCTCCTCCTGCGCCTCCCTCAGGGCAGCAGCGGCTTCACTCGCATCACCGGGATCGACGCGGCCGCCGGGGAGGGCGATCTGGCCGGCATGCTGGCGCAGATGCTCCCGCCGCAGTGTCAGGATGAGCCCGGGGTTCGGCCGCCGGGTGATCGCCACCAGCACTGCCGCGGCCTTGGCTGGTGCAGGATCGCCCTCGATCAGGTCGCCAGTCAGCAGGCCCGCCGGCGCGGGGGCAGCGAGGGAGGCGCGAAGCCGCTCGAGCAGCGTCATTGCGCCGACAGCGAGAAGAAGGCGCCGTCGCTCCACACGCCGGGCGCGTCGCCACCCTCGGCAAGGGCCAGCTCGGCAAGCTCGTAATACACCGGCCGCGCAAGGCTCGCTTCGAGCCTACCACGAACGCCGATCAGCGGCACGGGCCCGGTCGGCTCGGACACCAGGCGCAGTGGGTGCTCCGGGCCGAGCAGCACGGCGTCGCCGCTGTTCAGCTCAAAGGCGATCCGGCGGTCCCGGCCGTGGCCTTCGGTCCTCATGGCTGTCGCGACAAAGGGGGCGAGATCGACCTCGATGGTCAGCTTCTCGGTCGGGGTGACGAGCACGTGGCTGCCGTCCTCTTCCCGCCGCAGCACGGTGGAGAACAGCCGAACCATCCCCGCACGCTCGATCCGATGTCCCTCATGGTACCAGGTGCCGTCGCGAGCGATCCGCATCCCGCTGTGCCCACAATGGCTGGGGTTCCATTGCTCGACCGGTGGTAAGCGACGGCCTTCCATCGCGCGGGCGATGTCTGCCAGGGATCGTCCGGCAATCTCCAGGGGTGGGCGGCTTTCGGGCATGCCCGCTTGATGGTGGCTCATGTCCCGCGTGTCGAGGGGCGAGCCGGCCACGCAGGTTCGACAAGCCGGCGGGGGCGGGTATGAGTGGCGCTATGGACATGGCCGCCAACCGGACTGCAATCGTGACCGGAGCCGGAAAGCGGGTCGGCCGTCACATCGCCGAGCAGTTGCTCGCCAAGGGCTGGACGGTGATCGCTCATGTGCACGGGCCAGCGGACGAGGTGCCCGCCGGAGCAGTCCGGGTCGTGGCGGATCTGGCCGAGCCCGACTGCGGAACGACCGTCATGGCGGCGGCGAAGGGCCTTCCGCCAGTCACGCTGTTGATCAACAATGCCGCGCGCTTCGCCCACGACACGCTAGACAGCTTCTCGCCGGAGGAATTCGACGCCCACATGGCCGTGAACGTGCGCGCCCCAGCCTTGCTGATCGCGGCCTTTGCCCGGCTGGGGGGCGAGGACCGCTCGGTCGTCAACCTGCTCGATGCCAAGCTTGCCGCCCCGAACCCCGATTTTCTGAGCTACACCCTGTCCAAGGCGGCCCTGGCCAGCCTGACCGAACTGGCCGCGCGGGCGCTGGCCCCCAAGCGGATCCGGGTCAACGCGATCGCCCCTGCGCTGATGCTTCATTCTGCCGGGCAATCGGCGGAGAATTTTCGGCTCGCCCACGTCTTCAATCCGCTGGCTCGCGGCGTAGAGCCCGCCGACGTGGTCGCCGCCATCCAGTTTTGTCTGGACTCCCCCGTGCTGACCGGCGAGGTGCTCACCCTTGATGGCGGGCAGCGCTTCTGGAGCCTGGATCGCGACGTGCAATTCCTGGATTTCGAGTGAACGACATCATTCCCTTCACGCCTCGCCTCACCGGCCTCGTTCCGGAGCATCTGTCGCCGCGATCGGTGAAGATCCACCTCGATTCGCTCGACGTCATGGCGGACATCGGCTTTCACGAATTCGAAGTCGGGGTGCCGCAGCGGCTGTTGGTCAGCGTCGAGGTATGGCTGGAGGACGCCACGGTTCCGGCCGACGACGAGGCGGGCAACGCGTGGAACTACGATTACCTCAAGCAGGAGATCGAGCGAATCGCGGCTTCGCGACGGTTCAACCTGCAGGAAACCCTGGCCGCGGAGGTCTACAACTGGATCGCCGCGCGGGCTGGCGTGAAGGGCTTGCGGGTCGGTACCTGCAAGCCGGACATCTACCCGCACGCCAAGGGGGTCGGGGTGGAACTGGCCTCTTTTGAAGGGGCTAGACCATAAGCATCGCACAACATGCTTGCAGAGGTGGAACAATATCGTTGCGCCGCCATTGAGGCATGATTAAGGAAGCGCGCCGGCCGCCGATGATATGTTGATACGTCGGTACGCCTGACCGAATTCGCGGCTTCTCCATTGCTGCGGTTCGGACGGGTGCCGGGGCCCGCTTAAGGAGAATTGCGGCAGGATGTCTTACGCCAATCGCAGGCAAATGAGCTCGAACCGGACGGTGGCGATCGTCATCGTCGCGCTCCTGCACGTGTTGCTGGGGTACGCGCTTATCACCGGGCTCGCCTACAACGTGATCAAGAAGGCTGCGGAGGATCTGAAGACCTTCGACGTCGAGGACGAACCGCCGCCGCCGGAGGAGGTGCCACCGCCGCCTCCGCCTGAAAACGTGCCGGAAACTCCGCCGCCGGTCGTCAGCCCGCCGCCGCTGGTGCGCACCAACGTGGCCCCGCCGCCGGTGCAGACCACCAACGTGGCGCCGCCGCCGGTGGTGACCTACACGGCACCGCCAGCGCCGCCCGCGCCTCCGGCACCGCCGCCACCGCCGCCTCCGCCGCCCGTGCAACGGTCGGAACCGAAGAGCGCCTCCGGCAATCTGCAGGGGCTGATTCGGGCCGACGATTACCCGCAGAGCGCGCTCAGCAGCGAGGAGCAGGGAACGGTCACCGTATCGCTGCAGATCGGGACCAACGGCCGGGTGAGCGGATGTTCGGTCAGCCAGTCGAGCGGATCGCGGGCACTGGACAGCGCGACCTGCCGGATCCTCACTTCGCGAGCGAAGTTCACGCCCGCTCAGGACAGCAATGGCAATCCGACCACCGGCAGCTTCCGGCAGCGGATCACCTGGCGTTTGGAATAGCACATTCGATCAAGCCTGACCCAAGCAAGCATCAGAAGGAAAGACGAAGATTATGGCAGCTCCAGCAGCACCCGGTGGCGAAAGCCCCTATGGCCTCCTGGCGGCCCTCAACGAGGGCGGTCTCATTTCCTGGGCGACCTTCATCATCCTGGTGGCGATGTCGGTTTTCTCGTTCTACATCCTGTTCACCAAGCTGTTCGAGCAGCAGAAGATCATCAGCCAGGGCCGCAAGGTCCGGGCGAGCTTCTGGAACTCGCCCAACCTCAAGGAAGCGGCGACCAAGCTCGATCAGCGTAGCGCTTACCGCGCGATCGTGGACGATGCGCTCGTCGCGCAGGAGCAGCACAGCAAGCTGACCGATCCGATCGACCAGCACGACTGGATGGCGAACAGCCTGGCTCGCTCACAGGGCGGCATCGGCGCCCGTCTCGGCGAAGGCTTGGCCTTCCTCGCGACGGTTGGTTCGACCGCGCCGTTCATCGGCCTGTTCGGCACCGTGGTCGGCATCTACCGCGCGCTGATCAAGATCGGTGCCGCGGGTCAGGCGTCGATTTCGACGGTCGCCGGCCCGGTCGGTGAAGCGCTGATCATGACCGCTCTCGGCCTCGTCGTGGCGGTTCCGGCCGTGCTCGCCTACAACTGGCTGATCCGCCGCAACAAGTCGATCATGGAGGACCTCGCGGCCTTCACCAACGACGTGCACGGCTACATCATGTCGGACGGCCGGGTGAAGCCGGCGATGGCCGGAGCCGGTGCGCCTGCCGCGGGTTCGTCATCCGTCAGCCGCACCGCACAGACCCGCACGGGTGCTGCGCCGACCCCCGCCGGTTCGGAGCCGCTGCGCGCGGGCCAGACCCAGACCGGCCAACAGGCGTCGGGCACCGGCACTTCGACGGTGGATCGCCGCTAAGACCAACTGCTGCGCGGCCGGCGGTTCGCCGCCGGCCGTGAGATCAAGACGGCAAGTCGCAAGAGAAAGCGTCACTCCATGGCTATGAACGTAGGCAACGAAGGCGGCGACGACGTCCCGATGTCCGACATCAACACCACGCCGCTCGTCGACGTGATGCTGGTGCTTCTCATCATCTTCCTGATCGCCATCCCGATTGTGGTCGAGACGGTTCCCCTGACCCTTCCCAAGGTCGCCTACGAACCGACCGAGACCAAGCCGGAGAACGTGTCGCTGTCGGTGCGGTCCGCGCCGGATGGCACCTGCGAAGTCTATTGGGGCATGACCCGGATCAACTCCGAGGATCTCCTCGACCGTGCGGTCAAGAAGTTGGAGGACGAGATCGAAAAGCAGGGCGGTGTCGAGAACATCACTGAAGAGAATATGCCCGAGGCGCACATTCGCGGCGACGTGAATACCCAGTACAAGTGCATCGGGGGTGCGATCTTTACGATGCAGCGGGCCGGCTTCGCGCGGGTCGGCTTCGTCTCCGAGCCGCCAGCAGGCTACACCACCGGCCGCCTGTAAGAGAAGGAACTGCCGCGATGGCGATGCAGACCACGAGTAACAATTCCGAAGGCGAACCGATGATGGAGCTCAATATGACTCCACTCATCGACGTGATGCTGGTGCTCCTCATCATGTTCATCATCACGATCCCGATCCAGAGCCATGCGGTGAAGCTCGACCTTCCGCAGAACTCGGACCAGAACAACCCGCCCCCGATCGACCCGGTGAAGAACAAGATCGTGATCACCCAGGCGGGTGCGGTGTTGTGGAATGGCGCTCCGGTGAACCTCACCCAGCTGCGCCAGTACCTCGATATCACTCAGCAGATGAACCCGGTCCCCGAATTGCACCTGCAGCCGGAGCCGACCGCGCGCTACGAACTGGTTGACCAAGTGCTGGTCGTCACCAAGCAGGCACAGGTCCAGAAGATGGGCTTTGTCGGCAACGAGGCGTATAGCACGTTCTGACGCTTGAAGACACGATAGCCGGTTGTGGCTGACGTTTAGATCGGGCCATCCCGATCCAACTGGGGCGGCGCTCGCAAGGGTGCCGCCCCTTTCTTGTGTGGCCTCGCGAGTGGATCAGGTGCTTTGCCCTGCGCACTTTCGGGCCTGATCAGCAGAGAAAGCCTCTTTTCACCCCGTGCATGTTATGTAACAACATACCTGCCTGGCGAGGAGATGGATTATGCAGATGACGCGCAGTTCCGATGCTACTCCGATGGTGGAGATGAATACGACGCCGCTGATCGACGTCATGCTGGTTCTGCTTGTCATGTTGATCATCACGATCCCGCTGCAAAGCCATGCGGTAAAGCTGGATCTCCCAAACGGCTCGCCGCCGGAGATTGGCGTGAGGGCAACCAAGAACAAGCTGGTCGTCAGCAATGCCGGTCAGCTGTTCTGGAACGGCGCGGCGGTCGACCGTGCGCAGCTGCGCCAACTGCTGGACACGAGCGCGCAGATGACGCCGACGCCTGAACTCCACCTCCAGCCGGACGCTCTGGCGCCTTATGCGGTGTTGGATGAGGTGCTGGCCATAACCAAGCGCGCCCAGGTCACCAAGGTCGGCTTCGTCGGCAACGAGGCCTACGCGCGATTCTGAGGGTGGGGCGCTCCCTGCAACCTCCCTCCCATCTGCATCCCACCTTGCAGACGCTCGCTCCTTAGCTCCCCTTGTCAGCGCTAGCGGAAGGGGCAGGACTTGGCGGTTTCAGTGATCTGATCGACCGGACCTGAAGGCTTGTCAGCACGTCACGCCGCCTCACCCTGGAACTGCAGCCGCGCCAGCCGTGCGTAGAGGCCGTTCTCCCGCGTCAATGCGGCATGCGTCCCTTCCTCGACGATCCGCCCGTCGTCCATGACGATGATCCGGTCGGCGGCGCGGACCGTCGCCAGGCGGTGAGCGATCACTACCGTGGTGCGAGTGGTCATCAGCCGCTCGAGCGCGTCCTGAACAAGCGCCTCGCTCTCGGCGTCCAGCGCGCTGGTGGCTTCGTCGAGCAGCAGGAGAGGGGCGTCGCGCAGGAGCGCGCGGGCGATGGCGATACGCTGGCGCTGGCCCCCGGACAGGCGAGCGCCGCCTTCACCGAGGAAGGTATCGTATCCCTCGGGGAGCGAAGTCAGGAATCCGTGCGCATTGGCGGCGCGCGCGGCGGCCTCGATCTCTTCACGGCTTGCATCCCATCGCCCGTAGCGGAGATTGTCCAGCGCGGACGCGGCGAAGATCACCGTTTCCTGCGGCACCAGCGCGGTGCGCGCCCGGACCGCCGCCGGGTCCGCGTCGCGCAGGTCGACGCCGTCGAGCAGAAGGCGGCCGCCCTGCGGATCGTAAAAGCGTAGCGCCAGCTGGAACAGCGTCGACTTGCCTGCTCCCGAGGGCCCCACTACTGCCACTGTCTCTCCGGGGGCGACGGAGAGGCTTAGGTTGTGCAGCGCCTTGTCATCCGGCCGGGTCGGATAGCGAAACTCGACATTCTCGAAGGTGAGCGCGCCGCGGGCAGGCTCCGGGAGGGCAACTGGGTTGCCGGGAGCGCGGATCTCGGCCCGCGCGGCGATCAGCTCGGCAATCCGCGCTGCCGCGCCGGAGCCGCGCAGAAGGTCGCCGTAGGTCTCGGTCAGCGCTCCAAAGGCCCCGCCAACCAGCAGGCCCGTGAAGACGAACGCCGCGATCGAGCCGCCGGTCATCCGCCCCGCGGCAACGTCGCTCGTTCCTTCCCAGATGATGAGAACGATGGCTCCGAACACCAGGGCGATGATGGTTACGGTCATGACCGCGCGGAGCCGGTTGCGCTTTCGGGCGGTCACGAACGCACCCTCGACGGTCTCGGCGAAGCGTTGTTCCTCTCGATGCTCCTGCCCAAAGGCCTGGACGATCTTCATCGCTCCGAGCACCTCGCTGACGGTGGAGCCGACGTCGGCGATGCGGTCCTGGCTGGCTCGGCTGAGCGAGCGGATTTTGCGCCCGAACAGGAGGATCGGTCCGAACAGCAGAGGGATCCCAACCAGCAGCATCCCGGCGAGCTTCGGGGAAAGGAAGAACAGGTAGATCGTTCCGCCCACGCCGGTGACCAGGTTGCGCAGGGCGATGGACACGGAGGAGCCGACGACCTGCTCCAGGATGGCGGTGTCGGCGGTAAGCCGGGAAGCGATCTCGGAGGGGCGGTTTTCCTCGAAGAAACGCGGTGGGAGGGTCAGGAGGTTGCGCTGCACCTGGCGGCGGAGGTCGGCGACGGTGCGCTCACCCAGCCATGACACGAAATAGAAGCGAAAGCCGGTGGCAACTGCCAGGACGGCCACGATCAACAGCAGGTAGCGGAAGGCCTCGCCAACCGCGGCACTGCTGATCGCGCCGCCGCTGAACCCCTGATCGATGATCCGCTTGAATCCCGCGGGGATTGCGAGCGTCGCGCCGGAGGACAAGGCAAGGAAAAACAAAGCGGCGGCGATCCGCCCCGGATAACGGGCTGTGGCACGCCACACGAGCTTGAGATTGGCGATGCTGCGGCCTGACTTGTCGCCGTCTTTTGGATCGTCCGCGCTGGCCATGCGCGCCGGTTAGCAGGGGGGTAGGGAGCGGGCAATGCGACCTGCCCACGCCGCGGTTTGAGCCGACCTTTCCGCTTGCCGATGGACCCTTTCCGTCCCACACCGGTTTCTTAGGGAAACGCTTTTCGGGAATCTGGATGTTTTACGACGCGTACGAAATGCAGCGGTCATGGCTGGCGGGAGCAAGCCAGCTGGCAAATCTCTCCGCGAACTGGCTCAACAGCCCGGCAAATCCCCTCAGCTACAGTTCCATGGGCCCGATCGTCGCCGCAAGCCTGGATGTGTTCGCCCATGCATCGGCGCCCCGCGGCAAGCCCGCCTTCAACCTGTTCGATACGCCGATTGACGGCAAGCTGGTTCCCGTCCGCGAGGAGATCGTCCTGCGCAAGCCGTTCGGGCAGCTGAAGCATTTCCAGCGCGACGGTGCGCCCGAGGGGCAGCCAAAACTGCTGATCGTCGCCCCGATGTCCGGCCATTACGCGACGTTGCTGCGCGGGACGGTGGAACGGCTGCTGCCCGGGCATGAGGTGTTCATCACTGACTGGCGAGACGCCAAGTTGGTGCCGCTCGGCGAAGGCAGCTTCGACCTCGACGACTATGTCGATTATCTGATCGAATTCCTGGAGGCGATCGGCCCGGGCGCCCATGTCCTGGCAGTGTGCCAGCCGTCCGTCCCGGCTCTGGCCGCGACCGCGCTGATGAACGCCGACCGGCATCCGGCCCGGCCCAAGACGCTGACGCTGATGGGCGGGCCGATCGACACCCGTGAAGCTCCCACCGCCGTCAACACGCTGGCGACGCAGCGTCCGCACGCCTGGTTCCAGCAGAACGTCATCGCCACCGTGCCGCGGATCTACCCGGGCGGCGGGCGCAAGGTGTATCCCGGCTTCCTGCAGCTGGCTGGCTTCATGACGATGAACCTCGGCAGCCACCTCGTCAGCCATTGGGAAATGTTCAAGCATCTGGTGGTCGGCGACGACGAGAGCGCAGACGCGACCGGCGATTTCTACGCCGAATATCGCGCGGTGTGTGACATGACGGCCGAATTCTACCTGCAAACGGTCGACGCGGTGTTCCAGCGGCACCTGCTCCCGAAGGGCGAGTTCATGCATCGTGGCCGCCCGGTCGACGTCGCGGCAATCACCGACACGGCACTGCTGGCGATCGAGGGCGAGCGCGACGACATCTCGGGCCTCGGCCAGACAAAGGCCGCCCTGAAGCTCGCCACTGACCTTCCAGCCGCGAAGAAGAAATATCACCTCGCCAGGGAGGTCGGGCATTACGGCATCTTCAACGGCCGCAAGTGGCGCGAACGGATCGCTCCGGTCGTGGAGAACTGGATCGCCGCGAACCGCTAAAGCCGCTCCATCCGCAGCCAGTTCGGGTCGCCCATCCACGCCCGCCTGAGCGCGGCCTGCGCGGCGAGAGCCTGCGGCTTGTGGCCAAGCCTGGTCTCCGCCGCGGCGAGGCCGTAGAGGGCCCAGCCGTTGTTCGGAAATTGAGCCAGCGCGCCTTCAAACGCGTCGCGCGCCTCTTCGAAACGTCCCGCCCTGTACAGTGCAGCGCCGAGCGATTGCTTGACCGGATAATACCAGTAGGGCGGTTCCATGTAGGGGATGCGCTGCTCCAGCGCGGCCGCTTGCTCGAACAGAGTGACGGCCTCGCCATGCCGCCCAGCGGCGGACGCCAGCCGGGCGCGCGCAACTGTTTCCGCCAGCCCCAGCAGGTCGCGGGCGGGCACGCCCTGGTCGATCATCGTCTGCAGTCCCGGCGCTGCGGCGAGGGCGCGCAGGGCCGCAGTTTCCTTATCGAAGCCGGTGCGGTCGCCCTGCTGGGCGTGCGCCACAGCCCGGGCGTAGTGCCGCATGCCGGTCACATAGGTCAGCCGCGGGTCCGGCGCGGGCATCGCCAGGATGGTCGCTGGCCGGGCGAATTGGGCGGCGGCAAAGAAGGGCGCTGCGTGGATGGCCTGGGTCCAGGCGATCTTCGCGCCGGTTTCGGTATCGACGATTCCTTCCAGCCGTTTGGCTTCGCGGATGGCGAGGGGCAGATCGCCGGCCATCTGCGCCGAGGCGACGATGAAATGCACGTTGTGCGGGTAGTAGCCGAAGCGGACCATGCCCCGGTCGCCCGACTGCTTGATCCATGCTTCGTCGGCGCGTGCCGCAGCGATGTTCGCCTTGATCGAATCCTGCCACCTTCCGAGCCGGTAGTAGATGTGCGCGGGCATGTGGACGAGGTGCCCGGGCGTTGGCGCCAGCGGCTTCGCCAGCCGGTCGGCGGCGGCCTCGGCCTTCTTCGGGTCCGGCCCGTTCTCCATCAGGTGGATGTAAAGGTGCGCGGCTTGCGGATGGTCGGCGTTGCGGGCGAGAACGGTCTCGACCAGTTGCACCGCCTCACCGATGCGCGGATTGGGAGTGCGGCGGTCGGCCTGCCAGTAATCCCACGGCTTCGTGTCCATTGCTGCTTCTGCGGCGAGCAGCGCAAGGTCGTCGTTGGCCGGGTGGGCCGCTGCGGCAGCAAGCATGGCGTCGGCATAAGCGGCATCCAGTGCGGCGCGGTCCGCCTTCGGATCGGCGGAGTAGCGCTTTCCGATTGCCGCGATCAGTGCCTGTTCGGCGGGCTTGCTGCGGCCTGCGAGCGCCGTCGCGCGTGCAACGGCGGCGAGCGCCTGCCGGTTCGCCTCGGCATCCATCGGCGCGTTGATGTTCGGACCATGGGCTACCGCTTCGCCCCACCAGCACATGGCACAATCAGGGTCGCGCCGCTGCGCTTCCCTGAACGAGGAGATCGCCGCCGCATGGTTGAAGCCGTAGGCGAAGGCGAGGCCCTGGTCGAAATAAGCCTGTGCCTTTGGGTTGCTGGTGGTGACCGGGAAGTTCACCTTTCCCATGCCGTCGTAGATAGGCGGCGCCTTTGCTGCGGCGGGCGCCTTGCTGACAATGGCGGCAGCGAGCGCGAGTTGCGCCCGCATTCCTCGCCCGCCCTTGCCGCCGCACAGGCTCGCGAAGCGCGTGCTCGGGTCGAGGTAGGCCATCAATTGGGGTGAGTAACTCGGCGTCGGATCCACGCTCATCAGCGTACCGGCGGCCAGGACGAGCGCAGACACCCGCACCTTGCCAGTCATCGCCACCTCCACGATTTGGAAGCGGGGCACTATAGCAGATCAGGAAGCGAGTCGGCAGAAGGGTTAAGTGCCTGAAAGTCCTTGAAAAGGCCCGCTGCGGCCTTATCTGTCGACCAGTGTTCAACAACTGAAAGGAGGTGGTCGAATGTCTCATTGTCCCAGGTCGGTGAGCGTCGCCTCCGCCGGAGCGTTCGCTTAAGCGTCAGGCCCTCACCGGCTCGACAATGGAAAGGCCGCTCGGGTTCGCGCCCGGGCGGCCTTTCGACTGTCTGGCGGTCCCGCTGTGCTTCTCATCCGCAGCGAGGGCTGGTGCCCGAAGCCTTGTTGGCCAGTGCGTTCATTCCGCTTGCTTGATGGACGCTTCAACCATCCGCTGCCACACTTCCGCATCGCCGGCGGATGCGGCCGCGTCATCGGCTTCGCGGATCGCGTGCAGGACGGCGAGCGCCTGGTTGCGGTGCTTTGGCCAATGCTGATTGACGTGCTCGCCGGCGGAAGGCTCGCTGCCCTCCGCATTCTTGCTGTGCTCGGCCGCGCAGAGCACGCGTGCGATCCGTTCGACGAGGTTAGTGTTGGCGGTGTCGGCCACTGATGAATCCCTCCTGCTTGTGGAAGAGAGAACCTTCAAGCAGGGGTTCGGTTCACCGGCGGCAGGATCCGCCGCACCAGGCGCCGCGCCGCCAGCACCAGCCACAGCGAAAGCAGCACCAGGATCAGCGCGATCAGGGCAGCTGCGACCGGGTTCGCGATGGCAAGCGCAAGCAGCCCGCCGGTCGCGACATCCTCCGCAGTCGATACGGCAATATTGCTGAAAGGTTCGGGGCTGGCGTTGACGATCGCCCGGGCTCCCGCCTTGCCGGCATGCGCCACGAAGGCCGCCCCGCCGCCGAGCAGGAAGCTGCCGACCTGCCACGCCGGGTCGCCGGCATCGACGATCGCCAGGCTGAGCAATGCTCCGCCGATCGGCCGAACGACGGTATGGATGCTGTCCCATGCGCTATCGATCCAGGCGATCTTGTCGGCGAAGAACTCGAACAGCGCCGCGACGCCGGTCAGGCCGATCAGCCATGGGTTGGCGAGCACATCCAGGGCTGCGAGCTGCTGCGGAAGATCGACATAGCCCCATCGCATCGCAATGCCGGTGACAAAGGTCACGAGGTATAGCCGCCAGCCCGCGAGCAGGCTGGTCGAAGCGGCGAGGGCGAGCAGTTCGACGGCGGTCATGGGGGCAGCAACGCACCGCGATCGTTCCGGTGCCGTCAGGGTCTCGTCCCTCCGTTCGTCCCTTGATCGAACACGTGTTACGACGCCTCAGGACGTGCGCTACAGATGTAGCGTCTTCATCGGAGGTTCCCATGGTCGGTTTTCAAACCGCGCTTACGGCCGCGATCGTCGTGGCCGTCACATCCAGCACCGGCGCCGGCGCCCTGCACCTTCCGGCCGCGTCCGTGATCGCCGTGGGCCGTGGACCTGCTGTCGTCGGCAGCGGCCGGATCGTCAGTCAGCGCCGGCCAGTCGGTAATTTCAGGACAATAGAGGTGCGGGATGCCGCCGACGTCGCCGTGCGTGTGGGGCCAAGGCAGTCGTTGGTCGTCACCACGGACGACAATCTCCTGCCGCTCATCCGGTCTCAGATCCGGAACCGCGACAAGCTGGTGGTGGAAAGCGTGGGTTCTTATCGCACCGCGCGGGCGCCGCGGATAACGATCACAGTGCCTCGGCTCGCGGCCTTCGCCCTCCGCGGCAGCGGCGACGCCGTTATCGAGGGAGTGAACGGGGACAGCCTGGCGCTTGCGATAGCGGGTTCGGGAGACATCCGGGCACGCGGGCGTACCGGATCGCTCAGCGTGGCGATCAACGGTTCGGGCGACGTCGATGCCCGCCAGCTTGTCTCCCGAAACGCGGCCGTCGTGATCAGCGGCAGCGGCGACGCCACGGTCCGGGCAAGCGGGGCGCTGACCGGGGTGACGCAGGGCTCTGGCACCGTGAACTACATCGGCCGCCCGGCGATGATCTCCGTCCGCACTGCGGGAGCGGGCAGCGTTCGGCAGGCCCGGTGACAACCGCGCCTAGCATGATCTTGCGCGCCGACTCGCCTACAGGACCTCGAACAGCCCCGCTGCGCCCATGCCGCCGCCGACGCACATCGTGACCACGACGTACTGAGCTCCGCGGCGCTTGCCTTCGAGCAGCGCGTGGCCCGTCAGGCGCGCGCCGCTCATGCCGTAAGGATGGCCGATCGAGATGGCGCCGCCGTTGACGTTGAGCAGTCCGTCCGGGATGCCGAGCTTGTCCTGGCAATAGAGCACCTGCACCGCAAACGCTTCGTTCAGCTCCCACAAGCCGATGTCTTCGACCTTCAGCCCGAAGCGATTGAGGAGCTTGGGGACCGCAAACACCGGGCCGATGCCCATCTCGTCGGGCTCGGTGCCCGCGACAGCCATGCCGAGGTAGCGGCCGAGCGGCTCGAGACCCTTTTTCTCCGCCAGTGAGGAATCCATCACCACGCAGGCCGAGGCGCCGTCCGACAGCTGGCTCGCGTTGCCGGCGGTGATCAGCGCTTCGGGACCCATCACGGGCTGCAGGGAGGCAAGCCCTTCCAGCGTGGTCTCGGGGCGGTTGCCTTCGTCCTTGGCCAGCGTGATCTCCTTCATGGAGACCTCGCCCGTTTCCTTGTCCTTCACGCCCATTCTGGCGGTGACCTCGACGATCTCGTCGGCGAACTTGCCGGCGGCCTGAGCCGCCGCGGTGCGCTGCTGTGAGCGCAGGGCATATTCGTCGCAGCGGTCGCGGCTGATGTTGTAGCGGGTGCCAACCACCTCGGCCGTCTGGATCATCGGCATGTAGACGCCGTTATGCATGCTCAGCAGCTCGGGATCGGGGCCGACCCGCATCTCGGGGGTCTGGACCAGCGAGATGCTCTCCACCCCGCCGGCGACGCACACGTCCATGCGGTCGACGATGACCTGCTTGGCAGCGGTGGCGATCGCCATGAGGCCCGACGCGCACTGGCGGTCGATCGACATGCCGGCAACGCCGACACCCAGCCCGGCGCGGAGGGCTGCGGTCCGCCCGATGGTGGTCTGCACGCCCTGCTGAAGCGCCGCGCCGATCACGCAATCCTCGATCTCCTGCGGCTCCACACCGGCACGCTCGACAGCTGCGCGGATCGCGTGGGCGGCGAGGGTTGGCGACGGGGTGGCATTGAAGGCGCCGCGATAGGCTCGGCCGATCGGGGTCCGGGCGGTGGAGACGATAACGGCGTCGCGAGCGGCGGTGGGCATTGGTGGCTCCTTTCGAGAGGGTCCGCTGCCCTACGCCCGTGAGCGCTGAGCTTGCCGAAGCCCTGTCTTGGTACGGTGGCAGCTAGAGAAAGTAGCGCCCTTCGACAAGCTCGGGGCCATGGGCTTCAGACAAACAAGAGGCCCAGCCAGACTGCAGTCAAAGCCGGCTTGTCCCCGCCCTCGATCTCTACCGTCACGGCGTGGCGGGTGAGCAGCTGCCCTGGTGCCTTTTCGGTCGCGTCCTCCAGCACGAAGCGGCCGCGGACCCGGCTGCCGGAGCGTACCGGAGCCAGGAACCGGACGCGGTCGAAGCCATAATTGACGCCCATCTTGAGTCCCTCGGGCACCAGCATCACGTCATACGCCATCCGCGAAAGCAATGAGAGCGAGAGGAAGCCGTGGGCAATGGTGCCGCCGAACGGTGTCCTGGCGGCGGATTCGGGATCGACGTGGATGAACTGATGATCGTCGGTCGCGTCGGCGAACGCGTCGATCCGGCTCTGGTCGACCGTGATCCAAGCGGATACGCCGATTTCCGAGCCAACACGCGAGTGAATCTCATCTAGGCTGGCAATCGGCATTGTCGGTCCTTCTCAGAACGGGGCAAGCGGAGGCGGCGCTTCGGATGCTCGAAGCAGGGACAGCTCGCGGGCCTGCAGCGCGACGGCCAGCGCCCGGATGATATCGGAGCGGTGGCGCGCGACGCGATCGTTGTCGATCGTGCCGTCGTCATAGACCAGTTCATAGGCTGCTGCGCCCGCGCCGAAGCCGGTCACCGCGCAGCGGACCAGCTTGCATCCTTCCGGCGAGCCCACCGCCTCGGCGGCAGCCGTCTCTATTGCGTCCAGCTGTTCGATGCCGGTCTCGACCGCGAAGTGGATTGTGATCCGTCGGGCGCTGGCCTGCGCGAGATTGCGGATCTCACGTTCAAGCAGCTTCGTGTTGGCCATGATGACCTGCTCGCCCGAGAGCGAGCGAAAGCGGGTCGTCTTGAGACCAATCTTCTCCACCGTGCCGGTGGTCTGGTCGAAGCGGATGATGTCCCCGCGGCGGAACGGCCGGTCGAACAGTATGGCCAGCGCCGCGAAGAGGTCGGAAAAGATGCCCTGCGCCGCCAGGCCGATGGCGATGCCGCCGATGCCCAGGCCGGCGACCAGCGCGGTGACATTGACGCCCAGATTGTCCAGGATGACGATGATCGCGACAGCGAACAGCGCGACGCTGACCAGCACGCGGATCAAGCCCATCGCATTTTCGAGGGCATTTCCGCCGGGCTCGTCGCCGATCCGCTGGCTGATTGCTCCGAGGATCAGCTCGCGGCCCCACACGGCACCCTGCAGCGCGAACGCGACCACGAACGCCACATCGAACAAGCGGCCGATCCGTTGCGGCGGCTGCGCATAGCTGACGACGATCGCCAAGGCGGCGGAAACCATGAACAACAGGCTGGTCTTCGCCATCACCCGGCCGATTACCCCCCGCCAGCTTCGGCAGTTCGGATCCGAACGGACGACGCGATGGCCGACGTGGCGAAGCAGCAGCATGGCGGCAACGATGACGGCCGCGACGATGCTTCCGATCAGCAATGCGTCGAGGTTAAGGACGAGCCAGTCGAGGAAGCGGCGGAGTTTGATCATCGAGCGCGGGGATGACGGGCTTTGGCGGCGGGTTCAAGGGAGGCGCCGGTCACTCCGCGGCGAGCTTGCCTTCATCGATCTTCTCCGCAACCCGATCGACCTCGGCCGGTCCGCCAGTCTCCGCAGCCTGGATCGCGGCTTCGACCTCTGCGGGTACGGCCGCTTTTTTCGCTTTGGTCGCCCCGCGCTTGCGGCGGCCCTTCAGGAGGAAGTCGAGCAGGCCAACCTCACAGCTCGACAGCCACTTGCGCGCTCGCGGCCGTTCGAAGCCTCCCAATGGATCGAAGGGGTTGTCGCGAGTTGCCTCGATCAGCTTGGGATGGACGTAACTCTTGCGGCTGATCGCGGGCGTATTGCCCAGCGCTTCGGCAACCGGCTCCAGCATGGTCTTCAGGCTGAGCTTGCGCCGCTCCTCTTCCTGCGCCTCGAGCATCTGCTCAAAGGCGAGCACGCTGGCGCCCCAGGTCCGGAAGTTCTTGGCTGTGAAGTCGCCGCCGCTCGCCTCGCGAAGATATTCGTTCACGTCGGCCGAGGTGATCGCCACCGGCTCTCCATCCTCGCCGATGTACTGAAACAGGTTCTGGCCAGGCAGCTCGGCCACTCGGGATACCACGCGCTTGAGATTGGAATCGCTGATCGGGACTTCGTGGACAATGCCGTGCTTGCCCTTGAAGCGCATCTTCAGCTTGCTGCCTTCCTTCTTCAGATGGCGGTTGCGCAGCGTAGTTGCGCCGTAGCTCTTGTTCTCGCTGGCATATTGCTCGTTCCCGATGCGGATGAAGCTGGTATCGAGGAGGCGCACAACCGCCGCAAGAACGTTTTCGCGGCTGAGCTTTCGCTTTTGCAGATCGGCTTCCACCTTGCGGCGAAGCTTGGGCAGCGCGGCGCCGAATTCCAGCGTGCCGCTATATTTGTTCTTGTCCTGCCGGGCGCGGAAATCCTGGTGGTAGCGATACTGCTTCCGGCCCTTGGCATCGCGGCCAGTGGCTTGAATGTGGCCGTTGACGTAGGGGCAGAACCAGGCATCGGTGTAAGCCGGGGGCAGTGCGATCGCGTTCAGCCGGTCGATCTCGTCCCGGTCGGTAATCCGATTGCCGTCCGGCGAGAAGTAGGCCCACTTGCCTTTCACGAGCTGGCGGGTGATCCCGGGCTGGTCATCGTTGCAGTGCCGAAGCTGAACCATCTTGCCAGCACAAGTGCCGCTGAGGCACGGTTTGTTCCGTGACCGCCCCGAAAGTCCTGATCATGGCGAGCGACGGCTTCGAGGAGGCCGAGCTGTTTGTGCCGCTCGAACTGCTGCGCCAGCACGGCTGTAAGGTCGCCGTCGCCGCGCCGACGAACGCACCGATCCAAGCGACGGTGCTCGACGACCCCGGGCGAACGATCGCGCCCGACCTCTGCCTTGAAGAGGTCCAGGCCGCGGAGTGGGATGCGCTGCTGCTGCCCGGCGGGCTGATCAATCCCGATCATCTTCGGACCCGGCCGGAAGCGGTTGCGCTGGTCCGCAGCTTTGCCGAACTGGGCAAGGTGGTCGGGGCGATCTGCCATGGTCCTTGGCTGCTAGTCGAGGCTGACTTGCTGCGAGGGCGGCGCGCGACCTGCTGGCCTTCTATCCGAACCGACCTGCGCAATGCCGGTGCCGAGTTGGTCGACCTGCCGGTGGTGGCGGACGGGCGGATCGTCACTGCAGTTGGCCCAGCCGATTCGGCCCGGTTTGCCGAGATGATTCTCGACCTTCTCGACCAGGCCTCAACCGATCGGAAAGAATTGCCTGCCTAAGCCTCTCTTCATGGACGGGGCAGGGGAAGGCGGCATCGCTGCTTGGCTGATGGATGTGGCCGCAGCGCTGGCGTTAGCCTGCGCCTGCGGGTTTGCAGGCGCATCGATCAGCGGGGCGGAAGTGGGTCTCGCGGGCGGGAGCACGGCCATGGCGCTGACGCTTGTAGGCCTGCGCCGAATCACGCCGGAACCGCAGAGTTACGTCCTTCCGGCTATCGTTCCAGGGACCTTTCCCATCCGGGAACCAGACGTGCTTGAGCTCACGGAAGTCGAGCCGCTGCTGCTGGAAGACGCTTTGAGTGAGGTTGAGCCGGGCACCCGGGTGATACGGTTGTTTGCAGCTCCGACGATGCCGACCGCGGGCGAGTTGGTCAGGCGGATTGAGACCCACTTGGGCCGGCAGCAGGACGGCCCGCCAAGAGACTCTGCCGCGGTTGTGCACTTGGAGGCAGATGCCTCGGCTGCGCTGCGCGAAGCTCTGGCGAACCTTCGGCGATCGATCGGCTAGGCGGCCAGCGGGAGCGCTTCAACGACAGGTTGAACGCTCTGGCAGGGCAGCGTTCCCGCTATCGGTGAGGAGCAGTACCGCCGACGCAAGCTGACAGAGTCGGAGGATCGAACTCTGGCGGATAATTTTGTGCCGGGCTCTATGTTTGGTGGTGCGGAGAGCCGATGGCTCCATCGTCGGGAGGTGCCGCCACATCCAATTCCCTTTGGGTGAGACCTGAGTCTCCAACCTCGTTGAGGGACGCTTGAGGCGACTGGCTCTGATGCAACTCGAAACGAGCTACGGCTCGGACCCTCACGGAAGCGGCAATATCCTAATCGGCCCCCTCGATTGCGGAGCCCCGAATGCATGATGGCCGATCGCTGAGAGCCTTCTCAGCGAGGGGGGGTCATCCGGCGAGGCGGCGAATCACTTAATGGCGACGGTCCGCGAGCCACAGAAGGGCGGCAAGGGTGGCGCCCGCTAGCGTTCCAACCAGCACCCACCAGCTCGCATCTCCGAGAAGCAAGCCTGAGATGAAGCCGGCGAGCGCGCCGACGGCGATCAGGATGCCTGCTGCCCGAGGCGGTGGTCTTTGCATCAATCCTGCCTGCCAGATCCCTGCGGCGATCGCCAGCAATGGTGAATCAGGCGTTCAGCAAGCCTGTTGCGGCAAAAGGTAATGTCGCGTGCGATAACGGTCGCCGATGGACATGCTGTTTATCGCCGGACGCGCAACGCTAGCTGACGCCGCTGACCTGATGGACCGGTTTGGCGACGATGCGGGGTTCGAGGCCGCGAGCCGTGCCGAGACCAGCCGCGATGCAGGAAACCTGCTGCGCTTTTGCCACTGGCGGCAGATCGAACGCGTGATCGCGAGACTGTCGTGCGAAGAGATCGGCGGTACGCTTCACTGAATGCCTGCCTGCAACTCCACAGCAATAAAGAAATTTGGCACTTCGATCTATTCGCATGGTGTACGTGATTGCCCATCGGACATGATTTTGTGAAATCGGTGGAGGTCTAGAACTGATCGGCATGGGCTCGTGTATTCAGCAGTGTCGGGAACATCTAGGACTTGCGTATGCTGGTGATCGGTGTCCTCCAGCGGAACGGCTTCCCGGTGCGGCCGTGCTCTCGGACGCTGGGAGGGCCTCGCCCGATCGCTGCCGGCGGCGCTAGTCATCGGCAAGCCGCTGATCGGGACGTACTGGCCAATCTGAGATCGCGGAGCAGGAGCTACCGGACTGCGGCGTAAGGATCGGTTAACTTGATCGATGGCCAACACTAACCTGCACTACCTATCCTTGCCGAAGGGCGAGTGGCAGGCCATGGGCTGCGCAGCCGGCGTATCGCGGTGGAGCGGTGAAGCCAGGAGCACGTGATCCGGGCAGACCTTGAGCTCATCAATGCGTTTCGGGTCAAAGCATTTGGAGTTGAGCAAGCGTGTTAAGGCGGTTGTTGTTCACGGCGCGAAAGGCGGCGATGGGGCCCAAAGGTTGCCGCGCTTACGTCGTTGGAGACGTCCACGGCCGTGCAGACCTACTGGATACGTTGCTGTGGCGGATAGAGGAAGACAATCGGAGCCGCGCCCCGAAGGTCTGCTACCTGGTGTTTCTGGGCGATCTTATCGACCGCGGTCCGGCTTCGGCTCAGGTGCTTGAAAGGTTATGCAGCTACTCGCCTGAGGGGATTAAACCCGTATTCCTAGCGGGCAATCACGAGGAAGTGCTGCTTCGAGTGCTGAATGGCGACGGCGACCTGCTGCCGCGTTGGCTGCGTTTTGGTGGCGCTGAGTTCGCGGCCAGTTACGGGTTGAACCCTGATGCCCTTGTCAGAGTGGAGCCTGCCGAGGCAATCGATCGGCTGAAATCGGCCATTCCGCCCGAGCACCGCTCCTTTGTGGCGGAATTCGCCGATACGTTTCGCTTCGGGGATTACCTGCTCGTCCATGCAGGCGTGCGTCCCGGCGTGCATTTAGATGAGCAGGAGCACCAAGACCTGCGGTGGATTCGGGAGCCGTTCTTGTCCGACCGACGCGACCATGGGTTCGTCGTGGTGCATGGACACACCATCACGGAAGAGGTGCAGGAGCGGCCCAACCGCATCGGCATCGACACGGGCGCGTATCGCACTGGAGTTCTGACGGCCTTGGCAATCGAGGAGGGGGAGCGCTGGTTCATTCAGCAAAACCTGCCAGCGATCCCTGAGGTTGGTGAGTCGGTCGCTTTATGAGCGAAGCGGGGCTATGGGCGCTTGGCAAGCTCGCTGGCACGCTGGGCGCTCGCCCGCAGCGCTGGCTGGCGACCTGCGCTGCGAAAGCAATCGGCTGCAATCTGTTTGAAGCCCTGATGTTGCCGGCGCCGGAGGTGTTCCCCCCCGAAAATTCCGTGACTGGGCAGCGCCGCACCTTGGGTCACATGAGAACGCTGGTTGGGGAAGAGCGGTTCGACTGTTTCACACTGATCGATGGGGACACCCGCGGTCAGGCCGCTTGTGCAGTGGCGATCTGCTCTGACGGTCTGGAGACCGCGATTACATGGCCGGCCAAGGGGCCAAGACTGACGGTGTTCAATGCCGGCCGCGCCGCGCCGGCTCTTTCCTCCGTTGGTGCGGAGTTCTGAGGGGTGGAGCGGGTGCTGGTCACCGGCGGGGCGGGGTTCATCGGCAGCGCGGTCGTGCGGCTGCTGGTCACCCGGGGCTTGCGTGTCGTGACCGTCGACAAGCTGACCTATTCGGGGACGCTTAGCTCGCTGGGGAGCGTGGCGGGAGCGGCTAATCATCGCTTTGTCGAGGCTGATATCGCGGACGCGGAACGCATCGGCGCCTTGCTGCGTGAAGAGCGGATCCAAGGGGTAATGCATCTTGCCGCTGAAAGTCACGTTGACCGCTCTATCGACGGGCCGGCGGTGTTCGTGGAGACAAATGTCGTTGGCACGTTCCGGCTGCTCGAAGCGATATTGGGTTATTGGGACGCGCTTGCCGGTCAAGAGCGTGAAGCGTTTCGCTTTCACCACATCTCGACCGACGAGGTGTATGGCGACTTGCCGTACGACAGTGGCGTAATCACCGAGACAACGCCGTACGCGCCATCATCACCTTATTCCGCATCCAAGGCGGCTTCGGACCATCTCGTGCGAGCGTGGCACTACACGTACGGCCTCCCCGTGGTGCTGTCGAACTGCTCGAACAATTACGGGCCGTTCCACTTTCCGGAAAAGTTGATCCCGTTGGTTATCCTTAACGCGCTGGAGGGTAAGCCGCTGCCGCTATACGGCCGGGGCGAGAATGTGCGCGACTGGATGTTCGTCGAAGACAATGCTCGGGCCCTCGAGCTGGTGCTGACGCGAGGGCGGGTTGGGCAGAGTTACAACGTTGGCGGCCGGGCGGAACGCACGAACCTGCAGGTGGTGGAAGCGATCTGCGAGCTCCTTGACGAGCGGCTGCCGCTTGGCGGCGCACGCAACCGGCGCTCGCTCATCCGCTTTGTCGCGGATCGGCCCGGGCACGACCGACGCTATGCAATCGACCCCTCGAAGGCCGAGCTCGAACTCGGCTGGCAGGCGGAAGAAGGCTTCGACTCCGGGTTGGCGAAGACGGTCGACTGGTACCTGGACAACCCGTGGTGGTGGCGGCCATTACGAGAGAAGCGCTACTCAGGCGACCGTCTGGGGCGGACGATCCGGGCAGCAGGCCCGCAGCCGGGCAGAGGCTAGGGTCAATGACCGTGGACTGGAACTTGTCGCTTCGGGGCGCCCGAAGCTAAATATGGAGGTATTGGGCATCGGAGCTGCCGCTCTTGCAGAGCTGAAGCTGTATATTGTGGTTGATGCCGCCACTTAGGTCGCCGTCCACAATCGTGCCGGCATTGCCAGGGTGTGCACGGCCGAAACCGGTATCGACCTGTTCAACAAGCAGGAGCGGGCGGGCCGGAGTTCCCCGCTTCCCAGGGGCAGCAGGTAAAGGATTGCTGCTGGTCACCCCTACGCCCGCTGAAGCGCAGTTTGGACTGACCACCATCAACATGAGAGTTGGCGAGCTGATGCTCCGCTGCAGCGAGCACCGCATGTGTCAATTGAAACAGCCAGATGCGTTTGGGTGCTTGCGCGGGGGCGACGCTGCGATTAGAGACCCGCGACGCATCGTCCGTCGACACTGGTTCGGCGGGCCCCGGTGGGCGTGTAGCTCAGTGGTAGAGCACTGTGTTGACATCGCAGGGGTCGCAAGTTCAATCCTTGCCACGCCCACCATTTTTCCCGCGCCAAACTACTGAGCTGGCAGATAAATATCTACCCGGCTGCCCGGCCAGAAGCCGTAAGCTCGCGAGAGCTTGGGTGAAACTTGGGTGAATCATCACCGGCCAAGCATGGTATGGATGCGTTGTCGCACAATGTTGGCAAGCGGAAGGGCCGCTGGGCGCCGCACAGAATATACGGTCGCGATCGTGCTATTCGGGAAGACATTTTGCCTGTGCTTAGGGCATTTTGCAAAGGCTTTGATATCCCGGTAGCGACGACATGGATCAGCTGATCGCGATGTATCGGTCGGGTGGATCAGAGCTGGTGGAGTAGGCATAGCTCAAGAAGGCAGCGCTGCGACCAGAGCTCGATGACTCGCGACGATGGTCTCCGGGTTGATGACAAGGCGCTTCCCATAGTTCGCGCTCATCGCCTCCATCGCTTGGATGACGTCCTCGCCAAGCAGCTCCTCTTTCGTTGGCAGCGTGATGCGGTAGACCCGCTCCGCAAGCGGCTTCAGAAACTGATTCAGCCGCTTTCGCTCGGGCGCGGACAGAGGCGCATTAAGGCAGGCCTGCAGGCACCAATAGCATGTGGCCCAGCACTCGATGACGTCGTCTGGTAGCTGGTCATGCTCATTGCTGAGGTGCAGGGATTGTATCGCCGGCTGGTTGCCGCCGAACAGCTGGAACAGCGTACGGCCGATCAGCATTGGCCAACTCTCGGAATCGCCCTCAACCGGAAGCACTTGAAGGCCAGACTGCGGCCCGGTCGATCTGCTGGCGGGCTGAGGGTGGCCTGCCGTACATATGACCATCAGCAAGCCGCGAAGACGAATTAGATCGTGGCTGTCGAGCCCGCCGTTGGCCCGTCGGTCCCTAACCCGGTCGCGGAACGCGTTCACAGCTGCAGCGATGTGATCACTGGTCATCTTCCGGGCAGCTGCTCTCCGGCGCTCATCCGCGAGGCGGTCCTCTTCTTCGCGCTGCGTTCGCTCGGTGTCGAATTCCTCCCCACCCGCGAGAGCGCCTTCGGCATCGCCGGTTTCATCCCCCATGTCGAATGGGTTCGTCGTCCCATCCAGATCGTCCGAATCGTCGCTCGCGTCGCCCGTCGCCAAGCCTATGATGCGATTCAGAAACTTGCGGATGAGCGACACGTCGCTCCCGGCGAGACTGCTATGGGATATCTGAATGCCGGTGCGTTTGCGCCTGCCGGCGATGAACTGCTCATAGCTGAGCGTCTTGTATTCCGATTGAGCTGTTTCCTCGACCGGCCTCACCCGCCTGATCGAAAGCGGATCCCTCGTGGCATTGTCACTCTGTTCAAGTGTCTCGAGGAGGTTCAATATGTCGATCAGCAGAAGGCTCGCTTCGGTCTCCTGGTCCAGATCGCGTAATGCTTTGCCCGCGCGGCTCGATGAGCCGCCAACGCTGGCCCGCAGCTGCTCGATCAGCGTGACGATCGCTGGCGCCGAAGTATGTTCGCCGTGCTCGACCTTTGCAAAGGCCGGGTATTCCTGTGCGTCCGAAATCTGGTACCGCGCGGCACCTTCCTCGCCGGGCAGAGATGACAGCCGGCAGGGCAAGGACGCCCCATTCCTGTCGAACAGCATCACAGCGCTTGCTGACGGGTCATAAGATGCAGCCGGTCGCCAGATCAGCGTGTCGCCCCGGCATTCGAATGTCCCCGGCGTTCTTGCGGAGAGGTCATCGAGCGGCAATTCTTCATCAGCCTGCGGTGTCGGCAACTCAGCGGGGTCAATTTCGCGTTCAGGAACAAGGATGGAATCAAGGCCCAGGATGTGCGCAGCCGTGCCCAGCGGCAACCTTCGGTAAAGGCATACCTCCTCGTTCGAGCCGGGGTTGCCGGGGATTCCTAGGGCAGGCTCGGTGCAGTTCGCGCTTCCCAGCAAAACATGATCGGCCTTCTCAGTTTGGGCGATCACAAGCTTTGCGTGAATGAACCGGCCCTTGCGAAAATCTCCCCGGTCGTAGAGCCGCGCCCCAGCCACCCGGTTGAGTGCCTGCTTTGGGAAGGATGCGCTTCCCGGATCGAGCAGGACGCATAATTCACCTGGCGAGAGGCTGTCAGCTAGGCGAGACAGAGCCTGCAGCCCGAAGTCCCAATATGGGCTGACAACAACGAGCCGGGATACCGGGTCACCCACCAATTCCACGAACCGTCGGCCGATCCCTTCGGGCTCACGGGTCGTGAGCAGCGACGCGCTTGTCCCATCGGCCAGGACTACCAATTGCGCATCGGTGGGGGCCTTTGGCAGCCATGGGGTGCGCTCGAGCATCCAATTCAGCTGGCCTGAGGTGCTCGGCTGGGATCGATCGTCGGCAAACCGCTTCAGGTACGCAAAAGCTTGGCCGATTAGTTGTTGCTCGCCGGAAGCGTTGTCATCGCAAGCGATAATTCCCGCCAGCTCGAGATTGCCCGCGAGCCCTGGTGTAGTGAGGTTCGCGGAACTGACGATTATGCGGCCTCGGTGGCGGCCGAGCTGCAAGAAGAGCTTCGGATGAAAAACACCCGCCGCGTGCGCTGCCGCAACCGTGTAGAGCTTCCCTGCGTGGCGCGGCAGGGCCGATGCGCCATCGAGAGCGTGCGTCAGCATCCTGCCATCTGCGATGACGATGTTGTTGCGGCACCCAACGCCTCGTAGGCGCGGGAGAACGACGCCTTCATAGGCATCGAAGTCGATCCCGAAAGTCGTGGCTATGCTGGTGTGGAAGTCCTGGTCCGCGAACCGCTCGTACAGCCTCATGCGAGACCTGCCGCCACAGCGCCATGGGCCGTGAGACCCTTTTCATCGATCACGTGGATATCTTTCAAAAAGGTGATGGCCGGCCCCAGGCGCGGGTTCGTGAACACGGGACCGTCCTTCGCCCGCAGCCTCACCTTGCCTTCGTCGCGCTCGATCAGGAACGTGTAGTCGCCAGCTCGAAACTTCTGCAGCGCGACCCAAAGGTGCCGCTGAAGGACTCGTTGCTCCAGAAGGCGACCCAGCATCAGCGGTAAAGGAAGGTCTGTCCCGGTTTCGAGAAACCTCGTCTCTGTCAGCAGGGAATGGAAACCATCTGGGTTGAAGCTGCCCAACACGGTGGAGAGGTCTAGTTGGTCCTGATGCCGGACGCGTCTGTGCAGCGTCGCCAGCAAGCGGATAGACAGCCATGCCGTTGCCGCCGGACAGACCTGTGCATCCGAGCGGCCAGCGGTCCTCAAGATGTGGCCCGCAAGCGACCAGTCGGTGCCGTCGGTACGCCCATATGGGTTTTCCGTCGGTACAGTAGCCTCGAGGAGAGCTTCCCAGCTTCGCGGGAGAGGGCCGGCCGCCTGCACAATGCGTTCCACACAAAGTGGAATGAGGCGCGTCAGGGTGATGCCGCCGGGATGCTCGCCGAGCGCGTCAAGGCTGAACTTGAGCAGCGCTTCGAAGGCGATGTGGCATAAATCGTTGGCATGGTAGATCCACCAAAGCCGGCGTTGCGCCTGCATCTCGGGGGTAGGCAAGGAAAGCCGGTTCCCATCTTGATCGAAGCCCGAATAGAGAGTCCAGCGCACTTCTTCGACTTTGGGATGGCGCCCGAGGAGGGCGGCAATCTGCAGAATTAGCAGCATGGTGAGGCGGCGCGAGTGCGGCCCCACGCTGTCATCGTCTTCCGGATTGAGCAGCATATCCTGGTATAGCTGTCGCTCAGCGGTGGAGCGTCCGATCTCCGAGGGCGCGAGCGACGCGAACGCACTCAACTCCATACTTGTGATCTTGCCGCGCTCGATCGCGGTGAAGAAGCGTTCCGCGCCTTCGCCGACACTCTGCTCGAACGCCTCGGCGAGGCGCTCGCCAAAGGCGCTCGGCAACGGCAGATCGTGATCATCGGAGTCATCGAAGATACCGATCTCGAAAAGCTGACTGCGGTAGGCTGCCCCGTAGGCACCCCACGCCTGCTTCAAATAATAGTTCTCGCTTCCCGGTTCGGCTGCCGCACCGAAATCCACGCTTCCGCTGCTGCCCGCCATCTCGAAGGCTCTTTGGGCCCATTCGATACCGGCAACACCACCCTCCCCGCCGTGCCGCCACGCGATCAGGGCGTAAAGCGCCTCAGCGCGTCGGATGAAACGCTTCCAGCGTTCCGGATTGGTGTCGCCGATGCGCTTTGCGTAGATCCTGCACAACCAGGCATATAGACCATAGTAGCGCATCCGGAGCGTGACGTTGCTGACGCCCGGCAGCAGGCGTTGATAGAGAGCGATGCTGCTGTTCTGCATGCCGAGCGGATCGAGGCCGTTCTTCTTGCGATACTCGGTCCACGCCGGATAGTTGATCGCGTGCTCAATCGCAGATGCCATTGCCTCCCCCTCTTTCCTCGTATCGAAGAGATCGCCCGCTGATCCCACTTCGACCCAAGAGATAATCTGCTTAGAAGGGGCGGCCGTGCCTCTTCAACTGCAACGGCGGCTTAGGCGGCAGTTGGTGAAGGAAGTTAGGCGGCGGTTGGTGAAGGAAGTCAGCGGCTCAGATCCGCGTGATGCGGTCGCGCTTCCTCACGTGGTGACGCCATACTCCTTCATCCAATTCGAAAAATTTTGCCGGCTGGTCCCGATAAGTTCAGCGGCACGCGAGACCCGTCCGCCGGATGCCTTGAGGGCGCGCAGCATATAGTGCCGAGCTACCTCCGCCTGGACTTCTCGCAGGTTCAGACCGTGGCCCAACGGCCGATCAAGAACGCCATCATTGGCCTCTGCCACCTGCGGCATGGGCAGCAGCGCATTCTCAACATCGGCCGCCGTAAGCGCCGTGTTGTCCGAGAGAAAAACCAACCGTTGCAGCGTGTTCTGCAGCTCCCGAACGTTGCCTCTCCACTCGTGCTGCCTCAGCCTCTCTCGAGCGCCGGCCATGAGCACACGAGGCTGGTACTCCTGATCCACTTTCCCTTCTATGTTCAGGCCGTCGAGAAAGGCGTCTATGAGCAGGTCCAGATCGCCCGTTCGGCCTCTAAGAGGCGGCAAGGTAAGCTTCACGACGCACAACCGGTAGAAGAGGTCTTCCCGGAACCGCCCGTCGACCACCTCTTTCGCGAGGTCACGATTCGTGGCGGCAATCACCCGGACGTCGATCTTCCGGGGCTCCGTCGAACCGACCCGAACTATGGTTCGCTCCTGCAGCGTTCGCAGCAGCTTCACCTGAGCTGCCAGAGGCAGCTCTCCGATCTCATCGAGGAACAGCGTTCCTCCATTTGCGGCCTCGATATAGCCAATGCGTGTCGCCGTTGCTCCGCTGAAGGCGCCTCTCACGTGGCCGAATAGCTCCGATTCGATGAGATTCTCGGGTATTGCCCCGCAATTCACGGGAACGAATGGACCGTCTGCAACACGACTCTCCCGGTGGATCGCGTTCGCGAGCAGCTCCTTGCCCGTCCCGGATTCCCCCTCGACGAGAATGTTCATCGATCGCCGCGACAGCTTGCGTGCCTGTTCGACCAACCGGTTCATCTCGGGGCTCGCATAGATGATGTCGCCAAAGCCAGCACCCGGTGCGACCTTTCCCTCGCCTCGAGTGGCTAGCTTATCATCTGCGACCCGTATGACGTCAGGCAGGATGTTGGCGGCCAGGTCGAAGGGGACATCGAGGCGATTGAGCCTCCTCTGCGAAGATTCGAGGAAGCTGACATTCAAGCGAGCGTAACGCGTCTTACCGAGAATGAGCCAGGTGGCGGCCATCACCGGGGTCCCGGGCGAAAGATAGAAGAAGACCTGGTCGGCCCTCTCTAGGGTGTCGATGCGCTCATCGAGCGCAGTGGAGACGCCAGAGAACACTTCGGCAAAAGCGCTCGGGCTGCTCAGCGGCACATGAAGAGGCTCGGTCGTCACACCTGGCGCGATCGCAGCGAGCCAGTCGACGAAGGCATTAATGACCTCTCCGGTACGATCGGAGAGCAGATAGGCCCGGTCAAACTCGCCTGATTTGAGCGCCAGCCCAACGGGACCCAAGTCGGCTTCGTCCCCACGGGACGACGCCGCGAAGTCGGCGAGGCCAATCCAGCTGGCGAGAACGCGCATAGCCGCCGAGTGACAGAAATCTTGCCATTGCGCAATAAATCTTGCGCCTCGCCGCGTGCGCTGTCTCGGCACTTTCTTGGCTGGCCCATACCAAGCCACTGACATTAAACAATTATTAGATTACTCGGGCTCGGCGACGCTTTTGGCACGGTTCGTGTTTATGGAAGGGCATGCACAGCATTCAGCCAGAACTGCGACAGCACGAACTCGCCGGGGGAGGTTGCCGGGGGACGATTGCGTTATGTAACAACCTCTTGGGGGCGCTGCCGAATCCATGGTGCCGCAGCGGATGCAACTCGGGGGAGGAGCGGCCCGAACCTGTTTCGGGCATGCAGAACGATGACGCAGCGGTTGAGTAACTTCACCATCTTGGATCCGCTCTGGCCGGAACTCGCGACGGCGGCTCAGTTCGCCGAATCCAGCGCTACGCGCGATCCCGTGGGCTCGGCCATTCACCTGCGGCGATTCACCGAGCTGCTTGTCAACGGCCTCTACCGTCGATGGAAGCTGCCCCAGCCGGGCATCTCGCCGACGCTCTTCGATCGCATGCGTGCGGACGACTTCCAGGAGAGCTTGCCGGAATCAGTGCTGGGCAGACTCCATCGGCTGCGGCGGCTCGGCAACGAAGCGGCTCATGGCGGCAACGTCGATCCAGCAAATGTTCTCCAGGCAATTCGCGACGCTCATGACGTGGCGCGCCTTTTGCTGGCGCTACTCGACGAAGCGTCCCCCGAGTCTCTACCCGCCTTTGATCCCAGTCTGATCGAAGGGGCGCCTGCCCCGATCTCGCCGGAGCGCGTCGACGACGAAGGTGCCGCCGAGGCGCCGCCGGTTCCCCGTGGGCGCGCAGAGATTGGGCGTGCTGCCGAAGCATTGGGCTTGGACGAGGCGGCCACCCGCTGTGAGCTTATCGACCAGCTCTTGAAGGAGGCCGCCTGGAGCGGGAAAGCCATTGGACGCGAAGTCGTCGTCGGCGCCGAAAGGGCAGATTACGTCTTGTGGAACGAGCATGGGCTTCCGCTGGCAGTGATAGAGGCCAAGCGGACCGCGCGCGATCCGTCGGCCGGCGCGGAGCAGGCGAAAGGCTATGCCGACGGCTTGGAGCGGGACCACGGTCAACGACCGGTGATATTCCTCACCAATGGCTATGAAGTCTGGATCTGGAACGATCGTGCCGGTGAGACGCGCCGGAGGGTCTTCGGTTTTTATAGCCAAGGCAGTCTCGAGACCCTGATTTCGCGGCGTGCCGAAGCCAAGCGCCTGTGCGAGCAGCCGCTGAGCAAGGCGGTGCGCGATCGCCCTTATCAGCAGGAGGCCGTGCGTCGCGTCGCCGAACGTTTCGACGACGGTCATCGCCGCGCGCTTGTCGTACAGGCGACCGGCACCGGCAAAACGCGGGTTGCGGTCGCGATCACCGAAATGGTTCTTGCCGCCGGTCAGGCGAAGCGGGTGCTGTTTCTGTGTGACCGCCGCGAATTGCGAAAGCAGGCCAAGGACGCCTTCGCTGAGCTGCTTCCCTCCGAGCCGATCCGGATCGTCGACGGGCGAATCCCGGCTGATCCGCCGGAGCGCATCCTCTTCGCGACGTATCCGGCCATGATGGGCGTGTACCGGGCGTTCGACCCGGGTTTCTTCGACCTTATCATCGCCGACGAGTCCCACCGTAGCCTCTACAATGTTTACCGGGAGCTCATCGACTGGTTCGACGCCCGAGCCATCGGGCTCACGGCGACCCCGCTCGCGGCGGTATCGCGCAACACATTCGAGATGTTCGGGTGCGAGATCGGCCGGCCGACTTTCAGCTTTCCGCTCGAGGAGGCGATCGAAGGAAAATGGCTCGTCCCCTACGAGGTGTACGAGCACTCGACGCGCTTCTCGCGCGAAGGACTGCGCGAGGACGTCCTCACACTCGAGCAAATTAAGGCACTCGAGGAGCAGGGGATCGATCCGGCGAACCTCGATTATGCGTCCGAGGTGCTGGATCGCGCCGTCTTCAACAAGGACACCAATCGCCAGGTTCTCAGGACACTGATGGAGCACGGCATCCGCGACGCCGAAGGGGCTATGGTGGGGAAATCCATCGTCTTCGCCCGCAATCAGAAGCATGCCGAACTGCTGATGAAGCTGTTCGACGAGATGTATCCCCAATACGGCAGCGAAGCCGCGCGAGTGATCTCGAGCCAGGTTGAACGAGCCGATGATCTCATCGACCGCTTCAAGGATCGAAGCGATCCGCTGCGCATCGCGATTTCGGTCGACATGCTCGACACGGGCCTCGACGTCCCCGAGGTGGTGAACCTTGTCTTTGCCCGCCCCGTCAGGAGCTACGTGAAATTCTGGCAGATGATCGGCCGGGGCACGAGGCTGTGTGCAAACCTTTTCGGACCAGGAAACGACAAGACGCATTTCCGCATCTTCGATCACTGGGGGAATTTTGAACGCTTCGGCCAGGAGGCGCCGGCCGCTCCGCCAACCGAAGCCCAACCTCTGCTGTCGCGGCTGTTTGAAAAACGGGTCGAGCTTGCGGTGACCGCGCTCGAGCGCGGCCACAAGGACGCGCACGCGCTCGGCGTCAAGCTCATTGGCGAAGATATCGCCAATCTGGACGAGCGAACGGTCGCCGTTCGGGCGAAGCTGCGCGAGAAACGGATGGCCCAGTACGCCGAGTTGCTCGGGCGGCTCTCCCGTGAGGACGTCGCGCTGCTCAAAGAGGATATCGCCCCATTGATGGGCTGGCGGAAGCTGGGTGACGCTGCAGCCGTTCGCTTCGATCTCCAGATCGCGTCGATCGAGGAGGCGCGCCTTGCCGGCCGGTCCTCGGCCGAGCTCGAAGTGGGCTTGCGCGATGCCGTGGCTCACCTGCCGCTCGAGCTGACCCAGGTCCGAGATCAGGCCGAGCTCATCCGCCATGTCGCTCGTCCGGAATGGTGGGAAACTGCGAATATCGAGGACTTGGAACAGGTACGGACGCGACTGCGCGGCCTAATGAAGCTCGTCGACCTGGGCGGAGGGGCCGGACATGTGCGCACCTACGACGTCAAGGAAGACGAGAGTGCGATCCGCCTGGGGCGCCGTTCTTCAGGCCTGAAGTCGGTCGACATGCGCCAGTACGAGAATGAAGTGAATCGCGCGCTGAAGAGCCTGATCGACAGCGACCCCGCATTGCGCCGCCTGCGAGCGGGCGAAGCCATTGATCCATCTGATCTCGATCGGCTGGCCAAGTTGGTGCTGGTCCAGAACCCGAGTGTCGACCTCGACACATTGCGTGAGTTCTTCCCCGAAACGGACGCGCTTGCGGCCTTCTTCCGCCAAGCTGTCGGCGTCGATCCCGACGCCCTTAGGAAGCGGTTCGCCGACTTTGCGGCCGATCATCCTTCGTTCACCGGCACCCAGCGGCGCTTCATGCAGCTGCTCGAGGCCCACATACTGCGGCACGGAGCCATCAGCCTCGCCGCGCTCTATGAGCCACCCTTTACCGGGCTCGATGCATCCGGGCTTGATGGGGTCTTTGTCGGCCCGGCAGCCGATGAAGTCGCCGCACTCGTGGCTCCATTCGCGCCGGCCCTTCAACCCTCTTCTCAGTCCCCCAAGGAAAATCCGCAATGAACCCCGGACTTCGCCCCAAGATCGATCGGCTTTGGACCGACTTCTGGACAGGCGGCATCACCAACCCCCTGACCGTGATCGAGCAGATCACCTACCTCATATTCCTGAAGCTTATGGATGTTGCGGAGAGCCGCGACGAAGCGCGCGAGCGACGCACCGGCCAAAGCTTCCGGCGCCGGTTCAGTGAGGACCAGCAAGGGATCCGCTGGCATCGGCTGAAGGAGTTGGGCAGCAGCGACGAGATGTTACGTCGGATCCGGGACGAGGCGTTCCCGCACCTCAAGGTGCTTGGGGGCTACATGGCCGACGCCCAGTTCATGATTCCCAAGGCGTCGTTGCTCAAGACGGCAGTTGAGACGATCGATACGCTCCCGCTCACCGGCGGCGACGACAAGGGTGACATCTACGAATATCTCCTGTCGAAGCTGACCACCGCCGGCATCAACGGCCAGTTCCGCACCCCTAGGCACATCATCCGCTTCATGGCCGAGGCGCTGGACATCCGCGCCACGGATCGCGTCGCAGATCCTGCCTGCGGCACTGGCGGCTTCCTGGTCGCCGCCTACGAGCAGGTGTTGCGGTCGCACACCTCAGAGGCCGGACGCCACACAGATGGGGAAGGAGCCGAACACTTCGCCGGCGATGTGCTCACCAATGAGGAGCGGGTGCATGTCTATGGAGACTTGCTGCACGGCTTCGACTTCGACGTGACGATGCTTCGCATCGCGGCGATGAACCTGATGCTGCATGGCATTGAGCAACCAAACATCCACTATCAGGATGCGCTATCTGCCAACTTCGAGAAGGGCCCTAACGTTCGGGACGCGGCAAACGCCTTTACGGCTGTCCTTGCTAATCCACCCTTCAAGGGGAGCCTCGATTTCCCAGACGTCGCGCCGGACCTGCTGCGCACGGTAAAGACGAAGAAAACTGAGCTGCTGTTCGTGGCCCTGATCCTGCGCATGCTGAAGGCCGGCGGCCGTTCGGCGACTATCGTGCCCGACGGGGTGCTGTTCGGCTCCTCGGCGGCGCACCGCGCGCTGCGCCAGCACCTGGTCGACAAGCATCAGCTCGACGGCGTGATCTCGCTGCCCGCCGGCGTGTTCAAGCCCTATGCCGGCGTTTCGACCGCCATCCTGCTCTTCACGAAGGCCGGCGAGACGCGCGACATCTTCTTCTTCGATGTCGAGAAGGACGGCTTCAGCCTCGATGACAAACGCACCAGGCTGGCGCCGGGCAATGACGATCTGCCCGCCGCGCTGGGGGCATGGCACGCGCGGCGCGAGGCCGACCTGTCCGATCGCACCGCCCAGGCTTTCGCCGTCCCGGCCGAGGAGGTGCGCGCGGCGGGATATGATCTTTCGGTCGGCCGCTGGCGCCAACGCGTCCATGTCGAAGCCGAATATGATCCGCCGGCGGTGATCCTGAAGCGCATGCAGGAAGCGGAGCGCGCGATCCTGCGCGAGCTGGACGAGCTCGAGGGGATGATGGGGTGAGCAGCGTCCAGTTGTCCGAAGTTTGTGAGATTGTCATGGGGCAGGCGCCAGATGGCGCCAGCTACAACGGCGATGGGAACGGCCTGCCACTGATTTCCGGTGCGGGCGATTTTGCCGGTGGCAAAGTTCGAGCCAAGAAATTTACGACGAGTCCCGGCAAAATTTGTCAGCCAGGCGACATCATTCTCGGAATTCGCGCCAGCATCGGTGAGCGGGCTTGGGCAGACGCCGTTTATTGTCTCGGACGTGGAGTGGCTGGGCTGCGACCGTATGCGGATCACTTGGATTCAGGTTACCTCTGGCATTTACTCGATGCGCGAGTTGCTGAGCTGGCCGACAAAGGGCGGGGTTCGACTTTCAAACAGATCAGCCGAGACGATTTGGCGGAGCTTTCCTTTCCGAAGCCTTCGCTGCCCGAGCAAAAGCGGATCACGGCGATCCTCGATAAGGCCGACGCCATCCGCGAGAAGCGCCGCGCGGCGCTGGCCGAGGCCGACGCGCTGCTGCGCGCCACCTTCCTCGATCTGTTCGGCGACCCCGTCGCCAATCCGAAGGGGTGGGAGGAAACGCGGCTCGACTTGGTCGCCGATATACGTTCCGGCATCACCAAGGGTCGCAAGTCCAACGGGGAGCCATTGCGCGCCGTTCCCTATATGCGCGTGGCCAATGTGCAGGACGGGCACATCGATCTGTCCAATATCAAGACCATCGATGCCAGCGAAACAGAGATCGCCCGCTACGGGCTGCGCCCTGGCGACATCCTCCTCACCGAAGGCGGCGACCCCGACAAACTGGGACGCGGAGCCGTATGGTTTGGCGAAATCAGCGAATGCATCCACCAGAACCACATCTTTGTTGCGCGGCTGAACGAAACCGGCATCAGTCCTGAATATGCGAGCGCGCTGCTTTCCAGCGCGCGCGGCAAACAGTATTTTCTGCGAAGCGCCAAGCAAACGACCGGCATCGCCAGCATCAATCGGACGCAATTAGCGGCCTTCCCGGTCCTGTTACCGGACCGTGCGGTGCATGATCGTTGGTTAAGGATGAACCGAGCTGCCGTGTCAGCGAAGGATGAGTTGGCGCGGCTCTCCACCGAGGCTGCCACTCTCTACGCTTCGCTCGCGCAGCGGGCGTTCCGGGGGGAGCTGTAGCGGCACGCACCAGGACAACTAGGACCAATTTCCAACGAGACCTGCGCATGGAGTGCGCGGCGGGGGCGAAAAATGGCAACGCTGGTAGGCATCAGAATCAAAAACTTTAAGGCCGTGGGCGAGGCACCCGTCGAGCTGAAGCTGGCGCCGATCACCTTACTGTACGGCCCCAACGGCGCGGGCAAATCCACGATCCTGCACGCGCTCCACTACGCACGTGAAATCCTCGAACGCGGTAACCTCGATCCCGACCGCACCCTCGCCGGTGGGGAGCTAGATTTCGGAGGCTATCACAATCTCGTCCACGCCCGCGCGTATCGGGAACGCGAGATCGTTCTCGGCTTCGACCTCGATCTGCTCGATGACGGTCTGCCGAGCTTCGGAATCGCTGGCGACGAGCGTGAGGATATGCGTCTCGTGGGGCGTCTCAAGTCGCTCGACGTGGCTGAGGCAGTGTCACTCGAGATCACGATTGGCTGGAGCCGCGAGCGACACATTCCGTACGTGCGGCGCTGGGCGGTAAGCCTGGATGGCGAGCCATTTGCCGCCCTGTCTGCCACCGACCCGATGAACGTCGCGTTCAGTGATCTGAACACGAATCACGCATTTCTCAACGACTGGGACGACGAGAGTTTGACGGCGGAAGATCGCGCATCCGCTGCAAGCCTCGACACCATACTGTTCGGCGAGGAAGGCTCGGGCGCGCTGGGAGCCTATGGTACGGAGGGCGCGCTCCCAATCCTTGACCAGCCGCTTAGCCTCGAAGTTCTCTATCGGGGATCGGCCGATGACTTTTTTGCCATTCCAGACGATCCCGAAGCAGCAATCCGCCTCCGGGAGCAGGCTCACCAAGCTGCCTTGGCGGAGCGAGCGGCAATCCTCTACGTCTCGCGCGTCGTCGTTGGCGCGGGGCAGCTTCTGCGCGATGCACTGCGTCGTCTGCTCTACATCGGCCCGCTGCGTACCTTGCCGCCTCGCGACTTCACGCCAGTGCGCTCCCCCGACCGCACCCGCTGGGCCAGCGGGCTGGCGGCATGGGACCGACTGCACAGCATCGAGCAGCCTCGGCTCTTCGTGGAGGTGAGTCACTGGCTGACCGAACGCTTGCGATCGGGCTTTCGTCTGCACCATCGCGAAGTCCGCGAGAGTGAGCGGGGCGACCCGCTGGACGTGCTCATTCGTCGAGGCCCCTTGCTCGACGATCTGGAGAACATTCCTGAGGCTTATCGTGGCTTGCGACGGCGGCACGAGATCAGCCTGTTCGACGTACGGCGTAACGTACCGGTGCAACCGCACGACGTCGGCATCGGTATCTCCCAACTGCTGCCCGTGGTTGTGGCGGCGCTCGACGCGCGGGAGCCCTTCGTTGCGATCGAGCAGCCTGAGCTGCACGTCCATCCGGCGCTACAGACGGAGCTTGGCGACCTTCTCGTCGAGGCAGTCGGTGCGATCCGGCTAGGCAACGAGCAGTCGCCGGCTGAAGAGGATCACTGGTTCACGCCCGATCCCGCGAACCCCGGCTACAAGACCAATTCGCGGATATTGCTGGTCGAGACCCACAGCGAGCACCTGATCCTCCGCCTGCTCCGCCGCATGCGAGAGCTGGCTGAGGGCACGCTGAAAGAGGGCGATCGGATCGTACTGCCCTCACTGCTAGGCGTCTATTACGCGGAGCCCACCGATGACGGCGTGCGCCTCCACCACCTGCGTGTGGACGAATCCGGCGAGTTCATCGACCGCTGGCCGGAAGGCTTTTTCGCGGAACGGCGTAAGGAGCTGTTCTGATGTTTGCGGAGTTCGCCGTCGAGCCGGCGGCCATGGTGACGAGCGTTGACCGCTTCGTGGGTCTGATCGACCGGTTCGGCGTCGATCAGGGACGGATCATCTCGGATTTCGCGCAAGGGCGCTGGTCGGGTGAGGTCATTGAACTGGCTAAAGCTAATGGCTTTCGCGATGTCGCTCTCGCCAGCGTAGAAGAGCGGTTGCGGGAAAAGCGCAATGAGAAAGGGATTGCTCGCTTCGGGCGAGCCTATCCAGGGAAAGCCGGCGGCTGGACCCCGAACGCGTTGGAAGCTGACAAAATCGAGCCCTTCGCCGGGATCGTCTTGGAAGCCAAGTGTGGGCACGCGCTCGAGATTTGCGCTGCCGAAGCAAGAACCGACCGGTCGCCGCTCCGAATCCCCGACATCGCCGACGTCCCACGCACGGCGGGCGACATCGTCGCGGCCGTCAAGCCACTGATCCGCATCAGCAGGACGCTCCACCTGATTGATCCGCACATTGGGTTCTCGCCCCGCTGGCTGAACTCGATCCGGGCGCTGATATTGGCCTGTCGCGCGCCCATGGAGGTTGTTGTGCATACTTGGCTGTCGGCCGGTGACATGCTGACCCCGGCCCAGTTCGAGCAAAACGTTAGACACTACTACAAAGTGTTTCCTGCTGGGGTTCGGGTCACATTCCGCCGGTGGAAAAAGCGCCCCGGGGGTCAAGAATTTCATGATCGTGCGATTCTCTCCGACGTGGGCGGCATGACGTTCGGCCACGGGCTCGATGAGGGCGCGGCTGGAACCACAGTACATGTCCACCGGCTCGGCCGGGACGGGTGGGAGACGTTGCTCGCTAAGTTCACTCCGGAATCATCGCCCTACGATTCGGATCCGCCTATCACCTTGCAACAGGCCGGCGCAGCGTGACGCTCCGTCCCTGTCTCTCTGCCAGCATAGAAGAGCTCGAGGCAGCCTTCGACAGGGCGACGGAGTTCGCCGAGTTTAAGGCGCTCGCCGACGAATTGCAGCATCTCAAGACGCCTCGTGCGGGCAAGCTGCGGATTAGGGCTGTCATGGCCATGGGGCGCACGCGTAAGGCTGAGGCCGGGGCGCCAAGGCCGAAGCTTCCGTCGTTCGCGGCGGCAGACGCGCCACCACCGGCTCGGCCTCCAGGAGGCTCCCCTCTTGCGGTCCTTCTCGCCAGCTTCGGGCTCGAAGCTCCGGACGGCCGCCCACTACATCAGTATCGGTTGGGCGCGCATCGATACGGTGAGCTGCTGGCCTATCTCCGAGCACGAGCCGCACAAGGTGGCCTGGAGCAAGGAAACGGCTCCTTAGCGGCGCTGCTCGTCCTTTGGGCGTCGGCGTGGTTCCGACGGGAGTATGGGGGAGGCATTCGTCGTTACGAGGATCTTGGACAGGCACTTGGCGGCAGCGCCACGCGGCTGTCCCACCCGCAATGGCAAGCGCTGATAGAGACCGGGCTGAAATGGTGGCGGCGCCCGCTAATAAGAAGGACGAGCGGCCGGCACCGTCTTCTCACGATTGCTGTCGAAGGCGGCTTCCCTGTCCGGGTTCTCGAGGCGGGCGAGGGGTGGTTGTCGCGTTACCTTAATCAGGTCGTTGGCCGCCTGCTCGGGGTGGACGACCCTCACGAGGAGGATGCCTTCGCGTTTGCTCAGGCGGCGCGGGATGAGCTGAGGGACACATACCGCCAGGAGGCGTTCGTCGCTCTCGCCGCCGATCTCGCACTCGCCATCGTCAAGCTCCGGCGCGAGGCGGAGCGCTTCCAGCCGGGAGCCAAGCCGTCGCTCGTGCTCGATCAGATCCGCCCGGACTGGCGCGCCGAGCTGCCCATCACGAACGATACCGAGGCGGCCCGCGCCATCGTCGACGGCATGCTCTCGGCGGCGAAGATCGCGCGCGGTCTCAGCGGCGCAGCGGGCTGTGTCCGTGTGCTGATGCGCGGCGAGCAGGGATGGCGAACGGGATTGCGGCTTTCGCTCGCTGGAGACATGCCGGGAGCGGCACTGGAGGGTCTTGCTGCTCCCGGCGTTCGGCTCGGCGTGCACCCTTACGGGATACTGGCCCAGGCTGTCGGTGAGGAGCTCGCCTTCCTCGACCCCCCCGGCGAGGATGGATCGAGTTGGCAGCTGCGCCCGCTCACGCGCCGCACCGAGGTCCTTGGGGTGCCGCTTACGGCAAGCGTGGACGTACAGATCCAGGCACCTAACGGAGCGGCAAGACTCATCCGTTGGCCGGGCGGTGATCCGGAACGCAGTGACGTCCTCTCGTTCGAGATCGATGAGGAGCAAGATGGTGAGCCGGTATCGCTCGTGCTCGCCGCACGCGGATCTGCGCGACTGAGAGCATCACGCGTGGTCGTCGCCGCACCTGCGGATTGGGGAGTGGTCAGCGGCGAGGAGGACGGGACCGCTGTAGCACAAGTAGGCGTCACGGACGATGGTAGGAGCCTTTGGCTGGCTGAAGGGCCTGTGCTCATCACGAGTACCGACGGCGGCCTCGTGTACAGCATCGAGCCCGGGGCGAATGAGGAGCTGCGCGATTCTATCCAGCTTGATGGACCCGCGCCGCGCGACTTCGAGAGTGCCGACCAGTCGCTGCTGATCGCCGGCAGGCCACGGGTTTGCTGCTATCGGGGCCGCACCACAGTGCAGCCGGCGTCGAACGAGCTACTGTGGAGGAGAAGCCGGAGCGAGCCTTGGCGAGAATTGGCGCGCCATCCGCTTGGTACCGGCACAGTGGAAGTCATGTGGCGCGATGCAAGGACCGGTTTCGTCCGCGACAGAGTCCGCGCAGCGATCGTACCCGCCGGATTGACCGTCAGCCGGGAGCGAGATGGGAACGGTTGGCGGTATCGGTTCGTCGGCCTCGACGATCTTAGCGTCCACCCGGACGCGAGCGACGGATTGCTGGTGGAGCAGCGTTCCGGGACCACATTCGCATTGAGCTTCCGGCACACGCCGAGCCGTCGAGTGCACTTCCTGCTCGACCATCCTCACGCTGGCCGTCCCATAAGAATCAGTCTTCCGTTCCCGCTTCGAGATGGCCTTGCCCACTGGGATGGCAGGCTGGTCCCGCCGGGTAGCGTCCTCACGCCCGCCGACCTTGCCGAGCTGGTCGCTTTCGGTGATGGCCAATTGAAGCTCTGCGCCGAGCTCAAGCCCGCCAATATCGACGTGCCGGCGCACTACACTTTGGGCGACCGTGAACTCGGGCTGCGCCCGCTGGCCAGTCGGATTGCGAGCGACCTTTCGGCTGCGGGCATAGACGCCTGGGTCGAGCTGAACTTCTTCGGTGCTGCCTCTCGTCCCTATCGGATCCAACCCTTCGACAGTTCGCTTCGGTGTGAACCGGGCTTTGCCACCATAATGTATGCGCCAGGCTTGGCCGGGTCGGCGTTGCAGATTGTCGGGCGCAGCATCGCCGCGCCTCATGAGGAACGAGTGCTCGTCGAGCCCTCTGTCGAGGAGATTCTAAATCACAGACAGCTGGCACTCCCGCCGGACTTGAAGGGTGCGTGGCTCGTCTATCTCCGGAGCGGTCATCTCGTTCGGTCCAGGCCCACGATCCTTTCGTGCGGCCATGCAGAACCGGCGCCGGGCGACGGCTTGTCAGCCGCGACTTCCATCGTTTGTGGGAGCGAGCGTCGAGCTGCGATCCGTTCCTGTCTGGATCGACTGTGCGGAGCGACCGAAACGCTTGCAGAGGATCTTGCCTGGCTGCACTGGCAGATCAGCTCGCTGAATGGCGTTCCTGCTGCGACGTTCGACGTCCTGGCGGCCCTGCAAGCGTGCCCGAGCTCGCTCGCTCTGCTGTTGCTCGCTGCGCCCGACGAGTCGGTTCAGGCGTCCGTCTGGAGGCTGGAAACCGAGATGCCATTCCTCTGGTCGGCAATCCCGCTCGATGCGTGGAAATCGGCAGCAAACGCGCTCGAGCGGATGACAGCGGAGCCTCTGCTTAGCGCAAGCTTCGAGCCCGCAGCAGCTGCCGCGATCGCGCGCGAAGTTGCTTCAGGAGCGGCCGCACGGGCGGCCAGCCTCGACTCCGCCTTGGCTAGTTGCCTGTCAGCTGTCGGCCTTATCGAAGGGCCCGGAACCGCGCCGACGCTAATCGAAGCTGCCAGCGGGTATGTGAGGCGGACCTTCGATCGTGGCGAGACTGCGATAGCCATGCCGTCCGATCGCAGCCTCTTCCGCGTGGGTGATCTGGCCCAGCAGCTTCCAAGCTGGTTCGAAGATAGGTTCGACCGAATGCACCTCGAAGCTTTGGATGCCCCGGTTGCAGTCGCTGAGGCCGCGAAGGGCTTGGCCGGGCTTTCGCGGGCGCAGCTGAGACGCTGCAAGTCGGCCCGTACTGAAGATCCCATCTATTTCGCAGAGGGCCTCGCGGCCGCTCTGAATCATAATCAATAAGGAATTCAGGGAATTGCGTACTCTCACGCCCTTTCAGGTTGCCGAAGAGCTGCGACAACGTTCGGTCGAAGCTGTTCTCGGCCAGAGCGGATTGAATCATCCTTCGCTGGCAGCGGAAATTCGTCGCCGCTTCGGCAGCCGGGACATCGCGGCGGGAGCTCTATTGCAGGAGCCGGTGCTCGAGCCGGCATTCCCCTTCGTCGAGGCCGAGGAAACGCTCGACTCACTCGCCGGATCATTGCTGCGTCCGATTGTGGTGGACGCGTTGGACCTTCCGGGCGATCCACGTATCGGACGTGATTGGCATCCATACGAGCACCAGCTGAAATCGTGGAAACTCCTCAGAGACCCGACCCCTCAGTCGGTTCTCGTCACGAGCGGAACGGGGTCGGGCAAGACCGAGTGCTTCATGGTTCCCCTGCTCGATGACCTCGTCACAGAAGCGGAGAAACAAGGACAGGCGCTGAGCGGGGTCAGGGCGATCATGCTCTATCCGCTAAACGCACTGATCGCGAGCCAGCAAGAGCGGCTCACCAAGTGGACGGCGCCGTTCAAGGGCAAGCTGCGCTTCGCTCTCTACAACGGCGAGATGCCGGAGGACGACAAGGAGGGGCGTGAACGGCTGACACCTGAGCAGGTGATCTGCCGACGCACCCTGCGTGGCGATCCGCCACCGATCCTCGTCACGAACGTGACGATGCTCGAATATCTGACCGTTCGGCGCAAGGACAGGCCGATTCTGGAGAAGTCGCGCGGGCAGCTCCGCTGGATCATTCTCGATGAGGCGCACAGTTACACGGGCTCCAAAGCGGCTGAAATCGCGCTCCTCCTGCGGCGTGTCCTGCTCGCCTTTGGAGTGGACTCGGACCAGGTCCGATTCGTCGCAACCTCAGCGACTATCGGCGAAGGCAAGGACGTCACCGACGAGCTACGCCGTTTCCTGCGTGACGTGTCGGGAGCTGGCGAAGAGCGCGTCCACGTCGTCTTCGGCCATCGTAGGCGACCGCAACTGCCTGCGATTGATCACGCCAATAACCTCCGGGCTCTCCAGCTGAATGCCATGAGTCCAACCGAGGCGTTCGAGACGCTCGCTTCAAACCCAGTTGTTCAGAACGTGATCACGAACACGGGCGAGCAACCGCGCGCTTGGTCGGAGCTTGCTCCGAAGCTGGCGGAGACCGGCGCGGAGCCGGAAGCCCTTGCGCTTGCGCTTGCCCGAGCAGAAAAAGACGGAGAGCGACTGCTGCCCTTCCGCGCGCATCTCCTCCATCGCGCCATTCCCGGCTTGTGGAGCTGCATCAACCCGGTCTGTCCCGACAAGCCAGAGGGGTGGCCGTTCGGAGCCGTCCTGCCCGAAGCCGGAGCTCAATGCCCCTCCTGCGATTCAGTCGTTCTGCCTATCGTCTCGTGCCGGGGATGTGGCGAACCCTTCCTGGATGCTGTCGAGACCGCGCGCACTCTACATGCCCCGGACCAGGAGCTAACTGAAGACGAATTCGCGCAGGATACCGATGAGGAGGCAGCGGCTTCAGGCGAAGGCGACGGCGCTCCAGTCCCCCCGCTTCCACTGATCGAGCGGCTGATAGCGTGCAGGCCTCTGCCCCAGGCGCGACCTGTCCACGTGGACGCAAAGAGCGGCTCGATCGCAGATCAAGCGACCGACAACCTTGTGACACTGCCAGCGCACGATCGCGAAGCGCCGGAACGGTGCCCGGCCTGCGAACTATCGGGGACAACGAAGCAGCCGCGAGTGCTGTGGCCCTTCCGCTTTGGCGCGCCGGCGGTCTTGAGCAATGCGAGCCCGATTCTGCTGGAAAGCACGGAGGCTTTCCAAGGCCCGGTCGACGCAACGCATTCGCTGCCCGCCGACGGGCGCCAGCTGCTTTCGTTTACCGACAGCCGTCAGGGAACCGCCCGATTTGCCGCGAAGCTGCAGAATGCGGCGGAGAGAAACCGCGTCCGATCGCTGGTCTATTTCGAGGTGCAGGACTCCTCAAAACCGGACCCAGCCATCACGGAGAAAATCGCGGAATTCGACTTGGCGATCAAGGCAACGCAGGACCGTGGGGGGGCGGGTGCCGAGCTTACGTTGCGCCTGCTTGAACAACAGCGTGCAGAGCTAACTAAGTCGTCCGGGGGACTTAGCTGGGAGCGCGTGAGGCAGCGCCTGGCCGAGCAGGATGAGGTCAGCCATTGGATGCGCAAGGTCTGGGCCAAGCGCGATCCCGACCGGTTCCGCGACGAGGTAAATGGGCCAAGTCGGCTCTCTGAGCTCATGCTCCTCCGCGAGCTCGCCCGCCGAACGAAGCGTGCGAATTCGCTTGAGACGATGGGCCTTGCAATGCTCCGCTTTGCGGCGATCGAGAATTTGAAGGGCGCTCACCTTCCCGATGCGCTCCGCTCGCGCGGGAAGAAGATCGAGGACTGGCGGGATTTCCTGTACCTCGCACTGACCATCGCGGTTCGCGACTATTTCGCGATCCGGATCGACCGGAGGGATGCCCATTGGCTACAGCCAGGCGTGCCGTTGAAGCGGCTGATCGGCCCATACGACGCGAGCAGCGGTCCATCGGATCTTCGTTGGCCGCAGATCCGGGCTGACTACGTCGGGCAGAGGGGTACGCTGCCTAGACTACTGGAAGTTGGCCTCCGACTCGACGCCGCAGAACGAGGTGACCGAGAAACGATCAACGAGCTGCTTGCCCGAGCATGGGACCAGCTACGGCCGCTGATTGCCGCCGGCACGGATAATCGGCTGGATCTGAGCCTAGGCATGATCGAGCCAGTGTCCAAGGGCTGGCGCTGCCCGGTAACGCGACGAGTCCTCGATACGGTCTTCTGCGGCTATTCGCCCTACGGCCTCCGGACCGGGGCAACACGAGGGGTCGGTGCTCGCGCGGAAGAGCTCGAGATACCCCGTCACCCGGCGCCATTCTTACGGGAGGCCGGCGACGAGGATCGGGTTCGGGCTTGGCTCAGTGAGGATGTGGCGGTGTCCGAGCTACGATCGCGCGGCATTTGGACGGATCTTCATGACAGGATCGCGCTCGGCTCCCCCTATGCGCGGTCGGCGGAGCACAGCGCGCAACAGCCGTCTCGCCGGCTTCGCGGATACGAGGCGGAGTTCAAGCGAGGCGAGATCAACATCCTGAACTGTTCGACCACCATGGAGATGGGCGTCGACATTGGCAGCGTTTCCACGGTCATGATGACAAACGTGCCGCCATCCATCGCCAACTACCGACAGCGCGTCGGGCGTGCAGGCCGACGCAGGCAAGCGACCGCGCTGGCATTCACCTATTGCAAGGATTCGCCGCTCGAGCGCGAGGCCTTCCGGAACCCGCAGCGCTTTCTAACGCGCTCCGTCGCGGCTCCTCGCGTCTCGCTCGATGCGCGCCCATTAGTGCAACGACACGTCAATGCGCTGTTGTTGGCGGCTTTCATTCGCGAACAGAGCGGGGACGCGACCACCGCAAAAGCTGGAGTCTTCTTCGGCTACCCCGCAGATCTTCGGACCGAGCGGCTGCCGGACCCGCCTTCGGTCGCATTCCAGCAATGGCTGACCAGGCCGTCGACCGAGGCTGCGCTTAAGGTGTCCGTCGAGGCTGTGGTGAAGGGTTCGGCGCTTGAGGGGGATACCGGCCTGTTCGTCGCTGCCGCCGAGGCCGTCGGGGCGGCAGAAGCCGAATTTGCGAGCGAATGGCAAGGCTTGCAGTCACAGGCTGTCGGGCTCGATCGGGCAACGGCGAAGAAGGCTATCGGCTTTTCGCTGAAGAGGCTCTGCGACGAATTCCTGTTGTCCGACCTCTCCAACCGAGGTGTCCTACCCGGCCACGGATTCCCCACCGCCGTGGTCCAGTTTGTCCATTCGGATGAGCCGGACGGCGACGAAGGCATGGGTGAGGAAGGCAACCCGATGCGCCGGCGGCACTTTGCGAGCCGCAACCTCGATCAGGCGATGCGCGACTACGCGCCTGGCGCGGACGTCGTGATTGATGGCCTCGTTTATCGATCTGCCGGAGTGACGCTCAATTGGAAGCGCCCTGCCGGCGAGAGCGAACGCGATGTGCAAAGCCTTGCGTGGGTATGGCGCTGCTCGAGCTGCGGCACGGCAGGTACGACTCATCGCCCCCTCGACCAATGCGACGCGTGTGGTGCGGCTGCGATTGAGCAACGCGAATACCTGAAGCCCGCTGGCTTCGCAGCGGAGAAGCAGCCACCGCACGCAGAGGCAGACCTCGTCTCCTATGTACCTTCGGAACCGCCGGTGGTGGTGGCACGCGGCGCTGGGTGGCAGCCGCTCCGCGTGCCGGAGCTGGGAAAGATGCGCGCGAGCCGCGATGGTCTTGTCTTTCATTCGAATGCCGGAGGCGAAACCGGACAGGGGTACAAGCTCTGCCTGCACTGCGGACGCGCGCAGCCGGAGGGGGGAACTCGCCTTCCAGCTTTCGACCAACACGAGCCGCTTCGCTACACGAAAGCCGACGATGACGGCCGATGCCCCGGCGCGAGCCGGCCCTTCGCGATCAAGGACGGGCTGCTGCTGGGCTACGATGTGCGGACCGACGTCTTCGAGTTGCATCTGGCCGGGTTGGACAATCTAGGCGCGGCATGGGCATTCGGGTCTGCGCTGCGCGCGACGCTGACGCGCGAACTCGGTGTCGAGGTGGGCGAAGTCGGGCTTGTGGTCGAACCCCGAGCAGCAGATCTCGGTGGAACAACTTACGCAATCCTGCTCTTTGACCAGGCCGCTGGCGGCGCCGGCTTTTCGCCCCGTGCGGCAGATCTGCTGCCCAAGCTGATCGAGCCGATCAAAACTCTGCTGGATTGCAAGTCCGAGGGTTGTGAGCGCGCCTGCTCTGCTTGCGTGTTGACGTCTGATCTCCGCGATCAACAAAAGGTCATTGACCGCGTCGCTGCGCTTGCATTCCTCGACGATCGGCTGGGGCGGATGTTGACACCGGAGCAAATCGACCGGTTTGCCGATGGCGCTAGCTTTAGCGATTCCCTTGCTGACGAATTGCTGGCGGGAAAGGGGCCGATCACGGTCTGGAGTTCGCTCCTCGATCTTTCGGACCTCCAACATGGCTCTTTCCGGTCGTTTGTCGCGGCTGCTCAGCGCGCCGGCAGGGCTGTCGCGCTGGTGCTGCCACCTGAAGCCTGGGCGGCTTTGGACGATGCGACCCGGCTGGGTCTACGCGATTTCGCCACTCGGTTCGATCTTGAGCTGAAACGCGGATCTGCTCCCGACTTCGAAAACGGCGCTGTAACCTTGGCGGCACTCCCAGCGGAACAGCAGGTCTGGGCAAGCCGGGACCGGAATGCCGCCCGCGCAGGCGCGTCCTGGGGCGTGCCGTTCGAAGCCCCGGTACTTCGTGCAATGCATACCGTTTCGGACCTCGGTGACCAGGTCGATCGATCAGAGCTGGAACTGCGGCCTGACGCAGCCTTCTTCCGCTTCACAAACGACGTTGACGGACCTGCGCTCGGTTTCGGCGAGCGAATGGTCGCTGCGGTGGAGCCGTTGCTGAGACGCGTCGGGGCCTGGAAGCCAGGGCAATTGATCGCGATCAACTACTACGACCGGTACCTGAAGTCGCCGATGACCGTCCGCTTGGCCGTGGATTTCATCGGCGCCGCAGCGAGGGCGCTGGCGAATGGCGAGCCAATCCAGGTGGGTTTGGTCAGCGAGCCCTACAGACCCGACCCTCGCCGCACGGGATCGCCCTGGCAGGCGGTCCACGATTGGCAGGACGACCGCGTGCGCATCGCTGTCGCAGCGGCCTTGGGCGAGATGTGCGGAGTGGATGCTTCGCTTGCGCTGAGAAGGGATCGCCACGCACGCGAGATGGAGCTCTCATTTGCTGGGGGGGGCACTGTTACACTCGTCCTAGACCAAGGATTCGGGTGCTGGCGGGGCCCGCAGGGCATCTCGCTGCCCTTCGATTTCGGAAGATCTCCGGAGGAACAGGCTTCGAGACTACGTAGCCTAAATCCGCTCCTTATCGGTCCCGAGGAGGCCTCGTATGTGGTCGCCATCAAGCCATAGTTTGAGGGACCTATGATGGATCGAGCTTCCATGCAGCCGGCCGCGATCCTGAGCCGGTTGCTCGACGCAACACCGATGCGTCTGAGCGCAGCCCCACGAGGGCCTGGCATATACGCGCTCTACGATCATGCGGGCGAAGCCCGTTACGTGGGGATCACCGCCAAGTGCCTACGTGACCGCATCTTTAACCGTCACGTTGGGGGAGACGACAACAGTCACAAATTTTCGTCCGCCTACAATGCTGGCCGCATGTTCCATAGCCGGCGCCATGCAGGCTCGTGTGCGAAGGACGGGCCAGTAGCCAAGGAGTTGAGGAGACTGTTCGCACGGGAGCACTGCCGTGCAGTCGCCATTCCGTTGCCGGCCCTGGAGAAGAAGGATCTTCTCGCCCTGGAATCGGAGGTGATCGCACTGGCACCTGCAAGCGCGTTAAGCTGGAACAATTCCAGACAGATTGATGCCTTCGAGCCAGAGGACATGGTCGATGCCTTCGTTGAGAAGTTAGGATGGCCTCGCGAGAGGGTTACCGTTCTCGAGCGACAGAGAATGCGTTGGCAGGCTTGCAATCCGAGTGGGGGAGCTCGGTGGTGGAACATGCCACTGGGCGATTAGGACGACAGGCCCCGTGTATCAGCAGTTCAAACCGTTGCGAAAACGACTTGGCGGTACGAATGCTTTGGCCGCACTCGCGGCGGTCTTTCGCCTTTCTTAGTTTCTAAGTTTTCATCAGCCACTCCCGCCGGAGCTGCGGCACCCGCACTTAGCCGTAGGCATGCCTCCAATGAAGGTCGGGTTGTTCCCGTGGGACATGGAGCAGCTGGCCATTGCGGTTGGTCGAGTGCAATCGCATGATCACGCAAAGGGGTGGCGCGCGTGAGTAGGAAGGCAACAAGCAGCAACATTACCGCCTTCAAGCGTAGAGGCGCACGATCCTCCAGGAACAGGTTGCCTCAAGCCAGCTTTCGCAGAAACCGATCCACTAAGCGCATCGATTCACAGGTCCTACTGCTGGCGGTTCTCTTGTTCCTTGGAGTGTTCGGCAGCGGTTGGTTGTACTTACAATCGGTGTGGCGCACGTCCGAGGGATCGGTTGCGACTGCTTCAACTGCTGGTTTCTCCTGCCAGGTGGCGCACATTACGGACGGAGACACCTTCCGCTGTGTTGATGGTACAAGAGTGCGTTTGTCTGGGGTCGCGGCGCGGGAAAGTGACGGCACCTGCAGACCTGGACACCCTTGCCCCGTGGCCTCCGCTGAAGCTGCGACAGCAGCTTTGCACAATCTGGCAAGCGGGCAGGTTTTGATGTGCCGGGCGGTTGGTGAGACTTACGGCCGAGTGGCCGCTTTCTGCCGCCGTAAGGATGGCCTCGATCTTAGCTGTGCGATGATGCAAACTGGCACCGTCAAGAAGTGGTGGCGCTACTGGGGCCTTCATAGCTGCTGACGAAGGTCCGCTCTCCAACCGGCGCCCACATTCAGAGGAAAGCCATCCGGGTTGCGGCAGCTGGTGGAAAGCGGAACAGCTGCTTTCGGGTACGCACCGGCAGAAAGTAGACGTTCGATCGACGGAATGCCTCCGGCAACCTAGCACCTAAGCGCCGCTGCCTTCGGTAGTGCATCAGGGTCTTCAAAGGCTTACGTTCGCTCCGTCATGACCCCCTTTCTCGAAGTCCGACCCACCATCGAGAATCACTGGCGTGCTATCGTCCTGTTCGGGCGAAATGTCGCAACCTACAAATTTGCCCTCGCCAAAGCGCTGCTCGAGCTTCGCGCCGTTCCGAACGATCTCTTGAAGCTGGATGACCTTGCTGTCCCCTTTGCACGTAATGTGTGCGAGCATCTTCAGCTGGCGCCCAAGCAAGCCACCAGCCGTTCGAGCCGGTTCCTCGAGGCCTGCCGCAAGGCGAACCTCGGGGAGATTAGCGACGATCAGTTGCGCTCAACGACGGTTGCACTCGGGTTCAACAATGTCCTCGATGCCTTTCATCGGTTGGGTCCCAGTAACATCTCGCGTCGCTTCTTCGTCGATGAGCGAAAGACGCACGACGGCATCCGGCTGACGGACGAAGCGCGGGCGCTGGGAGAGCTCGCCTACGTAAACGACCTTATGCACGAGACCGAGGCTCGCTGGCGCCTAGTCGAGACTGCCTGGGAAGTGGGGCTCAGCCGCTCGCTTGTCGAATTCGATCGGCACACTGAAAACCTGCTCGCGCGGGGTCGGAGGATCACAGTTACATCGTCCCGGTCGGCCCTGAACGGCTACCAAAAAGGTCACTGCTTTTATTGTTTTGCTCCTATCACAACGGAGCCCGGAGACATGAACGCCGATGTCGACCATTTCTTCCCGTGGGCAGTTCGCGCTCACTTGATCGGGAACGTAGATGGAGTTTGGAACCTCGTATTGGCATGCCGGACGTGTAATCGTGGTGCCAACGGCAAGTTCGACCTGGTTCCAGCCAAACCGCTGGTCGAGAGGCTACACAAGCGTAACGAGTTCCTCATCACGAGCCACCATCCGCTTCGCGAAACGCTGCTATCGCAGACCGGTGCCAGCGAGCGCGACCGTGCCAAGTTCCTGCAGAAAAACTATGCGGCAGCGGTGACAAACCGGATTGCGGGCTGGACGCCGAAGCCGCGGGCGGAGCCTGTTTTCTGATGTCACTTAGCTTCTATGACGGGACTGCAGCCGCCTACTTCCAAGACACCGTTGGTGCAGACGTTGCACCATTACGGGCCCGCTTTCTCAAACAGGTCAGAGCCGGGGGGCGCATCCTTGATGCTGGTTGCGGGTCGGGTCGTGACGCGCGAGCCTTCTCCGATGAAGGCTATGACGTGTCTGCCTTCGATGCATCAGCCGAATTGGCCAAGTTGGCTTCGGCCTATGCTGGGATCGCCGTACAGCATCTAACTTTCGCGGAGATGGATTGGCGTGAGGCCTTTGATGGTATCTGGGCAAGCGCCTCGCTGCTTCACGTGCCGCGCGCGGATCTCGACGGCATTTTCCTGCGGTTTGCTCGTGCGCTGAAGCCTAATGGAGCTTGGTATCTATCGATGAAGCTCGGCTACGGCGACCGCTTGGTGGACGGGCGCCTCTTCACGGACATCACCGAGCCGGAGCTGCGGGATCGTCTGGAGGCGCTTGGCCTCCATGTGTATGACGTTTGGTGCACTGACGACGTCCGGCCAGGTCGAAGCGACCGCTGGGTAAACGCAATTGCAGTTCACTCCTCGGGCTGACTGACTGTTGGTGGTGGAAAGCGGAACGGCGGCTTTCGGGTGACCGCACGGCAGAAAGCAGACGTCGCCATGTGAAGCCCGCTCGAGGGCTTTGCGCGCTCCTCAGTCATACGGACCTGATGGCGCGTTTTCGAGAAGGTGCCGTTCAAGCCCAGCCTTGGTCACCTATGAGTGGCTCGAAAAGCGCAAGCGATGTGTGGCTGGGCTTGTACCGAGGTGCCGTTGGAAGGCGCGGCGAAGCTTTTGTTCGTCGCCATACCCTGATTGCACAGCGACGCTCTTCATGGGCAGATCTGTTTCTTCCACCGCGTGACGCGCGGCCTCGAGCCGCATCAACTCGACAGTCTTGGCAGGCGTGCGTCCCATCTTGGCGGTATAGACCCGTGCAAAGGTTCGCGGCGCCATGTTCGCGCGCTCAGCTAGCCTTGAAACCGACAGGTCTGCCGTCAGGTTTGCTGCGATCCAGGCGTGAAGCTCGGCAAATGCACGGTCGCGAGTTTGCATGGCGAGGGGCTCGCTAAATTGGGACTGCCCGCCCGCTCGCTTCATGAACACCACCATCTGCCGGGCAGCATCGATCGCTACCCGGGCACCATAGTCCTGCTCAATCAGTGCAAGGGTGAGATCGATGCCGGAACTCACCCCGGCCGACGTCCATAGATTGCCGTCTCGAACGAAGATGCTGTCCGGATCTACGTCAAGCGTAGGATGGCGGGTCTTCAACTTGTCGAGCCACGCCCAGTGGGTGGCCACACGCCTGCCGTCGAGTTGGCCTGCGGCTGCGAGCAAGAATGCACCCGTACATACCGAACAGAGCCTCCGGACCGATCCGGCCCGAGACAAAATGAAGTCGCGCAGCCCCGTGTCGACGCGATACTCGTCCCCGGAGCAGCCGCCGGGCACAATCAAAGTGTCGATTGGCCTGCTCGCTAGCGAGGAGGCTGGCACGGTGACGACTGGCAGACCCGATCCGGTATCTATCGGACCACCTTGCTCCGATGCCACAATCGTCTCGTACCGCCTCGGCCCATCCGGAGGCGTGCTTCTATTGGCCGTGGTCAGCGCCTGAAGTGGTCCAGCAAGATCAAGCAGATTCATACCGTCGTAGGCGAGCAGCACCACCGACAACGGCTGTTGCGGCTGCCTCAAGTCGTCAGGCTCGCTTGCCTCCCCCGCCATAGACGCTGTGTTATCAGAGGCCGAGGACAACGCCATATGGTCCTCCGTTTCCATGCGAACGGCCGCCGTGTCGGAGGAGGGGGCGAACTTGATCGGCCCGGTCGACTGAGCGAATTATCAAGGTCATTGCGGTGCCTCGAGGTCGCCCCACGGATATTCCATCGCAAGCGCTGAAAGGCGGGCGGTTCCGCTGCCATGACGCCGGGCTATCGCGTCAAAGGCCGCAGGCAGGGCAGCGCCCGCACGAACGGAATCGCCTAATGCGAAGCGCACGTCCGGCTTCACTGAGGAGGCCGCCTGCGTCTGCACGCGCAGTCCTCCGCGCAGCCGCACTGGGCCACCAGTGGCCGATACCACGCTCACCTCATCCCGCATGGTTCGGGACCAAGCTTCCGCGTACAATGACAGCGCTACCTCGTCCTCGCCATCACGGACTTCGAGCGCCACGACATCGTTGCGCTTGAAGCGCATGTTGGCCTTGTGAACGGAATGGTCACCAGGCCGCAACTTGAACACGTCGCTGTCATGGGCGGCTCCCCACGACTCTACGCCTAGTCGCGCGGCGGTGGCGTGAGCGACTTCAGGTCCCGCAATCGTCTCAACCAGCGCTAAACTGATCGGGAGCGAGGCAGACACTCCGGCGCTGGAGGCTACCGCGCCATCGGCCACATAGCGCAGGTTCGTCAGCCAAGTGACCCTCGGATAGTGCTTCTGACGATCGCGCAGCGAAGCCCAGTGACCGGTGGCGCGGCGTCCGTCGAGGGCACCAATCTCAGCCAAAAGCTCGACGCCGTCGCAGGTCGACACCAGCGCCGCGCCACGCGCGTGCTGCGTCCGCAGCCAAGCGCTTTCTTCCTTGTGCTTGTTCCCAGTGGCGGGGACGATCACATAGTCGGCTCCCTCCGGATGGGCCCGGTCGAACTCGGCTGCAGTCATGTCGGGTAGGAGAGTAAGGGGGCCAGCCTTTAAAGGGCCAGCCTTCATGTTCACAGCGATGACCTTTGCGGCTCCAGACTGTGCAAGCACGCCATAGGGCACGACGAAGTCTGAAAGGACGGCCGTGTCCTGCGCGACCACGACCACGACGGGTAGTGAGCCGGGACGCTTTGGCTTGTGGACGATAGGAAGACCTCCGGCCGGTGGGTTCTGAACCTGCGGCGATGCCGAGGACGGAGGGGCTGCGGCCGATGCACTGCCGCCGAGGAGACTGGCAGTCACAAGAAGGAGAGTGGCGGAACGTAAGCGACAATTCTGAGACATGGCGACTTTCTGTGTTTGTCGCTCCTCCTTCAACCGGATCCGGTTTGGCTCAAAGGTCGATTTTCCTTCATTTTCTGCCAGAAAAGCATATGTGGCCCCGGCACATCTTCGACGCCGGGGCTCGCAAGTCACAGTTCGGCTTTCCCAACTCAGGCCCAAGCCAGTCTGGACTGACGGTCCGGTTAGCCCGACCGGGTGAGCTAGAAGAGCGGATTAGCGCCGTCCCCTTCCCGCGATCGTCGGCTGAAAGCAGATGGGCAGCTTCCGGCCACTTGCCGATGTTGCGCTGGCTCAAACTCAATCGTCGATTTTTGGTGGGAAGCGGACCGGCTGCTTTCGAGTGACCGCAGGCGAATAGCCGACGCCTGTTCATACGAAGTGGACGCCGGCATGCGTCCTTTGAGGATGCCTTGGGCTCGTTGGAGGACTATAGAAGCCGGCCCTCGCCAGCCACAAACTGCTTGTGCCCACACTTCCCGAATGCAAGTCCTCTGCCGTTTCAGTGCAGAGCCTTAGCAATAGCATCCAGGTCCACAGGTACCACTGATGAACCGAACCGGCCCCTGTAGAAGCGACCTATCCGGACCCTGCGCTTCACGGGACTCGTGCTCTCGGGAGGAAGGCCTTGAAGCGCCCGCTCGCCGGAGCGCTGAAGGCGGATTGCGTGATCGACTAAATTGGAGCCACTCGGCTGCGCGAGCCGGCAAAGGTCGGTGGCAACGTATTTCACAATTCGGGTCAGCAGGAGGAAGTCGTCGAAAGTCAGCTTTTCTGGCTCACTAGGCGCAGGCACACCGTAGGCGGCACGGATAATCGGGTCGAGCGATGTGATAGTGGCATGCTGAGCGGCGAGCGACGCTCGGCTCTTGCGAGGATGGCTTAGATAATTGCGGGCTAAACGGTAGTAGTCGAGGATCATGAAGCGTTCGATCCAGATGCGCTTCTTGTTCAACTCCAAACCGCCGGGCAGGACATCAAGCACCCAATCAAGTGGAGCCTCGCCCTTATCTCTCGCACGAACTGGCGAGCCGGCCACGGTGCCGACTTCTTCAGCAAAATCGTATAGAAAACCCTCAAGTTGTTGGTAGGCGCCGACCAGAAACAGCGTGGCTGCTCGTGTCGGTAAGCTCGCGATATCCAGCTCAAGGACTGAGACGCCTTGTGCGGCTGCGCGCGCGTGCAGGTAAGCGGTAGGATCTCTGGAAGCCCTTGCGGCGTCCAAAAAGTCGCGAACAGCGACTTCGATCGCCTCATCCATGCCATCGTTGTGGCCCAGTGCATTCAACAGTGCGCGATAGGATGCAAACCGCCAGTTGATGCTACCAGAACCGTGACTTACGGCTGGCAAGCGCACCCTATGATGTAGAGCTATGCGTAGCTTGGCCGGGATCGGCTTACTTACCATGTCGTCCCCTCCCAGAGACTGCAACGCGGATCAAGGTCCGAACCTGCCCGTCTTGGTTCGAGATGCCAATGGCTTAACTCGGACATGGAGGACGACGAGCATCGTTTGACCTAGCCAATATGACGGAAGGTCGACCGTCGCGCGCCAGCAATCGCCGAACGTTCGAACCGCCTTAACCGCACGCCCGCCTTTTGGTGGTGGCAAGCGGAAAGGCCGCTACGGGAGCGTACAGGGTTTAGCGGACGTTCGGGTCAGCCCTTTCCACCCAGTTTAATCGGCAAGGCACTCCATTTGGCCATTGATCAACCTCCTGCTGAGGATAGCCGTTGGCAAGCAGCCAGTCGTCCAGGTGCTCTTGGTTATTCCTAGGCACGTACGGCTTGGGGAAGCCGTAGCGCCAGCCGGCAGGAGGATCGATCATCTGAACGCGCATGCGATGCTCCTTGCTATTCCTCATCTCTGGCGCCCGAAATGAGGAATAGACTGCTGTTCTATTCCTCACTGAGCACAATCTGACCCTCGCATACCATCTGCCCTTGTGTAGCCTGTCTCAGCAGAATGCCTGCCACTGGTGGATAGCGGAACGGCCGCTTTCGGTTGCGCACAGGCGGATAAAAGGCATTCGTCGTGCGGAGTGGACGCTCCGAACCGTTCTGGTGCTGTCGATCTGCAGCCAAGTCGACGTCCGGAGAGGCCTCAGCGTGGACGACGGAGCGCAATGGCTAACGGTCGGTCAAGTCCACGCTGAAGAGAATAGTGGAGCTGCCGGTAGGACCTGTTACGATCTGCCAGCAAGTGAAGGCAACGTCTCCGCGCCTGATGTCACGCGGATGCTCGGCCGGTTCCAAGTGAATGGGAAAGGTGCGTGATCTGCCGTCCGCGCTGCCGGCTATAATGGCGGCAGCACCATCGATCATCACCAGGGCTCCCCGTGCGGGATGAAGTTCGTCAGCCAAGGCGATACTCGTATGATCGACCTCGAAGCGAATGCCCGATATCGCGGCCCCTGGGGCTCGGCTCCACTCGTCCGCAAACGAAAAGGGTATCTGCCCGTCAAGACAGACGAGCGTGCGTCTATTGTTTAGCAGCCCTGCGAGGAAGCGCTGCTGCCCTTCATGCGCTGGCAGGAAAAGCGTGCCCAGTGGCTGAGTGGAGAGTGACGTAGAGGTGACTTGGCTTAGGTCTAGCATCTGTCTTAGCTCCAACTCCTAACCTAGCTCAAGCACGCTGACCAAGTTGAAGCGTCTTGGACTCATTCCCGTCTACGCCCACTCTAAAAAGGGAGCCGTCGGCCTCGATTTCGAATACGTGGCTCATGAAGCCTAGGTAAAGGGTATCTGCGGGATCCGTGATCGTCGTGCTTCGCGGCATATCCTCCAACTTTTCCGGGTCGCTAGCCGTGATGATCCGGTAGCTACAGAGGCGCCAAGATTTCGGTTCGCGCCCAAGCTCGTCAGTGATCGCCTGGAGCGCAACGACGGCAGCACCTTGCCGGTTGAGGTAAGCTGGGATCCGAAGAAGAGGGCGGAGCCTTGCAGCGATCTTCGGCCAAGCCTCGAGATTCTTCTGAATGGGGTCGCCCGCGAAGAAGGCGGCGGCGAACCAAACCCAGTTCGGCACCTCCTTCCCGACCTCAAGCAGCGTCAGAAAAGCTGGCAGACTTGCGCCCGGACCAACGTCGCCGTCCTCAAAACGCATCTTGAACTTGGCTTCGAGATCCTGACGAAACCGCTCTCGCATCTCGCCCCAGTCTTTCTCGTCACCGCAGTCACCGTATGTGCGATCAACAACCGCAACTAAGATCGTGCCCTCTTGCTCAAACGTCTGCTCGTTTGGGCCCACGGGAAAACGCGGATCAAATCCTTCGACAACCATAATTTCTCCACCCTTTGAGGCAGGCACATGGACACGACCTCCCTCAGCCACGGCAGGCCTCAAGCAAAACGATCTGTCCGCAGCTCTTCACGGGCCTACAAAAAGGCGTCTCTACTTTCCGCTTGTCCAAGGTTAGATCCTTAGCGTTGCTGCAGTGGGCTGATGAAGATGCTCCAGTAGAGCTCCGCAGCGCCCTCAAGACTGAGCTGCTCGTCACGGCCTCGGCCGTGAAAGGCCATGCCCATGGCACTCAGGAATAGCGCTTGGTCATCTGAGCCGACCGTCAGCTGCTCGTTGAAGCTGTTGCTCTGGTCAGTCTCTCCATGAGCGAAGCCGATACTGTTGGAACCAAAGCCGCTACTCATAAAGATCGTGCAACGCGCCTCGGCCTTGCCGTGTCGATAAACGGCAGCAGTGAACCGATTGGCATCTACTCGCCGGAAGTGACCTTCCACCCCGGGGTTGCGGTTGCCGAGTTCGATAAGCGAGCTTTCGAAGAAGCGTGCAAGATACTCGAATGCTTCCAATAGGAAGCGATCCTTGTCACGATCGGTGAAGGATTTTGCGAGCCGAAGATTACTGGATCTTGCCGGGACGCTGAGAGCGTCCGAGACCGCAGTTGTTCCGAACCCGCCGGCGGGCTGTGCGCCAGCGCGTGACGTCAGCCGTCCAGCAGCATCTCTGACCGCCTGTGCCACTTCCAGCAGGGCTGCGTCAGTGTTTGGCATCAGGGTCACCGGCTTGCCATCCGTTGGCACAGCCTGAAGCTTGCCAAAGGGCGCGTGATGCCAGTCGCATGGCCGTAAGATAACCGGGATCACTATCGCTTCGCCGGCATCGTGTCGCTCAAGCGCCCGATTCATTTCCCGATCGTAGCAGTAGTCCGATGCAAGGAAGTCTGGACTAACGAGAAGGAGAATAATGTCGTCCGTCTCGACGTGATTATCGATGGCCGTCGCCCATTCGTTACCGGCACCAATCCGGCGATCGTGCCAAGCCTCGATGATGCCCTGCCTCTTGAGCATGGCAAGTTGTCGCTCCAGCTGGTCTCTCAACGCTTCATCAGCATGTGAATAGGAAAAGAATAATCGGGCCACTGCTCTTATCTCTCGGATGTGAGCGCGACGCGCCCGTTCTCAGAACTGTTCGTGACTAAGCTGATGAAAAGTTCCAATTCGGGAACAGGGGTCGAAGCGAAAAAGTCCTCCAAGCGGCAACTCAGTCCCAGCCGGGCCGGTAATCACTGCGTCCGCAGCCCGGACAGCGGATCTGCGAGAACTGAACACCCTCTCGCTGAGCGTCTCGCTTCTCTTCTGGCGAATACAGATCAACCTTGAAACGCTCACCGCAATTTAGGCAACGGTACTTCTCTTTCATTGGCATACAGGCATGCTCCGCCAGCAGTCGTTGCGAAGGCGGCAAGCGATCGCATCGAAAGCTAAGTTCCCGAGCGCAGGCGAAAGTACACATCAACGGCGATATGTGAAGCCGTGGACGGCGGCTTGGGCCGACCATTCTGCTGCAATGGCAAAGTAATCTCTGAAGCTTCCGTGAGCAGACAGGCCAGTGCCTAACATTGGCGCGCATGAACGTACGTCCGGTTGTGGGAAGCGGCGATGCGGCACTGAACGTCGGCTTGTGGCTCGTCCCAACGACCCGCGGTAAGGGCGGTTAGAGACGGTCAGTGCGTGATATCTAATCAGCGGCTCGCGTTCCAATGTCAGCCTTAAGAGCCTAAAATGGTGCCGACCCCAATTTCGAGGAACTAGGGGCCGAATGCGTGCGCTCCCGGCGCAGCCATCGAAGGGACGACCATGGACGAATTTGCCCGGTTGATGAGCATGGAGGGTGTGCGTCCTCTTGATCAACCGAAAGAGAAATCCCGCAGTCGGACTGAAGAGCCAGGTCCCGTCTCCACTCAAGGCATCGTGGCTACGCCGGATCTGGTCCCTGCTGGCCACGCGTGGGTCAGGGGTCCCCGCGCGCGCACTGCGCTCGAGACAGCGCTTGAGCGCCTTGCCACCGAGATCCGCGATGGACGGCCTGGCTGGGCGACCGGCATCCGTCAGGACGGTAAAACGGTCACGTTGCCTGCTTCGTCAGGAGCGGCGGCGCTGCTTGGCACCGCAGATCGCCAGTCGCTGCGCCTTATGATTGTCGGCGGCAACGGGTGGACGTTCGTCATGCATCCGCTGATGGGGGTCGCAACCCTGGATGAGGATCCCACCTAGATCCTGCTGAACGGGCGTCCGAAACCGGGAAGCGGCAAAGCGGCCCTGAACGTCGGCTTGGGGGTCCTTTTGGACGTGGATGAGGCCGGATGACTAGCCAAACCTGAAGACAGTTTGGGTCTCAACGAAGGCGCTTCTGCCGGCGCCTAGGCGGTGGAATAAGCGCTCCCCCGCACTTGCCTGCAAGTTCGAAGATCACGTCTTCGATACCGCCAACAATCGTCCTGAGATAGTCGGGGCTGAAAATGACATAACGATCCGTCGTCTTGCTTAGTGGCCGATGACCCAACGCTATCTCAAGCTCGAAGATGCTGACCCCACGGTTGGCCAGGATCGTGGCCATAGAGTGCCGAACAAGTTTTGGTCCCCAGCCGAAAGGCAGCTTGAGATGGTCACTCATAGTGTCCCATCCCGACCGAATTGATGAGACCGGAATTTGACGGGCTTCTTCCTCGTTATCACTCCCAGCAACAGGCTTGTACGCGTGCCGACAGACGAGGAATTCGTCAGTCGCGTCCAGCCAGTCTTGAAGTGTATCAGTGACTGGCATCACGGGGCGATACTTCTTGGTCTGAATGCGCTGAGCGGGATTTAAGTCGTATCTGCGCTCTCGCTTCATCCATTGGCCACGGTTTGCAGAAACGCTCATATCGAGCACCGCATCAGGACGAGCGATCGTACAGATGGCACCAACAAGATACCGGCGCAGAGGTATGAGAAGGTCGGAGTGTGCGGAGTAGCTGCCGGCGCCAGTCGCCGAAAAGTCGAGGACTTCGGCCAAGCCATCTACGGAGAGGCGGTAAGTGCGCTTCGGGGTAACTTCGTCGCGGGTGAGATGCTTTATTTTAGGCGCCACCGACAACCGATCGTGTTCAACGGCGTGGTTCAACGCAGCCTTCAACTGGATAACCGCCTCTTCCGCTGTTGCGGGTGAGCGCTTCCGTACTGGGACCTCAACCCAGTTCCCGAGTTGGTCTTTCTTCCGCGTCACGATGGGGTCGGAGAGTGCCCACTTCCGGAAGCGGTCGATGAAAGCTTTGTTGAGCTGCGATGGAAGAAAGGGGTCCTTGATCCGCCCCTCTTTGACCTCATGATCGATGAAGCGGCTCATCAGCTTCAGCCGAGCTCTGATCGCCTCGGCGCTGGCCCGCTCCTGACCATGGAGAACGTAGTAGTCCACCAGTGCCTCGGAAACGGTGTAGCTCTGCTGATCCGAGGCTGTCGGTTTATGACACGCAAGGTAGTGCGCATCCAAGGCATCGCAGGCTAGCCGAACGTCGCTCTTGCCCGTGCTCTTGCGCCGTTGCTTCCCTGATGCTGGGTCATACCACCAGATGTAATATTTACTGCTGGCTGGATTCCCACCTGCGCCACGGACGAGATCGAGCCAGAACTCACCTCGCTGATAGATCCCGCCTTTGCTTGCCGACATTTCGCTTGCTCTTTCAGAATCTCAGCTTTCGCTTGTGCTAGCTTTTCCAGCAGACCGATCTCCGTCAGCATGTCGAGTTGATCTGCTGAGAGAGTAAGGCCCTTCCCACGTGACAGCGCTCTCGAGACCTTGCGGTCGAGATCTACGATTGCGACAGGGAAGGGCCGGTGGACACTCATGATCAGCCAGAGGTCTTCTTGCGATCAGGGAGGGGCTCGTAGACTGCCTTGAGAATATGAGAGATGCGATCAGCGCGGATGGGCTCATCGTGCGAGATCAAAGCTTCAACGAGGAGGTGAATACCCGGCTGAACCAACGCGTTTACGCGAATGCGGATCAATCCATCCGCCTGGGCCGTCGACTGCACACCCTCCGTTAGATCCATCGAAGCTGACCTGGTGGAAAGTTGCTGCAAAGCAGTCGGATCTAAGTCGAGAGCCATAGCGATGCGATTGGCATGCTCGCGGCTGAGAGGAATCTGACCGCGCACGATGCGGCTGATAGTGTACCGGGGAAGTTTTGTGGCTCGGCCCAGATCTGACTGGTTCCAACCGCGACGGCTTAGTTCGTCCTGTATGAGCTTGGCCTGCATCTGACGGTGGAGATCGGTTTTTCCCGGATCACTTTTGGCCCCAAGATTGGTCACGTGCCCTGCCTCTTCGATGTCGCATTCTGTAGCTAGCACGATGCTACAAATTGCGCAATCTAATGATTACCGCCCAGCAAAGTTCGTAGACTTCTCGTGCAGGGGAGGCCTGTTCTTGCGCGCGCTCGGAAAGGAAGATCTCGTGCTCGCAGAGACGCATGATAATCTTCAGCATATCGCGTAGCAGGCTGGTCGATGGCGCGCTGAGCATGTTGGCGTCCAGGCTATGATACAATGACATACGTGCAACGGGAGAGCTGATAAGTTCGGTTGCAGGTGCGCCGCGCTTCCCCATGACACTCAGCGCCAGGCTCAGGGGCGCGTTCGGGTGTTCAAGGATTGCGTCGAGTTTCTCAGTCAAATCCATGTTGCATGTTCTCGATTTCGGCTTCCGTCACACCCCCATGTGTGCCTGTTGCCGCTGCTGTCCATACTTGTTGCACCGGCACCGTATTAATACGGATGCGAGGCTGCGGCGTTCTCTCACCGTCGTACGGCAGAACTATGGCCGTTGTTGCATGTGTGTAGCCCTGAGACATAGGAAAGACCGCTGCATCAGTGGCACCTTTCCCGCAGACATAACTGCGCTGCCTGGAAAGACTTTCTAGGCCACAAGTAAGCAGAAATCGATCCCAACGAGACGCGAGAAACCAACGATTATGGCCTGAAGAACTCAAGATACGCTTTTCCCGTGAGCATCGCCTGTGAGTCCTTGCCCGTACGGCTCAGTGGGAAAGCGTCGGACAAGCCGCACAAGAAACACGTTGCCTTGCTGTCGCAAACGGTGCGACAATGTCGCCATGGATATGCTTACTGGTTCAATTGCGCGATCTGCCGATTATGGCCTGAGAGGCCGCACGGTCCGTGCGCAAATTACCGATCGCGTTCAGGAACTGGGAGCTTTGCTCAGAGAGCGCGGACTTGCTGTGCCGGAATCAACCCGCAATCCGGGGAGCCCTCACGTTGAGCTTATCGCGTCCCTTGTGAGCTCCAACGCAGCGTCGTTCGGCATGACCAATGGCCGCCCCTCGCGCGGACGGGTCGCCCTCTACGATCTAGTTAAAGAGCTTGGTTTCTGTGAGGCGAGCGTCGTCAAATCCTCCTTTGCAAGGTCGCCATCGAACATACGATCGCAGAAGCTCGACCACGCTATGGAGTCTTTGCTCAATTGGGCCGACGCTCTGCGTAGCTCCGGAGGGCGAGTGCCTCTCAATGGGGATGTTCCGAGCTTCAGTCTGATAAGCAGCATCGTCGATGTGCCGGCCGTCAAGCTCGCCAACCCCGCGCTCCCCTATCGCAGCTTCCTCCTGGCCCTCGCCGATGAAATCGGCGTCGTAGATCATGATATCGCTCGGAGGACGCTGGAAGGTAGTCGTGCGGACAACGCAACAAGTGCCCGAGTGCGCCGCCTCGCCGATTACCTTACCCATTCCTTTGTCCAAGCCGATCGACCGCTTCCGGAGTCCAGTCGCGTACCCGGCAAACCGCCTTATCGCGCTCTCTGCTCGGCTGCCGGTGTGAGCTGGAAGTCGAATAGTCGAGACGATGAGTTGCGTACCCTCATAGATCGTACGGGGCTCCTCGTGGGCGTGGGGCTGGACCGTTATCGTCAGAAAGCCACTTCTGACCTTCCAACCTACGAGGAGATGATCGAACTAGGCGGCCAGTGGTTCGCGCTAGAATCAGGATCTAAGTCAAGTCAGTCAGTCGCGAGGTTGCGCTGGGCTTTGCGGCATCTGCTTCGTGAATGGGGAGCAACCGAAGCAGATCGTCTCCACGAAGACTTTGTCCGACGATGCCGAGATGAGGCCCGGAATATTGCTGAGCGAATCGAAAATCGTGACACGCGGCGCCACTGGCTACGAGAGATCGAGAGGTGGCAGGCGTACGTCGGTCGAGTCATCGACAGCCAAGGCACACAATTGCCGGACACACTTGGTGGGGCGGTGCAGGCCCTTCTTAGGGCTAGTCCCTTCAAGAACATAGTCGAGCTAGCTCGCTCCGCGAACGTCCTTGAGCATATCGACGCAATCCGGGGCTGGATCGCGCAAGATCGAAATTCATTCCGTACCGAAACTAGCGTCGTAGAGAGATTGGAAGTCGCATTAGGAGTCGAGGTGGGAACGCTGACAGGTCGGCTTAGGCGCATCGTACGGCCTACGCGTGGTCACATTCGCTCTGAGTTCTGGCCACCTTCTTTGGATTCCAACGTGCTCCGCAAGGCTGCTCGCCCGTTCTTGCCCCTGAATTTCGCGTACATGCCTGAGGGGCAGAGGGAAGAATTCGGCCGGCAGATACGCCTCGAATGGGAAGGCCAGCTCGAGCATCGTCAGAAGCTGCGGGATGCTGAGCATTGGCAATTGCATCCCTTCCCCTCAGGGCTGAAAGAGGAAATCGCAGAGCTTGTCGATTTCAAAACCACCTCAGTACCAGAGCACCCACGTCGCAAGCCGTGGAAGGCTGGGACGGTAGACCGGAGTATCGCCACCCTCCGCGAGCTCTTCAGTGCAATGACTTTAAGCCCCAAAGACGGTGGGTTGGGGCTTAATCCTGAGCAACTGTGTCTTGCTCACCTTATCTCGCCACAAGTTGTTCGTTGGTACAGTCGGTGGTTGGCACAGCGCTACCCGAAAGGGCTAAATCTGGGTGCTCGCGTGAACCTTGCGCTCTTGGGGTCACTTACTGCCAGGGAGAAGAAGGTCAGAGTGCACATCGAGCCTGTGAAGGGCTATCTGCATTACAAATCAGCGCTTGCAGAGCGGCTTCGGGCGGTTGAAGGTCTTCTTACGAGCGTTGAAGTCACCGACATGCAAACTCCGGAAGGCTGGGCTCTGGCGGTCTCAGCAGCGAATTCTCAAGTCTGGCAAATCTTCTTAGGGCAGAACGAACGGTTCGCCCCAACTCGGGATCCCTTCGAACCTATTCTACCGATCCTTGAGTCTGATAGGCCACTGGACGCACTCTACACGATGCTTGAGCTGGCATATCACGACCTTCCGGATCGGGAATCTACTCCAGCTACTACTCGCGCGATCGCAGTACGATCGTTCGTCTTGGCCCTCATTGCCGTGCGTACGGCGTTGCGACGTAAGAACCTCGGCGAAATCACATATCGTGCAGATAACCGCGGAAAGCTGAAGTTTGACGGTGGAGTTTGGAAGATAGAGATACCAGCGCACGAGTTTAAGAATGAGGATGGATCATTCTTTGGCGTTCGTAAGGCAAAGTATAGCTGCTCTCTTGAACCAGAAGACAACGAGATCATCAACGAATACGTGATGGTATCAAGAAAGGTGCTGGGCGATTATAAAGACTGGCTCTTTGTTTCGAATGGAGGGTCCAGACGAACTGATGACCTTCTCTACCAAGAGTTCCAAGAACTCACATGGCGTTATCTGGTTCACCATCAGGTCACCGGAACAGGCATCATGGGTGTCGAGCGTTTCGGCTTGCATGCCGTCCGGGACATCACGGCCACCCACATCCTGAAAATGACGGCTGATGTAGGGCTTGCTGCAGACGCCCTCCAAGACACCCAGGAGATGATTCTAAGGCACTACGCCCACTACTTGCCAGATGATCGAACCAAACGCGTCCGGCGCTTCTTTTCAGCCGACTTACCGCGTGCCGCTTGGGGGTGAGACGCTTGCGAAATGGTTCAAGCTGGCTGAGGTCCAGTAGTGCCGTGGCGAGGCCTGCTACCAACGCTTTGGGGGAGCCGCTGCCTTGCCGTTCCGGTTTCGCGGCAAGACAGGCACTCCAAATGCACGATCGGTAAGCTCTTCGATCACCCAATTAGCGCCTTTGTGCGTTTTCGCGACCTCTATTGGAGCCTTACCCCCAAAGACGGCACTTGATCGCGTAAGATACTGCGAGACAGCCTCATCTGATTTGTAGACTAACCTAGCCCACTCTCGAACTCGATCCTGCGGTTTGCTCGCCATCACGTGGAGGTAGGTTTAGAAACCTGTCTTGCAAGCGAACGAAAACACGCTGGCCACACAGCCGTGAGCTTGGCCATTAAGGGCACTCAGACGTCAGAGGTGAGATCGCCAGTGCACCTCAGAAACGATTGAGATGGGTACGACTTGACCCCGCATCTCAGCAGCCCTGATGATCTTATTGCCGAAGGAAGAGTGCTTCCAAGACTCTGTAGCGTACGAGCCGATGACGAGCACATCTGTACGCTTGGTGAGCGTAACGCTGGTGCCGCCTCGATCCTCGACTGCCCTAGCGCAGTCCTTCCGTTGTCCGAAACTGAAGGTGCCAGTGAAGCAGAATGAGCGGCCCAAAAATGAGAGTACTGGGGCAGGGCTGCATAACGGCAGAGAGGAGGACCTCATCGCTTCTCCTAACTCGATGTCTGATGCCGTGAAGCTTTCGAGCGTGTTAGAAGGTCAATGCGCTCATCTTCGTCAGCAATCCCATCTTGGAGAATTCCTTCAATCCGATTGTAGAGCAACCGGATCATCGGGTGCGTGCTGATCGACAAGTTGCCGACCAACCACTTTTCTAGAAACGTGACCTCTGCCTCGCTCACCACGCCATCTGCGATTACGCCGCGAGCCAACCCGATGAGCTCGTCAATCTGGCGAGATTCCAATCGACCATTGTTCAGGCGGTTAAGTAGCTGCTCGTTCATGTCCATTGTTCCTTGGAGAGCAAAGCGCAGGCGCGTTGTCGTCTCCTGAAGGTGTCAGGATTGCGAGAGCCGTCAACCTCAAGGATGCCCGAGGAAAGCGCTTGCAGGCTGGCCGGTCTTCTGTAAGCCCTTTAGTGCCGACGGAGAAAAGCCGTTGGCGGGGCGTGGTAACCCCAGGATGCTGTCGACCGGTCGCGAGCTTTGCGGCCGGGTGGCCGTCGCGCATGTCCAAGGCTCGCCTAAAGGCGGCGGCGCCTGGAGCGACAGCCTAGGTTGCCAACACCCGGCTCTGCGCCGGTCCGCCCCAACCGAGATTGGAGGACCGGTATGCTTTTCTACTTTCCAACTGAGATCAAGCTGCCCGACTTGCCTGCGGCGCTCACGCAATGGTTGCACCTTTTGCATGGCAGCCCGCTAGACGCAGTCTCACAACTTCAGATCTCCGTGCTCGGCTGGAAAGGGGACAATCGTTACGAATTACGCGGCAGCGGAGGCTTCGACTCCTACATCATCTTTGATCGAAGCTTTGATGCCGGCGATGAGCCACTGCGCGAATGGGTACCGCGACTTTCGAGCAAGCTGTTTGATGATGAGGCCCAGGCCCGCTCACCAGAATGGTTCGAACGACCCACGGAGAAGCGCTAAGATGGCAATCCGTCATATACCTGAGGATGAGCTATTCCGTCGCTTAGATGCTTGGTTGGCAAGGCAGGAGAGCCCGCCCACACTCTGGGACGTAGTCCGGCAACAGGACGGGCTGATCGCAGCCGCTTACATCACTCGCGTCTTCCGCAAGGCAGCTCGAGAGGCGGTACTCAGTCGTGAGCGCCTTCGAGAGCTACTGCAACTGACTCTACTAGCCTTCGGCGGGGATGCAGCGGAAACTGAGCGCTTCTTGCGGGCACCCTCGCTGCTATTTGGCCGATCGCCGCTGGAGGCTACCGTAGAGTCTAACGATGGCATGGATGAAGCTCTGAGAACCTCGCGATACCTCTCCAAGAGCATGCTTTGAGCCTGTTCGACCGGATAGCTGGATCGTGGAGCTTGACGGCTGACGAGCGCCAAAGACTGCTTGGTGCCGATATGGAAAAGGTCGAGCGTTGGCGCGCCCAACCCTTTAGGGTTCCGCTGCGCCTGGTGGTTCTATCGATTTCGCTACTGATGACGCACAAAGCGATCCTGAAGGTGATTGGCGAAGGCGGGGCAGCCGGTGAGTGGCTGAGGGTGACAAGGCTGCTGGCACCCTTCAACGGTGATAGCACGCTTTCACTGATATTGGCGGAAGGACGACGTGGAATCGTATTGCTCCGAGATCACCTTGATCAAGAGGCAATCGCAGGTGAGCTGCCCGAGATGCAGCATGGCGGCGAGACTGCTTAGTCCTAATCTGCCAGCGCAGCCGGCGACATGGCTTGGGTGAAACTTGGGTGAATCTGGTGCAGGTTTCTGCCTTGTTCTACTTCTGTTTCGACGCTAGTATTTAATAAAACCGCTAATTCGCGCCCTTTTTGCATTCGTGACTTGCGTTGACATCGCAGGGGTCGCAAGTTCAATCCTTGCCACGCTCACCATTCCCTCCCCGGAAAACAGCGACTTAGAAGATCCTGTCCGATGTGGACAGCTGCGATCGTTGGTGCCTTAGGTCTTTAAGCAACAAGGGGTCGCTTAGGCCCTGCCGGATGATCACTCCTCCCTGGCGCCCCCAAGCAAGTCCATAAGGTTTCGTGCAGCATTACGATCAACTTCGTCCTCGAAGGTGACGTCCAGGTCGGGCGCTTGGCCCAGCATGTACAGGACCGACCAGAGCGCAAAGCGCCGTTGACGATCCGTCTCCAGGCCGAGATCCACCCGAAGCCGATCCGTGCCGCTCTCCATGACCGCGGGCGAGACCTCCGACAGGTCGGAAGCCCCGAAGTAGCGCTGCAGGAGATCGTCGAAGTTCATTCGTGAGGTCTAGCGGGCGATCGGACAGCTGTAATTGGCACTCTGGTTGAAGCCGACCAAGGAGCGCCGCCTCGAACGTCCATGCATCGTGGAGCCTAGACGTTCAGCGTGCATAGACTGAGGGCTCGACGGCGATGATGGTGAGAATGTGTCCGCCGGGGAGATCGATTTCGTCACCAACCTGGGCGCCAAGCATCGCCCGCACCAGTGGGGCAGTGAAGCCGACGCGGTCCGTGGCCGGCTCGCTCTCGTCGTGTCCGACGATCTCGATCGTCCGGGACTGACCTTCGCGCTGGTAGGTCACGCGGCAGCCAATCGCCACTTGCTCGCCGGTCGGCGCGGCGATGAGTTGGGCGCTGGCTTGGCGGGCGCGCCAGTAACGCGCCTCCCGTTTCACGGCACTACGCTCCTCTTCCGAAAGCGGATCTGTCAGGCGGGCCTCGAGCTCCGAAACGCGTGCCTCGATCAGCGACAGCCCCCGTGGTGTGACGAGATTCGGGCCGGGCGGAATCGGCAGCTCGAACTTGGGCTCGAGATGCTCCTCGTCGCTCTCGCGGCGGAAGGCGACGCTCATCGGACGGACTGTGCCTGGCTCATGTGCGTCAAGGTAGAGGTATCTGCTTCGGCTGAAAAGGTGACGGTGCAACGCAAGCGGCAGGAAGCAGCGACCGGTACAAGACGATCAAGCGCCCCCGATATGTGCAAGTCTTGCCCGAGGAAGAAAGAGCGGTTCGGCGCTGCCGCAACCGCAGCGAGGAAGTATTGGGAGAAATTTCTCGGTTAGCCAGAACAGCGCTCATCGGAACGGGACGGCTACGCGAGCGCAGCTCCAGTCGTCTTCTTGATCAATAGCCAAAGCCATCGTCGGGCAGCTGAACGTGGCTCCCCTCGCGCGCGTCCCGATCCAAGGTTGAAGTCGATGACAGCCCATATCCTGTCATGACGACAAGCGAGCAGAGCATGAAGAAGGTACGCAACACTCATCCCCTTTGAAGGTGATGAGAAGGAAACCTCGTGGAGGACGTTCGATTTCAAACATCTCGCTTCCGAACCGATCCCGAACTAAACCCCCTGGTCTCGATATCCTTCTTGCTGCTGCTCTGCGAAGCTGAGAAGATCTCAGACTGGGATCCTGATGATGGCTGATCTTGAACCCATCACGCGAGAGGTTCAGGAAGTCTACGTCGACTGGCCGTCTGTGGTACGTGAGAAGCTTCGCCGGGTGGGACATATCGATCCGCTGAGATTCACGCCTCCTTTCCACTGGCATGCCGTCCATCTCTTCACCAATTTTCGGGATGGCTAACATGGACTAGGCGTTCGCGCTCGCCATCTCCGAGGTGAGAGCTTCCAGCAAGGCTTCGGCCGTCGGTTCGCTTGAGGCCGGATTCTGGCCGGTGATGAGCAGACCCTCACGGATCACGTGCGGCTTGAAGGCCTCGGTTTTGCTGAAACTCGCGCCAAGCTGCTTCAGAACGTCTTCGAGCAGAAACGGCACGACTTCCGTCAGCCCGACCGCTTCCTCCTCCTCGTTCGTGAAACCGGTAACGCGCTTGCCCGCGACGAGCGGCCTGCCATCGTCGCCAGTGACGCTCTTCAGCACGGCCGGAGCGTGGCACACAAGGGCGACGGGTTTGCCATGTGCGAGCGTCTGCTCGATCAGTGCCTTCGATCGCGCGTCCTCGGCCAAGTCCCACAGCGGTCCATGACCACCTGGATAGAAAACGGCATCGAAATCTGACGATCGAATGGAATCTAGGCGTTCGGTCGACGCCAGTTGGGCCTTCGCCTCCTGATCGCCCTTGAAGCGGCGCGTGGCCTCGGTCTGCGAAGCTGGTTCATCGCTTTTGGGGTCGAGAGGCGGCTCGCCGCCCTTCGGACTCGCGAGCGTGATCTCGTGTCCGGCGTCCTTCAACACGTAATAGGGGGCGGCGAACTCCTCAAGCCAGAACCCGGTCTGCTTGCCTGTATCGCCAAGCCGGTCATGGCTTGTGAGAACCATCAGAATTTTCATTGAAGCGCCTCCGTACCGTTCCCACGCCCCCGATCACATGGGGACGCAAGCGTTCGCTTTCCACCTCGCTGAGTACCGCCCCGGCGCTTTAGCGCCTCGCCGCGAGGCCTTGTCCCGGATGCGGCGACTGCTTGAGGACTACCGACGCACGAAGGCCAAGCTAAAATTTGAATGGCCCGGGCCGGTGACCTGCGTATCATCTTGATCGCCTGGTCGATCGCGCTGCTGATCCGCCCCTTCGGCCTGCTGCGGGCGTGGGAAAGGAGGCTTTCAATGCCGACCTTGCATGGGATGCGACTTGAGATTCCACGCGAAGCGCTGAGGCCGTTCGAGCGGCCACTGACAGCGCCCCTGGGCAGGCAATTGTTAATCGAGGTCTCAGCCTGCGGGGTTTGCCGGACCGACCTTCATGTGGCGGACGGAGAGATTCGCGGCAGGCTGCCCATCGTGCCGGGACACGAGATCGTCGGCCAGGTGATCGCTCTTGGTGAGGACGCGTCCGGGTGGGAAGTGGGGGACCGTGTCGGGGTCCCCTGGCTGGCATGGACCTGCGGAACGTGCCCCTACTGCCGGGAAGGGCGCGAGAACCTGTGCGACAAGGCCTTATTCGCTGGCTTCACCCGAGACGGCGGTTATGCGACGCACTGCCTGGCCGAGGCGGATTACTGCCTGCCGATCCCGGACGTGTTCGGCGATGCCGAAGCGGCGCCGCTGCTGTGCGCCGGATTGATCGGTTACCGTGCCTACCGAATGGCAGGGGCCGGGGAGTGCCTTGGTCTCTATGGTTTTGGCGCGGCCGCGCACATCATCGCCCAGGTCGCAGTTTATCAGGGGCGGAGCGTCTTTGCCTTCACTCGGCCGGGCGATGCGGCCGGGCAAGGGTTCGCGAGAAGGCTCGGCTGCGTGTGGGCCGGCGGCTCCGACGAGCCAGCGCCTGAGCCGCTCGACGCGGCGATCATCTTCGCGGCCGTCGGACCGCTCGTGCCTCAAGCACTTAGGCAGGTGCGCAAGGGCGGCCGAGTGGTGTGCGCCGGCATCCACATGAGCGACATTCCCGCTTTCCCTTACTCACTCCTTTGGGGCGAGCGCAGCATCTGCTCGGTTGCCAATCTGACCCGGGATGATGGGCGCGCCTTCATGAAGGTCGCGTCGGAGGTGCCAGTGCATACCCATGTGCACACGCTCCCGCTGGCGCAAGCGAACGAGGCTCTTGCCAGGCTTCGCGCAGGGGAGGTCGAGGGGGCGCTCGTTCTGCGCCCCTAGGCTTCCGTATTCTTCCGGAGTGCGTGGCCGATCGGCTTCCCGCATGATTTCCGGAGCACAGCAGGAGGTCGGTCATGCCGGCAATCAGGGTGGCGCTGGTGACGGGGGCGAGTTCCGGAATTGGCCGGGCCACCGCTTTGGCCTTTGCTCGGGCAGGCTATTCGGTGGTGGTCGCCGACCTTGGCGAGGAGGGTGGGCAGGCCGCCGCGGCAGAATGTGTACAGCAGGACGGCGCCGAGTGCATCTTTGTGCGCTGCGATGTGGCCGATGAGGACAGCGTGCATGATCTCTTCGCCGAGATCGGGGGCCGCTATGGCCGACTGGATGCAGCCTTCAACAATGCGGGGATCGAGGGGCATCAGGCGCTCACGCACGAATGCACCGCCGGCAACTTTGATCAGGTCGTCGCAGTGAACCTGCGCGGTGTGTGGCTGTGCATGCGCGAAGAGGTGCGGATGATGCTGGCTGCCGGCCGTGGAGCCATCGTCAATTGCTCCTCCGTCGCGGGGCTGATCGGACTGCCGAGCATGCCGGCCTATGTCGCCTCAAAACATGGAGTTGTTGGGCTAACTCGGACGGCTGCGCTGGACTACGCCAAAGCAGGCATCCGCGTGAATGCCGTGTGCCCCGGCGCGATCCAGACCCCGATGCTCGAACGCTACATGGCCGGGACGGCGGCCGGCCGCGAAGCGATGGAGAAGACTGAACCAATCGGCCGCATCGGCCGACCGGAGGAGATCGCCAGTGCCGTGCTCTGGCTATGCAGCGATGGCGCGAGCTTCACGACTGGGCAGGCCCTGGCCGTCGACGGCGGCTGGACCGCGGCTTGAGGGAGTAATGCCGATGCAAGGCCTGGTGCTGCCGCTGGAAAGCGTCGGGAAAGGGGACGTTGCGTCCGTCGGCGGGAAGAACGCTTCGCTCGGCGAGATGCTGAGTGAGCTTGGGCGCGGGGGTATCCACGTACCGTCGGGATTCGCGACGACCGCCGAGGCTTATCGCAGACTGCTGCGTGAGAACGGGCTGGAGCAGCCGATCCGGGATGCGCTGGAGCAGTATCGAATTGGGAAGGCCAACCTTCGCGAAACGGGCGGGCGCGTCCGGTCCTTGGTCCTAAACGCGGCTTTCCCGCCGGAACTCGAGCACGGCATCCGCACGGCGTATGAGAGACTCTGCAAGGCGGCCGGGCAGCGCAATCTCGCCGTGGCGGTCCGCAGCAGCGCTACGGCGGAGGATCTCGCGGAGGCAAGCTTCGCCGGCCAGCAGGAAAGTTTCCTCAATGTGCGAGGGCTCGATGCGCTGCTCGACGCGTGCCGCCGCTGTTATGCCTCCCTCTTTACCGACCGCGCGATCACCTATCGCGAGCTCAAGGGCTTCGACCATCTCGACGTCGCCCTGTCCATCGGCATTCAGCGGATGGTCCGGTCCGACAAGGCGGGTTCAGGGGTCATCTTCACGCTCGATCCGGACAGCGGCTTCCCTCGCGTGGTGGTGATCAGCGCTGCCTGGGGCCTTGGCGAGATGGTGGTCAAGGGCGCGGTCGATCCAGACCGCCTGACCCTGTTCAAGCCGTTGCTCGAGGCGGACGGCGCGGTTCCGATCATTGGCAGGAGTCTCGGCGCCAAGGAGCGTAAGATGGTGCTCGGCCGCTCCGGCGAGCGCACGCGGATCGTGGCGACAAGCGGGCGCGAGCGGCGGAGCTTTGTCCTGACTGACGAAGAGGCACTGCAGCTCGCCCGCTGGGCCGCAACGATCGAGCGGCATTATGGCCGGCCGATGGACATCGAGTGGGCCAAGGATGGCCTCACCGGCGAGTTGTTCATCCTCCAGGCTCGGCCAGAAACGGTGCATTCCACGGCGGAGGGTGGCAGCTTCGACATCTACCGCCTGAAAGGAAAAGGGCCGGTGCTCGTAAGCGGAGCGGCAGTGGGGCAGGGAATCGTCAGCGGCCCAGCGGCGATAGTGCGGACCCCGGCGGACGCGGAGCAGCTCGCGGCGGGGTCGGTCCTGGTGGCGGAGGCGACGGATCCTGACTGGGTACCGGCGTTGCGGCACGCAGGCGGCATCGTCACCGACCATGGCGGCACCACCAGCCATGCTGCGATCGTCAGTCGCGAACTCGGCATTCCGGCCGTGATCGGCACCGGCAACGCGACACGCCTTCTGCGGAACGGCCAGGAAGTGACGCTGTCCTGCGCGAGCGGCGAGCGCGGGCTGGTCTATGCGGGGGCACTGCCTTTCACGCGTGAAACGCTGAACGTCGGGAGCCTGCCCGAGCCGCCCGTCGACGTGATGGTCAACATCGCCGATCCCGGCGGTGCATTCCGTTGGTGGCGGTTGCCGGCAAAAGGTGTTGGTCTGGCGCGAATGGAGTTCATCATCAGCGCGCTGATCCGCCTGCACCCGATGGCGGCGGCGCACCCCGAGCGGCTGACGGCGACGGAGCGGAGAAGAGTCGAGCAGCTGAGTGCCGGCCATGCGTCCCCCGCCGACTATTTTGTGGACAGGTTGGCTCGCGGCATTGCCACTCTCGCGGCGCCCTACCACCCGCACCCGGCGATCGTGCGCCTCAGCGACTTCAAGACCAACGAATATGCCGGACTGCTTGGCGGAGCGGCGTTCGAGGAGGCGGAGGAGAACCCGATGCTCGGGTTCCGCGGCGCGTCCCGGTACTACAGCGACCGCTACCGCGACGGCTTTGCGCTGGAGTGTCGTGCGCTCAGGCAAGTGCGTGAGGAGCTTGGCTTCACCAACGTGATCGTCATGGTCCCCTTCTGCCGCTCACCGGCCGAAGCCGACCGCGTACTCGCGGAAATGGCCAAGCACGGCCTGCAGCGCGGTGAGAATGGCCTGCAGGTCTATGTGATGTGCGAGATCCCATCGAACGTGATCTTGGCCGACGAATTCGCAAGACGGTTCGACGGCTTCTCGATCGGCTCCAATGACCTCACCCAGCTGGTCCTCGGCGTTGACCGCGACTCCGCCTTGCTGGCAGAACTATTCGACGAGCGCGACGAAGCCGTGATGCGGATGGTGACGGACACCATCGCCGGTGCGCACCGCGGCGGGATCAAGGTTGGCATCTGCGGCCAGGCTCCCAGCAACTCGCCTGAGTTCGCCCGCTTCCTGATCGCGCGGGGCATCGACTCCATCTCGCTTAACCCGGACAGCTTCGTGACGACGGTGAAAGCGCTCAGTCGGATGAATCCTCCTGCGAGCGCACGACCAGCACCGAACAGGACGCGCGCCGCGCGATCCGGGCGCCATGGGCTGTCAGCAGGTGGTCCTTCGGCCCGGGTCGGTGCGACGCGAGCACGATGAGGTCGGCATCGACATCCTCGGCGATGGCCAGCACGCCGCTCGCCACGGAGCCGCCCGCGATCTCGACCCGCACCGCGCGGTCGAACAGCTCTTCGGTGATGGAGATGAGCTTTGACCGCAGCACGTCCCCGAGGTTCCGATAACCGATCCCCGACCACTCCGAGCGCATCATCGCTGTCGTGTCAGGCACCACCGAGCCGACGATCAGCTCCGCTCCGCAGGCATCTGCGAGGAGTGAGGCGGCCGGGAAGGCCTGAAGGGTGCGGGGTTCGTCGGGATCGACTGCGACGAGGATGCGCTTGAACATCGTCTGTCCTCCAGCAGGGTCCATCCTGCAGCAGGCGCCAAGTCATGTCTCTCCGGAAATTGGCCTAGTCGCCCAAGGACCTTTGCGCTCTAAGGTGGGCGCATGGATTTGACCGCCTCCGTTGCGGGCTTGAACTCGGCCGAAGCGGAGGCGCGGCTCTCGCAGTTCGGCCCGAACATCCTGGCAGTCGCCCGGCGGCGCTCGCCCTGGACAATCGTGGTCGAGACGGTGCGCGAACCGATGCTGCTGCTGCTCGCTGCTGCTGCGGGCCTCTACCTTCTCTTCGGGGACCTTGCGGAGGGCCTGTTCATGACGGCGGGCGCGTGCTTGTCCGTGCTCATCTCCATCGCCCAGCAGGTGCGCAGCGAGCGGGCGCTCGCAGCGCTGCGCAGGCTGGCCGAGCCAAGGGCGGAGGTTATCCGCGACGGTCGAAAACGGACGATCCCGGCGGCGGAACTGGTGTCCGGTGACTTGGTCCTGGTATCCGAAGGTGGACGGATCCCGGCGGACGGGATGCTCGTCTCCGGTGATGCCCTGGAAGTCGACGAGTCGATCCTGACCGGGGAAGCGGCGGCTAACACCAAGGTTCCGGCGGACCCCGGAGCGGAAGCTAGTGGTGGGGCTCTTGGCGAAGCGCTTGGCTCTGCGCTTTACGCCTCCACTATGGTGATCCGCGGCCAGGGAGTTGAGCAGGTCACCGCGACCGGACAGGCGACGCGGGTCGGTCGGATCGGGTGCGAACTGTCGGTGCTGCAGGAGGAGCCGACCCGGCTGCAGCGGGACATCGCTCGGCTGGTGCAGCGGATCGGTGCCCTCGCCGTGATCTTCTGCGTGGCGGCGGCGCTCTCCTATGGGCTGCTTCGCGGCGACTGGTTCGGCGGGATGCTGGCCGGGCTGACGCTGGCCATCGCGCTGGTGCCCGTGGAATTCCCGATGGTGTTCCTCGTCTTCCTGGCGCTTGGCGCCTGGCGGCTGGCCAAGCGGAACGTGCTGGTGCGGCGTTCGGCGGTCATAGAGACGCTCGGCGCGACGACCCTGCTGTGCGTCGACAAGACCGGCACCATCACAGAGAACCGCATGCGGCTGCACAGCATCTGGCGGGAGGGCGCCGGCCACCGCCTCGACGGAGCGCCGGTGGACTGCCGCGAGCCTCTGCTGCGTATGGCGCGGCTAGCGTCAGCGACGCACCCGAACGATCCCATCGACGCTGCAATCCATGCCGCCATGAGCGGCTTGGGCGAGCGGGCGCCGCTACGTTCCTTTCCCTTGCGGCCCGACTTTCTCGCTTTCGTCCAAGTTTGGGGGCAGGACGATGCCAGCATCCTCTATGCGGCCAAGGGCGCACCGGAGACGATCCTTGCGCTTTGCGACATGGCCGAAGGTGAGCGGAGGCAAGCCGAGGCCACCGTGCAGCGCCTGGCTTCGAATGGGCTGCGCATCCTGGGAGTAGCAAGCGCTCGCTTTGGCGCCGACCCGGAGAGCGATCCCGGCAGTCTCCGGTACCGCTTCGAAGGGCTCCTCGCGTTCGAGGACCCGCTGCGCGGTGATGTCCCGGCCGCTTTCGAGGAGGCGCGTGCCGGGGGCGTGACGATCGCGTTAATCACCGGTGACTATCCGGCGACAGCGCTGCACGCGGCGAGAGCGGCCGGAATCGACGTGTCGGCCGGCGTGCAGACGGGCCCGGAATTGTCCTCTACTGCGGTGAGACCGGAGATGCGGGTGTTCGCGCGCATCGCTCCGGAGCAGAAGCTGGCGATCATCCGGGCCTTTCAGGCAAGCGGACAGATCGTCGCCATGACCGGCGACGGCGTCAACGACGCGCCGGCGCTCGCGGCCGCGGACGTCGGCCTCGCCATGGGGCAGCGGGGAACGGACGTGGCGCGGGAAGCGGCCGACCTCATCCTGCTTGACGACCGGGCTGCTTCGATCGTTGACGGGATTGGTCTCGGCCGCCGGATCTTCGCCAACCTTCGCGCCGCGCTCATCTACATTGTGGCGGTCCATGTCCCGGTTGCCGGGCTGGCGCTGCTGCCGCTGGTGCTGGGCTTGCCGATGATCTTCTATCCGGCGCACCTGGTCCTTCTGGAGCTACTCATCGACCCGTTGTGCGCGTTGGTATTCGAGGGCCGGGCCAGCGAAAGGGAATTGATGCGCCAGCCTCCACGGCGCATCGCCGAGCCGCTGTTCGGGTCGGCACAGCTGGGACAGGCGGCGGTGCAGGGGCTGACGGTGCTGGCGGTCCTGTTCGTCTTCTACTTTCTGCTCGTTGGCGGCGGAGGTGCAGTCGGGGAAGCGCGCTTCGCTACGTTCACGGCGCTGGTGTCCAGCCATCTGGCGCTGGCATGGCGGGCCGCGAGCGTAGGCAGGGGAGGCGCCTCCTTTCCGAGAAAGGTTCTCCTGGCTCTCAGCGCAGGTGCAGGGCTGGTGCTTGCCGTAGCCGGTCTGGTGCCGGGGCCAGCCGGGATACTGCATTTCGAGCCAACCAGCCTATCGCTTGCCGCGGGCGCGGTCGGGCTGGGCTCACTTACGGGCTTCTGGCTGGCTCCTGCGGCAGGCGGGCGAGTTCGTGGGGTCAGGCCAACGCTGCCCCACCGCTGAGAGCATGGCGACCTCGGAGCGGCGGCGTCCGTCCGTCTGGTTGAAGTCGGTCATGGCGTCACCTCGAGCCTGACCCGGTTGAGCCGCAGCGAGTTGCCGATCACCGCCACCGAGCTGAACGCCATGGCGGCGCCGGCGATGATCGGGCTGAGCAGCAGGCCGAAGGCAGGATAGAGCACACCCGCCGCGATCGGCACGCCGGCCGCGTTGAACACGAAGGAAAAGAACAGGTTCTGCCGGATGTTGCGCATGGTGGCGCGGCTTAAACGTTGGGCGCGGACAATGCCGCGAAGGTCGCCCTTCACCAGCGTGACATGCGCGCTTTCCATGGCGACGTCGGTCCCGGTGCCCATGGCAATGCCGACGTCCGCTGCGGCGAGCGCCGGTGCGTCGTTGATCCCGTCTCCTGCCATGGCCACTCGGCGGCCATCACGGCGCAGCTTCTCGACCATTGCCTGCTTCTGATCGGGAAGCACGTCTGCCAGCACCTGGTCGATCCCGCCGACGCCGCGAGCAATGGCCTCTGCCGTTCGGGCATTGTCACCCGTCATCATGACCAGATGCACGCCCTGGCGACGAAGCTCCTGCACCGCTCCGGTTGCGCTCTCCTTGAGAGGGTCAGCCACTGCCAGAAGGCCAGCAAGCGCTCCGTCGATGCCAACGAACATCACGCCTTGGCCATCGGTGCGAAGTGCATCCGCTCGGCTGCCGAGCGGGGCCGTGTCGATGCCGTTGTCCGCAAGCAACCCGGCGTTGCCAAGCAAGGCGGCCCGGCCATTTACGGTGCCGGTTACGCCCTTGCCGGTGACCGAGGCGAAATCGGTGCTGTCAGGTATGGTGAACCCGCGTTCCCCGGCGCCTGTGACAATGGCAGCCGCAAGCGGATGCTCGCTGCCTCTTTCCAGGGCAGCGGCGAGGCGTAGGACTTCATCTTCGGTGAAGCCCGGCTGCGCCTCTACTCCAGTGAGCTTCGGCTTGCCCAGCGTCAGGGTGCCTGTTTTGTCGACCACCAGCGTGTCGATCTTCTCCATGAGCTCCAACGCTTCGGCATTCTTCACCAACACGCCGGCGCTGGCGCCGCGGCCGGTGCCGACCATGATTGACATGGGCGTGGCGAGACCAAGCGCGCACGGGCAGGCGATGATCAGCACCGCAACCGCATTCACCAGCGCGTGGCTGAGCCGCGGCTCCGGACCCACCAGTGACCAGGTAATGAAGGTCAGCACCGACACGAGCACCACGGCGGGCACGAACCAGCCGGACACCTTGTCGGCCAGGGCCTGGATCGGAGCACGTGACCGCTGGGCCTCGGCGACCATGCGGACGATCTGAGCAAGCATCGTGTCGCGTCCCACCCGCTCTGCCCGCATCAGCAGAGCGCCGGTGCCATTGACGGTGGCTCCGGTGACCTTGGCTCCAGCTTCCTTCTCGACCGGCACCGGCTCGCCGCTGATCATCGATTCATCCACGGAGCTGCGGCCTTCCACGACCACTCCGTCGACGGGGACTTTCTCGCCTGGGCGGATGCGCAGCAGGTCGCCAACCGCAACCTGCTCCAGCGGAACGTCCTCTTCCCGCTCATCGCGCACTCGGCGAGCGGTCTTGGGCGCGAGGCCGAGCAGGGCACGGATTGCGCGGCCAGTTGCCGAACGCGCACGCAGTTCCAGAACCTGACCAAGCAGCACCAGCGTCACGATCACCGCCGCCGCTTCAAAATAGACGGGCACCAGCCCACCCATGGTGCGGAGTGTTGGTGGGAAGATACCCGGAAGGACTGTCGCAACGACACTGTAGCCGTACGCCACTCCGACGCCGAGGCCGATCAGACTGAACATGTTCAGGTGCCCGCTCTTCAGCGAACTCCAGAAGCGCTGGAAGAATGGCCAGCCGCCCCACAGCACCACCGGGGTCGCAAGGAGCAGCTGCACCCACAAGGACTGCCGCATCGGCAGGAACTCGATCCCCGCCAGTTCCGCTCCGAGGGTCAGCAGCACCAGCGGAACAGATAACCCCGCGCTGACCCAGAAGCGCCGAGTCATGTCGATCAGTTCAGGGTTGGAGCCATCCTCGAGATTCGGCTCGAGCGGCTCCAGGGTCATGCCGCAGATGGGGCAGTTGCCTGGATGATCCTGCCGAATTTGCGGATGCATGGGGCAGGTCCAGGTCGTGCCGGAGGCTACGTCAGGTCCTCGCGTGACGGGCTCGGCCGTTGCAGGGTGGTCGTGGCACTTTTCAACCATCGGCTGCTCCGTTGAACATCCGGAAACTTCAGGCGCGGCGCCATCGTGTCAAGGACTCGACCGATGTGCCCGCGAAAGGCATTCTTGCCCCACAGGAGGCAGACACATGAAGGTCGCCGTCTTCAGCACCAAGCCGTACGACCGTGCATTCCTGGAGGCAGAGGCTGCTCAGGCGGGTGGAGAGCATGAACTCCATTTCTTTGAGGCGCATCTTGGAGCCGCGACTTCCGAGCTGGCGCGCGGCTTCTCGGCAGTGTGTCCGTTCGTCAACGATCAGCTGACCGCGGAGGTCATCGGCCGCCTTGCGGACGGGGGGACGCTCCTGGTCGCCTTGCGCAGCGCCGGGTTCAACAATGTCGACTTGGCCGCTGCCGAAGCCGTCGGAGTGCAGGTCGCCCATGTTCCAGCCTATTCGCCTGCGGCCGTTGCGGAGCACGCCGCTGCTCTGGTGTTGACGCTCAACCGCAAAATCCACCGCGCCTATGCCCGTGTGCGCGAGGGCAATTTTCTGCTGGACGGGCTGCTAGGCTTCGACCTTGCGGGACGCACGGTGGGGATCGTCGGAACCGGGCGGATCGGGCTTGTATTCGCGCGCATCATGCGTGGGTTCGGCTGCGGGGTAATTGCGAGCGACCCATCTCAGAGCCCCGCTTTTGGTGAACTGGGCGGGGTCTACGTGGCTCTGCCTGAGCTGTTCGAACGGTCGGACATCGTCAGCCTTCATTGCCCGCTTACCCCAGAGACGCGGCACCTGATCGACGCGGAAGCGATCGGGCGCATGAAGCGGGGGGTCATGCTGATCAACACCAGCCGGGGCGCGGTGGTCGATACGCGCGCTCTCATCGCGGGACTGAAGTCAGGCGCGATCGGGTATCTGGGCATCGACGTCTATGAGGAAGAAGCCGACCTTTTCTTCGAGGATCTGTCGGGGCAGATCATTCAGGATGACGTGTTCGCGCGGCTGCTGACCTTCCCCAACGTGCTGGTGACGGCGCACCAGGGCTTCTTCACCCGCGAGGCGCTTGCTGCCATTGCGCAAACCACCTTGGCCAACATCTCCACCTTCGAGCGGACCGGCACGCCCCTGCACCCTGTCACGCCCGAGAAACATCTGTGCAGGGCGAGCGAACCCTGCTCCCACGTCGGCAGATCGGGTTAGGGGAGGGGCGCTCGGACACTGGTCACGCCTGTCGCAGGACGCCTTTCTCCGCATGATAATGACGCATCCACTCGCGCCTCCTTCGGGCGAAGGGTTCGTCGTATTCGCTCGGCATAATGATTGGCGCGGCGAGGCAAACGCTCCGCGCTGGAAGCACGTAGTGCCATTCGGCGATCAGAGCCTTGTAAGCCGTGCCGACTGCGCGAATGTTGCGGTCGAGGTCGAACAGGCCAACCGAATTGACCCGCCCATTGTCCTCCCGCAGCGCCGTGTCCCAGTCGACTTGGTCGGTCAGCGAGTACCAGGTGAAGCCCAGGGTCGGGATCCCGTTTTCCCGCACCTGCCGCAGAGAGGACCATTGCCGCCAAAGCCACTGCACTGCCTCGTCGCCCACCGGACCTTCCTGACGATTGGTTTCAGTGTGCATCAGGGGCAGGCCGAACCGCGAAAAGTATTGCTGGGCGATCTGGTCGTAGCCGATCACCTCGCCCGCTTCCGAACTCGCGCCCGAGGCGTCCACGCGGTGCTCGTTGGTGGCGTAATAGTCGACCCCAAGTACGCAATGGTGACGAAGCATCCTGCTTCGGAAGAAGGCATGCTCCTCGCGCGTCATGCCGTTGTCGAGGAGGTACTCGTAAGTGCCCGCGTCAACTGGCTGGCCGTAGTTAAGGTCCAGCGAGAGGAAGCGGCGCACGTTCAGCGCGTCCGCAGCGTCGATGGCATGGGCATCGCTGGGGTGGAAGTGCTCGGATGACTCGCTCTGGATGAAGATGGCGTCCGGCCGAACCTCGAGGATCGCGTTGCTGGCCAGGATATTGGCTTTGACGACATGCTTCAGCGCCGTGACGAAGGCGCGGTCGGTGCGGAGCTGTTCGTTCCACCAGCCGAAGCGGGCGCTGAAAAGAGCGCAGACGAACATCTCGTTGACGGGGGTGTAGAGCTGCACCCACGGGAAGCGCTCCGCGAAAGCTCTGGCGTAAGCTGCGAACAGGTCGGGAAAGTCCGGGTTCTGGAAGTCGCCGATCCAGTCCGGCACTCCGAAGTGGCAAAGATCGGCAATCGGGGCGATGTCGCGCCGCTTCAGGTCGCCGAAGGTCAGGTCCGCGAAGGACCAGTCATAGCGGCTGGCACCCAGCAAGGTGCGGTGGAGCGGTGGACCGTAGCGCAAGAAGCTGATGCCCAGTTCCTGCACGAGGTCGAAGTCGGTCGACCAGAGCCGGTAGTGGCCGCAGCGCTCGAACTGGTCGATCCGCGTGCGCCCACCAGCAATGGTCGGGCAGCTTCCCTCGATGCCGGTTGCAAACATGAAGTATGGGTTGATCATGCGGCACCCGGCGCGGGAGGAGCGGTGGTTCAGCGCTTGTCGGGCTTTGGAGCCTTGTCGCCCATCTGCATCGAGCCGTGCATCTGATGCATCATCTGCATCATCTGCTGCATCATCCCGCAGCAGTCGCACTTGCCGACACCCTGGGTGCTCATGCCTGGCATCGAATCACGCTGCGCCGCGCCGGAAGGTGGCGATTGGTGCTGGTGCTGCTGCCCCGGGGGCGGTGCTGCCGTGCTTTGAACGGAAGCGAAGGCGGGCGTGCCGGCAGCTACGAGCAGACCGAGCGCGAAGACCATGACCTTCATCTCTTCTTCTCCTCCTGTGACTCCAGTGGCTCGATACGCGTAGAGGCGGTCTCATCGGGTTCTTCGCCGAGCGTCCAGCTCGGGGCGTCGCTCGCTGGGAAAGACTCGCGGCCGGCCTCGTCGGCGAGCTCGGACTCACGCTGCTTTCGCTCTTCCCGCGGCGGGAGTTGCATGATCAATCTCCGAGGCCTCGATGGGGCATCCTATCACCTTCGAGGCACGCGGACGATGAGGAAGCCAGTTAGTGCGCCATCAGCAAGGGAAGCGGGCAGTCCAGCAGAAGGGTCCGCGTGACACCGCCGAATACCAGTTCGCCGATCCGGCTGTGATTGTAGCCACCCATGACGATCGTGCCGACACCTGCCCGCGAAGCTTCTCTGACGATGACGGTGGCCACGTCCTCATGCGTCGTCACGCCGGTTCTGAGCTCGGCATGAATGTCATGCCTGGAGAGATACTCCATAAGCCGCGTACTCGGGAACTCGTCCTCGCTGCTCCTTCTGACCTCCAGGGCAAGCACGCTTGCGGCGCCTTTCAGGAAGGGCAGTGCGGACCGGACGGCATTGGCGGCCTCGAAGCTTCCATCCCACGCGATCAGGACAGGGGCAACGGGGTCGATCGGGGTACCGTCCGCGGGCGGGATGTAGAGCGGAGTGCGGCAGCGATGCAGCAGATCTCCGAGCAGGCCAATCTGCATCATCCGTCGCGCGGCCAGCCCGCCATCCTCGCGCCCGGTCACGACCAGGTCAGCGAGTGCCGCATGCTTGATGATGACGTTGGCGACGGGGCCGGTGACCTGCTCGTAGTCCCAGCTGACATCCTCCGCGGCGAGTTGCTCCTCGATCTTGCTGCGAGCCTGGGCCTCCTCCTTGCCGAGCGCGTCAGCCACGTCCGGCAAGAAGATGGCGCCGTCAAAGGCTCCAACCGCAGCATAGGCTTCGATCGGAGTGACGTGGAGGCAGCTGAGGTGGGCCGAGAAGGCTCGGGCAAGGGCCAGCGCAGCCTCGAGCCGGGGCACAAGCGTCTGGTTGTCCTGAACGTGAAGCAGGATGCTCTTCATGGTCGCTTTCCTTCTCCGGCGATTGGACGCCGTCGGTCCAGCGATGGGAATCCGTAACATTGCGGATCACCCGACTCGGGATCGGCGTGGCAAAGTGGCTTTCTCTGGAAGGAGGCTTCAAATGACCGATAATCGTGTTCCGACGACGCTTCCACGGGACATCCGGGCCAGGTCTGTGGATCCTTTCCGCTGGCTGCGTTCGGAGATGGACCGCATCTTCGAAGACTTCGACTCCCCGCGCCGTTTCTTCGGAGCGCAGTTTCCGCCGCTCGACATGCACGAAGAGAAGGACCGCTACGTTCTGACGGTGGACGTCGCTGGCTACGACAAGGAGCAGATCGACATCTCCACCGAGGACGGCTCGCTGGTCCTGAAGGGCCGCCGCTCGGAACAGAGCGAACGCCAGGAGGGCGGCTATCTGATCAATGAGCGCCAGCAGGGTGAATTCGAGCGCCATGTGGCGATGCCGCGGCGCATCGACCCCAACCAGATCCGGGCGATCATGGACAAGGGCCAGCTCCGGATCGAGGTGCCCAAGGTCCCCGATCCCCAGGCACGGCGGATCGAAATCCAGTCAGAAGCAAGCGAGCCATCGCGGATGGCCTGACTGCCGAAAGTCGGGCGGCAGGCGGGTCGCCACTATCGCCTGTCGCTCGCACCGGAATCGGACGCATGGAAGCGAAGGCCGTCAAGACCCTGGATTGCCACGGCATCATGGCAATCGCGACGCTTCGCCCTCCCACCGGCGCACCGAGCATGACGTTCAGACCTATGTCCGCCCGGATCCGTTCCTACCGCCCGTGGTACGGTCCTGCCTACGGCTACTGGAGCCCTTACTGCCGCTACTATCGTCGCGGGGACCCACTCATATGCTGGGCGGCCCCTGAGTCACCATGCCGAAAATCTACGTAGGGGAAGCTTGCTGCCGACTTTGCCTCCGTATCTCTCCGAATAGCGGCGAGGTCTCTACCAACGTCAAATAGAGTGACGGCAACTCACCTCTTCAGGAGGAGGCCATGTGCGCAGCCGGGCTGGAAGTCTGATGGACATGCATCGCGCGGATCCCTGGTCGGAGTACCGGAGCTGGATCCACGGGCTGCCAGGCGGTGGCCTCAACATCGCCTACGAGGCTATCGGGCGGCACGTCGCCGAAGGCAGGGGAGAAAGCGAGGCGCTGCGCTGGCTGCCGAAGGGCGGGGGCCGCCGAAGCTACAGCTACGCCGAGTTGGACGCTGAAACCGCTCAGTTCGCAAATCTGCTCAATGATCTGGATGTCGGGCGGAGCGCACGGGTCTTCTCGCTGCTTGGGCGGGTCCCGCAACTCTATATCGCTGCGCTGGGGACGCTTCGCGCCGGCGCGGTCTTCTGTCCGCTTTACGCGGCCTTCGGTCCGGAGCCGGTGCGGGCGCGAATGGAAATCGGAGCGGCAGAGGTGCTGGTCACGACCGCCGCCAGCTACCGGCGCAAGGTGCTGCCGTGGCGAGGCGAACTCGCGAGCCTTAAACATGTGTTGATCGTCGGCGATGCCAGTGACCTCAAGGACGTGCTCACCTTCGACGATGGCTGCAGCCGGCAGGCTGCGGCTTACGCCACGGCGGAAACCAGGGCGGACGACCTCGCGCTGCTGCATTTCACGAGCGGCACCACCGGCCGGCCGAAAGGCGCAATGCACGTGCATGACGCGGTGGTGGCGCACCATGCGACCGGGCGGGTCGCGCTGGACCTTCGAGAAGGCGACATCTTCTGGTGCACCGCGGATCCCGGCTGGGTCACCGGCACGTCCTATGGGATCATCGCGCCGCTGACCAACGGCGCAACGTTGGTGGTGGACGAGGCCGAGTTCGATGCGGAGCGCTGGTACGGCGTGCTGGAACGCGAGCAGGTCACCGTCTGGTACACCGCGCCGACCGCCATCCGGCTGCTGATGAAGGCGGGCGACGAGCTGCCGAAAAAGCACGACCTCTCGCGCCTGCGGTTCCTCGCCAGCGTGGGCGAGCCTCTGCACGCCGAAGCAGTGCTATGGAGCGAGCGGGTGCTTGGCCGAGCGTTTCGTGACAATTGGTGGCAGACCGAGACGGGCGGGATCATGATTGCCAACCTGCCCGGAGAGGAGCTTCGCCTCGGCTCGATGGGCAAGCCGCTCCCCGGAGTGGAGGCCGCCATTGCCGACACAAAGGGCGAGACGCTGCGGATCATCGATGAGCCCGGCCTGCCCGGCCAGCTGGTGCTCCGGGCCGGATGGCCGTCCATGTTCCGTGGCTACCTGCATGAGGAAGCGCGCTACGCTGCCTGCTTCCGCGACGGCTGGTATCTGACGGGCGACCTCGCCAGGCGCGATGGCGAGGGCTTCTACTGGTTCATCGGGCGCGCGGACGATGTGATCAAGTCGGCCGGACACCTGATCGGCCCGTTCGAAGTGGAAAGCGCACTGCTGACCCACCCGGCGGTGGCGGAGGCGGCGGCGATCGGCCTGCCGGACGAGCGGGCAGGGGAGGTCGTCAAGGCGTTCGTCAGCCTGAAGGGGAGCTTTGCGCCGTCCGATGCATTGCAGCGGGCCCTCCTCGGTCATTCGCGCAAGCTGCTCGGCGCGGTGATCGCCCCGCGGAGCATCGAGATCCGTGACGCCCTGCCGCGCACCCGCTCTGGCAAGATTATGCGGCGCCTGCTGCGGGCGCGGGAACTGGGACTGCCGGAAGGCGACCTGTCCGCGCTGGAGAGCGGCGCGTGACGGCGAGCCCGAAGGTCCGGCTCGACCGCGCTCATTGCCGCGAGCTTGTGCGCCAGATGCTGCTGGTCCGCCGCTTCGAGGAAAAGTGCGCCGAACTCTACACCCAGGAGAAGATTCGCGGCTTCCTCCACCTCTACATCGGCGAAGAGGCAGTGGCGGTCGGCGTAATGCAGGCGATTGGGCCGCAGGATGCAGTGGTCGCCACCTATCGCGAGCATGGCCACGCAATCGTCCGTGGAGTCTCGCCGGATAGGGTCATGGCCGAGATGTATGGCAAGCAGGAAGGCTGTTGCCGTGGCCGCGGAGGGTCGATGCACCTGTTCGACGCAGCAACCCGCTTCTACGGCGGCAATGCCATCGTCGGAGGCGGCCTGCCGATCGCCATCGGGCTCGCTCTGGCGGACAGAATGCAAGGACGGCGCCACGTGACCGCCTGCTTCTTTGGCGAAGGGGCGGCGGCCGAGGGCGAATTCCATGAAGCGCTGAACCTCGCCGCCTTGTGGCAGCTGCCAGTACTGTTCGTGTGCGAGAATAATCTCTACGCCATGGGCACGGCGCTGGAGCGCTCGGAGTCCGAGACCGACATCCATGCCAAGGCCGCTTGCTACCGGATTGTATCCGAAGCGGCGGACGGAATGGACGTGGTGGCGGTGGAAGCGGCCGCTCGGCGAGCGATTGCGGCGATCAGCGAGGGCAGCGGACCACGCTTCCTTGAGTGCCGGACCTACCGTTTTCGCGCCCATTCCATGTTCGACCCGCAGCTTTACCGCGACAAGGCAGAAATCGAACGTTGGACCGAGAAGGACCCGGTCCGGCGCTTCCGCGAGTGGGCGGTGAACGCCGGGGAGCTGCACGAAAGCGATGTGCAGGCGATCGAAGCAGAGGTGGGCGCCATCGTCGACCGGGCGGTCGCCTTCGCCGAGACAGGGGGCTGGGAACCCGTGGCTGACCTTCTGAAGGACGTCGGCGCGGAGGCGCGGGCGTGACCATCATGACCTACCGCGAGGCAATGCGCGCCGCCATCCGTTCGGCGATGCAGGCGGACGAGCGGGTGTTCCTGATGGGCGAGGATGTGGGCCGATATGGCGGTTGCTATGCGGTCAGCCAGGGTCTGCTCGAGGAGTTTGGGCCCGAGCGCATCCGCGATACTCCGCTGTCCGAAAGCGGCTTCACCGGAGCAGGGATCGGCGCGGCGATCGCCGGCATGCGGCCGATCGTCGAGGTGATGACCTGTAACTTCTCGCTGCTCTCGCTCGACCAGATCATGAACAATGCCGCGACGATCCGGCACATGTCGGGCGGGCAGTTCCACGTCCCGGTAGTGATCCGGATGGCGACCGGCGGCGGGCGGCAGCTGGCGGCGCAGCATTCGCACAGTCTGGAAGGTTGGTATGCCCACATCCCGGGGATCAGGGTGCTGGCGCCAGCGACGGTGCAGGATGCGCGGACCATGCTAGGCACGGCGCTGGTCGACCCCGACCCGACCCTGATCTTCGAGAATGCGCTGCTCTACAGCGAGAGCGGGGAGGTGGACGAGAGCGCGCCGGGGGACATCGACCATCTCGCGGTCCGGCGGGAGGGCAAGGACCTCAGCCTGATCACTTATGGCGGTTCGCTGCGCAAAGGCCTGGAGGCTGCGGAGCAGCTGCAGGCCGCCGGCATGTCCGCGGAAGTGCTCGATCTGCGGGTGCTTCGGCCGCTCGATGAAAAGGCGATCCTCGCCAGCGTGCAGAAGACCCGGCGGGCACTGGTGGTCGACGAAGGCTGGCGGTCCGGCAGCATCTCCGCCGAGATCGTCACCCGGATCATCGAGGGCGCTTTCTGGAGCCTCGACGCGCCGCCGGCCCGTGTGTGCAGCGCGGAAGTGCCGATACCCTACGCCCGCCACCTTGAGCAGGCCGCGCTTCCGAGTACCGAGCGGATCATCGCCTCCGCCCGCGCGATGCTGGGGCACTAACGGGGATGGGCCTGTTCCGTATGCCCTCCCTCGGCGCCGACATGGAAGCGGGCACGCTTGTCGAATGGCTCAAGCATGAAGGCGACGCCATTCACCGCGGCGACGTCATCGCGGTGGTCGAAACGCAGAAGGGCGCGATCGAGGTCGAGGCGTTCGAGGACGGGCCGCTGACGAGGCTACTGGTGCAGGCGGGAAACAAGGTGCCGGTCGGGACCGCGCTGGCGATAATCGGGGATGTAACCTTGCCCGGGGCCGAGGAGCAAGTGCTGCCGTCGCAACCGACCCCCACGCCGATGCCGATGCCGACGCAAGCTCCGGCAAATGAGCCTCCCGCCAGTGGGAATGGTGCTAGCCCTGCTGCACGTAAGCTGGCGCAGGAGCGCGGCGTTGACCTTGCGACCGTCAAGGGCACAGGGCCGAGCGGGGCAATCACCCTGGCCGATGTCGAGCAGGTCGGACCGGCGAAGCCCGCGACATCCTCGATGCGGAACGCGATTGCGGCGGCGATGAGCCGTTCCAAGCGCGAGATCCCGCATTACTATCTGGCGCACACCTTTGACATCTCGCAGGCGGTTTCAGCGGTCGAGGACCACAACCAGTTACATCGCCCGCAAGAGCGTCTGCTGCTAGGCGCACTGCTGGTGAAGGCGGTCGCACTGGCGGTGCGGGACTTTCCCGAGCTGAACGGTTTCCATGACAACGGGGAGCGGCGCGAGAGCGAACCGGTCCATGTCGGCGTTGCTATCGCCATGCGCGGCGGCGGGCTGGCGGCTCCGGCGATCCACGACACGGACGAGCTGCCGCTCGCCGAACTGATGATGCGCATGCAGAACCTCGTTGGTCGCGTCCGGCAGGGCAGCTTCCGAAGCTCGGAGGTGAGTGATCCGACCATTACCGTGTCCAGCCTCGGCGAGCGCGGGGTCGAGGAGCTGCTTCCTGTCATCTACCCGCCGCAGGTCGCTATCGTCGGCTTCGGCACGCCGCAGCTTCGGCCCTGGGTCCACCAGGGTATGATCGAGCAGCGCCATGTGCTCACCGTCAGCCTGGCGGCCGACCACCGGGTCAGCGATGGCCATCGCGCCGCCTTATTCCTGCGCCGAGTCGCCGATCTCCTCGCAAGACCGGAGCAGCTATGACCCGCGAGGAGGCATTGACGATCCTCCGCGAGGAGATCTTGCGGATTGCCCCCGAGGCGGATTTCACGGGCGTTGCGGACGGCGATGATCTGCGCGACGGGCTGGACCTCGATTCAATGGACATCTTCAACCTGGTGATTGCGCTAAGCAAGCGCCTAAGGGTGGATATACCGGATGCGGACGCCGGGCGCCTTGTGACCTTGGACGGCGGCGCGGACTACCTGCTCGGCGCACACAGGCATCCGTAACTTACCGGACGGACAAGGCCCTGCGTAAGGACCAGGATGCCGCTTCTCGTGCAGGAGCGGCTCGATGCGGCTCGAACATGTGAGTGAGGACGCGAGCGCCACCGTGCAGTCAGTGGCAGCGGTGCTCCGCGACCATAGCGAGCCGCTCCCCGCTCTGTCGCACGGTGATGAATTGGGAGCGCTGTTTGATCGCTTCGCGAATGCGGACGTGGTCCTGCTCGGCGAGGCGACGCATGGAACGGCGGAATTCTATCAGGCGCGCGCACTGATCACCCGGCGGCTGATCGAGCGGCATGGATTCTCCGTTGTCGCGGTGGAGGGTGACTGGCCGGACGCGGCGCGTATCGATGGCTATGTGCGCCACCACCGGCCACGCCCTGTTGGTGGCGAGCCGTTCGTCCGCTTCCCGACCTGGATGTGGCGCAACGCCGAAGTGCTGGCTTTCGCCGACTGGCTGCGCGGCTTCAACGAAGGCAAGCCGGAGGCAGAGGAGGCAGGTTTCTTCGGCCTCGACGTCTACAGCTTGCGATCGTCGATCGCGGCGGTGCTGCATTATCTCGACGAGGTCGATCCGGAAGAAGCGCGGCGGGCGCGCTGGCGCTACGGCTGCCTGACGCCCTGGCAAGAGGATCCCTCCAGTTACGGCATGGCCGTGCTGACAGGCCGGCAGAGCCGGTGCGAGGACGAGGCCGTCGAGCAACTGCTTCAGCTCTTCGACAAGCGTGTCGGCTACCTCCGCAACGATGGCGAAGCGTGGTTCGACGCCGTCCAGAACGCACGGATCGTTCGTGCCGCCGAGGCCTATTACCGGGCGATCTACCGAAGCTCCACAGACAGTTGGAATTTGCGCGACCGGCACATGTTCCAGACTCTGCAGGCGCTGCTCGCCTGGCGGGGGCCGGGAACCAAGGCAGTCGTGTGGGCCCACAACAGCCATGTCGGGGACGCCTCGGCAACCGCCATGGGTTGGAACGGAGAGACCAACATAGGCGAGCTGTGCCGGATGGCCTACGGGCAGCGGATGGTGTCGATCGGCTTCGGCACCGACCAGGGGACTGTCGCCGCCGCGCGCGACTGGGGCGGGGCGATGGAGGTCAAGAGCGTCCGGCCATGCCGATTCGACAGCTGGGAAGCCGCCTTCCTGCACAGCGGTTCCGCCCGTTCGCTGACGGACTGGCGAGAGACTGGCAAGGAGCGGCTTCGCCAGACGTTGCGGGTGCCGCTGCTCGAGCGGGCCATCGGCGTCATCTACCGCCCGGAGACGGAGCTCACGAGCCACTACTTCCAGGCCGTCCTCGCGGATCAGTTCGATGCCTATGTCTGGTTCGCCAGGACCCACGCCGTCACGCCGCTCGGCCACGACGTGCCGCACGGCGCCCCTGCAACCTATCCGTTCGGGCTCTAGCGATGGACAACGCCGCCTCCCGGTCAGTCACCGTACACCGCGGTAGGCTGAGCCTTCCCGCCCTCCTCCGGCTGCCGGAGCGTGCGCGGGGTCTTGTCATCTTTGCGCACGGTAGCGGCAGCGGTCGCCTGAGCCCACGTAACAATCACGTCGCCGACGCACTCGCGCAAGCGGGCTTTGCCAGTCTCCTGCTGGACCTTCTCACCCCCAGCGAGGAAGCGGACAGGCGCAACGTGTTCGACATCGAGTTGCTGGCCAGCCGCTTGCTCGCGGCGATCGAATGGGCTCGGGAACAGTCGCGCCTGCAGCAGCTGCCGATCGGCCTATTCGGAGCAAGTACCGGGGCAGGGGCCGCGCTCGTGGCAGCAGCGGCGGCGCGCCACGTGATCTGGGCTGTGGTGTCGCGCGGCGGGCGGCCCGATTTGGCCGGGACCAGGCTCCATGAGGTCAAGGCTCCGACCCTGCTGATCGTCGGCGGGAACGATGGCCCGGTGATTGACCTCAACGAGGCAGCGCTGACGGAACTGCATTGCCCCAAGTCGCTTTTGATCGTGCCTGGAGCAGGCCACCTGTTCGAGGAGCCGGGCACGCTCGACCAGGTGATCGCGGAAGCAATTCGCTGGTACGGCTCCGCATTTCCCCAGGCTGAGGGAGACGTCGCGTGAGCCGCCTATTCGCCGACCGGCGCACCGCCGGAAGGGAGCTTGCGGCGATGCTCGGGCGGTTCCAGGATTTCTGGCCGCTTGTGCTCGCACTGCCGCGCGGCGGAGTGCCCGTGGGCTACGAAGTGGCTGCCGCCCTCGGCGTACCCTTGTCAGTGCTGATCGTCCGCAAGATCGGCTTTCCCGGTCACGAGGAATTCGGCATCGGAGCGCTGGTGCTCGCCCGTGAGCCGGAGCTGGTGATGAATGACGCCCTGGTGCAGCGGCTTCGGCCCGATCCGCAGCGGATCCGGCTGGAAGTCCAGCGGCAGCTCGCCGAGGGCGAGCGCCGCAGGGCGCTCTATGGCGCGACAAGCTTGCCAGACCTTCATGGCCGGACGGTGATCGTGGTGGATGACGGGATTGCGACCGGCGGAACTGCCCGCGCCGCCCTGCAGGCGCTTCGCCGCGAGCAGCCCGCCTGGATCGTACTGGCAGTCCCCGTCGGTTCTCCGGACAGCCTGGTCGAGCTTGCGACCGAGTGCGACGAGGTAGTCTGCCCTCATCAGCCGGCGGACTTCGGCGCAGTGGGTGCCTACTACGACGACTTCACCCAGACGAGCGACGCCGAGGTGCTTCAACTGCTGCGTGAGGCTGCACCGGCGGGCTCGGGTTAGGCAAGACCGCACCATGGGAGAAGGACGATGGCGAATTCCACGCTGGTCGTTTTCTATTCGCGGACCGGACATACCCGAATGGCGGCGCACGCGATTGCCGAAGCGCTGGATGCCGACCTTGAGGAGATCAGGGAGCCTCGGCGCAGGCGAGGGTGGTGGCGCTCGCTGGTCGATGTCTGGCGGGAACGAACCCCGCCGATCCTCCGCCCCACACGGCATCCAGGCGACTACCAGTTGGTCGTCGTCGGCTCGCCGGTCTGGGCCGCCCACATGTCGTCCCCCATCCGCAGCTATCTTCGGCAGTCAGGCCCGCTTCCGGTGGCGGCCCTGTTCGTGACGGAAGGCGGCAATGGCGGAGGCAAGGCGATGGAAGGCATGGCGGAGCTGTGCGGGAGGAAGCCGCTCGCGACGCTCGAGCTCACGCGGGCCCAGCTCAAATTGGGGGAATACCGTGACCGCATTGCCGCTTTCGCTGAGAGGCTGCGCGCGACAGGACGATCCACGACGCAAAGCGCTGTTGCGGCGCATTGACGACGGGGCCGAACCGGTTCGGAGCCTGGCGTTGATTGCACCCGCAGGGTCCACTCTGTATTCTGCTAAGCCAGATTAGGAGAGCTCTTGCAGAGCTCGGGAGCGAGTGCGTGCGGTGACTTCCACGCAAGCCTCAGAGGCGCATTCCAACCGTACCGGGATATCGGGTTCGCGTCCCCCGCGAGAGACGATCGATCTTCTGGTCGCCGCCCTTGCCTTCGCGGTTGCATGGGCGGCGAGCCTGGTACTCGGCCCCTGGTTGGGCACCGGGGCGCCGCTGCTTTTGTACCTCCTCCCGCTGATCGCATCCGCCTTGTTCCTGAGCCGCCCGGCGGCGCTGCTGGTCTCGGTTCTGGCCCTGCTTACCGGAGTAATCGGGTTTGGCCGCGACGGAAGCTCTTCAGCCGACAATATCGTCCAGCTCGGCGTTTTCGCCTTGGTCTGCGGCGGGGTATTGACGTTGACCAACCGGACGGCGCGCCTCCGGCAGCGCGATGCGCGCCTGCGGGAGGAAGCGGAGCGCTCCTCCGCGCTGCTCCAGGCAGCCGAGACAGCAACCCGGCAGCGGGAGCTGCACCTCCGCTCCATCCTCGCCACCGCGCCCGAAGCGATGATAGTCATCAATGAGCGCGGGCGTATTCAGTCATTCAGCGCGACGGCGGAAACCATGTTCGGCTTCACTGAAGCCGAAGTGGTGGGCGAGAATGTCAGTGCATTGATGCCTTCTCCGGACCGCGAGCGGCACGACGCTTATCTGGGTCGCTATCTTTGCACTGGCGAGCGGAAGATCATCGGGATCGGACGGGTGACGAACGCCCGCCGGCGAGACGGGACGACTTTTCCGATCCACCTTCATGTCGGGGAAACCCGCATCGGCGAGCAACGGATGTTCACCGGCTTCATCGAAGACCTGACGGAGCGGCACGAGACCGAGCACCGGATCCACGATCTTCAAGCGGAGCTGGCGCACGTGTCGCGGGTGGCGGCGATGGGCACGCTGGCGACCTCGCTGGCGCATGAGCTGAACCAGCCGCTGACCGCCATTGCCAACTACACGTCCACGGCGAAACACCTGCTTTCCGAACCGAGGGGCGAGAATCTCGACTTTGTCCGCGAAGCTCTGGGCGAATGTGCGACCCAATCTCTGCGAGCAGGTCAGATCGTCCATCGCCTGCGCGACTTCATCGGCCGCGGTGACGGTGAGCGGCGGATCGAGCCGCTGAGCAGACTCGTTAGCGAGGCGAGCGCCCTCGCGCTGGTCGGTACCGCCGGGCTGGATATCGACTTCGACATGTCCATTCCGACCGACTGCGAGGAGGTCGTGGTCGATCGCATCCAGATCCAGCAGGTGCTACTCAACCTGCTCAGAAATGCCACGGAGGCCATGCGCCCGTGTGCCGTTCGCCGACTGGCCGTGAGTGCCAGCCGTGCCGACCACGGCCTTGTCGAGGTTCTCGTCGCGGACAGCGGGCCGGGTCTCGCGCTGGACGTTGCAGAGCGTCTGTTCCAGCCGTTCGTGAGTACCAAGGTCGAGGGTATGGGGGTTGGCCTGTCCATCTGCCGCAGCATCGTGGCGGAGCATGGCGGCACGATATGGACGAAGCCATCTCCGTTTGGAGGAACGGCCTTCCACTTTACCCTGCCGGCGGGAGCCACAGCCGATGAGTGAGCAGCGCATCGTCTATGTGATCGATGACGAAGAGGCGGTCCGAAAGTCGACGAGCTTCCTGCTCAAGACCTCCGGATACGCGGTGAAATGCTTCGGCACCGGCGACGAGTTCCTGGCCTTGCGGAATCAGGAACCCGGTTGCGTCCTGCTCGACCTGCAAATGCCGGGACTCGGCGGTCTCGAGGTGCAGGACCAGATGCGGAAGCGTGGACAGGCGTTCCCGGTGATCGTCCTTACTGGTCATGGGGATATCCATGCCGCCGTCCACGCGATGAGGGCCGGAGCGCTCAATTTCCTGGAGAAGCCTTATGACCGTGAGATCCTGTTGCAGGCGGTCGCGGAATCCTTTGCCAGGCTCGATCGCGCCGATCGGGCGCAGCACGATGCGGAGGAGGCAAGGATCCGCCTCAATGCGCTCACCCCACGAGAGCACGACGTGCTTTGCGGTCTGGTCAACGGCTATCCCAACAAGACCATCGCTTACGACCTCCAGATCAGTCCGCGTACGGTGGAGGTTCACCGCGCCAACCTCATGAGCAAGCTCGAGGTCGCCACCCTGTCTGACGTGCTGCGCATCGCCTTCACCGCTGGCCTGGGGAATGGCGACGGTTAGCCGGGTGGCGGTGCTTGGTGTCCGGCGCTGATCGCTGCCACCTTGAAGCTTCGCTGCTGCCCATCAGAATCAACCAGGAGAACCGTTGCCCCGGGATGGAAGACGAGCCCTCCGAAGTCCCCCGCCGACATTTTTACCGGCTCCCCGCCGAACGACACCGCCCACCCGCTCTGGCTCCGAACGACATAGCCTCCCCGGTCCGGCTCACTCGGCCAGAACCGCCGGGCAGTCGCCCGCTGTGGCTCTCCGAGCAGCACGTCCCGATCGATCAGTCCGGCGCCATCAAGCGGTATGCGCAGGAGGAGGCACCGGCTCGCCGACCCCGCCGGGAAGTCGTCGGACGCAGCAAGTTCAAGGCGAACCAGGCACCATGGCATTGGCCAACGATGCCCCAGGACCCACGCTGCCCCTATTCGGGAGTTTCCGGATGCCACCGCAATTGATCAAGAAATGAAGGTGAAGAACAGCAGCAAGGCGGCGGCCATTACCAGTGTCGCAAGCCAGCTAAGGACCGTCAGCCCGGGTGAGAGGACCAGCTGGCCCCATCGCTTTGCGGTTGCTCACGATCATCATCATCAATGCCATGAGCGGAGCGGCAAGCACTCCGTTGACGACGGCGGCCCAGTAGAGCGCCTTTATGGGGCTCACGCCGACGAGGTTTAGCGCTGCTCGGCAAAAGTTGCGGCGACGATCACCGAATAGATGGAGGGTCGCGGCTGTAGCGAATACGACCTCCACGGAGACGATCGTGTTGAAAGCCATGCCCATCAGCGTGTCGGTCCGCAGTTCCTCAGCGCGGGACCGGCTGCCCTGGGAGTGCGGTGCAGTGGGCGGACATGATGGCGCCGCTCCTCTTTGATCTCCTGCGCTGCCTGCCAGAAGAACAGGGTAGGGGCTGATGGTCGTGCCGAGGATTGCGACCAATCCGGTGGCGTAGGCCGCATTCCACTCGAAATCCGGCACGACAAGCGTTCCCAAGGCATGCGGCCAAGGTACATGCACCACCGCGACTACTCCGACATAGGCGAGCAGCGACAGCGTGTCCTATCGGAGTGTATGCAGGCACCGCAGGTGGGCGGAATACGACCTTGCAAGCACCATGGCCGCTTGCAGACGTGCGTCGAGCGACGGATCGTCCTGAACATGGAGCAGGATGGTCTTCATCGGATCCTCCGTTCAACCATCGACCAATCGCGCCGGGCAAACGTGAGCGGAATTCGTAACTTTGCAATCGGGCGACTCGCATCGTTGTGGCACAGTGTTCCGGCTTGCTGCTCGAAGCGGGAGTGAAGCTCATGGAAGCCAAGGCTGTCAAAATCCTTGATCAACACGGCATCATGGCGATCGCGACGCTCCGCCCTGACGGGTGGCCGCAGAACACGTATGTGGCCTACGCCAACGACGGGACGCTGATCTACTTCCTTGTCTCGCGATCGAGCCAGAAGTTTGCCAACATCCGGGCCGATCAACGGGTGGCTATCGCCATCGGAAGCGATGAGGGCGACTTGCGGCAGCACCAGGGCCTCACGCTGGCGGCGATAGCGTCGGAGGTGACGGACCTCCATCAGCGGGAGAGGGCGCTGGAGCTGATGCTTCGGCGGCATCCCGCCCATGCGCGATTCGGGGTCCCGGATTTTGCCATGGCCGCGATGATGCGGGCGCAACCGAGCGTCATCAGCATCCTCGACTATACGCAGGGGTTCGGTCACGTCGACGAGATTACGCTCGGGGCGAGCGACGTGCCCGACATGAGCCCTGCGCGAACCGACAATTGGGGCTGGAAGCCTGCTCCGTCGGAGCCGGACAGCTCGTTCCTCGCTTGAGCACGGCCGACCCGTGGGCGCCTTCAAGCGCACCTATCTTCCGCGTGCAGGACTTGGCCAAGGTCTACGGCCAGGGGCCTTCCGCGGTTCATGCGCTGCGCGGCGTCAGCATGGAGGTGGGCGAGGGGCGCCTGTTGGTGCTGCTTGGCCCGTCCGGATCGGGCAAGTCGACCTTTCTCAACATCCTCGGAGGCCTCGACCGGGCCACCAGCGGACATGTCTGGTTCGGCGATACGGACCTGACGGAGTGCGACGACGATGCGCTGACCGAATATCGCCGCAGCAGTGTCGGCTTTGTGTTCCAGTTCTACAACCTGATCGCTTCCCTCACCGCGCGCGAGAATGTGTCGCTCATCACAGAGATCAGCGTGAACCCGCTTGACCCTGCGGAGGCGCTTGCCCTCGTCGGCCTTGAGCGAAGGCCGGACCATTTCCCCGCACAGCTGTCCGGCGGCGAACAGCAGCGGGTGGCGATTGCCCGGGCCATCGCCAAGCGGCCTCAGGTGCTGCTTTGTGACGAGCCCACCGGCGCGCTCGACAGCGCCACCGGGGTGCGCGTGCTCGCCGCGCTGGAAACGATCAACCGCGAGCTTGGGACCACGGTCTTCATCATCACCCATAATGCCGTGGTCGCCGAGATGGGCGATGAGGTCGTGCAGTTCGGCGACGGGCGCATGGTGGACCGGCGGGTGAATACCAAGCGTAAGCCGCCGCTGGAGTTGCGCTGGTGAGGCTGCGCCCGCTCACGATCAAGCTGCTGCGCGACCTGTGGCGGTTGCGCGCACAGGCAATTGCGATCGCGCTGGTCATCGCCGCCGGTGTTGGCATGGTAATCATGTCCTTCGGGATGATCCGCTCGCTGAACGCGACGCGGGCCGCATATTATGAGCGCTACCGCTTTGCCGACGTATTCGCGCCCGTGCGGCGGGCCCCGGATACGGTCGTTCGGCAGGTCCGGCTGATCCCTGGCATCGCTGCGGCCGAGGACAGGATCAGCGCCGCGGCCATTCTCGACGTGCCGGGGATCGTCGAGCCCGTGTCGGCGCGGGTCCACTCGCTGCCATCGGAGCGTGGTCTTAATACCCTGGTGCTTCGGAGCGGACGTTTCCCGGAAGGGGCGGACGAAGTCGTGATCAACGAAGCCTTTGCAGATGCAGCAAGGCTGGCTCCGGGCGATGGCTTGTCAGCCCTGCTCTATGGCAAAAGGATCGAGCTCAGAATCGTGGGCACGGTCCTGTCCCCCGAATATGTCTATGCTGTCGCGCCAGGGCAGATCTTTCCCGACAATCGCCGCTACGGCGTGATCTGGATGGGCCGCGAGCCGCTTTCGGCTGCGCTCAACATGCGCGATGGATTCAACGAGGTCATCGCTTCCCTCGCACCGGGCGCCAGGAGCGATGACGTAATCACCGATCTGGACCGCCTGCTGCAGCCCTACGGAGCGGCGGGCGCCTACGGTCGCGACTTGCAGATCTCCGACCGCTTCGTATCGAACGAGATCGACCAGCTCTCGACGGTTGCGGAAGTGCTTCCACCCGTTTTCCTGGCGGTCGCGGCCTTTCTCCTCAACATCGTCCTCACCCGCCTGATCGACACTGAGCGGGAGGTGATCGGGCTGATGAAGGCGTTCGGCTACCGGAACCGCACGATCATGCTCCACTACGGGCAGCTCGCCCTTCTGCTGTCGCTTCTGGGAATGGCCCTCGGGACCGGGCTGGGCACATGGCTCGGGCGAGGCCTAGCAGTCATGTACCAGAGGTATTTCGTCTTCCCATTCCTAGAGTTCCGCGCGGGCTTCGACAGCTATCTGGCGGGGTTCGGAGCGACCCTGCTGGCCGTGCTGGCCGGCGCCTTTCTGGCGGTGCGCAGGGCCGCTCGGCTGACCCCCGCCGAAGCGATGCGCCCCCCGTTGCCGACCGACTACTCCGGCACGGCGAGGCTTGTCTCGCTTGCACTGGACGAGCCAAGCCGCATGGTTCTGCGCAACTTGGTGCGCAGGCCGCTGCGAACCGGCCTCACGGTCCTGGGCCTCGGGGCATCAATGGCCCTGTACATTGCCAGTGCGAGCGCCCGGGACAACGTCGATCGAATGGTGGAGCTGACCTTCGGAAAGGCGGAGCGGTCTGACCTGATCGTGACCTTCGCCGAGCCCCGCGACGAGAGGGCCCTGCACGAGCTGCAGCGCCTTCCGGGAGTGATCCGTGCCGAGCCGTTTCGGGTCACAGGCGCCCGCCTGATCTCAGGCCAGCACGTCGTCCGCGAGGCGCTGAGCGGAAGCACAGCAGGGTCGGACCTCAGCCGCCTGGTGGACCTTGAAGGCAGGGTGATCGACCCGCCGCCGGCGGGAGCGATCATCTCCAGCCGCCTGGCGCGCAAACTGGGGGTAGGGCAGGGTGATACGGTTCGCGCTGAAGTGACGGAGGGGCTCCGGCCCTCGCTGTCCCTCCACATCGCCCGCGTGGTTGATTCGCCGCTCGGCTCGTCCGCACGGGTCGACAATGCCGCGCTCAACCGCTTGCTTACTGAAGGCGCGACTCTGTCCGGCGCCTATCTCGCCATCGATCCCGCGCAGGAAGAGCGCATCTACCAGCTGCTCAAGGAAACTCCGCAAGTCGCGGGGGTGACATCGCAGGCGGCGATCAGGCAAGGTGTCGAGGACACGGTGGCCGAGCAGATGGGGATCGTGACCTTGTTCAACACCGGCTTCGCCGCCTTGATCGTGCTCGGCGTGGTGTACAACAGCGCTCGCATCAGCCTGTCTGAACATGCCCGCGACCTCGCCTCCATGCGGGTGCTCGGCTTCCGGCGGGGAGAAGTGGCCTTCGTGCTGCTTGGCGAGCTGGCGCTCCTCGTGCTGCTGGCGATCCCGTTGGGCATCGCGCTTGGCATCGCTTTGTCGCGCTATCTGTCACAGCAGTTCAGCGCCGACTTCTACACCATTCCATTCGGGGTCAATCCTGCGACGCCTGCCGAGGGAGTACTGGTGCTGCTGGTCGGTGCCGCAGGAACGGCGCTCCTTATCCGTAACCGGGTTGATCGGATCGATCTGATCCGTGCGCTGAAGACCCGCGAATGAAGTCGCGATGGATCACCGGCCCGCGCATACTCCTGGTGCTGCTGCTGCTGGTCGTGGCGGCGGTGGTCTTCCTTCTGCTTCGAAAGCCCGCAGTGGAGGTGGAGACGGCCGAAATCCGTCGGGGGCCTTTGACCGTGACAGTTGACGACCTCGGCGAAACCCGCGTGCGAGACTTGTATGTGGTCTCCGCCCCGATCACCGGGCAACTTCAGCGTGTCCCGCTGAAGCCCGGCGACGCCGTTGCCCCCGGGGCCACCGTGCTGGCGCGGATCCAGCCGGTACAGCCCGACCCGCTCGATCCGCGCAGCTACGCTCAGGCGCTTGCGTCCGTGCGCTCGGCCAGTGCAGCACTCCAAGTGGCCAGGTCGCGCATTTCAGAGGCCGACGCTGCACAAACCCTCGCTGAGGGCGACTACCGTCGCGCCGCACAGCTTGCCGCGCGTGGCTTCGTATCCCGGGCCAGGGTGGACGAGGCCAGGGCTGCTCGCGACAGTTCGCGCGCTGCCGGGGCAGCCGCCCGCCAGTCCGCTCGTGCAGCAGAGGGCGATCTTGCCGGCGCTCGTGCCGCCCTGATGCAATCGAGCAGCCGGCCAAGCAGCGCCCGTGCCGTCAGCGTTACTTCGCCGGTCGGCGGCTTCGTTCTGACCGTACCTCAGGAAAGCGAGCGCGTCGTCGCAGCCGGAACGCCACTCGTGCAAGTCGGCAACCCGGACCGGCTGGAGATCGTCACCGACCTCCTCTCCTCCGACGCGGTGAGTGTCTCGCCGGGGGCAGACGTGTTCATCGAGGACTGGGGTGGCGAACTCCCCCTGAAGGGTCGCGTGCGTCTGGTCGAGCCGTTCGGCTTCACCAAGATCTCCGCTCTGGGAGTGGAGGAGCAGAGGGTCAATGTCGTGATCGACCTTGCCGAGCCGCGCGACGTCTGGCGGCGGCTCGGCCATGGTTTCAGGGTGACGGTGCGCATCGTGGTGGCCTCATCACCCGACGTGCTGAAGGTGCCGATCAGCGCTTTGGCCCGGCAAGGGGAGGGCTGGAGCGTGTTCACGATTGACCCACGTCGTCGTGCTCGGCAGACGCAGATTCTGCTCGGACCGATGAACGACCGCGAGGCGGAAGTGCGGCGCGGGCTCTCCGTTGGGCAGCGCGTCATCGTCCATCCGGGCGACCGTATCGCCGATGGCGTCCGCGTCAGAGAGGCACGCTGAACTCACCTGAGCCGGAACAGCGGCTCCGGCGGACATTCAGGGGGAGCATGCTCGGGTCCGGGATCCGGCGTCTGCGGCGGGGTCTCGGGAGGGGAAGGGTCGTAGAAGGGGCTGGGCTCTGGCGGCGGTTCGCCCGCTGGCTCCTCGAAGGGCAGTTCCTGCGGCCTGGTCTGCATGGCTTGGACTCCAATGGCCCTGCCCGGTTACGCTTTTGCGGGTGGGGGCGCCCTCCGTAATTTTCCGGGGATACGCGATACTCATGTCGTGGCAGTGTTCGCCCACCATGATCCATCGCGCTCTCGCTGCGGTCGGCGTGTCGCTTCTCCTCGCCGCCATCCCGGCAACGGGCGTGGCGCAGCATGTCCATCCCGGCAACGGCTCGATCGTCGACGCAATCGGTAGGCTCAAGACAGGCGAGTACATCTGGGAGCCCCAGATCGCCCCGAAGGGGCCCATGCTGTTGATCGTTAACGTCCGTTCGCAGCGGGCTTTGCTGTTCCGCAACGGAGTACCGATCGCTGCGTCGACCATCTCGAGCGGCCGCAAGGGGCACGAGACGCCGACCGGTATCTTCACTGTGCTGCAAAAGCATGTGGAGCACTATTCGAACAAGTACGACAATGCGCCCATGCCTTATATGCAGCGGCTCACGTGGCGCGGAGTGGCGCTGCATGGCGGCAACCTGCCCGGCTACCCTGCCTCGCATGGCTGCATCCGCCTGCCAAAAGGCTTCGCCCGGCTGCTGTATGGCACCACGACCGTGGGCATGACGGTGGTTGTCGCCGACCGCGAGGCGCTGCCCCGCGTCGCCGCAAGTCCCGATATCGCGCTTCGAGGAGAGAGCCCGCCGCCCGCCGGGCAGCCAGGGTCCGTTAGGTGGCATCCGGAGCGTTCGCCGAGCGGTCCGGTTTCGATCGTGGTCAGTATGGCAGACCGTCGGGCAGTGGTCCTGCGCAACGGGGTGGAGATCGGCTCGGCTCCGGTCACTGTCGATGGACCTGTATCCGGCACTTTTGCTTATGTCTTGGACAGGATCGATGCGTCTGGCCAGCACTGGTCACGGCTGCAGGTCGGGAAAGGCGACCCAGGGACGGAGGTCGCATCTGGCGAGTGGCGGCGCTTCCATGCTCCCGATGCGTTCCGTCGCGCTGTAGCGAGGATCGTGGCCCCCGGCACGACGGTCATCGTCACGACCGACAGCTTGGAGGTGGGAGCGACCGGAAGAGCGCTAACCGTGATCGACGACTAGCCGACCGCTGCGCCGAATAGCCGCCCGACTGCGAAGGTCACGGCCATGGCGAGCGCGCCCCAGAAGGTGACGCGCAGGACTGAGCGCATCGGCGGTGCGCCGCCTGCGCGGGCTCCCAAGGCGCCGAGTATGGCGAGGCAGAGCAGGGATGCTGCCGCTACAGCCGGGACAAGCGATTTGGATGAAGCGATAGCCGCGACCGCGAGTGGCGCGGCGGCTCCGCCGGTGAAGGTCAGCGCCGAGGTGAACGCGGCCTGCAGCGGCCGCGCCGTGAGGACCTCCGACAGGCCCAGCTCGTCCCGCGCGTGAGCACCCAGCGCGTCGTGAGTCATCATCTGGTCGGCGACCTGCTCCGCGGTCCCACGATTCACGCCACGCGCTTGATAGATCTCGATGAGTTCCTCACGCTCGGCATCTGGCTTTGTCGCCAACTCGCTCAACTCCCGCGCGAGGTCCGCGCGTTCCGTGTCGGCTTGGGAGCTGACCGACACATATTCGCCAGCGGCCATCGACATGGCGCCGGCGAAGAGCGCAGCGAGCCCGGCGATCAGGATCGCGCCGCGGCCGGGCTCCGACGCCGCGACGCCGACGATCAGGCTGCCGGTCGAGACGATCCCGTCGTTGGCTCCAAGCACGGCCGCTCGAAGCCAACCAATGCGGTCAACCGCGTGCCGCTCGGGATGATCGTGCAGGCGAGTCACAGGCCCATGGTGACTCCGTAGCATTGCGGATGTCCAGCAGCCCCTCGCAAATGATCTACTGGGCTACAAGGAGATGCGATCATGACGAGATCGATCGGCTTTCCACATGCGCTGGCGCTGCTTGCGTTCGTTCTCCTTACGGGCTGCGCTACGGCGACACCTTACCAGCCCTATCGACCCGAGTTGACCAGCGGCATCCATGGCGGTTTTTCCGAACAACAACTCGCGCCCGACCGTTTCCTGGTCCGCTTCCACGGAAATGAGTTCACCTCGCGTGACAGGGTCGAGGGCTATCTGCTCTACCGTGCTGCCGAGCTGACGCTGCAGAACGGCTACAACTGGTTCCTGATCGCCGACCGGCGCACCGAACATGACGTTCAGACCTATGTCCGCCCCGACCCGTCCTATCGCCCATGGTATGGCCCTGAATACGGCTACTGGAGCCCTTACTGGCGCTTTTATCGACGTGGCGTCGGGTGGGGCTCCTGGTACCCCGGCTATGGTGATCCGTTCTGGGCCGACCGGGTCGACATCAGCACGGTGGAGTCCTTCGAGGCTGTCGCAGAGATCCTGCTTAGGACGGGCCCACCGGCCTCATCGGAGATGCGCGTGTTCGACGCCCGACGGGTATTGGCAGACCTTGGTCCGACCATCCGGCGTCCTGGTGCCGGCTACTGAGGCGGCGTGACCCGGACCAGCTGAGGGCCAGTCCTGTCCCGGCGGTGACCGCACGATTCCCTAGACCTTCCGAGGTCATTCGAACAGCGCGCGCCAGCCAATCGTCGCCATCAACACCAGCGCGCTGACCGTGAGTCCCGCAAGCGCTCCAACACCTGTCCGGCGGGCATAGAGCGCCGTCACCAGGATCTTCACGGCCATGTTAGCGACGATGGTTCCCGCAAGCGCAATCGCTGCGAGTCGGCGGTCGATTGCCGCCTCTGGCAGGCCGGAGAGGGTGACGATTGCGGCATCTACATCGAAGCTGCCAGTGAGGAACAGGGACGTGGCGACGCCGCTCTCGCCGAACCTCGCCTGAGCCCACCTGGTCGCGACCGCGGCCAAGGCAACGATGGCGACAAAGCCAAACGCGGGCAGCAATTCCACGGGATTGCCCGGCACGTCGGCACCATCCTCCGCGGGCCTTGGAGCTCGCAGCCAGGCCCATGCAGCGACGAGAATGGCCCCAAGTACGGCAGGGCCGACAATGACCGTCAAGTGGGGCAGTGTTGAGGGCGAGAGGATGGCGACCAGAATCAGCACCCGGAGGTACATGACTGCGCTGGCCAGTAGGATGCCGGCGGTGAACGGGCCGGCCTCGCCCTTGCCGAGCCGCTGCGACAAGGATGCCGTGACCGCCGTTGACGAATAGGCCCCGCCGATCAGGGCCGTGGCAAGCACTCCTCGCCGAGCGCCCATGGTGCGGTTTGCGATGTAACCGGCGAACGAAAAGCCCGTGACCAGCACGACCACGAGCCACAGTTGGAACGGATTCCAGGCGCCGAGCGGACCCATGCTGCGGTTCGGAAGAAAGGGGAGGATGGCCCCTGCAATCACGGCGTAGCGGGCGAATGCATGGACGTCCCTGTCGTTCATGCGGGCAATGAAGCCGTGGCTTTGCTGGCGAGTGGCCAGGATCAGGGTTGCGACTGCCGCTCCGGCAACTGCGAGTTGCGGCTGTCCTGCGCCTGCCAGCAGGCCCAGTGCGAAAGCCAGGATTGCCGCAACGAAGCTCGTTGCGTCGCGAGCCGCGGGGTCGCGCCAGTAGGCCACCGCCAGCCCAGCGGTAATCGTGAAGGACAGCGCCGCTGAAACAGCCGTGCCAAGCGTGGTCCCCGCGATGGCGACGATCCCGCCCCCACCGCCGAGAAGGGTGTAGGTCCGGACCCCGGCCACTCGTGACCCCGGCGCCTCGTCACGGAGCCGCCACCCCCGTTCGACCCCAATCATCAATCCGCAGGCCAAGCTTGCGCCCAGCAGAAGAACATTCGCGGCTCCATCTCCTGTCATCGGGAGAAGATGGCTGAAATCGCGCACGGCTGTCGAGGGATCCTAGGCCCGGTGGAAACGCACGGACTGGTTGGAAGCCAGCGTTTATTGCACCCACGGGGCTAAGGAGTATCCTGCTAACCCAGGTTAGGAGAGTCCTGGCAAGGGCTCGTGAGCGGGTGCGTGCGGTGACTTCCACGCAAGCCTCAGAGCGTTTCCGTCATGCCGAGACGGTTCCGCGTCTTTCCAGTGACGGCCCCGGCTTTCAATCGACAGGGTCGATGCCCGGCGGAGTATGCGTCACTTCGAAACGGATGCCGTCCGGGTCCTTCATGAACAAGGCAGTCGCAGGACCGATGTGCTGGATCTCGGGAGTGGCAAAGCCAGCGTTCGACATCGCGAGCTTGACGGATCGGACGGTCTCTACGTCCGGGGCAGAGAAGCCCAGATGGTTCATGCCCGGGCCGTAGCGCTCATATCCGGGGAGGTCCGGGCGAGACTCCCGAAACTGGAAGAAGAAGCCTTCGTTGTCCGTCCAGATGTGCTCACGCTTCTTGGCGAAACCCAACATAGGCAGCAGCGCTTCGTAGTAGGGCATGCTTGCCGCAAGGCTGCTGACCACCAGGGTGATGTGATCGATCTTCAATGCTCTGCTCCATCTCCAGCGCATTCCGTATCTCGGTCGGCGCGTTCCACGACCAGAATACGCGCGTCTCCGCATGGGTATGCGATATGCTCCTCTCCGTCTTCGATGAAGATCATCTGGCCGGACGAGAGGCGCTGTATAACGGGTTCCCGGTCACCGCTTCTGACGTGCATGTCGACGATGCCATCAAGCACGAGGAAGACTTCGGGTCCGTCGTTGATGTGCCACTTGTAGGCATCCTTGATCCAGCGAAGCTTGACGCTCGCATCCCCGAATCCGCTGTAGGTTGGCCCGGACCAGTCCACAGGTCCCATGAGTGTTCGAGTGTCGAATGCGCGCATGATCATCTCCCTTCAGGCACAATATGTCTCGACAGGGCGCGATTGATCGACAAGCAAGACGACGGATCGAACGGCAGAATGCAAGGTGGATGGCTCTCGTGGTGAACCGAAAGCTGGACGAGATCGACGAGCATCTGCTCTCTTTGCTCGACAAGAATGCCCGGAAACCAGTCGTGGCGCTTGCCAAGGCGGTGGGCCTGTCCCGCACTGCGGTGCAAGGGCGTCTTGCCCGTCTCGAAGATGAAGGCACGATCCGCGGCTACACAGTGGTGCGAGGGCGTGTCCCCGACGATGCACCCGTGAAGGCATTGTTGTTGCTCTGCATCGGCACCCGCCCGTGCGCGACGGTTATCCGGCGCTTTGAGGATTGGCCGGAAGTAACGGCATGCTGGTCCGTGGCAGGTCCAACAATCGACGCCGTGCTGATGGTCAAGGCAAGTAGCAACGAAGCTCTGGGGGAGGTGAGGGCCCGCCTCGCGGAGGTGCCCGGCGTCACCTCCATCACAACGGCCCCGATTCTGAAAACCGTCGTCGAGCGCCGGGCGTGACCATCTAGAAGACAAAGGTCCGGCAAGTGCGCCCTACAAGGACCCAGTGCCGAGCGAAATTCGCAGGACCAAGTTACGCCTGCCAACAGGGACCGGACGCGCGGAGCGGGGCGCGAGAGGACCCAATACTGTCCCGGGGCCCAGCCGGCTACTCAGCAGGACGCGCTTGGAGCGGCCCTGCTATTGGCTGTTCAGCCAGTCAGGCGTCCAACCAAGTTAGGCGGCGAAGCGTGTCTCGTCCCACTTGCTGACGAGAGATCGAGCCCCAATGCCCGGAACGGCTTTGCTGAAAAGAAAGCCCTGACCGGAATGGCACCTGTGCTTCCTCAGGAAGTCTGCCTGGCTCTCAGCCTCTATTCCTTCGGCGACGATCTTGATGCCAAGGCTCCGGCCGAGTTTGATCACAGCTCGAACGATGGCGGCATCATGATCACTCGTGGACAGCTTCCTGATGAAGGAGCGGTCGATCTTGATCACGTCGACAGGAAAGTGATTTAGGTGCGAGAGCGAGGCATAGCCCGTTCCGAAGTCATCAAGGGCGATCTGGACGCCTTCTCGGGAAAGCGCCTTCAGCGCATTCTCGACATGCTCCGCTCCCCTCCCGAGGAAAACGGTCTCCGTCACTTCAAGCTGCAAGCAGGAGGCGGGAAGGTTGGCGCGGTGCAACCGCTCGATCAGCCGGTCGGCAAATTGTCCGTTCCGGAACTCCGCCGCCGCCGCATTGACTGCAATATGCTGGAAGGGAACGCCGGCGTCGGCCCAGTTACGCATGTCGGCGATAACGCTGTCGATCATAAGATCGCTGATATCCGCTGCCAGCGCACCGTCCTGGAAGGCACCAGCGATTCGTTCGGCGGTCTGAATGCCTTTAGATGGGTGTTTCCAACGCAGCAGCGCCTCAAAGCCATCAAGGCGGCCCGTACGCAAATCGACTTTCGGCTGGTAATAAGGGACAATCCTCTTCTCTCGTACCGCGTCCCGGGCCAGGCTGAGCACCGACAAGCGCTTCTGGGCGTCTGCGCGCATCGCTGCCTCGAAAATTCGAAAGACACCTCGTCCAGCACTCTTCGCGACATAAAGGGCGATGTCGGCATGCTTCAGGAGCACCGTGCGGCTGTCTCCGTCGCGCGGGAAGCTGCTCGCACCAATGCTGGTTCGGATGTCCAACAGCTTACCGTCGAAATGACAAGGCGCCTTGAGTCCAGTCTTGATCGATTGAACTACCGCTTCGACGTCGTCCTTCTTGCCCACCCCTTGCAACAGCACTGCAAACTCGTCGCCCCCAAGCCGCGCAACCATGTCGTCTGCGCGCACCAGTGCTCTTAAGCGGGTTGCGAACTCGGTGAGAAGCGCATCGCCGGCGTCGTGCCCTAAACCGTCGTTGGTGCGCTTGAAGTCATCCAGATCCAGCATGAGCACGGTGACGTAGCCACCGGTCGCGTGAGCGTCGGCAATGGCTTTGTCGAGAGTTTGCTGGAACAGAGCGCGATTGGGCAATTGGGTCAGCGGATCATGATTAGCGGCCCATCGCACGCGATCTTCCGCAGTCTTCTGGTGAGTGATGTCGCGAGCGATAGAAATCAGACTGCTCAGCTGTGCCTGATCGTCCGTAATCGGTGCAACTAGGATGTCGAGCCAGCAGTCCCCGTGCGCGTTGCGCCGCCTCGCGGTGAAGCGACCAGTCGCGCCAAGGGTCGCCTGGGTGATTGCAACCACTGCAGCACTGCGGCTCGAATCCGGGAAATTCTCTGCCCATGAGCGGCCGAGCAGGGGCGCTGTATCGCTCAGGCCAAGCGTCTGGAGAGCGGCGGGGTTGAGATATTTCACATTTCCGAGGACGTCGAGCAACGCGATGCAATCCGGACTGGCCTCGATCATGGTCCGACTAACAGCTTCGCTCGCCTGAAGCGCCTCGCGCCCGATCACCTCATCGTTGATGTCGGTGCATGTACCGTACCAGCGCAAAGGCTTGCCACTCGAGTCGACGTCCGGCTCGCCGCGGCTCAGGATCCACCTGTACCCGCCACCAACATGTTTTAATCGATATTGGGCCTCGTATGGCTTGCCCTCTTCAAAGCAATCATTCCACAGCTTGGTTACTCGCTCGCGGTCATCCGGATGAACCAGATCGGCGCGGCTTACACCGACGTGGTCGCTGAGCTGATAGCCGGTGAACAGGATCCACTGCGCATTATAGAATTCGTCCGAACCATCGGCAGCCATGGTCCACACCATCTGCGGAATGGCATCAAGCGTTCGTTTCCAGCGCGCGAGAGTCGTCTTCTGCAGCTCATCGGCTGCCATTCGACCACTGATGTCGCTGATGACGCCTTCGAGGAAGAGTGGGACCCCGTTGTCATCGTACACGGCGTTTCCACGTTCGGTGACCCAGCGGATCTCCCCCGACTTGCGTCGGATACGGTAGGCGAGATCGAAGTTGCGCCTCTCAGACACACCAAGCGCAACAGCCTTTTCAACGGTGGTCCTGTCTTCGGAGACGATGATCTCCGACCAGCCATCATACCTTTCGAGTTCCGCTGCCGGGTAACCAGTGAGTTCCTGGACGCCCTCGCTGACGAAGGACATCCGCCAAGGGGCCTGGAGTTCGCACCTGTAGAAGAGGCCTGAGAGACTGCGCAGCACGCTGCCAAACTGACGGCGGCTTTCGGCCAATTCCCTGCGCAGGGTCACAACCTCCGCGCCCGCTTCATCGGCAGGTCCGGCGAGCATCCTGACGGCACCGCCACAACTCTGTGACACCTTACCCTGAACTCCAATCCGTGTCGTTAATGCGCATTACAATATTAGAATCAAGGTGTTGATTGGACGTTACGTAAATTTTGCGCCCAACATGGACCCATTAGCGCGCACCAGGCGAAGAGGTCGCGACAGGTCGTCCACCGGTTCGGTCCGGCGCGACCTTTTCGTGGGGTATCAGGTCAAGAACCAACTTGGTCAGGGGCGCGCAACCTTTGGCGGCGTTGAAGCAGTGCCTACTTCGCCGTCCCTGATGCTGTAGCCTCCGTTGTAAATATCTCTGCAGCTTGCGAGAGAGAGGCCGAGGAGTGAATTCATGATCTCGCGTCGAGCTTTTGTAATGGCTTTGTCGGCGGCCGGCGTCGCCAGCTGTTCCCGCGGTGCCCCTCTCGGACTTGCAGCGGCGTCGGCGAACACGGGTCCCAACGCGATCTACGATCAGGTTTTCGAGCAAATGCTTCAGTTGGAACCTGAGGCCGCCACCAATCTTGGTCTAGACGTCGGTGCGCGCGCTGGTCTCAAGTCCCAGCTGACGGACCTCTCCGTTACGGGCCGGAATGGCTGGTGGGCGCCGCTGATCGACGCATTGCCCAGACTTCGGGCGTTCGACCGCGCACGTTTGCCGCTGCGGGAGCGGGCGCTGCTCGACACGGCGATCTGGTTTGGGGAGCGTGCGGTCCAGCGGCGCTCGCTAAGCTATGGGATCAACTCGGCCCCGTATGTGATCACTCAGATCTATGGCTCCTATGTCGGGGTGCCGAACTTCCTCGACGTGCAGCACAAGATCGAGACGCACGCGGACGCACAAGCCTATCTGGACAGACTCGAGGCCTTTCCGGGCTTGATTGATTCGGAGGTGGCGCTCGCGCGTGCGGATGCCGCAGCGGGAATCGTCCCACCTGACTTCATCCTGGACAAGGCGCTTCGACAGACCCGGACCGCACTCGGTGAACGCGGCTCGAGAAGCGGTCTGGTAAGCTCGCTAGTCGGCCGCGCGCAGGAGAAGAACCTCCCTGGTGACTGGGAGGCGCGGGCCGTCCGGATCGTTGATGGGCCGCTTGCCGCGGCGCTCGGTCGACAGGAGGCGCTCCTCACCGAGCAGCGGCGGATCGCGACGAGCAATCCCGGGATCAGCCGATTGCCGAACGGCGACGAGTTCTATGCCTACACGCTGCGCGTATTCAACAGCACCGGCATGTCGGCGCAGGAGGTGCATCGGCTCGGACTTGAGGAGGTGGCGCGGCTGACCGGCGAGGCCGATCCGCTTTTGCGCGCGCGGGGCATCGGCGACGGTGCCATCGGTCGTCGCATTGCCTCGCTCGAGCAGCTTCCGGGGCAGCTGTTTGCGAACAACGATGAAGGACGGCGTGAACTGCTCACCTATATCTCTGGCTGGATGGACCGGTTCCGGGCGCGCATGCCGGAGATTTTCTACTCCATTCCAACCAGTCCGATGGAGGTGCGCCGGGTTCCGATCGCGATCGAGGTGGGCTCGGCCGGCGCCTACGCCCAGGCCACTGATATCGAGGGCACGAGGCCCGGCATCTTCTACATCAACCTGCAGGACGTTCACTCGCGGCCGCGCTTCGGCCTGCCTACGCTGACCGCGCACGAGGCGATCCCCGGGCATTTGTGGCAGGGTGCGATCGTCAACTCGGCGCGGGACCTTCCGATGCTGCATCGAGCGACTGGCATCTCCGCTTTCGCGGAGGGCTGGGGGCTGTATGCCGAGACGTTGGCCGACGAACTCGGCTTCTACCGCGACGAGCCGCTTGCTCGGATTGGCATGATCCAGAGCTTCCTGTTTCGCGCTGCCCGTCTCGTGGTCGACACCGGCATTCACGCGATGGGCTGGAGCCGCGAACACGCGATCCGCTACTTCATGGATACGGTTGGCCGCAATCGCGGGGCCACCGAGCGCGAGATCGATCGGTATGTCGCGCGGCCTGGTCAAGCCACGGCCTACAAGATCGGACACAACGAGATGCTGCGCCTTCGGGACGAGGCGCGGCGGCGGTTAGGGGCGCGCTTCGACTTAAAGGCTTACCACGACCTGATGCTCCTGACCGGCGACATCCCGCTCGAAGTGCTCGCGTCAATGACCAGGGCCTGGAACGGCGAACGGGTGGCTTAGTAGCCTAGCGCACTGCGGCGAGCAGGTCCTTTGTGAAGCGAGTCAGGTCGAAGTTCATGCCGGTGGCATCAAATCCACGGCGGACGATCACCAGTGAGAGTGAGGGGATCACCACGACATATTGGCCCCGATTCCCTTGAGCAACAATTGCGTCCTGTGGCAGGCTGGAATCCTTCGGGAAAGTCCACCAGGTCGCACCATAGCCGTAGCCGGAAGTGGGCTGCGCGGGGCCGTGGCTTCGCACGTAATCAGTCCACCCGGGGGGCAGAATACGTTGGCTGTTCCATACGCCGTCGTTGAGGTGGAGGATTCCCAATCGTGCGAGGTCTCGCGCCGTAGTCCAGACCTGGCTGGACATGATGAAATGGCCGCGCCAGTCGGTCTCCGGAACCGTGCGAGTCATACCGATCTTCCAGAACAAAGCCTCGAAGGGGAAGCGAAGCGACTTCTCGCCGTCTCCAAGCACGTGCTGGAGTCCACGGATTGCCAGGACCGTATCGTTGTTCGCGTAGCGGAAAGCGGTGCCGGGCTCCGCCACCAGTGGCCAACTCGCCGCTTGGTCGGCGACGGCGACGCCGCCGAAGTAAAGCGCGTCCGTGCGGTTGCCGGCATGGTCGCTGTTGAGGCCGCTCGCCATTCGAAGCAGCTGGTCGGTAGAAATGCGCCGCCGCGGATCGCCGATGTGCTGCCATTCCGGGACGGGCGCCGCGGCTTTGACGTCGATCAGGCTCTGGTGAACCGCCGCTCCCATGACCGTGCCGGCGATGCTCTTCCCGACAGACCAGGTGCGCTGCGAGGAATGCATGTTGAGGTCCGACCGATAGCGCTCGCTGACGATCTTCCCCTGCTGGACGACCAGAATTGCGGTCGTCTCCGAGCCTTGCCCGTAGGTGCGGCGATCGAAGGCGCTTCGGACGACCCCCGCGAGGGCGGCTGCATCCCCGTTTGGCCGAGCGGTCGCCTGCCGGTCTCCCGTCGGCCATGGCTGCATATCGAGATTAGGGGGACTTAGTGGCATGCGCGGCAAGGTACTTGCGGCGTCGGGACCCGCGCCGATCGGCAACTGGGTGCAACCGAGGCTTGGCCGCCAGACAGCGATCCTCGGCGGCATGGCGTCATCGTAGGGGACAGACACTGTTCGCCCTTGCCGGTCGATCGTCGCGGTAAGGGTAGGGAAGATTGGATTAAGGCTGCTGTAGGTGCCCCGAAGGTCGTCGGTCTCGGTCTGCTGCTCGGACAGTCCGCCGTTGAACAGGTTGCTGCAGACGAAGGCAGCCTTGTAACCGGCGGCCAGTGCCCGGACGTACGCCGGCCGATCCTCCTGAGCGCTAGCGCCAGTGCAGAGCAGGAGGGATGCAACTCCCGCTGCGGCAAAATGTCTTTGCTTCATCATATTAGTAGGCAAGGCTGATGCCGTCTGCGCGAACGTCCGAAGCGGCGGCGTAGACCCGCTCGCCGCCGCTCTCGCGCCGCTCAACCGAGGAGTAGCGGCCAAAGCCGCCGTCAGACGGGCCGATCCGCCAGCCCATGCCGGCCAGCGCTGCAGCGGTTGAATCTGGAACTCCGGTTTCCAGCCTGAGCAGCCCGGTGCCGCCGATGCTCTTGTCGTCCTCGCCCATCTGCTCCGACGAGCCCTCGTGCTGCCAGCGCGGCGCATCCCCGGCGGCTTGCCCGTCAAGGTCCCAGTCGACCCGGTTCATGATAATCTGCGCCTGCCCCTGAGGCTGCATTCCGCCGCCCATGACGCCGAAGGACAGCCACGGCTTGCCATCACGGGTCGCGAAACCGGGGATGATTGTCTGGAAGGGACGCTTGCCGGGCGCGTACACGTTGGGATGCCCCGGCTGCAGCGAGAAGAGCTGCCCGCGATCCTGGAACATGAAGCCGAGCCCGTCCGCGACCAGGCCCGAGCCCATGCCGCGGAAGTTGGATTGGATCATCGACACCATCATCCCGTTCCGGTCGGCGACGGAGAAGTAAGTGGTGTCGCCCTGAGAAGGGGCATTGCCGGGACGAACCGTGGGATTGATTCGGTCAGGCCGGATCAGCTTCGCCCGCTCAGCGGCATACTCCTTGGACACCAGCCACTCGACCGGCACGCGCGAGAAGTTCGGATCGCCGTACCACCGGGCGCGATCCTCGTAGGCGAGCCGCTTGGCTTCAGCGCCGAGGTGGATTGCTAGCGGAGACTGGAACCCAGCCCGCCGCATGTCGAACCGCTCCAGCATGTTGAGCATCTGCAGCGTCGCGAGGCCTTGCGTGTTTTCTGCAAGCGCATGGACGCCGACGCCGCGATATGTGGTCATCAGCGGCTCGCTCCAATTGCTCTGGTGTGCAGCGAGGTCGGCGCGGGTCATCCACCCGCCAACGCGCCGGAAGTAGGCCTCGATCGTCCGCGCGATCTCGCCCTCGTAGAAGGCATTGCGACCACCTTGCGCGATCATCCGGTAGGTCCGGGCAAGGTCGCGATTGCGGAAGACCTCGCCAGCGCGCGCACGCTCGCCCGAGGGGTAAGTCGCTTGGGCGTTGGCGACTTCTTCGATGCCTTGGCCGGGGCGAGCGAAGTTCGCCATTGCGCGGTTCATGTAGTAGGCGACGACTGGAGAGAGCGGCACGCCCCCCTCGGCATAGACAATGGCTGGCTCGAACAGCTCGGCCCAGCGGAGTTTGCCATAGCGCTTGTGAAGTCGCCACCAGGCGTCGACTGTCCCCGGCACCGTTACCGTCACCGCGCCGTAGGGCGGCAGGACGCCATTGCGGGTGCGGGAGCGGACCGTGTCCAAACTTAGCGCGCGCGGGGATCGACCTGATCCTGCGATACCCACCACCTTTGAGGCAGCAGGGTCCCACAACATTGCGTAAAGGTCACCGCCGATGCCGTTGGCCGTGGGTTCAAGGAAGCCAAGCGCCGCGTTGATCGCGATCGCGGCATCCACCGCGGAGCCGCCTTTCTTCAGTATTTCAATGCCGACCAAAGTGGCGAGGGGATGGGACGTCGCCGCCGCACCGTTGCGCCCGAATACCTCGGACCGGGTGCCAAAGCTTGCGCCCACCGGTCTGTCGCCGGCGTGCACGTCCGGGAACAAGCGTGTGCCCGGCAGTGCCGGGCTGACAGGGAGTGGGGTGCTTGAGGCTTGTGCCGACGCATTGCGAGCGAACGGGAGGCCGATCGTGGCAAGGGGCACGGCAGCCAGGAACGTGCGTCGTCTCACATGCAACTCCCTACAAGACCCTGCGAAAAAGGCGTCTGCCTCGGCTCTGCGTTGATTGTCTGGATGGACGTTCGTCTCGGCCAAGGCTAGCCCTAGCCCACAAAATCACCGCCGCGCCGGAGACCTCAACCGATGAAGCCTACTTTTGCTACGATCGCGTTCCTGCTTGCTACATCGGCGTGCACCACGGCGCCGCGTCCCGCTCTGCCGACAGCGTTGCCTGCAGCGGCCACGCAGGTTGTTCCCGTGCAGGCAGCGGTGGACCCGGCGGCAGAGGACCAGCGACTTCTGTCCTTCCTTGATGCGGCGTTCGAAGAGCAGTTGGCGAGATCGCCGCAGGCGCTGACCGGGCTGGGCCGCAAGGAACAATACGACCGCCTGAACAACTACACCGACGCCTATCGTCAGGAGGGGCTTGCCCTGGCGCAACGCCAACTCGCGGCTTTGCGCGCGCAATTCAATCCAACTAACCTGTCGCCTGCCGGCAGGCTCAGCTATCGCATGTTCGAGGAGGAGATCGAACAGGACATCGCCTCCTTTCAGTGGCGTTGGCACAGCTTCCCGGCGAGCACCAACGGAAGCCCAGCGGGCTCCATTCCAGTGTTCCTGATCAACCAGCATCGGGTGAGCAGTGTCGCTGACGCCGAAGCCTACGTTTCGCGCCTGCGCGAGGTCGAGCGGGTGATGAACGAGATCACTGCCAACATGCGCCAGCAAGCGAGCATGGGCATCGTACCGTCCCGGTTCAATTTCGCTCCTGTGCGCGCCGATGCGCGAAGGGTGCTGGCGGGAGCGCCGTTCGGAGCGGGTCCTGACACGCCGGTGTTTGCCGACTTCAAGTCAAAGGTCGCGAAGCTCGGCGTACCTCAGTCCGAAAAGGATCGGCTGGTTGCGCAAGCGCGCGAGGCGCTGACCGGCCCGGTTCAGCGCGGTTATCGCACGTTCCTGGCGACCTGGGATGCGCTGGAGGCGCAGAGCCAGGGCAATCGTGGCGCCTGGAGCCTCCCGCAGGGCGCCGCATTCTACGCCAACCAGCTGAAGAACTCGACCACGACCGACCTCAACGCCGATCAGATTCACCAGATCGGCCTACAGCAGGTGGCGCGCATTCACGGGGAGATGGAGCGGATCAAGGCCCGGGTCGGCTTCCGCGGCTCACTGCAGGACTTCTTCAAACACATCACCAGCGGGCGTCAGTACAAATATCCGAATACGGACGCGGGGCGTCAGCAATATCTCGCCGACGCGAAGCGCTACATCGCGCAGGTCATGGACAAGGCGCCGCAATATTTCCGGCGATTGCCGAAGGCTCCCTTGGAAGTCCGCGCAGTTGAAACCTGGCGCCAGGAAACGGCTCCCGTCGCCTTTTACAACAGCCCGTCCGAAGACGGTTCGCGTCCAGGCATCTACTACGTGAACCTAGCCGACATGAACCAGGTGCTGAAGCCGCAAACCGAGGCGATCAGCTATCACGAGGGAGCGCCGGGCCACCACTTCCAGATCGCGCTGGCGCAGGAGCTTCCAAACGTGCCCAAGTTCCGTCGGTTCGGCGGCTATGGCGCCTATGCAGAAGGCTGGGGCCTCTATGCTGAGGGAGTCGGCAAGGAGATGGGCTTCTACCAGGATCCCTATTCTGAGTTCGGGATGCTTTCGACGCAGCTCTGGCGTGCGGTCCGCCTGGTAACGGATACGGGCATTCACTCGAAGCAGTGGACCCGCGAACAGGCGATCCAGTATTTTCTACAGAATGCCCTGCTCTCGGAGCGCGATGCCACCAAGGAGGTCGAGCGCTATTTCAACTGGCCGGGGCAGGCGACAAGCTACATGATCGGCCAGCTGAAGATCCTGGAGCTCCGCGATCGTGCTCGCCAGGCTCTCGGTAGTCGGTTCGACGTCCGAGATTTTCACGGCGTAGTGCTGGAGAACGGGTCCGTTCCGCTCGACGTCCTTGAAGAGCTTGTTGATGCATACATCGCCAGCGGTGGCCGGGTAGAACGCACGAGCTCCGAGCCTCTACCAACTAGTGGTTCGGTAGGGGAACGGGGTCGCTGATCTGGCTTGTCAGCGCGCTCTTGATTGGGACTGAGCAGGGTCGAACTGCGGTCAAGCCGCAGATGTAGGAACGCAGAACGGAGCAATGGCGACGCTCGCCGGGTTGGAGGACCCGGTGAGCGTCAGCCCACCGATGCGCACATGTCGCTTTCGGGCAATTCTTCTTTAGTTCTTAGCTCCGCTCCCGAACGGCGCTGAAGCTGATCCCTGGCCAATCCTGCTGGAGGCGTCCGAACTCCCACGCGTTACGCATAAGCAGTACAGGTACGTTGTCCTGGTCGTCTGCCATGGTTGAGCGAAGCGTCTCCATCAGCTTCTTGAGCAGCGCAGGCCGTGGAAGAGCCCGCCGATCCCGGTCGGCCAGTTCTGTGGGCTGACATCCAGCTGGAGAACTTCGGCAATCTCGTCGAGGAGCGCGAACGGACTGAGCCCCTCCCGACCGAGTAATTCTTCGGCGCTCGCTTAGGGCAATGCCGAGCTCACGAGAAGCGCTCGCGTCGAGTGGCGACTGAGAGACGAGCCGAGCACGAGAAGCAGCAGTATGGAAGTCACTGGTTAGAAGTGAAGAGCATTACCTCGGCAGCGGACCGCGTTTCATGACCCAGGGTCACTCATAAGTAAGCTCCGCGGCCGCCGTTCGGGGCGCAGAAAGTCGGTAGCCAATACCGGGTTCGGTGCGAACGATGCGAGGTGAGGAGGGGTCTTCCTCCAACTTTTGACGTAGCTGGCCAACGAGGACGCGAACCGATTGAGTTTCGGCCCTCGCATCAGGTCCCCATACTTCTTCGATAATCTCGCGGTGAGTTGCCACTCCGTCCGAAGATTGAGCTAGAAGTCTCAGCAACGAGTGTTCTCTTGCAGACAGCCGGATCTCCTCGCCCTGCAGCACGACACGCCTGCGCTCCATGTCGATTTCCAGTTCACCAAACCTGACCTTCTGAGCGCCTCGCGTGGGGGAGCGGCGACGTACAGCAGCCCTGATCCTTGCCAGCAGTTCGCCGGCCGAGAAGGGCTTGCCGACGAAGTCGTCGGCACCAGCGTCGAGTGCCCTGATCCGATCCTCCTCGGCCCCGGAAGCGGACAGCACAATGATCGGGATGTCCGAGCCTTCCCGAATTTTCCCGACCAGTTCCTTGCCATCCATGTCGGGCAAACCGAGGTCGCAAAGAACCAGGTCGTACTCGGCGTCCTTCAGGTGGGTGACTGCTTCCCGGCCGTCCCAAGCAACCTTCACGGTCGCCCCGGCTGCACTGATTGTGGGCTCCAGGACCCGAACAATGCCCGGTTCGTCCTCGACAACCAATATTCGCAGTTTTTTCACGGCTCGCTCCGTGGCAGCATGATGGCGACTTCAAGTCCCGGTGCACCGTCGCGCCGGCTCCTGGCCTCGATGGTCCCCCCCATTGCTTCTACGAACCCACGTGAAATGGAGAGCCCCAGCCCCGTGCCGTTAACCTGACGTTTTTCTCGAGCGAAATGGAAGGCTGTAAATACTCCGGCCTGATCTTCCTCGGGCAGCCCCGGGCCGTGATCGATGATCCGGATCTCAGATGCATGGTCATGAGTAGTGCAGCGCACCAGGATACTGTCCTCGGACGGAGCATACTTGGCCGCGTTGTCGAGCACGTTGTACACAGCCTGCTCCAGCAGCAATGGGTCGGCCATGACATGGCAGTCCGCATCTACTTCTATTCTGGGAGTGCTCTCGTGATGGCGCTTGAGCCGTTCAGCGGCCGCGTCAATCACTTCGGCGACCTTCAAGCTTTTGCAATTAGGCTGAACGGTGCCAGATTGTAGGCGCGTCATGTTCAACAGGTTGCCGACGAACTGGTTGAGCTTCTCGCCCTCGTCCCGGATATTGAGCAGCAGGTCAGTGCGCACGGACGGTTCGAACTTGTCGCCATATTCAAGGAGGCTGGTGGAGGATCCGATGATAGCCGAGAGCGGAGAGCGAAAGTCGTGAGAGATTGAGGACAGAAGAGCCTCCCTCAGCTTACCTCCCTCTTCGGCAGCAGCTATCCTCGCCTGTTCTTCGCGGATGCGGGACCTACCGGTCGATGCAGATGCAAGATCGGCCACCAGGTCCACGAAATCATCCGTCTCGCTGTCAGGTGCCTCAGCTTTCCAGAGAAGGACGCCCGCATACGGAGCTTCCGAGGGGATCCTGCGAGCGCGCCAGCCGTCACTGCTGAGGCTGTTTGTCTCCTCTGAGGCCGCCTCAGCCTGCATTGTTAGCTTGCCGAACGCGATCACGGCTGCGGCCTCTCCGATCTCGCCGCTCTGCGCGCGAACGGCGCCGTTCGCGTCGAGGGAGATAGCAGCCCCACCTGAACCACGTGCGATTGCATCGGTTAAGACTGGCCAGAACTCCTGTTGGTTTTCCTCCGCAAGAAGCCGGCTGGTTCTGAAAAGCAAATCCATGCGTTCGGCATGCTGCCGAGCCTTGGCCGCTTCGTCATGAACCTTCCCCGCGAGAGCGCCGGTAATTAGCGCGACTACGAGGAAGATCGTCATGTTTAGGAGATCTTCGGCAGTGGTCGTATACTCATCTGTCCGAAGATCGAGGAAGAACTTGTAGGCAACGACGCTGATGATTGCGGCGAAAATCGCGGCGCGGCTGCCCCTCATGCTGGCGACCACGGTCACAGCTGCAAGGAACAGGAGCCCGAGACGCGTCAGGGCCAAGACTGAATGGATAATCTCTGCGGCAACGAACGCGCATGCTGGTGCGAGCAATGCAGCAACCAGGTCACCAGTAAGCACACGACCGTTGCGGATACGCGCTACAGGCATCACTCCTCGCTACGCTTGGGGCGACCTGTTAGCATTCCAGACAATAAATTTGAATATATTGATTGTGGTTAACGCCAAATCAGAGCAGCTGCCCGGATGACGCCCTGCGCTAGCTGCTAACTAACTGATTGATACAGGCAATCAGGTCAGGCGTTCGGAAGGGCTTATGGAGAAACCGGTTGGCGCCGGCTCCACGCGCCGCGTCAACCTCCGCCTGTGAATGTTGTGCCGAGATGACGACCACCGGCGTTGAGGAGCTGTCACGGAGATGGCGGATGACCGCCTTACCGTCCATATCAGGTAGACCCAGGTCCACGATGAGGGCGTCCCAACCCGTTGCGTCAACCTGATCGATGGCTTCCTGCCCAGTGCTCGTGACCTTCACACTCAGTCCACTGACCTCAAGTGCCGGCACGATCGCCCTTACGATCTGGGGATCATCATCAACTAGGAGGACCGATGTCACTGCGCCGTCTGTGCCTTGGAGTTCTGAACTGACAGGTTGTAGGCGGTCAGCCGCGATCCCGCGAGCATAACGACAGCATAACGAAATTGAACCGTACGGCTTGGCCTGCAGCAAAGTGCGTTAGAGACGCAACGCGCCAGCTGGACCTTGGCCGCTCGCGAGTGTCCCAATCTGGGTCCTTTATACATTCGTTATGCTAACCGTCTGTAAACGAATCTACTATCGCCGCCACATAACCTCAGGGGTGGGGGCAACCGACGGGCCTTGCTGATTGCAGGGCCCGTCGGACCAACCTGCTCCGTTCTGGATCAGGGAACTTCCAACATGGCGACCAATACCAGCGGCGGCACGACGGCGTCTTTTGCCAACACTCCGCAGGCCAAGGACGACCAGTACAACGCGTATGAGAATTGCGTTTTTACATTCGATGTGATGTCGAATGATCTGGGCGGCGCTGCGAAGATCCTCTGGTCGATCGATGATGCCACCCGGACCGATGATAGTGCGAACGGGACCATCGACCTTCTCACTAGCGACATAAAGGCAACAATACCCGAGTGCAGCGATCTTGGCGCGCGGATCTCAATCGTGGACGGCAAGGTTCACTACGATACCAATTCTCTGGATTGGCTGGCGGCTGGTGAAACCAAAACCGACAAGTTCACCTATGCCATTCGACTCGCGAATGGGACACTGAGCTGGGCGACAGTCACTGTCCAGGTGACCGGGAGGAATGATGGCCCAGTCATTTTGACCGCGGGCACTGACGTTGCTGGCGGAGTGACCGAGAATGCGGAGCCGATTGAGGGGGGTGATCTCACTGACACGGGAAAGATCAGCTTTGCCGACGTGGACCTCAGCGATCAGCATTCGGCAGCGGTGCTGGGTGTCAAGGACGCCGACGGCAACGCGGTATCGGCCCCGCTCGGCGCCCTGACGCTTGGAGCCTTAGATCAGACCGCCAACAGTGTGAGCTGGACGTACACGGTTGCAGACGGTGCCCTCGACTTCCTGGCCGCGGGTGAGACCCGGACCCAAGTCTACACGGTGGCTATCAGCGACGGTAAGGGTGGCACGGTCAATAAAGACGTGACGGTGGTAATCACCGGCACCAACGATGCTCCGACGATCGTGGTTGCCGGTACCGATGCCGCTGGCGCGGTGACCGAGAAGGCGGAGCCGAACGAAGGCGGCAATCTCACCGACACCGGAACGATCAGCTTCGCCGATGTGGACCTCACCGACCAGCATTCGGCGGCGGTGCTGTCGGTCGTCAAGGACGGCAGCGGCAATGCGGTGGCATCCCCGCTCGGCACCTTGACGCTGGCTGCGGTCGACCAGGCTGCCAACAGCGTGAGCTGGAACTTCACGGTTGCCGATGGCGCCCTCGACTTCCTGGCCGCGGGTGAAACCCGGACCCAAGTCTACACGGTCGAGATCGGCGACGGAAAGGGTGGTAAGGCTACGCAGGACGTGACGGTGACCATCACCGGCACCAACGATGCGGCGAGCATCACCGGCAATGCGGCGGGTGACGTGCGCGAGGACGGCGATGTGCTGACCACCGGTGGCAAGCTCACCGTCAGCGACGTCGACACCGGCGAGGCGCTGCTGGTTGCTCAGAGCGATGCC